>NZ_MNPU01000009.1 GCF_001983165.1 Pseudomonas gessardii | reverse complement strand
ACGACTCAAGCCCTGGTCATCATTGGTCGCAAGCTGGCGCGTATCGCCTTTTCGCTCATGAAAAATCTGAGCGAATACCAGTCAAAAGCGGTTTTGGGGGCTTCCCCAAAACCATAGAATCTCCCACATTTTTACCGCGTACACCCTTGGTTCAGGCGTACTGCGCTGCCGCATACCCTGAAGCCCAGGCCCACTGGAAGTTGAACCCGCCCAGGTGCCCGGTCACGTCCAGCACTTCGCCGATAAAATACAGGCCGGGGCTTTTCAGCGACTCCATGGTCTTGGACGACACTTCCCGCGTATCCACCCCGCCCAGGGTGACTTCGGCGGTGCGGTAGCCTTCGGTGCCGGCCGGGACCAGTTGCCAGTTGCCCAGCTGGGTGGCGATGTCTGCCAGTTCGGCGTGGGTGTACTGCTTCATCGGCTTGGACACAAACCACGTCTCGGCCAGCAGGTTGGCCATCTTCTTGGTGAAGATCTCGCCCAGCAGGGTCTTGAGCTCGCTGTTGGGGCGCTCGGCCTGTTGCTGTTGCAGCCAGGCGTGGGCGTCGTGGTCGGGCAGCAGGTTGATCTCTACCGTGTCGCCGGGCTCCCAGTACGAGGAAATCTGCAAAATCGCCGGCCCGCTCAGGCCGCGATGGGTAAACAGAATGTTCTCGCGAAAGCTCTGCCCATTACAGCTGACCAGGCAATCGACTGAGGTTCCGGACAGCTCGCCACACAGCGCCTTGAGCTGATCGGTGATGGTAAACGGCACCAGCCCGGCGCGGGTCGGTAGCAGCTCATGGCCGAACTGCTTGGCCACCTGGTAGCCAAAGCCGGTGGCGCCCAGGGTGGGAATCGACAGGCCGCCGGTGGCGATCACCAGGGACTCGCAGCGCAATTCGCCGAGGGTGGTCTGCAACTGATAGCCGCTGTCGAGTTTGCTGATCGCCTGGATCGAGGTGTCCAGGTGCAGGCTCACGCCGGTCTGGATGCACTCGTCGAGCAGCATGCCGAGGATGTCGCTGGATTTGTTATCGCAAAACAGCTGGCCGAGTTTTTTCTCGTGGTACGGCACGCCATGCTTGGCCACCAGGCCGATGAAATCCCACTGGGTGTAGCGGGCCAGGGCGGATTTGCAAAAGTGCGCATTGTGCGAGAGAAAGTTGGCCGGCTCGGTGTACATATTGGTGAAGTTACAGCGGCCACCGCCGGACATCAGGATCTTCTTGCCGGCCTTGTTCGCGTGGTCGATCAACATCACCTTGCGCCCACGCCCGGCGGCGGTCAGCGCGCACATCAAGCCTGCGGCGCCAGCGCCAATGATCACAACTTCGGTCGAGCGCACAGCAATGTCCTCACAAAACCTGATGATCGTTCCCACGCTCTGCGTGGGAACGCCTCATGGACGCTCTGCGTCCGCTTGATGACGCAGAGCGTCACGGGATGCGCTCCCACGCAGAGCGTGGGAGCGATCGGGAGTGGTGTGCTTACAGGATCCGCACGCGCAACGAACGGCCCTTGATCTTGCCGTCGTTCAAGCGCTGCAGCGCCTGCTTGGCGACGCTACGCTCCACCGCCACGTAGGCCTGGAAGTCAAAGATCGCGATCTTGCCGACCTGGGCGCCCGGGATCCCGGCTTCACCGGTCAGCGCGCCGAGGATGTCGCCTGGGCGAACCTTGTCTTTACGGCCGGCAGCAATGCACAGCGTGCTCATCACCGGCAGCAGCGGCGCGCCGCCCTGGGATTTGAGGTTGCTCAGTTGGTCCCAGTTCAGCGGGGCCTTTTGCAGCAGTTCGATGGCCTGGGCGCGGTGCGCCTCGGACGGTGCCACCAGGCTGATGGCGATCCCGGTCTCACCGGCACGACCGGTACGGCCCACGCGGTGGATGTGGATTTCCGAGTCGCGGGCCAGTTCGACGTTGATCACCATGTCCAGCGAGTCGATGTCCAGGCCACGGGCCGCCACGTCGGTGGCCACCAGTACCGAAGTACTGCGGTTGGCAAACATCGCCAGCACCTGGTCACGGTCGCGCTGTTCCAGGTCGCCATGCAGGCCGACCGCAGAAATGCCCTTGGCGGTCAGGTGATCCACGGTTTCTTGCACTTGCTGCTTGGTAAAGCAGAAGGCCACGCAAGAGGCGGGACGGAAGTGCGACAGCACCTTGGTCACCGCGTCCATGCGTTCATCCGGGGAGATTTCGTAGAAACGCTGCTCGATCTGCTCGTCGGAGTGGAACGCTTCGGCCTTGACCTGCTGTGGCGCGCGCATGAATTTGGAGGCCAGTTGCTTGATGCTCACCGGGTAGGTGGCCGAGAACAGCAGGGTCTGGCGACGGGCCGGGGTCTTGCTGATGATGTCTTCGATGGCGTCGTAGAAACCCATGTCGAGCATGCGGTCGGCTTCATCGAGGATCAGCGTGTTCAAGCCGTCCAGCACCAGCGAACCCTTGCGCAGGTGTTGCTGGATGCGGCCCGGGGTGCCGACGATAACGTGGGCGCCATGCTCCAGGGAGGCGATCTGCGGGCCCAGGGACACGCCGCCGCACAGGGTCAGCACCTTGATGTTGTCTTCGGCGCGGGCCAGGCGGCGGATTTCCTTGGCCACCTGGTCAGCCAGCTCGCGGGTCGGGCACATCACCAGGGCCTGGCAACCGAAGTAGCGCGGGTTGATCGGGTTCAGCAGGCCGATACCGAAGGCGGCGGTCTTGCCGCTGCCGGTCTTGGCCTGGGCGATCAGGTCCAGCCCCTTGAGGATCACCGGCAAGCTTTGCGCCTGGATCTGCGTCATCTCGGTATAACCCAGCGAGTCGAGGTTAGCCAGCATGGCGGCGGAGAGCGGCAAAGTATTAAAAGCGGTGGCGATGGTGGTCACGGGACTGGCTCTGCAAAACAAAATGTCGCGCAGTGTACCAGTCCCGTGGGAATTTCCCTGCAAGTTCTAGACGAGTCGCTGCTTAAGGCTCAATGTCGTGCTCGCGGCTGACCACCCGTTTGCCATCTTTTGGCGACAATTGCAGGAAGATCGCCGCCGCCAGCATCGCCATGATGCCCACGGTCAGGAACGTCAACTGGAACGCCTCAAGCACCGTATTGACTCCATCGTTACCGGCTTGGGCAGTAAACCCGCCGAGCAGGGCGCCGGCACAGGCCACCCCCAGGCTCAGGGCCAGTTGTGCCACCACCGACAGCAGGCTGTTGCCGCTGCTGGCCTGGGCGTCGTCGAGGTCGATCAGGGTCACGGTGTTCATCGCGGTAAATTGCAGGGAGTTGATCGCCCCCAGCACGGCGAGCATCGCCAGCAGCAGCGGGTACGGCGTCTGTTCGCTGACCAGGCCCATGCTCGCCAGCATGATGCCCAGCGCCAGGGTGTTGCCGGTGAGCACGAGGCGATAGCCCAGGCGTTCGATCAGCGGCCGGGCGATGGACTTGGCAACCATCGCCGCCGCCGCCAGGGGCAGCATGCTCATCCCGGCCTGGGACGGCGAGTAGCCCAGGGCGATCTGCAGCAGCAAGGGCACGAGGAACGGCAGGGCGCCGCTGCCCAGGCGCGCGAACAGGTTGCCGAGAATGCCCACGGCAAAGGTGCGGGTCTTGAACAGCACCGGCGAGAACAAGGGGTTGTCGACATGCCCGGCGCGCAGCCAGTAGGCCGCCAGGCACGCCATGCCGCCGAACAGCAGCAACATCACGCGCAAGTGCGGCAGGTGCAGCTCGCCCAGGCCTTCCATGGCAATGGTGATCAGTACCATCGCTGCGCCAAACAGCAAAAAGCCCAGGCTGTCGAAGCGTGTACGCTCGCTGCCGCGCAGGTCGGGGATGAATTTCCACACGGCGTAGCAGCCGATCATGCCCACCGGCAGGTTGATCAGGAAGATCCAGTGCCAGGTCAGGTACTGCACCATCCAGCCACCCATGGTCGGGCCGAGCAGGGGGCCGAGCAGGCCGGGAATGGTGATAAACCCCATGATCCGCACCAGCTCTGAGCGCGGGTAGGCGCGCAGCACCACCAGCCGGCCCACCGGCAGCATCAGCGCACCGCCCAGGCCCTGGATCACCCGTGCACCCACCAGCATGCTCAGGCTGCTGGACAGGGCGCACAGCAGCGAGCCGATGCTGAACAGCATGATCGCGCCAAAGAAAATCTTCTTGGTGCCGAAACGGTCGGCGATCCAGCCCGAGGCCGGGATCAGCAAAGCCACGGTAAGCATGTAGGCGATGATCACGCCCTGCATGCGTAGCGGGTTTTCTGCCAGGTCTTCGGCCATGGCGGGCAGTGCCGTGTTGAGAATCGTGCCGTCGAGCGATTGCATGAAGAAGGCAATCGCGACCACCCAGGGTAACCAGCGGGCGGTCTTGGCATCGAGCACGACACGATTGGGCATGGGATCCCTTTTGTTAGCAGGCTATGTGTTGCCGATTATGCGCCAACCTCTGCCGGTTTTCCCACTGGCGGTTCGTCTATATCGGCGATGGCCACGTCCTGGCCCACCAGGAAGTCGATCAGCGCCCGATGCACCGCCAGCGCCGCCTCCCGCGACTCCAGGTCGAGCAAATGGCCGGTGTGCTCGGCGCTGGCGAAGCTGCTGCGGCCCACGTACTGTTTGAACAGTTGGGCTTCATTGGCCGGGGTGTATTCGTCCAGGGTGCCGTTGAGAAAGTGCACCGGGGTTTCGATCTGGCGCAATTGCGGCAGGTAGTTACCATCACCCAGGGCCAGTACCTGGTGAATATGAAAGCGCGCCTGGCGGTATTCGGTGGTGGCCATGGTCGACAAGTGCCGATGGTTATTGCGCTTGAGCCGGCTGGAGAGGAATTTGCCGACCGTCTCATTGAGCAAGTGGCCGACGGCGGACTTGTCATCGGCCTCGATCAGCACCCGCACGCGCTCCACATATTCGAGCATCGCCGGGTTGAGGTTGGGCGCCAGGGCCATGACCACCGAGCTTTCGATGGACGGCGGGTTGCGCGCCAGGGTCAGCAGGGTCGAGATGCCGCCCCAGGAGGCCGACACCAGGTGGTTGACCTGGAAGCGTTCCACCAGCGCCCGCAGGATCTCGACTTCGTCGTCCTTGGTCACCAGGTCCAGGTCGGTGTTGTAATGGCGCGAATAGCCGGAAAACGGTAGGTCGAACATCAACACATTGAAGTGCTCGGCCAGGCACTTGCTGGTGCGGGCGAATGAGCGGGTGGTGGACAGCGCGCCGTTGACCAGCAGCACGGTCTTGCGTTGCGGATCGTTGCCCAGTTGCTCTACGTGAACGTTGTAGTGCTTGAACAACTTATCAATGACAAAACTTCCTTGGTACATGTCAACGCTCCGGCTCGCCCTATCCCGGGCGAGGTCATGCATCATTTGCGAACAAATGGGTTGAGAGTGGCGGGATGCCACTAACCTTTATAACGAGGTTTTGGAGTGTCGACAACAGCCCGCCAGACAATGGGATTTTTCATCAAGATGCAGGGCGCTTACTCCTACAACGTTAGTGTGAGGCGTTTTACCAACGCGCCGGGCAGCAAGTTGGACGAGGTGTTGCGCTCGCCATAGGTGCTGGCCGACAGCAGCAACTCGCGCTCGGCCGTCAGCGCTTCCAATTGCGAACCCAACAGGTGATATACGCTGTCATCAAAACGCATGGTGCTGACCGGCGCCTTGATCTTGCCGTCTTCCACCCAGAAGGTGGCGAAACGGGTCATGCCCGTCAGGCGCGCCGCCGGTTGGTCGGAGTAGTTCAGGTACCACAGGTTGCTGATATACAGGCCGGTGCCCAGTTGCTTGAGGATATCGGCCTGGGCCAGGTTGCCGGCCGCCATCTGCAAGGCGCTGGGCGACTCATCGCCGCTGGCGCCGTTGGTGCTCAAGCCGTATTCGGCGGCGCTGCGCGAGTTGACCAGTTGCCCTTGCGCCTGGCCCTTGGCGATCAAGGTCACGTCGCTGCGCGGGTAACCGTCCCGGGAAAACGCCGGGCTCAGGGAGGTCGTGATCTGTTCGCCCAGGCCCACCAGCGGGCTTAGCGCCTGGTCGCCGGCATACAGGCGCTGCAACGGGCTGCCCTTGCTGGCGATGGCCTGTGCAGAAAAACCACCCCAGGCCAGCAGGCCGATGATTTCTTCCATGGCCGCCGGTGCCAGGTAGGCGCGGTATTGGCCGGGCGCCAGGGGGTGTAACGGCCGGCCAAGGAACGCCAGTTGTTCGCGGGCTTGCTGCAAGCGCTGGGCAAAGGCCGCGCTGTCCCAGGCAGCGCCGGCGTAGCTGGCCTTGACCGCTTCGCCATTGGCATGGAATAGGCTGAAATCAAAGTTGAAGCTATTGGCCTGGTGCCAGCCAAAAGCCCCCGCCGAGCTGGCGAACCCACGGCTGATTGGCCCGGCGGCATAAATGCCGACCAGGTCGAGCCCTTGGGCGCCCTGGCTGATGTCGGACAGCACCTGATCGAGGGCCGGCAGTGCCTGGGCCTGCTCGCTGGTGGTTTGCCAGGCCGTGCGGTTGAGCAGCAGGTAAGGATCCCTGGGCAGCAACGGCAAGGTGTCGCGCAGTTGTTGCAGGCCCTCGGCCAGGCGCTGGCGGTCCACCTCGGGGGTGCCAGCCAGGGTGATAGCGAGGTCGGCGTGCCGGCCATCGTTGATCAGCTTGAGGTTGAGGCTGGCCTGCTGCACCTGGCCGGCCTGGCGTACTTTGGCGTGGTTGAAACGCACGAATTCGGACGACTCCGCTGCGTAGCCCAGGTGAAACTGTTCCTCGTCGGTGATGGCCTGCTGGAGCCACTGCACCAGGTCCTTGAAAGCCTTCATCAGGCGTCTCCTCCAAACACATCCACATTGCTGAAGACACACGCCGGCGAGGCATGGCCGACGCGGATCACCTGGTTCGGCTCGCCCTTGCCACAGTTGGGCGTGCCCAGCACCTTGAAGGTACTGGTATCGCCCACGGCACTGAGCTTGCGCCAGAACTGCGCGGATATCGCCCGGTAGTTGGGGTTCTTCACCACGTCCTTGAGCTCGCCGTTCTCGATCAACCGGCCCCATTCGCAGCCGAACTGGAACTTGTTGCGGGCGTCGTCGATGGACCAGGAACGGTTGGTCGACATCAGGATGCCGTGTTCGATGCCGCCGATCAGTTGCCCCAGGCTCTGGTCGCCAGCCTCGATATTGAGGTTGGCCATGCGGTCGATGGGGGCGCGGTTCCAACTGCTGGCACGGCTGTTGGCCACGCCGCCCAGGCCTGAGCGGTATTGCGACAGCGCCCCGCCCAGGGGCCTGAGCAGCAGGCCGTTACGGATCAGGAACTGCTTGCTGGCGGGCGTGCCGTCATCGTCGTGGGCGTAACTGGCCAGTTGCTCGGGGATATCCGGGTCGAAGGTCACGTTCAGCAGATTGGAGCCGTATTGCAGATGGCCGAAGTCGCTGGCCTTGACGAAGCTGGTGCCGGCGTAATTGCGCTCGTCCCCGAGGATGCGGTCCAGCTCCAGCGGGTGGCCGATGGATTCGTGGATCTGCAGGATCATCTGGTCGGGCATCAGCAGCAGGTCGCGCGGGCCCTGGGGTGTGTTGGGGGCCAGCAGCAGTTGCAGGGCCTCGTCGGCCACCCGTGGCGCGGCGCCTACCAGGCCGAAGCGGCTGATCACATCAAAGCCGCCTTGCTGGCCAAAGTTGCTGCCGCCCAGAGTGCGGGTCTGGCTGTCGGTGCCGTCGTAGGCGGTCACGTTGACGCCGGGGAACATAAAGCGTTGGGCCTGGCGCAACTCGGCGCCAGCACTGTTGAGGTAGATCTGTTCAACATGGGTGGTGCCCAGGCTGACTTCCCAGCTCACCAGGCGCTCGTCCTTGGGCACGGCGGCCGATTCGGCGCCGAGCAGTTGGTAGCAGTCGCTCAGGGACGGGAAGGGTTGGTCGAGCTCTGGCGACAGGTAGTCGGCAATGTCACTGGACACCGGCTGGTCGCGCAGGTCGAGCAGGGCATGGGGCCTGATCCGCCGGGCTTGCTGTTCGGCGCGCTCCAGGGCGGCTTGCAGGCCGGTCAGGGAAATATCGTGAGTGGCCGCGTAGGCTTCGACACCGTTGAGGCGCACGGTGAGCATGGCGCCTTCGTCACGGCTCAGGTGCGGCGGTTCGGCGACGTTCTTGCGCACCGACAGGTACTGGCCGGACTCGCGCACGTAGCGCAGGGAGAAGAATTCGGCGCGGGTGCGCAGGGCGGCGAAATGTTGTTTGAGTTGCGGGTGTTTGTCGAACATGGGGACCTCCTTGTTGGCCTTGAGGGCCCCATCGCGGGCAAGCCCGCTCCCACAGGGGGAACGCATTCCAAATGTGGGAGCGGGCTTGCTCGCGATGCTTTTGGCTTTAGACCGGGCAACCCTTGGCGCGCAGGATGGCGTCAAAGCGATCAGGGTCCAGGGTGCCGGCTTCGATGGCGGCCAGTGTGGCTTTCTCGCGGGCCAGCAGGTCATGGCAGCGCACCAGCAATTCCGGCAGTTCGCTGCGCGAAGCGGCGACCACGCCGTCACCATCGCCGATCATCAGGTCGCCAGGGGCAACCAGCATGCCGGCGCAGGAGATCGGCACGTTGATCTCGCCACCGCCGTCCGTGCTCGGGCCACGATGCACGCCGCCGATGGCGTAGGCCGGCAGTTCGCCGGTCTGCCATTCGTCGAGGTCGCGCAGGGCGCCGTTGATCACCACGCCCACAATGCCGGCCTTCAGGGCCATGGCGCGCATGATGCCGCCGAACACGGCGCGGGTCAGGTCGGCGCTGCCGTCGATCACCAGCACATCGCCCGGGCGGGCCATCTGCATGGCTTTGAGAATCATCAGGTTGTCACCGGGGCGCACCCGCACGGTCAGGGCGCTGCCGAGCATCGGTGCATTGCCGTGGAAGGCCTTCAGGCCCAGGCCACCGACGTTACGGCCCAGGCAATCGCTGACGGCCGCGGCCGGGATCTTGCTGAATTCCTTCAGCCATTTTGGATCCAGCGGTTCAACGTTTGGATTGATCAGGAAGCCGGTAGGCCATTTGCTCGAAGAAACGACATCAAACATGAGAAAGCCTCGTGGCCAGGCAGAAGCCGGCGTGTCGGTAGGAAGGTGAAACGTTTGCGCGAGGGGCTAGATTAGGCCGGCGCGGGGGGTGGGATCAAGGGCGGGGCGGTGTAGGAAGAGTCTGGGAAGATGTGTGTTGGCTGGTCGGGCCTTATCGGGAGCAAGCCCCGTCCCACATTTTGCTGTGTGAATACATTCAAATGTGGGAGCTGGCTTGCCTGCGATAGGAGCGCCGCGGTGTAACGGTTACTGCGCGGTAGGACCCACTTCACGCAACGGCTTGCCACGCACCGGCGCATCGCCAGCCACGTAGTAGTCCGCGGTGCTGCGCGGCAACTGGCGGCCACGCATCTTGTCGGCGATTTTCTCGGCGATCATGATGGTGGGCGCGTTCAGGTTGCCGGTGGTGATGATCGGCATGATCGACGCATCGACCACCCGCAGGCCCTGCATGCCATGCACGCGGCCTTCGCCATCGACCACCGCCATTTCGTCGGTGCCCATCTTGCACGAGCAGGACGGGTGGAACGCGGTTTCGGCGTGCTCGCGGATGAACTTGTCCAGTTGCTCGTCGGTTTGCACCTCGATGCCCGGGCTGATCTCGCGGCCACGGTAGGGGTCCAGTGCCGGCTGCTGCATGATTTCACGGGTCAGGCGGATGCCATCGCGAAATTCCTGCCAGTCCTGCTCGGTGGCCATGTAGTTGAAGAGGATGCTCGGGTAGTCCCGTGGGTTCTTCGACTTCAGCTGGATGCGGCCACGGCTCGGCGAGCGCATGGAGCCCATGTGCGCCTGGAAACCGTGCTCTTTTACACCGTTGCTGCCGTTGTAGTTAATCGCGACCGGCAGGAAGTGATACTGGATGTTCGGCCACTCGAACTCTTCACGGGTACGGATAAAACCGCCCGCCTCGAACTGGTTGCTGGCGCCGATGCCGGTGCCGTTGAACAGCCATTCGGCACCAATGGCCGGCTGGTTGTACCAGAGCAGCGACGGGTACAGCGAGACCGGCTGGGTGCAGGCGTATTGCAGGTACAGTTCCAGGTGGTCCTGCAGGTTTTCACCGACGCCCGGCAGGTCGTGGACCACCGGGATGTCGAGGCTTTCCAGGAGTTTGGCCGGGCCCACACCGGAACGTTGCAGCAGTTGCGGCGAACCAATGGCGCCGCTGCAGACGATGACTTCCTTGCGAGCACGGGCTTCAACGCGCTCTTCGGCAGCGCCGATCAGGTAACGCACGCCGACTGCGCGCTTGCCTTCAAACAGCACTTTGTCGCTGAGGGCATGGGTGACGATGGTCAGCGTGGAGCGCTGTTTGGCGGTGTCCAGGTAGCCACGGGCGGTACTGGCGCGACGGCCTTTGGGCGTCACAGTACGGTCCATCGGGCCGAAGCCTTCCTGCTGGTAGCCGTTCAAGTCTTCGGTGCGTGGGTAACCGGCCTGCACGCCGGCTTCAACCATGGCGTGGAACAGCGGGTTATTCCCGGCTTTAGGCGTGGTCACACTGACCGGGCCGTCGCCACCGTGGTAGTCGTTGGGGCCGATGTCGCGGGTTTCGGCCTTGCGGAAATACGGCAGGCAGTCGAGGTAGCTCCAGTTTTCCAGGCCTGGCAGTTTCGACCAGTTGTCATAGTCCATGGCGTTGCCACGGATGTAGCACATGCCGTTGATCAGCGACGAGCCGCCCAGGCCCTTGCCGCGCCCACATTCCATGCGGCGGCCGTCCATATGTGGCTCTGGATCGGTTTCGTAGGCCCAGTTGTAGCGGCGGCCTTGCAGCGGGAACGCCAGGGCGGCTGGCATCTGGGTACGGAAATCGAAACGGTAGTCCGGGCCGCCGGCTTCCAGCAGCAAAACGGTGACGCCTTCGTCTTCGGTCAGACGGGTCGCCAGGGTGTTACCGGCGGAGCCGGCACCCACAATGATGTAGTCGTATTCTTGGGACATAAATGCACCCTCTTTGGAGTTGGTCAGGTCGGGGCCCATCGCGGGCAAGCCCGCTCCCACAGGGGAACGCATTCCAATGTGGGAGCTGGCTTGCCTGCGATGGCGGCCCCGCAGGCAATACAGAACCCGGGTTTAGAACACCGAGGCGTAGTCGCCCAGCTCAACCTGTACCGATTTGATGCGGGTGAAGTTGTTCAGCGAACTGATGCCGTTTTCACGGCCCACACCCGACTGCTTGTAGCCGCCCACTGGCATCTTGGCGTCGGACTCGCCCCAGGCGTTGATCCAGCAGATACCCGCTTCGAGCTGGTGAATCACGCGGTGGGCGCGGTTCAGATCCTTGGTGACCAGGCCCGCGGCCAGGCCGAAGTCGGTGTCGTTGGCGCGACGGATCACTTCTTCTTCAGTCTCGTAGGTGAGGATGCTCATCACCGGGCCAAAGATTTCTTCACGCACGATGGTCATTTCGTCGGTGCAGTCAGTGAACACCGTCGGTGCCACGAACGCGCCCTTGGCGAAGTCGCCAGTGGTCAGGCGGTCGCCGCCACACAGCAGGCGTGCGCCTTCTTCCTTGCCCTTGGCGATGTAGCCGAGCACGCTTTCCATGTGGGCGAAGCTGACCAGTGGGCCGAAGTTGGTGTTTTCGTCTTCTGGGTTGCCGACGCGGATGCGCGCAACACGCTCGACGATCTTGGCTTCAAAGGCGGCCTGCAAGTGCTTTGGAATAAACACACGGGTGCCGTTGGTGCAGACCTGGCCGGAGCTGTAGAAGTTGGCCATCATCGCGGTGTCGGCGGCGCGATCCAGGTCGGCGTCGTCGAAAATGATCAGCGGGGACTTGCCGCCCAGTTCCATGGTCACGTCTTTGAGCGAGGAGCTCGAAGCGCTGGCCATGACCTTCTTGCCGGTGTCGGTGCCGCCGGTGAAGGAGATTTTCTCGATGCGTGGGTGCTCGGTCAGCCAGGTGCCGACTTCACGACCGCTGCCGGTCAGGACGTTGAACACACCATCCGGTACGCCGGCTTCGGTGTAGATCTCGGCCAGTTTCAGGGTGGTCAGCGACGTCACTTCACTTGGCTTGAAGATCATGGCGTTGCCGGCAGCCAGGGCTGGAGCGGACTTCCACAGGGCGATCTGGATCGGGTAGTTCCACGCGCCGATACCGGCGACCACACCCAGCGGCTCGCGGCGGGTGTAGACGAACGAGGTGGTGCGCAGCGGAATCTGCTCGCCTTCGATGGCGGGCACCAGGCCGGCGTAGTATTCCAGCACGTCGGCACCGGTGACGATGTCGACGTACTTGGTTTCGGAGAAGGATTTACCGGTGTCCAGGGTTTCCAGGGCGGCCAGTTCATCGTTGCGCTCGCGCAGGATTTCCACGGCGCGACGCAGGATGCGCGAACGCTCCATGGCGGTCATCGCGGCCCAGATTTTCTGGCCTTTTTCGGCGCTGACCACGGCACGCTCAACGTCTTCAAAAGTAGCGCGTTGCACATTGGCGAGAACTTCACCGTTAGCCGGGTTGATGGCCTCGAAGGTGGCATCGCTGCCAGCGTCGCTGTAGCGGCCGTCAATGTAGAGTTTTTGCAGGTCGAAACGGGCCATAAAGTCCTCGCAAGTGCATAAGTGGTTGGCGTTAACCACTGAAGGGGCGTAGCCCGCTCAGTAGCCGTTCAGGGGTTGAGCGTTTATGTGTGCTCTAACTCACCTGCTTGGCCAATTGGAAATCCATGTATTCGTAAGCGATCCGTTGCGCCTGCTCCGTGTCGAAAGCGTCTCCCGACAGGGCGCCGCGCAACCACAAGCCGTCGATCAGGGCCGCCAGGCCTCGGGCTGCGCTGCGTGCATCTTCCAGCGGCAGCACACGGCGGAACTGGCAGCACAGGTTGGAATACAGGCGGTGATCGTTGATCCGCTGCAACCTGTGCAAAGACGGGTGGTGCATGCTGGTGGCCCAGAAGGCCAGCCAGGTTTTCATTGCCGGGCCATTGACCTGGCTGGCGTCGAAGTTGCCGCCGATAATCACTTGAAGGTGGGCCCGTGGGCTGTCTTCCTTCAAGGCCTGCCGGCGTTCATGGACGTTCTCGATCAGCACATTCATCAGGTACCGCATCGTGGCGGCGATCAGGCCATTCTTGTCCTGAAAGTAGTGACTGATGATGCCGTTCGAGACACCGGCCAGACGGGCGATCAGCGCAATGCTGGCATCCCCCATCCCGACCTGATCGATGGCCGTCAATGTGGCTTCGATCAACTGCTGGCGGCGTATGGGTTGCATACCGACCTTGGGCATGTAGCACCTCTCCTTAGGCCTGCCGACGGGCGTAAACGCTCGTCGGCTTGAGGGCCAGTCTATTTTGTTTTGATTGAACGTTCAATCAACAAAGAATAAGATCTGCGGCAAATGGTCGCTGCCTACAGGTATTTCCTACATGGCGGCAGGCACATCTGACATCCATAAAAACCCTTGAAACAGCCCATGACAGCGCGTCGCTGGGGTGCGGGGATTTTCGGGATGTCTTTATAACACCCGTCCGTCGACTGCCGAAAAATCGATGGCGCGGGTCAAGCGCTGCCTTGTGTCCCCTCTCGCACTGCCCGGAGCCTCTGTGCCATGAGTTCTGCCTCTCTTATAAAGACCCCACCGGAAAAGGTGCGGGTCAACGGTTGGGTGTTCTACACCTCCACCGCGCTGATCCTGCTGTTGACCGCCATTCTGATCATCGCCCCGCAAGAGGCCGGCAGAATGCTGGGAGTCGCCCAGACCTGGCTCTCGAAAAGCTTTGGCTGGTACTACATGGTGGTCATCGCCGCCTACCTGGTATTCGTGGTGGGGCTGGCGTTTTCGTCCTACGGCAAATTGAAGCTGGGCAGCAAGGCCGATACCCCGGACTTCAGCTACGGCGCCTGGGCCGGCATGTTGTTTTCCTCGGGCATCGGCATCTCGTTGCTGTACTTCGGCGCGTCCGAACCGCTGGACCACTACTTCAACCCGCCTGAAGGCGCCGCCGCTACCCAGATGGCCGCGCGCCAGGCGTTGCAGCTGACCTTCCTGCACTGGGGCCTGCATGGCTGGGCGATCTATGCGCTGGTCGGCCTGGCCGTGGCGTACTTCGCCTACCGGCATAACCAGCCGCTGGCCCTGCGCTCGGCCCTGTACCCGCTGATGGGCGAGCGTTGGGTCAAAGGCGCGGCCGGTCACGCGGTGGACGGCTTCGGCATGTTCGTGACCCTGCTGGGCCTGGTGACGAACCTGGGGATTGGTTCGATGCAAGTGTCGTCCGGGCTGGAAAACCTGTTCGGCATGGAGCACAGCAACACCAACCTGCTGATTGTGATCATCGTGATGAGCACCGTGGCGACCATCGCCGCTGTGTCGGGCGTGGAGAACGGCATTCGCCGCCTGTCCAACCTCAACATCGTGCTGTTCAGCGGCCTGCTGATTTTCGTGCTGCTGTTTGGCCCGACCTTGCACCTGCTCAACGGCTTTGTGCAGAACATCGGCGACTACATGAACGGCCTGGTACTCAAGACCTTCGACCTGTACGTGTACGAAGGCGATGGCGAGAAGTCCGAGCGCTGGATGGGCCTGTGGACCCTGTTCTACTGGGCCTGGTGGATTTCCTGGGCGCCATTTGTGGGCATGTTTATCGCGCGTATTTCCCGGGGCCGTACCGTGCGTGAACTGGTAGCGGGCGTGCTGCTGATCCCGTTGGGCTTTACCCTGGCGTGGCTGTCGATCTTCGGTAATTCGGCCCTGGACCTGGTGCTCAACCATGGCGCCGTGGAGCTGGGCAAGACCGCGCTGGAGCAGCCCTCCATGGCGATCTACCAGTTGCTGGAGTACTACCCGGCGTCGAAAGTGGTGATCGGCGTGTCGATCTTTGTCGGCTTTGTGCTGTTTTTGACGCCGGCGGATTCCGGCGCGGTGATGATGGCCAACCTGTCGTGCAAAGGTGGCAATGTGGATGAAGATGCGCCGCACTGGCTGCGGATCTTCTGGTCGGCGGTGATCACCCTGGTGACCATCGGCTTGCTGTTTGCCGGCAACTTTGAGGCGATGCAGACCATGGTGGTACTGGCGGGCCTGCCGTTCTCGGTGGTGCTGATCTTCTTTATGTTCGGTTTGCACAAGGCCATGCGCCAGGATGTGGCCATCGAACAGGAGCAGGCGCAATTGGCCGAACGTGGCCGTCGCGGTTTCAGCGAGCGCCTGAGCGCCCAGGACCTGCAACCGAGCCAGGCCGTGGTACAGCGCTTTATGGACAAGAAAGTCACCCCGGCGCTGGAAGAAGCGGCCGTGGCATTGCGCGCCCAAGGGCTGGATGTGCAGACGCTGCTGGGTAAATCCAAGCGCTGCATTGGCGTGCGGATCGAGATGGAAGGCAACCCGTTTGTCTACGAGGTAAGCCTGGATGGCTACCTGGCGGCGCCGAGCGAGTCGATCGAGGCCGAGGAGGAGCGTGCGCGCTACTACCGCGCTGAGGTCTACCTGCACAACGGCGGTCAGGAATATGACCTGATGGGCTTCACCCAGGAGCAGATCACCCGGGATGTGCTCGATCAGTTTGAAAGCCATCGGCAGCTCCTTGGCCGTGTCTATAGCTGACAGTGAATGATCGTTCCCACGCTCCGCGTGGGAACGCCTCCTGTGACGCTCCGCGTCACGCTTTGGGACGCAGAGCGTCCAGGGCTGCATTCCCACGCAGAGCGTGGGAACGATCAGTCTTAGCCCAGGTTCTTGCCCAGCAGGGCGTGGTACAGCTCGCTGTCCCCCAGAATCCCCACCACCTTGTTGTTGTCGTGCAGCACCAGCTTGTTGCCGGTCTGGTAGCGAATCTGCAATGCATCGCGCATGCCGATATTGGAGTCCACCAAGGTCGGCAGCCGCCCCAGGCCTTCCACGGCTTGCCCCGGTGCCCAGTTCTGCAGGTTCATCGCCACGCCATTTTGCCGCGCGCCCTGGATGGTGTTGCCTTCGGCCAGATCCAGCCACGAGTCGCCGCCCGGGTCCAGGCACACCGAGCCGTTGACCCGCTTGCAGTTGTCCAGGGTGCGCATCAGGCTGCGGCCGCACAACACGTTCAGCGGGTTGGTATGGGCGACGAAGGTGCGCACATAGTCATCCGCCGGGTTCAGCACAATTTCTTCCGGCACGCTGTACTGGATGATCTTGCCGTCCTTCATGATCGCGATACGGCTACCGAGCTTGAGCGCTTCATCCAGGTCGTGGCTGACGAACACAATGGTCTTGCTCAGCTTGCGTTGCAGCTCCAGCAACTCATCCTGCAGGCCTTGGCGGATCAGGGGGTCGAGGGCGGAGAAGGGTTCATCCATCAGCAGGATATCGGCGTCCATCGCCAGGGCGCGGGCCAGGCCGACACGCTGTTGCATGCCGCCCGAGAGCTCGTCGGGCTTCTTGTTGCGCCATTGGGTCAGGCCCACCAGCTCCAGCTTCTCGTCTACCAGCTTGCGCCGTTCCTTTTCGGGGCGGCCCTGCATCTCCAGGCCAAAGCTGATGTTTTCCCGCACCGTCAGCCAGGGCATCAGGGCGAACTTCTGGAACACCATGGCGATGCGCTGGGTGCGCATCATTTTCAACTCTGCCGGGGTGCACGAAGCAATGTCGATTTGCCGACCTTCATGCTCGACAAACAACTGGCCACGGCTCACGGTGTTAAGCCCATTGATACAGCGCAACAGGCTCGACTTGCCGGAGCCGGACAGGCCCATCAGCACGCAGATCTCGCCTTTCTCGATATCCAGGCTGGCCTTTTCCACACCGACGATCTGCCCGGTCTTTTTCAGGATTTCGTTGCGGTGCATGCCCTCGTCCAGCAGCTTGAGGGCTTCGCGTGGGTCTTTGGAGAAGATCACATCGACATTGTCGAATCGGATAATGCTCATGCATCACCCCCTACTTTGGCGTCGGGTTGTTTGCAAATGCGGTCGAGCATGATGGCCAGCAGCACAATCGCCAGGCCGGCTTCAAAGCCCAGGGCGATGTCAGCGGTGTTCAGCGCGTTGACCACGGGTTTGCCCAGGCCATCGGCGCCCACCAGGGCCGCGATCACCACCATCGACAACGACAGCATGATGCATTGGGTAATGCCGGCAGCGATGCTCGGCATGGCGTGGGGCAGTTCGATGCGCGAGAGCAGTTGGCGGCGCGAGCAGCCAAAGGCCTTGCCGGCATCCATCAACTCTTGCGGTACATCGCGGATGCCCAGGTAGGTCAGGCGGATCGGCGCGGCAATCGCGAACACCACCGTGGAGATCAGGCCGGGCACCACACCCAGCCCGAAGAGGGTCAGGGTCGGGATCAGGTAGACGAAGGTCGGCACGGTCTGCATCAGATCGAGCACCGGCCGCATCATGGTGTAGAACATCGGTTTGTGCGCGGCAACAATGCCCAGCGGCACACCGATCACCACGCAGACCAGGGTGGCGAACAGCACCTGCGCCAGGGTCTCCATGGTTTCTTGCCAGTACCCCAGGTTGAGGATCAGCAGGAAGGAGGCAATCACAAAAACAGTCAGCCCCCATTTACGTTGAATGAAGTGAGCAAGCAGCGCAATCAGACCGATCAATGCCAGCGGATTGAACCAGGTCAGCGCAAACGTCACGCCATGGATCATCGTTTCCAGTGTCGATGCGATCGCGTCGAAATAATCGGCGCCATTCTGCGTCAACCATTCGACGAAGGCAGCGATGTACTGGCCTAGGGGGATTTTCTGTTCAGTCAGCATGGTAGTGAATGTCCACATGCGAAGAGGGAAAACATCCCGGGCCGGCACGCCGGCCCAGGGTCAGCGGTTACTTGTCGAGGTAGGCTTTCACGGCGGCAAGTCCTGGTTGGCCATCAACGGTGGTGACCCCGGCGAGCCAGGTGTCGAGCACTTGCGGGTTCTTCTTCAGCCAGGCCTTGGCGGCGGCGTCGGGCTTCATCTTGTCGTCGAGGACGTTGCCCATCAGGGTGCTTTCCATGTCCAGGGTGAACGACAGGTTTTTCAGCAGTTGGCCGACGTTGCTGCATTCCTGCACGTAGCCCTTGCGGGTGTTGGTGTAGATGGTGGCCTGGCCGTAGTTGGGGCCGAATGAAGTGTCCCCGCCGGTCAGGTACTTGAGTTTGAAACGGGTGTTCATCGGGTGCGGCTCCCAGCCGAGGAACACAATGGCCTGGTCCCGTTTGGTGGCACGTTCCACTTGCGAGAGCATCCCGGCTTCGCTGGACTCGACCACCTTGAAACCGGCGTCCTTCAAGCCGAACTGATTCTTGTCGATCACGCTCTGGATCGTACGGTTGCCGTCGTTGCCCGGCTCGATGCCATAGATCTTGCCGCCCAGCTCCTTCTTGAACTTGGCGATATCGGCGAAGTCTTTCAAACCCTTGTCGTACAGCGCTTGTGGCACTGCCAGGGTGTACTTGGCGTTTTCCAGGTTGGCGCGCACGGTTTCCACGGTGCCGGCATCACGGTACTGCTTGATGTCGTTTTCCATGGTCGGCATCCAGTTGCCGAGGAAGATATCCATGTTCTTGCCATCGGCCAGGGACTTGTAGGTCACAGGTACGGAAATCATCGTGGTGCGGGGCTTGTAGCCCAGGCCCTTGAGGACTTCGCTGGTGGCGGCGGTGGTGACGGTGATATCGGTCCAGCCGACATCGGAGAAGTTGACGGTGCTGCATTGCTCAGGCTCTGCAGCGTGGGCCGCAAGGGGAAGACTCAGCATGGCTGCCAACAACAACGGGGGGGAACCTTTCATGGGTTTGGACTCCTGGTGTTTTTCCGGCGGTGCTTGACCGCGCTTATAAGTGTTGCAGTTGGGGCGTGCGAGTGACGCGCAACCTCGGTGCCTTGCAAACGAGTCGAGACTGATCATGTACCAGTGAAAATCTGACGCCTACAGGGTGGGTCGTATCCAGTACAGGGATGGTCGTATCCAGTGTCGGTGACGTCGCATACAGGTTTTTCCACAGGCAAAACTGCACTTTTTCTCGATCTGCACCGCAAAAAACGGCGATTACGCCCCATTGCACGGGGACGACGCTGGTGAGCATGGGTATGTCGGTGTCAGACGCCGGACGGCGCAACGAAAGCTTGATGATGCCGCCATCTGGGCGACTTGAGCGTAGCAGCTCCGCCACCAGGCGTTATTGCGCCTGGCCTGTGCTATCGAGGAGTTTCGCACAATGGCTATCAGCGTTTTCGACCTGTTCAAGATTGGCATCGGGCCGTCCAGTTCCCACACCGTCGGGCCCATGCGCGCCGCGGCGTTGTTCGTCCAGGGCTTGCGTGAACGTGCTCTTTTGGAACAGGTGCGGCGCGTCGAAGTTCAGCTGTATGGCTCGTTATCGGCCACTGGCATCGGGCATGGCAGCGACAACGCGGTGATCATGGGGCTGATGGGCGAGTGGCCGGACGCGATTGATCCGTCGCAGATCGGCCGGCGTATCGAGACCCTGCGCCAGACGCAGACACTGCTGCTGGACAACCGTGTGCCGGTGCCCTTTGTGTGGTCGCGGGACATGCGCCTGATCGACGAAAACCTGGCGTTCCATCCCAATGCCATGACCCTGGTGGTGTATGGCGCCCAGGCCGAGTTGCACCGCGATACCTACTATTCGGTGGGCGGCGGTTTTGTGGTGGATGAAGCCCAGGCGCGCAGCGGCGTGGCCGATCTGGATCGCACCGAGCTGCCTTATGATTTTTCCAGCGCGGTGGAGTTGTTGCAGTTGTGCAAGCGCCACAACCTGCGCGTCGCCGACCTGATGCTGGCCAATGAAAAGGTGTGGCGCACCGAGGAAGAAATCCGCAGCGGCCTGATGACACTCTGGCGCGCCATGCAGGACTGTGTCGAGCAGGGCCTCAAGCACGAAGGCATCCTGCCCGGCGGCCTGAACGTGCGCCGCCGCGCCGCCAAGTTGCACCGCAGCCTGCAGGAGTTGGGCAAGCCCAATGTGATCGGCTCGACCTTGAGCGCCATGGAGTGGGTCAACCTGTTCGCCCTGGCCGTCAACGAAGAAAACGCCGCCGGCGGGCGTATGGTCACCGCCCCGACCAATGGTGCGGCGGGGATCATCCCGGCGGTGCTGCATTACTTTATGAAGTTCAGTGAGGTGGTCACCGAGGCCAATGTGGTGGACTACTTCCTGGGCGCGGCGGCCATCGGCATCTTGTGCAAGAAGAATGCTTCGATCTCCGGTGCCGAAGTCGGTTGCCAGGGCGAAGTCGGCTCGGCCTGCGCCATGGCGGCGGCGGGGCTGGCAGAGATTCTTGGCGCGACCCCGGAGCAAGTGTGCAACGCCGCCGAAATCGGCCTGGAACACAACCTGGGCCTGACCTGCGACCCGGTGGGCGGCCTGGTGCAAGTGCCGTGCATCGAGCGTAATGCGATTGCGGCGGTCAAGGCGATCAATGCGGCGCAGATGGCGTTGCGTGGCGACGGCCAACACTTTATCTCCCTGGACCGGGTGATCCGCACCATGCGCGATACCGGGGCGGACATGCATGACAAGTACAAGGAGACCTCGCGGGGTGGGTTGGCGGTGAGTGCTGTCGAGTGCTGAGACCGCATCGCAGGCAAGCTCCCACATTTGAAGGTATTCGCAGCTCAAAATGTGGGAGCTGGCTTGCCTGCGATAGCTATGGGGCAAACACCACTGCGCATAAAGTGAACACCCCAACCAAAATCGCCACCTTTTAGCGCGTCGCAAACAGATAAGTAGCCCCCAAACGATCTCCCTCCCGACCCCCCGTCGCCCGTGCGTGCGGTGACACCCGTTTCCTACGCCCTGAAAGCGCCTTCCCACAAGTGCTACCGATCTGCTCACGGACCTTGAGCGTAGGCTTTTTCCGAGGCATATCCTCACGCCGGGCGCGGGCTTATATAGACACCTCAACAGGTCGTTTTCAGGAGTTATTGAATACCTATTCAACTTTAGGCATGGCATTTGCTCTGTCAATTCAAAGCCTCTCTCCTGATGGATGAAGAGTGCAATAACAAGAGCCTCGCCTGAGGCCATCCACTGCTTTGTGTGAGGAGATACCGCGATGACGTCGTTCAACTCCGGGGCCCAGCCCCAGAACCGTGCGCCTCAATCCATCGGCTTTTTGCTGCTGGACAATTTCACGCTGATTTCCCTGGCGTCCGCAGTCGAACCGCTGCGCATGGCCAACCAGTTGTCCGGCCGCGAGCTGTATCGCTGGAGCACCTTGAGCGTTGACGGCAACCAGGTCTGGGCCAGCGATGGCCTGCAAATCACTCCCGATTGCTCCATGCACAAAGCCCCGGCCCTGGACACCGTGATTGTCTGCGGTGGCGTGGGTATCCAGCGCACCGTGACCCGCGAACATGTGTCGTGGCTGCAAAGCCAGGCGCGCCAGTCCCGCCGCCTTGGCGCGGTGTGCACCGGCAGTTGGGCCCTGGCCTGCGCCGGCCTGCTCGACGGGTTTGATTGCAGCGTGCACTGGGAATGCCTGGCGTCGATGCAGGAAGCCTTCCCACGGGTGTCGATGAGCACGCGCCTGTTCACCCTCGACCGCAACCGCTTCACCAGTTCCGGTGGCACCGCGCCGTTGGACATGATGCTGCACCTGATCAGCCGCGACCACGGCCGTGAATTGTCGGCGGCGATTTCCGAGATGTTCGTGTACGAACGTATCCGCAACGAGCAGGACCACCAGCGCGTGCCACTCAAGCATATGCTCGGCACCAACCAGCCGAAGCTGCAGGAAATCGTCGCGTTGATGGAGGCCAACCTGGAGGAGCCGATCGACCTCGACGAACTGGCGGTCTACGTCGCCGTCTCGCGGCGCCAGCTGGAGCGGCTGTTCCAGAAATACCTGCACTGTTCGCCGTCGCGCTATTACCTCAAGCTGCGCCTGATTCGCGCCCGGCAGTTGCTCAAGCAGACGCCGATGTCGATCATCGAAGTGGCCTCGGTGTGCGGGTTTGTGTCCACGCCACACTTCTCCAAGTGCTACCGCGAATACTTCGGCATCCCGCCACGGGATGAGCGCGTAGGCTCCAACACCACCCAGCAAGTGGCGATGCTGCCGATTCCGCAGGCGCTGGTGTTGTCACCGTTGGCGGGGCCGCTGTCGGCGTTGAGCCAGGCGCGTAATGAGTCGACGTTTGCCAGCGTAAGGCTGTAGACCGAGGCGCCTGCATCGCAGGCAAGCCAGCTCCCACATTTGCAATGCATTCCCCTGTGGGAGCGGGCTTGCCCTAATGCCAGTCAGTTAAGCCTTTTTGTAGGAGCGAGCTTGCTCGCGAAGAACTTGAGAGCGCCGCGTTTACCTAGCAAACACGCGTTATCGTTGACGTCCTTCGCGAGCAAGCTCGCTCCTACAGAAAGCAGAATCCGCTTAACTGACTGGCATTAGGGCTTGCCCGCGATAGCGATCTATCAGGCCCCGGAATTCTGTTTGAACTGCATCAGGGCCGGCAACAACTGCTTATCAATCGCCTGGCGCACCGCCGGCAGAATCGTCGCGCTGCTGGTGTACATCTGTTCAACCATGCCCTTGAGCGCCTTGGCCCGCGCTTCACTCAACCCGCGCACCGCGCATTCACAGGCCTGTTCGGCGGTGGCGTCGCTGGCTACTTCAAAACCCAGGGAGCGCAGCTGGCTCAGCAGGTCATCCTGATCAATCAAATCCGCGTGCATCATGATGTTCATCCTGGCTAGGGGAGACTTCGATCAACCTCGATTCTGGTGGGCCGTCAGCGGGTCGGCAAGGCCTGAGTGGCACAATGGCTGGAACGACTATGAACAGGTCGTTTTCGGGCCAGTTGTCGAAGGTGGTTGCGGGCACACTTAGGTTCAAGCAGGCAGATTGAAGGTTTGGTCACCCTCGGCCCGCACGCTCGCACAAAGCACTCTGCCCCGATCCTGTCACGGCTTGATCGGGGCTTTTTTATTGGGCGGGCAGGCCGATGACGCGACCGAGCAACGCGGGCCTGGGCAAGTCGGACTGCCCGGCACTGATTGCCGCCAAACGCTGGGCAACCCCTTCGCTGAACGGTGTCGAGTGTGGCCCGGCGAGATCGACATGCAGCAGCATCTGTTCATTGCCCGCCAGCTCCCGTGCTGCGCCGACCAGATGCAGGCTGTGATACAGATGCAGGCGTTTGCTGTCATGGGCGATCAACTGGGTGTGCACCTCGACCTCGGCGCCCAGCTTCACTTCGTGTAGGTAATTGAGGTGCAGTTCCAGGGTGAACAGCGAATGGCCGCTGGCCTCGCGGTTATCGCTGTCCAGGCCCAGGGTGTCCATCAGCGCATCGGTGGCGTAGCTGAAGATCAGCAGGTAGAACGCATCGCGCAGGTGGCCGTTGTAATCGACCCAGTCGGGGAGGATGTGGGTGGTGTAGGTGGTCAGCGTCGGCACTTCATAAACTCCATATCTGTACTCGGTCAACTGTGGGAGCTGGCTTGCCTGCGATGGCGGTGTTGGATTCACCACCGCCATCGCAGGCAAGCCAGCTCCCACAGAAATCAACAGCTGTTATTCGGCGAAGCTCATGCCGTGTTTTTCCTTGGTGGTCTTCACCGCTTCCAGCACCGCCAGCAGGCAATCATCACGATAGCGCTCCAGCGCCGCAATGCTATGGCTGCCCAACTGCTCACGGGTGCCATCGACCACATCATCAATCAGCTTGTCCGTCAGTTCCGGTGCCGGCAGATACGTCCACGGCAGTTGCAACGCCGGGCCGAACTGCGCCATGAAATGCCGCATCCCGGCGTCGCCGCCGGCCAGGGTATAAGTGAGGAAGGTGCCCATGAACGACCAGCGCAACCCGGCGCCAAAGCGGATCGCATCGTCGATCTCGCCGGTGGTGGCCACACCGTCGTTGACCAGGTGCAGTGCCTCGCGCCACAGCGCCTCAAGCAAGCGGTCGGCGATAAAACCGGGGACTTCCTTGCGCACATGCAGCGGGCGCATGCCCAGGGCTTGATACACCTTGATCGCCGCCTGGATCGCTTCGGGCGCGGTGTGTTTACCGCCGACCACTTCCACCAGCGGCAGCAGGTACACCGGGTTGAACGGGTGGCCGACCACGCAGCGTTCCGGGTGTGTAGAGCCTTCATAAAACTCACTGGGCAATAGCCCCGACGTGCTGGAGCCGATCAAGGCATCGGGCTTGGCCGCCGCGCTGATCTTGCTGTGCAGTTCCAGCTTCAGCTCCAGGCGTTCGGGGGCGCTTTCCTGGATGAAATCGGCGTCTTGCACGCATTCTTCGATGGTCGCGACAAACCGCAGACGGTCCTGGGAGGCGCCCGGTGCCAGGCCCTGCTTTTCCAGGGCGGCCCAGGCATTGGCGACACGCTTGCGCAGGGCCGCTTCGGCGCCGGGCGCCGGGTCCCAGGCCACCACATCCAGGCCATGGGCGAGGGCGCGGGACACCCAGCCGCTGCCGATAACACCGCTGCCCAGGGCGGCGAAGGTTTTGATTTCGGTGATAAAGCTCATTTCGGTAATTTCCAGTGCTAAAGAGGTTCATTGTGGGAGCTGGCTTGCCTGCGATAGCGGTGTGCCAGTTGATGCATTTGGCACTGACACACCGCTATCGCAGGCAAGCCAGCTCCCACATTTTTTGATCCGGTTTCGACAGTTAGCTACGTTTGGTCAGGCCCATTTTTACTCGGCCTTCAGCCGGGCTCAGAACCCGCGCCCCCAGGCGGCTGAGGATTTCCCCGGCACGCTCCACCAGTTGCCCATTGGTCGCCAGCACGCCCTTGTCCAACCACAAGTTGTCTTCCAACCCAACCCGCACGTTGCCGCCCAGCAGCACTGCCTGCGCCGCCATCGGCATCTGCATGCGGCCGATGCCAAAGCCGGCCCACACCGCGTCGGCGGGTAAGTTATCGACCATGGCTTTCATGGTGGTGGTGTCGGCCGGCGCGCCCCAGGGGATGCCCAGGCACAGCTGGAACAACGGGTTGTCGAGCAGGCCTTCCTTGATCATTTGCTTGGCGAACCACAAGTGGCCGGTATCGAAAATCTCCAGCTCGGCCTTCACCCCCAACTCTTGGATGCGCTTGGCACCCGCCCGCAACTGGGCCGGGGTGGACACATAAATGGTGTCGCCATCGCCGAAGTTCAGGGTGCCGCAGTCCAGGGTGCAGATTTCCGGCAGCAGTTCTTCGACGTGGGCCAGGCGGGTCAACGGGCCGACCAGGTCGGTGTTGGGGCCGAACGCCATGGGATTCTCGCCGCCGCCGATTTCCAGGTCGCCGCCCATGCCGGCGGTGAGGTTGACGATGATGTCGATATCCGCCTCGCGGATGCGCTCCATCACTTCGCGGTACAGCGCCACATCGCGGCTGAACTTGCCGGTGTGCGGGTCACGCACATGGCAATGCACCACAGTGGCACCGGCTTTGGCCGCTTCTACTGCTGCCGCGGCGATTTGCTTGGGGGTGACCGGCACGTGCGGGCTTCTGGCGGTCGTGTCGCCAGCACCGGTGAGTGCGCAGGTGATGATGACGTCGTGGTTCATGGGACGGGTTCCTTACAGGCAGGCGTAGTGATGCCGTTCGCAGCCGGTATCAGCTGCGAAGCGGTGCTTTGAAAGAGGTTATTTGCGGCTCAGTTGCAGGTTTTCCGCCGCCGGCTTGCCATCGAAGGTGGTCACACCTTCCAGCCAGCGCTGCTGATCCTGGGGGTGATCCTTGAGCCATTGCCGGGCGGATTCGAGCGCGTCCTTGTGCTCGAGCAGCGGTTGCATCATCCGGCTCTCGTCGGCGGCGGTGAAGGTCAGGTTGGTCAGCAACCTGTGCACATTCGGGCATTGCTCGGCGTAGGTCGGCGTGGTGACGGTCCAGACCGTGGCCATGCCTTCGTTGGGGCCCAGGGCGTCCTCGCTGCCGGACAGGTAAGTCATCTGCACATTGACGTTCATCGGGTGCGGCGCCCAGCCGAAGAACACCACGGCCTCCTTGCGGCGCACGGCGCGGTCCACGGCGGCGAGCATGCCGGCCTCGCTGGACTCCACCAGTTGGAATTTGCCCAGGCCGAACTGGTTCTTGGCGATCATCGCCTTGATCTGGATATTGGCCCCTGAACCGGGCTCGATCCCGTAGATCTTGCCGCCCAGCTCTTTCTGGAACCTGGCGATGTCGGCGAAGGTTTTCAGGCCCTTGTCGGCGAGGTAGGTCGGCACCGCGAGCGTGGCGCGGGCATCTTTGAGGCTGGGTGAGTCGAGGACTTTTACCTGCCCGGCGTCGACGAACGGGGTGATGGTCTGGGTCATCAACGGGTTCCAGTAGCCAAGGAACAGGTCCAGGCGCTGGTCGCGAATGCCGGAAAAGATGATTTGCTGGGATGCGCTGGTTTGCTTGGTGCTGTAGCCGAGGCCGTCGAGCAGCACCTGGGTCATGGCGCTGGTGGCGATCACGTCGGTCCAGTTCACCACGCCCATGCGCACGTTCTTGCAGGAGGCGGCATCGGCGGCCCAGGCGCTGGTGCTCAACATGGCGCTGAGTGCGAGCACACAGCGGCTGATCAGTCGGTTCATGATGGATCCCTCGGCAGGTCGTTATTGTGGGTTCCGGCGTCTTTGTGCGCCGTGCCGCCAAGTTACCCAGCTTGCTGCCCGGCAAAACGCACGGCGGCGACCCACTTTTGCACTGGTGCGACCTGCGCCCTTGAATGGGCGCTGGAACTGGCGTATCACAGGGGCCACGCTGCCCGTCCCGCGAGTGCGCACCATGTCCCAGGATTTCTACTTTCTGTTGATGCCGGGGTTCTCGGCCATCGGCTTTATCTCGGCCATCGAACCGTTGCGCGTGGCCAACCGTTTTCGCGGCGAGCTGTATCGCTGGCACGTGCTGAGCGCCGATGGCGGCGCGGTGCTGGCGAGCAATGGCATGTCGGTCAATGCCGACGCCGGGCTGGAGCCCCTGAAAAAAGACGCGACCTTGTTGGTAGTGGCCGGTTTTGAGCCGCTGGAGTGTGCGACGCCGGCCCTGGAGCACTGGCTGCGCCGCCTCGACCATGACGGTGTGACCCTTGGCGGCATCGACACGGGCAGCTTCGTCCTGGCCCAGGCCGGCCTGCTCGACGGCTACCGCCTGACCCTGCACTGGGAAGCCATCGATGCCTTCAAGGAGTCCTATCCCGCTCTGACGGTGACCCAGGAACTGTTCGAGATCGACCGCCGGCGCATCACTTGCGCCGGTGGCACCGCGTCCATCGACCTGATGCTCGACCTGATCAGCCAGGCCCACGGCCCGGAACTGGCGATCCAGGTGTCCGAACAGTTCGTACTGGGCCGCATCCGCCCGCGCAAGGATCACCAGCGCATGCAGATTGCCACGCGCTACGGCATCAACAACCAGAAGCTGGTGCAGGTGATTGGCGAGATGGAGCAACACACCGAGCCGCCCCTGAACACCCTGGCGCTGGCGCAGATGATCAAGGTCACACGGCGCCAGTTGGAGCGCCTGTTCCGCCTGCATCTGAATGACACCCCAAGCAACTTCTACCTCGGCCTGCGCCTGGAAAAAGCCCGGCAGCTATTGCGCCAGAGCGGCATGAGCGTGCTGGAAGTGAGTATCGCGTGTGGGTTTGAGTCGCCGTCGTACTTTACCCGCAGCTACCGGGCGCGATTTGCCAAGTGCCCACGGGAGGATCGGCGGCGGGAGGTGGTGTAAGTCTATTGGGCATACGCCGACCCCATGTGGGAGCTGGCTTGTGTGGGAGCTGGCTTGCCTGCGATGCAAGCACCGAGGTGTGTCAGTCACACCGCAGTGATGCTATCGCAGGCAAGCCAGCTCCCACACAAGCCAACTCCCACATTGGATTTGTGGTGGGGCTTACTTTTTTACCAAGGCCGAACATGCCGCCTTGAAGGCTTCATGCTGATACTTGTTCAGCGTCGCCGGCAACGCAAAGTCATGCTTCTTGTTCTGCGCATTGATGGTCTGCGGCGACAGCAGCGTCACTTCAACACCATCGAGCAACTGCAGCACCCCTTCAATCTTGAACGTGGTCGGGCCACCGGCGAATTCGCCTTTTTTGCTGCGTTTTTTGATTGCAATGCGGGTGATGCCGTTGTCGCGTACAAACGCCGCCACTTGGCTGGCGAAGGCTTTGACGTTGGCCGCCTCGTCATCGTCCTCGAGGGCGATTTTCTTGGTGGCCAGGGCGATGTGGGTCAGGTCCGGGGCGGCAACGGCGATGATGGCTTCGCTGCCTTTGATTTCGATGCCGCAGAGCGTCATGGGGTGGCCTTGGTTCAGAGGAAAGAAGGGCGCGATTGTCGCTTATTCCTGGCCAATCGACTCCAAAAACTCCGACCGCTCATCACTCATCCGCGCCAGGCAGTCATTTTGCGCAATGGCGTAGGCCTTGGTGCCGGTGACTGCCGGGAAGGTGTCCACCGCGCAATCGGCATCCCGCAGTTTTTCCCACTTCTGCTGGGCATCCTTCAGACGAGCGGTGATGTCCGCCAGCTGCGCCTTGTTGCTGGCGTAGGTAGAACCCATGCGTTCCAGCAGGCCCTGGTAGTTATCCTTGAGCAGCTGTTCGGCGGTGGTTTTGTTGTAGGCGGCGCATTCGATGGTCTGTTTGTCGTTTTCGATGCCATCACACGGGGTGCTGTCGGTGTCTTCGGCCGCGTGGACGCCGGTGGCGAGGAGTGCCAAAGCCAGGAAAATCGGTTTCATTGCGCCTTCTCATATCAGTGGATGGGTCGAATTCTGGCTCAAGCGTAGGCCAAAGAACAGATGCAGAACAGACACGTCCGTGCACCCTTTGTCGTGGATTGACGCTTTCGGCAATTCCCCTGTCGTTTTTGCACCCGGCTCCGTCAGCCCCTGGGCATATGCTGGCCCCAAAGCGCCGGCAGACGATTCGGCGCATGAATCGCCAATAAGGGGACGCCTGATGAGCCCAGCCGAACTGCACGCCGACAGCATCGTTATCGACGGGCTGATCATTGCCAAGTGGAACCGCGACCTGTTCGAGGACATGCGCAAGGGTGGCCTGACCGCCGCCAACTGCACGGTGTCGGTGTGGGAAGGCTTCCAGGCCACCATCAATAACATCGTGGCCAGCCAGACCCTGATCCGCGAGAACAGCGACCTGGTGATCCCGGTGAAGACCACCGCCGATATCCGCCGCGCCAAGGAGCAAGGCAAGACCGGCATCATCTTCGGCTTCCAGAATGCCCATGCCTTTGAGGACCAGCTTGGCTATGTGGAGATCTTCAAGCAGCTCGGCGTCGGTGTGGTGCAGATGTGCTACAACACCCAGAACCTGGTGGGCACTGGCTGCTACGAGCGCGATGGCGGCCTGTCGGGCTTCGGGCGCGAGATCGTCGGTGAGATGAACCGTGTCGGCATTATGTGCGACCTGTCCCACGTCGGCTCCAAGACCAGCGAAGAAGTCATCCTCGAATCGAAGAAACCGGTGTGCTACTCCCACTGCCTGCCGTCGGGCCTGAAAGAACACCCGCGCAACAAATCCGATGCCGAACTCAAGTTCATTGCCGACCACGGCGGTTTTGTCGGCGTGACCATGTTTGCGCCGTTCCTGGCCAAGGGCATCGACTCGACCATCGATGACTACGCCGAAGCCATCGAATACACCATGAACATCGTTGGCGAAGACGCCATTGGCATCGGCACCGACTTCACCCAGGGCCATGGCCAGGATTTCTTTGAAATGCTGACCCATGACAAGGGCTATGCCCGCCGCCTGACCAGCTTCGGCAAGATCATCAACCCGCTGGGCATCCGCACCGTGGGCGAGTTCCCCAACCTGACCGAGACCCTGCTCAAGCGCGGCCACAGCGAGCGCGTGGTGCGCAAGATCATGGGCGAGAACTGGGTCAACGTCCTCAAGGACGTCTGGGGCGAATAAGCCCTGCTTTCTTTCCCGCTGCCATCCGTGTGGCGGGCACTAAACCGAATTTTCTGGAGTTGAGTTTCCATGGCCAAGATCGCCCCGCAATTGCCTATCGAAGTCGACAGCGAAACCGGTGTCTGGACTTCCGACGCCCTGCCGATGCTGTACGTGCCGCGTCATTTCTTCGTCAACAACCACATGGGCATCGAAGAGGTGCTGGGCGCTGATGCCTACGCCGAAATCCTCTACAAGGCCGGCTACAAATCCGCCTGGCACTGGTGTGAAAAAGAAGCCGAATGCCACGGCCTGGAAGGCGTCGCGGTGTTCGAGCACTACATGAAACGCCTGTCGCAACGCGGCTGGGGCCTGTTCAAGATCCAGGACATCGACCTCGACCAAGGCACCGCCAGCGTCAAGCTCGAACACTCGGCCTTTGTCTATGTGTACGGCAAGGTCGGGCGCAAAGTGGACTACATGTTCACCGGCTGGTTTGCCGGCGCCATGGACCAGATTCTGCAAGCGCGCGGCAGCAACATCCGCACCGTCGCCGAACAAGTCTACGGAGGCTCCGAAGAGGGCCACGACGACGGTCTGTTCATCGTCAAGCCGTTGTAAGCCGAGGACCGTGCCATGGCTTTTGAAGCAATGTTTGCGCCGATCCAGATCGGCAAACTGACCATCCGTAACCGCGTGCTCAGTACTGCCCACGCCGAGGTCTATGCCACCGACGGCGGGATGACCACCGAGCGCTACATCAGGTATTACGAAGAGAAAGCCAAGGGCGGCATTGGCCTGGCGATCTGTGGCGGCTCCTCGGTGGTGGCGATCGACAGCCCGCAGGAGTGGTGGAGTTCGGTGAACCTGTCCACCGACCGCATCATCCCGCACTTCCAGAACCTGGCCGATGCCATGCACAAGCATGGCGCCAAGATCATGATCCAGATTACCCATATGGGCCGCCGCTCCCGCTGGGACGGCTTTAACTGGCCGACGTTGATGTCGCCCTCCGGCGTGCGTGAGCCGGTGCACCGTGCCACCTGCAAGACCATCGAGCCGGAAGAAATCTGGCGGGTGATCGGCAACTACGCCAGCGCCGCCGCCCGGGCCAAGGCTGGTGGCCTGGATGGCGTGGAACTGTCGGCGGTGCACCAGCACATGATCGACCAGTTCTGGAGCCCACGGGTCAACAAGCGTACCGACGAATGGGGCGGCAGCTTCGAGGGGCGGATGAAATTCGGCCTGGAAGTACTCAAGGCCGTACGCGCCGAAGTCGGCCCGGATTTTTGCGTGGGCATCCGCCTGTGCGGCGACGAGTTCCACCCCGATGGCCTGTCCCACGAGGACATGAAGCAGATCGCCAAATACTACGACGACACCGGCATGCTCGACTTTATCGGCGTGGTCGGCTCGGGGTGCGACACCCACAACACCCTGGCCAACGTGATCCCCAACATGAGTTTCCCACCGGAGCCGTTCCTGCACCTGGCCGCCGGGATCAAGGAAGTGGTCAAGGTCCCGGTGCTGCACGCGCAGAACATCAAGGACCCGAACCAGGCCACACGCATCCTCGAAGGCGGCTACGTGGACATGGTCGGCATGACCCGCGCACACATGGCCGACCCGCACCTGATCGCCAAGATCAAGATGGGCCAGATCGACCAGATCAAGCAGTGCGTCGGCGCCAACTATTGCATCGACCGCCAGTACCAGGGCCTGGACGTGCTGTGTATCCAGAACGCGGCAACCTCCCGTGAATACATGGGCGTGCCGCACATCATCGAGAAATCCACCGGGCCCAAGCGCAAAGTGGTGGTGGTCGGTGCCGGCCCGGCCGGGATGGAAGCGGCGCGGGTGGCTGCCGAGCGCGGCCACGACGTGACCCTGTTGGAGAAAAAAGACTTTATCGGCGGGCAAATCACCACCGCCTCCAAGGCACCGCAGCGCGACCAGATCGCCGGTATCACCCGTTGGTTCCAGCTGGAACTGGCGCGGCTGAATGTCGACCTGCGCCTGGGCGTGGCGGCGGATGCCGCGACCATCCTCGATTTGCGCCCCGATGTGGTGGTGCTGGCGGTGGGCGGGCATCCGTTTATCGAGCAGAACGAACACTGGGGCGCGGCCGAAGGCCTGGTGGTCAGCAGCTGGGACGTGCTCGACGGCAAGGTGGCACCGGGCAAGAACGTGCTGGTGTACGACACCATCTGCGAATTCACCGGTATGTCGGTGGCCGACTTTTTGGCCGACAAGGGCTGCCAGGTGGAGATCGTCACTGATGACATCAAGCCGGGCGTGGCCATCGGCGGGACGTCATTCCCGACCTACTACCGCAGCATGTACCCCAAGGAAGTGATCATGACCGGCGACATGATGCTGGAGAAGGTCTACCGCGAGGGCGACAAGCTGATCGCGGTGCTGGAGAACGAATACACCGGCGCCAAGGAAGAGCGGGTGGTGGACCAGGTGGTGGTGGAAAACGGCGTGCGTCCGGATGAAGAAATCTACTACGCCCTCAAGCAAGGGGCGCGCAACAAGGGGCAGATGGACGTCGAGGCGCTGTTCGCGATCAAGCCGCAACCGTGCCTGAGCGAGCCGGGGGAAGGGTACTTGCTGTTCCGCATCGGTGACTGTGTGGCCCAGCGCAATACCCACGCTGCGATCTACGACGCCCTGCGCTTGTGCAAGGATTTCTGACCCAACACCGAACCAATGTGGACTCGGTCAAAAATGTGGGAGCTGCTTTATGTGGGAGCCGGGCTTGCCCGCGATGCAGGCAACTCGGTCTTGAGTGAGACCTGGGTGAGGCCATCGCAGGCAAGCCAGCTCCCACATTGAGCCGGGTCCCACGCGAGACTTGCGTGGTCTGTGGGAGCTTCACCATGTTGAACACCTTGCTTGCTGTTCTTTTGTTCGCAGCGATAGGCCTGGCCGTCCTCGGCGCTGTGCGCCGGATGAACATGTGGCGCCGTGGCCGTGCCGCCAAGGTCGACCTGCTGGGCGGCCTGCTGGCCATGCCCAAGCGCTATAGGGTCGACCTGCACCACGTGGTCGCCCGCGACAAATACATCGCCAACACCCACGTCGCCACGGCCCTGGGATTTTTGTTGTCGGCGTTGCTGGCGCTCCTGGTCCACGGCTTTGGCCTGCATAACCGTCTCCTCGGCTACGCCTTGCTGCTGGCCTCGGTGCTGATGTTTGTGGGTGCCATCTTCGTCTATCTGCGCCGGCGCAACCCGCCGTCGCGGCTGTCCAAAGGCCCCTGGATGCGCCTGCCGAAAAGCCTGATGGCGTTCTCGGTAAGCTTCTTTGTGCTGACGTTGCCGGTGGCCGGGATCCTGCCCGCCGACTTCGGTGGCTGGCTGCTGGCCGCGCTGCTGGGTGTGGGGGTGCTGTGGGGCGTGTCGGAGATGTTCTTCGGCATGACCTGGGGCGGGCCAATGAAACATGCGTTTGCCGGTGCCCTGCACCTGGCCTGGCACCGCCGCGCCGAGCGCTTTGGCGGTGGCCGTTCCACCGGTCTGAAGCCACTGGACCTGAGCGACAAACGCGCGCCCCTGGGCGTGGAAAAACCCACGGATTTCACCTGGAACCAACTGCTGGGCTTCGACGCCTGCGTGCAGTGCGGCAAGTGCGAAGCCGCGTGCCCGGCGTTTGCTGCCGGCCAGCCACTGAACCCGAAAAAGCTGATCCAGGACATGGTGGTCGGCCTGGCCGGTGGCACCGATGCCAAGTTCGCCGGCAGCCCTTACCCGGGCAAGGCCATCGGCGAGCACAGCGGCAACCCGCACCAACCGATCGTCAATGGCCTGGTGGACGCCGAGACCTTGTGGTCGTGCACCACCTGCCGCGCCTGTGTCGAAGAATGCCCGATGATGATCGAGCACGTAGACGCCATCGTCGATATGCGCCGCCACCTGACCCTGGAAAAAGGCGCGACCCCGAACAAGGGCGCCGAAGTCCTGGAGAACCTGATCGCCACCGACAACCCCGGCGGGTTTGCCCCGGGTGGGCGGATGAACTGGGCGGCGGACTTGAACCTGCCGCTGCTCGGCGATAAAGGCAGCACCGACGTGCTGTTCTGGGTCGGCGACGGCGCCTTCGACATGCGTAACCAGCGCACCCTGCGCGCCTTCGTCAAAGTGCTGAAGGCGGCCAAGGTCGACTTCGCCGTACTGGGCCTGGAGGAGCGTGACAGCGGCGACGTGGCCCGGCGTCTGGGCGATGAGGCAACGTTCCAGCTGCTGGCCGCGCGCAATATCCAGACCCTGGCCAAGTACCGCTTCCAGCGCATCGTCACCTGCGATCCCCACAGTTTCCATGTGCTGAAAAACGAATACGGCGCCTTCGACGGCCACTACCAGGTGCAGCACCACAGCACCTACATGGCCGAGCTGATCGACGCAGGCCTGCTGAACCTGGGCCAGCACAAGGGCAACAGCGTGACCTATCACGACCCGTGCTACCTGGGCCGCTATAACGGCGAGTACGAGGCACCGCGCCAAGTGCTGCGGGCGCTGGGGATCGAGGTCAAGGAGATGCAACGTTCGGGTTTCCGTTCCCGTTGCTGCGGTGGCGGGGGCGGCGCGCCGATCACCGATATTCCCGGCAAGCAGCGCATCCCCGATATGCGCATGGACGACATCCGCGAGACCGGCGCCGAGCTGGTGGCCGTGGGTTGTCCACAGTGCACGGCGATGCTCGAAGGGGTGGTCGAGCCCCGCCCACTGATCAAGGACATTGCCGAGTTGGTGGCGGACGCCTTGCTCGAAGAGGCGGCACCGGCCAAGAACACACGTGTACCTGCGGAGGTTCACTGATGAGCGACATTATCCGCCGCGACCCACGGGCCGAATGGATCGCCCGCAACCGCTTGCACCCGCTGCATGCGGCGATGCAACCAGAGCAGCACAGTTGGATGGGGCCTAACGGCATCCTGCGTAAAAATGTGCATGGCATCGGTTTTATCGGCCCCAACGGCATCAAGCGTATCGACCGCAGCGGCGCCCAGCAGGGCGGCGCGAGCAAACGTACAGCAGCGGTGCAAGTGCAGTTGCCGCTGCACCAGGTGCCCGCCCCGGCGTTCTACATCAACGTGGTGCCGGACATGGTCGGCGGCCGCCTGAGCAGCCACGACCGCGACTTGCTGGGCCTGGCCCGGCAACTCGCTGGCAGCGACGGCGCGGTGCTGGCGGTGGTATTTGGCGAGCATAAGGAGAGTGCCTTCGACACGGCCGGCGTGGACCGTCTGCTGGTGCTGGAGGGCAACGAATTCGACGGTTATTCACCGGAGCAGCGGGTGCAAGGCCTGCGGGCTGTGGATAACCAGTTCCGCCCGCGCCATTGGCTGCTGCCCGACAGCCGCAGCGGCGGTGGCGAACTGGGACGACGCTTTGCCGCCAGCCTCAAGGAACGCCCGGCGACCCGGGTGTGGCAGATCAAGGGCCATGAGTGCATCGGCCGTGCCGGTGCGGGCCAGCAAGACCTGGCGCGAGCGCTGCCACGGCTGATCCTCGCGGCGGTGGAATGTGCCGATCCGGTCAGTGAGACGCGCCATGCCGTGTTGCCGGTGGAGTTATCCACAACCCTGGCGCGCAGTTTGCCGCGTATCGAGGATTTGGGCGCGGTGGCGGTGGATCCCGGTGCGATCCCCATGGCCGAGGCCGAGTTTATTTTCTCCGGCGGCAATGGGGTCAAGGACTGGGACCTGTTCCACCAGACCGCCGCCGCCCTGGGTGCTACCGAAGGTGCGTCGCGGGTGGCGGTGGATGATGGCTTTATGGCCCGTGATCGCCAGGTCGGCGCCAGTGGTATCTGGGTCACCGCGCGGGTGTACGTGGCAGTGGGGATTTCCGGGGCGATCCAGCACCTGCAAGGCATCGGCGCCTGCGACAAGGTGGTGGCGATCAACCTCGATCCGGGTTGCGACATGATCAAGCGCGCTGACTTGTCGGTGATCGGCGACAGCGGTGACATTCTCCGGGCCTTGATCGCGGCGGTCCAGGCCCACCGCAACGGCGCCAAGCGCGATGCGGCTTAAACAAAGGATATGGCCATGACCACCCATGTAATCAGCCTGGTCTCCATAGGCGCCCACCCGACCTCCGGCCGGCCGCGCCGCGCCGAACAGGATGCCCGCGCCGTCGAGCTGGGGTTGCAACTGGCTGGGGATAACCTGCAAGTGCTACATGCCGGCGATATCGCCGAGCCGACCCTGCGCGCCTACCTGGGCATGGGGCTGGCGCAGTTACACGTGTTGGAACAACCGGCCGGCGCCGATGCCCTGCCAGTGCTCGGCGACTACCTGCGGGACGCTGGCGCCCAGGTGGTGCTCACCGGCAGCCAGGCCGAAACCGGCGAGGGCTCGGGCATGTTGCCGTTCCTGCTGGCCGAGCAGTTGGGCTGGCCGCTGATTGTCGGCCTGGCCCAGGTGGAGTCCATCGACAGCGGCGTAGCCCAGGTACTGCAAGCCCTGCCGCGCGGTCAGCGGCGGCGCCTGAAGGTACGCCTGCCGTTTCTGGCCACGGTGGATAACGCCGGGCCCAAGCCACGGCAAAGCGCCTACGGCCCGGCCCAGCGTGGCGTGTTGCAGGAGCACGAGGTGCAGGTGGTGGACGATGAGTTATTCACAGGCGCCGTGCTGCAACCGGCCAAGCCTCGGCCCAAGCGGCTCAAGGTGATCAAGGCCAAGAGCGGCGCCGACCGCATGAAAGCTGCCACGGCCAAGGCCAGCGGCGGCGGGGGGCAGGTGCTCAAGGGGGTGAGCTCTGAGGCGGGGGCCGAGGCGATTCTCAAGCTGTTGGTCGAAGAGGGCGTGGTGCGCTGACCCTGTGGGAGCTGGCTTGCCTGCGATGCAGGCACCGCGGTTTTTCAGTTACACCCAGGTGATGCCATCGCAGGCAAGCCAGCTCCCACAGGGTTTACGGTGTTACCCACAATCCCTGTTAACCCACCTGTGGATAACCTGTTCGCGGCTGTCCACACCCCATGTAAATCGTGCCCTGTAGCCCTCTGTACGAAAAACAACCAACCTAAGCGACGGTTTTTACTGGGCTTTTTCTGTGGATAAGGAAAAAGCCCGGGCCAGAGTTGCCCCCAAAGTCTGTTGGTGCTTCTGTGGATAAGATGTTCGCTACCCGCTACAGGCCATGTGGATAGAGGCTTGTAGTGAATTGGTTGAAATATGATCAATATCGCCATTTCAATCGCTTTACGCGCGTAAAGCCTCGATTTTGCTCGGTTGCAGACGGTTTTCCACAGAACGGCCAAAGTTGCCCCCAAAGTCTGTTGGCGCTTCTGTGGATAAGGTGTTTGCGATCCTCTGGAGGCCATATAGAACGTGGTTTTCAAGCTAATGATTAAAAATTGATCAATGTTGGATAAAACCCGGTGCTTTGAATAAGTCACGGATTTTCTTGGTTTTATTTCGAGGGTAAAGGGGAGTTGCGCACAATTACTGTGGGTGGCTTTGTGGATAAGTTGTTGGGGGATGGCTGGAGGGCAGGACAGTAGTGGGCTGGAGCAGTGATGATCAATTTATGAACAGATAAAGAACCGATGTGGGAGCGGGCTTGCCCGCGATTACGGTGGGTCAGCCAACAAATCTGTGACTGATACACCGCAATCGCGGGCAAGCCCGCTCCCACACAAGCCCACTCCCACACAAGCCCCACAGTTTGATCTCTGGTGTGTCCGTTATTCGTGTGCGGCGACACCTTTAAGGTACGGCGCCGGTGCCGCCCCCAGGTTGTTGAGCATGCGCTCGCTGTACCAGTCCACAAAATTCACCACGCCAAATTCATAGGTCTTGGAGTAGGGCCCGGGCTGGTAAGCGGTGGAGTTGATCCCGCGCTGGTTCTCTTCGGCCAGGCGCCGGTCCTGGTCGTTGGTGGCGTCCCACACCTGGCGCATGCGCTCGACGTCGTAGTCCACACCTTCCACGGCGTCCTTGTGCACCAGCCACTTGGTGGTGACCATGGTTTCCTGGGCGCTGATCGGCCACACGGTGAAGACGATGATGTGATCGCCCATGCAGTGGTTCCACGAGTGCGGTAGGTGCAGGATGCGCATCGAACCCAAGTCGGGGTTCTGGATGCGGCCCATCAGTTTCTTGCAGCCCTGCTTGCCATCCAGGGTCATGGACACGGTGCCCTTGAGCAGCGGCATGCGCACGATGCGGTTGCGCAGGCCGAAGCTGGCGTGGGCGTAGGGGATCTTCTCGGCGTCCCAGGCGGCGGCGGACGCGGCCACATGGTCCTTGAAGGCCTGGTCGGCCCGGGGGTCGGTGACGTCGTCCCATTCCAGCAGGGTTTTCAGCAATTCGGGGTGCGAGGCGTTGCAGTGGTAGCACTCGCGGTTGTTTTCCAGCACCAGTTTCCAGTTGGCTTTTTCAAACAAGGTGGTCTGGATCGCCACCTTGGTGTTTTCCATGTCATAGGGTTCCATGTAGTGGTTGAGCGTCGACAAAAAGTCATCAATGGCCGGCGGGTTCTCGGCCAGGCTGATGAAGATGTAGCCGCCGGCGGTCTTTACGTTCACCGGTTTTAGGCCGTACTGCTTCATGTCGAAGTCGGCGCCCATCTCGGTGCCGGCGAACAACAGGCGCCCGTCCAGTTCGTAGGTCCACTGGTGGTAATGGCACACCAGCTTGGCGACCTTGCCCTTGTCACTGGTGCACAAGCGCGAGCCGCGGTGGCGGCAGACGTTGTGGAAGGCATGCACCACGCCTTCGGCGCCACGGATCACGATGATCGGGTTCTTGCCGATCTGCAGGGTCAGGTAGTTGCCCTTGCTGGGGATTTCGCAGGTCATGCCGGCGATCAACCATTCCTTCTGGAAGATCTCCTGCATATCGATATCGAACAGCCGCTGGTCCGAGTAAAACGGCTGGGGCAGCGAGAAAGTGCGCTCACGCTCTTGCAGCATTTGCGCGGTGGCCTTGCGTGCGGGTTCCAGCGGATCGCCCAAGCTCAAGGTTGCGGTGACGTCCATCGTGTGTGTCCTCAAGGCCATTCTGTGTGGCCGCGATAAGTGGCTGATCAGGTTTGCAGCAAGGCGTAAAGAAAGCGTCGTTGTTGGCTGCGAGTGTGGGCCCGGCGATGCCCGCAACCTTATCCATTAACGACATGGCCCACTCTGTTCCCGACGCGCAACCCCAGTGGCATGGGGGCTGGTCGCGATAAGTATGCGAATGTCGCAGATAGGTAAATGGCAGGTGGCGGCCTTACGCAGAATCGCCAGCATCAAGCCGAACTACGGCCGTGGAGAACAGCATGTCCAACAGCTTCCTGAATCCTGTCACCACCCAGACCTGGGCCAATGGTCGGCACATTGTCCGTTGCGTCAAAGTCATCCAGGAAACCTGGGATGTGCGCACCTTCTGCTTTATGGCCGACCAGCCGATCCTGTTCTTTTTCAAGCCGGGGCAGTTCGTCACCCTGGAACTGGAGATCGACGGCCAACCGATCATGCGTTCATACACTATTTCCAGCTCGCCGTCGGTGCCCTACAGCTTTTCGGTGACCATCAAGCGCGTGCCGGGCGGTAAGGTTTCCAACTGGCTGCACGACACCCTGCATGAAGGCCAGGAGCTGGCGGTGCACGGGCCGGTCGGGCTGTTCAATGCCATCGACTTCCCAAGCCCGAAGGTGCTGTACCTCAGCGGCGGTGTCGGCATCACCCCGGTGATGTCCATGGCGCGCTGGTTCTACGACACCAACGCCAACGTTGACATGACGTTTATCCACAGCGCCCGTTCGCCCAAAGACATCATCTACCACCGCGAGCTGGAGCATATGGCGTCGCGGATCGATAACTTCAGCTTGCATCTGATCTGCGAGAAGCACGGCCTGGGCGAACCCTGGGCCGGTTATCGTGGGTACCTGAACCACAAGATGCTGGAATTGATGGTGCCGGACTTCCTTGAGCGTGAAGTGTTCTGTTGCGGCCCCACGCCGTACATGAATGCGGTCAAGCGCCTGCTGGAAGCCAATGGCTTCGACATGAGCCGTTACCACGAGGAGTCTTTCGGCGCCACGCCACCGGAAGCTCGGGCCGATGCGGTAGAACAGGCTGAGCAAGCTGCGGATGCGCCGGAAATCGACCTGGCGGATTTGCACCAGGTGGAATTTATCTCGTCGGGCAAAAGCATTCGTGTGGCGCCCGGGGAAACCGTGCATGCGGCGGCGGCCAAGCTCGGCCTGCTGATTCCCAAGGCCTGCGGGATGGGCATTTGCGGCACATGCAAGGTGATGAAGCTGGGTGGGGAAGTGGAGATGGAGCACAACGGCGGGATTACCGAGGAAGACGAAGCCGAAGGCTACATCCTGTCGTGCTGCAGTGTGCCGAAGGGTGATGTGCGGATCGAGTTCTAACCCCCCTGATGATCGTTCCCACGCTCCGCGTGGGAATGCCTCCTGGGACGCTCCGCGTCCCTTATGCGTGATGTGACGCGGAGCGTCACGGGCTGCGTTCCCACGCGGAGCGTGGGAACGATCTTCAAAGGCGATGTACGGATCGAGTTCTGCCCCCCCCCCTGACAATCGTTCCCACGCTCTGCGTGGGAATGCCTCCTGGGACGCTCCGCGTCCCTTATGCGTGATGTGACGCGGAGCGTCACGGGCTGCATGCCCACGCAGAGCGTGGGAACGATCTTCATCTTCACGAGCTTCAGGACCAGCGCTGGATATCGATCAACCCCTCCATGCCCACATAGTTACGAGCACTGGAGTACCTCCAGTGTTCAGCAAGGTCCACATAACCCCGCTTCACCGGGTTGTGGTGGATGTAATCAAGCTTCTGGCGCATCACCGCCTCGCTGTACACCAACTCGGCATGTGAGCCTTCCTGCCAGAGTTGATAAACCCGATCTACCTTGTGTGCACGTTTGCAAAAGCGCAGGCGGTGTAATACCCGTTCAGCGCCTTTGCGGTGCAGGTCATCGATGATGGTTCGAGCGGTGAAGGATTTGAATTGGCTGACGCATTTGTTCAGGTCAGGCGCCTGAGCGATGAAGTGCAGGTGGTTTTCCAGGACGACGTAGCCATACAGGCTAAGGGCATGGTGGTTTTGTTGATATCGCCAACAATCCAGGAGATGGCTGACGAGGTAGTCACGGGTGAACAGTGGTAGCCATTCCATGACGGTACACGTCAGGAAGTGTGGTTTTTCGGGTTCGGTGATGACGTAGCGGCTTCTACCCATAGGCTCATCCTTGAGGGACGCGGAGCGTCCTGAGAGGCGTTCCCACGCGGAGCGTGGGAACGATCATTAGGGGTTAGCGAGCGTAGATATGAATTGCGAACTGTTCGCCTGAAGCTGTCGGTTCAAAGACTTTTTCGGTGATTCTCAAAGCCCTGCCAGGTTCCTGGATGATGTCACCGACTTTTGCCAGTTTCCTGAACTCATCCCAGCCGACGAGGGTGGTCGAGAGTGGGGTGTCACTTTGCAGGATGTTACCGAAGCTTTGATTTTCCATGATGTAGCCCTCTGCTGGATTTCCGTTTCCGGCCGATTATTCGGCAGGCAGTATGGCCCGGAAGGTGGCCTCTGCAGCGGCCATTTCCTTCCGGGTTCCAAGAGGCTAGACCATACAGTCCGGGTTTGAGGCTGTCAGAAATATCAAAAAACAGTCTCGGCAATCCGCCAGTATCCGTGGCCGGATCAGGGGCAGGTCGGCCACCCGGATGAGATCAGGCGCCCATCACCTCACGAATATCCGCCGCCAGCTCACGCACCCGCTCTTCCTCGGTGTCCCACGCGCACATGAAGCGCGCGCCGCCCTTGCCGATGAAGGTGTAGAAGCGCCAGCCCTTGGCCGTCAAGGCGGCGATGGCCGGTTCCGAGAGTTGCAGGAACACGCCGTTGGCCTGCACCGGGAACATCAATTCCACACCCGGAATATCCGCCACCAGGCTGCTGAGCAACTGGGCGCAGTGGTTGGCGTGGCGCGCATGTTTGAGCCAGGCGTCGTGTTCCAGCAGGCCCACCCACGGTGCTGACAAAAAGCGCATTTTCGACGCTAACTGGCCGGCCTGTTTGCAGCGGTAGTCGAAGTCTTCCGCCAGCTTGTGGTTGAAGAACAGGATCGCTTCACCCACCGCCATGCCGTTTTTGGTGCCGCCAAAACACAGCACGTCCACGCCGGCTTTCCAGGTCAGGTCCGCTGGCGAGCAGCCGAGGAAGGCGCAGGCATTGGAGAAGCGTGCGCCGTCCATATGCAGGTTCAGCCCCAGTTCCTTGCAGGTGGCGCTGATGGCGCGGATTTCAGCCGGGGTGTACACGCTGCCCACTTCGGTAGCCTGGGTCAGGGTCACGACGCGCGGCTTGGGGTAGTGGATATCCTGGCGCTTGAGGGCGATCTCGCGGATCGACTCGGGGGTCAGCTTGCCGTTTTCGGTGCGGGCGGTGAGCAGCTTGGAGCCGTTGGAGAAAAACTCCGGCGCGCCGCATTCGTCGGTCTCGACGTGGGCGGTTTCCGAGCAAATCACGCTATGGTAGCTCTGGCACAGGGAGGACAGGGCCAGGGAGTTGGCCGCTGTGCCGTTGAAGGCGAAGAATACTTCACAGTCGGTTTCAAACAGTTTGCGGAAACCGTCGGCGGCGCGGTGGGTCCATTCATCGTCGCCATAGGCGCGCTGATGGCCCTGGTTGGCGAGTTCCATGGCGGCCCAGGCTTCCGGGCAGATACCGGAATAGTTGTCACTGGCAAATTGTTGGCTCTTGTCGGTCATGGCCCGTTCCTGTGGTCGATGTTGGTGCGCACTGTAACCAAGAATATCCGGCGGGCGCACGCACTGTTAATGCAAAGTCACTGGGGAATTATGCACGGTACTGAAACGATTCCTGTAAGGCGCGTGCGCGACGGCGCCCTCGACCTGCTCAAATGGCTGGCGCTCTTGAGCATGGTGCTGGACCACCTGCGCTATGTCGGTTTGAGCCTCGATGGCCTGTACGTGCCGGGGCGCCTGGCGTTCCCGTGGTTTTGCCTGGCGATTGCAGCCAATTTGCAGCGGGTCCGGGGTGCGCCTGTCACCGGGCAGTGGCGTTACCTGGGGTGGTTGTTGCTGTTTAGCGTGATCAGCGAGGTGCCGTATCGGCTGTTTATCGAGGATGCCGATACATTGAATGTGCTGCCGACCCTGGCGTTGGGTTTACTGGTTGCCCGGGGATGGCAGCAGAAGACGCTGTTTGATCGTGGATTGGCGCTGATTGCCTTGTTATTGGCGGCGCTATTTTCGTCGAATCTGATGTTCGGTTTTTTTGGTGTATTGCTGCCGTTGGCGATGCTGTTGGTGTTCAGTCGCCCCTGGTATTTCAGCGTGTTGCCGGGGTTGGTGTGTGTGGCGGCCAATCAATGGCAGGTATTGCTCGATAGCGGCAACCTCGTGGCGCTGCTCGGGTTGGCTACATGCCTGATTGCGCCATTGGCTGGGCTGGTCTTATTGCGACATGCCCAAGGCGCCTCGCCCCCGGCCATGCGCCGCTGGGCCTACGCCCTTTACCCCCTGCATTTCCTGCTGCTGCTACTCGTGCGCCAGATCATCGCCTAATCCTTGTGGGAGCAGGCAAGCCAGCTCCCACATTTGTTCAGTGGCGCTCATGCAATGTCGTAAACGCACCTTTGCGTGGCGTGCGCAGGCATTTGGTCGATTTGCGCCAGCCCTACCATCGCATCAAAGGGCCCTGCACGGGCCTCAACAATACGAAAGGCTGGGAGAGACGCGATGTTCAGCAAACAAGACCAGATCCAGGGATATGACGATGCACTGCTGGCGGCCATGAATGCCGAGGAGCAGCGCCAGGAAGATCATATCGAGCTGATCGCGTCGGAGAACTACACCAGCAAGCGCGTGATGCAGGCCCAGGGCAGCGGCCTGACCAACAAATACGCCGAAGGCTACCCGGGCAAGCGCTACTACGGTGGCTGCGAGCATGTGGATAAAGTCGAGGCCCTGGCCATCGAGCGCGCCAAGCAGCTGTTCGGCGCCGATTACGCCAATGTGCAGCCGCACTCCGGCTCGTCCGCCAACAGTGCGGTGTACCTGGCGCTGCTGAACGCCGGTGACACCATCCTCGGCATGAGCCTGGCCCACGGCGGCCACCTGACCCACGGCGCCAAGGTGTCGTCCTCGGGCAAGCTGTACAACGCGGTACAGTACGGCATCAACACCGACACCGGGCTGATCGACTACGACGAAGTCGAGCGCCTGGCCGTGGAGCATCAGCCGAAGATGGTCGTTGCCGGCTTCTCCGCCTACTCCAAGACCCTGGATTTCCCACGCTTTCGCCAGATCGCCGACAAGGTCGGCGCGCTGCTGTTCGTCGATATGGCCCACGTCGCCGGCCTGGTGGCGGCGGGCCTGTATCCGAACCCGCTGCCCTACGCCGATGTGGTCACCACCACCACCCACAAGACCCTGCGCGGCCCCCGTGGCGGGCTGATTTTGGCCAAGGCCAACGAAGCGATTGAAAAGAAACTCAACGCCGCCGTATTCCCCGGCGCCCAGGGCGGCCCGCTGATGCATGTGATCGCCGGCAAGGCGGTGTGCTTCAAGGAAGCCCAGGAGCCTGGCTTCAAGGCCTACCAGCAACAGGTGATCGATAACGCCCAGGCCATGGCCGAGGTGTTTATCAAGCGCGGCTACGATGTGGTGTCCGGCGGCACCGATAACCACCTGTTCCTGGTCAGCCTGATCCGCCAGGGCCTGACCGGCAAGGACGCGGACGCCGCCCTCGGTCGCGCCCATATCACCGTCAACAAGAACGCCGTGCCCAATGACCCGCAGTCGCCGTTCGTGACCTCGGGCCTGCGTATCGGCACCCCGGCGGTGACCACCCGTGGTTTCAAGGTGGCGCAATGCGTGGAGTTGGCTGGCTGGATCTGCGACATCCTCGACAACCTCGGCGACGCCGATGTCGAGGCCAACGTGGCCAAGCACGTGTCTGCCCTGTGCGCGGATTTCCCGGTTTATCGCTGAGCGCGGTTTTGGAGTAATGCCTATGCAACGCTACTCGGGCTTCGGCCTCTTCAAACACTCCCTCAGCCATCACGAAAACTGGCAGAAGATGTGGCGCACGCCGACCCCGAAAAAGGTCTACGACGTGGTCATCGTCGGCGGTGGCGGGCATGGTCTGGCCACTGCTTACTACCTGGCCAAGGAACACGGCATCACCAACGTGGCGGTGGTCGAGAAAGGCTGGCTGGGCGGCGGTAACACCGCGCGCAACACCACCATCGTGCGTTCCAACTACCTGTGGGATGAGTCGGCGCACCTCTATGAGCATGCGATGAAGCTCTGGGAAGGGTTGTCCCAGGACCTGAACTACAACGTGATGTTCTCCCAGCGTGGCGTGTACAACCTGTGCCACACCCTGCAGGACATCCGCGATTCCGAGCGCCGTGTCAGCGCCAACCGCCTCAATGGCGTGGATGGCGAGCTGCTCAATGCCAAGCAGGTCGCGGACGAGATCCCGTACCTCGACTGCTCGAAAAACACCCGCTACCCGGTACTGGGTGCCACCGTGCAACGGCGCGGCGGCGTGGCCCGTCATGATGCCGTGGCCTGGGGCTTTGCCCGTGCCGCCGACGCTCTGGGCGTGGACCTGATCCAGCAGACCGAAGTCATCGGCTTTCGCAAGGACAACGGCGTGTGCATCGGCGTGGAAACCAACAAGGGCTTTATCGGCGCCAAGCGCGTCGGGGTGGTCACCGCCGGTAACTCCGGGCACATGGCCTCGCTGGCCGGGTTCCGCCTGCCGATCGAGTCCCACCCGCTGCAAGCGTTGGTGTCGGAGCCGATCAAGCCGATTATCGACAGCGTGATCATGTCCAACGCCGTGCACGGTTACATCAGCCAGTCCGACAAGGGCGACCTGGTGATCGGCGCCGGTATCGACGGCTATAACGGCTACGGCCAGCGCGGCTCGTACCCGGTGATCGAACACACCATCCAGGCCATCGTCGAGATGTTCCCGGTGCTCTCGCGGGTGCGCATGAACCGCCAGTGGGGCGGTATCGTCGACACCACGCCGGACGCGTGCCCGATCATCTCCAAGACCCCTGTGCCGAACATGTTCTTCAACTGCGGCTGGGGCACCGGTGGCTTCAAGGCCACCCCCGGTTCCGGCAACGTATTTGCCGCGAGCCTGGCCAAGGGTGAGATGCACCCGCTGGCGGCGCCTTTCTCCATCGACCGTTTCCACAACGGTGCGTTGATCGACGAACACGGCGCTGCGGCCGTCGCCCACTAACAGGAGAAATTCCCTATGTTGCATATCTTCTGTCCTCACTGTGGCGAACTGCGCTCCGAAGAGGAATTCCACGCTTCCGGCCAAGCGCATATCCCGCGCCCGCTGGACCCCAATGCCTGCACCGACGAGGAGTGGGGCGACTATATGTTTTTCCGCGATAACCCCCGTGGCCTGCACCACGAACTGTGGATCCATGCCGCCGGTTGCCGCCAGTACTTCAACGCCACCCGCGACACCCTGAGCTACGAAATTCTTGAAACCTACAAGATCGGCGAGAAGCCGCAATTTACCGCCAAGGCCTCTGGAGAGAAGGTATGAGCCAGATCAATCGCCTGTCCAACGGTGGCCGCATCGACCGTAATAAAGCCCTGACGTTTACCTTCAACGGCCAGAGCTACAAAGGCTTTGAAGGCGACACCCTGGCCGCTGCCCTGCTGGCCAATGGCGTGGATATCATCGGCCGCAGCTTCAAGTATTCGCGCCCGCGCGGCATCTTCGCCGCCGGCGCCGAAGAGCCGAACGCGGTGCTGCAGATCGGTGCCACCGAAGCCACGCAGATCCCCAACGTGCGCGCCACGCAACAGGCGCTGTACCAGGGCCTGGTCGCCACCAGCACCAACGGCTGGCCAAGCGTGAACAACGACATGATGGGCATCCTCGGCAAGGTCGGCGGCAAGCTGATGCCGCCGGGTTTCTACTACAAAACCTTCATGTACCCGCAATCGTTCTGGATGACCTACGAAAAGTACATCCGCAAGGCCGCCGGGCTGGGCCGCTCGCCGACCGAGAACGACCCGGACACCTATGACTACATGAACCGCCATTGCGATGTGCTGATCGTCGGCGCCGGGCCTGCGGGCCTGGCGGCGGCGCTGGCCGCTGCGCGCACTGGGGCGCGGGTGATCATCGCCGATGAGCAGGAAGAATTCGGCGGGTCGCTGCTCGACTCGCGCGAAAGCCTCGACGGCAAGCCGGCGGCCGAGTGGGTCGCCAGCGTGGTCGCTGAGCTCAAGGCCCTGCCGGACGTGGTGTTGCTGCCTCGCGCCACTGTCAATGGCTATCACGACCATAACTTCCTGACCCTCCACGAGCGCCTCACCGACCACCTCGGCGACCGTGCGCCGATTGGCGTGGTGCGCCAGCGTATCCACCGGGTGCGTGCCAAGCGTGTGGTGCTGGCGACCGGCGCCTGCGAGCGTCCGCTGGTGTACGGCAATAACGATGTGCCGGGCAATATGCTCGCGGGTGCGGTCTCGACCTATGTGCGCCGTTATGGCGTGGCGCCGGGTAAAAAACTGCTGCTGTCGACCAACAACGATCACGCCTACCGTGTGGCGCTGGACTGGTTTGACGCCGGCCTTAGCGTGGTCGCGGTGGCCGATGCACGCCACAACCCACGCGGTGCGCTGGTGGAAGAGGCCCGCGCCAAAGGCATTCGCATCCTTACCGGCAGCGCCGTGATCGAAGCCCGTGGCAGCAAGCACGTCACTGGCGCCCGCGTGGCGGCCATCGACGTCAAAGCCCACACAGTCACCAGCCCTGGCGAGTGGCTGGACTGCGACCTGGTGGCCAGCTCCGGTGGCTACAGCCCGGTGGTGCACTTGGCTTCGCACCTGGGCGGCAAGCCGACCTGGCGTGAAGATATCCTCGGGTTTGTACCGGGCGAGGCACCGCAGAAACGCGTGTGTGTGGGCGGTATCAACGGTGTCTACGGCCTGGGTGATTCCCTGGCCGATGGTTTTGAAGGTGGCGTGCGCGCCGCCAGCGAAGCCGGGTTTGCCCCGGTGGAAGGCACGCTGCCCAAGGCCCTGACGCGCCTGGAAGAGCCGACCCTGGCGCTGTTCCAGGTGCCCCACGAGAAAGCCACTGCCCGGGCGCCCAAGCAATTTGTCGACTTGCAGAACGACGTCACCGCCGCCGCCATCGAACTGGCGACCCGCGAGGGCTTCGAGTCGGTGGAACACGTCAAGCGCTACACCGCGCTGGGCTTCGGCACCGACCAGGGCAAGCTGGGTAACGTCAACGGCCTGGCGATTGCCGCGCGCTCGCTGAACGTGAGCATCCCGCAGATGGGCACCACCATGTTCCGCCCCAACTACACACCAGTGACTTTTGGCGCCGTGGCAGGCCGGCACTGTGGGCATATCTTCGAGCCGGTGCGCTACACCGCGCTGCACGCCTGGCACGTGAAAAACGGCGCCGAGTTCGAGGATGTCGGCCAGTGGAAACGCCCGTGGTACTTCCCGCGCAACGGTGAAGACCTGCACGCGGCAGTCAAGCGCGAATGCCTGGCCGTGCGCGACAGCGTCGGCCTGCTGGACGCCTCGACCCTGGGCAAGATCGATATCCAGGGCCCGGATGCCCGCGAGTTCCTCAACCGCATCTACAGCAACGCCTGGACCAAGCTCGACGTGGGCAAGGCGCGCTACGGCCTGATGTGCAAGGAAGACGGCATGGTCTTCGACGACGGCGTGACCGCCTGCCTGGCCGACAACCACTTCCTGATGACCACCACCACTGGCGGCGCGGCGCGGGTGTTGCAGTGGCTGGAAATCTACCAGCAGACCGAATGGCCGGACCTCAAGGTGTACTTCACCTCGGTCACCGACCACTGGGCGACTATGACCTTGTCCGGGCCCAACAGCCGCAAACTGTTGAGCGAAGTCACCGACATCGATCTGGACAAGGACGGCTTCCCGTTCATGACCTGGAAAGAAGGCTTGGTGGGCGGCGTGCCGGCGCGGGTGTTCCGTATCTCGTTTACCGGTGAGCTGTCGTATGAAGTCAACGTGCAGGCCGACTACGCCATGGGCGTGCTGGAGCAGATCGTCGAGGCCGGCAAACAGTACAACCTGACCCCGTATGGCACCGAGACCATGCACGTGCTGCGGGCCGAGAAGGGCTTCATCATCGTCGGGCAAGACACCGATGGTTCGATGACCCCGGATGACCTGAACATGGGCTGGTGTGTAGGCCGTACCAAACCGTTTTCGTGGATCGGCTGGCGTGGGATGAATCGCGAGGATTGCGTGCGTGAAGAGCGCAAGCAACTGGTGGGCTTGAAGCCGATTGATCCGAAGGTGTGGCTGCCAGAGGGCGCGCAACTGGTGCTTGATCCGAAGCAGAGCATTCCGATGAAGATGGTCGGTCATGTCACTTCCAGCTATGCCCACAACTCCCTCGGCTATTCGTTTGCGATGGCGGTGGTCAAGGGCGGCTTGAAGCGTATGGGCGAGCGGGTGTTCTCGCCCCAGGCCGATGGCAGCGTGATCGAGGCCGAGATTGTGTCTTCGGTGTTCTTTGACCCGAAAGGCGAACGGCAGAACATCTGACACCTGATCATTCCCACGCTCCGCGTGGGTATGCATCCCGGGGCGCTCTGCGCCCCAAGAGCGGACGCAGAGCGTCCATGGCGGCATTCCCACGCAGAGCGTGGGAACGATCAAATTCAACACAGGTGCTTTATGACCGCAGCCAATGTTTACCAACAACGCCCCACCACCGGCGCCAAGGCCGAGTCGTCGCTGCACCATGCCGACCTTGCCAGCCTGGTTGGCAAGGGGCGCAAGAACGCCGGTGTGACCGTGCGTGAAAAGAAACTGCTGGGCCACCTGACCATTCGTGGCGATGGCCATGACGCAGCTTTCGCCGCCGGCGTGCACAAGGCCCTGGGTATCGAATTGCCCGGCGCGTTGCAAGTCATCGTCAAAGGCGAAACCAGCCTGCAATGGCTTGGCCCGGATGAGTGGCTGCTGGTGGTGCCCAGCGGTGAAGAATTTGCCGCCGAGCAAAACCTGCGCGCAGCCCTGGGCGATCTGCACATCCAGGTCGTCAACGTCAGTGGCGGCCAGCAGATCCTCGAACTCAGCGGCCCGAACGTGCGTGACGTGCTGATGAAGTCCACCAGCTACGACGTGCACCCCGACAACTTCCCGGTGGGCAAGGCGGTGGGCACGGTGTTCGCCAAGTCGCAGCTGGTGATCCGTCATACCGCGCAAGACACCTGGGAACTGGTGATTCGCCGCAGCTTCTCGGACTACTGGTGGTTGTGGTTGCAGGATGCCTCGGCCGAGTATGGCCTGAATGTCCAAGCCTGATGACGGACGCAGAGCGTCCATGGCGGCATTCCCACGCAGAGCGTGGGAACGATCAAGGAGTTACCTAGAATGAGCCGCGCACCCGATACATGGATTTTGACCGCCGACTGTCCCAGCGTGCTCGGCACGGTGGACGCGGTCACCCGCTATCTGTTCGAGCAGGGCTGCTACGTCACCGAGCACCACTCGTTCGATGACCGCCTCTCGGGGCGCTTTTTTATCCGTGTGGAATTCCGCCAACCCGACGGCTTCGACGAGCAAGGCTTTCGCGATGGCCTGGCCACCCGTGGCGAGGCCTTTGGCATGATTTTCGAGCTGACGGCGCCGAACTACCGGCCAAAAGTGGTGATCATGGTGTCCAAGGCCGATCACTGCCTCAACGACCTGCTGTACCGCCAGCGCATCGGCCAACTGTCGATGGACGTGGTCGCAGTGGTGTCCAACCACCCCGATCTCAAGCCCTTGGCCGACTGGCACCAGATTCCCTACTACCATTTCCCCCTCGACCCCAACGACAAACCGTCCCAGGAGCGCCAGGTGTGGCAAGTGATTGAAGAGGCGGGTGCCGAGCTGGTGATCCTTGCGCGCTATATGCAAGTGCTGTCGCCGGAGCTGTGCCGCAAGCTCGACGGCAAGGCGATCAATATCCATCACTCGTTGCTGCCGGGGTTCAAGGGCGCCAAGCCGTATCACCAGGCGTACAACAAGGGGGTGAAGTTGGTCGGCGCCACCGCGCACTACATCAACAACGACCTGGACGAAGGCCCGATCATCGCCCAGGGCGTGGAGGTGGTGGACCACAGTCATTACCCAGAGGATTTGATTGCCAAGGGGCGGGATATCGAAGGCCTGACCTTGGCGCGTGCGGTGGGGTATCACATTGAGCGGCGGGTGTTTTTGAACGCCAATAGAACGGTGGTGCTCTGACTGACGCCATCGCAGGCAAGCCAGCTCCCACAGGGTGATGTGTGAATGTGGGAGCGGGCTTGCCCGCGATGAGGCCCTTACTAACAACGCAAAAACAGCATCTGTAACCCGAGCACTTAAACGCGCTGCCCACCCAAAGGGGCACCGCAGTTCCATAAAAACAACAGCGAGGTGAAAGCATGTCTGGTAATCGTGGTGTCGTGTATCTCGGCAACGGTCAGGTCGAAGTACAGAAAATCGACTATCCCAAAATGCAGGACCCCCGTGGCAGGAAGATTGAGCACGGCGTCATCCTGCGCGTGGTCTCCACCAATATCTGCGGCTCCGACCAACATATGGTACGCGGCCGCACCACTGCCCAGACCGGCCTGGTGCTCGGTCACGAAATCACCGGCGAGGTGATCGAGAAGGGCAGCGACGTCGAGAACCTCAAGCTCGGCGACCTGGTGTCGGTGCCCTTCAACGTTGCCTGTGGCCGCTGCCGCTCGTGCAAGGAGCAACACACCGGCGTGTGCCTGACCGTCAACCCGGCCCGTGCCGGTGGCGCCTACGGCTATGTGGACATGGGCGATTGGACCGGCGGCCAGGCCGAGTATGTGCTGGTGCCGTATGCCGACTTCAACCTGCTCAAACTGCCGGATCGCGACAAGGCCATGGAGAAAATCCGCGACCTGACCTGCCTTTCCGACATCCTGCCCACCGGTTATCACGGTGCCGTTACCGCCGGCGTTGGCCCCGGCAGCACTGTGTACATTGCGGGCGCCGGTCCCGTGGGCCTGGCGGCGGCCGCTTCGGCGCGTTTGCTGGGCGCGGCGGTGGTGATCATCGGCGACGTCAACCCGATCCGCCTGGCCCACGCCAAGGCCCAGGGCTTTGAAATCGCCGACCTGTCCCAGGACACGCCGCTGCACGAGCAGATCGCCGCGCTGCTGGGCGAGCCGGAAGTGGACTGCGCCGTCGATGCCGTGGGCTTTGAAGCCCGTGGGCATGGGCATGAAGGGGCCAAGGCCGAAGCCCCGGCCACGGTGCTCAACTCATTGATGGGCGTGGTGCGCGTGGCGGGCAAGATCGGTATCCCCGGCCTGTATGTCACCGAAGATCCAGGGGCAGTGGACGCGGCGGCGAAAATGGGCAGCCTGAGCATCCGTTTTGGCCTGGGTTGGGCCAAATCCCACAGCTTCCACACCGGCCAGACCCCGGTGATGAAGTACAACCGCCAGTTGATGCAGGCGATCATGTGGGACCGCATCAATATCGCCGAGATCGTGGGGGTGCAGGTGATCAGCCTGGATGATGCACCGCGTGGGTACGGCGAGTTCGATGCCGGTGTGCCGAAGAAGTTTGTGATTGACCCGCACAAGCTGTTCAGCGCGGCGTAATCCAGGCAACACCTACCTAATGTGGGAGCTGGCTTGTGTGGGAGCCGGGCTTGCCCGCGATGCAGGCACCTCGGTTATTCAGTTAGACCGGGGTGATGCTATCGCAGGCAAGCCAGCTCCCACACAAGCCAGCTCCCACATTGGTTTTAGGGTGTTTGAGGTTTAGCGGATCGCCAGCGCGCCCTGATACACCGTCGGGCCGGTAGGCTGCTTGCTCACCGAGCCACCCTTGGTTTCCGAGCTGACCATCAACTCTACCGGCTCCCACATTGGTTTTAGGGTGTTTGAGGTTTAGCGGATCGCCAGCGCGCCCTGATACACCGTCGGGCCGGTAGGCTGCTTGCTCACCGAGCCACCCTTGGTTTCCGAGCTGACCATCAACTCTACCGGCTGGCTGATGGTTTCCTGCTGGCGTGGGTTGAGGCCGATGATGCCTTTGCCGTCTTCCGGCAACAGGCCCAAAGACACCGGTGTGCCGCCGGCCGGCAGGGCCCACAGTTCGAGGCTGCGGTCCGGTTGCGGGGCGGTGGTGGCGATCGGTTGGACTTCCAGGTAATCCTTGTGCGCCATGATTTGCGCAGCCGGTTGTTGGGTGGTGCTGACCAGGGTCGCGGCGGACTTGACGCTGTCCTGGGTGTAGAGCGCGCCGCCGATACCGGCAACCACCACCACGCAGACGCCGATGAACAGGCGCGGGCGGGTCCAGAATGAGGGCTTGTGCTCGATCACTGGAGGTTGGGACGCAGTCATAAGGCTCTTCCTGACAAGTTTTGTAGTGTGTTGATTGACCCTGTGGCGGGCGATGGGTTCCTAGTGGCAGTTTGATGGTGTGGGCTTTCGGGGCTTTCCTGAACAAATCTGTGACGTGGAACAAGCGGCTGGATGCTCAGTCAAACGGCTGCTTTAGCTCCTACACCTACGAGGTTATCTCGATGAAGATTTCACGCGGTTTTGCCCTGTCCTGCCTCCTGAGCGTGGCGGCCAGCCCGGTATTTGCAGCAGGTTTCAGCCTGGGCGATGTGGCCAACGCCGTTTCCGGCGCCCAGGGCACCAACAAGGCCGCCGCCGCGGCGCCGAGCTCACAAACCGCCGGCTTGCTGGGGGCACTGACCAAGCAGTTGAATGTCACTCCCGAGCAGGCCATCGGCGGTACCGGTGCGATGCTGGGCCTGGCCAAGAACCAACTCAGCAGCACTGATTATTCGCAGTTGGGCAAAAGCGTACCGGGCCTGGACAAGCTGTCGGGCAACAACGCATTAGGCAGCCTCGGCGCCCTGAGCGGCCTGCTCGGCCAGAACGGTGGCAGCAAGACCAGTGGCCTGGACAGCGTGCTGGGCAACGTCAAGGACACCAACGACCTGAACACCGCCTTCAGCGCCCTGGGCATGGACAGCGGCATGATCGGCCAGTTTGCCCCGGTGATCCTGCAGTACTTGGGCGGGCAGGGGGCCAACACTTCTGTACTGGGCAAGCTTGCTGGCATCTGGGGGGCTGGGAGCTGAGAGATACGTGGGTGTGAGGGGGGCAGGGAACTGATTGGTTGGTCCGAGCCACTGATCAATACCCGCCTGGAACCCAGCGCTCTCCAGCTCCCGTGAGGGCACGCCAGGATGGGTGTTATTCCCTTTATGGAGATCTTTCAATGAGCGATTCAACAATATCATCGCGCAATTTAAACCCAGCATTTTGGCAACGCGAGGGTGCCGACAGCAAAATGACCAAGGAGGAGGCTGAGAAGGCCACCGGTATGAAGTTCATGACTTATTCCGAAATGGCAGGCGGCAAAAAACCTGAAGCCGAGACGGGTAGCGCCTCCGGCGGTGTGCAGGCCTCTGCTGGCGTCGGCGATGTCAGTTTCAGCGCAGGCAACAGTGCTTCGATCTCGTTTTAAGTACGTGAGCTCGCCAGGCCTGGCCCTGGCGGCGGCGAGTCAGCGGATGAGCTCATCAATGCGCGCATCCTTCTCCATCCAGAGCTGGTTGACCCAGCTCTGGATGCTCTGGCGAAACGCCGGGTCCTTCTCGTAATCCCCCTGCCACAATGCAGGATCCAGCTCGCGGGTGCGGATATCGACAATCACCCGGGGCACCGCGCCACTGATCAAATCCCAGAACCCTGGAGTCTTCTCCTGTGGATACACCACGGTCACGTCGAGGATCGCATCCAGTTGTTCGCCCATCGCTGCCAGTACAAACGCCACGCCACCGGCCTTGGGCTTGAGCAGGTGGGTGAAGGGTGATTGCTGCTGGGCCCGCTTGGCCTCGGTAAAGCGTGTGCCTTCCAGGTAGTTGACCACCGTCACCGGCTGGCGCTTGAACAACTCGCAGGCCTGTTTGGTGATCTTCAGGTCCTGGCCCGCCAGTTCCGGGTGCCTGGCCAGGAATGCCTTGCTGTAGCGCTTCATGAACGGGTAATCCAGGGCCCACCAGGCCAGGCCCAGGAACGGCACCCAGATCAGTTCCTTTTTCAGGAAGAACTTGAAGAACGGCGTGCGCCGGTTGAGGGTCTGGATCAGCGCCGGGATATCCACCCAGGATTGATGGTTGCTGATCACCAGGTACGAGGTATCGACCCGCAACCCGGTGTCGCCGCGAATATCCCATTGGGTGGGGATGCACAGGGCAAAGATCAGCTTGTCGAGCTCGGCCCAGGTCTCGGCAATCCACATCACGGCCCAGGAGGCGTAATCGCGTGAGCGTCCGGGCGCCACCAGCTTGAGCAGGGCGAAGACCATCAGGGGGCCGATCAGGATCAGCGTGTTGAGTAACAGCAGCAGTGTGACAAAACAGCCGGTGAGCAGGCGGCGCATAAGGAACTCTTGCAAGCGGGTGGACGGGCCATGATAAGCAGCTTGAGTCTAGAGGCCAAATCGCAATTCACCTGACGAATGTTTCACGTTGTGTTGCGTAGGCTGGGGCATGATCCAACTTCGGGCTGTATTTGCAGTCTAGTATTGGCCTACTTACTTCAAGGAATCCCCCTAAGTGAAATATCTCCTTGCCCTGTCAGCCCTTATTGCCCTGCCGGTGATGGCCGCCGAGCCGACCCTGTACGGGCGCTACGAATATATTCAGTTGCCGGAAATCGGCGAGACCTTCAAGGCCAAGATGGACACCGGCGCGCTGACCGCTTCGCTGTCGGCGCGTGATATCGAAACCTTTACCCGTGATGGCGAGGACTGGGTGCGCTTTCGCCTCAGCGGCAAGGATATGAGTAACAAGGTCTACGAACACAAAGTGGCGCGCATCAGCAAGATCAAGAACCGCGCCGACGAAGACGAAGACAAGGAAGACACCAGCGTGGCCAAGCGCCCGGTGGTAGAGCTGGAAATGTGCCTGGGCAAGGTCAAGCGCACGGTGGAGGTCAACCTGACCGACCGCAGCAGCTTCAACTACCCGCTGCTGATCGGCGCCAAGGCCCTACGCGAGTTCGGCGCCGCAGTGAACCCGGCCCGCCGCTATACCGCCGACAAGCCTGGCTGCTGATTGACGCCGCACCAGGCATGGGGCACCGTTCACCTTTAGCTCCCTGTGCTCGGACGCCATGCCCCATATCCTGATTGTCGAAGACGAAGCGGCCATAGCCGATACCCTGATTTTTGCCCTGCAGGGCGAGGGTTTCACCACCACCTGGCTGACCCTCGGCCAGTCTGCCCTGGAGCATCAACGGCAAACCCCGGCGGACTTGCTGATCCTCGATATCGGCCTGCCGGACATCAGCGGCTTTGAAACCTGCAAGCAACTGCGCCGCTTCAGCGAAGTACCGGTGATGTTCCTCAGTGCCCGCGACGGCGAGATCGACCGGGTGGTGGGCCTGGAAATCGGCGCCGACGACTATGTGGTCAAGCCCTTCAGCCCACGGGAAGTGGCGGCGCGGGTCAAGGCGATCCTCAAGCGCGTGGCACCGGTGGCAGCGCCGGCCAGCGGCGGGCTGTTCCAGGTGGATCACGAGCGGGTGCAGATCCAGTATCGTGGCCAGCCACTGGGCCTGACCCGCCATGAATTCCGCCTGCTCAACTGCCTGCTGGAGCAGCCCGAACGGGTGTTCAGCCGCGAGCAACTGCTGGATGCCGTCGGCGTGGCCGCCGATGCCGGCTACGAGCGCAATATCGACAGCCATATCAAAAGCCTGCGCAGCAAGTTGCGTGGCGTGGCCGCCGAGGCCGAGCCGATCCAGACCCATCGCGGCCTGGGCTACAGCTACAGCCCGAGCCACGCCTGATGCGCCTGGGGCTGCGGATTTTCCTGGTGTATGCGCTGTTTATCGGCCTCACCGGCTACTTTGTGCTCAACACGGTGATGAAGGAAATCCGCCCCGGCGTGCGTCAGTCCACCGAGGAAACCCTGGTGGACACCGCCAACCTGCTGGCGGAAATCCTGCGCGATGACGTGAAGAACGGCACCCTCGGCCAAAGCCACTGGCCCACCGTGCTTAAGGCCTACGGCGAGCGCCAGCCGGGTGCAACCATCTGGGGCCTGGCGAAAAATCAGGTCAACCACCGCATCTATGTAACGGACGCCAAGGGCGTTGTATTGCTGGACTCCAGCGGTACGGCAGTGGGCCAGGACTACTCGAAATGGAACGATGTGTACCTGACCCTGCGCGGTGAGTACGGCGCCCGTTCGACCCGCAGCGAGGCCGATGACCCGGCGTCGTCGGTGATGCACGTGGGCGCGCCGATCCGCGATAACGGGCAGATCATTGGTGTGGTCACCGTGGCCAAGCCCAACAGCTCGCTGCAGCCCTATGTCGACCGTACCGAGCGCCGCCTGTTGTGGTATGGCGCCGGTCTGGTGGCGCTGGGCCTGTTGCTGGGGGCACTGTTGTCCTGGTGGTTGAGCGCCGCGCTACGGCGCCTGACCACCTATGCCCAGGCCGTCAGCGAAGGGCGCCGCGCCGAGTTGCCACACTATCGCGGCGGTGAACTGGCGCAGTTGTCCACCGCGGTGGAGCACATGCGCACACAACTGGAAGGCAAGGCCTACGTCGAGCGTTACGTGCACACCCTGACCCATGAATTGAAAAGCCCGTTGGCGGCGATTCGCGGCGCGGCGGAGCTGTTGCAGGGGGAAATGACCCCGGCCCAGCAGCAGCGGTTTGTCGGTAATATCGCCAGCGAAAGCGCGCGTTTGCAGCAGTTGATCGAGCGCCTGCTGAACCTGGCCCAGGTCGAGCAGCGCCAGGGGTTGGAGCAGCAAATCCCGGTGCCTTTGGCCGCCTTGGTCGATGAGGTGCTCAAGGCGCAATGCGCGCGGATCGAGCAGGCCGGGTTGCAGGTCGAGCGCCTGATCGAGGCCGACGTCAAGTTGTATGGCGAGCCGTTTTTGCTGCGCCAGGCCCTGGGCAATCTGCTGGAGAACGCCCTGGACTTCACCCCACCCGGCGGCACGCTGCGTTTTAGCGCCCAGGTGCGGCATCACGCGGTGGATGTGCGCCTGTTCAACCAGGCCGAGCCGATCCCCGAATACGCCCTGCCACGCCTGAGCGAGCGCTTCTACTCCCTGCCGCGCCCGACCAGCGGGCGCAAGAGCACCGGCCTGGGCCTGAACTTTGTCGAGGAAGTGATGAAGCTGCACGGCGGCTCATTGCAGATCGGCAACGTGCCGGGGGGCGTGGAGGCGGTGCTGCATCTCCACACAGTCTCCACATTGCCCTCATAAATCCCCCACAGGGCCCGGCCAGACTCTCCCCATCAAAACAGGGAGAGACCCATGAACCGCAGCCTGCTATTCAAACTGGGCGCCATCGCGCTGCTGATCCTGCTATTGCTGATTCCGTTGCTGATGATCAACGGCATCATCACCGAGCGCCAGGAACTGCGCGACGGCGTGTTGATGGACATTGCCCGCAGCTCCAGCTACAGCCAGCAAGTCAGCGGGCCGTTGATGGTGGTGCCGTATCGCAAGACCGTGCGTGAGTGGAAGCTCAACGAAAAACTCAACAAGCGCTATGAAGTACTCAGCGAAGAACAGGGCCGCCTGTACTTCCTGCCGGAGCAGTTCGAGCTTGACGGCCAGGTGCAAACCGAACTGCGGGCCCGGGGGATCTACCAGGCGCGGCTGTTCCATGCCGACAACCGCATCAGTGGCCGCTTTGTGCTACCGGCGCAGATGGGCATCAAGGAAGATTTTGCCGATTACACGTTTGAGCAGGCGTTCCTGGCGGTGGGGGTCAGCGACATCCGCGGGATTGAAAACGCCCTGAAACTGGAGCTGGGCAGCCAACGCCTGGAGTTTGCCCCGGGCACCCAGGTGAGTTTTCTCGGCGCCGGCGTGCACGTGATGTTGCCGGCCCAGGACAGCAAGAACCCCACACCGCTGGATTTTGCCTTCGACCTGCGCCTGCAAGGCACCGAACAACTGCAAGTACTGCCGGTGGGCAAGACCACCAAGGTCAAGCTGGCCTCCAACTGGCCCCATCCCAGCTTTGTCGGCAACTTCCTGCCGGCGCAGCGCGAGATCAACGACCAGGGCTTTAGCGCCAACTGGCAGACCTCGTTCTTCTCCACCAACCTTGAGGAGTCGTTGTCCGGCTGTGTGGTCGGCAGTCGCTGCGAGGACTTCAACGAGCGCAGCTTTGGCGTGAACTTCATCGACCCGGTGGACCAGTACCTCAAGAGCGACCGCGCGATCAAATATGCGCTGTTGTTCATTGCCCTGACATTCGCCGGTTTCTTCCTGTTTGAAGTGCTCAAGAGCCTGGCGGTGCACCCGATCCAGTACGCATTGGTGGGGGTGGCCCTGGCGTTTTTCTACCTGCTGCTGTTGTCGTTGTCCGAGCATATCGGCTTTGCCCTGGCGTACCTGGTCTCGGCCAGTGCCTGTGTGTTGTTGATCGGTTTTTATGTGTGCCATGTGCTGCGCAGCGTGGCCCACGGCCTGGGGTTTTCGGCGGGGTTGGCGGCGTTGTACGGCTTGCTGTACGGGCTGTTGAGTGCCGAGGACTACGCGCTGTTGATGGGCTCGCTGTTGCTGTTCGGGCTGTTGGGCACGGTGATGGTGCTGACGCGCAAACTGGACTGGTATGGCGTGGGCAAACGCAAGGCTGACGGGCTGGAGGTGATGCAATGATCGGGCTGCGGGAGGATCAGCGGGAGAGGGGAGAGTTGCTGGCAATGATTCGGACATTGCTCCCCATCCCCTGTCGGCACGAGCTGGCTCGTGAAAAAGGGAAGACCTTCGTGAGCCCGCTCGCTCCAGGGCGGGCGACGGTCAGGCCGGTGGCTGAGTCGCCAGCATCGAAGGCCGCTGGCTGACCTCGGCGTACCAGGCGGCCAGCTTGGGGTTGCTTGAACGCCACCGCAGGTCCGGGTGGCGCAAGTCCAGGTAACCCAAGGCACAGGCGACACTGATCGCGGCGATGTCGAAATGGCTGGCCAACTCGGCGATGGTGTCCTGTTCCAACTCGGCCAGGGTGCGGCGGATCTTGTTGCGCTGCTCTTGCAGCCAGCTGTCCCAGTGTTTATCCGCCGGGCGCAGGGCGGTTTCGTAACGCACCAACACGGCGGCGTCCATGATCCCATCGGCCATCGAGGCCAGGGTCAGGCGCCGCCAGCGGGCCGAGCCGTCACGGGGGATCAACGGGGTGCCGACATGCTGGTGGTCGAAGTAATCGAGGATCACCCGGCTGTCGTGCAACAGATTGCCATCGGCCAGGCGCAGGGCCGGGATCTTGCCTACCGGGTTGCCCTCGTTCAGCGCGGTGACCGGGCTGACCGGCGTGACCAGCACGGTTTCCAGGGCCACCCGGTCCTGCTGGCCGGTTTCGTGGAGCAGCACCAGGACTTTGCGGACAAACGGCGAAGCGGGGTTGTGGAACAAGGTCATGCTGGGCGCGAACATGGGCAATCCTCGGAAAGGGTCGGCCATAGACTAGACAGTTGTAGTGGGGCTGGCGAGGGGGATCTTGGTTGTTTTTGCGGGCCAGATCGCAGGCAAGCCAGCTCCCACATTTTGATGGGTGAACACCGTCAAATGTGGGAGCTGGCTTGCCTGCGATGGCGTCCTCACGGCCGCCGCAGCAACCCCCCGACACCGATGACCGCCGGGACACCCAGCCCAATCCAGCTCAGGGAATCCCAACCCCCATCCCCCAGCAACGCCGCAAACAACCCGGCGGCGCTAAGCAGCCCGATCCCCAGCGGCACCCCGAACACCTTCCAGAAATTCGACTGCCGCGGCCTCATGGCCTGGCCGCCTTGCGCCGCACCCGCCACAGGTACACACCGCTGCCCAGCACAATGATGGTCAGCACATCCATCACCGCCCAGAGGATCTTCATCGGCATGCCGCCGTAGTCGCCAAAGTGCAGGGGCTGGGACATGCCCATGGCGTCCATGTACCACGGCCGCTCGGCGACGGCGGTGACGCGCAGGTCGCTGGCATCGATCAGCACCGGGGTCAGCAGGTGCGAGGTCAGGTGCGTGCTGCCTTTCATAAACACCGCGTAGTGGTGTTCGCTGGAAAAGCGCGTACCCGGGAAGGCAATAAAGTCCGGGGTCATGCCCGGCGCGGCCTGCTCGGCGATTTTCAGCAGGTCGGTGGCCGGCGCGCGCAGGGTCAGCGGCGCGGCGTTCTTGTACGGCTCGATCATGGCGGTGAGGCTGTCATTGCGCCACGCAGCGATGATCAGGTCGGCACAGGCGCTGATCACCCCGGTAACGCCCACCACCAGGGCCCAGGTCAGGGTGACGACGCCGATCAGGTTATGCAGGTCCAGCCAGCGCAGGCGCGTGGACTTGTCCTGGCGCACCGTGGCGAACTTCAGGCGCCGCATAAACGGCAGGTACAACACCGTGCCGGAAACAATCGCCAGCACAAACAGCACGCCCATCAAGGCCAGCAGCAACTTGCCCGGCAGGCCGGCGAACATATCCACATGCAGGCGCAGCAGGAACATCGTCAAGCCGCCATTGGCCGACGGCATCTCCACGCTTTCGCCGGTGCGCGCATCAAGCATGAAGGTGTGGGACGAATTGGGCTCGGTGCCGGCGGTGGCCGCCATGATCGCAATCACACCGTTCTTGTCGTCTTCGTCCCAGGCCAGGTATTGCATGGCTTCGCCAGGGCGATGGGCCTGGGCCTTGGCCACCAGTTGCTCAAGGTTGAGCTGCGGGGTATCGGCTGGCATCTGCTTGAGCTCGGGTTCGTTGCCCAGCAGGTGATCGATCTCATGGTGAAAGATCAACGGCAGGCCGGTCAGCGCCAGCATCAGCAGGAACACGGTGCAGATCAGGCTGGTCCAGGTGTGGATGAAGGACCAGCGGCGGATGGTTGTGCTTTTCATCACGGCTCCAAGAGGCAAAAGGGCCGCAATTGGGCGGCCCTTTATCTGCGGTTTTTAACCGTCTTAGAATTTGTAGTTCACGCTGGCGACGACGTTACGCTGGTCGCCGTAGTAGCAGTAGAAACCGTCACAGGTAGCCAGGTAGTCCTTGTTGAAGATGTTCTTGGCATCGACAGCCACCGTGACACCTTTGAGGGTGTTGCTGACGCGGCCAAGGTCGTAGTGGGCCGAGGCGTCGTATACCGTGTAGGAGCCCACATGGCCCCAGTCGGTGTTGGCGGCATTGCCGTAGGTGTCACCTACATAACGCACGCCTGCGCCAACGCCGAAGCCGTCCAGCGGCCCGCTGCGCCAGGTGTAGTCGGCCCAGGCGGTGGCTTGGTTGCGAGGTACCTGATTCATGCGGTTGCCTTTTTCTTCGGCAGCCCCTTTGGTGATCTCACTGTCGTTATAGGTATACGAACCCACGAGCTTGAGGCTTTCAGTGACGTCAGCGCTGGCCTCCAGTTCCAGGCCTCGCACCTGTACTTCACCCACTTGCCGAGTGACGCCACCCTCGGTAACCGAGGTATTGGTCTGGGTCAGGTCGAACACGGCGGCGGTCAACAAGGCCTTGGTGCCAGGAGGCTGGTACTTGATACCGGCTTCGTATTGCTTGCCCTCGGTGGGCTTGAACGCGCCCGTGCTGAGCACTTGGGTGCCGGAACCGGCCTGGAATGATTCGGCGTAGGACAGGTAGGGCGTGATGCCATTGTCGAACACATAACTGAGCGCTGCGTTACCGCTGAATTGCTTGTCGCGCTGGGTGTTGGTGGCACCGTTCTGGTTGTGGAAGGTTGTACCGGTATGTACCCAGTCTTCACGCCCGCCGAGCGTCAGGCGCCAGTTGTCGAGGGCCATTTGGTCTTGGAAGTAGAGGCCGGTTTGCTGAGTCTTCTGGGTATAGTCATACATGCTGAAGTACTGGACTTTGGAGAAGTCCTGGCCGTACACCGGGCGATTGAAGTTGATGGTAGGAACCCCAGCAGAGCCCCACAGCCAGCGGGCATCGGCATCGGAACGTTGGTGGTCCAGGCCCAGCAACAGGGTGTGGCTCACGGCGCCGGTCTGGAAGTCCGCCTGGAAGTTGTTGTCTACGGCAAATTGACCGATGTTTTCGTCGACCTTGCCGGCAGAACGGCTTACGTTGCCATCGGCGTCAACAGCCAATTCAGGACCGTTTGGCCAAAAGCTGCCGCCCGCAGTGATGCCCTGGAATGACAAGTCATTTTTGGTGTAGCGTAGGTTCTGGCGAAACTGCCAGGTGTCATTCAGTCGTGTTTCAAAGGCATAGCCGAGCGCGTAGTAAGTTCGGTCGTAGAACTCCCAGTCAGGATCACCGAGGTTCTTGTGATGGGAAATTTTACCGGCTGGCGAATTCAGCTTAGTGCCTTGCAGCGGCAGGAACTGCCCAGTGATCCCGGTATCGTCGCGGGTGAACTGCGAAAGCAGGGTTAACTTGGTGTCGTCGTTGATGTTCCAGGTCAGACTGGGCGCGATGTTATAGCGCTTGTCCGGGATATGATCGACCGGAGTGCCACTGTCTCGTACCACGCCGCTGACACGATAGAGAAACTGCCCTTCATCATCGATCTTGCCGGTGCTGTCGAAGTTGATTTGCTTGTGGTTGTTGCTGCCGGTTTGTACTGCAATCTCATGGCTGCTTTCAGCCTGTGGACGGCGGCTGACCATATCCAGCAGGCCGCCGGGAGGGGTCTGGCCGTAGACGGATGAAGCGGGGCCGCGTAGTACGGCGATACGCTCCAGATTCCAGGTATCGACTTTTGGTGTGGCGTAGTTACCTTTTGGCAGCGGTAAGCCATCAAGGAATTGGGTCGGTACAAAACCACGCACCAGCAACCAGTCGCTGCGCGAGTCGGAACCGTAGCCGCTGCTCTGCACGCCAGCGGTGTAGCGCAGCGCGTCATTAAGATTGAGAACGGAGCGGTCTTCCATTTGCTTACGGGTGATTACCGTCACTGAGCGTGGCAACTCGGCAATCGGCGTATCAGTCTTGCTCCCCGCCGCCGTACGCGTAGCCACATAACCCTCCACCGGCCCCCACGCACTTTCATAATTGCCCTGCCCGGTGATGTTGGTCTCTGGCAGCGCTAGCACGCCCTCTGGGAGTGCCACCAGGCTGTAGGTGCCGGCGCTGCTCTGTTCCAACTGCAAACCCGTGCCGCGCAAGGCCTCGCGCAATGCGCTCGGGGCATCGAACTGGCCCTGGACCGGGGCCGAGGTCTTGCCGGCTGCCAGCGCTGGGCTGAGGGTCAGTGCGAGGCCGGCCTGGCTGGCGATCTGGTTCAGGGTGCTGGTCAACGGTGCGGCCGGCAGGTTGTAGGCGCGTACGCTAGATGCCTGTTCGGCGGCGAACAACGAGGTGCTGGCCAGCGGGGCGCTGAGGGCAATGGCCACGGCTAACAGGCTGGGGCGCAACAAGGTGTCTAGCGTGCGGGACATAGGGTGGCTCCTGAATGGAAATATTTCTCAATTGCCTGTGTGCCGAACGAGAATCAAAAAGTGATAGGGGAGGTGGAAATATTTTTTGCCTGGGGGGAATGGGGGGGCTTTGAGGGCCTCATCGCGGGCAAGCCCGCTCCCACATTTTGATGGGTGAGCACTGTCAAAGGTGGGAGCTGGCTTGCCTGCGATGGGCCCTAAGGGTTGCCCGCAACCTTTGGCAGCACCGTCACCCACCACGGCGTACGCTGGCGGATCTGTACTGGCAAGGTTGGCAGCAGCGCATTCAAGGCCAGGTTGGTGTCCTGCAGCGGAAAACTGCCGGTGATGCGCAGGTCGGCCACTTGCGGGTCCACGCCCAGGTAGCCGGTGCGGTAGCGCCCGAGTTCCCCGATCACATCCCCCAGGCGCGCGTTATCGACCACCAACATGCCACGGGTCCAGGCATCGGTGCCGGGGGTAACGGCCAGCAGCGGGCCAAGGCCGTCACGGCGCATCAGTACCTGCTGGCCTTCCTTGAACACCTGCTCCTGCTGCAAGGCCCCGGGCTGCGCCGCCACGGCCGACTGCAACACGCTGAGCCGCGTGCCGTCTGCCTCGCGCTTGACGATAAAGCGCGTACCCAGGGCGCGCAGGCTGCCTTCGCGGGTCTCGACGACAAAGGGGCGGGCATCGTTGTGGCCGGTTTCGACGAGAATCTCGCCTTCCTGCAACACGATCACCCGGCGCTTTTCATCGAAGCGCACATCAATGGCGCTGTGGGTGTTGAGGTTGACCAGGGTGCCATCGGCCAGTTTCAGCGTGCGCTGTTCACCGGTGGCGGTGCGTTGGTCGGCCAGCCAATAGTGGATCGGCACGTAGCGCTGGCCGGCGAACAGCGCCAGGCCGCAGACCAGCACCACACTGGCCAGGCCGCTGCCGAGCTTGCGCACCCGGCGCCGAATGCCTTCGCGCGATTGCAGCAACGCCGCCCGGGCCGGGCCGTTGGCCACGCTGAAGCGCTGGTCGAGCATGCCCAGCTGGCGCCAGGCGCGGGCGTGTTCTTCGCTGCTGGCCAGCCATTGATTGAAGGCTTCATGCTCGACGGCGCCGCCGTCCCCGGAGTCCAGGGACAGTTGCCAGGCAATCGCCGCATCCAGCACCCGCGCGCTGACCGGCCTGGAACTGACCTGGCTCACAGCGGCTGGCCATACAGGGCGATATAGCACTGGCGAATGCCCTGGGCCAGGTACTGCCGCACACGGGGCACGGAAACCCCCAGGCGCTGGGCGATTTCGGCATGGCCCAGGCCGTCGAGGCGGTTATAGAGGAAGGCGGCGCGGGCCTTGCTGGAGAGTTTGCCGAGCAGGCGGTCGATGGCCTTGAGGTCTTCGAGGATCAGGTGCTGCGCTTCTGGGGATGGGTGTTCGCTTTCCGGGAGCAGCATCAGTTCGCTGAGGTACGCCTGTTCCAGCGCGGCGCGGCGGAAATAGTCGAACAACAGGCCCTTGGCGATGGCCACCAGGAATGCCCGGGGTTCGCGGGGTTCGCGCAGTTCTGCACGGCCCAGCAGGCGCATGAAGGTGTCCTGGCTCAGGTCCTCGGCCCGGCTGGGGCAGGCCACGTTGCGCCGCAGCCACGCCAGCAGCCAGCCGCGATGGTCACGGTACAACGTGCCAACGAGCTCACGGTGGGGACTTTGGGCTGACGACAAGGCATCACCAATCGAGATGTTTAAACTAACGAGAATTATTCGCGATTGTGGCAGAGGCAGCGCATGGGTGCAATTGGCGTTGGTCGGCTGATGCTGCCTATAGGGAGGGGGCCTGCTTGCGACGTTTCCACTGGCCCAGGCGCTGCTGCAACGCGCCAGGGCTGTCCAGCCCTTGCTGGCGGGCGCGGCTGAACAGAATCAACATCAGTTCGGCAGTGGCCAGGGCATCGGCGCTGGCATGATGGCGCTCACCCACCTGCAGGTTGAAATGGGCGAGCCAGTCATCCAGGCCCGCTTCGCGGATATGCGCTTGCGGGCACAGCAGCGGCGCCAGGTCCGCCACGTCGAGGAATGGATGAGCCAGGCGATAACCCAGGCTGTCCTTGAGCGCGCGCCCAAGCATGTGTTGGTCGAACGGGGCATGGAACGCCAGCAGCGGGCTGTCGCCGACAAAGGCCATGAAGTCCAGCAACGCCTCGACCGGATCGCACCCGGCGGCGATTGCACTGGGGCCGAGGCCGTGGATCAGTACGCTGGGGCTGAGTTTGGTTTCCGCCCGCTGCAGGGTTCGTTCAAACTGCTGGGAAAAGTCGATGGCGCCGTCTTCGATCACCACCGCGCCAATCGACAGTACCTGGTCGCGATTAAGGTTCAGGCCGCTGGTTTCCAGGTCCAGCACCACCCAGCGCTGCTCGCGCAGACTGTGCTCACCGAGCGCCTTGGGGGCGGCCAGCTGTTGCAGGCGCGCCTGTTGCCGGGCATCCAGGCCTGGCCGGGCAGGGCGCAGCCAATTGAACAGGCTCACAGCTGATACCTCAGGGCCAGGCTGCTTTGCAGGCGTTGGGCCTGGCGCAGGGATTCGCGCAGGATGCGCCGGTCCAGGTGGTTGAGGCTGTCGGGATCGACCCGATTGGAGTACGGCAGGTTCTCGCGGGTCTGCAACTGGTGCTGTTGCATGCGGGTTTGCTGGATAAAGTGGTAGGCCTCTTCATAGGCCGCGCCGTCCAGGCGTTCGATCACGGCCTTATCCACCAGTTGGCGCAAGCGCTCCAGGGTGTTGTTGGCGGCGATACCATTGGCCAGGGCCAGCAGGCGGGCGCCATCGACGAAGGGCGTCAGGCCCTGCACCTTAAGGTCGAGGGTGGCCTTGTCCGCGCCTTTGCGCGTCAGCACAAAATCGCGGAAACGCCCCACCGGCGGGCGCTGGCGCAAGGCGTTCTCGGCCAGCATCCGTTGGAACAGACGGTTGTCCGCCACCTGCTCAAGAATGCCCTGGCGCAGTTGCTCGCAGCCTTGTTCATCGCCCCACACCACCCGCAGGTCGAAGTAGATGCTGGATTTGAGCAGGTTCTCTGGCGTCGCCTCGCGGATCATCGCGGCAAAACGCCGGGCCCATTCGGCACGGGACAGGCACAGCTCGGGGTTGCCGGCCATGATATTGCCTTTGCACAGGGTAAAGCCGCACAGCGCCAGGCTCTGGTTGATCTGCTGCGCCAGGGGCAGCAGCAGGCCGCGAATCTCGGCGGCATGGGCGGCGTCGCGGGCCTCGAACAGGATGCCGTTGTCCTGGTCGGTATGCAGGGTTTGCTCGCGGCGGCCTTCGCTGCCGAAACACAGCCAGCTGAAGGGCACACCGGGGTCGCCTTTGTCGGCGATGCTCAGTTCGATGACCCGGCACACCGTGTGATCGTTGAGCAACGTGATGATATGGGTGATCTGGGTCGAGGACGCGCCATGGGCCAGCATGCGTTCGACCAACTGGCCGATCTCACCCCGGATCGCCACCAGGTTGTCCACCCGGGGCGCATTACGGATGGTGCGCGCCAGGTGCACCAGGTCGACCCGTTGCAGGGAAAACAGATCGCGCTCGGACACCACGCCACACAGGCGCTGATCCTTGACCAGGCACACATGGGCGATATGCCGTTCGGTCATGGCAATCGCCGCGTCGAAGGCACTGTGATCCGGGCTGAGGAAGAACGGTGCCTGGGTCATATGCTGTGCGATGGCCTGGGTGAAGTCACTAGTGCCGTCGGCCACTACATGGCGCAGGTCACGCAGGGTGAAAATCCCCAGGGGCGCCTTGTGCTCATCGACCACCACAATGCTGCCGACCTGCTGCTCATGCATCTGCGTGACCGCCTCACGCAGCGGCGTCAGCGGGCCGCATGTCACCGGATGGCGCATGGCCAATTCGCCGAGGCGGGTGTTCAGCGAATACTGGGTGCCGAGATTTTCCACGGCTTTCTGCTGGACTTGCTGGTTGACCTGGTCCAACAGGCTGCTGACCCCGCGCAAGGCAAAGTCACGGAACGGGCCGGACAGGGCAAACAGCTTGATAAACGCCGGCTTGTTCAATTGCAGGCAGAAGGTGTCTTCGGCGGCCTTGTGTTCGGTGCGGGTCGCCCGCTCCCCCAGCAGCGCGGCCAGGGGGAAGCATTCGCCGGTGGTGATCTCGAAGGTGGTTTGCGCCGAGTCCGGCCGTTCACCGATCACGCGCCCCTGCTTGACGATATAGAAGTGCTCCACCGGGCCTGCCGATGGCTTGAGAATGCTCTCGCCGGGGCCGTAGAAGCGCAATTGGCACTGCTCCACCAGAAACGCCAGGTGGGCGTTTTCCATCTGGTTGAAGGGCGGGAAGTGTTGCAGGAACTGCAGGGTGCCGTGAATGTTCTGCAACACCGCAGTTTTCCCTGCCTGGGTGAAAGCGTCAGCTTTACTCATAACCATGACCGCAGTTTTTTTGTCGTTATCGTCCCTCATGGTCGGTCCCTACGCGGCGGGTGCCCATTGGACGTAAGTCTAGGTAGCTATCCGGCCTTCAAAAACTAGGGAAAAACCTTACATGAAAATCGTCCCGAACCCGTAGAACGCCCACTAGGAAAACTTTCCGACGAAGTGCACATTGTTCGCCCTTCCGGCGATGTCTGACTTCTGTGCCGGGAGAGTGATAAAAATGACCTGAGAAACGTATGTCCGACGACGATATTTTGAGTGAGGCCGAGCGCGAGGCGCTGAGCGCCGTGATGCTGGAGCCTGATTTGCCGCCGCAACGGGTATTGATCGTGGACGACGATAAAGACTCCTGTGAACTGCTGGCGCAAATTCTCGGGATGGATGGTATTCGTTGCATGACGGCGGCCAGTGGCCAGGCCGCGTGGGATTTGTTGAGCGCCAACACGTCCATCGGTTTATTGATCACCGATCTGCGCATGGCACCCAGCAATGGCCTGGAATTGATTCGCCAGGTGCGCAACTCTCCCCGGGCGGCATTGCCGATCATCATCATGTCGGGGGACGCCGACGCACCGGATGTGATCGACGCCATGCATTTGAGCGTGGTGGACTTTTTGCTCAAGCCGATTGATAGCGTGAAGTTGGCGAAGATGGTCAAGCGTGAGTTGGGGATGGCGCAGTAGGCGGGGGTTGACCGTTGGTCGGCACTGTCAGATTTCACAGTATCGGCGGTTTTGGGGGGGCCTGTTTAATCGTTGGGAGGGTGCTGGTTTGGGATCAGTGCCTCTACTAACTAAACGAACAGGAGTTCACCATGAGTGATATTTGTAGTGGTAATGGCCCAACAGTAGTCGAAGCAAAAATAAACGCGGATATAGATGATAACCGGGACCCTTTTCATCCGGATGAGTTTCGTGGCCAAAAATTTATGGTCAGGTTCGACGACACAGGTGGTGCTACTTATCTGGAAATTGACTATCGCACACCCTTGGGGCAAGGGACCCATACGCTAACGCACACGCAATATGGCATAAAGTATAAAAGTACTTTTGGAGGCGATTTTGAGCACCCGGTTGGAGGCACCATCACAGTGATCGTCCTCGGTAATACACAGAAGGGCACATTGACCGGCGTAAGAGTTTCTGGAAGGCCTGATACTGCGCCTAATATGGAACTCACACTTACGGGGACTTACACCATGGTGGTCAACTAAGCGTTGATACCCGCGATATAAAAAAGCCCCGGCCATATGACCAGGGCTTTTTTCATTTCAATGACCAGTTACAAACCATTCCTGGCCTTGAACTCCCGCCTCCGCCGATGCAACACCGGCTCGGTATAACCATTGGGCTGTTTGGTCCCTTCAATCACCAACTCCACCGCGGCCTGGAACGCGATATTGCTGTCGAAATCCGGAGCCAGCGGGCGGTACAGCGCATCACCGGCATTTTGCCGATCCACCACCGGCGCCATGCGCTTGAGGCTTTCCAGCACCTGGGCTTCGTTGACGACGCCATGGCGCAGCCAGTTGGCAATGTGCTGGCTGGAGATACGCAGGGTAGCGCGGTCTTCCATCAGGCCCACATCGTGGATGTCCGGCACTTTCGAGCAACCCACGCCCTGGTCGATCCAGCGCACCACATAACCGAGGATGCCCTGGGCGTTGTTGTCCAGTTCGTTGCGGATTTCTTCCTCGGACCAGTCGGTGTTCTGCGCCAGCGGGATGGTCAGGATATCGTCCACCGAAGCCCGTGCGCGCGTGGCCAGTTCGGCCTGGCGGGCAAACACGTCGACCTTGTGGTAATGCAACGCGTGCAAGGCCGCGGCGGTCGGCGACGGCACCCACGCGGTGTTGGCGCCGGCCAGCGGGTGTGCGATTTTCTGTTCGAGCATGGCCGCCATCAGGTCGGGCATGGCCCACATGCCTTTACCGATCTGCGCGCGGCCTTGCAGGCCGGTGCTCAGGCCGATATCGACGTTCCAGTTCTCGTAGGCGCCAATCCATTTTTCGGCCTTCATCGCGGCTTTGCGCACCATCGCGCCGGCTTCCATGGAGGTGTGGATTTCGTCGCCGGTACGGTCGAGGAAGCCGGTGTTGATAAACACCACGCGCTCGCTGGCCGCCTTGATGCAGGCCTTGAGGTTGACCGTGGTGCGGCGCTCCTCGTCCATGATCCCGACCTTGAGGGTGTTGTGCGGCAGGTTCAGCACGTGTTCAATGCGGCCGAACAGCTCGTTGGTGAACGCCGCTTCTTCCGGGCCGTGCATTTTCGGCTTGACGATATACACCGAGCCGGTACGACTGTTCTTGCGGCTGTTGTTGCCATTGAGGCTGTGGACCGCGGCCAGGCTGGTGATCAGGCCATCGAGGATGCCTTCAGGCACTTCATTGCCCTGGGCGTCGAGGATCGCGTCGATGGTCATCAGGTGGCCAACGTTGCGCACGAACAACAGCGAGCGACCGTGCAAGGTCACGGCATTGCCATCGACACCGGTGTAGGTGCGGTCGGCGTTCATGGTGCGGGTGAAGGTCTTGCCGCCCTTGGCCACTTCTTCGGCCAGGTCGCCCTTCATCAGGCCGAGCCAGTTGCGGTAGATCACCACTTTGTCATCGGCATCGACGGCGGCCACCGAGTCTTCGCAGTCCATGATGGTGGTCAGCGCGGCTTCCATCAGGATGTCTTTGACGCCGGCGGCGTCGGTCTGGCCGACCGGGGTGCTGGCATCGACCTGGATTTCAAAATGCAGGCCGTTGTGCTTCAACAAGATGGCGATGGGCTGGGCGGCATCGCCCTGGTAGCCGATCAACTGGGCGTCGCTGCGCAGGCCGCTGTTGCTGCCGCCCTTGAGGCTGACCACCAGCTTGCCTTCGACGATCTTGTAGGCGGTGGAATCGGCATGGCTACCGGCGGCGAGCGGGGCGGCTTCGTCGAGGAAGGCACGGGCGAAGGCGATAACCTTGTCACCGCGCACCTTGTTGTAGCCCTGGCCTTTCTCGGCGCCGTTGGCTTCGCTGATGGCGTCGGTGCCATATAGCGCGTCGTACAGCGAGCCCCAGCGCGCGTTGGAGGCGTTGAGGGCGAACCGCGCATTCATCACCGGCACGACCAACTGGGGGCCGGCCATGCGGGCGATTTCGTCATCGACGTTTTGGGTGGTCGCTTGGAAATCCGCCGCTTCTGGCAGCAGGTAGCCAATATCTTGCAGGAAGGCTTTGTAGGCCACCGCGTCGTGGGCCTGGCCGGCGTGGGTCTGGTGCCAGGTATCGATCCGCGCTTGGAAATCGTCGCGTTTGGCGAGTAGGGCTTTGTTCTTCGGTGCCAGGTCGTGGATGACCTTGTCGGCACCGGCCCAGAACTGGTCGGCGGTCAGGCCGGTACCGGGAATGGCTTCGTTGTTCACGAAGTCGAACAGGACTTTGGCGACCTGCAGGCCACCGACTTGAACGTGTTCAGTCATTGCTTGCCTCACTCTGCGGAGCTAATTCGCTTTTCAGCTTTTCAATTTACCAATGAAGCCTCTGGCCATTTAAACCACAAACCCGGCACCAGTACATGCCATCACGGCGGCTGGGTGGTTCCAATCAACGGCGCAAGGCAGGCTGACGGGGTGTTCGGGGTTACGACGGCGCCTGGGCAGACATCGACCTAACGTTATGTAGTGCGCGCCGAGGCATACTACATGATGAGTTGCGGTTGTGAAAATTAGACTAAATACGTCGTTTAGCGACCCACTTTGGCTGTACGGTCACAGCGGGGTACAGGATGTTCTCAAAAAACCAATGGATTGTTCCAGATAAATATAAAAATGGTACACGATTTGTTTTTCTTCACCGGCCTGCGGTCAAGGTGGGAGCCGGCGTATCTGCCTATACTGGCTAGTCCACAACAAGAGGGCTGTCGCCATGGAGCATCTCGTACTCACTGTTATCGCCGCCGACAAACCCGGCGTGGTTGAACGTGTCGCCCACTGCATTGCCGAGCGCGGTGGTAACTGGCTGGAAAGTCGTATGGCCCATATGGCCGGGCAATTTGCCGGGATCCTGCGGGTCAGTGTACCGATGGAGAACCGCAGTGAGCTGGTCAGCGCCCTGGAGGACCTGTCCACCCATGGCATCCGGGTGCTGGTGGGCGAGAGCAGCGGCACGCAGGCGTCGGCCAGCAAGCCGATCCTGATGACCCTGGTGGGCAATGACCGACCCGGCATCGTGCGTGAGATCACCGCGCTATTGAGCAAGCAAGGGGTCAACCTGGAGCGCCTGAGCACCGACGTGCGTCCGGCGCCCATGAGCAGTGACCCGTTGTTTCACGCCGAAGCCGCGCTGGCGGTGCCTTCCAGCCTGGCATTGGATGAGTTGCAGGCGGCCCTGGAAACCCTGGCCGATGATTTGATGGTGGAACTGCAACTGCGCAGCGAGGAATAACCCTCCACAGGGTTGTTCATGGAAATCTTGCATGGGCCTGTGGATAAACTGTAGAGAGCCGGCGCCAGGCCACGGCAGCCGTGGCCTGCAAAGCTTTGTACATTATTTGATCAGCGTTTGCGCAGGCTGAGCCACGCATCGATGCTGTACACCGCCAGCCCTGCCCAGATAAACACAAAGGCCACCAGGCTGGCGGGGCTCATGTGCTCATCGAACAGCAGCACCGCCTGCAGCAGCACCAGGGTCGGCGCCAAGTACTGTAGGAAGCCGAGGGTGGTGTAGGGCAAATGCCGCGCTGCAGCGTTGAAACACACCAGCGGAATCAATGTCACCGGGCCTGCGGCCACCAGCCACCAGGCCTCGGACGTGCTCCAGAACGCCATATTGGCGCTATGGGCGGCGGGGTTGAGCAGCAGCCATGCCAGGGCAATTGGCACCAGCATCCAGGTTTCCACCACCAGCCCGGGCAGCGCCTTGACCGGCGCCTGCTTGCGGATCAAGCCATAGAAGCCAAAGGTCAGCGCCAGCACCAGCGACACCCACGGCAAACTGCCGACCTGCCACACCTGTTGCATCACCCCCACGGCGGCCAGCCCGACCGCCACCCATTGCAGGCGCCGCAGGCGTTCGCCGAGGATCAGCATGCCCAGCAGCACGTTGACCAGCGGGTTGATGTAGTAACCCAGGCTGGCTTCGAGCATGCGCCCGCTGTTGACCGACCATACATAGGTCAGCCAGTTGCCGGCGATCAGCGAGCCGCTCAACGCCAGGATCGCCAGGCGCTTGGGGTTGTCCCGCAGTTCGCGCCACCAGCCGGGATGTTTCCACACCAGCAGCAGCAAACCGCCGAACAGCGCCGACCACAACACGCGGTGGACGATGATTTCGGCGGCCGGCACGCTGGCGATGGCTTTGAAGTAGAGGGGGAACAGGCCCCAGATGATGTAGGCACTGAGGCCCAGGATATACCCGCGACGCGGGTTGGCGGCTTGCATGCAGAATCCTTGCTTAGGCAGCTAACAATGCTGCGATTGTAAGGATGTTTATCAGCAAATGTGTGCTGAAAACGTAATCACCGCAAAACGTGTATGAGCCGGCTTGCCGGCTCATACAAGGGTCAGAAGAGTTTCAGGGGCTCTTCGTTAAGCGCCGACAATTGCTCGCGCAGGGCCAGTACCTGATCGCCCCAATACCGCTCGCTGCCAAACCACGGGAAGCTGTGGGGGAACGCCGGGTCATCCCAGCGCCGCGCCAGCCACGCGCTGTAGTGCATCAGGCGCAGGGCGCGCAGGGGTTCGATCAGGGCCAGTTCGCGGGGATCGAAGTCGTGGAACTCCTGGTAGCCGTCCATCAACTCTGACAGCTGCCCCAGGCATTCCTGGCGATCGCCGGCGAGCATCATCCACAAATCCTGTACCGCCGGGCCCATGCGGCAGTCGTCGAGGTCGACGATATGGAACATCTCGTCGCGGCACATCATGTTGCCGGGGTGGCAGTCGCCATGCATGCGGATGTTCTTGTGCGGCGTGGCGCTGTACACATCCTCCACGCGCTTGAGCAGGTCGCGGGCCACGGATTCGTAGGCGGGCAACAGGCTCTTGGGGATGAAATTGCCGTCGAGCAGGGTGTTCAGGGAGTCATGGCCGAAGTTCTTCACGCCCAGAGCTTCGCGGTGCTCGAAAGGGCGGGTGGCGCCCACCGCATGCAAGCGCCCGAGCAATTGCCCAAGGCGGTACAACTGATCGAGGTTGCCCGGCTCCGGCGCCCGGCCACCACGGCGGGGGAACAGGGTAAAACGAAAGCCCGCGTGCTCGAACAGGCTTGCGCCGTTATGGATCATCGGGGCCACGACCGGCACGTCGCACTCGGCCAGTTCAAAGGTGAAGCGGTGTTCTTCGAGGATCGCCTCGTTGGTCCAGCGCTGGGGCCGGTAGAACTTGGCGATCAGCGGCTCGCTGTCTTCGATGCCGACTTGATAGACACGGTTTTCGTAGCTGTTGAGCGCCAATACGCGAGCATCGCTGAGGAAACCGATGCTTTCGACTGCGTCGAGAACCAGGTCGGGGGTCAATGTTTCAAACGGGTGGGCCATGCGAACTCCTGCGCGCAGCAGGTCGCCGCGTCCGGCCGGGTATGGTAGCGCACCGGGCCCTGGATAGGTGGTGTGTGTGGTGGGAGCGGGCTTGCCCGCGATGAGTCCCTAAAGATCACCTACACCGGCGTGCCCAACAGCACATTGCTCGGCGCAAACTGCACCTGGACCTGCTTCCCCTCACCGGCCCCCTGCGCCTTGAGTTGCTCGGGCGCCACCAGCGCGCACAGCACCAGGCCACTGGGCAAGGCGATGCGCACCTCGCTGGGGCCATCATCGGCCTCAAGAACCGCCTCGACCTGGCCGCCCATGCAGTTGAACCCAGGCGTCGGCGCCTGGTCGGCAGCAATCAGCTCCAGCCACCCGGCCTTGATCAATGCCACCACCTGCGTGCCGATTTCCAGCTCCAGGCGCAGGGTGCTGTCATGGGTGATCTGCGCATCGAGGGTCAAGCCGCCGGCCAGTTCCAGGCGCACCCGATCATTGCGGCCGTGGCGGTTGATGGCGATCACCTGGCCATGCAATTGGTTGCGCGCGCTGGTGCGCAGCATCAGGCGGCCCAGCAGGTTGAAGTCGCTGGCATCTTCGGCTGCCGCCAGCACCTGGGCTTGCAGGGTTTGCAGGCGTTGATACAGGCGCAGCACCCGTTCGCCCTCTGCCGATAACCGCGCACCGCCGCCGCCCTTGCCGCCCACACTGCGTTCGACCAGGGGCTTTTGCGCCAGGTTGTTCAACTCATCGATGGCGTCCCAGGCCGCCTTGTAACTCAAGCCGGCGCTTTTCGCGGCACGGGTGATGGAGCCCTGCTCGGCGATATGTTGCAGCAAGGCGATGCGCTGCGGGCGACGGACGATATGTTGGCTCAACAGGGACGGTAACGGCATGGCGAACGGCTGCACACTGGCTGGGGTGCACAGGACGTTGCGGGCAGGCGGCGCCAGAGTCAAGTCATGTGCCAGGCTTGGGCGTGCGCGCCAGGCAATACACGTCGACCTGACGCGCACCGGCATGCAGCAGTAAGCGGGCCAGGCTGTGGGCGGTGGCGCCGGTGGTCAGCACATCGTCTACCAGCGCCAGGTGCTGGCCCTGCACCTGTGCGCCAGGGGCCAGGGCAAAGGCCTTGAGCAGGTTGCGCTGGCGTTGTTTGGCGTCCAGTTGTTGCTGGGCGATGGTGGCATGGGGGCGCAACAGCAGGTGTTCATCCAGGGGCAGGTCGAGGTCCCGGCTCAGCCAGCGGGCGAGCATAGCGGCCTGGTTATAGCCGCGTTGGCGCAGGCGTTTGGCGGCCATCGGCACCGCAAGCAAGCGGTCGGGCCGCGTCAGTTCGGCGTTGTCGAAGCGGTCTTGCAGGCATTGCCCCAACAGGCTCGCCAGCAGGTGGCCCAGGGGCCATTTGCCCTGGTGCTTGAAGCGGCTGATCAGGCTGTCCAGCGGAAAACTGTAGCGCCAGGGCGCAACCACCTGTTTGAACGCGGGTGGCGACCGCACGCATTGGCCGCAGATCAGGCCGCTCGCCGGCAAGGGCAGGGCACACACCTGGCAGCCGTGCGTCAGCCACGGCAGGTCGATTTCGCAGGCGTTACACACGGTCGAAGATGAATCCGTGGCTTCATCGCAGATCAAGCAGGTTTGATTGCTTTTTAACCAGATGTAAACTTCGTGTTTGTAGTCAGGTTGACAGTGCATGAATCTTCCTTAAATATGCCGAACATCCGTGTCGTGCCTGTGGGTATTCCCTCCCCACAGCGCTTGCCCAAGCATAAACAAGGAATCGCCCATGAGCGCCAGCCTCACTGCCACCTTGCGTCATGACTGGTCTTTGGCCGAAGTCAAAGCCCTGTTCGTCCAGCCGTTCAATGACCTGCTGTTCCAGGCGCAGACCGTGCACCGCGCGCATTTCGATGCCAACCGCGTGCAGGTGTCCACCTTGTTGTCGATCAAGACCGGCGCCTGCCCGGAAGATTGCAAATATTGTCCGCAGTCGGGCCACTACAACACCGGCCTGGAAAAAGAAAAGTTGATGGAGGTGCAGAAAGTCCTCGAAGAGGCGGCGCGCGCCAAGGCCATCGGCTCGACCCGCTTCTGCATGGGCGCCGCCTGGAAGCACCCGTCGGCCAAAGACATGCCCTACGTGTTGCAGATGGTCAAGGGCGTGAAGGCCATGGGCCTGGAAACCTGCATGACCCTCGGCCGTCTCGACCAGGACCAGACCGAGGCCCTGGCCCAGGCCGGCCTGGACTACTACAACCACAACCTGGATACCTCGCCGGAGTTCTACGGCTCGATCATCACCACCCGCACCTACAGCGAACGCCTGCAGACCCTGGCGTATGTGCGTGACTCGGGGATGAAGATCTGCTCGGGCGGCATCCTCGGCATGGGCGAGTCCCTGGACGACCGCGCCAACCTGCTGATCCAACTGGCCAACCTGGCGGAGCATCCCGAATCGGTGCCGATCAACATGCTGGTCAAGGTGGCCGGTACGCCCCTGGAGAATGCCGAGGATATCGACCCGTTCGACTTTATCCGCATGCTCGCCGTGGCCCGTATCCTGATGCCGCAATCCCATGTGCGCCTGTCTGCCGGCCGCGAGGCGATGAACGAGCAGATGCAGGCCCTGGCGTTCTTTGCCGGTGCCAACTCGATCTTCTACGGCGACAAATTGCTGACCACCGCCAACCCGCAGGCGGACAAGGACATGCAACTGTTTTCGCGCCTGGGCATCCTGCCCGAAGCCCGCGAAGAACATGCCGATGAAGTGCACCAGGCGGCGATTGAGCAGGCGTTGGTCGAGCAGAAAAGTAGCGAGCAGTTCTACAACGCGGCCGTCTGACCCCCATCCCCCTATTGGAATGCAATCCAAATGTGGGAGCTGGCTTGCCTGCGATAGCGACCTATCAGTCACCTCATGTATTGGCTGACCCACCGCTATCGCAGGCAAGCCAGCTCCCACAGTGGGTCGAGTTCAACCTGATCTACCGAGGCCAGCATGTCTTTCGATCTCGCCGCGCGCCTCGCTGCCCGCCGTACAGAGCATCTCTATCGCCAGCGCCCACTGCTGCAAAGCCCTCAGGGCCCGCAAGTGGTGGTGGACGGCCAGCCGCTATTGGCCTTTTGCAATAACGACTACCTGGGCCTGGCCAATCACCCACAAGTGATCGAAGCCTGGCAGGCCGGCGCGGCCCGCTGGGGCGTGGGCGGTGGCGCCTCACACTTGGTGGTCGGCCACAGCACGCCACACCATGCGTTGGAGGAGGCCCTGGCCGAATTCACCGGCCGCCCACGTGCCTTGCTGTTCACCACCGGCTATATGGCCAACCTTGGAGCCGTCACCGCCTTGGTGGGGCAGGGCGATACGGTGCTCGAAGACCGGCTCAACCACGCGTCCCTGCTGGATGCGGGCTTACTCTCTGGCGCACGCTTCAATCGTTATCTGCACAACGATGCGGTCAGCCTGGCCAAGCGCCTGGAAAAAGCCTGCGGCAATACCCTGGTGGTCACCGACGGCGTGTTCAGCATGGACGGCAACCTGGCGGACCTGCCGGCGCTGGCCCGCGAGACCCGGGCCAAGGGCGCCTGGCTGATGGTGGATGACGCCCATGGCTTCGGGCCGCTGGGCGCCACGGGCGGCGGGATTGTCGAGCATTTCGGCCTGAGCCAGGAGGATGTGCCGGTATTGGTCGGCACCCTGGGCAAGGCCTTTGGCACCGCCGGGGCGTTTGTGGCTGGCAGCGAGGAACTGGTCGAAAGCCTGATTCAGTTCGCCCGCCCATACATTTACACCACCAGCCAACCGCCGGCGCAGGCCTGCGCCACCCTGAAAAGCCTGGAGCTGCTGCGCAGCGAGCACTGGCGGCGCGAGCATCTGCACGCGCTGATCCGCCAGTTCCGTCAGGGCGCGGAGCAGATCGGCCTGGCGCTGATGGACAGCTTCACGCCGATCCAGCCGATCATGATTGGCGACAGTGGCCGGGCGATGCGCCTGTCCCAGATGCTGCGCGAGCGCGGGATCATGGTCACGGCCATCCGCCCGCCCACGGTGCCGGCTGGCAGCGCGCGCTTGCGCGTGACCTTGACCGCTGCCCACAGCGAGGCGCAGGTACGGCTATTGTTAGAGGCATTGGACGAGTGTTTCCGCTTGTCTGGCCGGGAGTCCGACCATGCGTGATCGACTGATATTGCTCCCCGGCTGGGGCCTGGGGGTCTCGCCGCTGGAACCCTTGGCCGCCGCCTTGCGCGGCCTGGACGAGCGCCTGCGGGTGGATATCGAGCCGTTGCCGGCGCTGGTGGGCAGCGACCTCGACGAATGGCTCGACGAACTCGACGCCACCTTGCCCGATAACGCCTGGCTGGGCGGCTGGTCGTTGGGCGGGATGCTTGCGTCCGAGTTGGCGGCACGGCGCGGCGAGCGCTGCTGCGGCCTGCTGACCTTGGCCAGCAACCCCTGTTTTGTAGCGCATGAGGGCTGGCCCAGCGCGATGCCAGCGCAGGCGTTCGATGGGTTCCTGGCCGGCTGCCATGCCGACTCGCAAGTCACCCTCAAACGCTTCGGCCTGCTGTGCGCCAAGGGTACGCACGACCCACGGGGCATTGCGCGGCTGCTGGTCAGCAGCGCGCCGGCGGCCCCTTCCAGGGTGCTGATGAGCGGCCTTGAGCTGCTCGCGCAACTGGATACTCGCGAGGCCTTGCAGGCCTTTCGTGGCCCGCAGTTGCACCTGTTTGCCGGCCTGGATGAGTTGGTGCCCTGTGAGGCGGCTATTGAGTTGTTGAAGTTGCTGCCAGATGTCGAAGTCGGTCTGATTGAACAGGCCGGCCACGCTTTCCTACTGGACAACCCCCACGGAGTGGCGGGGGCGATCCAGGCTTTTTTGCATGAGTGCGGTGATGACTGATTTGTCCCATCCTCCCCTGCCGGGCGCCTTGCCCGACAAGCGCCAGGTCGCGGCGTCGTTTTCCAGGGCGGCGGCCAGTTATGACAGTGTGGCCGCGTTGCAGCGTGACGTGGGCGGCGCGCTGATCCAGCGCCTGCCGCCGGCGCTGATACCCGGGCGCTGGCTCGACCTGGGTTGCGGCACCGGGTTTTTCAGCCGCGCATTGAACAGCGTGTTTCCCCAGGGCCAAGGCCTGGCGCTGGATATCGCCGAAGGCATGCTCAACCACGCACGGCCCCTGGGCGGTGCCGAGCACTTTATCGCCGGGGATGCCGAGCGCTTGCCGCTACGCGATGCAAGCTGCGAGTTGATCTTCTCCAGCCTGGCAGTGCAGTGGTGTGCCGATTTTGCCGCGGTGCTCAGTGAAGCCCGGCGCGTGCTGCAGCCTGGCGGGGTGCTGGCGTTTGCCAGCCTGTGCGTCGGCACGCTGGATGAGCTGCGCGAAAGCTGGCGGGCGGCGGACGGGATGGTGCACGTCAATCGCTTTCGCCTGTTCAGCACGTATCAACAGCTGTGCGCGGCCAGTGGTTTGCGCGTGGTGAGCCTGGAGCAGCGCCCCCATGTGTTGCATTACCCGGATGTACGCAGCCTGACCCACGAATTGAAAGCCTTGGGGGCGCACAATCTGAACCCGGGGCGCCCTGGAGGCTTGACGGGCCGGGCACGGATTGTTGCACTGGTGCAGGCCTATGAGCAGTTCCGCCAGGCCCAGGGCCTGCCGGCAACCTATCAAGTCGTGTACGCCGTATTGGAGAAACCACTATGAGCGCTGCCTATTTCATTACCGGCACCGACACCGATGTCGGCAAGACCACCGTCGCCGCTGGCCTGCTGCATGCCGCACGGCAAGCGGGCAAGAGCACGGCTGCCGGCAAGCCGGTGGCCTCGGGCTGCGAAGTGACCCCCCGCGGCTTGCGTAACGCCGATGCCCTGGCCTTGCTGGCCGAGTGCTCGTTGCCGCTGGCCTATGCGGAAGTCAATCCACTGGCCTTCGAGCCAGCCATTGCGCCGCACCTGGCGGCCCGCGAAGCCGGTGTGGCGTTGACCGTGCAGGCCCTGCTCAAGCCGATGCAGCACATCCTTGGGCAACACGCGGACTTCACGTTGATCGAAGGTGCAGGCGGCTGGCGCGTGCCACTGGCCGGCCAGGACAACCTGTCGGACTTGGCCAAGGCCTTGCAATTGCCGGTGATTCTGGTGGTGGGCGTGCGCCTGGGCTGTATCAATCATGCGTTGTTGAGCGCCGAAGCCATCGCCCGGGACGGGTTGCCGCTGGCCGGGTGGGTGGCCAATATCATCGACCCGAAGACCTCCCGTCTGGAAGAGAACCTCGCCACCTTGGCCGAACGCCTGCCGGCGCCGTGCCTGGGCCGAGTGCCAAGGCTCAAGCAGGCCACGGCCGAAGCGGTGGCCGAGTACCTGCAACTGGACTTGCTTGATTAGTTTTGGCTAACGCTAAGGCATAATGCCATTAGTGTTATTGACGGGCCTTTTGCAAGATTGTCTGCTTCAATAAGGGTTCACGATTGATTGCAAGGCAGGTGCACGCCATGGACATCTCTGGAAGCAGTGCGTTTTATTCAGGCCTGAGCACTATCCAGGCCGGGCAGAACCGCGTCGACCAGGCCGCCGGCAACATTGCCAGTGCCGCCACCGGCCAGCCTTCGGATGCCCAGAATGACCGCTTGCAGGCGGTCAATCGCGGCCAGCCGACCGACTCGGCGAGCAATATGGTGGAACTGGCCGAGGGCAAGTTTCAGGTGGAGCTGGGGGCGAAAGTTGCCAAGGCTTCCGACGAAATGCTCGGCACGCTGATCGACACCTACGCCTGATCCTCCCCCCGACTCTCCTGTAGGCGCCAGCCGGCGCCTACCTTTATCCCCCCTTGGAATTTGTGCGGCATCACGCTGCAGGCCTCGTCGCGCCTGGCGTTGACCTGCGTCATGACAAACGGCAGCCGCTGGGCGCTTGACAAGGATTGGGCGTAAACGTATGTTTCAAACAACTGTTTGACCGCTACAACAAATCCACGCGGTTGTTCATTCCAGGATTCATCAGCAGAGGTTTATCGCTATGCCTGACTACAAGGCCCCCTTGCGTGATATTCGCTTCGTTCGTGACGAACTGCTCGGCTACGAAGCGCACTATCAGAGTCTGCCGGCTTGCCAGGACGCTACCCCAGACATGGTTGACGCCATTCTTGAAGAAGGCGCCAAGTTTTGTGAGCAAGTGCTGGCCCCGTTGAACCGCGTCGGTGACATCGAAGGGTGCACCTGGAGCGAGTCAGGCGTTAAAACCCCTACTGGTTTCAAAGAAGCCTACAAGCAATTCGTCGAAGGCGGCTGGCCGAGCCTGGCCCACGACGTCGCGCACGGCGGCCAAGGCCTGCCGGAATCCCTGGGCCTGGCCGTCAGCGAGATGGTCGGTGAAGCCAACTGGTCGTGGGGCATGTACCCAGGCCTGTCCCATGGCGCGATGAATACCATTTCCGAGCACGGCACCCCCGAGCAGCAAGATGCCTACCTGACCAAACTGGTCTCGGGCGAGTGGACCGGCACCATGTGCCTGACCGAACCGCACTGCGGCACCGACCTGGGCATGCTGCGCACCAAGGCCGAGCCTCAGGCCGACGGTTCCTACAAAGTCTCCGGGACCAAGATCTTCATCTCGGCCGGTGAGCACGACATGGCCGACAACATCGTCCACATCGTACTGGCCCGCCTGCCGGATGCTCCGGCTGGCACCAAAGGCATTTCGCTGTTTATCGTGCCTAAGTTCCTGCCCAACGCCGATGGTTCGGTGGGTGAGCGCAACGCGGTGTCCTGTGGCTCCCTGGAACACAAGATGGGCATCCACGGCAACGCCACTTGCGTGATGAACTTCGACGCGGCCACCGGTTACCTGATCGGCCCAGCGAACAAAGGCCTGAACTGCATGTTCACCTTTATGAACACCGCTCGCCTGGGGACCGCGCTGCAAGGCCTGTCCCACGCCGAAATCGGTTTCCAGGGTGGCTTGAAATATGCGCGTGATCGCCTGCAAATGCGTTCCCTGACGGGCCCGAAAGCGCCGGACAAGGCCGCCGACCCGATCATCGTGCACCCTGATGTACGCCGCATGCTGTTGACCATGAAAGCCTTCGCCGAAGGCAACCGTGCGATGGTGTACTTCACCGCCAAGCAAGTGGACATCGTCAAGTACGGCACCGACGACGAAGCCAAGAAACAGGCGGATGGCCTGCTGGCCTTCATGACCCCAATCGCCAAGGCGTTCATGACCGAAGTCGGTTTTGAATCCGCCAACCACGGCGTACAGATCTACGGCGGCCACGGTTTTATCGCCGAGTGGGGCATGGAGCAGAACGTTCGCGACAGCCGCATCTCGATGCTGTACGAAGGCACCACCGGTATCCAGGCCCTGGACCTGCTCGGTCGTAAAGTGCTGATGACCCAGGGCGAAGCGCTCAAGGGTTTCACCAAGATCGTGCACAAGTTCTGCCAGGCCAACGAAGGCAACGCAGCGGTCAGCGAGTTCGTCGCACCGCTGGCGGCACTGAACAAGGAATGGGGCGAGTTGACCATGAAGGTCGGCATGGCCGCCATGAAGGACCGTGAAGAAGTCGGTGCCGCGTCGGTGGACTACCTGATGTACTCCGGTTATGCCTGCCTGGCGTACTTCTGGGCCGACATGGCGCGCCTGGCTGCCGAAAAACTGGCTGCCGGCACCAGCGAAGAAGGCTTCTACACCGCCAAGCTGCAGACCGCGCGCTTCTACTTCCAGCGCATCCTGCCGCGTACCCGCACCCACGTCGCTACCATGTTGTCGGGCGCCAACAACCTGATGGACATGAAAGAAGAGAACTTCGACCTGGGCTACTAAGCCTCGGCGGGTTCCCTGCCAAGCCGCCGCTCTTTCGGGAGCGGCGGCTTTTTTGTGGGAGGGTGAAAAAACCTGAGTGGCGCGCTCAGGGATTGCGCCTTGCTGCCGTTACAGTGATGGCAATGTGACGTAGGTCACATTGAGTGTGCTTAACTGTGAGCAGCGAAGGCACTGTGCCATCTTTTTTTTGTGGGTCGGAGCTTTACCCTTGTCGCGCGCGTCTGCTGTACGTTTCAGTCATTTCCTACCATCGTTGCTGTTATTGCTGGCGGGGTTGTCGGCTGCTTACGTCAAGGACCTCAGCGTCTTCTTCACCTCGCTGTTCAATGTCCTGCCGACCCTGGTGCTGTTGCTGGGCGGTGCCTATTGCGCGGTGTACCGCCGCCAGCGTGAGCTGTTCCTGATGGTGACGGTGTACGTTGCCTACTTCCTGCTGGACACCCAGACCGATTTCTATCGTGACCATGGCCGCGTGCGCGAAGACGCCGCCGTGGTGTTCCATCTGGTGTGCCTGCTGTTGCCGATGTTGTTCAGCATCTATGCCCTATGGCAGGAAAAAACCCACTTGTTCCGCGACTTTATCGCACGCTGTGCGGTGCTGCTCGCCGTAGGCAGCGTGGCCCTGGGCCTGGAGCAGAGTTACCCGGAGCCGTTGCTCAACTGGCTGGCGGAAATTCGCTGGCCGGCACTGCATGGGGCGTGGATGAGCTTGATCCAGCTGTCATACCCGGTGTTCCTGCTGGGCTTTGTTGCACTGGCGGCGCAGTACTGGCGCGAGCCTCGGCCGTTGCATGCCGCGCAACTGGTGGGGTTGCTGGGGATATTCTGGATGTTGCCGCAGACCTTTATCCTGCCGTTCACCCTGAACATCATGTGCAGCCAGGTGATGTTAATGATTGCCGCGGGGGTGTCCCATGAGGCCTATCAGATGGCCTTTCGCGATGAACTCACCGGCCTGCCGGGACGCCGCGCCCTCAATGAGCGCATGCAGCGCCTGGGCCGCAACTATGTGCTGGCGATGAGCGACGTCGACCACTTCAAGCGGTTCAATGACACCCACGGCCATGACGTCGGCGACCAGGTGCTGCGGTTGGTGGCCAGCAAACTGTCGAAAGTCGGCGGCGGCGGCCGGGCCTATCGGTATGGTGGCGAAGAGTTTGCCGTGGTGTTTGCCGGCAAGACCCTGGACGAATGCCTGCCGCACCTGGAAGCAATCCGCGAGATTATTGCCAACTACCACATCAAGTTGCGCAACCCGGACAGCCGCCCTCAGGACGATCAGCAGGGGCGCCAGCGCCGTTCGGGCACGGGGGCGTCCAGTGTGTCGGTGACGGTGAGCATCGGCGTCGCCGAGCGCCAGGCCGAGCAGCGCACCCCGGAAGAGGTGCTCAAGTCCGCTGACCAGGCGCTGTACAACGCCAAGGGCGCCGGGCGTAACTGCGTGGTTGCCGCCGGGCAGAACCGCCGTGGCGCGGTGCGCATGCAGGGCGCTGCCGGTTGAGTGATGGCGGTGTATTCAGCGCCTGTACAGTGATTGTCCGGGGCCACCGGCGCCAGTAGGTTTAAGCCATCTGCTGCCGGAGACCTCCCCATGCCTGGGGGAGGCGAGCTTCCAGGGTGCGATCAAATATGCCAACGAGCGCCTGCAAATGCGCTCCCTGAGCGGCGCCAAGGCCCCGGACAAACCGGCAGACCTGATCATCGTGCACGGCGCATGTTGCTGACCATGAAAGCCTTCAACGAAGGCAACCGCGCCCTGACGTACTTCACCGCGCACCAGTGCCCATCGTGCGGCGGTGGAGGCGGGCAGTGATTGCCTGATGAGTTTGCCCGCCGAGCTGTTCGCCTTGTAGCTGTCGGTGTGACTGTGAAATACCAATTGGTCACAAGCAGACCCTATGTGTCACAAAAGTTGTTCGGTTACACTCAGGGTCTGTGAAACCGATCCTACCGAATCACTTTTAACGTTCCTACGAGGTTTGCCATGGCTGACTACAAAGCGCCGCTGCGCGATATGCGCTTCGTCCTCAACGAAGTATTCGAGGTTGCCAAGCTGTGGGCGCAACTGCCGGCCCTGGCCGAGACCGTGGATGCGCAAACGGTCGAGGCGATCCTTGAGGAAGCCGGCAAAGTCACCGCCAAGACCATCGCCCCGTTGAGCCGCAGCGGCGACGAGGAAGGTTGCCGCTGGGACAATGGCGTGGTCACCACCCCGGCCGGGTTCCCCGAAGCCTACAAGACCTATGCCGAAGGCGGCTGGGTGGGCGTGGGTGGCGACCCGGCCTACGGCGGCATGGGCATGCCCAAGGCGGTCTCGGCCCAGGTCGAAGAAATGATCAACTCCTCGGGCCTGGCGTTTGGCCTGTACCCAATGCTGACGTCCGGCGCCTGCGTGTCGATCAACACCCACGCCAGCGACGAACTTAAAGCCACCTACCTGCCGAATATGTACGCGGGCGTGTGGGCCGGTTCCATGTGCCTGACCGAGCCCCATGCCGGCACCGACCTGGGGATTATCCGCACCAAGGCCGAGCCACAGGCGGACGGTTCCTACAAGGTCAGCGGCACCAAGATTTTTATCACCGGTGGCGAACACGACCTCACCGAGAACATCATCCACCTGGTGCTGGCCAAGTTGCCGGACGCCCCGGCCGGTCCCAAGGGCATCTCGTTGTTCCTGGTGCCCAAGTTCATGGTCAATGCCGATGGCAGCCTGGGCGCGCGCAACCCGGTGAGCTGTGGCTCGATCGAACACAAGATGGGGATCCAGGCCTCCGCGACCTGTGTAATGAACTTCGACGAAGCCGTTGGCTACCTGGTCGGCGAGCCGAACCGTGGCCTGGCGGCGATGTTCACCATGATGAACTATGAGCGCCTGGGTGTCGGTATCCAGGGCCTGGCAACCGGCGAGCGCTCCTACCAGAACGCTGTCGAATATGCCCGTGACCGTCTGCAAAGCCGTTCGCCGACCGGCCCCAAGGCCAAGGACAAGATCGCCGACCCGATCATCAACCACCCCGACGTACGTCGCATGTTGCTGACCATGAAGGCGGCAAACGAAGGCGGCCGGGCGTTTTCCACTTATGTGGCGATGCAACTGGACACCGCCAAGTTCAGCGAAGACGCCGCGACCCGCAAGCGCGCGGATGACCTGGTGGCGCTGCTGACCCCGGTCTCCAAGGCGTTCCTCACCGACCTGGGTTTGGAAACCACCGTGCACGGCCAGCAGATTTTCGGCGGCCATGGCTATATCCGTGAGTGGGGCCAGGAGCAGTTGGTGCGGGATGTGCGCATCACCCAAATCTACGAAGGCACCAACGGTATCCAGGCGCTGGACTTGATGGGGCGCAAGATCGTTGGCAGCGGCGGGGCGTTCTACACCCTGTTTGCCGATGAGATCCGCCATTTCATCACCACTGCCAGCAGTGACCTGGCCGAGTTCACCCAGCCGCTGAGTGCGGCGGTGGACGAGCTCGACACCTTGACTGCCTGGGTCCTGGACCGCGCCAAGACCAACCCGAATGAAATCGGCGCGGCCTCGGTGGAATATCTGCATGCCTTTGGCTATATGGCCTATGCCTATATGTGGGCGCTGATGGCCAAGGCTGCCTTGGGCAAAGAGGCCGAGGAAGACTTCTACGCCAGCAAGCTGGGGACGGCGCGCTTCTACTTTGCCCGCCTGTTGCCGCGCATCCACTCCCTGAGCGCCTCGGTGAAGGCCGGCAGTGAATCGCTGTTCCTGCTGGATGAAGCGCAGTTCTAAGCCAAGGAGGGCGTGTAAGCATTCTCTTACATGACGTGCTGCTAATCGTCCTCTATCGCCAGATTGGATCCACAGCTAATCTACTTCACATGGACGTCGCGCAGGAAGCGCAAAGCAACAACAGGGACACGTAGGATTCTGCCAGGATGGCGGAGTGAAATGGATGTCAGGGAAACAGTCTGCAAAGCCCCGCTTCGGCGGGGTTTTCTTATTGGGCGCGAAAAAGTTCAGGCCAGCCCGTCTACCGTGGCGGTCGGCCCATGTGGACCATTCATCACGTCTTCGAGCAAGGTGCGCAGCAACGCCAGCGTCGCTTGTTGGCGTTGTACATCGCGGCACACCAACCCCACTTTCAGCGGCACCCGTGGCTCACTCAAGGGCTTCCATAGCAGCGCCTGGCTGCTGTGTTCGTCCTGTGAACGGCCGGGCAGTACCGTCGCCAGTTTGGTATGGGGCAGGCTGTCGAGAATCCCCACCATGGTGTTCAGCTCCGCTTGCACCTGTGGCCGACGCCCCAGGTTCGCCAGCTGCGCCTGCCAAATCTGCCGGACCTGGAACTCTTCCCCCAACAGCAGCATGGGCAGCTCCGCTGCTTGCTTGAGGGAGACCTTCTTGAATTCACGCAAGGGATGGTCAGCCGGGATGACCACTTTCAGTTCATCTTCATACAGCAACACACCGTGCAACCCGGGTTGGCGTGCCGGCAAGTAACTGATGCCAATGTCCAGCGAGCCATTGAGCAGGCGGCGTTCGATCTCCAGGCCCGTCAACTCGTAGATCTGCACCACCAGGTGCGGCTGGGCTTTGCGTACCCGCTCCAGCATTTGCGGCACCAGGCTGGTATGCACGGTTTGCAGCACGCCGATGGCCAGGGTACGCAGGGCCTGGCCCTTGAAGTGGCGCAGGGCCTCGACGGCTTGCTGCATGCCATCGAGCAATGGCAGGGCGTGGTTGTACAAGGTGTGTGCGGCCAGGGTTGGCAGCAGGCGCTTGCTGCTGCGCTCGAACAGGCTTACGTCCAGGTGCTGCTCCAACTGGCGGATCTGCTGCGACAGCGCCGGCTGGGAGATCGACAGACGTTCAGCGGCCCGGCCGACATGACCTTCCTCGTACACCGCGACGAAATAACGCAGTTGCTTAAAATCCATAAGTAACGCTTATCGAAAAAGCTGCAAAATCGAAATGGCTGAACGCCCCCAAGGCGCCTAGTCTAGCGCCTATTCACAAGGCTTACAGGGCCAGAAAGCGCGATGAATACCGTTTACAGCGATGGTGTTTACATAGGCAAGGCAAAAAACGACAGACCGGACTCCCGGAAACCCGGAGTTGCCAACACCCTGCGGGGTGTGCAGGCATGAACCTGTTCAACCTGCGCCGCCCGGCACCGAGCTTGGATGATCTGCTCCTGGACGCGAAAACCCCGATGCTGTGCGATGAGTTTTCCAGCCAATCCCTGATGCCCACCGTGGCCCGGCCACCTCAGGTCTTCGTTCGTGGCCAGGGTTCCTGGTTGTGGGACAGCGAAGGCCGTGCCTACCTGGACTTTACCCAGGGCGGCGCTGCCAACAGCCTTGGCCACAGCCCTTCGGTGCTGGTGCGCGCGCTGGCCGACCAGGCGCAGGCGCTGATCAACCCTGGCATAGGGCTGCACAACCGCAGCCAACTAAACCTGGTAGACCGCCTGTGCCACAGCACCGGCAGCGACCAGGCCTACCTGCTTAACAGCGGGGCAGAAGCCTGCGAGGCGGCCATCAAGCTGGCGCGCAAGTGGGGCCAACGGCATCGTGGCGGCGCCTATCGCATCATCACCGCCAGCCACGCTTGCCACGGCCGCAGCCTGGCGACACGGGCGGCTTCTGGTGACAATTGTTTCGAGCCGCAACTGCCGGGCTTCTGCCACGTACTGTTCAACGATCTGCCGGCCTTGCATGCCGCCGTCGACGCGCAAACCGTGGCGATTATGCTGGAGCCGATCCAGGGCGACGCCGGGGTGGTTCCGGCCACCGAGCATTACCTCAAGGGCGTGGAGCGGCTGTGTCGGGAGCTGGGCATCCTGCTGATCCTTGACGAGGTGCAGACCGGGATGGGGCGTTGCGCCACCTTGCTAGCCGAACAACACTACGGCGTGCGCGCCGACATCGTGGCCCTGGGCAAAGGCCTGGGCGGCGGAGTGCCATTGGCTGCGCTGCTGGCCCGCGGCACAGCCTGCTGCTTTGAACTCGGTGAGCTGGAAGGCACCCATCACGGCAATGCCCTGATGGCGGCAGCCGGCGTTGCCGTGCTCGATAGCGTGCTGGGTCACGGCTTCCTCGAACATGTGCGTGATACCGGCCAGTACCTGGGCGAAGGCCTGGCGCGCCTTGCCCACCGCTATGGCCAGGGCGAGCTGCGGGGCCAGGGCCTGTTGTGGGGCCTGAGTTTGTCAGATGATTCGGCGGATGCCGTGGTAAAGGCGGCACTGTATGAAGGCCTGATCCTTAATGCCCCCCAACCCGACTGCCTGCGCTTTACCCCGGCGCTGACGTTAAGCAAGAGCAATATTGACGAAATGCTACTGCGTCTGGCCCGTGCCTTTTCCCGCGTGCACACCGCTCAATTGCAATGCCGCAAGGGCATCGCTGTTTAACCCTTATTTCTGAACCGTCTCGCGGTATACGCGGCGCCTCCAGCCTGATTCTTTTGGCTGGGGGCGTTTTTTTGTGTGTCATTTTTGGATTGAAAAGGAGGCTTGAGATCCGTCGAAAAAAATGGCTTTTTAGCGGGCGCCGGCAGGGAGTGCCGGTAGGGTGCAGAGATTTTTGTGTGTGCCCTATTTCTAATATCTACCACTGAGTGGTATGTTTATGGGGAAGGGATGCCTATGAAGCTCAGACTGTTCAAAAGCCGGCATTTTGCTGATGCCGCCAGCAAAGCCTGGATCTGCGATTCGGAGTTGGGAGAGGCATTTGGCGAAATGCTCAGGGGCCAAGCGGATAACTTGGGCGGTGGCGTCTGGAAGAAACGCCTCAATCACAACCGGCATCGTTCCATCGTTTTGGCAAAGGGCAGGCATTACTGGGTTTATCAGTTTCTGTTCGCCAAGCAAGATCAAAGCAATATCAGCCACAAGGAATTGGCTGGGTTTAGGGCATTGGCAAAGGCCTATGAAGGCTTGAACGAAATACAGATCCAGCAATTACTGGATCTCAGGGAGTTTGTGGAGATACATCATGAGCAAAAAATATGAAAGTGAAGCGCTGGAATCCATTCACCAATCGGCCAGCGCGCTGCATTCGATCGGTGCCATCAGCAAGACCACCCTTCGGGAGTTCGATGAGCTATGCATTGCGCCTGTGCCGGCGCAGATACCTGCCGCCCAGATCAAGCAGCTGCGCGAACGTAGCCATGTCAGCCAGCCAGTGTTCGCCCGCTACCTGAACACCAGCGCCTCGACAGTCAAGCAATGGGAATCCGGCGAGAAGCAGCCCAGCGGCATGGCGCTCAAGTTGCTGAGCATCGTGCAAAAGCACGGGTTGGAGATCCTCGCCTGAGGAGGATGGCCCGGTGCCAGATTCCACTGAACCCTCACGCGCGGCCAGGGTCGATTAGCTGTACGGCTCACACGAGCCGATTTTTTGGAGCTGACCCATGGACTTCATTCGTATCATCATCGCCATCCTGGTCCCGCCATTGGGTGTGTTCCTGCAAGTGGGCTTCGCCGGCGCGTTCTGGCTGAATCTCCTGTTGACCCTGTGTGGCTACATCCCGGGCATCGTGCATGCGGTGTACATCATCGCCAAGCGCTGATCCGTCAGCCTTTGGCGATCAGCCGCGAGTTGCGCTCATTGCGAAAGGCCAGTTGCTCGATGGTCTGTGTGGCGTGCTCGGCTTCGAGCCGGGCATTGAGGATGATGCCGTGATCGGCGGATTTGCTGCACACCGGGTCGGCGTTGCTGGCGTCGCCGGTCAGCATGAAGGCCTGGCAGCGGCAGCCGCCGAAGTCCTTTTCTTTCTCGTCGCACGAGCGGCACGGCTCGGGCATCCAGTCGTAGCCGCGAAAGCGGTTGAAGCCAAACGAGTCGTACCAGATGTGCTGCATGCTGTGGTCGCGCACATTGGGAAACTGCACCGGCATCTGTCGGGCGCCGTGACAAGGTAGGGCGGTGCCGTCTGGTGTGACTGTCAGAAAGATACTGCCCCAGCCATTCATACAGGCCTTCGGGCGTTCCTCGTAGTAGTCCGGTGTGACAAAGATCAGCTTGCAGGGGTGGCCTTCGGCTTGCAGCTTGGCGCGGTATTCGTTGGTGATGCGCTCGGCGCGGGTCAGTTGTGCCTGGGTGGGTAGCAGGCCGACGCGGTTGAGCTGGGCCCAGCCATAGAACTGGCAGGTGGCGAGCTCGACAAAGTCTGCTTCCAGGGCGATACACAGCTCGATGATGCGGTCGATCTTGTCGATATTGTGTCGATGAGTGACGAAGTTCAGCACCATCGGATAGCCATGGGCTTTGACCGCCCGGGCCATTTCCAGCTTCTGCGCGAAGGCTTTTTTGGAGCCGGCCAGCAGGTTGTTCACCTGTTCGTCGCTGGCCTGGAAGCTGATCTGGATATGGTCCAGGCCAGCTTTCTTGAAATCGCTGATCTTCTGCTCGGTCAGGCCGATGCCGGAGGTGATCAGGTTGGTATAGAACCCCAGCTTGCGGGCTTCACTGATCAGCTCGGCAAGGTCCTGGCGCACCAGCGGCTCACCGCCGGAAAAGCCCAGTTGTGCTGCACCCATCTCCCGGGCCTCGCGAAACACCTTGATCCACTGTTCGGTGCTCAACTCCTTGCCTTGTTCGGCGAAGTCCAGCGGGTTGGAGCAATACGGGCACTGCAGCGGGCAGCGGTAGGTCAGCTCGGCGAGCAACCATAGCGGCAGGCCAATCTCGGGCTTGTCAGGCAAGTTCGATCCAGTGCTGTGCACGTGCGACCTCCATGAATTGCTCGATGTCTTCCCCGAGTTCGGGCACGCCGGGGAATTGCCGCTCCAGCTCGCCAATGATCGCCGCCACACTGCGCTCACCGTCGATCAAGCCACCAATCAATGCGGCACTGTCGTTGAGCTTGATCATGCCTTCGGGGTACAGCAGCACGTGGCCCTTTTGCGCCGGCTCGTACTGGTAGCGATAGCCCTGGCGCCATGTCGGTTTTTTGCTGCGATCGAAACTCATAGGGTGATCCCTTTATGCCAGACCCGCTGCGCGGTCACGCTGTGATAAGGCGGGCGGTTCAGTTCGTAGGCCATGCTCATGGCATCGAGCATGCTCCACAGGATGTCCAGTTTGAACTGGAGAATCTCCAGCATCCGCTCCTGGCCGGCGCGGGTGGTGTAGTGCGCCAAGGTGATCGCCAGCCCGTGCTCGACATCACGCCGGGCCTGGCCCAGGCGGGTGCGGAAATACTCGTAGCCGGCGGGGTCGATCCACGGGTAATGCTGGGGCCAGCTGTCGAGGCGCGATTGGTGGATCTGCGGGGCGAACAGCTCAGTCAGTGAGCTGCTGGCGGCTTCCTGCCAACTGGCCCGGCGGGCGAAATTGACGTAGGCATCGACGGCAAACCGCACGCCGGGCAGCACCAGTTCCTGGGAGCGCAGTTGATCCGGGTCCAGGCCCACGGCCTGGCCCAGGCGCAGCCAGGCTTCGATGCCGCCGTCTTCGCCGGGGGCGCCGTCATGGTCGAGCAGGCGCTGGATCCACTCGCGGCGGATTTCCCGGTCCGGGCAGTTGGCCAGGATCGCGGCGTCCTTCAGCGGAATGTTCACCTGGTAGTAGAAGCGGTTGGCGACCCAGCCCTGGATCTGCTCGCGGGTGGCCCGGCCGTCATACATCGCCACGTGGTAGGGGTGATGGATATGGTAGAAGGCGCCCTTGGCCCGCAAGGCCTGTTCAAAGTCGGCGGGGCTCAGCGGTGTATCGGTCATTGGGGCTCTCCTACAGTTCAATGCTCATGCCGTCGTAGGCTACTTCTACATTGCGCCGCGCCAACTCGGCGCGCTCGGCGGAGTCTTCGTCGAGGATCGGGTTGGTGTTGTTGATGTGGATAAGCACTTTGCGCTGCCGGGGCAGTTGCTCCAGCACTTCCAGCATGCCGCCGGGGCCGTTCTGTGCCAGGTGGCCCATTTCGCGGCCGGTGCGGGTGCCGACGCCACGGCGCTGCATTTCATCGTCATCCCACATCGTGCCGTCCACCAGCAGGCAGTCGCTGCCGGCCATGACTTCCAACAGCGGCGCGTCCACCTTGCCCAGGCCGGGGGCGTAGAACAGTTTGCCGCCGGTGCGCAGGTCTTCGACGATCAGGCCGATATTGTCACCGGGGTGCGGGTCGAACCGATGGGGCGAGTAGGGTGGCGCGGCACTGCGCAGGGGCAGCGGGGTGAAGCGCAGGTTGGGGCAGGCGGGAATGGTGAAGCTGGTATCCAGCTCGATGCGCTGCCAATCCAGGCCGCCATTCCAGTGGGTCAGCATGGTGAACAGCGGGAAACCGGTGCTCAGGTCTTCATGGACCATATCGGTGCACCATACCTGGTGCGGGCAGCCTTCGCGCAAGCTGAGCAGGCCGGTGGTGTGGTCGATCTGGCTGTCCATCAAGATGATTGCGCTGATCCCGCTATCGCGCAGTGCGCGGCCGGGTTGCATCGGTGCAAAACTTTGCAGTTGCGCGCGGATATCCGGCGAGGCGTTGCACAGCACCCAGTTCACGCCATCATCGGAGAGGGCGATGGACGATTGGGTGCGGGCCTGGGCCCGCAGGCTGCCATCGCGAAAACCGGCGCAGTTCACGCAGTTGCAGTTCCACTGCGGGAAACCACCACCGGCCGCCGAACCTAGAATCTGGACAAGCATCGCCGCTCCTTCACACAAGACTCAAAATAAAAACGCCCCGGCGAGCCGAGGCGTTGCATTGCAATACAAAAGCAATCAGCGGCTGGCGAAGTACATGGTGACTTCAAAACCGATACGCAGATCAGTGTAAGCAGGTTTGGACCACGTCATATTCATACTCCTACTAAGGGATGGGGCGATTACTACCAAGTAATACATATAGTCCATCTCCAGGCGGAGATGTTCAGATGTGTGGCGCAATATTACGCATTTCTCCTCAAGCTAGCGCTGTCTTGGTGGAAAAAGCCTGTTGCAACATCGGCAACGATCAACGCTGTCTTACTGGAAAGCGCCCACTGCTGCGCCATTGGCCAGGCATTGCCAGCCGCCAGCGGCCTGGTTGAGGCGCTGCGCCGCATCGATCAGGTGCTGGCGTGTGCGGGTCTGGATCAACTGTTGCAGTGGCTCAAGATAGTCTGCGCCATGCCCGGCCAAGTGCGCCTGCCAGAGCAGTTCGGCGGCTTGGGAGGTGGGCAGTGTCTGTGGCGAAAACTGCTGGGCCAGGGGCGTGTTGCCCAGGTCTTCGCTGCCCTTGATCAAGGCGGGCAGTTGCTTGAGAAAGGCCTGGATAGGGTCGAGCAGCCCCGCAAGCGCCACATTGGGCGACTGCACGCCAAACAGCAGGCCGGTTTGCCCATTGAGTTGTCGGATACCGCTGAATACGGCGTAGCCCAGTTGTAACTCGACGCGTAGGCGCTGGTAAAACGGGGTCTGGGCCAGGTGTGCGAGCAATCGCCAGTCGGCCTCGTCGGCGAGGGACTGGCTCGGTGCCGGGCAAAACAGCAGCAAGGCGGCTTCGTTGCCGTCGGTTGCTACGGTTTGCCAGCGATGCTGGCCGTTGATGGGCTGGGTTTTATGTCCACTCTCGGCACATTGTCCGGGCAGACGTGCCGCCGCATTGTTGATCGCCATTTCGCACGCCGCCGGCAGGCCCATGCCCAGGCCTTGCCAGCGGGCGGTGGCCCAGAGATCGGGTGACGCGTTGACATCCGCGCTGCGCCCGGTGTCGGCCATGCAGGTTGGCAATGCCTTGAGCAACTCGCGAATGGCCATCTGTGGCGGCGGACTGCTGGGCGCCTGTTGCCAAAGGTCGGGTTGGGCCAGGTCGCGTGCCAGTTGCTCGACGATGGCGGGCATCGGTTCATGCAGCCCGCTCATTTTCAGCAGCCAGTCATTGCCTGCGGCTTCAAAGGATAATTCCACGCCGGCCTGACGGGCGTTGGTCCGCAGCGCTTGCAGGGGGTTGCCCAGGCAAGGCGCGGGCGAGTTCAGTTGCCAGCGTAGGTAAAGGGCGCCTTCGTCGCTATCGGCGGGCAAGGCTTGGCTGAACGACAGGCCTGGCAGTTCGCGCCGGCCACGGGAGCGATCCTGGGCAAAGGTCCGCAAGCCGCGATGGGCGCTGGTCTGGCCGCGAATCAGTCCGGGGCGCTGTTTCTGGGGGGCTTGTTGCAGGAATGGATTACCCGGCGGCAGTTGCCAGGCCTGTTGTGCGGGCGCCGATTGCAGCGTGTTCAGCAGGCTCTTGAGGGCTTGGCAATGCGGCTCGGACACCTGCGTTGCGAGGTTTTCACTGTCCTGGCGGGCCAGGGTCAAGGCGCCACTGATTTGCCGCTGGCGCTCGATCAGCAGGGCATACTCTTCGCGCAGCCCAGTCCAGTCGCTGTCGGCGAAAAAGCGCAACCAGTCATTTAAGAGCCCTTCGATTGCTTGGGGCTGCTGCGAACCCTGGGGTTGCAGGGTGAATCCGATATCCAGCAGCGCCTGCCCGGCGAACAGGTACAGCACCCTGGCGTGCAGCGCGCTTGCCCAGCCCCGTGCTTGCAACTCGGCGAGCAAACCACCGGGGGCCGTGGCATTCAGCCAGGTGCAGAGGAACTCCAGGGCTTCGCGGGGCGCGTTGCAGGCAATGAGGTGATGCAGTTGCTGCTTATGGAGGTATGGATAGCGATGGTTATCGTCGCCCATCAATGCCGGCGGTGCCTGCTGCGGGCGTCGCGGGCCTGCCCGCAGGCTATCGGCAAAGTGCTGGGCCAAGGCTTGCAGCTCTTGCAGCGACTGGGGGCCGGCAAGGCTCAAGGTCATTTGCCCGCTTTGATAGAAGTCCTGATAGAACCCTCGCAGCCCTTGTTGGAAGTTCTCCCGTGGCACCGGCAGGCTGTCACGATTGCCCGCATGAAACCCCCGCAACGGATGCCCGGCAGCGAGGCCTTGGAGGATCGCCACCTGATGCTGTGCCTCGGCATCCTGGGACCAGGCGATAAACTCTGCTTGTAACACCTCACGCTCGCGCAGTTGCTCGTCCATGGCCAGGCGCGGATGAGCAAGCATATCGCCCAGGCGCTGTAGCGCGTCGCCAAACACGGGGGTGGGCACTTCAAAGAAGAAGTCGGTGGTGCGTTCGCGCGTGCTGGCGTTGACCTGCCCACCGTGGCGCTGCACGTAGGCCATCAAACCGTCCGTTGCAGGAAAAGCCTCGGTGCCGAGAAACAGCAGGTGCTCAAGAAAATGTGCCAGCCCCGGCCAGGCCAACGGCGCGTCATGGCTGCCGGCCGCTACCCGCAAGGCCGCTGCACAGCGCTTGAGACGTGGGGCATGACGCAGGGAAACCCGCAGGCCATTGGCCAGGGTCAGTTGCAAATGATGAGGGTGGGCCGGCACAGGCATGAGCACTTCCAGAACGTAGGAAGTGCCTATGCTAGCGCAAAGCGCGCTGATCAGTGCTTATGCAGCGCTGCGTAAAGCTCGGGGCGCCGGTCTGCCAGGTAGTGATTGGCCGCTTGCGCGTTGTGTATCACCTGGCGGTCGAGGGTGGCGACGATCAGCGCCTCATCCAGCCCCGCCTGGGCAACGCGTTGGCCATTCGGCGCGGCGATGCTGCTTTGCCCGCAATACTGGATCTGGTCTTCATGCCCGCAATAGTTGGCGTAGGCCACATAACACTGGTTTTCAAAGGCCCGTGCCCGCACGGTGACATCGGCGACGAAGTCGAAGGGCACCATGTTGGCCGTCGGCACCAGGATCAGCTCGGCACCGGCCAGGGCCAGGCGCCGGGTGTTTTCCGGGAACTCCAGGTCGTAGCAGATAAGGAACCCCAGCTTCCAGCCGTTCAACTCGACGATGGGGAGCTCATCGCCGCCAGCGCTGAACATCGAGTGATCAAGGTCGCCGAACAGGTGCGTCTTGCGGTAGTTGCACAGGCGCTGGCCCCTGGCGTCGATCAGTTGCACGGCATTGTAGATCTGCCCATCTTCGGCCCGCTCCGGGTAGCCGTACAGAATTGCCAGGCCCGCGTTCTGAGCCAGTTCGGCAATGGTTTGTGCCGATTGCCCATCCTGCGCTTCGGCCAGCGCGCCCACGGCTTCAACACCGATGTTGTAGCCGGTGAGGAACATCTCCGGCAGCACCAGCACATCTGCGTCGGACGCTTCATGGGCGACGGTATGCAGGCGCTTGAGATTGCCGGCCACATCCAGCGGCAATGGCGGGCATTGGTACAGGGCGACACGCATGGCTTGGCTCCTTATTCGGCCAGGGCGATAGGGCCGATCTCATCGAACACATCCCCCGGCCCCGGGTTTTGCGGGTGGGTACTGCCACCGAAGTGGGTCATGATGCCCCAAACCGCGTTCAGCGAGGTCTGCACTGCGCCTTCGACCCAGGCTGGGGTCCAGGATACGTCGTCGCCAGCGATGAAAATCCCGCGCTGCTCGGCCGGCATATCCTTTTGCATAAAGTGCGCGTACATGCGCTGGTTATAGCGGTAGTGGCCCGGCAACGCGCCCTTGAATGCGCCGAGGAAGTGCGGGTCGGCCTCCCAGGAAACCGTGATCGGGTCGCCAATGATGCGCGCCTTGAGGTCGACTTTCGGGTAGATTTTTTTCAGCGCATCAAGGGCCAGCTTCACCCGTTTATCGATGGGCTGCGGCAGCATTTTCAGGGCGTCGCTCATCCACGAGTAAGACAGGCAAATGACCCCCGGCTTGTCGTCGCCGTTGTCGAACAGGTAGGTGCCGCGGGTCAGGCGGTCGGTGAGGGTCATGCTCATCAGGTCGCGGCCGGTTTCCGGGTCTTTGTCCTTCCAGAAAGGCCGGTCGACCATGACAAAGGTTTTCGACGACTGCATATAGCGCGTGCGGTCCAGGGCCATCCACATTTTTTGCGAGAACAGGCTTTCGTCGCATTCGATCTGGGTAGTCAGCAGCCAGCTCTGGCAGGTGGTCAGCACGGCGGCATATTCCCGGGTATCGCCGTAGTTGTCGGTGACCGCAAAACGCCCGTCGGCAGCATGGGCTATACGCTTGACCCCGGCCCGTGGCGCGCCATGGTGCAGGGAACTGAGGCTGGTGCCGGCAGGCCAATGGGCGCAACGCTCTGGCACATGGCGCCAGATACCCATGGGCACCTGGGCCACGCCACCGACTACCAGGTGCTGGTGGTCGTCGCAGTTGGTCATCACCACGCGGAAGATTTCCAGCATCGAGTTGGGGAAGTCCGAGTCCCAGCCACCGGTGCCGAAGCCCACCTGGCCGAACACTTCGCGGTGATGGAACGACAACTTGGCGAACGCCTTGGACGTGGCGACGAAGTCGTAGAACGTGCGGTCGTCCCACAGCGGCACCAGGGTATTCCACAGCGCCTTGAGGCGTGGCACATCGCGGTCGCGGATGGCCTGCTGGATATCGCTGAACTGCGAGCCGGCTTCCAGGGCATCGGCCCAGGCGTCAGCCACTTCCTGGAACAGTGCAGGAAGGTCGGCGAGTTTCTGTGCGTAATGGGTCTGGCCTTCCAGATCGATCACGGTACTGCCGGAGGCCGGCGTCAACGGGTTGGGGAAGGGCTTGGTCTCCAGGCCCAGCTTGTCCACATAGTGGTAGAACGCCGTCGACGACACCGGGAAGCGCATACCGCCCAGTTCGGCGATGATGCCTTCGGCCCCTTCAAAAGCCTGGGAGCGCAGGCGCCCGCCCATTTTCGAGGCCTCGTACACCACTGGCTTGAGGCCCAGCTTCATCAGCTCGTAGGCGGCCACCAGCCCGGCAATACCCGCCCCGACAATCGCCACTTCGGCCCCATGGCTGGCGGCAGGAATACTGCCCAGCCCGGCGGGGTGCTCGATCCAGTCATCGAAGGCGAACGGGAAATCCGGGCCAAAGATGGTGATGGGTTTTTTACCGTCTGCAGGGTGGCGATTGTTCTTGTGGGTGGCGTTCATGGCTGACCTTGCTGGCAACTGCACGGGGCACGACCCGTGAAGTATAGGAAAAGATGGCAGCCATTCTAGGGAGCGTAGCGCTCGTTAATAAGACGCAATGTGTCGTCGGATTGAATTGTTTTTAGTCGAAATGACGAAGTTAGTGGTCAGATTGGCTGGCCACGATCCAATTTGTTACTGAGGATGATCGAGGTGGTGGTCTTTTCTACCCCATCGACACTGCCAATCTGGTCCAGCAGTTGATCCAGTTGCTCCGGCGAATCGGTGCGCAGCCAGGCCACATAGTCAAACTCCCCACTGACCGCACACAACTGCTGGACCTGGGCCATGGCGCTGAGGCGACGCAGCACTTCCTTGCCAGAGCGCGGTTGCACCGTGATCCCCACATACGCCTGCAACCCGCCATCCACCACGCGCTGGCCAAGGCGCACGCCGTAGCCGGTAATCACCTGGGTCTTTTCCAGGCGCGCCAGGCGCGAGGTCACGGTGGTACGGGCAATCCCCAGTTGGCGAGCGAGCATGGCCACGCTTTCGCGGGCGTTGAGCTGCAAGGCGGCGATCAACTGGCGGTCGATTTCATCAAGGACGGGAGGGCGGGTGGCGGACAAGTTGGGCTCCGGCGCGGATGGCAGTGGGGGAGCATGTTACAGGCTCATGGCCAGTGGTGCCTGGGGTGACTGGCAGAAACGCAAAAGCCGCGCAGTGCGCGGCTTTCAGAGATGGTGGGCCCAGTAGGACTCGAACCTACGACCAAGGGATTATGAGTCCCCTGCTCTAACCAACTGAGCTATAGGCCCTCAGTAGGTCGCGGATTATAACGATGGTTTCTCCACTGTGCTATCCGAAAAATCCGAATGGGTCATGTGAAGGAAGGTCGCGGCGAAGATGTCGGGAGGCAGGGGCAGGCTGACGATGTAGCCTTGCATTTGTTCGCAGCCTTCGTCGGCGAGGAAGGCTTGCTGGGCGGGGGTTTCCACGCCTTCGGCGATGATGGTGAATTGCATGCTGTGGCCCAGGGCAATGATGGCGCGCACGATGGCGGCGTCGTGGGGGTCGTCTGGCAGGCCGCGGACGAAGGACTGGTCGATTTTCAGGAAGTCCAGGGGCAGGCGCTTGAGGTAGCTCAAGGAGGAATAGCCGGTGCCGAAGTCGTCGATGGCCAGTTGTACGCCCAGGCGCTTGAGTTTATGCAGCACTTCCAGGGCTTCTTCGGCCTGGCTCATGATGAAGTTCTCGGTGATCTCCAGTTGCAGGCAATTGGGTTGCAGGCGGTTGTCGCGCAGCAGTTGCTCGATGCGCCCCAGCAGGTTGGGGTGGCGCAGTTGGGCGCCGGCGAGGTTGACGGAGAGCGGGCCAAAGTCGTCGTAGGACTTGCGCCACTGATGCAGTTGCCGACAAGCCTGTTCCAGGACCCAGTCGCCGATTTGCAGGATCATGCCGTTCTCTTCGGCCAGGGCGATGAAGTGTTCGGGAGGCACGTCGCCAAAGGTGGGATGGCGCCAGCGCAGCAGGGCTTCGGCACCGATCAGTTGTTGGGTCTCCAGGCTCCACTTGGGCTGGTAATACAGAAACAATTCTTCGCGTTCCATGGCCCGGCGCAGTTCGTGTTCGAGGGCGACGCGCTCGTTGGCCTGGGCGGTCAGGTCCTGGGTGTAGCGTTCGACCCGGTTGCGGCCCTTGGCCTTGGAGCGGTACATGGCGGCATCGGCGTTTTTGACCAGGGTGGCGACGTCGATGCCATCCTGTGGGTAGAAGCTGGTGCCGATGCTGGCGCTGATAAAGAACTCGTGTTCGCCAGCCTGGAAGGGCAGGGTGAAGCAGGCCAGCAGTTTATTGGCCAGGTGCTGGGCGTCGCTGGCTTGTTGCAGGCCGGGCAGCAGGATGATGAATTCGTCACCGCCCAGGCGCGCCACGGTGTCGATATCGCGCAGTTGTTCCTTGAGGCGCAAGGCGATGTCTTTGAGCAGCAGGTCGCCAATCGGGTGGCCGAGGCTGTCGTTGATGTGTTTGAAGCGGTCGAGGTCGAGAAACAGCACTGCGCCCTGGCTGCCGGTTTCCTGTTGGGTGTTGAGGGCGGTCTGCAGGCGGTTTTCAAACAGGGTGCGGTTGGGCAGGCCGGTGAGCGGGTCGTGGTGCGCCTGGTAGTCGAGCCGTGCCTGGGCGTGCTTGAGGCTGGAGATGTCGGCAAATACCGCCACGAAGTGGGTGATGGACTGCTCGTGGTTGCGCACGGCGCTGATGGTCAGCCAGCTGGGATATAGCTCGCCGTTCTTGCGCCGGTTGGATATCTCGCCTTGCCAGTGGCCGTTGGCGGTCAGTTGATGCCACATGGCTGCGTAGAATGCGCTGTCGTGCATGCCGGAAGCCAGCAGGCGCGGGGTATGGCCCAGGGCTTCGGCTTCGCTGTAGCCGGTGATTTCGCTGAAGGCGCGATTGACCGCGCTGATGTTCTGCCGGGTATCGGTGATCAAGACGCCTTCGGCAGTGCTCTCGAAAACCGTCGCGGCCTGTTGCAGTTTTTCCTGCATCAACTGGCGCTCGGTAATGTCGCGAGCGATGGTCAGCATGCAGTCGTCATCCCCGATGGGCAGTGGGCGACTGGACACTTCGCACAGGCGGATCTGCCCGTCACTGCGGCGGATATGGCAGACGAAATCACGCACCAGGCCGTCGCGCTGCAGCAGGTCGAGCATGTGCTTGCGTTCATTCAAGTCCACCCAGATCCCCAGGTCCAGGGTCGATTGGTCCAGGGACATCGCACTGTTGAAACCGGTGATGCGGCTAAAGCCTTCGTTGACCTCCAGCAGCAGGCCATCGTGCTGGCGAGTCAGCAATAAGCCGTCGGGCGAGGCGTGGAAGGCTTTGGCGAATTTCTCTTCGGAGGTTTGCAGCCGTTGCTGGGTTTCTTTGAGCTGGGTGATATCCCGTACCACGACCACTAGCGCTTCGATGGTATCGAGCTGGAAGGGTTCGGCAGAAATCAGCCCGATAAACGCCTGGCCGTTACTGCGCAGGAACGGCATCTCCAGGTTGCGGATGCTGCTGCTCTGCACGCGCTTGAGCAGGTTGGGGCCCACTCCCGGGATGCCCCAGATGTTCAGCTCGGTGGCGGTCTTGCCGATGACGTCTACGGCGCTCAGGCCAATCTGGTCCTCGAAGGCTTTGTTGACCTCCAGCAGGCAGCCATCGGACAGGCGGGCGATCACCAATATGTCCGGGCATTGCTGGAACACCGAGGCAAACTTCTCTTGCGAAAGCTGCAGCGCTTCCTCGGTGCGCTTGGCTTCGCTGATATCGATCATCAGGCCACGCATGACGGGCTCATGCCCATGTTTGATCAGGCTGACAATGTCCCTGACCCACAGGCAACGGCCGTCGGCAGTGATCACCCGGTAATCGATGCTGTGATCACGGTGGGCGTGGGTTTCCTGCTGGCAGAAGGTATCGGCGCGGGTCAGGTCGGCGGGGTGGATGATGTTGCGCCAGAAACCGGGGATCAGCCAGTGAGCACGGGGGTAGCCCAGGAGTTCCTCGGCATGGGGTGACACATAGCTGTAGGTGAAGTCGCTGATGTCCGCTTCCCAGGCGATGGCGGACAGGCTTTCCACCAGTCCCCGGTAGTGGTATTCGCTGCTGCGCAGTTCTTGTTCGAGGGCCACCCGGCGGGAAATTTCCGAACTGAGCCGGCGGTTGATCCGAATGACGATGGCCAGCACGGTACTCAACAGCAGTACGGCAGGCAGGCCGTAGAGCAGCAAGTCGCTCCAGAAGGTCCGGTGATCGATGACATTGCCGACCCAGCGCTCCTGGATCTCGTCAACTTCGCTGAGGCTGAGGTCGGCGAGAACTTTATCCAGGATGCCAATCAGCATTTTGTTTTCTTGGGGCGCGGCCATTGCCAGTTGGTAGCGATAAGGCGTTTCGCCACTGACATATAAGCCGTCGAGCTTGAGTTGGCGCAGGCTCCAGACACTGGAGGCCAGGTCCCCGACAACGGCGTCCACCTCATCGGTGGCCAGGGCCTGCAAGGTCGAGCTGACGTTGGGCAGTGCTACCAGGTTCAGGTCGGGATGGTGGGTACGCAGCAGCTCGTGGGGCGCGTAGTTCTCCACCACGGCGATCTTCAGCCCATACAAGTCCTTGAGGGCGCGGGGCTGGGCACCGCCTTCGTGGGCGAGAATGACGATGGGAAAGTCGAGGTAAGGCCGGGAAAATGCCAGGAAACCCTGGCGCTCCGGGGTGGACATGATGCCCGGCAACAGGTCGAGCTGGTTGTTCTTGGCCTGCTCCAGAAGCGCGCTCCAGTTGGCGGGCTCGATCAATTTGATCTTGATGCCCAGACGTTCCTGGATCAGTCGTACATAGTCAGCGGCCAGGCCCTGGTAGCGGCCTTCTTCATCACGATACTCAAACGGCGGCCATGACGCATCAACGCCAAGGCGCAACTCAGGGTGGGCCGCCAACCAGCCATGCTCTTCATCTGTGAGAGTCAACGCGCCAGCCGTTGCGGTCCAGGTCAGCAGCGACAGCAGTAGCACGGCCGGCAGTCTGGGCATAACGGTCTCGTTATGGCACGGGGAATGTTTCGAGTGTAGACGGGCATTGCGAGGGGGAGTGAAGCGGGGAGGATTTAATCTGCACAAAGCAAAACCCCCAGGCCAGGGCCTGGGGGTTTTGTGATCACTCGTCGAGGAAGGAGCGCAAATGCTCGCTTCTCGTCGGGTGGCGCAACTTGCGCAGCGCCTTGGCTTCGATCTGGCGGATCCGCTCGCGGGTCACGTCAAACTGCTTACCGACTTCCTCAAGGGTGTGGTCGGTATTCATATCGATGCCGAAGCGCATGCGCAGTACCTTGGCTTCACGGGCAGTGAGGCCGGACAGTACGTCGCGCGTCGCTTCCTTGAGGCTCTCAACGGTGGCGACATCGATTGGCGACTGCATGGTCGAGTCTTCGATGAAGTCACCCAGGTGGGAGTCTTCGTCATCACCGATCGGGGTTTCCATGGAGATCGGCTCTTTAGCGATCTTCAATACCTTGCGGATTTTATCCTCAGGCATTTCCATGCGTTCGCCCAGCTCTTCCGGGGTCGGTTCACGACCCATTTCCTGCAACATCTGTCGGGAAATACGGTTGAGCTTGTTGATGGTCTCGATCATGTGCACCGGAATACGGATGGTGCGGGCCTGGTCGGCGATCGAGCGAGTGATCGCCTGACGGATCCACCAGGTGGCATAGGTCGAGAACTTGTAGCCGCGACGGTATTCAAACTTGTCCACAGCCTTCATCAAGCCGATGTTGCCTTCCTGGATCAGGTCGAGGAATTGCAGGCCACGGTTGGTGTACTTCTTGGCGATGGAGATCACCAGACGCAAGTTCGCTTCAACCATCTCTTTCTTCGCGCGGCGGGCCTTGGCCTCGCCGATCGACATGCGACGGTTGATGTCCTTGATCTCGGCAATCGTCAGACCGGTTTCGGTCTGCAATGCAGTCAGCTTCTGCTGGCAACGAACGATGTCGGCCTGGAAGCGACCAATGGCTTCAGCGTATTTGCTTTTGCCCTTGGCCAGTGCGTCGGTCCAGCTTTCGTCGACTTCATTGCCCGGGAACTGGCGCAGAAAGTCGGCACGCGGCATGCGCGCATCACGGACACAGAGCTGCATGATCGCCCGCTCTTGTGCACGCAGACGCTCAAGGGCGCTACGAACCCGCTCAACCAGGCCCTCGAATTGCTTCGGTACCAGTTTGATCGGCATGAACAGCTCGGCCAGGGCCAGCAGTTCGGCGGTTGCCTGCTTGCTACCACGACCGTGCTTCTTCAGGGCCTTGCGCGCCAGTTCCATCTGATCGGAGACCGCGCCAAAGCGCTGGGCTGCGATGATCGGATCCGGGCCGCTTTCGACTTCTTCTTCGTCGTCGGTGCTGGCTTCAGCCTCGTCGTCGTCGGTTTCGTCGTCCGCTTTCACGGCTTTCGGGTCGACAGGCGGCGGAATTTCGGCAGCCGGCGGCGTAATGCCGTCGTCCGGGTCGATATAACCGCTCAGGACGTCGGACAGGCGGCCACCTTCGGTGGTCACGCGGGTGTACTCGGAGAGAATGTGGTCAACCGTGCCTGGGAAGTGCGCGATCGCGCCCATCACTTCACGGATGCCCTCTTCGATACGCTTGGCGATTTCGATTTCGCCTTCCCGTGTCAGTAGCTCTACCGTACCCATTTCGCGCATATACATGCGCACAGGGTCAGTCGTGCGACCGATGTCGGTCTCCACCGCTGCCAGCGCGGCAGCTGCTTCTTCAGCGGCTGCCTCGTCGGTATCGGAGTCGGCCAACATAAGGGCGTCCGCATCCGGAGCACTCTCGTGTACGGGGATCCCCATGTCATTGATCATGCGGATGATGTCTTCCACCTGCTCTGGATCTGAAATATCTTCAGGCAGGTGGTCATTGACCTCTGCGTAAGTCAGATACTTCTGCTCACGACCAAGGAGGATCAAATCTTTGATACGAGACTGCTGTTGCGCTTTTCCGGACATAACACCCTATCCACTGAAGGTCTTGGCGGGCAAAAAACAAGCCGAGGATTATACCCGAGCTATGACCTCACACGCCAGCTGAGGTCGGGTTTGATGCGGAAACATTCTGTTTTAAGAGGTCGCGCATCTGTTTTGCTATCTGAATTTGCTCTTCAGCCGACAATCCCGGCTGCCTTGCTCTCTTGATGAGCTCATCGAGGGTCTGCGTATGTTGACCCGCAGATAACCTTGTAATGGTGTCTAAAAACTGTTGTTCAAGGTTGTCGCCGTCAATTAACCATTCCTTTTCTGCGAGTGCTTTCAAAAGACGCCCTTGCTCGGTGCCATGCCAGCGGGCCATCAACTGGATTGAGTTTAGCTTAGGATTTTTCTGCACGGCCTCGATCAGGGCAATCAGCACCTGGGCATAGGTATTGCTCTCATTGGCAAAATGTTCGGCGCTTTCCACCCGGCCCGCCAATTGCGGGTGGTGGATCAGGGTGCGCAGGGCAATCAGCGTCGGGGCCTCTACGGCCACCGGCGTGCGCGGGGCGTAGGCCTCGTCGCGGTCGCCACGCTTGCCGTTTTTGCTCCAGGGCTTTTTGTCCCATTTCTTGCCGCCGGCACCGGGTTTCTTCGGTGTCCAGTCCTGTTGAGGCACAAAGGCTTCTTGAGGCTGGTGAAAGTCGGCGTAGTCCGGCATGGCGTCGTAGTCAAAGCCCGGGTCGTAGGCCGGTGGTGCCTCCTGGGGCGCGCTATGCACCAGCTGGCTGACCGCCTCGCCGCTCAGGCCGGTGATTTCCAGCAGGCGCTGGCGCATCAGGGCCTTGAGGTTGGCGCCGGGCACCTTGTCGATCAGCGGTGCTGCGAGGGTGGCCATGTGGGCCTTGCCTTCGAGGGAGCGCGGGTCGGCCTCTTCGGTCAATTGCTGGAAAAAGTAATCGGCCAGCGGTTGTGCGTGCTGGTGGATACGTGCGCGAAACGCATCGGTGCCTTCGGAGCGCACCAGGGTGTCCGGGTCTTCGCCTTCGGGCAGGAACAGGAAGCGCGCGCGGCGCCCATCCTGCAGGCTCGACAGGGTGGCTTCGAGGGCACGCCAGGCGGCATTGCGGCCGGCCTGGTCGCCGTCGAAGCAGAACAGCACGCTGGGCACCACGCGAAACAGGCGCTTCATGTGTTCTTCGCTGGTAGCGGTGCCGAGGGTCGCCACGGCATTGCGCAGGCCTTGCTGGGCCAGGGCGATGACGTCCATATAGCCTTCGACCACGATGATTTCATCGAGGTTGCGGTTATTCTTGCGCGCTTCAAACAGGCCGTAGAGTTCCTGGCCCTTGTGAAACACCGGGGTTTCCGGGGAGTTCAGGTATTTGGGTTTGTCGTCACCCAGTACCCGGCCGCCAAAGGCGATGATGCGGCCACGGCTGTCGCGGATCGGGAACATCACCCGGTCGCGGAAACGGTCATAGCGCTTGCCGGTCTCGGCGTTTTCCACCAGCAGGCCGGCGTCGATCATGGCTTTTTGCTGCAGGGTGTCGCTGCTCAGGTGTTTGTACAGGTTGTCCCAGCCTGGCGGGGCGAAGCCCAGGCCGAAGTCGCGGGCGATTTCCCCGGTCAGGCCACGGCCCTTGAGGTAGTCCACGGCGGCCTTGCGTTGCGGATGGCTTTTCAGGGCCTGGCGATAGAACTCGGCGGCGGCGGTGAGCAGCGGGTACAGCGGCGAGTCGGTGGGTTGGCGCGGTTTGTGCGGTCGACCACTTTCTTCGCGGGGGATTTCCATGCCGGCGGCTTTGGCCAGTTCCTCGACGGCCTGGGGGAAGTCCAGGTTGTCGTGGTCCATGATAAAGCCCAGGGCATTGCCGCCCGCGCCGCAGCCGAAGCAGTAGTAGAACTGCTTGTCAGGGCTGACGCTGAACGATGGGGTCTTTTCTTTGTGGAACGGGCAGCAGGCGGTGTAGTTCTTGCCGGCCTTTTTCATTTGCACGCGCGAGCTGACAACATCGACGATGTCGGTGCGGTTCAGAAGGTCGTCAATAAAGCTCTGGGGAATTAGCCCGGCCATGGCGTTCTCGTCATCACTGCGTGTAAATGAGGGCCCGTGACGCACTCAAGGCGCCCGATAGCGGCGGCTTGATCATCGATTGTCTGTTTGGGCTGTCAGGAAGTGTATCTGTCGAGCATTCACTGACGTTAGTTCCAATCAGTCTTCGACGTGTTTGAAAGTGTTGCCCTGGAGTCCGGTCACGGCCAATGGCGGCCTCGGAAGCTCATCATGGGGCACAGTCGACCTATTGATCGCCTGCCTGGAAAATAAGTGTGCTCGTCAGTAGCCTTGATAGGCTCGTCAGAAGAGACGTGCACCGCTGGCAAAAGAGCCAGTCCTGACGTGTGAAGCTTTGTCTCGGTCGCATGGGCGGCGTCGACGGTGAAGCATCAAGCGATATCCGCAAATGCCAACAGCCCGGCTGAGGGCCGGGCTTGGCAGAAGCTTGCTACGAACGTCTGTGTATTAGTACAGACGAACGGCGCGGCGCTGTTCGCGCTGAACTTTCTTGGCGTGACGCTTAACAGCGGCTGCTGCCTTACGCTTACGCTCAGAAGTTGGCTTCTCATAAAATTCGCGGCTACGAACTTCAGCCAGAACACCGGCTTTTTCGCAGGAGCGCTTGAAACGACGCAGAGCTACGTCGAAGGGTTCGTTCTCTTTTACTTTGACGGCTGGCATCCAGAGCTACCTTCTTTCATTACCGGGAATCAACGTTCTCGTCGCAAAAAATTCGCGGCTGAGGTCGTCGGTTTTTAAGGGTTGCGGATGTTAACCCCTCATTGCCCGGAATGCAAAGCCTCTGATCGAAAACCGCTAGTCGGGAAGGGAAGTGGCGACTATTATGCGCGCCTTCAAATTCAGCCTCTACAAGGCGCAAACCCATGTTAGTACTGGGCTTAGAAACCTCCTGCGACGAGACCGGCGTCGCGCTTTACGACAGTGAACGCGGGCTTTTGGCCGATGCACTGTTCAGTCAGATCGACTTGCATCGGGCCTATGGCGGCGTGGTGCCGGAGCTCGCCAGCCGTGATCACGTCAAACGCATGTTGCCATTGATTCGCCAGGTGCTGGACGAGGCCGATTGCGTTGCCACCGAGATCGATGCCATCGCCTACACCGCCGGCCCAGGATTGGTCGGGGCCCTGCTGGTTGGGGCTTCCTGTGCCCAGGCGCTGGCATTTGCCTGGGGCATTCCAGCCCTTGGCGTGCACCATATGGAAGGCCATTTACTGGCACCGATGCTGGAAGAAAACCCGCCTGGGTTCCCGTTCGTCGCTTTGTTGGTTTCGGGAGGCCATACGCAGCTGGTTCAGGTCGACGGAATCGGTCAGTACACGCTTTTGGGCGAAACCCTGGACGATGCTGCCGGTGAAGCGTTCGACAAGACCGCCAAGATGATGGACCTCAATTATCCCGGCGGCCCGGAAATCGCGCGCCTTGCCGAAAAAGGCGTGCCCGGGCGCTATACCTTCCCGCGTCCGATGTGCGATCGCCCTGGCCTGATGTTCAGCTTCAGCGGCCTGAAAACCTTTGCCTTGAACACCTGGCAGCAAAGCGTCAGTGCCGGGGACGACGGCGAGCAAGCCCGTTGCGACATCTCTCTGGCGTTCCAGCAGGCGGTGGTGGAGACTTTGACCATCAAGTGCAAGCGCGCCTTGAAGCAGGCCGGCATGAAGCGCCTGGTCATCGCTGGAGGCGTCAGTGCGAACAAGGCGTTGCGCCTGTCACTGGAAAAGATGCTCGGCGACCTCAAGGGCGAGGTGTTCTACGCGCGCCCCGAGTTCTGCACCGATAACGGCGCGATGATTGCCTTCGCCGGCTGCCAGCGCTTGCAGGCTGGCCAGCATGAGAGCCTGGCCATCAGCGTGCAGGCGCGCTGGCCGATGGAGCAGTTGCCGCCGTTGTGAGCGACGAACATGAGCCGGGTTCAGCGGGCGTATTTAAAAATGCCGTTCGCGCCCGGCAAACAGGTCGCGTAAATTGCCGCGATGGCGCCATACAATCAGCAGGGTGAGTACGCTCATCGGCAGCAGGGCCGCAGGCTCCTGCCAGGCCAGCAATGGCAGGGTCAGGGGGGTGGCGATCAAAGCCGCGAGGGAGCTGGTGCGGGTCAGGTAGAACGTCAGCAGCCAGGCGAGCACCGCCAGCAGCGCCGCCGGTGGATAGATCCCCAGCAGCATGCCGGCCGCCGTCGCGACGCCCTTGCCACCGCGAAAGCGAAAGTACAGCGGGAACAGATGGCCGAGCACGGCACACACGCCGATCCAGGCCTGTTGTTGCAGGGAAAGGCCGGCGAGGTCGGCGATCAGTACGGGTAAAAGGCCTTTGCAGACGTCGCCAAGCAGCGTGAGTACGGCGAGTTTCTTGCCGGCCAGGCGCAACATATTGGTGGCGCCGGCATTGCCTGAGCCACCCATGCGCGGGTCGGGACTTCCCGTCAGGCGGCTGAGCAAGATGGCAAAGGACAGCGAGCCGAGCAGGTAGGCGAGGGTCGCCAGTAACCAAGACATGCTAACTATTCCGGGCGAGGACGCCTTGATTCTAACGGGGCATTGCGCCCTTGTCGTGCTGTGGAGAAGAGTGCTTGGACAGAGTGTTTATCGAAGGCCTGGAAGTCGACACCGTGATCGGGGCCTACGACTGGGAGCGAGGTATCCGTCAATGCCTGCGCCTGGACCTGAGTTTCGCCTGGGATAATCGCCCGGCCGCAGCCGGTGATGACCTGACCCTGGCCCTCGATTACGCCAGTGTTTCCACGCGCATCCAGGCCTTTGCCGCGCAGGCGCAATTCCAACTGGTGGAAACGTTCGCCGAACGCCTGGCGCAGGTCTTGATGGAAGAATTCCAGATCCCCTGGCTGCGCCTCAAGTTGACCAAGCCCGGTGCCGTCCCGGCTGCCAAGGGCGTGGGCGTGGAGATCGAGCGCGGATGTCGCTAACTCAGGTTTACCTTGGCCTTGGCAGCAATATCGAGCGCGAGCCCCATTTGCATGCGGGTCTTGAGGCGTTGGATGGCTTTTTGACCGATATGCGCTGTTCCGCCGTATTTGAAAGTCAGCCGGTGGGGATCAAGAGCGGGCCGTTCTTCAACCTGGTGGTCTCGGCGTACACCGATTTGCCGTTGATGGAGCTGGATCGCCGCTTGAAATCCATCGAGGCCGACAATGGCCGTTATGCGCCAGATCGCAAGGGCCTGCCCCTGGATATCGATGTGTTGCTGTATGGCGACCTGACGGGTAATTTCGATGGGCTGGTGTTGCCACGCGCAGAAATCCTGAAGAACGCCTTTGTGCTGTGGCCGCTGTCGTTGATGGCGCCCGAGCGCGTGCATCCCGAAGTGGGCAAGACGTTTGCCGCGTTGTGGCGCGACGCGCAGATCGATCAGGTGCTGGCCCCGGTTGCCTTCAAATGGCGCGACCAGCAGCTCACCCCGGACCTGTAGGCGTCGGCTTGCCGGCGATGGCGCCCGCTGGCTTGCGGTGATACTCCTGACGCCATCGCGGGCAAGCCCGCTCCTACACTGAATGCTGTTCTTTGTAGGCTTTCAGGGCGTTGAGCCGTTCGCGCTTGAGGGCTTCGCCCAGTTGCGGGCCCTTGAAGCCTTTCTCCAGCAGTGGCGCCACTGCAACGCCTCGTGCCACCTGTGCGGCACCCCGTAAATAATCCGCCTGTGGATAACTTCGCTGCTCAAGGCCCTTGCGGCCTCGCGCGTCCATTTCGCAGGCGACGACAAACTCTTCAAAGCGCTGTGGCCGGCGGAATACGTCAAAACTCTGCAGCAACTCCAGCAGGGTCGAGGCTTTCAGCTCCAGTGCCCGATGGCCATGGGTGTGATACTCGCCGACCAGTAGCGCCAGTTCCTGGCAGTCTTTTGGCACTTTGAAGCGTTCATTGATCGCCCTGATCAGCTTCAGGCCCCGCTGTTCGTGAGCGATATGCCTGGGTAACTTATCCACAGGGGTCAGGCCCTTGCCCAGGTCATGCAGCAGGCAGGCCCAGCGCACGGTCAGGGGTTGGGCGTGCAGGGCGGCCTGCTCCAGCACGCTCAGGGTATGGATGCCGGTATCGATCTCGGGATGGTGGGCTTCGGGTTGGGGTACACCGAACAGCGCATCCACTTCCGGCAGCAGGGTTTTCAGGGCATGGCAGTCGCGCAGTACCTGGATAAATACCTGCGGCTGATCTTCCATCAGGGCCCGGGAAATTTCCTTCCAACTGCGTTCCGGCGTCAGGGCTTCCAGTTCGCCGGAGTCACTGAGCTGGCGCATCAACTCCAGGGTTTCGGGGGCGATAGTAAAACCGAGGCTGGCATAACGTGCGGCAAACCGTGCAACCCGCAGTACACGCAGGGGATCTTCGGCGAACGCCGGGGAAACGTGGCGCAGCACCCGGGCTTGCAGGTCGCGTTGGCCGTTGTACGGATCGGTCAGGTTGCCGTCGTCGTCTTCGGCCATGGCGTTGATGGTCAGGTCGCGACGGATCAGGTCTTGTTCGAGGGTGACGTCAGGGCTGGCATGAAACACAAAGCCGCCATAGCCCCGGCCGCTTTTGCGTTCGGTACGGGCGAGGGCGTACTCCTCGTTGTTGTCTGGGTCCAGGAACACCGGAAAGTCAGAACCCACGGGCCGATAGCCCCTGGCGAGCATTTCTTCGGTGGTGGCCCCGACGACGACCCGGTCGATATCGGTCACGGGAATGCCCAGCAAGCGATCACGTACCGCTCCACCGACTGTGTAGATTTGCATGAAAAAGCCTCCATTAGCCCTACAGGATAACGCCTGCGCCAGGCCAATGGAGGCATTGCTGCGTCAAAGGTGAACCACGGCCAGGTCCAGGCGGCCGTAATCGTTGTCGTTGTGTTCGTTGCGCGGCGGAACATGGTGGGTCTTCATCACTTGGTCGCCTTGCAGGGTCTCCAGGTGGATATCGAAGCCCCATAGCCGGTGCAGGTGCTTGAGCACTTCGTCCGTGGACTCTCCCAGGGGTTTGCGGTCATGTTGCTGGTGGCGCAGGGTCAGGGAGCGATCCCCGCGCATATCGATGCTGTAGATCTGCACGTTGGGCTCGCGGTTGCCCAGGTTGTATTGGGCCGCCAGGGTTTCGCGGATGGTGCGGTAACCGGCTTCGTCGTGGATCGCGGGCACCAGCAGGTCGTCCTTGAGGTCGTCGTCCATAATGCTGAACAGCTTGAGATCGCGAATCACCTGGGGCGACAGGTACTGCAGGATAAAGCTCTCGTCCTTGAAGCTGCTCATGGCGAACTTGATGGTCGATAGCCAGTCGCTGCCGGCGATCTCCGGGAACCAGCGGCGATCCTCTTCGGTGGGGTGTTCGCACATGCGCCGGATATCCCGATACATGGCAAAGCCCAGGGCATAGGGGTTGATGCCGCTGTAGTAGGGGCTGTCGAAGCCTGGCTGGAAGACCACGCTGGTATGGGAGGTGAGGAACTCCATCATGAAGCCGTCGGTCACCAGGCCTTCGTCGTAGAGGTCGTTCATCAGGGTGTAGTGCCAGAACGTGGCCCAGCCCTCGTTCATCACCTGGGTCTGGCGTTGTGGGTAGAAGTACTGGGCGATCTTGCGCACGATCCGCACGATTTCCCGCTGCCAGGGCTCCAGCAGCGGCGCGTGTTTTTCCAGGAAATACAGGATGTTTTCCTGGGGTTCGACGGGGAAGCGTGCATTGTCCTTGTCGCTGTTCTTGTCGGCGCGTTTGGGGATGGTGCGCCACAGGTCGTTGATCTGCTTTTGCAAATGCTCTTCACGGTCCTTCTGCCGTAGCCGTTCTTCCTCGGCAGAAATGGGGTAGGGGCGTTTGTAGCGGTCCACGCCGTAGTTCATCAAGGCATGGCAGGAATCCAGCAGGTCTTCCACGGCGTCGATCCCGTGGCGCTCTTCGCATTGCATGATGTACTGCTTGGCGAACACCAGGTAATCGATGATCGAACTGGCGTCGGTCCAGGTGCGGAACAGGTAGTTGCCCTTGAAAAAGCTGTTGTGGCCATAGCACGCATGGGCCACCACCAGTGCCTGCATGCAGATGGTGTTTTCTTCCATCAGGTAGGCAATGCACGGGTCGGAGTTGATCACGATTTCATAGGCCAGCCCCATCTGGCCGCGGGTGTAGGACTTTTCGGTGCTGAGGAAGTGCTTGCCATAGGACCAATGGTGATAGCCCAGGGGCATGCCCACCGAGGCGTACGCGTCCATCATTTGCTCGGCGGTGATCACTTCGATCTGGTTGGGATAGGTATCCAGGGCATAACCGGCCGCAATGCGGCTGATTTCCCGGTCATAGGCCTGGATCAGTTCAAAAGTCCATTCGGACCCTGTGGAAATGGGTTGGCGCTTATGCTCTTTGGCGGTCATGTCACTAACCTGCGCTGGAAGAGTTCACGGAAGACCGGATAGATATCGCCGGCCGAGACCAGTTGTTGCTGGGCGAAGGTGTCGGCAAAGGCTTCACCGATGCGCTCGTATTCAAACCACAGGGCCTGGTGCTCGCGGGGGGTAATCTCCACATAAGTGTAGTACTGCACGAACGGCATGATCTGGTTGATCAGGATGTCGCGGCAGACGGGCGAGTCGTCGTTCCAGTTGTCGCCGTCGGAGGCCTGGGCGGCGTAGATGTTCCATTCGTTGGCTGGGTAGCGTTCAGCCATGATTTCCTGCATCAGCTTCAGCGCGCTGGACACGATAGTGCCGCCAGTCTCCCGCGAATAGAAAAACTCTTCTTCGTCGACCTCGCGGGCACTGGTGTGATGGCGAATGAAGACGACGTCGATCTTGTCGTAGTTCCGCTTGAGAAACAGGTACAGCAGGATAAAGAAGCGCTTGGCGATGTCCTTGGTCGCCTGGGTCATGGAGCCGGAAACGTCCATCAGGCAGAACATCACGGCCTTGGAGCTGGGGTTGGGTTGCTTGACCAGCAGGTTGTATTTCAAATCGAAGGTGTCGAGGAACGGCACGCGGTGAATACGTGCGCTGAGTTTCTCGATTTCCGTTTCGATTTCCTGGATATCGCCGAAGTTGTCTGGCTCTTCGCGCTTCAAACGCGCCAGTTCTTCCTTGGCCTCCCTGAGTTTGGCGCGGCTGCTGCCTGAGAGGGCAATCCGTCGCGCGTGGGCCGAACGCAGGGTGCGGATGATGTTGATCCGTGAGGGGTTGCCCTCGTTGCTGATGCCGGCGCGGACGGTCTTGAAGGTGTCGGTGCCGGTCAGGTTGCGTTTGACTAGGTTGGGCAGTTCCAGGTCCTCGAACATGAATTCGAGAAACTCCTCCTGGGTGATCTGGAATACGAACTCGTCCATGCCTTCGCCGGAGTTGCCGGCCTTGCCTGGGCCTTTGCCGCCGCCACCGCCTTGAGGACGCTGGATGTGTTCGCCGGAGGTGAATTCCTTGTTTCCCGGATGAACCACGGTCTGTTTGCCGCCACGGCCGTGATGCAGTACCGGTTCGTCGATATCCCGGCCGGGAATGCTGATCTGCTCGCCGTGCTCCATATCGGTAATGGAGCGGCGACTCACCGCCTCTTCGACGGCTTTTTTGATGTGGTCACGGTAGCGCCGCAGGAAACGCTGGCGGTTTACCGTGCTCTTGTTCTTGCCATTGAGGCGTCGGTCGATCACATAGCTCATAGGGAGCCCTCCGGGCAGCTTCACGTTACAAGCTTCAAGCCGCGAGCTGGAAGCTTAGAGACAAGCGGTCAGCTGCCAGGCCAGGGGCCCGGCAGCATGCGCTTGTCGCTGCCTTACTGCGATTTGCGAACCCGCAGGTACCACTCGGAGAGCAGGCGCACCTGTTTGTCGGTGTAGCCGCGCTCGACCATTCGTGTCACGAAGTCGTTGTGTTTTTGCTGGTCCTCCTTGCTGGCCTTGGCGTTGAAGCTGATGACCGGCAGCAGATCCTCGGTGTTGGAGAACATTTTCTTCTCGATGACCACCCGCAGCTTCTCGTAACTGAGCCAGGTAGGGTTCTTGCCGTTGTTGTTGGCCCGGGCGCGCAGTACGAAGTTGACGATTTCGTTGCGGAAATCCTTCGGATTGCTGATGCCGGCCGGTTTTTCGATCTTTTCCAGCTCTTCGTTGAGGGCTACGCGGTTGAGGATCTCGCCGGTCTCCGGGTCACGGTATTCCTGGTCCTGGATCCAGAAGTCGGCGTACAGCACATAGCGGTCGAAGATGTTCTGGCCGTATTCGCTGTAGGACTCCAGGTAAGCGGTCTGGATTTCCTTGCCGATGAACTCGATATAGCGTGGCGCCAGGTACTCCTTGAGGAAGCGCAGGTAGCGCTCGCGGGTTTCAGCCTGGAATTGTTCCTGTTCGATCTGCTGCTCCAGCACATAGAGCAGGTGCACCGGGTTGGCGGCGATCTCATGGGGGTCGAAGTTGAAGACCTTGGACAGGATTTTGAAGGCGAAGCGGGTCGACAGGCCGTTCATGCCCTCATCGACGCCCGCCGTGTCGCGGTATTCCTGGATCGACTTGGCCTTGGGATCGGTGTCCTTGAGGTTCTCCCCGTCATAAACGCGCATTTTCGAGTAGATATTCGAGTTTTCCGGTTCCTTGAGGCGCGACAGCACGGTGAACTGGGCGAGCATCTTCAGGGTGTCTGGCGCGCAATGGGCCTTGGCCAGGGAGCTGTTGAACAGCAGCTTGTCGTAAATCTTGATTTCATCGCTGACCCGCAGGCAGTACGGCACCTTGACGATATAGATCCGGTCGATGAAGGCTTCGTTGTTCTTGTTGTTGCGGAAGGTGTGCCACTCCGATTCGTTGGAGTGGGCCAGCAAGATGCCGGTGAACGGAATCGCCCCCAGGCCTTCGGTGCTGTTGTAGTTGCCTTCCTGGGTCGCGGTGAGCAGTGGGTGCAGCACCTTGATCGGCGCCTTGAACATCTCCACGAACTCCATCAGGCCCTGGTTGGCCCGGCACAGTGCGCCCGAGTAGCTGTAGGCGTCAGCGTCGTTCTGCGGGAACTCCTCCAGTTTGCGGATATCGACCTTGCCCACCAGCGCCGAAATATCCTGGTTGTTCTCATCCCCCGGTTCGGTCTTGGCCACGCCGATCTGGTTGAGGATCGACGGATAGAGTTTCACCACCCGGAACTGGCTGATATCGCCGCCAAACTCGGCCAGGCGCTTGGTGGCCCAGGGCGACATGATGGTGTTGAGATAGCGCCGTGGGATGCCGAAGTCCTCTTCGAGGATCGCGCCGTCTTCGGTGGCGTTGAACAGGCCAAGAGGCGACTCGAACACCGGAGAGCCCTTGATCGCGTAGAACGGCACCTTTTCAATCAGTTGCTTGAGTTTTTCGGCCAGGGAAGATTTACCGCCGCCCACGGGGCCGAGCAGGTAAAGGATCTGTTTCTTCTCTTCCAGGCCCTGGGCGGCATGGCGGAAGTAGGAGACGATCTGGTCGATGCATTCTTCCATGCCATGGAAGTCTTCAAAGGCCGGGTAGCGGCGGATCACCTTGTTGGAGAAGATTCGCGACAACCGCGAGTTGTTGGCGGTGTCTACCAGTTCCGGCTCGCCAATCGCCAGTAGCAGGCGCTCGGCGGCAGATGCGTAGGTGCTGCGGTCCTTTTTGCACAGCTCAAGATACTCTTGCAGCGTGAGCTCTTCTTGCTGTGTGGACTCGAAGCGTTGTTGGAAGTGGCTAAAAATACTCATGACGTCGTCACCTCGCTCGATACCTGGAGCCGACGCTGGATCAATCAGTCGATGCTGGCAGCCATTGGCGTTTGCCGTGGCCATTTCCCCCCAGAACACCCTGAAACGCTACCGATGACCCGCACGCCGGTGTACCGGCTCTCCCCTGTTTTGGATGGCCTGCGCTTAATGATAGTTGGGAATCCGGGAGGTCAAGGCGAGATGCCCAATTAGTTTGGGCGCGCCGTTCGTCAGAAACGGCGCGAGCCCAAGCGTCACGCGGGGTAGCGGGGTTTGAAAAAAATTATTGCGAATCGCCGCTAACCATTTCCGCAGGATACGTCGTACGCCACAGCTCAAAGCCGCCGTCCAGGCTGTAGACATCGGAGAAGCCCTGGCTGACCAGATAAGCCGCCGCACTCTGGCTGGAGTTGCCGTGATAGCAGGCCACGATCACGGGGGCGTCGAGGTTGGCGGCGCGGATGAAATCGGCAATGTTGTGGTTGTCCAGGTGCCGTGCGCCGGTGATGTGGTTCAGCGCGTAGGCCTGGGGATCACGGATATCCACCACCACGGCGCCTTGCTCACGCAGGGCCTGGGCTTGTTCGGGAGGGATACGTTTGAATTCGCTCATGGCGGGCTCCTTGGGCGGGCGGCAAGCGGCGTCTAGCGCTTGGCGGCAGCTGGTAGTGTAACGGGAAGGGGGGATTGGCACTGGCAGCTCAGGCGCTCGCCGGTGTCGATGTTCATCAGGGTCATGGCCCCGCCCCACACGCAACCGGTGTCGAGGGCAAATACGCCGGGTTCGTCGCAGTGCCCTTCAAGGGCGGCCCAGTGACCGAAGATGATCTTCGTGTCGCGGGTCTTGCGTTCTGGGTGGGCGAACCAGGGTTTGTAGCCGGGCAGGGCGGTTTCGGCGCCTTCCTTGCTCTTGAGGTCGAGTTTGCCTTCGGCGGTGCAGAAACGCATGCGCGTGAAGTAGTTGGTGATGACCCGCAGGCGGGCGGCGCCTGTCAGGTCGTTATCCCACTTCAGCGGTTCATTGCCGTACATGCCGTCCAGATAGGTGGCGAACAGGGTGTCATCGGCCAGGGCGGCTTCGACCTCGGCGGCACATTTAAGGGCTTTTTTCAGGGTCCATTGCGGTGAGATGCCGGCATGCACCAGGGCGGTATTACGGCTCTCATCGTAATGCACGAGCTTTTGCCGGCGCAGCCAGTCGAGCAACTCGGCGCGATCCGGGGCCTCGAGGACTTCCCGCAGGGTGTCGCCCTTTTTCAGGCGCTCGATATTATTGCCTGCCGCCAACAGGTGCAGGTCGTGGTTGCCCAGCACGCAGACCAGGGAATCGCGCAGGCGATACAGGTAGCGCAGGGTTTCCAGGGATTGCGGGCCGCGGTTGACCAGGTCGCCCACCAGCCACAGGCGATCCCTGGCCGGGTCGAAAGCTACCCGGTCAAGCAGGCGTTTGAGCGGCTCCAGGCAGCCTTGCAGGTCGCCGACAGCATAGGTTGCCATCAGTGCAGGGCTCCGGGCACCGCCAGGCGGAAGGGGGCAATGATGGCGTCGAAGTGCTTGCCGTCTTCGGCCAGCATCTGGTAGCTGCCTTGCATCGTGCCGACCTTGGAGGTCATCACGGTGCCACTGCTGTAGGTGTGGCTGGCGCCGCTGTCGATCAGAGGCTGTTGGCCGATGACACCGGCCCCGCGCACTTCCTCGACATGGCCGTCGCCGTCGGTGATGACCCAGTGCCGCGACAGGAGCTTGGCGGGCACCTGGCCATTGTTCTTCACCGTGACGGTGTAGGCAAAGGCAAAGCGATTCTGTTCGGGTTGCGATTGTTCCGCCAGGAAGCGGGTGACGACGCTGACGTCGATCTGATAGCGAGGATCGGACATGCAAGAGGCCTTAAGAGCAAAAGCGGAGGACAGCAGATGCGGCTCAGTCTAGGCCATGAGGTGGGCACTAGGCCAGATATGTGTCTGACCTGGTGCGCTCCCTTGTAGGGGCTGGCTGACGATGGCTCAGTCGGCGATGGGTGCAGGCTGAATCGCCAGCTGGTCCGCCAGGCGCACGAACGCCGCCAGGTCCAACTGCTCCGGGCGCAGGCTGCCGTCGACACCGGCGGCTTCGATCTCGGCGTTGCTCAGCAGGGCCTTGAGTGTATTGCGCAGGGTCTTGCGGCGTTGGTTGAACGCTTCGCGCACCACCCGTTCCAGCAGGCGATGATCCTTGGCCGGATGCGGAAGGACCGCGTGGGGCACCAGGCGCACAATCGCCGAGTCCACTTTTGGCGGCGGGTTGAACGCACCCGGACCGACATTGAACAGGTGCTCGACCCGGCAGTGGTACTGGACCATGATCGACAGGCGACCCCAATCACCACCGCCAGGGCCGGCCGCCAGGCGCTCGACCACTTCCTTCTGCAACATGAAATGCATGTCGCGGATGATCCCGGCGTTGTTCAGCAGGTGAAAGATCAGCGGTGTAGAGATGTTGTATGGCAGGTTGCCGACCACCCGCAGGCTGTGGGGGGCCGCATTGAGGCTGTTGAAGTCGAACTTCAATGCATCGCCCTGGTGCAGGTTGAAGTTGGACTTGCCGGCAAATTGCTGGTTGAGGATCGGGACCAGGTCCTTGTCCAGCTCAATCACATCCAGTTGCCCACCACTGTTGAGCAGGCCCTGGGTGAGGGCGCCCTGGCCCGGGCCGATTTCCAGCAGGCGGTCTTCAGGCTTGGCATGGATGGAGCGCAGGATGCGGTCGATAACGCCGGCATCGTGCAGGAAGTTTTGCCCGAAGCGCTTGCGCGCCCGGTGTTGGTAATGCTCGGTCATATACGGGTCTCGGCCATCTGATAGGCGGTTTCCAGGGCCACGTGCAGGCTGCCGGTATCGATCTTGCCGCTGCCCGCCAGGTCCAGGGCGGTGCCATGGTCGACGGAGGTGCGGATGATCGGCAGGCCCAGGGTCACGTTGACTGCGGCGCCGAAGCCTTTGTATTTCAGCACGGGCAGCCCCTGGTCATGGTACATCGCCAGCACTGCATCGCAGTGCTCCAGATATTTGGGGGTAAACAGAGTGTCCGCAGGCAATGGGCCACGCAGGTCCATGCCGTCTTGGCGCAGGCGCTCTAGTGTGGGTTCGATGATGTCGATTTCTTCATGGCCCAGGTGGCCGCCTTCACCCGCGTGGGGGTTGAGGCCACACACCAGGATTCGCGGCTGGGCGATGCCGAATTTGTGTTGCAGGTCGGCGTGCAGGATGCGCGTTACGCGCTCCAGGCGCTCCGGGGTGATGGCATCGGCAACCTGGCGCAAGGGCAGGTGAGTGGTCACCAGTGCCACGCGCAGGCCACGGGTTGCCAGCATCATCACCACTTGTTCGGTGTGCGTCAGCTCGGCCAGGAACTCGGTATGGCCGGAGAAGGCGATACCGGCTTCGTTGATCACGCCTTTGTGCACCGGCGCGGTGATCATCCCGGCGAAGTCGCCGTCGAGGCAGCCTTGCCCGGCGCGGGTCAGGGTGTGCAGGACGAAGGCGGCGTTGGCCTTGTCCAGTTGCCCGGCGACCACCTTGGCCTGTAGCGGGGTGTCCCACACGTACAGGCTGCCCGCGGGGGCCGGCTGGTCGGGCCAGTTGCCCGGTGAGACGGGCAGCAAGTCGACAGCCACGCCCAGTTGCGCGGCCCGCTCAAGGAGCAGGTCGCGGCTGGTAATGGCAATCAGGGGGTGAGGCTGGGCTTGCGAGGCGAGCAGCAGGCACAGGTCTGGACCTATGCCGGCCGGCTCGCCGGGTGTCAACGCGAAACGCTGGGGTTTCACTGGGCTGCCTGGTCGGTGCCTGTCGGTTCGGCGCCAGGCAGCTTGTTTTCCACGTAGGCTTCGTCACGGATCTGACGCAACCAAGTTTGCAGCTCTTCGTCGTATTTGCGGTTACGCAGTACGGTCAGCGCTTGTTGCTCACGGGCCTGGCTGGTGTTGTCGGTGGCGCGGCGGCCAAGGACTTCCAGGACGTGCCAGCCATATTGGGTCTTGAACGGCTTGGACAGCACACCTTGCGGCGTCTCGTTCATGACTTGCTGGAACTCGGGCACCAGGGCCCGTGGATCGATCCAGCTGAGGTCGCCGCCATTAAGGGCCGACCCCGGATCTTCCGAGAAGCTTTTGGCCAGGGTGGCAAAGTCTTCGCCGCCTTCGATGCGCTCATAGATCTTTTGCGCCAGCTCCTTGGTTTGTGCCTCGGTGCGGATTTCGCTTGGCTTGACCAGGATGTGACGGACATGCACTTCGTCTTTCAGCGAAGTCTCACCGCCGCGACGCTCCAGCAACTTGAGAATGATGAAGCCGCCAGGCGTGCGTGCAGGTTGGGTGATACCACCCACTTCCATGGCGCTCAGCTCACGGTCAAACGGTGGTGGCAATTGAGCGGCTTTACGCCAGCCCATATCACCGCCTTCGAGGGCGTTGTCGCTGCCGGACTGGGCAATGGCCATTTGGGCAAAGTCGGCGCCGGCCTTGAGACGGTCATAGATCGCCTGGGTCTTCGCGGCCGCGGCATTGAGTTGCTCGGCGTTGGCGCTGTCTGGCGTCGGGATCAGGATATTGGCCAGGCGCAGCTCTTCGGAGAGTTGCATCTTGCCCAGGTCCGAGGCCAGGAAGTTCTTCACTTCCTGCTCCGATACCTGCACGCGCTCGGCCACACGGCGCTGCCGCACACGGCTGATGATCATTTCGCGGCGGATCTGGTCGCGGGCGTCCTCATAGGACAAACCGTCGCGGGCCAGGGCGGCGCGGAACTGATCAATGCTCATGTTGTTGCGTTGAGCGATGGTGCCGACAGCCTGGTTCAGTTCTTCGTCGGTGATACGGATGCCCGAGCGGTCGCCAATCTGCAATTGCAGGTTTTCGACGATCAGGCGCTCTAGCACCTGCTGGTCCAGGACGCTGGTCGGTGGCACGCCACCGCCACGCTTGGCGATGGTTTGCTGAACTTCCTTGACCCGTTGGTCGAGTTGGCTCTGCATGATCACGTCGTTATCGACGATGGCCACCACCTTGTCCAACGGTTGCACGCCAGCGTGCGCCGCTGCAGTGCCCAGGAACAGCGCGCCCAGCATCAGCGGGCGCAGACAATCAGAAAGCTTGATCTTCACGTTCACGATAACCTTGGATGCCTTTTTCGAGGAAGCTCTCTACCTTGGCGCCAGTCAGGCCGCCGAGTCCCTTGAGGACGATTTGGAGGAAGAGCCCGTGGTCGCCTTTTTCGTTCAGCGGGGCGATCTGGGTGTATTCGTCGTTGGAAACCCAATAACGGTTGATTACACGCAGTTTCCAGCAGCAGTTGTCGTACTCGAAACCACCAAAGGCTTCCAGGGTACGGTTGCGTGCATAGTCATACTGCCAGCGGGTGATCAGGTTCCACTGTGGAATGATCGGCCACATCATCGAGAAGTCGTGTTGCTGGATTTTGTAGTAATCCTTCACGTAGTTCGCGGTGTCCGAAGGGACGCTGTAGTCGCCGCCAAACTGCCATTTGCCGGTCAGCTGGTTGTATACCACCTGGTCATTGCGATAGCGGTAACCAACGTTGATAACCTTGTTAGGGTTGTCTTCCGGCTGGTAGTGGAACATGGCGCTACCGGAGCGTGGAGCGTGCTCCTCGGTGTCCCAGTTGTAGTCGGCGGTGGCGCGCCAGTCGCGATTAAAGCGGAACTCGTAGTCCAGGGCGATTGGCGAGACGTCCGACCGTGAGTCAGCGCGATCGGCAGCCACGATCCCTGGCAGTTGCACTTCGCGATCCTTGAAGTACAGCGCCTGGCCGACGGAAACGCGTTGACGTTCAAAGCCGTTTTCTTCGATCCAGCGGCTGGTTACGCCCAGGGACAGTTTGTTTTCGTCGCCGATCCGGTCAGAACCCGAGAAGCGGTTGTCGCGAAAGAGCGAGCTGTAGCTGAACGAGGTTTCGCTGGTGTCGAACACCGGGATATCGTCCTGGTCTTTCTCTGGAACATAGAGGTAGAACAGGCGTGGTTCCAGGGTCTGGTTGTAGTTCTTGCCAAACCACTGGGTGCTGCGGTCGAAGTACAGGCCGCTGTCGACACTGGCAATCGGGATGGAGCGGTTTTGAGAGCTCTTGAACTCCTGGCCAGCAGCGACCATTTGTGCCTTGCCTGTACCGTCAAGATCAAGATCGTACTTGGTGTAGGCATACTTGAGCTTCGGCGTAATGAAACCGTAGCTTGAGGTCATCGGCAGCGAAACGCTTGGCGCCATATTCAACCGTGTGCCGTTGGCCCGGGTAAGCCCAGTGACATAGGTGTCAAGGCGCTGGGTATTGATGCCATATTTATCGGTAAAGTCCCCGGTCTCAAGATCCCGGTCAAACCTTACCGCTTCTGCGTCATAGGCAAAATTCAGCCCGCCAGGATGGTATGGCAGCGAACCGTTGAAAGTGATCTGCGGCAAGCGGTTGTACGGGGTGATCTGGGAGATCGTCGCCAACTTGTACGCTTGCAGGTTCAGGCGTGCGTTGAAGTTGTCACCGCGATAGTTCACGGCAGCTTGCTGATTAAGCGCATCGCGCCTTTCAACACCAATCTGGTCGGTCCGCAGATCCTGGAAGTAGTACGGGTCGCTGATGTCGGTGTAGTCGACTTCAGTCATGACGCGCGAATCCAGGCCGCCCTTGTGCTGCCAGTTAAGCATCCAGCGGGTTTTCTCGTAATCCGTCTGCTTGCGGCGCTCGTCGTTGTCGTCGTTCAGGTAGGCACCGCCGACCTGGCCTTCGCTGGACTTGGTGAGGTAGCGGAACTCGCCTTCCAACAGCATGCCGCGCTTGCCCATATAACGCGGGTACAACGTGGCATCGTAGTTCGGTGCCAGGTTGAAGTAGTAAGGCGTTACCAGGGTAAAGCCACTTTCCCCGCTAGAGCTGTAGCTCGGCGGCAGGAAACCGGACTGACGGCGATCGTCAATCGGGAAGTAGATGTACGGGGTGTACAGGATCGGGATGTTCTTGACCCGCAACGTCGCGTTGGTCGCCGTACCGAAACCGGTGGCCGGGTTCAACGTGATGTTGTTGCCGCGCAGTTGCCAGGCATTGCTGTCTGGCTCGCAGGTGGTGTACGTACCGTCCTTGAGACGGATGATCGCGTTTTCGGCGCGCTTGGCGTACAGCGCGTTACCGCGGATGCGCGATTTGTGCATCACGTATTCGGCGTTGTCGATCTGCGCGGCGCCGGTGTCCAGCTGGACCTGGGCATGGTCGCCGACGATCAGCGCGCCATTGTCGCGCATACGCACGTTGCCGTTGAGCTCGCCACGGTTTTCGGCCTGGTACAGGCTGGCCTCTTGGGCCTCGACCTGCATGCTGCCCTGACGCATGACCACGTCACCGGCCAGGGTTGCGACCTGGGTTTCCTGCTCGTAACGAGAGGCCTTGGCACCGATGAAGGTCGGTGCGTCGCTCTTGTCCGTCTTGTCGTTCATGCCGGGACGGATCGGCTCGATGTACGCACCGGCGCAATAAGGACCGGTTTCGGCCAGTTGCGCGGCGGTGAGTTTCTCGCGGGGGACCCAGTCCAGGTGGCTGTAGTCGGCACTGCGCGAACGCAGGCCACGGCCCTTGGATTCGGTGACCAGCTTGGTCTGCGGCACGGCTTCGGCACCCGCAGCTTCGCCTTGCGGCGTGCTGTTGGCCGAGCTGACGGCACTGCCGTCATGCACCGGACGCGGTGGCAAAGGGGCTGCGCTGGCCTTTGGCGCGCAATCCCAGGCACCCGAAGCAGAGACTGAGCAGTCATACTGTTCGGCGGCGACCACGAGTGAGGTGGCGAAAGGTTGCATGGCCAGCAGACTGCCGGTTACCAGCAACGGAAATTTTCTACGAAACGCGGGGGATTTCAATGCCATCTTATTAGTCCGGGCTTCCTGCGTGCCATCTGCCCGCGGTGTGGGCCGCACGCCTCTCGATGGTCTGAAAAAGATGCGTGATAATAAAGCATGACCCGCTTGACGGCTAGCGCCGTCGGAGACCCTTGTAATGCCCGACCAAGATCTACGTTTGCAACACCTGAAAGTCTGGCTTGATCAGCAGTTGCCCGAGCTTTTCCATACCCAGGGATGGGGCGCCGTACCCCCGGCTACATTGACTGCGGCCAGCAGCGACGCGAGTTTCAGACGGTACTTCCGTTGGCAGGGCGAAGGTCGCACATTGATCGTGATGGATGCCCCGCCCCCCCAGGAAAACTGCAAACCTTTCGTCGATATCGCTCGAATGCTGGCAAAATCTGGCATAAATGTTCCGCAAATATATGCCGAAGATCTGTCCCAGGGCTTTCTTTTGCTCAATGACCTGGGCAAAAACACCTACCTGGATGTGATTGACGGCGAAAATGCCGATCAATTATTTGCCCCTGCCATCGACGCGCTGTTGGCTTTCCAGCAATTGCCGATGGATGCCGGCTTGCCCAGCTACGACGTGCCGTTATTGCGCCGGGAACTGGAATTGTTCCCTGAGTGGTACGTGCGCCGGCACCTGGGCATCGAGTTCGACGACCAGCAGTCGGCCCTGTGGCAGCGGGTCAGCCAGGTGTTGATCGACAGCGCCCTGGCCCAGCCCAAGGTCCTGGTGCATCGCGACTATATGCCGCGCAACCTGATGATCAGCGTGCCGAACCCAGGCGTGCTGGATTTCCAGGATGCGGTCTACGGCCCCGTGACCTACGACATTACCTGCCTGTTCAAGGACGCCTTCCTCAGTTGGCCCCAGGCGCGGGTGCGTGAATGGCAGCGCAGTTACTGGGAGCGTGCTGGCCAATTGGGCATCCCGGTGCAGGCGGATTTTGAAGATTTCCTGCGGGCCAGCGACTTGATGGGGGTGCAGCGTCACCTCAAGGTCATCGGTATCTTTGCGCGTATCTGTCACCGTGATGGCAAGCCGCGCTACCTGGCGGACGTGCCGCGCTTCTTTGCCTATATAGAAGCGGTGCTGGCCGAGCGTGCGGAACTGGCCGACCTGGGCGAGTTGCTGGCCAGCCTGCGCCAACCGGCCGAGGTTGTTGTATGAAGGCCATGATCCTGGCGGCCGGCAAGGGCGAGCGCATGCGCCCGCTGACCCTGCATACCCCCAAGCCACTGGTCCAGGCCGGTGGCAAGCGCCTGATCGAGTACCACCTGGAGGCACTGGCCAAAGCCGGGTTCACCGAGATCGTCATCAACCATGCCTGGCTCGGCCAGCAAATCGAGGGTTACCTGGGGGATGGCGCGCAGTTCGGCCTGCGCATCCAGTATTCGCCCGAAGGCGAACCGCTGGAAACCGGTGGCGGGATTTTCCAGGCCTTGCCCCTGCTGGGAGACGAGCCGTTCCTGGTGGTCAATGGCGATATCTGGACCGACTACGATTTCTCCCGCCTCAAGCAGCCGCCCGCTGGCCTGGCGCACCTGGTGATGGTCGACAACCCGCCCCATCACCCCAGTGGTGGCGATTTCTATATCAAGGACGGTTTGCTTCATGATGCAGCGCCCGGTGCCGATAACCTGACCTTCAGTGGCATTTCGGTGCTGCACCCCAAGCTGTTCGCGGGTTGCAGCGCCGGTGCCTTCAAGCTGGCGCCCTTGTTGCGCACAGCGATGGCTCAAGGCTTGGTCTCGGGGGAGCACATGGATGGACGCTGGATTGACGTCGGTACGCTGGAGCGCCTGGCGCAGGTTGAAACGCTGCTGACCGTGGGCCAGTAAGATGCTGTGGCCAGGGACTCTGATCGGCGCCGGGGCGGGGTTTGCCATCGCCAGCATTCCGGGGGCCATGTTGGGCGGGCTATTGGGCCAGGCGCTGGATCGGCGCCTGCAATTGCACAGTTGGGCGCAACTGCGCGAGCGCCTGGGCGGCCGTCCGGCGCTGCGTAATGACGAACTGCTGTTTGTGTTGCTGGGCCGCCTGGCCAAAAGCAATGGGCGGGTGGTGGACGGGCATATCCAGCAGGCGCGGGTGGAAATGCGCGCGCTGGACATGACCGAGCCGGCCCAGCGCCGGGCGATTGCTGCGTTCAACCGGGGCAAATCGGGGACGGATCGCGTGCGCAGTTACCTGCGTGTGCTCAAGGCCCAGCCCCATGCAGCGGAAGGCGTGCTGCGCGCCTGTTGGCGCATGGTCTGGGCCGACGGCAAGGCCAGTCTTGCAGAACGCGACCTGATTGAGCTCTGGGGCAAATGGCTGGGATGGACGCCGCAACAGCTCCAGGCCCTGGCCCACGACTACGAACCGGAGCGCAGGCCCCTGGCCACTCGCGCTAGCACCTACCAGGAAGCCTTGCGGATTCTCGGGGTGAGCGCCACGACAGAGCCTGCGGTCATCAAGCGTGCATACCGACGGCTGCTCAGCCGCCATCACCCGGACAAGATCGCCGGCAACGGCGCCAGCCCGGCGCAAGTGCGCGAGGCCACGGAGCGCACGCGGGAGCTGCATAGCGCTTACACGATCATTCGCGAACAGCGGGATTTCCGCTGACTCGCCACAACCACCGACGGGGCGGCTGGGTATCAGCTACCACTGCCTTGCGGGCTCAACCAGCCGCGAATGCGCCGGTACAACTGCTCCTGGGCTGCCGGACTATTGTCGGGGAGCGTCTTTAAGGACACCTGCCTGTAGTGGTCATTCTTCAGGCGCTTGCTCGCCTGGCTGCGCTCCAGCGCCATTTTGCCGGTCAGGGCGTTGTCCTGGTAGAAGATATCGGCGGTCGCCAGCTTCAAGGTTGGTGCCAACTGTTGCAGGTCTGGCTGACGGCCCACCGGTGTTTGCGCCGCGACCATGATGAACTTCTGCACCTGGGCTGGTTGTTTTTCGCTCAGGTAGCGCGCTGCCCACCAGGCCCCGGTCCCGTGCCCGAGCAACACGACTGTGCGGGCGTTCTGGGTCTGGGCATAGGCGACGGCGGCATCGATACGGGCGAAGATCCGTGTTGCGTCGGTCTTGTCCTGTTCATCCACGCCGGGGACCACGGCCGGGTCGGTGCCTTCGGCTTCGGCGCTGGCTGCCTGTTCGATCGGCTTGGGCGCGGCAGTGCTGGCATCCTTGCTGCTGGTGTCGATGGCCGCCTCGGGGGCCTGGATGACCCGGGGTGGCAGGGTGTCCAGGCTCTGGTCGGGCAGTGACAGGCTCAGGCTGGCCCACTGTGCATCCGGCAACTTCTGACGCAAAGGCCCGATGGCTTGCGGCCAGTCAGCGGTTTCCCCGGCGCCGGGGACGAGAATCACCACCCCTTGCGGCTCGGCGCTGTTGGCCGGTTTCCACAGGGCCAGGAACGACTCATCGCCGGCCTGCAATTGTTGCTGTTCCTGGGGCGGCAGTTGTCGCTCCAGGGCGCTGGCTTCCTCCTGGCTGCGCTCGGGCAAAGGCTGGCGCTCGGGTGGTTTTTCGGCGGCAGCCGGCGCGGTATCCGCCGCCTGCACGCAAAAGGTGCTGGTAAACAGCAGCGACAGGCACAATGCTGGCAGTGTCGAACGGTGAAGCAGGGGCATAGTGCAATTCCGGCCAGAAGTGATTCCGGCAGCCTAATGGGTTGGATGTGAGATGTGAATGATGATTTTTCGCTGTCTGCTGGTTATCGGCGCTCTGTGCTTTCCCTTGATGGCAAGTGCCGCGCCTGCGTCCGTGGTGCCGTCGGCGGTGCTCAGCCCCCAGCAGCGTGAGTGGCTGGCGCAGCACCCGCCATTGCGGGTCGGCGTGGTGTTGCAGGCGCCCTACGCGCAATATGACCGGCGCCTGCAGCGGTTGTCCGGGGCCAATATCGAGCTGATGCAGGCGCTGGCCAAGGCGTTGAATATTGAGCTGAGCTGGCGCAACTTCCCCACGCAAGAGCAGTTGGAGGACGCCCTGCGCGAGGACGCGGTCGACCTGGCCCCGGGCCTGCTGCAAACCCCGGCCGGCCTGCGCCTGTGGTTGTTCTCCGACCCTTACATGCGCGTGCCCCAGCACATTGTGGGCATCCGCGACGGCAGCGGCGCGGTGGACCTGGAAAAACTCGACGAACACTCGCGGGTTGCGGTGCGTATGCCCAGTGCCGTGGCGGACTACTTGCGCAGCAATTACCCCAACCTGAACCTGCAAGGCGTGCCGCTGGAGCGCCAGGCCCTGCAATTGTTGGTCAGCCAGCAGGCGCGCTATGCGGTGATCGATGAGGCGCAGTTGAGCCGGCTGTCGGTCGAGCCCGAATTCGCCGGCCTGGCGGTGGTCGGCGATATTGGCCTGCCGCAACTGCTGCGGGTGGCCACCCGGCGAGACTGGCCGGTCTTGGCGGACATTGTCGAGAGCGGCCTGCGGGCCATTCCTGCCCGTGAGCTGGAGCAATTGCACGCTCGCTGGCTGCAACCCAAATACCCACGGTTGTCGGAGTCACCGGGGGTTTGGCAAAACCTCAGCCTGCTGCTGAGCCTGCTGTTGCTCGCGTGCCTGGCGGTTGCCCTGTGGCAGCGTCGGCAAAAACAGGTCCTGGAGCACCAGTTGCTGGCCGCGCGTGAGGAAAGCGCCGCCCGTGCCGCGAGCGCCGAAGCCTTGCGCCTGACCCAGTTCTCCATCGATCAAAGCACCGTCGGCATTCTCTGGGTCAATTGGGACAGCCATGTGCGCTACGCCAACGTCGCCGCCGAAAGCATGCTCGGCTACGCCCCGGGCGCGTTGATCGAGCGCCCGCTGATCGAGTTCGAGCCCAACCTGAGCATGGACCGCTGGCTGAGCCTGTGGAAACGTGCGCGCGCCAGCGAGGACGGGCCACAGAGCTTCGCCACCCAGTGCCTGCGCGCGGATGGCAGCCTGTTGCCCACGGATGTGTCCCTGAGTTTCCTGCGTTTTGCCGGTGGCGAATACCTGGTGGTGTACCTCAATGACGTCACCGAGCGGCGACGGGCCTTGGCCGCGTTGCAGGAAAGTGAAGCGCGCCTGCAAGGCATCGCCGCCAATGTGCCGGGGCTGGTGTTTCGCCTGGAGCGCCTGCCGTTGAGCGCCGCCATCGACTTTGCCTATATCAGCGAAGGCAGCGAACGTCTGGTGGGCTATTCGCCGGCCGTGCTCAGCCATCGTGATGTGGGGCTGCGTAGCCTGGTACACCCGCAGGATCGCGCCAGTTATCACCAGACCCAGGACCAGGCCATCGACACCGAGAGCAATTGGTCGTGGCAAGGCCGGATCCTGACCCGGCAGGGCGAGCAGCGCTGGGCCGAGATCAAGGCAGTCACCCGGCGCCTGGACGACGGCGCGGTGGTCTGGGACGGGATCGTCTGGGACATCAGCGACAGCAAACGCATCGAACTGGAGCTGGACGCCTCGCGAGCGCAACTGCGCGAACTGTCGGCCCACCTGGAAACTGTGCGTGAGGAAGAGAAAGCGCGGATCGCCCGCGAAGTCCACGATGAGCTGGGGCAGATGCTGACGGTGCTGAAGCTGGAAACGTCCATGTGCGAGCTGGCCTACGCGCACATGGACCCTGGCCTGCACGAGCGCCTCAATAGCATGAAGCGCCTGATCGCCCAATTGTTTCAACTGGTCCGCGATGTGGCCACCGCGTTGCGCCCGCCGATTCTCGACGCGGGGATCGCCTCGGCCATCGAGTGGCAGGCGCGGCGGTTTGAGGCCCGCACGCAGATTCCCTGCCTGGTGCAAGTGCCGGACAACCTCTCGACCTTGAGCGACGCCAAGGCCATCGGCCTGTTCCGCATCCTGCAAGAGGCACTGACCAATGTGATGCGCCATGCCCAGGCGCATACGGTGGAGCTGACCCTGGCGGTGGAGGGCACCAATCTGCGGTTGACCATCAGTGACGACGGCGCAGGCTTCGTCCCCGCGCCGGGGCGCCCGGTGTCGTTTGGCCTGGTGGGCATGCGCGAGCGGGTGCTGATCATGGGCGGGCAGTTGACGTTGGACAGTGAGCTGGGGGAGGGCACCACCCTGAGCGTTACAGTGCCGTTGGATTCGCCATAGACCCCTTGTGGGAGCGGGCTTGCCCGCTCCCATATTTTGAATGTCGGCGTTTAATCGCTATATAGAGAGGAAAGTCCCGTGATCCGCATATTGGTAGCCGAAGACCACACCATCGTCCGTGAAGGCATCAAGCAGTTGATCGGCCTGGCCAAGGACCTGCTGGTGGTCGGCGAGGCGGGGAACGGCGAACAGCTGTTGGAAGCCTTGCGCCATATTCCGTGCGAGGTGGTGTTGCTGGATATTTCCATGCCCGGGGTCAATGGCCTGGAAGCCATTGCCCGGATCCGCGCGCTGAACAATCCACCGGCCATCCTGGTGTTGTCGATGCATGACGAGGCACAAATGGCCGCCCGGGCGCTGAAGGTTGGCGCGGCAGGGTATGCCACCAAGGACAGCGACCCGGCGCTGTTGTTGACGGCAATCCGCAAAGTAGCCGCGGGCGGGCGCTATATCGACCCGGACCTGGCGGACCGCATGGTGTTTGAAGTCGGCCTCACCGATGCCCGGCCCTTGCACTCGCTGTTGTCCGAGCGTGAGTTCTCGGTGTTCGAGCGTTTGGCCCAGGGGGCTAACGTGAACGATATCGCTCAGCAACTGGCCTTGAGCAGCAAGACCATCAGCACTCACAAGGCGCGCTTGATGCAAAAGCTCAACATCACCTCCCTGGCGGAACTGGTGAAGTACGCGCTGGAGCACAAACTCCTGTAGGGACGTATCTATTCGCGACATCGCCCAAACCCCGGGAAGCCCGTGCTTGCGGCTTGTGGCTTGAAGCTTGCCGCTCAACTGTCCCCAGCCCGCCATCCGTGTAGGGCAATCCCTACCCCGAACCTTCCACCCGGCTGATGCCAATCTCTCCTGCGCCCCGATTTCCGGGGGCTTGCGCCTGGACTACGCTAGCGCCACAGCAGTCCAAAACACAAAGGTGCGGGTATGAGCGAGGTGGATGCAAATGATGTGCTGGTCAGCTTTCGTGGTGTGCAGAAGAGCTACGACGGCGAGAACCTGATCGTCAAAGACCTCAACCTGGACATCCGCAAGGGCGAATTCCTCACCCTGCTGGGCCCGTCCGGCTCGGGCAAGACCACCAGCCTGATGATGCTCGCCGGCTTTGAGACGCCGACCGCCGGGGAAATCCTGCTGGCCGGGCGCTCAATCAATAATGTGCCGCCGCACAAGCGCGACATTGGCATGGTGTTCCAGAACTATGCGCTGTTCCCGCACATGACCGTGGCCGAGAACCTGGCGTTCCCCCTGACGGTGCGCGGCTTGAGCAAGACCGATGTCAGCGAGCGGGTCAAGCGCGTGCTGAGCATGGTCCAGCTCGACGCCTTCGCCCAGCGCTACCCGGCGCAACTCTCCGGCGGCCAGCAGCAGCGGGTGGCCCTGGCCCGCGCCCTGGTGTTCGAGCCGCAACTGGTACTGATGGACGAACCCCTCGGCGCCCTCGATAAACAGCTGCGTGAACATATGCAGATGGAGATCAAGCACCTGCACCAGCGCCTCGGTGTGACGGTGGTCTACGTGACCCACGACCAGGGTGAAGCCCTGACTATGTCCGACCGGGTGGCGGTGTTCCACCAGGGCGAGATCCAGCAGATCGCCCCGCCGCGCACCTTGTATGAGGAGCCGAAAAACACCTTCGTCGCCAACTTCATCGGCGAGAACAACCGCCTTAACGGCCGCCTGCACAGCCACACCGGCGAGCGTTGCGTGGTCGAGCTGGCGCGGGGCGAGAAGGTCGAGGCGCTGGCGGTGAATGTCGGGCAGATCGGCGGCCCGGTGACCCTGTCGGTGCGCCCGGAGCGGGTCAGCCTCAACGGTTCCAGCCAGAGCTGCAACAACCGCTTCTCGGGCCGGGTGGCCGAATTTATCTACCTGGGCGACCACGTGCGCGTGCGCCTGGAAGTCTGCGGCAAGGCCGATTTCTTTGTGAAACAACCGATCGCCGAGCTGGACCCGGCGCTGACGGTCGGCGATGTGGTTCCGATTGGCTGGCAAGTCGAGCACGTTCGCGCACTCGACCCACTTCTAGAGGCGAATTGATCGCCCCCTTGGCTTCACCCAACCCTGCACGTGGAGAGAACAATAAATGTTGAGATCCCTGAAATTGACCGCCCTGGCCATTGGCCTGGCAGGTGCTTCACAGGTCATGGCCGGCCCGGACCTGACGGTGGTGTCGTTTGGCGGCGCGAACAAGGCGGCCCAGGTCAAGGCCTTCTATGCCCCGTGGGAAAGTGCGGGCAACGGCAAGATCATCGCGGGTGAATACAACGGCGAGATGGCCAAGGTCAAAGCCATGGTCGACACCAAGAGCGTGTCCTGGGACTTGGTGGAGGTCGAGTCGCCGGAATTGTCCCGTGGCTGTGACGAAGACATGTTCGAGCCGTTGGACCCGAAGCTGTTCGGCAACCCCGATGACTATGTGAAAGGCGCGATCCAGCCTTGCGGCGTGGGTTTCTTCGTGTGGTCCACGGTGATGGCGTACAACGCCGACAAATTGAAGACTGCGCCCACCGGTTGGGTGGATTTCTGGGATACCAAAAACTTCCCGGGCAAGCGTGGCCTGCGCAAAGGCGCCAAGTACACCCTGGAATTTGCCCTGATGGCCGACGGTGTGGCGCCCAAGGATGTCTATAAAGTGCTGGCCAGCAAAGATGGCCAGGACCGCGCCTTCAAGAAACTCGATGAGCTCAAGCCGTCGATCCAGTGGTGGGAAGCCGGCGCACAACCGCCGCAGTACCTGGCCTCGGGCGATGTGGTGATGAGTTCGGCCTACAACGGCCGGATCGCCGCCGTGCAAAAAGAGAGCAACCTGAAAGTGGTGTGGAACGGTGGCATCTACGATTTCGATGCCTGGGCGATCCCCAAGGGCCTCGGCAAGGAGCGCGCCGAGGCAGCGAAGAAATTCATCGCCTTCTCCGTCGCCCCGCAACAACAGAAAACCTACTCGGAAAACATCGCCTACGGCCCGGCCAATACCCAGGCTGTGCCGCTGCTGGCCAAGGACATCCTCAAGGATATGCCGACCACCCCGGAAAACATCGCCAACCAGGTGCAGATCGATGTGAGCTTCTGGGCGGATAACGGCGAGCAGTTGGAGCAGCGCTTCAATTCCTGGGCTGCCAAATAACAAGCCCCACCGCTTAACCCCTGTGGGAGCTGGCTTGCCTGCGATGGCATCACCTCGGTACACCTGACACACCGAGGCGCTGCCATCGCGGGCAAGCCCGGCTCCCACAAGGGGGCCTTTCACACGGGTTCCAACTGTAGATTTTCCGGAGTTTGCCATGGCCATCGCCGTTCCCTCGAACGAGGTCACCACCCCCAGCTTGAAACAGCGTCTGGCCCGTGCCGAGCGGCTTAACCGCTGGAAAGCCCAGGCGTTGATTGCGCCACTGGTGGTGTTTTTGCTGCTGGTGTTCCTGGTGCCCATCGTTGCGCTGCTCTATAAAAGCGTCGGTAACCCGGAAGTGGTCGCCGGCCTGCCGCGTACCGTGGTGGCGGTGACCGCCTGGGATGGTCGCGGCCTGCCCGACGAGCTGGTGTATCAGGCTATCAGCGAGGACCTGGGCGAAGCCCGTAAAAACCAGACCTTGGGCGACCTGTCCAAGCGCCTGAACATGGAACTGGCGGGCTATCGCAGCCTGTTGACCAAAACTGCGCGGGCGCTGCCGTTTAGCGAAGTGCCGGCCTCTTATAAAGAAGCGCTGGAAAACCTCGACGAGCGCTGGGGCGACCCCGCGTACTGGCAGGCCATCCGGCGCAACACCAGCAACCTGACGCCGTATTACCTGCTGGCGGCGGTCGATCACCGGATCGACGACCTCGGCGAAGTCGCCCCGGCCACGCCGGACCAGGCGATCTACCTCGATATCTTCGCCCGCACCTTCTGGATGGGCCTGGTGATTACCGTGTGCTGCCTGCTGCTGGCCTATCCGCTGGCGTACCTGCTGGCCAACCTGCCGGCGCGGCAAAGTAACCTGCTGATGATCCTGGTGCTGTTGCCCTTCTGGACTTCGGTACTGGTGCGCGTGGCCGCGTGGATTGTGTTGCTGCAGTCCGGCGGGCTGATCAACGGCGCGCTGATGGGCCTGGGCATCATCGATAAACCCCTGGAGTTGGTGTTCAACCGGCTTGGGGTCTACATCTCCATGGTGCATATTCTGTTGCCGTTCATGATCCTGCCGATCTACAGCGTGATGAAGGGCATTTCACCGACCTATATGCGTGCGGCGATCTCTTTGGGTTGTCATCCATTCGCCAGTTTCTGGCGGGTGTACTTCCCACAGACCTACGCGGGCGTCGGCGCCGGTTGCCTGTTGGTGTTTATTCTGGCGATTGGCTATTACCTCACCCCGGCCCTGCTGGGCAGCCCGAACGACCAGATGGTCAGCTACTTCGTGGCGTTCTACACCAACACCAGCATCAACTGGGGCATGGCCACCGCGCTGGGCGGCTTGCTGCTGTTGGCGACCGTGGTGCTGTACCTGATCTACAACTGGCTGGTGGGCGCCAGCCGCCTGCGCCTGAGCTGAGGAGCGCCTGAAATGTCCAGTAGTCCTTATAGGTCACCCATCGAGCGGGTGTGGTTCTACAGCTTGCGGATCCTCTGCGGCTTGATCCTGTTGTTCCTGATCCTGCCAGTGCTGGTGATCATCCCGCTGTCATTCAACTCCGGGAGTTTCCTGGTGTACCCGCTGCAAGGGTTTTCGCTGCATTGGTACCAGGACTTCTTCGCCTCGGCGGAATGGATGCGGGCCTTGAAGAACAGCATCATCGTCGCGCCGGCGGCCACCGTACTGGCGATGGTGTTTGGCACGCTGGCGGCCATCGGCCTGACCCGTGGCCATTTTCCTGGCAAGGCGCTGGTGATGGCCCTGGTGATTTCGCCGATGGTGGTGCCGGTAGTGATTATCGGCGTGGCGAGCTACCTGTTCTTCGCCCCGCTGGGGCTGGGCAACAGCTTTTTTTCGTTGATCGTGGTGCATGCGGTGCTGGGCGTGCCCTTTGTGATCATTACCGTGTCGGCGACCTTGCAGGGCTTCAACCATAACCTGGTGCGGGCCGCAGCCAGCCTGGGGGCGTCGCCGTTGACCGCGTTTCGCCGGGTGACGCTGCCGCTGATTGCGCCGGGGGTGATTTCCGGGGCGCTGTTTGCCTTTGCCACCTCGTTTGATGAGGTGGTGGTGACCCTGTTTCTCGCCGGCCCCGAGCAGGCCACCTTGCCTCGGCAGATGTTCAGCGGCATCCGCGAAAACCTCAGCCCGACCATTGCCGCTGCGGCCACCTTGCTGATCGCCTTCTCGGTGGTGTTGTTGCTGACCCTGGAGTGGTTGCGTGGGCGCAGCGAAAAACTGCGTACGGCGCAGGTTTAAAGCCAAGCGCAGAGCAAAATGTGGGAGCGGGCTTGCTCGCGATGGCGGTGTATCAGTCAGCCTATCCATTGGCTGATACACCGCCATCGCGAGCAAGCCCGCTCCCACATGGATATCTGTGTACACCTGACCATTCAGCCGCTCAATGGCAGACAACCCTTATCCCTCAGCTATTCTTGTGCCAGCCCCACAATTTACAAGAGGCCGCGCACATGAGTACCTCCTCATTCAAGATCGCCCACAAATTGCTCACCGGCCCAGGCGCCATCGAGCAGTTGGCCGCCGAGCTGACCCGGCTGGATATCGATAACCCGTTGATCGTCACCGATGCCGCGCTGATCAAGTCTGGCACGGTGCAGCTGGCGTTGGCGCAGTTGGGCGATCGTCCCTACGAGATCTTCGACCGGGTGTTGCCCGACCCGGAGCTCGCGATCGTTGAAGACTGCATGCAGGCCTACCGTGACGGCGGGCATGACGGCCTGATCGGCCTGGGCGGTGGCAGCGCCATCGATATCGCCAAGAGCGTCGCCGCCTATGCCGGTTATCACGGCGCCCTGGCGGACCTGTTTGGCGTGGACCAGGTGCCGCGCAAGGGCCCGCCGCTGATCGCCATCCCGACCACGGCCGGCACCGGTTCGGAAGTGACCAATGTGGCGATCCTCTCGGACAAGTCCGCGCAATTGAAAAAAGGCATCGTCAGCGACTACCTGCTGCCGGATGTTGCGCTGATCAGCCCGCAAATGACCCTGACCTGCCCGCGTGGTGTCACGGCGGCCAGTGGCGTGGATGCCCTGGTGCATGCCATCGAGTCCTATCTGTCCCTGAATGCCTCGCCGATCACCGATGCCCTGGCCATTGGCGCGATCAAGTTGATCGCCAAGGCCTTGCCCAAGGCCTACGCCAACCCGGCCAACCTGCAGGCGCGTGACGATATGGCCACTGCCAGCCTGATGGCCGGCATGGCCTTCGGCAATGCCGGGGTGGGCGCGGTGCATGCGTTGGCCTACCCGTTGGGCGGGCGTTTCAATATTGCCCATGGGGTGGGCAATGCGTTGCTGCTGCCCTATGTGATGCACTGGAACAAGTTGGCCTGTGTCGAGCGTATGCAGGATGTCGCCCAGGCCATGGGGGTGAATATCACAGGCTTGAGCGTCAACGAGGCGGCCGACCAGGCGGTGGAGGCCATGACGCGACTGTGTGCCGCAGTGGAGATCCCATCCGGCCTGCGCAGCTTCGGCGTGCCCGAGGACGCGATCCCGGCCATGGCGCTAGAGGCGGCGGGTATCGAGCGGCTGATGCGCAACAACCCACGCAAGCTCAGCGCGGCGGATATCGAAAAAATCTACCGTGCTGCCTACTAGCCATTGAGTCAGGTCACGGTGCGCGCAGCAAAGCATGAGGTATACAATGCGCGCCATCGTGATTTAGCTCAGAAAAGGTGCGTCATGCAGCCCTTCGTTATTGCTCCATCGATCCTCTCCGCCGACTTCGCCCGCCTGGGTGAAGAAGTGGACAACGTGTTGGCCGCCGGTGCCGACTTCGTACACTTCGATGTCATGGACAACCACTATGTGCCGAACCTGACCATCGGCCCGATGGTATGCGCGGCGCTGCGCAAGTACGGCGTGACCGCGCCCATCGATGTGCACCTGATGGTCAGCCCGGTGGACCGCATCATTGGCGACTTCATCGAGGCCGGTGCGACCTACATCACCTTCCACCCGGAAGCCACGCTGCATATCGACCGTTCCCTGCAACTGATCCGCGAAGGTGGCTGCAAGGCCGGCCTGGTGTTCAACCCGGCGACCCCGCTGGACACCCTCAAGTACGTGATGGACAAGGTCGACATGGTCTTGTTGATGAGCGTCAACCCAGGCTTTGGCGGGCAGAAGTTCATCCCCGGCACCCTCGACAAGCTGCGTGAAGCCCGTGCGCTGATCGATGCCTCTGGCCGCGATATCCGCCTGGAGATCGACGGTGGGGTCAATGTCCACAACATCCGCGACATCGCGGCGGCGGGCGCCGATACCTTCGTCGCCGGCTCGGCGATCTTCAACACCCCTGACTACCAGGCCGTGATCGGCAACATGCGTGCAGAACTGGCGCTGGCGCGTCCATGAGCGGTTTTGAGCAACTGTTTCCCGGTAAATTGCCGCGGCTGGTGATGTTCGACCTGGACGGCACCCTGGTCGATTCGGTGCCGGACCTGGCGGCTGCGGTGGATCACATGTTGCTCAAGCTGGGGCGCAAACCGGTTGGCATCGAGCCGGTGCGCGACTGGGTCGGCAACGGTGTGCACATGCTGGTGCGTCGGGCCCTGGCCAATCACATCGATGCCGAAGGCGTCGATGAGGTGGAGGCCGAGCACGCGCTGGAACTGTTCAACGCCGCCTACGAAGACGGCCACGAGCTGACCGTGGTTTACCCCGGCGTGCGCGATACCCTCAAGTGGCTGCACAAGCAGGGCGTGGAAATGGCCCTGATCACCAACAAGCCGGAGCGCTTCGTCGCACCGTTGCTGGACCAGATGAAGATCGGCCGGTATTTCCGCTGGATCATTGGCGGCGATACCCTGCCGCAGAAAAAGCCCGATCCGGCGGCGCTGTTCTTTGTGATGAAAATGGCCAATATCCCGGCCTCCCAGTCGTTGTTTATCGGCGATTCGCGTAGCGATGTGCTGGCCGCAAAAGCCGCGGGCGTGCAGTGCGTGGCCCTGAGCTACGGCTACAACCATGGCCGACCGATTGCCGAAGAGTCACCGGCGCTGGTCATTGATGACCTGCGACAGCTAATCCCCAGTTGCCTGGGAGCGGGCGCTGAGATAACGTTGCCCGACGCTGTCCCATCCCCTTCTGGAAATCCCATCGTGGTGGTCACTCGCAAACTCTGGATGAAAGTCATCAAGGCCCTGGCCCGCTGGCGTTGGCGCGCCTGACTGATCCTGGCCGCGCTGCGGCACGTTTGCCTACCTGACTGTTAGACCCTCACGCCACGAGGCACCTCATGATCCGCGAAGAATTCCTGCGTTTGGCCGCTGCCGGCTACAACCGCATCCCCATGGCCCGGGAAACCCTGGCCGACTTCGATACGCCGCTGTCGATCTACCTGAAACTGGCCGACGAGCCCAATTCCTACCTGCTGGAATCGGTGCAGGGCGGCGAGAAGTGGGGGCGTTACTCGATCATCGGCCTGCCGTGCCGCACGGTTTTGCGGGTGCACGACCATCACGTCAGCATCACCCATGACGGCGTCGAGATCGAAAGCCACGATGTGCAAGACCCGCTGGCCTTCGTCGAAGATTTCAAGGCGCGCTACAACGTGCCGACCATCCCTGGCCTGCCGCGGTTTAATGGCGGCCTGGTGGGGTATTTCGGCTACGACTGCGTACGTTACGTGGAACAGCGCCTGGGCAAATGCCCGAACCCCGATCCGTTGGGCGTGCCGGACATCCTGCTGATGGTGTCCGACGCGGTCGTGGTGTTCGACAACCTGGCCGGCAAGATGCACGCGATCGTCCTGGCCGACCCGGCCCAGGCCGATGCGTTCGAGCAAGGCCAGGCCAGCCTCGAAGCCCTGCTGGACAAGCTGCGCCAGCCGATCACCCCGCGTCGCGGCCTGGACCTCAGCCGTCCGCCGGCGGCCGACCCGGTGTTTCGCTCCAGCTTTACCCAGGATGACTACGAGCGCGCAGTCGAGACCATCAAGCAATACATCCTCGCCGGTGACTGCATGCAAGTGGTGCCGTCGCAGCGCATGTCCATCGACTTCAAGGCGGCGCCCATCGACCTGTACCGGGCGCTGCGCTGTTTCAACCCGACGCCGTACATGTACTTCTTCAACTTTGGCGACTTCCACGTGGTGGGCAGCTCGCCGGAAGTGCTGGTGCGCGTCGAAGACAACCTGATCACCGTGCGCCCGATTGCCGGTACGCGCCCCCGTGGCGCGACCGAAGAGGCCGACCTGGCGCTTGAAGAAGACCTGCTGTCGGACGACAAGGAAATCGCCGAGCACTTGATGCTCATCGATCTTGGGCGTAACGACACCGGGCGCGTTTCGGAAATTGGCTCGGTGAAACTCACCGAGAAGATGGTGATCGAGCGTTATTCCAACGTGATGCACATCGTGTCCAACGTCACCGGCGAGCTGAAGGCCGGCCTGACGGCGATGGATGCGCTGCGCGCCATTCTGCCGGCGGGCACCTTGTCTGGCGCGCCGAAGATCCGCGCGATGGAAATCATCGACGAACTGGAGCCGGTCAAGCGTGGTGTCTACGGCGGCGCCGTGGGCTATTTCGCCTGGAACGGCAACATGGACACCGCCATTGCGATCCGCACGGCGGTGATCAAGGACGGCGAACTGCATGTGCAGGCGGGCGGCGGGATCGTGGCTGACTCGGTGCCGGCCCTTGAGTGGGAAGAAACCCTGAACAAGCGCCGGGCGATGTTCCGTGCGGTGGCGTTGGCTGAGCAGACGCCGCAAGACTGACGGTCGATCCTGATCTAAATGTGGGGTTGGGCTTGTGTGGGAGCGGGCTTGCCCGCGATGGCGGTCTGCCAGTCACCGATGCAGTGACTGAACCACCGCTATCGCGGGCAAGCCCGCTCCCACATGGGTTTTATGTTGTTTTTAAGGCCGTATTAGAAATCCAGGCTCACCCCGACACTGACCCCTTGCTGGGTCAGGCTGTCATCCTTCCTAACGTTATACGCCGCGCGCAACGCCAGTTCCTCAGTCAGCTTGTGGCTGACCCCGAGACTCAAGCGCTCCGAATTGCTGCGAGGCGTGTAGCCGTCCAGCTTGAAATCGATCCCCTGCACGCTGTTGAGCGAAATATTCACCTTTTGGGTGTCATTCTCGAACTCATGCTCGTGAGCCACTTCGCCAAACACCTGGGTGTGCGGGGTGACGCGGTAGCTGCCCTGCAGGCCAACGCCCAGGCGCCTGGAGTCGCGCTGCTGATCATCAAAGGTCAGCGCGGTGGAGCGGTTGCCTTTTTCCCCGTAGCCATCGACTTCGACCCGCGCATAGTCAGCGCTGATGAACGGTGACAGGTGCCAATCGCTACCGACCCCGGCAATGTCATAGCCCACGCGGCCGCTCAAGGCCCAGAGCCAGCCATCGGTGTCGCCTTTTTCTGAGCCTTCGCTGACGCCCAGGGCGAACTTGCGCTTGAGGCTGTCGAAGTCCAGCCGGCCGCCGGTCAGCGCGGCATCGGCCCACCAGTGATTGTGCTGATATTGCGCGAATGCACTGCCCATGTAGCTGTTGAGCTTGTAGTCCGAGTCGCTGGCGCCGGCTTCGAGCGTCTGGCGATAGAGCCCGGCCGCCACGCCTACGCGCCAACTCTCGTCGAGGCGATAGCTGGTGCCGACATTCAGGTTGTAGCCACTGCCGTCGCCACTGGCCGAGCGGCCTTGACCGTCGAAGTCCAGGCGCTGGCCACCACCGGCGACAATCGCGCGCCATTGGCCAACGGCCTGCCAGTTGCCGTTGTCCGCCTGCCATTGGTTGCGCAATTCATCCTGATGGGCGCGCAGGGTGCCTTGGGCCATCTCTGGCAGCAAGGTCAGTTCCCAGGGGGCGGCGAGCAGCGAATAGGCGTAGTCGGCGATCAAGCGTTGCCCGGCAATGGTCGGGTGGACCGAGTCGTTGTAGATCAGCTTGGTCGGGTCCGGTTGGGTGCCGCCAATGCCATAGGTCGGGTTGGCGGTGCAGCCGTTCCCACTGAAGCAGGTGCCGGTCAGGTTCTGCCCGGTCGCCAGGCCAAATCGGCCCGGGTCGGCGAAGGACTCCTGCAACAGCAGTGGGATATTCAATGGGATGATCTGGGCATCGATCTGCGACAGGCGCTGGACCAGGGCCTGATTGAAAATAGTGCTCAGGGCGGAGGTTGCTGCCTGCTGCGGCGTGCCGTTGATGGCGGGTGTCAGGCCCAGGTCGGGCAGCATCCACACCATGATGTAGCGTGCGCCGGCTTGTTGCAGGGCCTGGGCGCTGTCGGCCAGGCGCCCGCCGGCGGCTACGGCCTGGCCTGGGCTAAGGACGCGTTGTTGCAGGAAGTCATTACCGCCACCGGACAGAAAATACAGCGCATTGGGGTCGGCGCGGCCCCCGTTTGCGGGCAGATAACCCTGGCGACTGCGCAACACCGTGCCCGCGCCCGTATTGCCGGGAGGGATCGCGGTGTTGGAGACCTGGGTGATGGAATCGAGGATGTTGTCGGTACGGTAGCCGCCGACCGCCCAGTTGTTGCCGTCAGGCAAGCCTTGCACCGCGCGAACCGGTGAGGTCGAGGCATTCAGGTCGTTTGGCGCGACCCCCAGTTTCGAGCCCAGCAGGGTCGATGAAACCAGGCCATAGTCACCCTGGAATGTAGGGCCGGTGCGGTTGGTAAAGCGCAGGGTCGCGCCGGACACCCCATCGGGAAACTGGCCCGCGTCTGCCAGGCTATCGCCGAAAACGACCATGGTTGAATAAGGTGAAGGCGCTGCAAACGCTTGTGCGCAGGCCAGTGACAAGAGGCAGCCGGTCAGGGGCGCAACAAAAGAGGGTCTGGGCATAGGGCATTCCATGTGATTGTTTTTGTATCGGAAGTGAAACACTAGCAATGTAGTGGGAGTTCCCTGTGGGGAAAATCGTTTTTTCCTACAAACCCTTGGTCATAGCCCCCGTATTTGCTGCTCCATATTGCACCGTCGGCGAGGCTACGTTACTGTGCCTGAACGTATGAATGAGACCCTCCCCGTGTTGATCATCAGCAAACTCTTGATGCGAGTAGTCAAGGCACACGCCCGTTGGCGTTGGCGCGCCTGAATTTTCTCTGCCGGCCCGGCCGGACCTGTACCGATTTGCCTTCTTCACCCGTTGTTCGACGCCTCTTGCCGGCTGACCCCGGCAATCGGAACGTGCGTCTGGCAGCGGGTCACGCTCTTGGAAGGCAGTCATCCAAAATCAGTGAATTCAAGAGGTTTGAACCCACATGTTGCTGATGATTGATAACTACGACTCCTTTACCTACAACGTTGTGCAATACCTGGGCGAGCTTGGTGCCGAGGTCAAGGTGGTGCGCAACGATGAAATGACAGTGGCGCAGATTGCCGCCCTGAATCCTGAGCGCATCGTGGTTTCCCCCGGCCCCTGCACGCCGACCGAAGCGGGCATCTCCCTGGACGCCATCCGCTTTTTTGCCGGCAAGCTGCCGATTCTCGGGGTTTGCCTGGGCCACCAGTCCATCGGCCAGGCGTTTGGTGGCGACGTGGTGCGCGCCCGCCAGGTGATGCACGGCAAGACCAGCCCGGTGTTCCATAATGATCAGGGCGTGTTCCAGGGCCTGAACCTGCCGGTGACGGTGACCCGTTACCACTCACTGGTAGTCAAGCGCCAGACCTTGCCCGAGTGCCTGGAACTGACGGCCTGGACCCAGCTGGAAGACGGCTCGGTCGACGAGATCATGGGCCTGCGGCACAAGACACTGAATGTCGAAGGGGTGCAGTTTCACCCCGAATCAATCCTGACCGAGCAGGGCTACGAGCTGTTCGCCAACTTTCTCAAGCAGAGCGGCGGCACGCGCTAAGGACTTTCCATGGATATCAAGACTGCCCTGAGCCGTATCGTCGGCCATCTGGACCTGAGCACCGCTGAAATGAGCGATGTCATGCGCGAAATCATGACCGGCCAATGCACCGATGCGCAGATTGGCGCCTTTATGATGGCCATGCGTATGAAGAGCGAGAGCATCGACGAAATCGTCGGCGCCGTCTCGGTGATGCGTGAACTGGCGGACAAGGTCGAGCTCAAGACCCTCGACGGTGTGGTCGATGTGGTTGGCACCGGCGGCGATGGTGCGAATATTTTCAACGTCTCGACGGCGTCCTCCTTCGTGGTGGCGGCTGCCGGCTGCACCGTGGCCAAGCACGGCAACCGTGCCGTCTCCGGCAAGAGCGGCAGTGCCGACCTGCTGGAAGCGGCCGGGATCTACCTGAACCTGACACCGGTGCAGGTGGCGCGCTGCATCGACAACGTCGGCATCGGCTTTATGTTTGCCCAGTCCCACCATGGGGCGATGAAGCACGCCGCCGGCCCGCGCAAGGACCTGGGCTTGCGCACCCTGTTCAACATGCTTGGCCCGCTTACGAATCCGGCCGGTGTGAAACATCAGGTGGTGGGCGTGTTCAGCCAGGCGCTGTGCCGGCCATTGGCCGAAGTTCTGCAGCGCCTGGGCAGCAAGCATGTGCTGGTGGTGCACTCCAAGGATGGCCTGGACGAGTTCAGCCTGGCGGCCCCGACCTTTGTGGCCGAGTTGAAGAACGATCAGGTCACCGAATACTGGGTCGAGCCAGAAGACCTCGGCATGAAGAGCCAGAGCCTGCATGGCCTGGCGGTGGACAGCCCGGCGGCGTCCCTGGAATTGATTCGCGATGCCCTGGGGCGTCGCAAGACCGAAAACGGCCAGAAAGCGGCCGAGATGATTGTTCTGAATGCTGGCGCGGCACTTTATGCAGCCGATCACGCCTATAGTCTTACAGAAGGTGTCGCCTTGGCCCACGATGCGCTGCATACGGGTCTGGCTCGCGAAAAGCTCGAAGAGCTGGGAGCATTCACGGCCGTATTCAAGATGGAGAATGAAGGATGAGCGTGCCAACAGTTCTGGAAAACATCCTCGCCCGCAAAGTTGAAGAAGTGGCCGAACGCCGCGCACGGGTGAGCCTGGCCGAGTTGGAAAGCCTGGCAAAAAGCGCCGATGCACCCCGCGGTTTTGCCAATGCCCTGATCACCCAGGCCAAGCTCAAGCAGCCAGCGGTGATCGCCGAGATCAAAAAGGCCTCGCCGAGCAAAGGCGTGATCCGCGAGCACTTCGTGCCAGCAGAGATTGCTGCCAGCTATGAGAAGGGCGGGGCGACTTGCCTTTCGGTGCTCACCGACATCGACTACTTCCAGGGCTCCGACGCTTACCTGCAACAAGCCCGCGCCGCGTGCAAGTTGCCGGTGATCCGCAAGGACTTCATGATCGACCCGTACCAGATCGTCGAGGCGCGGGCGTTGGGCGCGGATTGTGTGTTGCTGATCGTGTCGGCGTTGGACGACGGGCAGATGGCCGAGCTGGCGGCAGTTGCCAAAGGCGTGGGCCTGGATGTACTGGTCGAAGTCCACGACGGTGACGAACTGGAGCGTGCGTTGAAAACCCTCGATACACGGCTGGTGGGAGTCAATAACCGCAATCTGCACACCTTTGAAGTCAACCTGGAAACCACCCTGGATCTGCTGCCGCGCATTCCCCGCGACCGCCTGGTGATTACCGAGAGCGGGATCGTCAATCGCGCGGATGTGGAGTTGATGGAAATCAGCGACGTCTACTCGTTCCTGGTCGGCGAGACCTTTATGCGTGCGGAGAATCCTGGGGCGGAGTTGCAGCGCCTGTTTTTCCCGGAGCGTGGCCTGCCGGTCAGTGGTTCGACGCTGGATTGATCCAAAAGGGGCTCACTTTGGGAGCTGGCTTGTGTGGGAGCTGGCTTGCCTGCGATAGCGAATGTATCAGTCGCCAATGCGTTGACTGGCAGTCCGCTATCGCAGGCAAGCCAGCTCCCACATTTGGTTTTGTGTTTATTCCGAGAGGTAGGTGTTGCATGACTCAGCCCGTAGCGATGACCGTTGAAGCAGGCCTTGCCGCCGAGCAGGACTTGCTGGCTGCCGTCTGCGCGGGTGAGCAATCCTTCGGCCTGCTGTTCTGGCAACCCAGCGACCAGGCACTGGTGATGCCTCGTCGCCTGAGCCGCTTGCCTGCGTTTGAAGCGGCGAGCCAGGTATCGGCCGCCCACGGTTGGCCGGTGTTGTTGCGGGAAACCGGCGGTGAACCGGTGCCGCAATCGAGCGCCACGGTCAATATCGCCCTGGTCTACGCACCGCCGCGCAGTGAGGGCGACCAGGGCCGGATTGAAACCGGCTACTTGCGTCTGTGCCAACCCATCTGTGACCTGCTGACCGAATTGGGTGGCGATGCCTCCGTGGGCGAAATCGACGGGGCCTTTTGCGATGGCCGCTATAACGTCAACCTCGACGGGCGCAAGATGGTCGGTACGGCCCAGCGCTGGCGCCAGAGTGGTGGGCGCCCGGTGGGCCTGGTGCATGGCGCGCTGTTGCTGGATAACCATCGCGAGGAACTGATTGCGGCGGTCAACCGCTTCAATCAGGCGTGCGGCCTGGAGCAGCGGGTGCGCGCCGACAGCCATATCGCCTTGCATGAAGCTTTTGCTGCGCCGGATGCCATCAGCCGCCTCGACGGTTTATACCGGCAGATGCTGGCGCAGGTCTTTGCGCCCTAGCGAGTACCGAACACTACCATCGTCTTGCCTTTGACGTGCACCAGGTTGCGCTCTTCCAGATCCTTGAGCACTCGACCGACCATCTCCCGCGAACAACCGACGATCCGCCCGATCTCCTGGCGAGTGACCTTGATCTGCATGCCGTCGGGATGGGTCATGGCATCGGGCTGCTTGCACAGTTCCAGCAGGCAGCGGGCCACGCGCCCGGTGACGTCGAAGAACGCCAGGTCGCCGACTTTGCGCGTGGTGTTGCGCAAGCGCTGGGCAATCTGGCCGCTCAGGGCGTAGAGGATGTCGGGGTCCTGTTGGGCCAGCTCGCGAAACTTCGTGTAGCTGATTTCTGCGACCTCGCACTCGATCTTGGCCCTTACCCAGGCGCTGCGTTCCTGTTCTTTCCCGGCTTGCTCAAACAGGCCCAGCTCCCCGAAAAAATCACCGGTATTGAGGTAGGCGATGATCATTTCGCGGCCGTCTTCATCCTCGATCAGGATCGTGACTGAACCTTTGATAATAAAGAACAGGGTTTCCGAGCGTTCCCCGGCGCAGATGATGTTCTGCTTGGCCGGATAGCGCCGACGCTGACAATGGGTCAGCAACTTATCGAGGTTCTTGATCTTGGGTGTGGGGGGGGTAATAGCAACCATGGTTGTATCCCGAAAAGACTGCACGGTGTGGTTGGACGTGTATTTTTTATCGAGCGAGGTCCATCCAGTGGATGGCAATGCGCCATTGATTTGGCGCCAGCTTAACAGACACATTCTGACTCGATCAGGGAATTTACCTATCAACGCCCACTGTTGATCGTGTTCCGGCAGAACACTGCGCTCGCGGGGGCCTGTGATAAGCTGACGCCCCTTTTTTAGCAGTGGAGTCTGGGCGATGAAGGCACGCATCCAATGGGCGGGCGAAGCCATGTTCCTCGGTGAGTCGGGCAGTGGTCATGTGGTGGTCATGGACGGCCCGCCAGAAGCCGGTGGCCGCAATCTGGGGGTACGTCCCATGGAAATGCTCCTGCTCGGCGTGGGTGGCTGCAGCAACTTCGATGTGGTCAGTATCCTGAAGAAGTCGCGCCAGGCAGTGGAAAGCTGCGAAGCCTTTCTGGAGGCCGAGCGCGCGACTGAAGACCCGAAGGTATTCACCAAGATCCATATGCATTTTGTGGTCAAGGGGCGTGCGCTGAAGGAAGCGCAGGTCAAGCGGGCCATCGAACTGTCGGCGCAGAAGTACTGCTCGGCCTCGATCATGCTCGGCGCGGCCGGTGTGGCCATTACTCATGATTACGAGATCATTGAGTTGGGTTGATCACAGGACCTGCTGGCAAAAAGAAAGGGCGCTTTGCAAGCGCCCTTTTTTGCAGTTCAGATTCGGTAGGTGCTCTTGGTCATGACCTTGGCCATCAGGCTCATGCCAAACCTCACTGGCGCCGGGAAGCGGAAACCGCCGGCATCCAGCGCGCTTTCTGCGTGCTGCTCTTCATCGATACGCATCTGCTCAAGAATCGCCCGGGATTTTTCGTCCGCGGCCGGCAGTTGTTCCAGATGCTCATCCAGGTGCTTGCACACCTGATGTTCGGTGGCGGCGACAAAACCCAGGCTGACCTTGTCGCTGATCAAGCCAGCAGCGGCACCGATACCAAACGACAGCCCATAAAACAGCGGGTTCAGCACACTGGGGTGGCTGCCCAACTGGCGGATACGTTGCTCGCACCAGGCCAGGTGGTCGATTTCTTCCTCGGCCGCATGCTCCATGGCTGCGCGCACTTGCGGCAGCTTGGCGGTCAGGGCCTGGCCCTGGTACAGCGCCTGGGCACAGACTTCACCGGTATGGTTGATACGCATCAGGCCAGCGACATGCCGGGTATCCGTCTCGCTCATTTGTGCTTCGGGTTGCACGATGGCCGGTGATGGGCGATACGGCTGGCCGCTGAAGGGCAGCAACGTACGCATGGCGGTGTCGGCTTGCAGCAACAGTCGGTCAATCGGCGAGTAGTGACGCTGGGTAGTCATGCTGACCTCCGGGAAAAATCTCGGCGGCCAGTTTACCGCAAGAGAGGGGTGTGCGTTTGCGCTGGGTCATGCTTCTTGCAGGGGCCGGCAAGCCGGCTCCTGCAATGGGGGGCCTCAGCCCGGTGGCCAGTTCATCTGGCGTTGACCCAACACGTGCATATGAATGTGATAGACGGTCTGGCCGCCATCCTCATTGCAGTTCATCACCACGCGAAAGCCTTTTTCACAGCCTTGTTCCACGGCCAGGCGCTGGGCGGTGAACAGGATATGCCCAGCCAGGCCCTTGTCTTCTTCCGTCAGGTCGTTGAGGGTGCGGATCGGTTTTTTCGGAATCACCAGGAAATGCACGGGGGCCATTGGCGCAATATCGTGGAAGGCCAGGACCTGGTCATCCTCGTAGATAATCCTCGCGGGTATTTCTCTGTTGATGATCTTGGTGAACAGAGTATCCACAGCTGTTTCTCCATTATGAAAGTGCAGGGTGAGTGTACTCAGCAGGTCAGCGCGGGCAATAGGCTTTGTTGATGGCGCCGGCAATCTTGCGGGTCAACCAGCGCGGGCTCAAGCGCGGGCTGAATGCCAGCCAGCGGTTACGGCGACCGGGAATAATGATCGCTTTGTTCTTTGCCAGGGCACGCACGGTGTGCAGCGCCACTTCTTCCGGGCTCATCAGTTGTTGACGGTCCAGCTTGGCAGTGTCCATCTGCGCGGTGCCGAAGAAGGCGGTGTGTGTCGGGCCGGGGCAGAGCACTGAAACCTTGATGCCACAGCTCTTCAGCTCTTCGCGCAGGCCTTCGGAAAAGTGCAGCACATAGGCCTTGCTGGCGTAATAGGTGCTCATCCACGGCCCCGGCTGGAAGGCCGCGACCGAGGCGACGTTGAGGATCTGCCCCCCACCGTGCAGGGCCATGGCGTTACCCAGCGCGTGGCACAGGCGGGTCAGGGCCAGGATGTTGACCTCGATCAGGTCCTGCTCGGTCATCCAGTCCTGGGCCAGGAACGGGCCGCTGGTGCCCATGCCGGCGCAGTTGACCAGCAAGTCGATCTGCCGCTCGCCTTCTTCCAGCTCCAGCAGGAACCCCGAAAGCCGCAATGGCTCACCCAGGTCGCAGGCGCGGAACAACACTTCGACGCCAAAGCGTTGGGTCAGCTCTATGGCAATACTTTCCAACTGATCACGCTGGCGGGCCACCAGAATCAAGCTGCGGCCGCGACGGGCCAGTGCTTCGGCCAGGGCCAGGCCGATGCCGCTGGAGGCGCCGGTGATCAGAGCGTAACGGGTCATGCGTTTCTCCATCGCAACGCCACCGGGCCTGCGACAGATGCGTCACAGGCGTGGGGCGTTTCTTCATTCTTCTGGAGAGTCTACAGGTTCGGCTGCTTCGGCAGCACTTTGCACATCTTCTTCACCGGCGATGACGCTCTGGTCAGCTTCATCATCGGTGCTCATGGCGCTGCTTTCGTAGCCACTGTCCACGCTGGTTTCCAGTTGGTCCAGATAACCACTCATGCCCAGCATCACTGCGGCGGCGAATATCAGCGGGATGATTGCCAGCCACAGAGTGGCCAGGACTTTCACGGCGGTGGAGTTGCGTGGCGGTGGCGCACCATATTGGTTGGCGCCCGCATTGCCTGGCAGCACAATCAGCAGGATCGGGAAAATGCTGCCTACGATCGGCACCAGGTTCAGGAACCATAACCACCCGGACCAGCCCAGGTCATGCAGGCGTTGCACGGTGATCTGGACACTGATCCACACAGAGGCCACGAACAGGGCGGTACCGAGCAGTGAGCCAATGATGATTGCGGCCGTGGGGGAGACGGCCGCAACACCCAGGCCAACCGTGAACAGGGCGCCAACGATGGCCGACAAGACCATACTCAAGACCAGCGTCCAGGCGAGGAAGCGCAGGCGACCTATCCGCCCGTTGATGGTGAAGACCTTTAGGGTGGAAAACTCAGGAAGGTTATCCCCCACGGCTGCGCGCGGCGGTGCATACGGCGACGCGGCCGGGCGCGAAAAGTCAGAGGCGCCGGAATCGGTCTCGTGTGTTTCGGCCAGGTTGAAGGCCACGGGTTGTTCGGCTTCGATACGTGCATCAACCCCGGCGTTTTTCAAGGCGGCCAGGTAGGTTTCGGCATCGGGGCGAGACAGGTCGCGTTTGAGCGCAACCGGGCGCCCGGTGAAGAGCTTTTCGATCGCCTCGACTTCGCTTTTGAACAGTTCGGCCAGGTTCAGCTTGGCGGTGGTGCTTTCGACACCCGGGAGCAGGGCTCCATCAAACACAATCTTGAAACGGTTGTCGCTCATGCGGGCATCCTTGTCACTTTTCAGGGGGTAATGCAGGCCTGCTTCAATGGGCAGGCCTGGCGGGTATGTCAGCGTGGCCAGCGCAATTGTGCTGCTTGCTCGCGGGCCTTGCGGTATTCGGCATCGAGGCGGGCAACCAGTTCATCGACACTGGGTAAATCGTCAATCTCACCCACGCCCTGGCCGGCGGACCAGACCGTCTTCCAGGCTTTTGCCTCGTCGCTGAGGGGCTTGAGCTTGGCGCCAAAGTTGACTTCACCCTTGCCTTGCAGGGCGGCGAGGTCGAAACCGGCGTTTTCCAGGCTCTGACGCATAAAGCTCGCCGGCACGCCGGACACCGCCGGAGTGTGCACGATATCGGCCGCGCGCGATGTGAGCAGCATCTCTTTATAGGCATCGGGGGCGTGGCTTTCAGTGGTGCCGATAAAGCGCGTGCCGAAATACGCGAGGTCAGCCCCGAGCAATTGCGCGGCGAGGATTTCGTGCCCATGGTTCAGGCAGCCGGCCAGCAGCAGGGTCTTGTCGAAGAACTGGCGGATTTCGGCGATCAGCGAGAACGGACTCCAGGTGCCGGCGTGGCCACCGGCTCCCGCTGCCACGGCGATCAGCCCGTCGACACCGGCTTCGGCAGCTTTTTCGGCATGGCGCCGGGTGGTGACGTCATGGAACACCAGGCCGCCGTAGCTGTGTACGGCGTCTACCAATTCTTTGACCGCGCCCAGGCTGGTGATGACGATCGGCACCTTGTGCTCGACACAGATCGCCAGGTCAGCCTCAAGGCGCGGGTTGCTGTGGTGCACGATCAGGTTGACCGCGTAGGGCGCGGGGTTGTCCAGCAGCGCCAGGCCCGCCTCGATTTCTTCCAGCCAGGCCTTGAAACCACTGCTTTCGCGTTGGTTGAGTGCCGGGAAGCTCCCGACCACGCCATTGCGGCAGCACGCCAGGACCAGTTGTGGGTTGGAAATCAGGAACATCGGCGCAGCCACCACGGGCAGGCGCAGACGTTGTTCTAGCAAAGCGGGCAGCGACATTGGAAGTACCCCGGATTAAGTGCAACTGATGAGAGTTAGAACGGCTTTACGACGACCAAAATTACAATAGCCAGCAATATCAGAACTGGCACTTCATTGAACCAGCGATAAAAGACATGGCTGCGGGTGTTTTCGCCACGGGCAAAACGTTTTACCTGGGCGCCACACATATGGTGGTAGCCGATCAGGATCACCACCAGGGTCAACTTGGCGTGCATCCAGCCACCCTGGCTGAAGACGCTCGGGTTAAGGCTGATCAACCAGATACCGAAGACCAGCGTGGCGATCATCGCCGGCAGCATGATGCCCTTGTACAGCTTGCGCTCCATGAGGCTGAAGCGCTCCTGGCTGACGGCATCCTGGCTTTGTGCGTGGTAGACGAACAGGCGCGGTAGGTAAAACAGCCCGGCAAACCAGCAGACAATGCTGACGATATGAAAGGCTTTGAGCCATAGATAAAGCATTTTTAGTTATTCCCAGGTTCACGGTAACTGGAGATAGTAGAGGTTAGAGTGTGCGCACGTCACCTTGACGGTTGTCGCAGAACGATACGGCCCCTATTATCGACGGCTTTCCAGTGGTTCGTTGAGGGCAGGTTTATGGTCAAGGTCGGTATCGTCGGCGGCACGGGTTACACCGGTGTCGAATTGCTGCGTCTGTTGGCTCAGCATCCGCAAGCTGAGGTGGTGGTCATCACCTCCCGATCCGAGGCCGGCCTGGCCGTTGCCGATATGTATCCCAACCTGCGCGGTCATTACGACGGGTTGGCGTTCAGCGTTCCGGATATCAAGACCCTGGGTGCCTGCGACGTGGTGTTCTTTGCCACGCCGCACGGGGTTGCCCATGCCTTGGCCGGCGAGTTGCTGGCGGCCGGGACCAAGGTCATCGACCTCTCGGCGGACTTCCGCCTGCAGGATGCCGATGAGTGGGCCAAGTGGTACGGCCAGCCCCATGGTGCTCCAGAGCTGCTCGAAGAGGCGGTGTATGGTTTGCCCGAGGTCAATCGCGAGCAGATCAGGCAGGCGCGCCTGATTGCCGTGCCGGGTTGCTATCCGACGTCGGCCCAGTTGGGTTTCCTGCCGTTGCTGGAAGCCGGCCTGGCTGATGCTTCGCGCCTGATTGCCGACTGCAAGTCGGGGGTCAGTGGCGCAGGTCGCGGGGCGGCCGTAGGCTCCTTGTACTCCGAGACCTCGGAAAGCATGAAGGCGTATGCCGTCAAAGGTCATCGTCACCTGCCGGAAATTCGCCAGGGCCTGCGCCGTGCGGCCGGCCGTGACGTTGGCCTGACGTTTGTGCCGCACCTGACCCCGATGATCCGTGGGATTCACTCGACACTGTATGCAACCGTTACGGATCGCTCGGTGGATCTGCAGGCATTGTTCGAGAAGCGTTATGCCAATGAGCCGTTCGTCGATGTGATGCCGGCCGGCAGCCACCCGGAAACCCGCAGCGTGCGCGGTGCCAACGTGTGCCGGATTGCCGTGCATCGTCCGCAGGATGGCGACCTGGTGGTGGTGCTGTCGGTTATCGATAACCTGGTCAAGGGCGCGTCGGGCCAGGCTGTGCAGAACTTGAACATCTTGTTCGGCCTGGATGAGAAGCTCGGCTTGTCCCACGCCGGCATGCTGCCTTAAGGCTTTGGCTGCTGTGCAAAAGGCCCGTTGATCGGGCCTTTTGTGTTTTTAAGGGGTACCGGGCAGATTGATATACCGTAACAATAGTTGACCGCTTTTCTAGGAGAAGCGGATAATGGCCGCCATCACGCATATGGCGGCGCTACGCCGGGAGATTATCAGCATGAGCGTTGAATCCTTCACCCCCACGGCTTTGCAATTCACCCACGGTGCTGCGCACAAGGTGAAGAGCCTGGTCGATGAAGAGGGTAATGATCGCTTGAAGCTGCGCGTATTCGTTACGGGCGGCGGTTGTTCAGGGTTTCAGTACGGCTTTACCTTCGATGAAGATGTGGCCGATGACGACACCATCGTCGAGCGCGAGGGCGTAAGCCTGGTCGTGGATCCGATGAGCTTCCAGTACTTGGCGGGTGCCGAGGTGGATTACCAGGAAGGTTTGGAAGGCTCGCGCTTTGTGATCAAAAACCCGAATGCCACCACGACTTGTGGTTGCGGTTCGTCGTTTTCGATCTGATCGATAGCGGGTAGGCAAAACGCCGCTTGGCTCTTATGGGGCAAGCGGCGTTTTGCTATCTGCGATTCAGGCGGGGTAGATCGCGCCCAGTACGCGAAGGCCGCGGGCACCGGTCACGCTTGGGCGGTTGGCGGCGATGCCTTCAAGGCAGCAATGGGCCAGCCAGGCGAAGGCCATGGCTTCCACCCAGTCAGGATCTACGCCGTAGGTGGCGGTGCTGCTGACGCGGGTGGCCGGTAGCATGGCGGCGAGGCGGTTCATCAGCGTGGTGTTATGCGCGCCGCCGCCACACACCAGCAGGGTTTCGGTGTGCGGTTGCGCGGATTTCAATGAGGCAACGATGGTCTGCGCCGTCAGTTCCAGCAGCGTGGCCTGGACATCCTGGGCATGCAGTGATGGCAGTCGGCCGAGGTGCTGTTCCAGCCAGGGCAGGTTGAAGACTTCGCGCCCTGTGCTTTTTGGGCCTTGGGTCAGGAAGAAAGGGTCACTGAGCAACGCGCTGAGCAGCTGTGGCTCGACCTTTCCTGTCGCCGCCCATTGGCCGTCGCGGTCAAAGGTTGCGCCCCGTTGCTGGTGAATCCAGGCGTCCAGCAGGACATTGCCCGGGCCGCAGTCAAAACCCGCTACCGGTTTGCCGGTCTCGATCAGGCTCAGGTTGCTGAAGCCGCCGACATTCAGTACTGCGCGGTTGCCGTCGGCCTCGCCAAACAGCGATTCGTGAAAGGCTGGCACCAGCGGCGCACCCTGACCACCGGCGGCCACATCGCGGCTACGAAAGTCACTGACCACGGTGATTCCGGTCAGCTCAGCCAGTAAGGCGGGGTTGCCGATCTGTACGGTGAAACCGCGGGCAGGCTCGTGGCGAATGGTTTGTCCGTGGCTGCCAATTGCGCGGATGTTGTGGTGAGTGAGCTGCTGTTGCTCCAGCAAAGCATGAATGCCCTGGGCGGCGAGTGTTACCCAGTTTTGCTGGGCAATCGCCGAACGTGCAATCTCGTCCGGGCCGCTGGCGCAAAGGCCCAGCAGTTCAACACGCAGGGGGGCGGGCATGGGGATGTAGTGCGTGGCGATCAGCTTGACCGCCGTTTCCTGCTCGATCAGCGCAATATCCAGGCCATCGAGGCTGGTCCCGGACATCACACCTATATAGAGCGCCATCGCTTAGCGCTTCGCCGAAGCCAGCATGGTGGCGCGTTCCTGGTCCATGCGTGCCATCAGCGGTTGGCTTTGCTGAAGGAAGCGGGCGCGCTCGGCCTTGGCGATCGGGTCGGCCATTGGCAGCTTCTGGCCCAGCGGGTCGACGTGCACACCGTTGACCTGGAACTCATAGTGCAGGTGCGGGCCGGTGGACAGGCCAGTGGTGCCGATATAGCCGATCACTTGGCCTTGCTTGACGTTGCCGCCGGTCTTCACACCTTTGGCAAAGCCTTGCATGTGACCGTAGAGCGTACGGTAGCTGTTGCCGTGCTGGATGATAACGGTGTTGCCGTAGCCGCCGCGGCGCCCGGCCAGCAGCACCTTGCCGTCGCCGGCAGACTTGATCGGCGTGCCGCGCGGTGCGGCATAGTCCACGCCTTTGTGGGCGCGGATTTTGTTCAGAATTGGATGCTTGCGGCCCATGGAGAAACGCGAGCTAATACGGGCGAAGTCAACCGGAGTACGGATGAAGGCCTTGCGCATGCTATTGCCGTCGGCGGTGTAGTAGCTGCTATTGCCTTGTTTGTTGGTGTAGCGCACGGCGGTGTAGGTCTTGCCGCGGTTGGTAAAACGCGCCGACAGGATATTACCGGTGCCGACGACCTTGCCGTTGGCTACCTTTTGCTCGTAGATCACGTCGAACTCGTCACCCTGGCGAATATCCTGGGCGAAGTCGATGTCGTAGCCAAATACGCTGGCCATGTCCATGGTCATGCTGTGGGACAGGCCCGCGCGCGCTGCGGACTGGGACAATGAGCTGTTGATCACGCCATGAATGTAGGCCGAGCGCATCACCGGCTTGGTGGTCACGCGATTGAAGGCAAAGCCCTTGGCGCCCTTGGTCAGGGTGATGCTTTCGAGGTCATTGAGGTTGCTGTGCAGGGTGGTCAGTTGGCCGTCCGGGGTCAGCTCGAACTGAAGCTTCTGGCCACGCTTGAGTTGGGTGAACTGTTTGGCTTGCTTATCGCTGGCCAGCACCTCATTAACAGTCGTGGCTGGAAGGCCGACCTTTTCAAACAGCGTCGATAGCGTGTCACCTTTGCCCACGATGACTTCACGATGCTCCGGGCCCTTTGCGATCTGGGGTGTAGGTGCTGCCTGGGCGGTTTGCTGGGTGTCGTCCGCACTGTCTTCGATCTGTGCAAATGGTGACTCGACGCTTGCGGTTGTGGCTTGTTGCGCGTCAGAGGCGTCTTGATCTTGTGTCAATTGTTCAATCGGGCTCTCCAAGTCAAGGCTCAGAGTCGTTCGTTTGGCTTCTACGTCACTGGAAGGGAATACCAGGAGTGCCAGGCTGAGAAGGGCGGCGATACCACTTGCGGCGAGCAGGTGGGTCTTCGGGTAAAGCGGCGGCGCTTTAGACGGTTCAGTGGTCATAGGTAATTTTGACTTTGAAAAGATGAAATGGAAAAGATGAATGACATGATGAAGATGAAATAACTGTATAAAATATAACCAAATCATCTGTGGTGCAAGCTTGCGAATGCCGGGCTCGCCGAATGGTGTCTGTTTACAGGGCAAAACTTGTAATTAGTCCCTGATCTTGTATGGTTGGTTCCCTTTGAATCTGAGCCTTGCGGGTCTGTTATGAAGTCGGTTGAAGAGCAGCTAGCGCTGATCAAACGTGGTGCGGAAGAACTGTTGGTCGAGGCCGAGCTGATCGAAAAGCTCAAGCGTGGCCAACCCCTGCGTATTAAGGCTGGCTTTGATCCGACAGCGCCGGATCTGCACCTGGGTCATACCGTGCTTATTAATAAGCTGCGCCAGTTCCAGGAGCTGGGGCACCAGGTGATCTTCCTTATAGGTGACTTCACCGGGATGATCGGCGACCCGAGTGGTAAGAGCGCCACGCGCCCGCCGCTGACCCGTGAGCAGGTTCTCGATAATGCCGAGACCTACAAGACCCAGGTCTTCAAGATTCTCGATCCGGCCAAGACCGAGGTGGCGTTCAACTCCACATGGATGGATCAAATGGGCCCGGCGGACTTTATTCGCCTGACATCCCAGTACACCGTTGCGCGGATGCTTGAGCGCGATGACTTCGATAAGCGCTACTCCACCAATCAGCCTATTGCGATTCACGAGTTCCTATATCCGTTGGTTCAAGGTTATGACTCGGTGGCGCTGCGTGCGGATGTCGAGCTGGGCGGTACTGATCAGAAGTTCAACCTGTTGATGGGGCGTGAGCTGCAGCGCGCGTATGGTCAGGAGGCCCAGTGCATTCTGACCATGCCATTGCTGGAAGGGTTGGATGGCGTGAAGAAGATGTCCAAGTCGTTGGGCAACTATGTCGGGATCCAGGAAGCACCGGGCGTGATGTACGGCAAGCTGGTTTCTATTCCGGATGCGCTGATGTGGCGTTACTTCGAGCTGTTGAGCTTCCGCTCGATGGATGAGATCAATGCGTTGCGTGCCGACGTAGAGGCGGGTGCGAATCCGCGGGACGTCAAGATCAAGCTCGCGGAAGAGATTGTTGCGCGCTTCCATGGCGAGGAGGCTGCGGCCAGTGCTCACCGTGCGGCGGGCAATCGCATGAAGGATGGCGAGCTGCCGGATGATCTGCCTGAGATTGAGCTGACTGCTGGCGAGGCGATGCCGATCGCGGCTGTCCTTAATAAGGCAGGCCTGGTGAAGAACTCGGCGGTTGCTCGTGACCTTCTGGGTTCTGGTGGTGTGCGTATAGATGGTGAGGTTGTCGATCGCACCTTTATATACGAGCTGGGCGCGACCCACGTTTGCCAGGCCGGCAAGAAGGCATTTGCACGTATTACGCTTAAATCCGAATAAACCTGAAATTAAGGGTTGACGGCGATTTATATCTGTCTATAATTCGCCCCACTTCCGGCGCAGTCGAAACGGAAAACTCCTTGGTAAACAAAGAGTTACGCAGAATTCGACAGCGAGTTGCTTCAGTCCATCGAAGCCCAGAAGGAGTTGGTAGGGCAATGTTGTTTGGCTCTATTAACGTTTCGATCCTCTCGGTCGAAAGCGGAGAAAAAGAGGTGTTGACAGCAGCGTGTAACGCTGTAGAATTCGCCTCCCGCTAACGAGAGATCGGAAGCGCAAGTGGTTGA
>NZ_MNPU01000099.1 GCF_001983165.1 Pseudomonas gessardii | reverse complement strand
ATAAGGTAAGATTGTTCACGTCGGGGGCTTAGTTTTTGTTGGTGTGAGAGCTTACATTTTCTAAGATCCTCGACTCCTTTTCCAGCCGGTCAGATTTTTTCTACACCCTTAAATGCGAAGAGCCCGTTTACCCGCCCCGCCGAATCGACTGAATCCAACAGCCGACTTCCGAACCAATGAAGCCACTGGCCAGAACCTAAAGTTCAAACAACCAAAACCTATAAAAACACCTCAACAATCAAAACAAGAACAAACCTATTTAAAACATGCCCCATGAAATCGATAGAAACACCTCAGGCGGAACGAAACCCCGAATATCTCCACACAACTAACGGCTTCACGCACACCTAAGATCATTTAATTTACGGAACTCTATAAATGACTCTAAACATTTCCTCGCCTGTATCAAACCTGCCTATTCCCACCGTTCCGTTGACAGATTCGGCTGTCACACAGCAACCCAATACACAGGCATCCAACACCTTCGCTCAGACACCGCAGCCTGACGGACCACAGGCCCAAAAAGCCTCGTTCAATCCAGAGGCGGCTGCGGCTTACAGCACGTTCAAAGAAGCCGTCTTGAAAAGCAAACAGCCTGCGTTCAACTCACCGCAGACGGCTGAAGAAAAGACAACGGGTGAGACTCTTTCCCGCCGGGTAAGGTCTGACACCGCCTCAGACAGAGAAGGCGCCAAGGAGGCTGATGACCTGTTCAATACACTGAACCCATCCCCCCCGCCCGCTCTCCCAAAAAGAGAAGGCGCCGACGAAGCCAATGTATCCGATCCATGAACACCACATTCAAAGCCAACTGTTGATCCGCAATGCTGTGCTCCCGATTCTTTTCAGGAACCAGCAGCTCATGATGCGACCCGACGCCAAAGTCGAAAAGGTGTACCTCTACCCCAAGTCCGTGGACTTCCGAAAATCCATCGACGGGCTGGCCGCTCTGGTCGAGCTGGATATCAAAGTCGCCGTGTTCGACCCGGTGCTTTTTGTTTTTCTGAATCGCCACCGTAACCGGGTGAAAATCCTCTACTGGGAGCGCAACGGCTTCTGCCTTTGGCTCAAGCGCCTGGAATCCGAGCGATTTAAAACATCGCCTGAGCCCACCGACGAAGCCATCGTGTTGAGCGTCCAGGAGTTGAACTGGTTGCTCGACGGTTTTGACCTGTGGCGCAACCGTCCACATCAGGTTTTGACTCCAAGATTTGTCGCCTGACAGGTATAATCCGGGGCATGCCATCCATGCCCGACAACCTTCCTGATGACCCAGTGCTTCTCAAGCAGATGCTGCTTGATACGTACGAAGCGCGCGCACGTGATCAGGAAGTCAAAGAGGCTTACGAGACTCATATCGTTGATCTGAAAGAACAGATCAAATTGTTGCGTGACCGTATATTTGGTCGTAAATCCGAGCAAACGATTGAGCCCAACACACCGCAATTGGCCTTGTTCAACGAACCCGAAAGCGAGCCGATGCCCGTCGTCGATGACGCCGAAGAAGAAGTCGTTGCTCCGACTAAGCGCCGTGGCAAACGCAAGCCACTGTCGGCTGATCTGCCGCGTATCGAAGTCATCCACGAACTGCCCGAGCACGAACTGACCTGTGCCTGCGGTTGCCGCAAACATGTGATCCGCGAAGAAACCAGCGAGCAGCTGGATATCGTGCCGATGCAGATCCGGGTCATCAAACACATCCGCAAAGTCTACGGCTGCCGCGGTTGTGAAACGGCTCCGGTCACCGCTGACAAACCGGCTCAGTTGATCGAAAAGAGCATGGCCAGTCCGAGCGTGCTGGCCATGCTGTTGACCACCAAGTATGTCGACGGCTTGCCGCTGCATCGTTTTGAAACGGTGCTGAGCCGACACGGCGTAGAAATCCCGCGTCAGACCCTCGCTCGCTGGATTATCCAGTGCGGCGAGTACTTACAACCGTTGCTGAATTTGATGCGCGACCGGTTGCTGGAAAGTCCGGTCATCCACTGCGATGAAACCCGCGTTCAGGTACTGAAAGAACCGGATCGAGACCCGACCAGCCAATCCTGGATGTGGGTGCAAGCCAGCGGGCCGCCGGATCGAAAAGTCGTGCTGTTCGACTACACCTCCAGCCGTGCGCAGGACGTGCCGTTGCGCCTGCTGGAAAGTTATCGCGGCTATGTCATGACCGACGATTACGCGGGATATAACGCGTTGGCGTTACAACCGGGTGTGGAACGTCTGGCGTGCATGGCCCATGCCCGGCGCAAGTTCGTCGATGCGCAAAAAGTGCAGCCCAAGGGCAAGACGGGACGTGCCGATATCGCGCTGACGATGATCAACAAGCTGTACGGCATTGAGCGCGAACTCAAGGATGTCAGCGATGAACAGCGTTTTATTAATCGTCAGGAAAAGAGCCTGTCGATCCTATCCCAGTTGAAAAGCTGGTTGGATAAAACGCAGCCGCAGGTGACGCCACAAAGTGTTTTGGGCAAGGCCGTTAATTATCTGGCCAGCAACTGGAGCCGTCTGGAGCGCTACGTGGAGGCCGGATTTTTACCGATCGACAACAATCCGGCGGAGCGTGCAATAAAACCGTTTGTAATCGGGCGCAAGGCTTGGCTGTTCAGCGATACGCCCAAAGGCGCCACCGCCAGTGCGCAGATCTACAGCTTGGTCGAGACCGCCAAGGTCAACGGTCAGGAGCCCTATACGTGGCTGCGCCACGTACTGGAAAGACTGCCGCAGGCGCAATCGGTTGAGGACTACGAAGCCTTGCTGCCATGGAACTGCTCGCCAGAGATGCCACGGTAAACGAGTGACTCATCTGGAAGTAGGTGTAGTTCGTGGATCGCTTACAAGCCAATGACCTGTTCAATGCCCTGAATCCGCCGGAAACACCAACGCCTGCTCCCAAGCCACCACCACCGGAGAATGGCGTCGACGAGAAAATGGGGGCTGATACGCTTCAAAAGACGCTGGACAAAGACAAAAGGATCAATGCCCAGTTGAACCCTGTCGGCGATAGCCAACTCGCCAAGAATGTCGCCAATGCACTGTTGGAACTCAAGGAGGGCGACTCGGCAAGCCCCTCGCCAATGGTTCAAGTCCCTAAAGATTCAACGCTTGGAAAATGGTTGAGCCTGGCTGAAAACGCATTTATGAATAGAGCAGTGAAGGATTGGGCAAGAGAAAACAAAATTGATATTCACTCGATGACTTACGACTCTGCAACAGGCCTAGTTCAGGCAATAACGTTGGACAACAAAGAAAAATCTTTCCCCCTGAAAGAGTTCCCAGATCTTCGTGAGGCACTCACACCGCTGCTTGATATTTCAAAAATAATCGATCCAACTGGAAACGGTATAAAATTCAATAACGAGAGGCCTGATACTGCACCTCTCGAACTAGTGCAAAATTTTTATGACCTTAAAATCAACAACAAAGACATTGCCAGCGCCCACAAAGAGGCTAAAGACCTATTGGACAATGAATCTTTCCCAGAAACCACCAAATCGCAGGACCACAGCAATGAGTCCATTCTCAAGCAGCAAAACCTAATTAACGAGTTTGAGACAACTTATACAAACCAACAATATAAAAAACTTGCAGAAGAACAAGAAAAGCTAGCAATTGAAATCTCATCAATCACAAACCATTAACGGCTCTTCGCATTTAAGGGTGTAGAAAAAATCTGACCGGCTGGAAAAGGAGTCGAGGATCTTAGAAAATGTAAGCTCTCACACCAACAAAAACTAAGCCCCCGACGTGAACAATCTTACCTTTTCT
>NZ_MNPU01000098.1 GCF_001983165.1 Pseudomonas gessardii | reverse complement strand
GCGATATCAGCCATTTTTTGATGCATCGCTACAACTGGATTCGGCCTCACCAATTCAACGATGGGTTGGCGCCAGCGCGGGCCGAGGAAAAACTTAACGTCGTGTCCGGGATTAGTTGACCACTACAATGGCACATTAGCACACGCAAAGGCTGCTACATCATCGCTTTACGGACTCACACCGTTTTCATTAATACCCCAGAGCCGATTTGTAGCGGAAATGCCAGAGAGCCCCTTGTAATGAAGGACAGCTATTGGCCGGTTAGCGACGGCCTGACTTCGACCGTCGCTATGCATGATCAAACCTCAGTCTGTTCCGCCATCTCCAGGGCGTCATCGACCTCAATCCCCAGATATCGAACAGTGCTCTCCAGCTTCGTATGGCCGAGCAGCAACTGAGCCGCCCGTAGGTTCTTCGTTCTGCGATAGATTAGTGATGCCTTCGTACGTCTCATTGTGTGGGTGCCATACATGGCTGGATCAAGGCCTACGGCTTTCACCCAGCCTTTGACGATACGAGCGTATTGACGAGTGGATAGATGGTCTGAGGTATGTAGCCGGCTAGGAAAAAGGCAGTCCTCGCTGCGAAGTTGTGCCTGATGTATCCAGGCCACGAGAGCTGACCGTGTTTGCTCAGTGATCTCAAACTGCACTGGTCGCTGCGTTTTTTGCTGCATCACCATGGCTCGTGATGATACGTGCTCGCCATGGGCGACATCGCGCACGCGGAGCTTGGTTAAGTCGCAGGCTCGAAGCTTACTGTCGATGGCCAGATCGAAGAGAGCCAGATCCAGGGTTCTTTCCGCAATTTGAAGCCTTACTCGGATGGCCCAGATATCTCTCAGTCGGAGTGGGGCTTTCTGCCCGACCAGTTTTCCTTTGTTCCAGGGCTGACGGCCGCAGGTAGCGATGATGTTCATAACAAGTCCTCCACGTGTGGAAAGACAAGGATGGCTAATCAGAGCGACGGTCGCTCACCGGCCAAGAGTAGTCTCTTAGAGGCGTCTAAGAAGCCGGGGGGAAATTAAGTATAGGAAATTTCTCACGCGCCCTTGAACTTTAATGAGCAACAGTTGCTCATAGGGGAGTTGCCTGTCAGAGGCCATTCTTGCAGATCACGTGCCGTTTTGGTGCATGCTGCACCCGCAGGAAGATTTCACAGGGATGCGAAATGAAAGTATGTTTCCAGCCAAGGGAGTACCTGGCCCGTTTCGGTACGTTGTACTTGCCTGTTAGAAAACTGCCACCGTCCCTTCATTCTGTGGCCGTATTGTTGTTCGGTTTGATCAGCAGTTTCGGCGTGCAGGCCGCTGACCCTCCCGCACCTGCCCAACAGTTGCTATTGCAGCAGGACCGCGAGCGAGCGTTGCGCGAGCAACTTGAGCCGTCGCCGGATGTGCGCCTTGAGGCGCCGCCCTCATCCTCCGCCGGGGTTTTGCTCGAGAAGCGCGAATCCCCCTGTTTCCTGATTCGTCAGGTCGTCTTGAACGGCGAGTTGGCTGAAGATTTTCAATGGGCACTGCGCAACGCCGATCCCAAAAATGACCCGGCCACCGGTCAATGTCTGGGTGCCCAAGGCATCAACCTGACGATGAAGCGAATCCAGAATGCAATCATCGAGCGCGGGTTTGTCACGACACGCGTGCTTGCACCGCCTCAGGATTTAAACAGCGGTGTGCTGCAACTGACCCTGATTCCGGGGCGCATTCATTCCATCCGCTTCGCCGAAGGCACCTCTACCCGAGCCAATGCCTGGAACGCGGTGCCTGCCAAAACAGGTGACCTGCTGAACCTGCGTGATCTTGAGCAAGCGTTGGAAAACTTCAAACGCGTGCCCACGGCTGAGGCGGATATCCAAATCGCCGCGGCCCAGGGGATGGACGCAAAGCCGGGCGACAGTGACTTGGTTATCGCGTGGAAACAGGCACTTCCCGTGCGTTTGAGCGTGTCGGTAGATGATTCGGGAACCGACGCCACAGGTAAATACCTGGGTTCGGCTTCGGTGTCGTTGGACAACCTGCTGAGCCTGAACGATTTGTTCTACGCCAGCTTCAACCACGACTTGGGCGGGGGGGACGCGGGTAATCGTGGTTCCAAGGGCCATACCTTGCACTACTCTGTCCCCTACGGTTATTGGCTGTTTGGCGTCACGTCCAGCGAGTATGACTATCACCAGACGGTCGCTGGGGCCAACCAGGCTTACAAGTACACCGGAGAAAGCAAAAACAATGAGATCAGCGTGTCTCGCTTGCTGTATCGCGATGCCGTGCGCAAAACCACGCTCAAGCTCAGTGGCTGGACGCGCACTTCGCAAAACTATATCGACGATACCGAGATCGAAATTCAGCGCCGACGCATGGCAGGCTGGGCGCTGGGGCTGAGTCATCGGGAGTTCATCGGTACCGCCACGCTCGATCTGGGCACCAGCTATCGCCGGGGCACAGGTGCGCGCAACGCAATCGCTGCGCCTGAGGAGGCGTTTGACGAAGGGACCTCGCGTTCGCAGATCATCAACGCCGACGCGCAATTTTCCGTACCGTTTGGCCTTGCCACGCAGCGCTTGCGTTACACCGCGGCCTGGCGTGCGCAGTGGAACCGCACGGCGTTGGTGCCGCAGGATCGTTTCTCGATCGGCGGGCGCTACAGCGTGCGCGGGTTTGACGGTGAAAACATTTTGTCGGCCGACCGTGGTTGGCTGGTGCGTAACGACCTCGGCCTGGCGCTGGGCAACTCCGGGCAGGAAACCTACCTGGGTGTTGACTACGGCAAGGTGGGCGGGCCTTCAAGCCAATACCTCATTGGTGATCATCTGGCCGGGTACGTGGTGGGGTTGCGCGGTGGCTACCGGCAAGTGTCTTACGACGTGTTTGTCGGTCAACCGATCAGCAAACCCAAGGGCTTCGAGACTGCCACTACCACGGCTGGTTTCAGCCTGACGTGGTCGATGTGAGGGTTTGCCATGCAACTCGATAACCTTGAGCTGATCGCGCCGGCGTTCAGCGAAAAGCCATGGAACGAGGCCCAGGCGCTGGGTGCCGCCGTATGGCTGTGGATGCACTCGGCGAGCCATCGCGATGTGCCGCTGCACACCCTGAACGCGCTGCTGTTGCCAGCTATTGCCAACCGCCAGTTCATCATCGGCTACGAATCGGGGCGCCCGGTGTTTTACGCCGCCTGGTGTTGGTTCAGCGTCGAGGCCGAGCAGCGCTATGTGCAAAATCCTGCCATCAGCCTGCCTGCGCACGACTGGAACAGCGGCGAGCGACTGTGGTTCCTGGACTGGGTGGCACCTTTTGGTCACAGCGCCCGCCTTGCACGCTTAGTGCAGCGCCATTTGTTTGCCGACAGCCGGTTCAGCGCTCTGTATCACCGGGGCAACGAGCGCGGGTTACGGATCAAGCGGTTTCAAGGTGCTGCTCTGGCGCGCTTGAAGTGGCCGATCGCGGCCGTTGCCCGCCAATCGTAGTACTTGCGGCATTTTAGAGCTTTCAAGACACAGGGATCGTCATGAACAAACACCTCTACAGGATCGTTTTTAACAAAGCCCGTGGCCTGCTGATGGTAGTGGCCGAAAACGTGCTGGGCAGCAAAAAATCCTCAGGCACCGGGATCGGTGTTGCCCCTGTCGTCTTGAACACTGTGCTGACACTGCGTCCCCTGCGGTTCTCATTGATGGCGGCGTTGGGCTTGATCACATTGGCCTCGCCGCTGGCCTGGGGCGATATTGTGGCTGACCGTGGCGCTGCGCCCGGCCAGCAACCGGTGATTATCAACGCCGCAAACGGTGTGCCCCAAGTCAACATTCAGGCCCCGAGTGCGGCAGGGGTGTCACGTAACACCTACAGCCAGTTCGACGTTAATGCCCAAGGCGCGATCCTCAACAATGCGCGCACCAATACCCAAACTCAGCTGGGTGGCTGGATCGAGGGCAATGCGCATTTGGCCGGCGGTACGGCGCGGGTGATCCTTAATGAGGTCAACAGCAGCAACCCCAGCCAATTGCGTGGTTACATCGAAGTCGCCGGTGACCGAGCCCAAGTGGTGATCGCCAACCCGTCGGGCATCGCCTGTGACGGCTGTGGTTTTATCAACGCCAACCGTGCCACCTTGACCAGCGGCAGTGCGCAGATGCAGGACGGCCAATTGCAAGGCTACCGCGTTGAAAGCGGCAAGGTGGTTATCTGGCTCTTCGCATTTAAGGGTGTAGCTGATTTCTAAACCCTCCTGACTTCAGCAAGCACCTGGCTATGTAATTGGTTAAATTTCTAAAGCCCAAGGCGGTACCTCGTAAGTGCTCAAGTCGCCCGTTG
>NZ_MNPU01000097.1 GCF_001983165.1 Pseudomonas gessardii | reverse complement strand
CGGCGGTAGGGGCTTCAGACTAACAATGCAAACCTGCGTCGCTGCGCTCCGACTGCCTGTCCGGATGAGCGTGGAACGAGTGTCCGGATGTTGGTGGGCTGAGTGTCCGGATGGCGTGGAATCCGCATCTTGGAGTAAAAACGGCTCCTATACGTGAAATGGGCAGCATTGGCGGCGATTTTCATGATGAGCAATCAAGCATCACAGAAAAAAGGATCAAGAAATCTAATCGCGTTGTAGATACTCGCTTCGATACCCCTGATGGTCATGATTTCTATTATAAAGGGACGAACAAGAAAGCTTTTGAATACAGCGATGGCACGGCCACTTTCAACACCACCAGCCCAATGGCGATTAAAGCGGGCTTGCAGAAGCTCACAGAGAGCGGCAAACCCCAAACCCTGCACTTAACAGGAACGCACGATTTTAAGCGTAATGCGTGGCTACAATTCCAGATGATGGGACTAGACCAAAAAGGGTATTCATTAAGTGGTTTTACACCTAACGCCAACGATAAAGCAGAGCTTGAAAAATTGAAGCTTGAAAATCCAGCGTTTAAGAAGCCGATTGAAGCGATTAGCGTTACATCTTTACCGACTAATAAGCCAGCTAAAAAGCCACATCCTACAACACCTGTTAAAAAAGCGGTGGATCATCTTGAAGATCCTAAATCAAAAAGCTTTATACCTCCTGTAAATGCTGACGATGATACGAAAGCCAAAAGGCTTGGAAAAACCGGGGCCGTTGGTATAGCCGATGGACTTGTTAAGACTGCTGATGTATTCGCAATGCATGATGCCGCAGGTTCGATGAATGAAAAACTTTCTGAGATGCGTGTTCTTGCTGCACAAGCTAAAAACAGTCAAAGCAGTTCCGAAAACGAAGCTTATCAAAACGAAAAAAGAATAAGGCAGCAGTTAAGACCAGATTAAAAAAACGCCTTATGGCGTTTGTTTTTTCTTAGATTTCATCATGAACATTCACCAACTGGTGATCGTTGCTTATTTCAAATCAATTTCAAGTAAAGCAACTCTAATTTTAACGCCCTAATGCGGTGATAGCGGTCGAACATTGCGGCTTTTCTTTCATCGCTTGGGATCATCTGGTCATTCTTGTAAGCGTCGAATTCTTTTTGTAATGAATATATTCTAATGCTGAAATGTTCAAGCATTGCTCTGCAATATTCTTCGTTCATATTATCCCCCCCGTTGATTTATTTTGTTTGTCGAAATCAAAAGCACATACATTGTTTTTTTCGTCGTATGTTTCATATACATTAAATGACTGTTTTGCTTCACCCATAAACGCCGAATTTTTGCATAGTTCCGGCTTTCCAATATTGAGATAACATTGGCCTTTATAGGCCATCATTCCGAAATCTCGACCATACTTAATAGGGACGGTTATAACTCCATCGTTACTCATCATTTCAATTTCATGATTATCCGCAAGTGACTGAACTGCGACCCTCGTTTCATCGCCCGACGAACAAACACAAATTTTGAATTGTTCATCTATCTTTTTAATAGCATCGTGAGATTTAAAACCGTGCAACATAAGCGAAGCGTAATCCTTGTTTCTTTGCTCTCTGCATTTGCTATCGCTCCACCATGCAGGGTCATCAGCAAAAGAAGCGTTGACTGATAATAAAAGCGTTAAAGCGGTGATTAAATTTTTTACATTCATTTGCCCTCTGATCGATGTTAAACCGTTGGCGGTTTTTGGTTCATTTTTGGTGCTGGATTGTTAACAACTCCTTTCATCATTTCGATCATATCTTCCATGGCGTAGTGGTAATCAAGCTCACTTATTAACTCACCAGTAAACGGATTGAAAACTAGACCCCCCTTGATCTTATTTTCGATCAGTTCACTATTTTCAATAGATGTTTGTGCTAGCGATAACAATTGATACAAAGCTTTAATGTCCTTTATTTCGCCCAATTTTGCAGATATAGACGATCTAATCACGTCGCTTTTTATTAGGTGAATAAGTGCCTCAATTCTCATTATCAAAGCTTCTACTATAAAGCCGGGCAATTGCGGTTTCTGTTCTTCTTTTTTCATCTCCATTCTTCGTCTCCATCATCTGTTAATTCATTTGGTGCTTTTGGCTCTTCAATTTCTTCGTAAAAATCTTCACTCAACTCACGATCAAAATCGTCTGAATTCGACCCTTTAACGGCTTTCTTTTCGATGCTTGCCGCTTTCTTTTTTTCAGCAATTGCCTTTTTTTCTTTAAAATCTTTGTAGAGCGACTTATAACTGTAGTCGACTAAAAATCTTGTAGTTACTCGATTAGTTTTATCTTCTTTAAAACCTTCAATTAGGCCTATTTCTTGGAGTGCTTCATTGGCCTTTCTTATTTTCATTATGAACGTTTTACAAGGCATTTTATCGCTGATGCGGAAACGTTCTTTCAACATGTCAACGCTGAAATAGTTTGTTTTGTTGCGTCTATTACAAACGTACAACACATAAAGAATTCGCTGATACTCATTAGTTAATAAGCTCAGCATCTTCGTGTCGATCTCGTACAACTCTTTTAGGCTACCAAAAAAATCAATAAAACGTTTTGATACTTCAATCTTTCCGCCTTTTTTAGTCAGCTCGCCGGCAATGAAGTTTAGAAAAACAGTTTTCGTTCCTTCTTCTGTTTCTTCTTCATATTCAATATTGATCTTATTGAGTTTTCTAATTGATTGCTTGAAGATCGAAAAATACATTGTTCTATGTGATGTTTTAACATCAAAGTCATTCATTATTTCATCAAGAGTAAATTCAAATTCATTGCTTTTGCTGCTGTATACTTTTCGCAAAATAAAAAGAAATACTTCAAAATCATTGAATATAGTCAGCGACGTTGAAGCAATATGAATGTTTTTAGCATTGTGGTTTTTAGCTATTTCAAAGCCTCTCGGCTCTTTGTGAGCGTTTATTGTGTTGAACAATGGAAGAGCTAGGAAAACGCGTGGAACTGATACATAACCTTTAAGTTTGAACACCTCTTTTTCTTTACCGCTTTCCTTTAAAATGTATTTCATGGTTATTTTTCACCCTTGTTATACTTATAATTAACCACAAAAAAAACTAATTACAAGATTAAGGCAGTAAAAAAATAACAAATGCTGTTAACCGTATTATCATGCTTTGAGATTATCCATATTTTAAAAGATAAACCACTTTAAAAAATAAGGAGCGTTAACCGAAAGGGGGTAAATAAATAAGGAGCGTTAACTGGGGTTTTTAAGATTTCCTTATTCTTGCGGGCTTATTCGAACGCTTTCACAAAAGAAAAGATATTTACTTCGTAAATCTATATATAAGATGTAGGGCAGAACGTCAAAAGCTCATCTGGTGGATCTAAAATCAAAAACCTTTCTGGTAAGAGCTTAGGCCCTTTATTTTGACATTTTCAAGGATTGATTTTAAAATCCATTTTCCATAACCATGTGCAATGGACAATATTTTGAAAATTGGTGAGATTTTTGTAAATACACAACTTATCCATAGTGCTTTAAGTGATGAGTGGTGGAGAGGATCGAAGGCCGACAAGCCATCAGACTGTCTTTATTTTGATCGATATTGCATCGACATATTGGAGATTAAGAAGCCGGTTGATCTTGGCTTATTCGGCGTTGAAGCAGCTTTGAAGGCAGCATTAAAGCCCTATGTCCTTTATGTCATTCTTTACACCCTTCAACTTGAAGCGTCTGAAATTGAAGATCAAGAAAACCTTGAACATGGTCGTAGTTCCATCGCTGAATTGGTTGATGCCAATTGGCAAGAATTTTACGAGCGTATCAATATAGAGTTCAGCCGTTTTCTGGTTTATTTGTCCTCCGATGATCAATCTTATTCTTGAAGGAAAAAAGAAAAATGTCGAAATTGCTTGATCTACTCGCACAGCAAAAACAGCTTGAAGAACAAATCAAGAACCTAAGAGAAAATGAAGAAGAAGCAAAAGTCATCGAATTTGTTGAAGAGCTTGAAACCCTTCGCGACAAATACGGCTATTCAGTGGCTGAATTTGTTGATGTGGTGCATTCCCTTCACCAAATCAAAACCCCCGCTAAAACACCTAAAAGCGTGAGCGAGGACGTACCAAAGGCACCCAAGGAGCCTAGCGATAAATGGAAAGTGCAGATTGACGGCGTTGAATTTATCTTGAAGAAGGCGAAGCAAGGCATTGCCAGTCAAGCCATGAAAGATAAAGGAGGCGGTTGCAGGAGCTGAGTGCAACACGGTTATTGAATTGACGCAGGAGCATCATATTGCATAGCCAAGGCTTTCTGCATCACTTCGCTCATGACTTCGATAGGACATTTGAAATCGAAGCGCTTAC
>NZ_MNPU01000096.1 GCF_001983165.1 Pseudomonas gessardii | reverse complement strand
TCGGTTGATCAAGCAGGCAATCCTGCGCAAGCTGAGGCCTTGGGCATGACTAACTTGAATGGTGGCACGCTCTTCAACGCTGAGTTCGGAATAAGACATAGGGCAGCACCGTACCGGAAAGGTCAGGTGTTGCACTCAGTTTTTGCCGCCGCCTCACTATTAAATCTTCTCTTGCAGTTGGCTTATCAGTTCCTCAAGAGCCTCTTGATCTGGCTGTGTATCAACGAATCTAAGCGTTTTATCTGAAAGGACTTCCATGACACCCCACTTCAGTTCGTGTAAATCCTGGCCCGGCTCCGGTGGAGTCTCCCAATAGGGAAAGCTTCTGACTACATGAGGCGGAATCTTTGTGATCATGGCTGAATCTCAGTATTTTCTGTCAAGGCAAAGGCTGAATGCTAATCGGTGTATAAATATACAGTCCTGATTCACCACTAAAAACAGCGTCAAAAGTACGTCATTTCCAGCTCGTAAATGACTTGCAGAACGGCAACACCTATAAAAGTTGTCTCATAGCACAGCATAAGCTAGGGCCATGCCTACAGCAAACATTAGGACTGCACAGACCGTTTAAGACTTGACAAGTTTCATTAATTTGATGCTTTTTTTCAATTGCTCAGACCACCGGCGCCTTGATCCATCCAATGGTTCCATAGCGGCCTGGCTATCTAAAGCATAGGTGATTACCGGAATCTCTACCCCCGCAGCTAAAGGTTATCCATAAAGCAACTTGGTTAAACCTTAGGCCTATGCGCCAGGCTTCCGGCTAATGCTACACGCGTATTCCATCCAGGGCAGCATATCGACATACAGATCTGGTTACTCAAATCTGAAGTCGAGGTCGTTTACTGGCAGGCATTCATAGCCACCTTAGGGCTAAGCCAACCTTGCCTGTATGCCTCTGCCATCGCCACTTTGAGCTCTGGGATAGATGAGATATCACAAGACACCGTGGGTTTCTTGCCCCCATGGTCTGTGGGCAGTTCCAAGATCACCTGCAGGGGGTCGTTCAGCGAGACCTGGAATCTTATGCTCGGAAGACCGGCGAAGGTCACACAAATCTTCGCCTGGTGCAGTTCGGCGTAAGCTTGCCGTGCCTCCCCTTCATGCTCATACGCCAGAGAGACGTGGTGTTTGGTTGAATTGGTCATAAATAATCCCTGGCGTTTGGTCTACGCAAATTTGCGTGACGCTTAGTGCTTTGTTTTGGGCCCTCGCCTCGTTGCGTATGAACCGATCTTCACTGCTCAGCATGTGTATCCGAGCAGGAGCAGAGCACTTCAGCCAGTGTTCTGCTATCACTGAAAACAACTCGATACGGCTCAGGCCGAGCAAATGCTCAGGCTCGATCTTGGGTAGCTGTTCGAAGGTGGTGAATCGAGTTTGCGGTTGCACCACTCTGTGTTTTGGTTGCGCGACTGCGGTTGCCATATATCCCTATCTCGAAGTCTAAAAACCATATTCTGTCATGGCACTTTGCCTTCGTGTTCATGTTTTCAGACTGAATTATCGTCTGAAATATGCAGTTACAATGGTTTTGAGAATCATTCACTAGAGATCAGAGAACGGTCAATTCCCTTTAGAAAGGTCTCAAACTGTTCGGCTAAGCGTTTAGCATCAACGGATTTTTCGCAGCGAACCTCAACTTTTTTCCCTTCAACACGAACTCGACCTATCCCGCTGATCTCGGTATCGGTGAACTTGTTAGTCGGATTTTTCTGGTTCAGGGCTGCAATTTCCTTAGCCAGCCACCTCAGTGCGTGCTCCTGACTCCACTTTTGATCTCTCATTGCAGTTACAGCTTTAAGAAGTAATTCTGGAGCTGTACTGCTGAACTGAACAAAATCTTTAGCCCATTTTCCGCCGATCAGCGACGGTATCTCGTCCAGAATCAGACGTACCGCTTTCGGAAGCTCCATAAGCAGCAGGCATCTACTAATCACCGAGTGATTTACCCCTACTCTCCTTCCCAAACTTCGAATCGAACGCTCACCTTTTGATTCCAATATCGAAGAATAAGATTTTCCTCGCTCGTATTCAGTGAGTGTTTCCTGGCCTTCGTTGTCCGTCAGTGCCAGGATTTGTGCCATAGAGTCATCCAACTCGCGCACATGTGAGGTAATAGTATCCCGGCCTAGTAGTTTGTGAGCCCTCCATCTACGCTCACCTCCAATTAGCTCAAAAGATCCATCTCCTAATGGCCTGACAGTAATAGGCTTGACCAAGCCAACTGATGCAATGGAGTTGGCGAGTTCCTCAATTGCAGTTTCACTGAACGTGAGTCGAGGCTGAAATGGAGATACACGTATTAGCTCTGTGCGAATTTCAGCGATCACCCCACTTCCTATAACCAGGTTACTGGTTTCTGTGATTGCCTGAGCATTTGCAGACACTACTGCAGTTTCGTGTCCAACCGGCGGATTGCCTCCGGATTCTGACTGTTTCTGAGCAAGCATTTCTCTTACCGAAACGTTCAAGTTGGGTTCTGGCAATTCTGCTGGCGCTCGTTTTACTCCTGACATCCAGCTTGGAGCTTTTTTTGGATTACCAGGGAAATCCTCTGACTTAGCCATTTCTTCTCCTTCAATCAACCTTGGTCTTGTCCAATTTCCTTTCGGGTGGTGCTCGGAGCACCAGTACCCCAGTTATCTCAAGTGGTGCTCGGAGCACCAGTCTCCTGAAATGTACAGTGGTGCTCGGAGCACCATTTACTGGGATGCAAATTCTCGAACCTTTTGAAGGATCTCGCTGAATACAGATCGCATAGAATCAATGGATTTGTTGGTTGCACCCTTCCAGACAATCAGCGGGACACCTTGATCTAACGCCTTGCCGTAGTCTTCTGAATAGTAGAGCTTTTCCTCAGCAACCCGTCCTGGAAACAGATCGTTCAGAACAACTAGGTTGTTCAGAATACGTTTGCGGTTACGAATGAACATCGTCGGAATCGCCAAAACAACCGGAGAACGGCGGTAAGCCTTCGCGAAACGAACCATCCATTCATTCAATCGCATCAATGCGCGGAAAGAGAACTTATCCATCCGGACAGGGCAAATAACGAAGTCACTTGCGACAATAGAGTTTTTAGTCAGGCGAGAAGCAGTAGGGGCATTGTCAAAAAGGATGACGTCATAGTTCGACGTATCAATGCCCTCGATCTCACCGTTTCGCGCGCGCTCCAACCAATCGGCGTACCAGAAATCCATATTATTCTCGGCGTCCAACGCGACAACTAGATCCTCAAGATATGCATCAGCAGGGATAAGATGAGGACCGTTTTCACCGAATGGTTTCTTCACAACCTGCGCAAAATTCAACGGTTCAAATTGCCTACCTCTGAGTTCGGGGCTCAGCAGGTTACCGAGGTTGCCATCAACATATCGGTCTGGCGGTATACCCATAGTTTCAAGGTCAGTTCTTGACAAATCTGGGTCATATCCCAACTCACTTGAGGAATCGCCCTGGGGATCGTTGTCGATGATTAGAACTCGGAGCCCTTGCATCTGAAGGGAGATGGCCAGGTTAACCGTCACTGTGGTTTTGCCTGTACCACCCTTAGGAACAAAGGTCGAAATCACCACTTGTCGTGATAAACCTTTGGCTTGACCTTTTGCTCTGCGTATCGCTGCAATGTCAAAGATGTCACTCAACGTGTAAGCGCGAGTAGGGACTGTTCCGCGTGGAATCCTACGGATTTCAAGACCGTTTTCATCTTCAATATCTTGCAGGCGACGAGTCGTTAATCCGAAGCAATCGGCCGCGAATTTAGGTGGGTAGAGGAGGGTGGAAAAATCGGTGTAATAGACCGATTCCTCTTCAAACTGCTCGCTTGACTGCTGCATGAAATTCCCTGCATGTGTTGAATACAGGTCAATCATAATCCTTAAAGCTGCTTTTTCAAGGAGAAAACACGGTACAGGGCTTTTTTAGGCTACTGAAACCGAACCTATGCACGTTTTTTTGAGCATCAAGTTCGGCTTTATTTCGGTTTTTGATTGCTTAGCCCGAATTACTGTTCAGGTGAAAAGGGGAGGGGAGACTACTGTTCTGGCTAAGCGTACTGTTGTTGAGCCAGGGTACGGGCGCGTTTGAAGTCTGCGCTGATGTAGTTGACTGTGAACTGAGAATCAAGAGGATGCGATTCAACAATCACCTCAGTCGTCCCGTACCTGAAAAAAATGTCCTCAGATCCTAGGCTCGATTGATCGCCAGTCATCTCAAGCTTGCTTCGCAAGCCTTCCACAACCTCTTCCAGATGTAGCTTGTCTGCTTTTACCGTAGCTACGTCTAGCACTCCCTTTGCGTTAAAGGCTAACTGGATGTCAGTAATACCCTCCATATTGATCTCCCACTCCGAAAGATTGAGTACGGGGCCACCCGTGTATGACGTACCAATCTTGTCAATAATGGTGTAGTGCTGCTGAACGTCGATGATCGTTGTAACGCCTACGGATAGACTTGCCGGCTCCGGTGCAATAGCAGCCATGCTTATCAGATAGGCAGCTACACCGTATGCGTCCGGCCAACACACCTTCCTGACCCCGACGCCAAAGGCGATGGTGTCCACCTAATTTAAGTGGACACCATTTCTAGCCTTTTAAGCGGGTCTTTCCATGCAGCCACAACGCCGTTCCTAC
>NZ_MNPU01000095.1 GCF_001983165.1 Pseudomonas gessardii | reverse complement strand
ATAGTTCGCTTGAGGGCCGAGAAACGGGAATAAGCGACTGATTTGATCTTTTTTTCGATCAAGCGCCATTTTTTAAATAGCCACGAGCTGCGGTCAGCCAAAAAGACGCGGCTATTTCAGACCATCCCTAGTGGTTACCTGATGCTGCTGAAGATGAACGACGCGACGGCGACCTCGGCGATGGAGGGCTTCAGCGCCGCCCTCAATAACATGCCGCTGGCGATGCGCAAGAGCATGACCTACGACCAGGGCCGGGAAATGGCACAGCACGCCGAGATCACCCAGAGAACCGGTGTGGCGATCTACTTCTGCGACCCGCACAGCCCTTGGCAGCGCGGCAGCAACGAAAACATTAATGGCCTGATCCGCCAGTACCTGCCCAAGGGCACTGACTTGTCGGTACATAGCCAAGAAGAACTGGATGCCATTGCGTTTCAACTGAACATGCGTCCACGTAAGCGCTTCGATTTCAAATGTCCTATCGAAGTCATGAGCGAAGTGATGCAGAAAGCCTTGGCTATGCAATATGATGCTCCTGCGTCAATTCAATAACCGTGTTGCACTCAGCTCCTGCAACCGCCCATCTACTTTCAACTGTCACAGACAGACTATTAGCCAAGTGTGGCGTCAAGTTCTCGACATTAGCGGGCTGACAACATATGCAAGCAAAGTTGACGATTTTTAACTTGTTGGCGATAGTCTTATTCAAATGCGCCGCTATAATGCAGCGTGCAACCAGAGCGAACTGGCCTCGAGAGCGCTCCCCGCGAGCCTGAGCTTTTCCTTGTCCAGACCTTGGTTGCAAATACCGGGAGCCCAGTTCCACTGTCCACCCGTTATTTGTGAAGTAAAAAGAAAACTGTTGCTACGACAGCTGTTCTTCCCGGTGTCGTGGCCGCGTGCAATTATGAAGTGGCATCGCGTTTCACCGGAATCAACTCAACTCAATTAGGTAATAATGTGACGAAAGACGAACTGCGCGCGGAACTTGAGCGCCAGGAACAACGTTACAAGGATGTTTACGGCGGGGAAGTCACCACCTACGCCGCCCAGCCAGAGCCCGAGCGCAAACCCTGGCGCAAACGAGCCAGCCTGCTCGACCAGGCGTTTGCCCAGGAAATCCAGAAGATCGAAAAAGACCTCAAGGCCGAAGAGCCATAAGCCCTGTCGGACTGAGCCTTCCTGGCAAGTCATCGCCCTGCCAGCTACCTCTGGCAGGGGCGCCTTGGGCATGCCCGTCAATCGGCATCTTTCGCGCTATCACGAAATTTCATACAAGCGTTTCAGATCTGCGACATTAATTGTCGCACCCCGCTCTACGCCCTCTATTCTTTACAAATCAATGAGTTGCCAAACCACTGAGATATCTGGTAGCCGCACCCTTCCCACAAACTAATTCGTTGAAGAATGTTACCGACGAGCAGCTAGTGCATAGATTACTGAGGTTTTCTGGCATAATCGCGCCCCCTTACGACCGGGTCATAAAACCTTCATGATCGATTTATTCAGCGGACTGGATGCTTGGGTTCTTGTGAGCCTGCTGCTCGCCCTCGCCTTTGTCCTCGCCTTCGAGTTCATCAATGGCTTTCATGACACCGCTAACGCGGTGGCCACAGTCATCTATACCAAAGCGATGCCGCCGCACCTGGCCGTATTCTTTTCCGGGGTGTTCAACTTCCTTGGCGTGTTGCTCGGCGGGGTAGGCGTTGCCTATGCCATCGTGCACCTGCTGCCGGTGGAGTTGCTGATCAATGTAAACACCGGCCATGGCCTGGCCATGGTGTTTTCATTATTGGCAGCGGCCATCACCTGGAATCTCGGCACCTGGTATTTCGGGATCCCGGCATCCAGCTCCCACACCCTGATCGGTTCGATCCTCGGTGTCGGCCTGGCCAATGCCCTGATCAACGATATTCCGCTGGCGGACGGGGTCAACTGGCAGAAGGCTATCGATATCGGCGCCTCGCTGGTGTTCTCGCCCATGGCCGGCTTCCTGGTCGCTGCCCTGGTGTTGATTGGCCTTAAATGGTGGCGTCCGCTGTCCAAGATGCACAAGACGCCGGACCAGCGCCGCAAGCTCGATGACAAGAAACACCCGCCCTTCTGGAACCGCCTGGTACTGGTGATTTCCGCGATGGCCGTGAGTTTCGTGCATGGCTCCAACGACGGCCAGAAAGGTATCGGCCTGATCATGCTGGTGCTGATTGGTATCGTGCCCGCGCAGTTCGTACTCGATCTGGGCAGCACCACTTACCAGATCGAGCGAACCCGCGACGCCACCCTGCACCTCAACCAGTTCTACCAGCGCAACCACGAAACCCTCGGCGAATTCCTTGCCCTGGGCAAAAGTGTCAAAGACGACCTGCCAGGCAAGTTCCGTTGCAACCCGCAACAGACCGAGCCGACCATCACCGCCCTCCTCGGCACATTGAAGGGTGTTTCTGACTACCGTTCCTTGACCTCCGATCAGCGCATTGAAGTACGTCGCTACCTGCTGTGCCTGGACGACACCGCGAAAAAAGTCGGCAAGCTGCCAGGCCTTGATTCCCGCGAGAAGTCGGACCTGGAAAAACTGCGCAAAGACCTGACCGCCACCACCGAATACGCCCCGTTCTGGGTCATCCTCGCCGTGGCCCTGGCCCTCGGCCTGGGCACCATGGTGGGCTGGAAGCGTGTGGTACTGACGATTGGCGAGAAGATCGGCAAGCAGGGCATGACCTATGCCCAGGGCATGTCGGCGCAAATCACCACCGCCACTATGATTGGCTTTGCCAACATCTTTGCCCTGCCGGTGTCCACCACCCACGTGCTGTCTTCGGGTGTGGCCGGGACCATGGTCGCGAACAAGAGCGGCCTGCAAGGCGGCACCGTGAAGACTATCCTGATGGCCTGGGTCCTGACCCTGCCGGCCACGGTGAGCCTGTCGGCCGCACTGTTCTGGCTGGCGTCCAAGGCGCTGGGCAGTTAACCGCCTGCGCAATGAATAAAGGCGTGACCTGCGAGGGTCACGCCTTTTTTAATGGCCAAATTCCAGTCAATCGGCATAGGGGACGGCCTTCATAGACCGTACCCCTGCCACACCACCCGGCATGCGGGTCCGCACCGGGCGGTTCGAGAGATTGAGGTCAGGAGAGACGTGGAAGTCCCAGGCGATCAAACCACGCGAGATTAAGCACCCAATTCAACGCCCATCGACTGTTGTCCCACCAACGGCGGGTGTTACACGCCACTTTCTGGGCGACTTCTTTACTCGCACCCAAAGCCCGCAATTCGCGATAAGTCGTCGTTCCCCGTTTCCATTGCTTGAGTTGAATCGCTCTGAGTCGGTGCCGCATCCATTTGTCCAATTCACGCCAGACGCCTGGTGTTTGCGACAACTTGAAATAGGCTTTCCAACCCAGCAAATAGGGACGTAGGAGGTCGACGACCTGCTGCAAACTGCGGCCACATGAACGGCGAGTGAACTGCCGGATACGTTGCTTGAATTGCTTTTGTGCCTTCTGAGATACCGCACGTTTGACTTCGTCACGGGCGCACCAAAATGCGTAACCCAGAAACTTGCGACCAAACGCACTGGCCACCGCGCTCTTGCTCTCGTTGACGCTCAAGTGCAGCTTTTCATACAGACGCCTCAGCAAGATCATCACCCGCTGCCCGGCTTTATGACTGCGAACATAAACGTTCGCGTCGTCGGCATAGCGCACGAAGCAATGACCTCGATATTCAAGCTCCCGATCCACTTCGTCCAGCAGCACATTAGCTAGCAACGGTGACAGCGGACCGCCCTGCGGCGCCCCGCAGCGGCTTTTCTCGATCACGCCATTGATCAGCGTTCCCGCATCCAGGTACGCCCGAACCAGTCGAATAACTGCCCGATCCGCAATCCGATTGCGTAGGCGATCAATCAAAATGTCGTGATCGACCCGGTCGAAGAACTTCTCCAGATCAACATCCACTACCACTTTGCGGCCTGAGGACACGTGACGCTGAGCCGCCAAAACGGCGTCCTGCGCGCAGCGTCCCGGGCGAAAGCCGTAGCTGTGTTCACTGAAAGTCGGATCGAGTAATGGCTGCAAGACTTGCAGCAACGCTTGTTGGATCAAGCGGTCGGTGACCGTCGGAATGCCCAACTCGCGCTCACCGCCGTCGGGTTTGGGAATAACCACACGTCGTACCGGACTGGGCCGGTAGACACCCGAAAGAAGCTGTTCACGAATCGCCGCCCATTGGCTCAGGAGATGTTCAGCGGTCTGTTCAATATCCAGACCATCGACTCCCGCTGCACCTTTATTGGCTTTGACCCGCTTCCACGCCCGTTTCAGGTTTGCTCTCGCAAAGGCCCGTTCCAGCAGCCTTTGCCCTGCGTTGTCGGATTCATCTTGCGGGCGATTGACCTCGTCGCTGACAGGACTTCTCACGGTTTCACCGCTCGTTATCTCCGTCCGCCCCGCGTTTGGCAGGCATCTGACTTCCGGTCGTTCGCATCAACATGGCCTATAACGCTTTCTCTCGTTCGGCCCTTCGTCAAAAAAAAAGACTACTACGGCCTCTGCTGACTTCTCGCTCCGGCTCGCACCGTCGCCCTTTCAGGCACAAGGCGAGATCTCCCCAGGTAAGGAACGCAATCCTTCCCCGCACAACCGCCGGATTTACGCAGCCTGATCCTTGACCACAAGAGCTTCGCGATCTTTTGCTCGCTCGCCCTGATCGGCTTCGCCTTCTATCCGGTTCTTGTCCATCGGCTCGCGGTTTCGATTCACGCTTCCTCCCCACACTCGGTCGCCCTCATGCAGTTGCGCTTCACTTCGTTCGCTGTGGCCAGCTTACGACGGGACTTTCACCCGCAAGATTGCGCCCATGCTGGGCGCAATCGAGTAGGAGGCGGATTCACATCCGCCGTCCTCTCACACCACCGTACGTACGGTTCCGTATACGGCGGTTCAGGTTATACGGTTAAGTCGGTTTATCGTATCCAGTATCGAGACCAGCCCGAGG
>NZ_MNPU01000094.1 GCF_001983165.1 Pseudomonas gessardii | reverse complement strand
GAGCACAAGGTCGGCAGCCTCGCGCTTGAATTCAGGAGTAAAGGAGCGGCGTTGTTTGGTCATCTGACACCTCGATCTGGCGAGCATTCTCGCCTAAATGGGTGTCCGGTTTCATTAGACCACTACAGTCATCCAGGCTCGCGCCCAGGTTGAAGCGTGTGCGCTCATCGCCGCCCGACAGGCCGAGGCTGCGTTCCCAAGTGTTGTTGCTACCAAAGCCCAGCTTCAGGCGCGGTTGCAGGCCTTGTCCGGCATTGCGACGGGTAAACACCTGAATCACCCCGCCGATGGCGTCGCTGCCGTAAATCACCGAACGCGACCCGCGCAGCACTTCCACCCGTTCAATCTGATCGATATTCAGGTATTGCAGGCCGCTGTCGCCGGAGGTGGTATTGGCAATCCGCTGGCCATCCACCAGTACCAGGCTTTGCGCGGACTTGGTGCCACGCAAGAAAATCCCCGGCAAGCTGCCCCGGCCACCGGTGCGCGCCACTTGCACGCCAGGCACGCGGCTGAGCAGGTCGGTCACGCTGGAGGGTTGCAGGCGGTCGATATCGTCGCGGGTGAACACGGTGTTGGCGGCGCTGCTGTCATTGCGCGCCTGCACCTGGCGGTTGGCGCTGATGACCACATCGGGGAGCTTCAGGGCGGCGTCGCGGGTGTCGGCGAGCAGGTCTGTAGTGGGTAAAAGCAGGAGTGGCAGGGCAAGTCGCAGGTGTTTCATGGGCCGTCCATGGATTCCAAGGCAATACAAAAAAATGTGGGAGCTGGCTTGCCTGCGATAGCATCACCCTAGTCTCTCTGAAAGACCGAGGTGTTTGCATCGCGGCAAGCCAGCTCCCACAGTTTGATCCGCTTTACAGGCCGAGCAAGGCCATGCGCTGGCGAACGGCTGCCTCGATCCCCGCTTCATCCAGCCCGCACTCGGCCAGCATCTGCGCCGGCTTGGCATGCTCCACATAAATGTCCGGCAAGCCCAGGTGCAGCACGGACTTGAGGATATTCTCCCGCGCCAGGAACTCGCTGACCGCCGCTCCGGCACCGCCCATGATGGCGTTTTCTTCAATCGTTACCAGCAACGCATGGCTGCCAGCGATCTCGCGCACCAGGGCTTCATCCAGGGGTTTGACGAAACGCATGTCGATCACGCTGGCGTCGATTTTTTCCGCCACTTTCAGGGCTTCGGCCAGTTGCACGCCGAACACCAGGAACGCGGTCTTGTTGCCCTGGCGCCGCACGATACCCTTGCCGATCTCGATCGGTTCCAGGTCTTTCTCGATCACGGCATTCGGGCCATTGCCACGGGGGTAGCGCACTGCTGCCGGGCCGTTGTACAGGTGGCCGGTACTGAGCATCTTGCGCAGCTCGTTCTCGTCGCTCGGCGTCATCACCAGCATGCCGGGGATGCAACGCAAGTACGACAGGTCGTAGCTGCCGGCGTGGGTCGGGCCGTCTTCGCCCACCAGGCCGGCGCGGTCGATGGCGAACAGCACGTCGAGGTTCTGCACCGCCACATCGTGAACCAGCTGGTCATAACCGCGCTGCAGGAACGTGGAGTAGATCGCCACCACCGGCTTGGCGCCTTCGCAGGCCATGCCGGCGGCAAAGGTCACCGCATGTTGCTCGGCAATCGCCACATCGAAGTAGCGCAGCGGGAAACGCTCGCTGAACGCCACCAGGTCGGAGCCTTCCTTCATCGCCGGGGTAATGCCCACCAGGCGCGGGTCGGCGGCGGCCATGTCGCACAGCCACTCGCCAAACACACCGGAGTACTTTGGCCCGCTGGCCTTTTTCGGCGCCGCCACGGGTGCATCCAGTGGTTCGAGCTTGGTGATGGCGTGGTAGCCAATCGGGTCGACTTCCGCCGGGGCGAAGCCTTTGCCTTTTTTGGTGACGACGTGCAGGAACTGCGGGCCCTTGAGGTCGCGCATATTGCGCAGGGTGGCGATCAGGGTCGGCAGGTCGTGGCCATCGATCGGGCCGATATAATTCCAGCCCAGCTCTTCAAACAGGGTGCCGGGGACCAGCATGCCCTTGGCATATTCTTCGGTGCGGCGGGCAATTTCCCACGCGCCGGGCAGGCGTGACAGTACCTTCTTGCTGCCCTCACGCATGCTGGCGTAGGTGCGGCTGGACAGAATCTTCGCCAGGTAATTGGACAAACCACCGACATTGCGCGAGATCGACATGTCGTTGTCGTTGAGGATCACCAGCATATTGGCGTCCACTTCCGGCGCATGGTTCAACGCTTCAAACGCCATGCCGGCTGTCAGCGCGCCATCACCGATCACGGCAATCGCCTTGCGATCACTGTTTTGCAGACGGGCGGCAATCGCCATGCCCAGGGCTGCACTGATCGAGGTGCTGGAATGGCCGACGCCAAAGGTGTCGTATTCGCTCTCGGCGCGGCGTGGGAAGGCGGCGATGCCGTCCTTCTGGCGCAAAGTGGCCATGCGCTCGCGGCGTCCGGTGAGGATCTTGTGCGGATACGCCTGGTGACCCACGTCCCACACCAGCCGGTCGTCCGGGGTGTCGAACACGTAATGCAACGCGATGGTCAGCTCGATGACGCCAAGGCCTGCACCAAAATGCCCACCGGTCTGACCGACCGTGTAGAGCAATTCCAGGCGCAACTCATCGGCCAGGGTTTCCAGCTCGGCTTCACCCAGGCGGCGCAAGCCGGCCGGCGTGTTGGCACGGTCCAGCAGAGGCGTGGTCGGGCGCTTGCGGGGAATCTCTTGAAACGTCGTGGGCATCAGGCGAATCGTTATAGGTATAGAAGAGGCGGCAGTTTACCTCAAGCATCGCAAACTGCCCACGCAGAGCACCGAACTTGGCTGATATGCGGTCGTAATCAGTGACGACGTTCGACGATATACCGCGCCAGGTCGCGCAGCGGCGCGGCTGCCGCGTCGAATGGTCGCAGGGCTGCCAGGGCCTGGTCGCGCAACTCCAGGGCATAGGCCTTGGCGGCTTCCAGCCCCAACAGCGACGGATAGGTCGGCTTGTCACGGGCAATATCGGCGCCCTGGCGCTTGCCGAGGGTCGCGGTATCGCTTTCCACGTCGAGAATATCGTCCTGCACCTGGAACGCCAGGCCGATGGCCCGGGCATAGGTCTGCAAGGCCGCCAACTGCACGGCTTCGGCGCGGCCACTGGCCAGGGCGCCGAGGTGCACGGCCGCCTCGATCAACGCCCCGGTCTTGTGCCGGTGCATATATTCCAGGGCTTGCTGGTCCAGCTTGAGGCCCACCGAACCGAGGTCAATCGCCTGCCCCCCGACCATACCGGCCGGGCCCGCAGCGCTGGCCAACGCGGTGACCATGCGCAGGCGGATCTCGGCATTCACGCCGCTCAGGCGCGGATCAAGCAAGGCACTGAACGCCAGGCTTTGCAGGCCGTCACCGGCGAGGATCGCACACGCCTCGTCAAAGGCCTTATGGGTCGTGGGTTGGCCGCGACGCAGATCGTCATCGTCCATCGCCGGCAAATCGTCGTGTACCAGCGAGTAGGCATGAATCAACTCCACCGCACATGCCGCGCCATTGGCTTGCGCGGCGTCCACCCCCAGCGCCTCACAGGCCGCATAGGCGAGCAAGGGCCGCACGCGCTTGCCGCCGTTCATCACGCTGTAGCGCATGGCGTCATACAGCCTGGCCAGCTCCGGGCTTGGCGCCACGAACAGCGGCTCGAGCGCAGCATTGACCCGGGCCTGGCTGCTGGCCTGATAAACGTCGATCATTGGGGTTGTTCCGCGTCAAAAGGTTCTTCGGCCAACTCCCCATCCCGCTCCAGCAACACCTGGACCTTCTGCTCCGCCTGCGCCAGGGCGCTCTGGCAATCGCGGGTCAGGCCGATACCTTGCTCGAACGCCGTCAACGAGTCTTCCAGCGACAACTCGCCGTTCTCCAGACGCTCGACCAGGGTTTGCAGATCGGCGAGGGATTGTTCGAAATCGAGTGCAACTTTTTTGCGGGCCATGGCGGCTATTCCGGTTGACGGTAAACGGGCGCGACACTAGCAGATAGGGGGGGGAGGGGCAAATGAGGGGAGGGGCTAGGCATGCGTTGGGTGGGGTGTTGTGCATGCCCGGAGGATGGGGGGGGGCTATTGCAGCGTTGACGTGCGATCAAATCGAGCCGTCCCGTTTATCGGGTTAATTTTTATGGGTTTCCCTTTGAGTTTTTCATAATGATTGAACTGACGTGTTCTAACCAGTCTTTGCCACTTTTCCATTCGTATGGATAGTAATAGTTGCAGCCTATTTCAAAAAATAAATAATTTTGTAACTCCTGCTCTGTTCTGTCTGAGAGTAAAAGCTCACGCAACTCTATATTTACTTGCATAAGGGTTTTTTCGGATGAATCAGATATAAAGTTTGAAATCACGTCGTCTGCACTAGCGTGATCGTCAGGCCAGTCTTGATTGAAGTAGCCCGCAAAAAATTGCTGTAATTCAAGATGCTTTTTAGTCATGGGCTCGGGTATCCCGTAAGTATTTTATAGCCGGTGGGCATTTTTTTATCTTTCAACAGTACAAGGTAGATTTTAGTTCCAGGAGCCGAAAAAGAGGACGGATCTATTTAACAAAGTGCACAGATAACGACTGTAAGCGTTTACCGAGCATCATGCCTTAGTGGTTGGCTTCATCCAGGCGCACAAGTTAAAGGGGAATGGGTGCATTAATGGCGAGCTTATTTTTAATTGGCTCGGAATTAAATATGGCTGTCACTTTTGTCACTATCGAGTGTTGCCTTTATTGAGAAGTGGGAGGGGGAGAACAGTCAGTGGGCCTAAGATCCACATAGTCGAAGTCACCTTCAAATGTGATGCAGGCAATCCAGCATAGGTTTTCAGGAAAAACATAGGTGTGTTGGGGGATTTCAGAAAATATGTCAATTGCTTCTTTAATATCGTCAATTTGAACGATATAAGCGTGATCTATAGCGGAGTCCCCTAAAAAGCACACGTTTTTAACGGTTAAGTGGCTAAGGGCTTCTGAGATTTGAGCCAAAGCTTCGAGTCTGTCTAGAGTGTTTAGATTGACGGAGTTCTTTACAGTGCTCCAATCTATCTTACTTCCTACAAACGTGAATTTTTTTTGTATTTCATTAATTAGTTTTGCTTCTTCAGTTTTAGATAGCTGCAAAAAGCCAATTCCTTTTTTTTGCAGCGTATCTATCAAAAACTCGTCGAAGTAGCTCATTTTTTCGCAAACCTTCTGTTTATTTTGAGAACTAGTTCTGCAGAGCCTTGGAATAGATAGTGAGGCCCTTTTTTCTTTCCCGACCAGACGTTTATATGAGCACCACTTCGCTCATCAAACTCAACCCGGTACCCGGTTTTTCCATCAATCGTTTGCATACCTATAGGGTGCCCATCGCTGGTTCCAAACTTACCTAGTGTCGGTTTTTCAGCTCGGAAGTCATTTTCCAGTAACCATTCCATTGCTTTGTTTGAAGCTTGTTCGTAGGTCGTAAACCGAGTCTGGCCACTTGTGCTGGGTGGTGACTCCTCATTGTGCGGTGATGGTCTTGTATTTTTTTGTCCGGGACAGTTACCAGCCTTACATGTCAACCCCAACGGATCCACCCACCCCGTAGGGTTGGGCACATACAAATACCCGTTCACCCCACCGGCCAACTTCACCGGGTCGGGGGTCAAATAGCGGCCATTATCTGGATTGTAGTAGCGATGCCGGTTGTAATGCAGCCCGCTTTCCTGGTCGAAATACTGCCCCTGAAAACGCAGCGGGTTATCGACGG
>NZ_MNPU01000093.1 GCF_001983165.1 Pseudomonas gessardii | reverse complement strand
CTTGCGGGTCTGTTTGCGTTTGCCGGCGTACTCGGCGTCGGCGAAGGTCATCTGCTTCATGGAATGGCTCGGCGATGGGACTCGGGGTATTTTGCCAAATAAGAAAGTCTTTTTCAGGATTTCCCTAACGCTTTGAGTTCGTTGATAAAACGAATGGCACTGCCCAAATTCGAAATGGCACTGGTTTCGGTGATTTCAAAGCAGATCATGCCCGGGGGAATGTCATAGGCGGCGAACTTCTCCCGCAGGAAGCGCAGGAAGTCGTCATCGCCAATGGTGATGCCCGACAGGTTAATCGCACACATCGCCATCGGCCTGCCCGGTCGCTCGATCATGCAACGGGCAATGAGCTTGAACACGTTCTCTACCACCCAGCGGTCCAGCGAGGTCATCAACCCGTAACGTTCGGCGGCTGGGATAAAACTGTCGGGCAAGATGATCCGCCCCGCTTCATCGTGCAGGCGCAGCAGGATCTCGATATGCCCGGCACCTGCCTCGGTGTGGCCCAAGGGTGCAATTTCCTGGGCATATAGGCAAAAACGGTCCTCTTCCAGGGCCATGTGCAAGCGCTGGATCCAGGCCATCTCGCCAAAGCGCAAGGACAACTCGGTGTCATCGGCGTGATAGACCTGCACCCGATTGCGGCCTTTCTCCTTGGCCATGTAGCAGGCCATATCCGCGGCCCGCAATGAGGTTTCCAGGGTGGTCGGGGTGTGCGAGATATGTACCAGGCCGATACTGACCGTGGTGACAAATGGCCGCCCTTTCCAGACGAAGTGCAGGTTTTGCACGGTGTGACGCAGGCTCTCGGCGATTTTTTCGGCCACCGACGCCGGGCAGTTCTCCAGCAGAATGCCAAATTCGTCGCCCCCCAGGCGGGCCAGGGTATCGCCTTCGCGCAGGTCCGATTGCAGCAGGGCGCAGATATGCCGCAGCAACTCATCGCCCGCCGCGTGGCCACAGGTGTCATTGACCAGCTTGAACTGGTCCAGGTCGAGGAACATCAAGGCATGGTGCCCCGACTGCTGGCGCCCGATGCCATGCAGCGCTTGCTCCAGGCGGTATTCAAACTCGCGTCGGTTGGCAAGCCCGGTCAAGGCATCATGGGTCGCCTGCCAGGACAGATTGGCAATGTACTGGCGCTCTTGGGTCATGTCGTGCAACACCAGCACCGCCCCGCTGACTTTGCCGGCACTGCGGATCGGCGCGCCGACCAAGGTCACGGACACGGTGCTGCCGTCCAGGCGCTGGATCAGCTTGGAATGCTCGCTGCCACCGCTGAGCTGGCCACCCAGAATATGGTCGATCAGGGTAAACCCATCGGCCTGGGCGTTTTCATCCAGCAGATTGAACAATGCGGCCAAGGGCAAGCCCTGGGCCTGGGCGGCGCTCCAGTGGGTCAGGGATTCCGCCGCCGGGTTCATATAGGCGATCGCGCCATCGACATCGGTGGTGATCACTCCGTCGCCGATGGACTCCAGGGTGATCTGTGCCCGCTCCTTCTCCAGTTGCAAGGCATCGGCAAACGCATGGCGCTGGGCCAGTAGCTTACGCGTGCGCAACAACGCCAAGGCAATCAGGCCCAAAGCGGTGGCCAGGTTGGTGATCAGCAACAGGCGCAGAATCATCCTGGAGCCTTCGCCCAACGCATCACTGAAGGCCTTGGCCGCCGGCGTCACGCCATCGTTGATCGCGATAATGCGTTCTTTCCAGGCACGGATCTCGCTGCTGCTGACCTGATTGGCCAGGATTGCCCGGTGCATCTCCTGCGCCAAGTCATCGAGTTGCACCAGGTAACCATCGCCCACGGTCCACAACTCGATGGCCTTCTCCAGATAGCTGAAATGGCGAAAATTAAGGTACAACCAGATCACGCTCGATACGTCATCAGGATGATTGCCACCCTTGAGAATGCCCAGGCGCGCGGCCGTCAGGTCAGGGCTGGGCTGATCCAGGGCCACGCGCAACTCATGCCCGCCCTGGGGCACGGCAATGGCGTTCTGGTATTTGAGATAGGTCGCCTGGTCGCGGTTGTCGGCGTACAGGGTCAGGTAGTAGATGGCGTCTTTCTGGCCCTTGGACCACAGGCTTTCGCCCGCCACATAGCCGCGCACGGCCGACAGCACGTAGAGGCTGACGCAGCCCAGCAGTGCCTGGAACAGCACGACGGCAATAAAGGGCCAGACAATACCGAGCAACCGGGGTGTTCCGAGAGTTCGCTTCTGCTTCATGAGGTCCCTTGCATCAGCACAGGCGAGTAAAAACTGCTCCTGACAGCACAGCCGAGGCCAAACGCGATCCCTCCAGGATCGTAGCCGGGATCGATTCAGCGAACTTGTTGCAAGTGTCCATAAAGCTTGGCGTACAAACCGCCATCGGCAATCAGCTGCTGATGGTCGCCATCTTCGGCAATGTGCCCACCGTCAAACACCAACACCCTATCAGCCTGCTTCACCGCCGACAAACGGTGAGCAATGATCAGTGTAGTACGCCCACTGAGAAACCGCGCCAGCGCCTGGTGCAGGTTGTACTCGGTGGCCGCATCCAGGGCCGAGGTGGCTTCGTCAAGGATCACCACCTTTGGCTCGGCCAGCACCATCCGGGCAATCGCCAGGCGTTGGCGCTGGCCACCGGACAAGCGTACCCCCGAGCGCCCGACAATGCTGTCCAGGCCCAGGGGCAACCCTTTGACCGTAGCATCCAACTGGGCAATTTCAAGAGCCTGCCAACAGGCCAGGTCGCTGCGTTCGCGGCCCATGGTCAGGTTGGCGCGCACGGTGTCATTGAACAGCGCCGGATGTTGCAGCACCACCGCGACATTCTCGCGGATGGTTTCCAGGCCAATCGCCTGCTGAGTCGCACCGCCGAAGCGTATCGTGCCCGCTTGCGGGGTGTAGAGCCCCAGCAGCAGTTGCACCAGGGTACTTTTACCGCCGCCGCTGGCGCCGACAATCGCGACCTTCTCGCCCGGCGCAATGGCCAGGTTCAGTTGATTGAGCACCAACTCCTCGCCGTAGCCGAAATCCAGGCCCCGCACCTCGATGCCCACGGTTTCGCGCCCGGCAAACGGATCCTCGCCCCCGGCGTATTGCGGTTCGTCGGCACGGGCCAGCAGTTCGTTGATCCGCGTCAGCGCACCACCGGCGGCGTAATAGGCGTATTGCAGGTTCAGCAGTTGCTCCACCGGACCAATCATGAACCACAGGTAGCTGAACACCGCGAGCATCTGGCCGATGGACAGGTCGGAAAACAGCACGGTGAGCATCGCCGCCGCACGAAAGATATCGATGCCAAACTGGAACAGCAGGCCACTGGCCCGGCTGGAGGCGTCGCTTTTCCACTGGGAGTTGATGGCAAAATCGCGCACTTCCTGGGCGCGCTGCCCCAGGCGCCCGAGGAAAAAGCCCTGGCGATTGCCAGCGCGTACTTCCTGGATAGCATCGAGGGTTTCCGTCAGGGCCTGGGTAAACCGCGAGGTGCTGTCGTTTTCCAGCTTCTTGAGGTGCTTGACCCGCTTGCCCAACTGCACCGTGGCGTAGATCACCAGCGGGTTGAACAGCAGGATCAACAGCGCCAGCTTCCAGTGCATCCACATCAGGATCCCGGAGGTGCCGACCAGGGTCAGCATGGCCACCAGGAAACGGCTCAAGGTTTCACCGACAAACTTGTCCACAGTGTCCAGGTCAGTGACCAGGTGCGTGGTCACGGTGCCGCTGCCCAGGCTTTCATATTCGCCCAGGGAGACGCGCTTGAGCCGTTCGATCAGCCGCACCCGGATCCGGTAGACAATGTCCTTGGCCAGCCCCGCAAACAAGCGCGCCTGGACCACGTTGAATACCAACGCCGCGCAACGCAGGATCAGGGTGATCAGCAGCATCAGGCCGATATAGCCAGCAGCCTGTTGCCAGGCCGTAGGCAATGCGTGGTTCATCACCTTCAACGCGGCATCGCCATTGCCCAGCAGTACCTCATCCACCAGCAGGGGCAGGAGCAAGGGAATCGGTACGCTGCACAAGGTCGCCAATACCGCGACCCCATTGGCAATCCACAGGGCTTTTTTATGGCGCAGGGCCAGGCGGCGAATTTCTGCCCAGGTCAGCCGATCGATGCGTGCGCGTGGCTCGCCGGTATGAGACGGGTCATGCACAGGCAGCTCGCTCCAGCCAGCGACCGAGCAAAGGCGACAGCTCGGACAGCGGCTGGTAGCCGTTGGTCAACAACGCCAACTGACCATTGCGTTCGGCCAGCAACGTGGGGAACCCAGCGATGCCCAGGTCCTGCACCCAGGTGAAATCGGCGGCCGTGGCGGCATGCTGTTCAGCGCGGTCAAAGGCCTCGGCAAACTCAATGCGCGGCACGCCCGCAGTCTCGGCCAGCTCCACCAGCACACTGGCGCGGGTCACATCGCGACCTTCGACATAAAACGCCTGCTGGATCAGCCCGAGCAACGTCCAGGCGCAATCCGGCGCCAGGCTGCGCGCCGTGACTATCGCGCGGCATGCCGGCTCCGTGTCATACACAAAACCGTCAGGCAAGGCGCCCTCCAGGCGAAATGGCTGACCAGTGGCCTCAGTCACCGCCTGCCAGTGCTCCAGGATATAGCGCCGGGTCGCCGGCTCCAGCGCCGCACCACTGCCGGTACGCAAGCCGCCCACCACCAGGTGCAGCTCCACGCCCGCCGCCTGGGCCTGCTCGACCAAGGCCTTGGCCACCGGGGCAAAACCCCAGCACCAGGAACACATCGGGTCCATTACATAGAGCAGGCGTGCGGACATGGTTCAAGCCTCGGTGGATGATTGCTTGTAGTTGTAACCAATCGGGTGCGGCATGTTGCGGGCCTTGGCCAGTTCGATCTGCTTCTGGCGGTCGATCGCACTGCGACGGGTCTTCTCGGACAGCTTATCCCAGCAATGCGGGCAACTGATGCCAGCCACATAATGCTCGGATGCGCGATCCTCTACGCTAATCGGTGTGCGGCAGGCATGACATTGATCGTAGTCACCTTCGCTCAAGTCGTGGCGCACGGTCACGCGATTATCGAAAACAAAGCAGTCGCCCTGCCACTTGGTTTCTTCCTGCGGTACCTCTTCGAGGTACTTGAGGATGCCGCCCTTGAGGTGATACACCTCGTCGAAGCCTTCGCTGAGCATATAGCTCGAAGCTTTTTCACAGCGAATGCCGCCGGTGCAGAACATGGCGACTTTCTTGTGCTTGGCCGGATCGAAGTTGGCTTTGATGTAGTCGGGAAATTCGCGAAAACTCGTGGTTTTCGGGTCGATTGCGCCTTCGAAGGTGCCGATCGATACCTCATAGTCGTTACGGGTGTCGATCAACAGCACTTCTGGGTCGCTGATCAACGCGTTCCAGTCTTGTGGATCAACGTAGGTGCCGACTTTTTTGTTGGGATCAACGCCTTCGACGCCCAGGGTCACGATCTCTTTCTTGAGCTTGACCTTGGTGCGATAGAACGGCTGCTCGTCGCAATACGACTCTTTGTGGTCGATGTCGATCATGCGCGGGTCGTTCTTCAGCCAGGTCATCAGGCCATCAATGCCTTCGCGGCTACCGGAAACGGTGCCGTTGATGCCTTCTTCGGCGATCAGCAAGGTGCCCTTGATGCCGTTGTCGACCATGGCTTGCAGCAGAGGCTCGCGCAGGGTGACGTAATCTTCGAGGGTGACGAACTTATACAGTGCCGCCACGACGATGGGTTGTGTCATGGGTGTTCTCTCCAGGTGGCTACCCTCGCAAAGGGTGAACCGGATGATCGAGTAGGAGGCGGATTCACATCCGCCGTCCTCTCACACCACCGTACGTACGGTTCCGTATACGGCGGTTCAGGTTATACGGTTAAGTCGGTTTATCGTATCCAGTATCGAGACCAGCCCGAG
>NZ_MNPU01000092.1 GCF_001983165.1 Pseudomonas gessardii | reverse complement strand
CAAGAACCATGCTTGCAGCACGTTGCTTGAACTCGCGGGTGTAGGTCTTTCGCTCTTGCATGGAACCTCCTGATTGGGCGAATCATATCGCCCTTAAGAGGTGTCCGGGAGCATTAGGCCAGTTCAATTGCGCTCCCGGCCAACAATGGGGCTACTCCTTGAAATAGGAGGCCAATCGAGTTGCGCAGAGAAAACGGACTGTAGGAAAACTCAACGTAGCCAAGCTGCCCAGTGATCGCATCTGGCGCAAATAAGGCAAGCTTCCTGATTCGAAGGCCGAAGAGCACGCATGCAATCGCGTGAGACATCTCATGTACCGGCCCACCAATGATTCCAGTGCTCCGATAAACAACCCAGGTCTTTGCAGAAAACCGAGAGACCAATCTACCCCAGAGAAATATCGCACCGGCCGACACAATCAAAAGTGCGAGGAAGAGGTAAATCATGCGCGCTGCCCCGCTGTTGCTTCCATCTCCCGGCGGGCCTCAGCGTGACTTTTCTGAATCACGACTTGGGTGATTGTGTTGATCACCAGGACCTTCTTCGCCCTCGTGGCTGCGACATAGAGCAAATTCAGCTCATCAATACGCTGATCGGGGGTGATCTTCTCCTTATCAAAAATGTCTGGGAAATCTTCTTCAAGGACCACCACATCCCACTCCAACCCTTTCGAACGATGGCAGGTGCTTACGATCACATCAGCGTCAAGCGGATCATCTGTTGAGTTGCGTCGTAGGGCTGCTATCAACTTCGGTATGTCCTCGTGCTCTTTGAGTATCCTGAGCATCCGGTTCATCTCGGCATCTTTAGATTCCTCAGCCGCTTCCGAAAACCCACCAAAGTCACTGAACTGCCCGAACAATCGCTTGTTGCGAATCTCCTCCTTGCGGCCAACTTTCAGATAGTAAACATCCTCAAGGTCGGCAATCTGATATGCCTCAATCCCCCCATTCCAGTAGACAACTTGACCGTCAGAGACTGCGTCAATGGCCGTCATAATCACACCAATCACCGTGCGGTTGAGAACGGTGTAGTGGCTACAACCAAAAGGCAGCGATGTCGTCACCTTGTCCCGGGCACCAAACCCAACCAGGGGACGAGTTTCCCCTTGTTGTCTGAGGATCGCATTTGCTACGCCGGCAATCATCGGACCGAACCGGAATGAATTGGTCAAGTACATCGACGCCGCTCCCTGTACGATCTGCGTATCAAGGGCGTTCTCAGCGCCCCGCCAGCGATAGATCTGCTGCCATTTGTCACCAACAAAAATCTTCCTTGCCTTTTGACCCGACACGATCGAGGCGGTGACAGGGTTGCTGTCCTGAGCCTCATCGAAAAGGATCACGTCATACGGCAATTGCGGGTAGCTCAGTTGGTAGAGTTTTAGGTAAGCATCATGCTGGCAGGGAAATTTGCTCTCGATATCGATCATTTCCTCCCAGAGTAATTGGGCATAGCCTAACGTCCGGTCAAGATGATCAGCTCCGTGCTCAGCGGCATCCTCTTCGCTGATTCCAGCAAAATAATGTGCCTCAGTAATTTCAGCATCTGCGCTCGACAGATAGGCGTTAAGCACCGCAATGGAGTCCCTTACATCTCCCCATTTTCGAGTCTTGAGCAGCCCTGAGGCGTCTGTCAGACGAATGTTCCCGAGTTTATGCTGATAGCTCTGGCCAAACTTCGGCCAGGCCAATTGGTGTGAAGTCTTACAGGTGACGTTCTTTGGAAATTTCTCTGCCCCTTCATCCCGAATCGCACGGTTGTACGCCAGATAGAGCATGCGCAAGTGGCTGTGATGGTTGGCATAGGCAACAAGCGTTGTCGTCTTGCCGCATCCGGCATAGGCCTTCACCACCAGATGGTCACCTTGGTATTCGATGATGGGGAGTTGTTCTGCGGTCGACTTCATTGAGGCGACTCCATTCTGTTTTTTGCACATTTACCGCCGTAGATAGACAGCGCTGCTAAGCACCAGAACGAAAACACGGCATCAGTCAGGTCGCCCATTGGGAGATAGCGACCAACCAGAGCTACCGGATCTGTCACCACCAGGAACGTCGCATACCCTGCAACGGCATGCATTCCGAAGGTGCGTAAGACCGCTGCGATGAGAAGGGCAAATAGTGCGCAAGACACCAAGCTATGCGTGGAGTTGGAGCTTGGGGCGAAGTGGGTACAGGCGACGACTATGCCGACCGCTACTGCCATCAAGCCAGCAGTGTGACGGCTGGATATGGAACGCAGCTCTTCGCCGCTGTGCCTGAACGTAAGAATCATGACCGCGTGCGAGCCGATGCCTGCCAGGTAGTCAATGACTGGTGATCGGCATATCGCCGGAGGATATTTTTCGCTGGGCATGTGAGTCTCCTTAGGTGAGGAGATCGTTTCATGCAGGTCGCGGGGAAAGGTCTGGTTTCGGGCGGTTTTTTGGTCTGAATTACGCAGACGCCGCCCCAGATCGGGGCGGCTAAAGGGGGCTTACTGTTTGCTGGTGAGCCTAAGTACCTTGCGTCGATCGTCCAGCCCCACCAGTTTTCCGGTTGCCCCCGCCACTCATACTCTTCATTGCAGCACCTCTGACAGCAGGAGAGAACTACTGCCAATTCGTATTGGAAGAATTAGTAAAAAACGAGATATCTCTTCCGACCTTGGTTGCAATGAATTCGAATGTTTTGCATGTATTTCGGAAGCCTGCAAGGCTCCAATCCTGCGTTTTGATCGAAAGCAAGAGACTGACTCATTTATAATCATTCAGAGCTCATCATGATCATCATGAAAATACTCAACATTCTTGTTGAGCTTTTTACACGAATTTATGAGTTGTGCTTGATATGCTTTATTCTTGAAGCCATACATACATGCTATGGCTATTTTATCCAGAGAAGATGGAGTTTTAGGCGGTTCATAATAAAACTTAGATGTGTTAGGGCGACACCTCTGCCAATGCATAATTGAGTCTTGGTCTTTTTCAGTGACGCGGACTAGCGACAAATTAGTCTCTTCGCATCCCTTTACTGGTGATTTCATTCCGACAAACTCATGTATCAATCCGAGTGCATGGCCAATCTCGTGACCTAAAACGAAATCAATTATAGTGTTATTCGGGTCTATACTTACGACACTAGGTGGGCCATTCCAGGGAAATGTAGCGCGTCCAGCAACTTCCCCCCCGGTGTCCTCGTTCGGCTTCACTGTCGCGTATGTGAAGCGAATATCGATGTCGCTATTTTCCTTAATGCATCGCCCGTCCTCGTATTGAGAGTGTGTGAAGGTGAGATTGGCGTATTGAGTCCAATCGGTCAGCATCTTGTCAATTTTTCTGACAAGTTCGTTGTGACTGTATTTATTCTGCGGAAATGAATTGCTGACACAATAAGTCAAGGTGTGACCGAGAAGTTTGTTAAACTTTATGGATCTGCCGATTGAATGACTGATGGGGTCAGACTCAGTAAGTCCGGCTCTTACTTCCACTGAATGGGAGCTGATGACTATGGTTGCGAGTAAGATGGCGAAAATAAACTGTGATTTCATTCCGTAACCCACCTTTAGTCATTCTTCCAAGCAATATTGGTGATTTTAGCATCTGAAGAGTTGTAGCTGACCGTATGAGTTGTCTCACTACTATCAATAATTGAGAGTTTGTAAGTATCTCCGGTACTATCTGTAAAATACAAATTAATGGAAGATGTAAAACCAGATTTTGGACCTTTTCCGACAACCGTTATCTCATAGTTGTAGATAGTCCCATCAATCCTGGTCAGCTTTATAGACTTAACGCAGGCTCCGCTCTTGCCCACAATCACGTCCGATATATCATTTGAACCATTTATAGAAACATAATGGCCCAATTGAAGTCCGGTTGGGCATTGTGCGTTTGAATTCTCTCCAGGAGAGTTGCAAATAAAATCATCATACTGCGCTTCGCTCATGATTTAGGTCTCTTCTCTTTCTGAGTCTGCTTTAAGGCCGCGGGCACCGGTTCACGGCTGGTGACTCTCAATCCTTGGGCCATAATTAAGAAATCATGTGAAGCCTGACTCTACTGGTCCGGCACAGCGGCGACTTCCATGATTTTCACATCCTTCCCAAAGATAATGCGTCGGCCCTTGCTCGCCGATGAACAGCGCAAGGCGTGTCATGCAAAAGAGATTAGCAGCTGATTAAAGGAAAGAAAGCCAGATGTACCCACAAGTGCGTTCAAGTGGGATTTTCCTGTATTTGCGCTCGCTGCTTTTTAAGAATTTCACCTTTATCTCGGATACCGAAACCTGACGCTTCACTCCCTTATCCGAATCGGCGGTTGCTTTTGGCGCGACGGACGTTGTAACCCTTTACCCAGCTTTTCATATCTTCGCTCGGTGGTTTGGGCTGCACGGTGCCGATCCATGCGCGATCTGGTAGCTCCTTCATGAATGCCTGGTATGCGTACTGAGCCCAACCGTCTTTTTTGCCGGTCTCACAGGCATACCCAAGCAACTCGCAGAAAGTGTGTAGTTTGCTAGTCGGCCCGAGTACTTTGCGTCGATCGTCCAGCTTCACCAGTTTGCCGGTGGCCACCGCCACCCCATCCGGTATTACGATTTCATTGCCACACTTCGGACAGAGCAAGCCGCTGAAAACAAAGCTGCACTTTTGGCAAGGCTTGGTTTTTTTCTCCTGGTCGCCTTTGTCCTGCGGACGGCGGTCAAGACGCTCCCCTTCGCCGTTGTCCATGGCGTCGGGTACCTCGTCTGTAGGCTTCCCGTTTAGCAAGAGGTTGCCAGAGTGGTCGATGATAATGCAGTCGATCTTTCCTGTTTCAGGCGAAAGCCTCAGACCACGGCCAATCATCTGGTAGTGAAGCATCAGGGATTTGGTCGGTCGCGCAATCACAAGGCAACTGGTAGACGGATCATCAAACCCCTTGATCAGCATTGCCACTGAGACCAAGACCCTTATCCTACCCGCCTTGTACTGGCGCAGGATCTCCTCAGTCTCATGCGGCGGCATGTAGCCGTCGATGTGGGCTGCGGCAACGCCCGCTTTCAAGAATTGTTCAGCAAGCTTTTTTGAGTGCTGGACGTTGCAGGCGAAAACCAGTGTTTTGCGGTTTTGACCCAGCTCTTTCCAGTGAGATACCACGTCACCAAGCAGCTTGGCGTCCCCCATCACCGTGGCGAGCTCGTCCTCGATCCAGTCGCCGTTTGGCTTCGTACTCACGCCCTTCAGCGAAGGCACGGACGGGGCATAGCACACTGTCGGGACAAGGAATCCCAGGTCAGTAAGCTCAGAAAGAGAGATGCAATTGATCAGCCTGTCAAATATGCGGCCCAGGCCACGGCGCCATGGGGTAGCACTTAGCCCGATTACTGGCACCTTGTTCCGCCGGCACCAGTTGATCAACTCAATGTGGGCTTCATGGATAACATGCGCCTCGTCAATGAGAACAAGGTGTGGCTTGTGGTGGTTGAGCATGTAGTCCAAGCGAGGGCGCAAGCTCTGGATCGTTGCTACCTGGATGGGCTTTCGATAGTCCGTCAATGGGTGGTCTGACTGAATCGCTCCCGCGACCAATCCATCTTTGTGGAACCGCTCAAGCGTCTGATCAAGTAGCTTCAGGCTGTCGACGATGAACCAGGCCTTCCGGTTCTTCGCCTGCGCGCCAGCAATGATGTGCTTGGCCACCTCTGTCTTACCGGAGCCTGTGGGGCTCATCAGCATCTGAATGGTCGCGCCAAGGCTGATGCCCTTGCGGAGTTCAAAATCCTGCTGCTGTTGGTAGGGTCGGAGTTGCATCGAGGTTTCCCGCTGAAAGAACTACAGGCAGGAAACCATTGCCTCGAAAAAACCCAAGCTAGGTGCTTGATCCACCTGATGGACACAGCCCGGGCACAGCCTGATGGAGACAGATGTTTTTTCTGAGAATGCGAGCCGATATGGACCATCCCTGAAGCCCGTATCTTGATTTGGGTTTTGCGGGTTACGTGCAAACGTAATCGTCATTGCCTGTGCTTTCGCCCAGGCGTCAATGATGGCCAAGTCAAAGGAGGCCTAGATGGATGACGTAGGAAAGGCACGCGCTCTTAGGTATGCAGAGTCGTTGCGAAACGCAAGCTGGGTTATCGATAAGGATTCAGCAAACGCACAAAATGCCGTTGGATTCTGGCTTTACTCATACAACCTGGTTGCAGGCCCCCGGCTCGTAGGCCAACTGACGTTGGACGGCTATCGAGCCATGCAGTCCGGAGAAGATCTGAAAGCACTTGGCGGGCTCCAGCCAGCCGATGTTCTCGGCGCAACCCTCACCGCCTATGACGCACTGCCCGACCAGAACCGCAATGCAGGGGAGTCACAAACCGTCATATCAGCGCTGTCCCTATACGCCAGTTCAAGTATGACCTTGCAGGCGCTGGCGCCTCTCCAAACTGGAGCACATCAGCACTTCATGGTGTTCGATTGGCTTACAGCCACCGGCAAAAGGATCTTTCGCCCGGCTGCGGCAGTCACCGGATCCGTTCTTGCTCCTGAAACTCTTGCCGAATTCGGGAACTTAGTGCTCTGCGCGCATATGTCGAAACACCGTAACCGGCCAGCAAACACACCTTTCTGACCCCACCGCCAAAGGCGATGGTGTCCACCTATTTAAGTGGACACCACTTCTAGCCTTTTAAGAGGGTCTTTCATGCAGCCACAACGCCGTTCCTATT
>NZ_MNPU01000091.1 GCF_001983165.1 Pseudomonas gessardii | reverse complement strand
TGTTACCTGCCAGGCGTCAACGAAGTTACCCCAGGGTGGTCAAGCCCAGGCCGGTCAAATACCCCAAAAAGAAAGCGGGAGGGCTTAACTGACTGGCATTAGGGCAAGCCCGCTCCCACACAAGCCCGCTCCCACAGGGGGTTGTGGTGTGCTTTAGAGAGTGGCTATCAACTGGGGCCCAAACGCCTCACGCAAAAAATCCGGCGCGATATAGCGCTGGTAATGCGCCTCCGATAGCAGGAAAAACTCCCGATCAATCGCGTCACGTAAGTCAGCCAAGTGCCGCTCGCGAAACTCCGGCAGCAACGCCAAGCCATACGCATCCAGCCTGGAAATCACCCGCGCGCCCCGGGCAATCAACTGATAGGCCCAGCAATAAGGCGACTGGTGCGGCATAAACCGGATCTTGCGCGCGTCCAGTTGCTGGCGCAGGCGCGCCGGGTCAAACACCTCCAGCTTGCTGGCCATGACCTGCACCAGCAACTGTTCGAGGCGCAGCCAGACCGCTTGTTTTTCCTCGGCGCTGTAGCCATTCCACTGGATGACTTCATGGTGATAGCGCTTGCAGCCACGGCATACCAGGTCGCCATACACGGTGGAACACAGGCCGACGCAGGGCGTCTTGATGGTTTGATTGGGCATAAAAACCGCGTCTTTCCTAATCCACGACAAAAGGGTTCACAGGCGCTCCAGCGCACTGAACTGCTGGTTCAAGTATTGATACAACTGGGTGACGGCCCGGGACATCTGCCCACGATGGGGGCAGGCGAAACTCAAGGGGTACACATCCCCGGGAATCTCCGGCAACAGCACCACCAGGCGTTGTGCCTGCACCTCGGCATACACATCCAGCCAGCACTTGTAGGCGATGCCTTCTCCGGCAACCGCCCAGCGCCGCACCACATCGGCGTCGTCACTGAACAACGGGCCGGCGACCTGCACCGTGTGCGCGCCCAGTTCCCAGCGGTCATGCAGGCGGCCGTTTTGCAGGTACAACAGGCAGGGGTGGCGGGTCAGGTCGTCGATGGACGCGGGGGCACCGTGGCGCGCCACATAGTCCGGCGACGCCACCAGCACCCGGCGGTTCCAGGGCGCCAGGGGCAGGGCGATATAGTTGGCGTCCGCGTTCCAGCCGTAACGCAGGGCGACGTCCACCGGGTCGCGAAACAGGTTGGTGACCTGGTCCGACACCAGAAAACGCAAGGTCAATTCAGGGTGTTGGCGGCGGAACTCGGTGAGCATCGGCAATAGGAGATTGCGCCCCAGGTCCGACGGCGCGGCGATCTGTAACGTGCCCCGCAGCGGCGCGTTATCGCCGCGCAAGCGTTCCTGCCCGAGCGCCAATTGCTCAAGCACGCCACGGGCGGTGGGCAGGTACTGTTCGCCCTCGGCGCTCAGGCGCAGGCTGCGGGTGGTGCGGGTAAACAGGCGCACCTGCAGTTCCCGCTCCAGGCGCTTGATCGCCGCCGCCACTTGGCCGGGCAACAGGTTGGCCTCCACTGCCGCGGCGGTGAAACTGCCCAGGGCGGCGCTGCGCAGGAACAGCCCGAGATCATCGATGCGGATCATTTTCACTCCGGCAATGAAAGTGTTGCTGCATTTTGTCGATTTTTCTTCGCCCAGGGAACGGTAATGATGCAAGCCATCGAGGGCCATCGCCCCTCATCACTCGTGAGTTCCCATGAAAGCAATCACCTTTACCGAACATGGCCTGCCCATCGACGACCCACGCTCGCTGATCGACGTGAACATCAACGCCCCCCAGCCAGGCCCTCGGGACCTGCTGGTGGAAGTGCAGGCTGTGGCGGTCAACCCGATCGATACCAAGGTGCGCTCTGGTACCTACGCCCAGGAATCGAAAATCCTCGGCTGGGATGCAGCGGGCATCGTTCGCCAGGTGGGTGCCGACGTGACCCTGTTCAAGCCGGGCGACGCGGTGTACTACGCCGGCTCCCTGATCCGCCCTGGCAGCTACAGCGAGTTCCAGGTGGTTGATGAGCGTATCGTCGGCCATCGTCCGCGCACAGTGGATGCGGCGCACGCCGCCGCCTTGCCGCTGACCTCGATCACCGCCTGGGAGCTGCTGTTCGACCGCCTGGGTGTGCCTGAAGGCGCAGGCGCGGGCGATGTGCTGCTGGTGGTCGGTGCCGGCGGCGGTGTGGGTTCGATCCTGGTGCAACTGGCCCGTCAACTCACCCAGATGACCGTGATCGGCACCGCCTCGCGCCCGGAGACTGTCGAGTGGGTGCAGCGTATGGGCGCCCATCATGTGATCGACCACCGCCGGCCCATGCTGGCCCAACTCCAAGCGTTGGGGATTGACGCGGTCAGCCATGTCGCCAGCCTCATGCATACCGAGGAGTACCTGGCGCAACTGGTCGAAGTGCTGCGCCCCCAAGGGCGGCTGGGGTTGATCGACGACCCGGCCAGCCTGGATGTCATGCCGCTCAAGCTCAAATCCTTGTCCCTGCACTGGGAACTGATGTTTACCCGCTCGCTGTTTGAAACGGTAGATATGATCCAGCAACACCACCTGCTCAACCGGGTGGCCCACCTGATCGACCAGGGCGTGTTGCACACCACCCTTGGCGCACATTTCGGCGCGATCAACGCGGCCAATATGCGCAGCGCCCATGCCCTGGTGGAAAGCGGCAAGGCGCGGGGCAAGATTGTGCTGGAGGATTTCCAATGAACACCCTGATCAAAGCCCTGGGCTTATCGCTGTGTGTGATGCTCGCCGCATGCGCCAGCCAACCTACCAATGGAGTCGCCAACATGAGCAAACCCTTGATATCCATCGCCGTACTCAAGGCCAAACCGGGCCAGGAACAAGCGCTCAAGGCCGGCCTGCTGGGTTTGGTCGAGCCGACCCGCACCGAGCCTGGCAACCTGGATTATGTGTTGTTCGAGCTGCGTGATGAGCCGGGCACGTTCTATATGCGTGAAGCGTTCAAGGACCAGGCGGCCCTCGATGCGCATTTTGCGATGCCGTACTTCCAACGCTTTGCCGCCACGGCGGATGACTTGCTCCAGGAGCCCCTGAAGCTGATCTTTCTTGAGCAAGTTTCCCACTGACGCCATGCATCGCAACCGCCTGTAGGCGCGAGTTTGTCGCGCCTACAGGCGGTGTGGGCGGTCAGTCCCAGCTAAGCGCCCCACCGGTCTGATACTCGATCACCCGGGTCTCAAAGAAGTTCTTCTCTTTCTTCAAGTCCATGATCTCGCTCATCCACGGGAATGGGTTGGTGGTGCCTGGGTACTCTTCCTTCAAGCCGATCTGCGACAGGCGACGGTTGGCGATGAACTTGAGGTAGTCCTCCATCATCGCCGCGTTCATGCCCAGCACGCCGCGCGGCATGGTGTCGCGGGCGTATTCGATCTCCAGCTGGGTCCCTTGCAGGATCATCTGGGTCGCTTCTTCCTTCATCTCGGCATCCCACAGGTGTGGGTTTTCGATTTTGATCTGGTTGATCACGTCGATGCCGAAGTTCAGGTGCATCGACTCATCGCGCAGGATGTACTGGAACTGCTCGGCCACGCCGGTCATTTTGTTGCGACGGCCCATGGACAGGATCTGGGTGAAGCCGCAATAGAAGAAGATGCCTTCCAGCACGCAGTAGTAGGCGACCAGGTTGCGCAGCAGTTCCTTGTCGGTGTCGACGGTGCCGGTCTCAAACTTCGGGTCGGAGATCGAGCGCGTGTACTTCAGGCCCCAGGCGGCCTTTTTGGCGACCGATGGGATCTCGTGGTACATGTTGAAGATCTCGCCTTCATCCATGGCCAGCGATTCGATGCAGTACTGGTAGGCGTGGGTGTGGATCGCCTCTTCGAAGGCCTGGCGCAGGATGTACTGGCGGCACTCCGGGTTGGTGATCAGGCGGTACACGGCCAGCACCAGGTTGTTGGCCACCAGGGAATCGGCGGTGGAGAAGAAGCCCAGGTTGCGCATGACGATGCGACGTTCGTCGTCGGTCAGGCCTTCGGGGTTTTTCCACAGGGCGATGTCGGCGGTCATGTTGACCTCTTGCGGCATCCAGTGGTTGGCGCAGCCGTCGAGGTATTTCTGCCAGGCCCAGTCGTATTTGAAGGGGACGAGTTGGTTGAGGTCGGCGCGGCAGTTGATCATGCGCTTTTCGTCAACGGCGACACGGGCGGCGGCGCCTTCGAGTTCGGCCAGGCCTTCGGCGATGTCGAGTTTGTCCAGGGCGGCCTTGGCGCGCACGATGGCGGCGGAGTCATTGGCGGTGACGGCGCGGGCTTCGAGGGCGGCAGCGGCGCCGGCACCGTCGAGGCGGTCCATGTTGGCTTCGGTGGCGTGGCCGGCGTTGGCGCCACGGATCACGGCTGCACCGGTGTCTTCGTTGTCGGCTTCATCCCAACTCAGCATGAAATACTCCTTCCTGGTCTGTTCTGACGGCGTGTGAAGCCGTCCAAAAACTTGATAATTACCGGCATCGCACACTATGTAGTGGTCGGCTTCGTGTGTGAGCACACTATATGGTGTGTAGGAAAGTTGGTCAACGCACAAGATGTGCGGTCTTCGGTCGCTGCCCGACGCAAGATCAGCGATAACGCCTGGGTTTATTGGCCCCGCTCGGAATTTCAAGGGAATGAAAAATCTACTGATCCGCCCAGCCACCCAGGAAGACGCCGAAAGCATCTTCTAGGTGCATAAAAACGCCGTCGAAAACCTGTGGTGAGGGGAGCGCTGCATTTGGTAACACCTTGATGTTTTTTCCCGGATTTGTCTGTCATGACAGTGTTGGGTCTGGTGCTAGGTTTCTCACTCTAGGAGCCCTTCAAATAAAAGGATATTGAGCGAACCAAACCTGTTAGCTGGAGTGATTATGCGCCTGCCATCCCTGCCCAATACTCTGTCGTTTGTTAGATCCAATGACCCAGCTCAAAACCGCCAGCCAACGTCCCATGAAGAACCCGCACAGGGGCAACTTTCGACGCACAACGATGTGCCAGAGAGGCGCCGTGTACGTAGGGATATACCGGCGACGGCTGCTCCCGAAATGAGCAGCGCAGATGATTTTTTTTCAAAAGTAGAAGCTGTCAAACAGGGCCAGGGCCGAGAGGCGTATATGCGAGGGTATAACTCACCGGGGGAGGTGCCTCTGCCTGATGGTTATTCGGATTCGATGAGCAGTTCCCAGTTTTATAAAATGGCATTAAAGCCAGGTGTGACTGATGAGCAATTAGGCATGCTGAAGTACTTGGCGGAAAAGCGTACGATTATAATGAATCAAGAAAATGTTTTGAAATTTGCCGACTTGGTATCGAGTAAAGAAACTAAGTTGACGCCCATGCCGCAAAGTTACTATCTCTCTATGATTAACCAATCGAGCGGCGGACAGTGTGCGGGCATAATACACCTCCTGTCTCTGGCGACAATAGAGGGCAAGGCTGATATTTTTCTGGGCAATATATACCAGGCGCTTGCTTCTCCCGACACGCCTGAATCTAAGGCGTTTTTTGCTGCGATCGCCAGGGCCCAGAAGTACGCCGGGGTTCCCAACAATGCACATGATCCTGCCACTGACAGGCTCGGGTCTTACAAGTCGATTGTATCGCAGATCCTCAAAGCCAAAGCCCCAACGACGTTGATTATCTCGAACGGAGAGCATCGTCTATCGGCAGGGGTGACGGTGGGAGCAGACGGTAAACCGACCTATTACTACGCCGACCCCAATATTGGCTTGATCAGGTCTTCTTCTGCCAAGGCATTTACGAGGGCAATGAAGAAAATCTTTACCGATCCCGATCTGAAAAAATTAATTAAGCCATACAACGACGATCTGGATAACCCTAAATACAGGTTCAGCGTATTTGACCCAGACCATATCCCTGAGCTTAGACCGACCTCCACCCGGATGCGACTGGCCTATAATGCCCCCTTGGCCGATCTTGATACGATAAAAGTAGTTGATAGTGAGCGCCTGCCTTCCTCGGCTGATTTTAGAAAACATTCAAAGCCTATTGTAGGTATGGAAGCTGCGGTTTATCAAAATGTTCTGGAAAGTGTGGACAACATACATGCCAAAAAAGGCATGGCCCAGTATCACGCTACTTTCGACTCATTGAAAACTGTTCAGGGCTTTATAAAACAGTACCCGGGCTCCCCGTACATTGGCAGCATGCAGGGGCTTGAGCAAAAATTGGTGCGCACCCTCGCCGAAGCAACCCCGCCTCCTGGTTTTCCGTACATCGATAGACAAATGCAGCGCGATCGCCAGTTGTTTGCCCCAAACCAGGCGGGTGCGCCTCTTGCCACGTTGGGTACACCCACGGTCATCAGCAAGACGGGGGAAGTGCAGCGCCTTCAGGCTCTCGATGATAGCCAGCCGCCGATACGTATCGGCACCCTGGATATCAGTCGCGTCGATCTCTACAAAATGGGCATCAATATCCACGGCAAGCCGATAGAAGCCCAGCCGGCAGGTGATCCAAATGGCAAGCTGTTGGCCACTAACCTGCAAATTGATTTTGCGCGTTTCAAGGCATGGTCCGGTTCCGGTGATGTGCGGTTCAGTGACCAGGCAACCAAGCTGTTCTTTGAAATTGCGATTCATCGTGATCCGTCCGCTGGACCGCTGATCCCCAGTACCGAAGTTTCAAAGATACCTGACAACTTTGAAAAACAGATGCAGCAAGTGCACAAAGTTTCTGCTCAGATTCAAGAGATAGTTCGCACTAAACAACCGATGCCTGCGAATTTCTTTGATTCAGGTGGCGTGGACAAGTTTGGAAAAACGCGGGCTGCCGGCTTGGGCTTCCAGGCATTCAGTACATTTCAGGGGCTGCGCAGCGCGATTGAGTCGTTTCAGAAGGGAGACGTGACTCAAGGCAGGGCGGTCTCAAGGAGCAAGTGCAACAGTCAGTTAATTTTCTGAGCTTGCTAAGCGAAACAATCCCGCTTCCAAAACATCGTTATCAATGGGCGTCTGACCGAACCGAGCTTACCTGACTAAGCACAA
>NZ_MNPU01000090.1 GCF_001983165.1 Pseudomonas gessardii | reverse complement strand
CCCCGGCATGGATGCCGGGGTAGCCGCGACACGGCCATGGATGGCCGATCGCGGCGGGCCCACGGAGCAATGCCTGACTGCGGGCATGCCGAGCCTAGGCGAGGCACCGAGTGGTGGGGCAAGAGCGTTTTGCTTACTTTGGCGCTCTTCAAAGTGAGCCGCCGTAAGGGCGGAACCCTAAGTGGCCGTAACCGCAGCAACGGATATGTACACACCCCCCAAGAACCACGAAAGAGTTTATGTAGATACCTATGCCACAAACCGCGCGTCTACAGATCCGGAGGCAAATGCTGCACACCCTGCAGCGGCAGTTCATAAGACTTCTTCACCGTGCGCACCACCAGCGTCGACGAATAAGTGCGAATCGGAATATCGCGGTAAGTGTCGAGAAACCGATAGATATATTCGGTGTACTCCGTGGCATCGCGAAACTTGGCCACCATCACAAAATCGAACTCCCCGGTCATCAGGTAGCAGTCCTGAATCTCCGGGCGGGTGGCCAGGATGTGTTGCATCTTGCGATCAATGTCGTTGCTGTCCTTGTCGAGCTTGATCAAAAAGAACGCCGTGACCTGGATCCCCAGCTTTTTTTCATCCAGCACCGCGACTTTCGCCTTGATGATCCCCGCGCTCTCCAGGCGCCGGATGCGCCGGTAACAACTGGTCGAGGACAGCCCCACGCTGTCGCTGAGCAGGTCCAGGCTCTGGGTACAATCCTTCTGCAATTTGCCGAGAATTTTCAAATCCATGGCGTCTGTCATTATTTCCACTTCTTCCTTGAGAAAACTGCAATGAATCCGCCGTAACGGGCGGCCAATTTGCACAAATCACTGCACAGTGGCCCGTTACTATCAATTCCAGCTTAGCAGCCCCGAAAGATCCAGCATGGGGCGGCGTGAGAGGGATCTTATGATAGTTGCGAAACCGACATGGACCGCTGATATCCAAGGGCTTTTCACCGCGCCTTACTGGATACCGCCCGCCGAGCGCGGCCAGGTCGCAGGCTCGTGGGTGCGTTGCATGAATGCCTACGACGTGTTCCTGGAAGACCCCGATTCGGTCAAGACCTGGTCCGAAACCATCTACCAGCACCTAGCCTCACGCAACATGCCGCTGACCCTGGATGACCGGCAGTTCTGGCCGATCGACGCCCTGGAAACCTTCCGGTTGTGGGTCAACCAGGGCTGGCGCCTGAACAGTTTTTCGCCGTTCGATATCGCCGAGCGCATCCCACCGCCAGACCTGCCGCACCCGGTCAGGCGCGTGCGCCAGGACATCCGCGCGCTGAGTCAGGAACAACTGGACCTGTACCGCGCGCGGCTCGATGACGTGATGCAGATCGGCAACCCGGACAGTGGCTCGCCGTGGCAGCGCTATGCCTATATCCACAGCAACTGGTGTCTGCATTATCAGGAGGCCTTTGCCCTGTGGCATCGCGCTTACCTGCTGTACCTGGAAGCCTTGATTGACTACCCGATCCCGTACTGGGACTGGATGGCCGAAGACGCCAGTGTCGATGGCAGCCCCCAGGCCGGTTTGCCCCAGGCGTTTCTCGATGAAACCTATGTGCATCCCCGCAGCGGCGAAGTACGGCCCAACCCATTGCGTTATGCGGCGGCCAAGGATGGGCGCTCGAAGGTGTGTGCCTCGGGCAATGTCGAGGGCGTGGATTGCCGCTTTGTGCAACGCAACCCGCTGTTCTACACCAAGGGCGACTCACAACGCGTCAAACGCACCCAGTTGTATGGCATGAGCCGGATTTTCCAGCAGCAGGTGGTGGATGCCTTGACGTTCAAGACCTTCAGCCAGCCCCAGGGCGTGCCGGGGTATCCCTGGGCCAATATCACCGAGTTCGATCCGCCGCAAAAAGACGAGTTGTACCCCAATCGCACACTGAATTTCGATGGCCTGTACGAGCAGCCCCACGACAACTATCACGGCTGGATCGGCGGCGATATGGCCGATAACGCCTACACCGCGTTTGACCCACTGTTCTGCTCTTACCACGCCAATATCGACCGCGTGCTGGAGATCTGGATCCGCGCCAACCCGGCGGCGCAGTACACCACCCAGTGCCTGCTCCAGCCGTTTGCCGGCAACCAGGCCGAGACGGTCACGTTCACCAGTGCCGATGCCTGGCGCTACACCACCCTGGGCGATATGGCCCAGGACAGCCGGCACATCGGCTACGACTACGGCACCCCGGTGGCGCCGCCGTTCGGTGCACGACGCGCCAGCGCAAAAGCGTGCTGCCCGCACAGTGCCGCGCCTGCCCAGGAGCAGGCCCAGGCCAGCGGCCCGTGGGTAGTGTTCGACCATGTGCGCTGCACCCACGACACCTACCTGATCGACGTTTTCCTCAACCAGGCCGACGCCACGCCCCAGCAGGTCAGCGCTGAGAACCCGCACTACGTCGGGCGCTTCAGCCGGATCGGCATGGGCCTGGTGGATGACAAGGGGCGCTGCATCCCCCATGGCGTGTGCCGCGCGCTGAATGCCGCGCGCAGTGTCACGGCATTGCACCTTGGCCCCACGGACGAGCTGCAGTTGAGCCTGCTGGTCACCCATCTCGATAGTGGCCGGGTATTGGCGCCGCAAGAGTATGCGCCGCTGCCTGGCTTTATCGCCCAACTGGTGTGGGACGACCCGCGCCAGACCGTTGCCGACCCTCCCCCGAGTGCCGGTTGCTGCTCCGTTTCTACCCCCCATGGAGATCTGACATGAGCACGCCCTTCAAGCAATTCACCTCCCCCGCCGGGCAAGCGCCAAAGGACTACAACAAGCTGGGCCTGGAAGACCAGTTGCCGCAATTTGAAACCGACTGGAACAACGACGTCACCGGCTGGACCGAAGCGGCGATCATCGGCAACCCATGGTCGGGCCTGTACGACGCGCCACGCTCGGGCTATTACAACCCGCTGGTCGAGGGCTATGGCGACACCACCCCGCCGGCGATTACCTGGCAACCCTTTCCCAACCGGCTGTGGACGTTTTTTTATAGCAACGGCACGGCGGTGATTCCGCAACTGGGCGGCAAGGCCATGACCCTGCAACAGGTCATGGAACTGACCGACAATGGCCAGATCACCATCAACGACACCCTGTACACCCTGTACGACCCGGACAAAAAAGGCACCCTGCTGCAACTGCCGGTGACCCGTTGCCCGAGTATCGACTGGAACGGCAAGTACAAGGACTTCTCACCCTCGGGCCCACGGGGCTGGCTGGACGAGTATTGCGAGTGGTCGATTGTCCGCGATGCCAATGGCGACATGCGCAAAATCACCTTCACCAGCGAAAACCCGGCGTACTTCCTGGCCATGTGGCGCATCGACCCGAATGCCGTGCTGGGGCTGTATCGCGACTACATAGACCCGAACGTCCAACTCGAAGACCTCTACCTGCGCTACGCCACCAACTGCCCGACCGGCAATGCCGGGGATCCGGTGATTGACCCGACCACGGGCCTGCCCGCCTACGACACTGTCAACAAATGGAACGCCGGCACCGCCTGTACGCCCGGCCAGTTCGGCGGCGCGATGCACCTGACGTCCGGCCCCAACACCCTCAGCGCCGAGGTGTACCTGGCGGCGGCGGCCACGATCATGCGGCCCCTGAAAAGCAGCCAGAACCCTCAGTCGCTGATCTGCTGCGCGCAATATGGGCAGAACTATCGCAACTCCGACCCGCATATCGGTTTTGCGGCCAATGAGGCGGCCATCAGCAACCGTATCTCCCTGACCAATCCCATCGCCCTGTACCTGCAGCAACCGACCAACTTCAGCGCGTGGAAAGGCCCGCAGGGGCAGGATGTGAGTCAGTACTGGCGCATTACCCGCGGCACCGCCAAATCGGCGATCAATGGCTCCGACCAGATCCTCCAGGCGGTGTTCGAGGTGCCGCAAAGCGCGGGGTTCTCGATCAATGACATCACCATCAACGGCCAGGCCGTGGACTATGTGTGGGTGATTGCCCAGCAACTGCTGGTGGGCCTGAGTGTGACCGTCATGCCGAGCACCACGGCGGCGCCGTCTCCTTGCGTACAAGACCGGGTCAATGGCCTGCAACCCTGGCCGGTGCAGTTATTGCCGCTGGACCTGTTCTACGGCCAGTCGCCTACCGACCTGCCGGCCTGGCTGGCCCCTGGCAGCAGCGGGCAGTTTGTCCTGGTGGTGCAAGGCGCCGATCTGCAGACCACCGCCGCCACGGCGAGGATCCAGTTCAGCAATCCCGGGGTGACGGCACAGGTCACGAAGTTCATGCCCGACGCCTCGGCCATTCCCGGCCAGACCAACGCGGGCGGCACCCAGGGTTACATCATGACCATCAGCGTCGCGGCGAACGCGGCGCCGGGGCTGGTGACGGTACGCGCGCTCAACCCGGGCGAGGCGGATAACGTCAGCGCGGCGGACCACCCGTGGGAATCCGGGCTGGCGCTGGTGCCATCCACCTAAGCCCCCCCTGTGGCGAGGGTGCAAGCCCCTCGCCACAACAAGCCCCCCTCATTTCTGCAAGGAGCGCGATGATGTCCAGGTTTCGCTTGAGTCGTCTGCTGCTGGTCAGCACCCTGCTGTCACTGTTTATCCTGCCCTTGGCCCACGCGTCCGATGCCGATAACTGCGTCCAGCAGCAACTGGTGTTCAACCCCAAGAGCGGCGGGTTTATGCCGGTCAACAACTTCAACACCACCGGCCAGAGCTTTATGAATTGCTTTGGCTGGCAATTGTTCATCGCCCTGAACTGGCCGGTGGACCCCGGCTGGCCGGCCAATGCCAGCCTGGCGGGCGAGCCGGACAGAACCATCACCGTCGCGCAATTCGGCGTGCCCACCACCGCCGGACAGCCCATGAGCGTGGCGCCGGTATGGGCCAGCTACAAAGACGCCAATGAGATTTTCCTGCCCGGCGCACCCAAGCCCAGCGGTTGGGGGGTGCAAACCCTGGTGCCGCCCAATTGCAGCAGCCAGGACAGCCTCCAGGCCCTGTCGGTAGGGGCGCGTAAATTCATGAATGCCACCTCGGAAAGCGCGACCAACGCCAAGCATCGCTTCCACTTGTCCAGCGGCACCCTGGCGTCGATTCCCGACCCGATCATGGAAGCCGCCGGTGGCTGGCTCACGGACCAGACCGGCAACCTAGTGTATTTCGAACGCAAGGTGGGCAAGGCCGAGTTCGACTACATCGTCGACAACGGTCTGTACGATGCCGCCAATCAACTGATCGTCGCGCAAAACAGCGATGGCAAACACCCGGCCGGCCTGTCGCTGCCCGCCGGTGAGCTGATGCGCTCGATGCCCACCACCCCGCTGCCCCAGGAGCAACTGGGCGCCCTGGAACTCAAGGCCGCCTGGCGCATCCTCACCGGCCAGCCCCAACTCTACGGGCGCTACCTGACCACTGTGGCCTGGCTCAAGAACCCCGCCACCCTGCAATGCACCCAACAGGTGGTGGGCCTGGTGGGCCTGCATATCATCAACAAGACCCAGAGCTCACCGAACTTTATCTGGACCACCTTCGAGCACGTGGACAACGTACCGGAACCGGGCCAGGTGCCCGCGCAACAACTGCCCCCGGACGGCTACACCTTCAACAACCCCAACTGCACCGGCGGCCCCGATGTGTGTACGCCGAACGTGGCGCGCATCCAGTGCAAACAGCACCACCCGGATCGCGAATGCACCGAACCCTATCCACGGGACCAACCGGTGCAGACCACCCGCGAACACCCACTGTCGTCGGACATGCAGGCGCTCAACGGCGCAGTGCAGGCCAGCTTCGCCCAACAGACCAACGGCCAGTCGGTGTTCCAGTACTACAAGCTGATCAATGTACTGTGGATCACCGCCCCGACGCCGCCCGACCCCGAGCCGGGCCCGAAGGCGAAGGTTCCCCTGTCCTACGGTGCTTTTATCAGCGACAGCAACGTACCCGTGGCCAATACCACCCTGGAGACCTACGTCCAGGGCATGAACTGCAATGACTGCCATCAGCAAGCGACCATTGCCGGCAGCGCCACCCTGGCCTCGGACTTCTCGTTCCTGTTCAACAACGCCGATTCGGCCAAGCAAACGAGCCTGATCAAACGCGTACATGCCTTCGAAACCCTCAAGGACGGCCAACCATGAAACGCTCCCTCGCCACCCTGCTGCTCGCCCTGTCAATGGCCCTCGCCCCCCAGGCCTTTGCCCATTCGGCCCATGAACTGCACGCCCAGAACAACGGCGCCGATGCCGATGCACCGGGCAACCACGGCATGTTCATGGTCGGCTCGCAGACCCTGTTCCTGGTGCACATGCCGATGTTCACCACGGAAAAGCACATGTACCAGATCGTCCTGCAGGCCAGCCTGCCGGCTGACGTAATGGCCAAGTACCAGGCCCTGCGCGCGGCCAACCCGAGCAAGCCGTATAACCTGATCAACGTCGATAACGACACCTTCACCCTGCCCCAACTCAAGGCCGGCGAAGTGACCGCGTTCAAGGCGACGATCTATGACGGCTACTCCAATGATGGCGGCGGCACCCCGGGGCCGGTGCTGTTTGACAACGTGCCGGTGACGGTCGAGGCGGTGGTGATCTACCGGCCGTTCAACCTGGGGATCGAGCGGCCCAAACAGATGGTGTACACCCTGTTTGGCCGGGGTAATGAGGCGCACCTGACGCACTACATCGCCCAGGATCCGGACTTCCAGGAAATCATCACCCTGCCTGGGCCACCGGCGCCGTTTTCGGCGGCGCAATTGGTGTCTACGGTGGATTTGAATTTCACCACGGTGCAGTCGTTGCCGATTGTGTGTCAGTCGCCGCTCAAACCTGGGGTCTATCCGACCTTGCTGGAGGGGCGTGCGGATGCGCCAGTGGCGCTGGACCTGGGGCCGGCGGCGCAGCGTGTGTGGTATTCGACGGGGAATTTGTTGAACAGGACCGATCCTTGCCAGCCTTGAGTGGGTATAAGGCAGCTTCGACATTTGATGTGTGATGTGGCAGGGGTTTTTCTGCTTCGCCCGGGTCGCGGTGGGAGCGGGCTTGCCCGCGATGGCGGTGGGTCAGCGGCATCGCGGCATAGGTATCTACACAGCTCTTTTCTGGGGTTGTGTACATATCCGTTGCTGCGGTCACGGCCACTTAGGGTTCCGCCCTTACGGCGGCTCACTTTGGAAGAGCGCCAAAGTAAGCAAAGCGCTCTTGCCCCACCACTCGGTGCCTCGCCTAGGCTCGGCATGCCCGCAGTCAGGCATTGCTCCGTGGGCCCGCCGCGATCGGCCATCCATGGCCGTGTCGCGGCTACCCCGGCATCCATGCCGGGG
>NZ_MNPU01000008.1 GCF_001983165.1 Pseudomonas gessardii | reverse complement strand
AGTTGTCTCAAGGAGCAAGTGCAACAGTCAGTTAATTTTCTGAGCTTGCTAAGCGAAACAATCCCGCTTCCAAAACATCGTTATCAATGGGCGTCTGACCGAACCGAGCTTACCTGACTAAGCACAATTTCCACTACCAAGTGCTTAGCCGTGATCAAGCCCTTCGGTGGCTGCAGCAGCGGCTATACACACCCCCCCCTCATCGCTTAAACAATGGCTATACACACCCCCCCCTCCATCGCCAATGTGACGGCTTGGAATGACCCAATAGAAACACCCATTAGACGCATCCACCAGATAACTTGGAGGGCTTGCCCTTACCGGTCAGTTTATCGTTTCAAGCTTGTTGGTCGCGGAAAGCTGAAGATGATCTACTAGCACCTCAACCGGAAATTTCCAGCCCAGTGTCTGGCGGGGTCGGGTATTGAGCAGATCAGCGATTTCGTCCAGCCGTGCCTGCGTCACCAGAGAGAGATCTGTGCCTTTGGGGAGGTACTGACGCAACAAACCGTTCGTATTTTCATTGCTACCACGCTGCCAAGGCGAGTGTGGATCGGCGAAATAAATCTTCATCCCCGTGCGCGCAGTAATTTCGGCATGACGGGCCATTTCGCTGCCTTGATCATGCGTCATGGTTTTTAGGAGCGATGGCGCCATCCGCGACATTTCCCTCACGATCGCTTCCGCCGCCGCCTCTGCGGTGGGGGCTTCGAGCTTGGCGAGAATCACATAACGGCTCGTACGCTCGACCATGGTGGCAACCGCTGAGCGATTATTGGCGCCCATGATCAGATCACTCTCCCAATGCCCAGGGACCAGACGATCTGCAACCTCAGGGGGGCGTAGGTGAATACTCAGATGCGCAGGGTAACGTTCTCGACGCACATTGCTTTGGGTTCGCTTAGGACGTTTGCCGTCAGCCTGACGTAGATAACTGATCAACTGGCGTTTCAGCTCGCCGCGCGGATAGGCATAGATGGCGAGGTAGATAGTTTCGTGGCTCACATGTCGCTCGGATTGGCCTGGCCAGATACTGCGTAGTCTGCGGGCAATTTGTTGCGGTGACCAGCCGATGCGGAGCATTTCGACGACCACTTGAAATAGCTCTGAGTCTGGAGACAAACGCCGCTGACGGCGAGGCGCATGTCGAAGCTGTTGAGCCCTGCTGGTAGCTTGGATGGCGTCATAGTGAGGCTGCTGGGGGTTGCGTTTGATCTCACGACTAATGGTGCTGGGGTGACGGCCTAGCAAAGCGGCAATAGCTCGCAGCGTCTGTCGTTGAAAGAGCATCACCATAATGGTGACGCGCTCCTCGGTACTCAGGTGGTTGTATTGGGTAGACATGGCAACACCTTACATGAGGTGTTGCACTTGCTCCTTGAGACCGCCAACCCCTTAACGGTTGATCTGGATTTCCACACGGCGGTTCTGGGCCCGACCGTCGGCGGTTTTGTTATCGGCCACCGGGTGGGTCTCGCCGGCGCCCGTCACCGAGACAAAGTTGCTGCGGGGCACGCCGGAGCGGACCAGGTAATCGGTCACCGAATGGGCGCGTTTTTCCGAGAGCCTCTGGTTGTAGGCATCTTTACCGACGCTGTCGGTATGCCCACTGACCCGCAACCGGGCACCCGGAGCCTCCTGTTTCAGGCGCGTGGCGACCGTGTCGAGCTTGGTTTTATCCGCCGCCGTCAGCCGGGCCGAGTCAAACTCGAAGCGTACATCACGAATCACAATGGTCTCTTCCCGGACCACCACTACTTCTTCCACGACAACCGCCTCAGGCACCGGTGGGCAGCCATTGGCATCGACCTGTACGCCTTTGGGGGTGCCCGGGCACTGGTCACGGCTGTCGGGTACGCCATCGCCGTCCTCGTCACCGTCGCCATGGACCCAGCAATAGGCGCCGGCCATGCTGCCAATCAACAATGCGCCACCGCCGGCCCATGACGAGCTTTCGGTCGCGCCCAGTGCCGCACCGGTAACACCGCCAAGGGCCGCACAGGTGGGCCAGTCGGTTTTTTGCAAGCCTGCGCAACCTGTCAATACTCCGGTTAGCAGAACCAAGGGTAGAGCTGTCCGCATGATGCTCATTTGCTTTCTCCTGAGGGATCGGCCGCAAGCCGATAGGTGGAGTAAAGACCGCTCTTTTCATCTGCGCCAGCCCGCCAAACCCCCGTATTCATTGGCCAAGGCGGCTTTTACCGAGCAACAGGCCAGCGCCGGCTCTAGGCCCGCACGCTCAAGCAGGCTAGTCTTCATGGTTCTGATATGAGGATCTTCGATGACCGCCGGCAATTCTTCCCGTACGCCACAGCAAGCACTCGCGGCCCTGCTTGATCGCCAAGCCCCCAAACGCCTGCTGGTCCTGGGCTCCAGCCACTTCCCGGCGCTGGAGGCGTTCCAGCAGGCGCACCCTGAGACCGTCGTCTGCGTCGCAGGGCCAGGGCCATTGCCTGGCGAACTGGCCGCCCAGCGCTTTGACCTGGCCCTGGTGGTCGATTGCCTGGAGCACCTGTCAAAACGTGCAGGGTTGGAGCTGCTGGGCGGGGTGCGCAACCTCAACGCCAGCCGCATCGCAGTACTCGCCGACCTGGCTGCCTGCGGCTGGAAGGACACCGACTTTTTCTCCCTGGCCCTGCAGACCAGCGAACAGTTTTGCCGCGACAATCAGGTACTGACGCTGTTTACCTACGATCTGCTTGAATACAAACAGGTACCGGACTGGCTGAACGCCCGGTTCTGGGCCAACCCGGAAAACTTCGGAAAGTATTGGTGGTAACCATGAGTACATCCATTTGCCCCTGCGGCAGCGGCAACCTGCTGGATGCCTGCTGCGGCCATTACCACACTGGCCACCCTGCGCCCTGCGCCACCGCGCTGATGCGTTCACGCTACAGCGCCTATGTACTGGGGCTGGTGGACTATCTGGTGGCGACCACGCTACCGGCGCAGCAAAGCGGCCTGGACCGGAATGCCATCGGGGCCTGGAGCGCGCAAAGCACCTGGCTGGGCCTGGAAGTGGAAAGTTCCGAGGTGTTTGGCGGGCAGCCGGAACATGCCTTCGTCACCTTTACCGCGCGCTGGCATGACAGCACCGGCGAACACAGCCACCGGGAACAGTCATCCTTCGTACAGAACGATGGGCGCTGGTACTTTATTGATCCTACGGTGGAGGTGAAGAGCGGGCGCAATGATGCCTGCCTGTGTGGCAGTGGGCAGAAGTTCAAGAAGTGCTGTTCCGGCTATTTGTAAAAAACCGGTTCTTTGTAGGCCCGGGCTTGTCTGAGGGCGGCGTTCCGACAAAGCACTGTAAGGACACCGCGTTTATCCAGGCTGTGTGCGTTATCGTTAACGCCTTTCGCGAGCAAGCTCGCTCCTACAGGATCACGCCATGGTTAGCCGGTTATTCGCCTATAGCTGCCTGCTCGCAGTGACCGTTGGCCTCTCGGGCTGTGCCTCGTGGTTCGCCGATGAGACGCCGCCACCGCAAACCCACCTGGTCAAGGTCGAGTTGGTACGCGCCAAGCTGCTGGAGCAGAAGTTCAAGCTGCATTTTCGCGTGGATAACCGTGGCGACTCGGACCTCACCGTGCGCGGCCTGATCTACAAGATCAGCCTGGCTGACGTGGAGCTGACCGAAGGCGAGTCCGACGAGTGGCTGACCATACCGCCCCATGGCCGGGGATTTTTCAAGGTCACGGTGCGCACCAACCTGTGGCCACAGGTGCGGGAAATCGCCGACCTGCTGAAAAACCCGGACCGTCCCATCCCCTATCGCCTGGAAGGTGAGCTGAAAACCGGATTATTCATCGGTAACGACGTGCACGTGATACGCAATGGCGAGATAATCCCCGGCGATTTTATTCCGGAGCGACACCAATGACCCAGCAACCCCATGTCCATGGTCCTGACTGCAACCACGATCACGATCACCACGATCACGACCAAGGCCATGTGCACGGCCCGAACTGCGGCCATGCCCACCAGGAACCGGTGCGCAACGCCCTGAAGGACGTTGGCCGCAACGATCCATGCCCATGCGGCAGCGCCAAAAAGTTCAAGAAGTGCCACGGCGCCTGATACACATCCTGCAGGAGTCGGTAACCCGGCTCCTGCAGTTATATCGATAGATGCAAATGTTTCATTGAATTTTCCCTGGTCGAGCATTACCTATACCTACAGGCACATCAGCGAGCGTCCTGCCCGTTCAAGCATCACCAATCCTGGAGAGCTTCATGATCGACCTGTATTACTGGACCACCCCCAACGGTCACAAGATTTCGTTGTTCCTGGAAGAAGCCGGCCTGCCCTACGAGGTGCATCCGATCAACATCGGTCAGGGCGACCAGTTCAAGCCAAACTTCCTGAAAATCGCGCCCAACAACCGTATTCCCGCCATTGTCGATCAGCAGCCGAGCGATGGTGGCGCGCCCATTTCCCTGTTTGAGTCCGGCGCTATCCTGCTGTACCTCGCGGAAAAAACCGGCCAGTTCCTGCCCAAGGACCTGCGCGGTCGCCAGGAAGTGCTGCAATGGCTGTTCTGGCAAATGGGCGGCCTGGGCCCGATGGCCGGGCAGAATCACCATTTCAGCCAGTTCGCCCCGGAAAAAATCCCCTACGCCATCAAACGCTACGTCGATGAAACCGCGCGCCTCTATGGCGTGCTGGACCGGCGCCTGGCGGACCGCAGCTTCGTGGCCGGCGAGGCCTACAGCATTGCCGATATGGCGATCTACCCGTGGATCGTTTCCCACAAGTGGCAAAGCCAGCGCCTGGAAGACTTCCCCCATCTGCATCGCTGGTTCAACCTGATCAAGGAACGTCCGGCGACGGTGCGGGCCTATGACCTGGTGCAGAAGGTCAACCCGCCAAAATCCTGATACACGCCCCCCTGTGGGAGCTGTCGAGCCCCGGTGAGGCGGCGATGCAGGCGCTGCGGTCTGCCAGATACCGCGCGGTGATCCTATCGTCGCCTCGCTAAAGCCCGACAGCGCCCACATTTGCTCAATCAAATCCTGAAAATTAGCATCGCCTCCCGCTTGCGTCGGTTCGCCGCGCTCACTAACGTAGCGCCTTTACTGACGTTACCCCCGCAGGAGCTTTGCCATGGCCTCGCCAGCCCTCTCACATTTTCTTCCCCGGTTCGGCGTTGCCGCGGCAATGGCCAGTGCCTTGGGCCTGGCCGGTTGCCAGTCACTGAACAGCCAGGACACCCTGCCTCCCGTTTCCGGCGTGCAGCCGCTCAAGGGCCTGGCGCAGAATGTTTCCGTGCGGCGCAACAGCCAGGGCATGCCGCTGATTGAAAGCAATACCTTCCACGACGCGCTGTTCACCCTCGGCTATGTGCACGCCAGCGACCGGATCAACCAGATGGTCACCCTGCGCCTGCTGGCCCAGGGCCGCCTGGCGGAAATGTCCGGGCCGGACGTGCTGGATGTGGACCGCTTCATGCGCGCCGTCAACCTGAAAAAAAGCGCCAGCGAGCTGTACAACGCCTCGTCGCCGCGCCTCAAGCGCTTCTTTGAAGTGTATGCGCGCGGGGTCAACGCCTACCTGTTCCGCTACCGTGACAAACTGCCGGCAGACCTGGCCCAGACCGGCTACAAGCCCGAATACTGGAAGCCGGAGGATTCGGCGCTGCTGTTCTGCCTGCTCAATTTCAGCGAGTCGGCCAACCTGCAGGAAGAGTTGTCCGCCCTGGTCCTGGCGCAAAAAGTCGGCGCCGACAAACTCGCCTGGCTGACCCCAAGCTACCCGGACGAACCACTGCCGGTGGCCGAGTCCGACAAGCTCAAGGGCATCAACCTCGGGCAAATTCCTGGCCTTGCCACGCTCAACAACATCAACGAGCACCTGGCCAGCCTCAACACCCTTGGGGTTTCCACCTCCAGCAACTGGGCCATCGCCCCGCAACGCAGCCGCAGTGGCCGCAGCCTGCTGGCGAACGACCTGTCAACACCGATGCAGGCGCCGTCCCTGTGGAATTTCGTACAAATCCGCGCGCCAAAATACCAGGCGGCCGGGGTGTCGCTTGCCGGGATTCCTACATTGCTCTCGGGCTTCAACGGCAAGGTGGCCTGGAGCATGAGCCAGGTGTCCGGCGATACCCAGGACCTGTTCCTGGAGAAGGTCAAGCGCCAGGGCGGCGCGCTGTACTACGAGCACAACGGCAAATGGCTACCGGCCATCGTGCGTAACGAAACCTTCTTCGCCAAAGGCCAGCGGCCGATTCGCGAGGCGGTGTACGAAACCCGCCACGGGCCGCTGCTCAACAGCGCCCAGTCGCTGAGCAGCGGCTACGGCCTGGCCCTGCAAACCGCCGACTTCAAGGATGACAAGAGCCTGGATGCGTTCTTCGACCTGTCCCGGGCGCAGAACGTGGAAAAAGCCTCGGACGCCAGCCGCGAGATTCGGGCCATCGCCCTGAACATGGTATTTGCCGATGCCAGCAATATCGGCTGGCAGGTCACCGGGCGCTTCCCCAACCGCCGCGAAGGCGAAGGCCTGCTGCCCTCACCGGGCTGGGACGGGCGCTTTGACTGGGATGGCTACGCCGACGCGATGCTGCACCCCTATGACCAGGACCCGCCACAGGGTTGGGTCGGCACGGCCAACCAGCGCAGCGTGCCCCATGGCTATGGCATGCAACTGTCCAACTCCTGGGCCGCGCCGGAGCGCAGCGAACGCCTGGCGCAACTGGCCGGCAACGGCAAGCACGACAGCCGCAGCGTGATCGCCATGCAGTACGACCAGACCACGCTGTTCGCCGCCAAACTCAAGAGCATGTTCCAGGCGCCGGGCATGGCCCAGCCATTGAAACAGGCGATCGATGCCCTGCCCGCCGCCGAGCGGGCCAAGGCCCAGCAAGCCCTGGGCCGCCTGATGGCGTTCGACGGGCGCCTGGCCGCCACGTCGGCCGACGCCGCGATCTACCAATTGTTCCTGCAGGAAAGCGCCAGGCAGATTTTCCTCGACGAACTGGGCCCGCAAACCAGCGCCACCTGGAAAGCCTTTGTCAGCAACGCCAACCTGTCCTACGCGGCCCAGGCCGACCATCTGCTAGGGCGTGAAGACAGCCCCTTCTGGGACGACCTGCGGACCCCGGCCAAAGAAGACAAACCGGCGATTCTCGCCCGCAGCCTGGCCGCCGCGATCACCGCCGGCGACAGCCAGTTGGGTGCGGATCACAAAGCCTGGCAATGGGGCAAGTTGCATAGCTACACCTGGAAAAACACCCGCGGCCAGACCCTGCGCGGCCCATTGGCAGCAGGCGGCGATCACACCACGTTGAACGCTGCGCCCTACAACTGGGGGCAGGATTTCGCCACCACCCAGGTCCAGGCCCTGCGCATGATTGTGGATTTTGGCCAGGTGGAACCGATGATGGGCCAGGGCGGGATCGGCCAATCCGGCAACCCGGCCAGCCCGAACTATGTGAACGGCATCGATCCGTGGCTCAAGGCACAATATTTGAGCTTCCCGATGCAGCCGCAGAACCTTGACAAGGTGTATGGCAAGACCCGATTGACCCTGGTCCCGGGAAAATAAAACCGGTTCTACGGCCTACCCGCAGCCGCGCCCCAGCGGCTACAGGGCGGTTGTGGGAGGTCTATCAGGCCACTGGCGCGGGAGGTGGCTCGTCCGGCAGGGTCGGCACACCAGGCTCGGTGGGTTGTTCCGGGGTATCGGGGTCAGGCTGGCCCGGGATGCCGCCGGCGGCGGGGTCGGCCATCAGGGACCAGGCCAGAACACCAATCTGATTGGGTTCCAACCGGGCAAGTTCGGCGCTGATTCGCGGGTCGAGCTTCATAGGGTACTCCTCAAGCGTGGCTCGGCGCGCTGTGCACGCGCCGAGGCAGTACACCCAATAGAGTGCCTGCCCGCTGACAAATTCCCTTGTGCTGTAAGACGTTTCTATCAGGTGCGTGGCAGAGTGACGCCGCGCTGGCCCTGGTACTTGCCGCCCCGGTCCTTATAGGACACTTCGCACTCTTCATCGGATTCAAAAAACAGCATCTGCGCCACGCCTTCATTGGCGTAGATCTTGGCCGGCAAGGTGGTGGTGTTGGAGAACTCCAGGGTCACGTGGCCTTCCCATTCCGGCTCCAGCGGGGTCACGTTGACGATGATGCCGCAGCGCGCGTAGGTGCTCTTGCCCAGGCAGATGGTCAGGACATTGCGCGGGATGCGGAAGAACTCGACGGTACGCGCCAGGGCGAAAGAGTTTGGCGGGATGATGCACACATCGCTCTTCACATCGACAAAGCTCTTTTCATCGAAGTTTTTCGGGTCGACGGTGGCCGAGTTGATGTTGGTGAACACCTTGAACTCATCGGCGCAACGCACATCGTAGCCGTAGCTGGAAACCCCGAACGAAATCAGGCGCTCGGCGCCCTCTCCGCGCATCTGGCGCTCGACGAAGGGTTCGATCATGCCGTGCTCTTGCGCCATGCGGCGAATCCACTTGTCCGATTTGATGCTCATGGCGGGTGTCCTGAATAGCGAGGTGGAAAAATTCTGTTGGGCATCTTACCGGGGCTGGCCTCGCGGTTCAAAGGAGGCGGGGGTTTTTCTTGATTAAGTTGCGCCGGGGCATTGTCAGCCGTAAAGATCGGGCCAGCCCCTGAATTGACGGGGCGCGGGCCTGCAAAGCGCGCCGCCAGTCACGAAAATAGAGAAACCTTCGGAAATACCATTGGCACGTTCCAGAAAAAGGGTTAAGGTGGCGCCACTGTGCTGCTTGTGTCACTGAGAATCTCTACACGATGTTGAATTTCGATCCAACCATCTCCAAGAATTTTTCCTGCTCTTTGCACTCAGTCTCGGCCAGGGCTTTTCCTGAGTCGCAGTTAACTTTGTCCAAGGAGATACACCATGTCTAATCGCCAAACTGGTACCGTTAAGTGGTTCAACGATGAAAAAGGCTTCGGCTTCATCACTCCACAATCCGGTGACGACCTGTTCGTTCACTTCAAAGCTATCCAATCCGACGGCTTCAAAAGCCTGAAAGAAGGCCAACAGGTTTCTTTCATCGCTACCCGCGGTCAGAAAGGCATGCAAGCTGAAGAAGTTCAAGTTATCTAACTTGTACTGACTTAGTCGAAAGAACCCCGCCCTTAAAAGCGGGGTTTTTTTATGCCTGATCGTTCCTACGCTCCGCGTAGGAATGCAGCCCAGGACGCTCCGCGTCCCCCATGCGACGCAGAACGTCACAAGAGGCGCTACGTAGAGCGTGGGCGCGATCAGTGCATAGCAAAACGCCCGGTGCATTCCCATGCACCGGGCGTTCTTATCGCCAGCTTACAAGCCGCTATTGAAACAACGACTCACTCGACAAGCCATTCTTCTCCAGGATCTCCCGCAAGCGCTTGAGACCCTCCACCTGGATCTGCCGTACCCGCTCACGGGTCAAGCCGATCTCCAGGCCAACGTCTTCCAGGGTGCTGCTTTCATGGCCACGCAGGCCGAAGCGGCGAATCACCACCTCGCGCTGCTTGTCCGTCAGCTCTGAAAGCCATTGGTCGATACTCTGTGATAAGTCATCGTCCTGCAACAGCTCACACGGATCCGTTGGTCGGTCATCCGTCAGGGTGTCCAGCAGGGTTTTATCCGAATCCGGGCCCAGCGAGACATCGACCGAAGACACACGCTCATTAAGACCCAGCATGCGCTTGACCTCTCCCACTGGTTTTTCCAGCAGGTTGGCGATCTCTTCAGGCGAAGGTTCATGATCCAGTTTCTGGGTGAGCTCACGTGCTGCCCGCAGGTAGACGTTAAGCTCCTTGACGACATGAATCGGCAACCGGATGGTCCGGGTCTGATTCATGATTGCGCGCTCAATGGTCTGGCGAATCCACCACGTCGCGTAGGTCGAGAAGCGGAAACCCCGCTCGGGGTCGAACTTCTCCACCGCCCGGATCAAGCCGAGGTTGCCCTCTTCGATCAGGTCCAACAGGGACAGCCCACGATTGACGTAGCGTCGGGCGATTTTCACCACCAGGCGCAGGTTGCTTTCAATCATGCGCTTGCGCCCAGCCGGATCGCCCTTTTGCGACAATCGCGCAAAATGGACTTCTTCTTCGGGAGTGAGCAAGGGGGAAAAGCCGATTTCATTGAGGTACAACTGGGTCGCATCGAGCGCCCGGGTGTAATCAATATACTTATGCTGTTTTAACGCTGTGGAGTTTTTGGACTTGGTACGAACTGAAGGTACAGCGGGTCCCTCATTCGACATCGATTCCGTACCGATGCCGGTCTCCATAAGGAGAACCTCATCGTCGATGTCAAACTCCGGCGCTTCTTTACTGAGAGCCATTGTTATAGTCCTTTGGTGAGTTCGACCTCAAGCTCAAGCGACGCCTTTATCCTTGGCAACGCTGGAGCCTGTTCCTTCTACGTGAGGGAACAGGCTGACAACACATCAACGCCGGGGTAGGAATTGCAGTGGATCTACAGGTTTACCTTGGCGGCGAATCTCAAAGTGCAGTTTCACCCGGTCTGTACCAGTCGACCCCATTTCGGCAATTGTCTGTCCGACTTTGACCTGCTGCCCCTCCCGAACCAACAACCTGCGGTTATGACCGTAGGCACTGACGTAGGTATCGCTGTGTTTGATGATGACCAATTCGCCGTAGCCCCGTAAACCACTCCCGGCGTATACAACAGTCCCATCAGACGCAGCTAAAACAGGCTGTCCCAAATCCCCGGCGATATCAATGCCTTTATTCAAACTACCGTTTGAAGAGAATTTTCCAATAAGGATGCCATTTGAGGGCCATCCCCAACCGGTCGGCGCCGGTCCCGCAGGCGGCAACGGCGCGGGTGCCGGCTTGCTCGCAACCTTAGGCGCAGCGGTGCCTGCAGGCCGGGTGAAGACCGTCGTCCTGCTGGAGGAAGAGGCCGACGAACCGGATTTTGTCACAACTGCCGTGGGCGCCGACCCCGTGCGTCCATCGAAACGGATAGTTTGCCCCGGATGGATCGTATAGGGCACGGGAATGTTGTTACGTGCAGCCAGCGCCTTGTAATCCCAGCCATAACGGAAGGCGATGGAAAACATCGTATCGCCCTTGCGCACCACGTATTGCCCGGTGGTTACCGTAGGCCGTTGTGGCGCCGCATTATTGCGGTCGACTACCCGCGCCCCGCTACCAGTGCTGGAGCAGGCCGCCAACAAGGAACTCAAGACAAGGCCAATCACCAGTCGCTGAAAGCTCGTTTTACTCATACGCTGCGCAATGACCGTGAGACTCACCCGCCGCTCCCTTTGTGGTGGCTGAAACATGAACGCCTGTATCAGGCTTGAAATATGTCGCAAGTATAACTGGCTGCCGGACTTTAACCGGCAACAAGGTAGAAACGAAAAATTCATCTCGTTTAATAACTACCCAACTTGATGTTGACTCAACGAACCCCGCTGTAAGACACATACCCGACAATAGAATTCAGTACGCCGTGATAAATGATCAGGCCAGCGGGCCATTGAGTAACGGAACGAAACGCACCGCCCCCAGGACATGCCGTGAAAAACCCTCTTCTTCGCGCACGATCAACATCAGTTGTTGCACTTCCCCCGAGCCCACTGGAATCACCAGACGCCCACCCGGGGCCAACTGGTCGAGAAGCGCCTGGGGTACATCGGTGGCCACGGCCGTCACGATGATGCCGTTGTAGGGTGCCAGTGCCGGCCAACCTTCCCAGCCGTCGCCCCAACGGAACACCACATTGCGCAGGTTCAACTCCACCAGGCGCTCCTTGGCCCGGTCCTGCAATACCTTGATCCGCTCGACCGAGAACACCCGCTCCACCAATTGCGAGAGCACGGCGGTCTGGTAGCCGGAGCCGGTGCCGATCTCCAGCACCTTGTCCAGGGGCCCCGCCGCCAACAGCAGCTCACTCATCCGCGCCACCATATAAGGCTGGGAGATGGTCTGGTTATGGCCAATGGGCAACGCGGTGTCTTCGTAGGCGCGATGGGCCAGGGCCTCATCGACAAACAGATGGCGCGGGGTACGACGGATGACTTCCAACACCTGGGCGTTGGACAGTCCCTCTTCATAGAGTCGCTGGATCAAACGCTCACGGGTGCGTTGGGAGGTCATGCCTATGCCCCGGCGCAACAGGTCGTCCTGTTCACGAGCCATCAGCGCAGCCCCTCCAGCCAGGGATCGAGACCACCGAAGGCATCATTGAAGGTGCGATCGAGTTGCAGCGGGGTAATCGAAACATAACCTTGCATCACCGCATGAAAGTCCGTGCCCGGCCCGCCATCCTCGGCGTCGCCCGCTGCGGCAATCCAGTAGCCTTCCCTGCCACGGGGATCCACCACTTTCAGCGGTGCCGCAGCGCGGGCGCGGTGGCCCAGGCGGGTCAACTGGATGCCGCGAATATGGTCCAGGGGCAGATTGGGAATATTGACGTTGAGCACCGTACGCGGCGGCAGCACCAGAGTGCCATGGGCCTCCACCAGTTTGCGCGCAAAATACGCCGCAGTGGCCAGGTTATCCACCTGCCGCGACGCCAGCGAAAAGGCAAATGCCGTGCGCCCCAGGAAACGCCCCTCAAGGGCCGCCGCCACAGTGCCGGAATACAGCACATCATCGCCCAGGTTGGCGCCCAGGTTGATCCCGGACACCACCAGGTCCGGCTCATCGGCCAGCAAGCTGTTGATCGCCAGGTGCACGCAATCGGTCGGCGTGCCATTAACGCTGATAAAGCCATTGGCCAGGGTCTGCGGGTGCAACGGACGGTCGAGCGTCAGCGAACTGCTGGCGCCGCTTTTGTCCTGGTCCGGGGCAACCACCACGCACTCGGCATAATCTGCCAGCGCAGCATAAAGCGCGGCAAGGCCGGGTGCGGTGACCCCGTCGTCGTTAGATATCAGAATACGCATGGGCTGTCCGTCTGCCCCACCGGCACCAGATCAACAAGCTCGCGCACCAAGACAGTGGCGAAGCATCCGGCCGGCAGGACGAATTCCAATTGCAGAATGTCAGTCTCGGGATAATGCCACGTCAACCCGCCAATGGGCAGTCGCAGAATGCGCCGTTCCTGGCTCATGCCGGCTTTGGCCAGCCACTCGCACAGGTGCGCCTCGCTCGCGGCGACGGCTTGCTCCAGCTCATGGGTGGCGCCAGCGGCGGGCGAATCGCCTTCACCCCACTGTGGGCCGGTGGGATGCAGGTCGAGGATGGCCAGGCGCGGATCGCTGCACTGCGCCTCCCCCGCCGGGAAAAAGCTGCGGCTGTCGGTGAACGCCAGCAGGTCACCGACCTGGGCACGCTGCCATGAACCATCGGCAACCCGCGCCGCCAACACCTTATTGAACACAAAGCTGCGCGCGGTCGACAGCAGGCGCGAACGTACATTGCGCTGTTCCGGCAAGGCCTTGCGGGCCGCCCAGTCGCGGGCATCGACGATGTTGCCGCCGTTGTGGCCAAAGCGCTGGGCGCCGAAATAATTGGGAATCCCATGCTTGGCGAGCAGTTGCAGGCGCGCATCGATAGCGGCCTGGTCGCCCACTAGTTGGGTCAGGCGCAGGGTAAAACCATTGGCCGCATGCGCGCCACGCTGCAACTTGCGCTTGTGGCGGGCGGTCTTGAGGATCTTCAGGGTGTCGTTTTGCGCCGCACTCAGGTCCGGGTCGGCCTTGCCCGGCAGTTGCACGCTGAACCACTGGCGCGTCAACGCCTGGCGGTCCTTGAGGCCGGCATAGCTGACCGTGCGCAACGGCACGCCGGCAGCCTTGGCAATGCGCCGCGCCGCTTCCTCGGTGTTCAGGCCGCGCTTTTCCACCCACAGCCACAGGTGTTCACCCTCGCCGGTCAGCGGGATATCCAGCACTTCATCGACCTGAAAATCTTCGGCTGTCGCCTTGAGCACCGCACTGCCCAGTGCCTCGCCATAGGCCCGCGGGCCCAATAGTTGCAGGTCGTTCATGCGCGCAGCAACAAGGCGACGGAGTGCACCGCAATGCCCTCTTCACGACCGGTAAACCCGAGCTTTTCGGTGGTGGTGGCTTTCACGTTGACTTGATCCAGTTCTATTTGCAGGTCGGCGGCAATCACTGCGCGCATCGATTCGATATGCGGGGCCATTTTGGGTGCCTGGGCGACGATGGTGTTATCGACATTGCCGACCTTCCAGCCCTTGGCATGGATCAGGCCGACCACATGCCGCAGCAGCACGCGACTGTCCGCGCCCTTGAAGGTGGGATCGGTGTCCGGGAAGTGCTTGCCGATATCCCCCAACGCCGCCGCGCCGAGCAAGGCATCGCTCAAGGCATGCAGCACAACGTCGCCGTCGGAATGAGCCAGCAACCCATGGTGGTGCGCAATGCGCACGCCGCCCAGGGTGATGAAGTCGCCTTCGGCGAAACGGTGCACATCATAGCCGTGGCCAATACGCATAAAAAAACGCCCCGAGTTAATTCAGGGCGTGATTCTACCTACTTTTGCCGGACATTAACCGAGCAAAGCACGTCCATGATGACGCAAGTGGTCCTCGATGAAGCTGGCGATAAAGAAGTAGCTGTGGTCATAGCCCGGTTGCAGGCGCAGCTCCAGCGGATGGCCGGCGGCCTTGGCGGCGTGTTGCAAGGCCTCGGGCTTGAGTTGGGTGGCGAGGAAGTCGTCGCGATCGCCCTGGTCGACCAGCAGTGGCAGTTTTTCCGAGGCTTCGCTGAGCAGCACGCAGGCGTCCCATTCGCGCCACTTGGAGCGCTCTTCCCCCAGGTAGCGGGCAAAAGCCTTCTGCCCCCAAGGGCAATCCATCGGATTGTTGATCGGCGAAAACGCCGACACTGACTGGTAGCGCCCCGGATTGCGCAAGGCGCACACCAACGCACCGTGGCCGCCCATTGAATGCCCGCTGATGCCGCGCTTGTCGGACGCCGGGAAATGAGCTTCAACCAACGCCGGCAATTCCTGCACGACATAGTCATGCATCCGATAGTGCTTGCTCCACGGTTCTTGCGTGGCATTCAAGTAAAACCCGGCACCCAGGCCAAAATCCCAGGCATTGTCCGGGTCGCCCGGCACACCCGGCCCACGGGGGCTGGTGTCCGGGGCGACGATGATCATCCCCAGCTCAGCCGCCACACGCTGCGCGCCGGCCTTCTGCATAAAGTTTTCATCGGTGCAGGTCAGCCCCGACAACCAGTACAACACCGGCAGCTTGCCACCCTGCTCCGCCTGCGGTGGCAAGTAGACGGCGAAGGTCATATCGCAGTCCAGCACATCGGAATGATGTTTGTAACGCTTATGCCAGCCGCCGAAGCTCTTCTGGCATGACAGGTTTTGCAGACTCATGGCCGACCTCAGAAATGGATGACGGTGCGAATGCTCTTGCCTTCATGCATCAGGTCGAATGCCTTATTGATATCTTCCAGGCCCATGGTGTGGGTGATGAAGGTATCCAACGGGATTTCGCCGGTCTGGGCCATTTCCACATAGCTTGGCAACTCGCTGCGGCCACGCACGCCACCAAAGGCCGAACCGCGCCAGACGCGACCGGTCACCAGTTGGAATGGACGGGTGGCGATTTCCTGGCCAGCCCCGGCGACACCGATGATTACCGACTCGCCCCAGCCTTTGTGGCAGCACTCAAGGGCCGCACGCATCAGTTGGACGTTGCCGATGCACTCGAAGGAAAAGTCCACGCCACCGTCGGTCAAATCGACAATCACGTCCTGGATCGGCCGGTCGTAGTCTTTCGGGTTGATGCAGTCGGTGGCGCCCAGTTGCTTGGCGATCTCGAACTTGGCCGGGTTGATGTCGATGGCGATGATACGAGCGGCCTTGGCTTTCACCGCACCGATCACAGCCGACAAGCCGATCCCACCCAGGCCGAAGATGGCCACGGTGTCGCCAGGCTTGACCTTGGCGGTGTTGATCACCGCACCGATACCGGTGGTGACGCCGCAGCCCAGCAGGCAGACTTTTTCCAGCGGGGCTTCTTTGGGGATCTTGGCCACGGAGATTTCCGGCAACACGGTGTATTCGGAAAAGGTCGACGTGCCCATGTAGTGGAAAATCGGCTGCCCCTTGTAGGAAAATCGTGTAGTACCGTCCGGCATCAGGCCTTTGCCCTGGGTTGCACGGATGGCCTGGCACAGGTTGGTCTTGCCCGACAGGCAGAACTTGCACTTGCCACATTCCGGGGTGTACAGCGGGATCACATGGTCACCCACCGCGACCGAGGTCACACCCTCGCCAATCGCTTCTACGACCGCGCCGCCTTCGTGGCCGAGAATCGATGGGAAGATGCCTTCCGGGTCGGCACCCGACAGGGTGTAGGCGTCGGTATGACACACCCCGGAAGCGACCACGCGCAACAGGACTTCGCCGGCCTTGGGCATGGCCACATCCACTTCCACGATCTCCAGCGGTTTCTTGGCTTCAAAGGCGACAGCGGCGCGTGACTTGATCATCCGGGTTTCTCCAGGAACTTTAAAAGTGAGACGGGCAGTGTAAAACAGGGCTCTTTGATTAATAATCCAGGCAAAAGCAAAACATTATTGCTGTACTGGGATAATCACCATGCTGGAAAACCGCTGGGAAGGCATCGATGAGTTCGTCGCCGTGGCCGAGTGCAGCCAATTTACCGCGGCCGCCGAACGCCTGGGCGTGTCCTCGTCCCATATCAGCCGCCAGGTGGCACGCCTGGAAGAACGCCTGCAAACCCGCCTGCTCTACCGCAGCACCCGGCGTGTCACGCTGACCGAGGCCGGGCAGACCTTCCTGCAACACTGTCAACGCCTACAGGATGGGCGCGAAGAAGCCCTGCGCGCCGTAGGCGACCTGACCAGCGAACCCAAGGGCATGTTGCGCATGACCTGCGCCGTGGCTTATGGCGAACGCTTTATTGTGCCGCTGGTCACGCGTTTCATGGGGCTGTATCCGCAATTGCGCGTGGATATCGAACTGAGCAACCGCCCCCTCGACCTGGTGCATGAGGGCCTGGACCTGGCGATCCGCCTGGGCCGCCTGCAGGATTCGCGGATGGTCGCCAGCCGCCTGGCGCCGCGACGCATGTATCTGTGCGCATCGCCATCCTACCTGGAGCGGTATGGACGCCCACATAGCTTGTCGGAACTGAGCCGGCACAACTGCCTGATCGGCAGCTCGGATATTTGGCAATTGGCCCAGGATGGGCGCGAATTTTCCCAAAGGGTGCAGGGAAACTGGCGCTGCAACAGCGGGCAGGCAGTGCTGGATGCGGCGTTGCAGGGGGTGGGGTTATGCCAGTTGCCGGATTATTACGTGCTGGAGCACTTGCACAGCGGCGCGCTGGTTTCACTACTTGAGGCCCACCAACCGCCGAATACTGCAGTGTGGGCGCTGTATCCGCAGCAGCGGCATTTGTCGCCGAAGGTGCGCAAGTTGGTGGAGTTTTTGAAGGAGGGGCTGGCTGGGCGGCCGGAGTATGGCGGGTGATCTGGGGTGTCAGGTCTGGCCTCATCGCAGGCAAGCCAGCTCCCACACTTGACCGCATTCCAACAGGCACATGCAGTCGAGTGTGGGAGGGCTGGCTGGGCGGCCGGAGTATGGCGGGTGATCTGGGGTGTCAGGCCTGGCCTCATCGCAGGCAAGCCAGCTCCCACACTTGACCGCATTCCAGCAGGCACATGCAGTCGAGTGTGGGAGGGCTGGCTGGGCGGCCGGAGTATGGCGGATGATCTGGGGTGTCAGGCCTGGCCTCATCGCAGGCAAGCCAGCTCCCACACTTGACCGCATTCCAGCAGGCACATGCAGTCGAGTGTAGGAGGGCTGGCTGGGCGGCCGGAGTATGGCGGATGATCTGGGGTGTCAGGCCTGGCCTCATCGCAGGCAAGCCAGCTCCCACACTTGACCGCATTCCAGCAGGCACATGCAGTCGAATGTGGGAGGGCTGGCTGGGCGGCCGGAGTATGGCGGGTGATCTGGGGTGTCAGGCCTGGCCTCATCGCAGGCAAGCCAGCTCCCACACTTGACCGCATTCCAGCAGGCACATGCAGTCGAGTGTGGGAGCTGGCTTGCCTGCGATGAAGTCACCTCGGTCCAGCAGCCTACCGGCGATTAGCCCACCGCAACCTAAGCCACTCCAGATCCTCCGGCCGGGTCACCTTGATATTGTCCGCACGCCCTTCGACCAGGCGTGGCGCCTGGCCGGACCATTCCATGGCCGAGGCTTCATCGGTGATGAGCGCATCGGCCACCAGGCTATCGGCCAAGGCCCGATGCAAGGCGCCCAGGCGGAACATTTGCGGGGTGTAGGCTTGCCAGATCAGGCTGCGGTCAATGGTTTCCACCACCCGCCCCTGCTTGTCGACGCGCTTGAGGGTGTCGCGGGCCGGCACCGCCAGCAAGCCGCCCACCGGGTCGTCCGCCAGCGCCGCCAGCAACGTGTCGAGATCCTCGCGGCTCAGGTTCGGCCGGGCGGCATCGTGCACCAGCACCCAATCGTCATCGCTGGCGCCCAGGGCATTGAGTTGCAGCAACGCATTAAGCACCGAGCCTGAACGCTGTGCCCCGCCATCCGCGCGCTGGATACGCGGGTCGCCGGCACACCCCAGGTTGGGCCAGTAAGGATCATCCACCGCCAGGCTGACCACCAGCCCCTTGAGGCTCGGGTGGTCAAGGAAACAGCCCAGGCTGTGTTCGAGAATCGTGCGCCCGCCCAACTGCAGATATTGCTTGGGGCGGTCCGCGGCCATACGGGCACCGACGCCCGCGGCAGGAATCACGGCCCAGAAGGCCGGTAAACAGGCGTTCATTGGGCCAACTGGTAGAGGGTTTCGCCCTCCTTGACCATGCCCAATTCATGACGAGCCCGCTCTTCAACGGTCTCCATGCCTTTTTTCAACTCAAGCACTTCGGCATCGAGTACACGGTTGCGCTCCAGCAACACCTCATTCTCGGCGTGCTGCGCGGCAATTTGCTGGGTCAGGTCGGTTACCTGCGCCAGGCTGCCATTGCCCACCCAAAGGCGGTACTGCAGGCCAGCCAGCAGCAAGAGCAAGACGAGGAACAACCAATTGGGACTGCGCATCGAATATCGGGTATCCAGTGAAAAAAGACAGCCATGCAAAACTTTTGAAGCAACTGATAGCACGAAGCCTGGAAGACCCAGGCTTGTGCTTGATAGGCATCAGATTAGTGCGCAAATTCACTCTAAAGTGAGTTTTCCGACACAATCCGTTGTCTTTTTACCATCAACGACTCAGCCGCGAAACTCACCACGACCGTTGTATTTGGCTTTACCGCCCAATTGCTCTTCGATACGCAGCAGTTGGTTGTACTTGGAAACGCGGTCGGAACGGCACAGGGAACCGGTTTTGATCTGGCCTGCCGAGGTGCCCACGGCCAGGTCGGCAATGGTCGAATCTTCGGTTTCGCCGGAGCGGTGCGAGATCACGGCGGTGTAGCCCGCAGCCTTGGCCATCTGGATGGCTTCCAGGGTTTCGGTCAGGGTGCCGATCTGGTTGAACTTGATCAGGATCGAGTTGGCGATCTTCTTGTCGATGCCTTCTTTCAGGATCTTGGTGTTGGTCACGAACAGGTCGTCACCGACCAGTTGGGTCTTCTCGCCGATCTTGTCGGTAAGGATTTTCCAACCGTCCCAGTCAGACTCGTCCAGGCCGTCTTCGATCGAAATGATCGGGTAGCGCTGGGTCAGGCCCTTGAGGTATTCCGCGAAACCTTCGGAGTTGAACACCTGGCCTTCGCCGGACAGGTTGTACTTGCCGTCTTCATAGAACTCGCTGGCCGCGCAGTCCAGGGCCAGGGTCACGTCGGTGCCCAGCGTGTAGCCAGCGTTGGCCACGGCTTCAGAGATCACTTTCAGTGCATCTTCGTTGGACGCCAGGTTCGGTGCAAAACCCCCTTCGTCACCCACCGCAGTGCTCAGGCCACGGGCCTTCAACACAGCCTTGAGGTGATGGAAAATCTCGGTGCCCATGCGCAGGCCTTCGGAGAAGGTCTTGGCGCCCACTGGCTGCACCATGAATTCCTGGATATCGACGTTGTTGTCTGCGTGTTCGCCACCGTTGATGATGTTCATCATGGGCACCGGCATCGAGTAGACGCCTGGGGTGCCGTTCAGGTTGGCAATGTGCGCGTACAGCGGCAGGTCCTGGTCCTGGGCAGCGGCCTTGGCAGCAGCCAGGGATACAGCGAGGATCGCATTGGCGCCGAGGCTGCCTTTGTTTTCGGTGCCGTCGAGCTTGATCATCGCGTGATCGAGGGCTTTCTGGTCCAGCGGGTCCTTGCCCAGCAACAGGTCGCGGATCGGACCGTTGATGTTGGCTACGGCCTTGAGGACACCCTTGCCCAGGTAACGGCTCTTGTCGCCATCACGCAGTTCCAGCGCTTCGCGCGAACCGGTGGAAGCACCGGACGGCGCGCAGGCGCTGCCGATGATGCCGTTATCGAGAAGCACGTCGGCTTCGACGGTGGGGTTGCCACGGGAGTCGAGAACTTCACGACCTTTGATGTCGACGATTTTTGCCATTGTTGTAAACACTCCAAAGTTGACGAAAACGACGCAGCTGAAGGAAATCTTTTGACCGACCGCAAGGGTGGAACAACGGGGCAGGCTTGCAGACGACAAGGCTCAGGCCCGGGGGCCTGAGCATAAAACGCGGAAAGTTTACCGGAGAAACGCGGGTTACGCGGTCTCTACCGTCGGAAAACTCTTGACCAGTTCGTCCAACTGCTTGAGCTGGGCCAGGAATGGCTCCAGCTTGTCCAGGCGCAGGGCACACGGGCCGTCGCATTTGGCGTTGTCCGGGTCCGGGTGGGCTTCCAGGAACAGGCCAGCCAGGGACTGGCTGATACCGGCCTTGGCCAGGTCCAGCACCTGGGCACGTCGGCCACCGGCGGAATCGGCGCGACCACCCGGCATTTGCAGCGCGTGGGTCACGTCGAAGAACACCGGGTATTCAAACTGTTTCATGATGCCGAAACCGAGCATGTCCACCACGAGGTTGTTGTAGCCGAAGCTCGAACCACGCTCGCAGAGGATCAACTGGTCGTTACCCGCTTCCACGCACTTGCTCAGGATATGTTTCATTTCCAGGGGTGCGAGGAACTGGGCTTTCTTGATATTGATCACCGCGCCGGTCTTGGCCATCGCGACGACCAGGTCGGTCTGGCGCGACAGGAAGGCCGGCAACTGGATGATGTCGCACACCTCGGCGACCACCGCAGCCTGCTCAGGCTCGTGGACGTCGGTGATGATCGGCACGCCGAAGGCTTGCTTGATGTCCTGGAAGATCCGCATGCCTTCTTCAAGGCCCGGGCCGCGATAGGAGGTCACGGACGAACGGTTGGCCTTGTCGAAGCTGGCCTTGAACACGTACGGGATACCCAGCTTTTGGGTAACGCGCACATACTCTTCACAGACCTGCATCGCCATGTCGCGGCTTTCCAGCACGTTCATGCCGCCAAACAGCACCATGGGCTTGTCGTTGGCAATTTCGATATCGCCTACGCGAATGATCTTCTGGGCCATCAGGTTTACGCCTTCTTCTGATGTTGCGTCAGTGCAGCCTTGACGAAACCGCTGAACAACGGGTGACCGTCGCGTGGAGTCGAGGTGAACTCAGGGTGGAACTGGCAAGCGACGAACCATGGATGATCCGGGGCTTCGACCACTTCAACCAGCTTGCCATCGCCGGAGCGACCGGAGATTTTCAGGCCGGCTTCCTTGATCTGCGGCAGCAGGTTGTTGTTCACCTCATAACGGTGACGGTGACGCTCGACGATCACATCCTTGCCGTAGCAGTCGTGCACCAACGAACCGGACTCCAGCAGGCAATCCTGTGCGCCAAGGCGCATGGTGCCGCCCAGGTCGGAGCTTTCGGTACGGGTTTCGACAGCGCCGGTGGCATCTTCCCACTCGGTGATCAGGCCCACGACCGGGTGGCCGCTGGTGTGATCGAACTCGGTGGAGTTGGCGTCTTTCCAGCCCAGCACGTTACGAGCAAACTCGATAACGGCCACTTGCATGCCCAGGCAGATCCCCAGGTACGGCACCTTGTTCTCACGAGCGTACTGTACGGCGGTGATCTTGCCTTCCACGCCACGCAGGCCGAAACCGCCTGGTACGAGGATCGCATCAACGCCTTCGAGCAGCGCGGTGCCCTGGTTCTCGATGTCTTCGGAGTCGATGTAGCGCAGGTTGACCTTGGTCCGGTTGCTGATGCCGGCGTGGCTCATCGCTTCGATCAGCGACTTGTACGCGTCCAGCAGTTCCATGTACTTGCCGACCATGGCGATGGTCACTTCGTGCTCGGGGTTGAGCTTGGCATCAACCACCGCTTCCCACTCGGACAGGTCCGCGCCATTGCACTGCAGGCCGAAACGCTCGACCACAAAGTCATCCAGGCCCTGGGAATGCAGGATGCCCGGGATCTTGTAGATGGTGTCGGCGTCTTCCAGGGCAATCACCGCACGTTCTTCAACGTTGGTGAACTGGGCGATCTTGCGGCGCGAGGAAATGTCGATCGGGTGATCGGAGCGGCACACCAGCACGTCCGGCTGCAGGCCGATGGAGCGCAGCTCCTTGACCGAGTGCTGGGTAGGCTTGGTCTTGGTTTCGCCAGCGGTGGCGATGTACGGCACCAGCGTCAGGTGCATCAGCATCGCGCGCTTGGCGCCGACTTCAAAACGCAACTGGCGGATGGCTTCGAGGAACGGCTGGGATTCGATGTCACCCACGGTGCCACCGATCTCGACCATGGCCACGTCGGCATCACCTGCACCCTTGATGATGCGGCGCTTGATTTCGTCGGTGATGTGCGGGATCACCTGGATGGTTGCACCCAGGTAGTCACCACGGCGCTCCTTGCGCAGCACGTGCTCGTAGACACGGCCAGTGGTGAAGTTGTTGTTCTGGGTCATGGTCGTGCGGATGAACCGCTCGTAGTGGCCCAGGTCCAGGTCGGTCTCGGCGCCGTCGTGGGTGACGAACACTTCACCGTGCTGGAACGGGCTCATGGTGCCCGGGTCGACGTTGATGTACGGGTCCAGCTTGAGCATGGTGACCTTAAGTCCCCGCGCCTCCAGGATGGCCGCCAACGAAGCGGAGGCAATGCCTTTCCCCAATGAAGAAACAACACCGCCCGTGACGAATATGTAGCGCGTCATGAAAAACCCTAGAAGTCTGCGTTAAAGCGGTCGGAGCCGCCGGGGAAAGCGAAGGAAGGCCGAAGCCCCCGATCACCTGCATTAATCACAGTGCACCTTTCAAAAAAACCGCCGCGTTGTGACAGACCAGCAATGGAACACCGGTACGTTGATCGCTACACATTTTTTGGAATCGCCCAGCAAAGACTGCTTGGTAATCGGCAACGACTGTGTTTCAGGAGAATCCACAGAAGTTGTATCAAGAAGGGAGCGTAGTCTACCGGAAAGGCGCTATCAGCTCAAACCTTGATCGCAGGTGGGTGGCGCCCACTGTAATTGCCAGTCATCCCCCTGCCCTGTCGAGGCCCTGGCCAGGTTGGCCACAGCCAGTAAACGGGAGCCCTGGTACAGCAGCGGCAATCTGCCACGGATAAAGCCCGGCACAGCACTTTCGTTGAGCAAACGCTTGAGGTCGCGACGGCCGCGGCCTGGCAGTTCCATGACTTCACCGCCCTGGCGATAGCGGACGCTCAACGGGCCATCAGGGGCGTGCCCGCTGAAATACAACTGGCCGTTACCGGGTAACTGTAGTGGGGTTTGCAGGTGCGACCAGCTCAATGGACTGTCGGAAAACTCTGACCATTTGGTAGGGATCCACCAGATACGATCGTTGCAACGCTGCAATTGGCCATCGGCCAAACGCCAGATTGGCTGTGCATCGCCTTTGGCATCGCGCAGGGTGCTCCAGCCAATCCAGTGCTCGCTGTCAGGCAAGGGTGTCAGCGGCGCCAGCCAGTAGCGCAGGGCATTGCGCTGCCGGGCGTCAGAAAGATCGCATAGCGGGGCAAGCGCCAACGATGGCAGCCCCAACCAGGGAAACGCCGACGGCAGTTGAGCGGCCTGCATATCCAGTTGCGCCAACTCATCGAGCAGCCCCTGGGCCTCTGCCACATGCCCGGCGGTACGGGCCAGGCTATTCACGGCCTGGGGCCAGCGCGCCGCCAGTACGGGAAACACATGATGACGCAGGTAATTACGGGAGAAACGTGGATCGCCGTTGGAGGGATCCTCGATCCAGCTCAACGACTGCTCGCGGGCGTAGGTTTCCAGCTCGGCTTGCGACACCTCCAGCAGCGGCCGTACCAGGTGCCCCTTGCCCAAGGGGCGCTGTGCTGGCATGCCGGTCAGGCCCCGCACCCCAGCGCCCCGCAGCAGGCGGAACAGCAAGGTTTCGGCCTGATCATCACGGTGCTGGCCAGTCAGTAGCAACTCCCCTGGGCCGATCGCCTCGGCGAACGCCTGGTAGCGCGCATCACGGGCTGCACGCTCCAGGCTTGCGCCCGGTTGCACGCTCACACGCATGACGCGTAGCGGCACGCCTGCGGCCTCACAGACCGCCTGGCAATGAGCGGGCCAGGCGTCAGCTGCGGCTTGGAGGCCATGGTGCACATGGACGGCATGCAGTGGCGGTAGAGGTTGGGTTTTTGCCAGACCGGCGAGAAGGTGCAGCAGGACTGTGGAGTCGAGCCCGCCGGAGTAGGCGATATGCCAGGCCGGAGCGTTGTGCCAGGGGGCCAGGGCTTGCAGGAGTTTGGCGGGGAGGGTTGGTTTCATCGCACGTTACCGCCGCAAAACTGGAATACGTTAGCCAAGCATATACAACGCAAATGTGGGAGCGGGCTTGTCGGGTCGCCGCATCGCCGCGATAGCGGTGTCCCAGTCAACCCATCTGGCACTGATACATTGCTATCGCGGGCAAGCCCGCTCCCACACAAGCCTGCTCCCACATAAGCCCGCTCCCACAGGGGTGATGCAGTGGCTTAGAGGCCGTAGCTCATCAGGCGCTCGTAACGACGGGCCAGCAGCGCCTCGTTGTCGAATTTCTTGAGCATGTCCAACTGCGCGCAAAGTTCGGCGCGGATGGTGGCCGATGCAGCAGCCGGGTCGCGGTGGGCGCCGCCCAGGGGCTCGGCGATCACTTTGTCGACGATGCCCAGGCCTTTGAGGCGATCAGCGGTGATGCCCATGGCTTCGGCGGCATCCGGGGCCTTTTCGGCGGTTTTCCACAGGATCGAGGCGCAACCTTCCGGCGAGATCACCGCGTAGGTGGAATATTGCAGCATGTTCAGTTGGTCGCAGACGCCAATGGCCAGCGCACCGCCAGAACCGCCTTCACCGATCACGGTCGCGATGATCGGGGTTTTCAGGCGTGCCATCACTCGCAGGTTCCAGGCAATCGCTTCGCTCTGGTTGCGCTCTTCAGCGTCGATGCCTGGGTAGGCGCCCGGGGTGTCGATAAAGGTCAGGATCGGCATTTTGAAGCGTTCGGCCATTTCCATCAGGCGGCAGGCCTTGCGGTAGCCTTCCGGGCGCGGCATGCCGAAGTTGCGACGCACTTTCTCGCGCACTTCACGGCCCTTCTGATGGCCGATCACCATCACTGGCTGGTCGTCCAGGCGGGCAATACCGCCGACAATCGCCGCGTCATCGGAGAAGTGACGGTCGCCATGCAACTCGTCGAACTCGGTGAAGATGTGATCGATATAGTCCAGGGTGTACGGACGGCGCGGGTGGCGGGCCAGGCGCGCGATCTGCCAGCTGGTCAGCTTGCCGAAGATGTCTTCGGTGAGCGTCTTGCTCTTGTCTTGCAGGCGGGAGATTTCATCGCCGATATTCAGCGAATTGTCATTGCCGACCAGGCGCAGCTCTTCGATCTTGGCTTGCAGGTCAGCGATCGGCTGTTCGAAATCAAGAAAATTCGGGTTCATAAGCGTCCGTCTTGGGTCGACGGCCAGGGAGTGCCTGGCCAGCCGGTGGTCTATTCGCGCCCTACCTTAAGGGAGAGGCGCGTCAAGGTCGAGATTAAATGTTGAGTCGAGGTCAGGGGTAAAAAACCAGCCCTGACCGTCAACGGTATTGGAGGAAGACGTTGTCACGCCCGAACTGGTCACGCAATGCTTGAATCAAGCCATCGGCCGGGTCAATTCGCCACGTCTCGCCAAACTGCAACATCGCCTTGGCATCGCTGCCGGTGTATTCCATGGTCACCGGGCACGCGCCACGGTGACGCTTGAGCAAGTCCCCCAGCCAGCGTAGCTGATCGCCCTTGAGCGCTTCGGTTTTCACCTTCAGGCGCAGGCTTTCGGCCAGGTTGGTGCGGGCATCTTCCATGCTCATCACGCGCTTGATCCGCAGGCGCAGGCCGCCGGAGAAGTCATCGTTGCTGACCTCGCCCTCCACCACCACCATCGCGTCGGTCTGCAACAGCGACTGCGCGGAATGGAACGCGTCGGCAAACAGCGACGCTTCGATACGCCCGGAGCGGTCGTCAAGGGTGATGAACCCCATCTTGTCGCCCTTTTTGTTCTTCATCACCCGCAGGGCAATGATCATCCCGGCCACGGTCTGGGTATCGCGCGCCGGTTTCAGGTCGATGATGCGCTGGCGGGCGAAACGGCGGATCTCGCCTTCATATTCGTCAATCGGGTGACCGGTGAGGTACAGGCCCAGGGTGTCTTTTTCACCCTTGAGCCGCTCCTTGAGGGTCAGCTCCTTGGCCTTGCGGTGGTTGGCGTACACATCGGCGTCTTCTTCGACGAACAGCCCGCCAAACAGGTCGGCATGCCCGCTGTCATGGGTGCGGGCGGTCTGTTCGGCGGCCTTGATCGCTTCTTCCATGGCGGTCAGCAGCACCGCGCGGTTACGGTCGATATTGGCCTGGTAGGCCTTCGGCTCGTCATGGAAGTACGGGCCGAGACGGTCGAGTGCGCCGCTGCGGATCAGGCCATCCAGGGTCCGTTTATTGATGCGTTTGAGGTCGACCCGGGCGCAGAAGTCGAACAGGTCCTTGAACGGCCCATCCTGGCGCGCCTCGGTGATCGCCTCAACCGGGCCTTCGCCCACGCCCTTGATCGCGCCCAGGCCGTAGATGATGCGGCCTTCGTCGTTCACGGTGAACTTGAACTCCGAGGCGTTCACATCCGGCGCGTCGAGACGCAGCTTCATGGTCCGCACTTCTTCGATCAAGGTCACGACCTTGTCGGTGTTGTGCATATCCGCCGAAAGCACCGCCGCCATAAATGGCGCCGGGTAGTGGGCCTTCAGCCAGGCCGTCTGGTACGACACCAGGCCGTAGGCGGCGGAGTGGGATTTGTTGAAGCCATAACCGGCGAATTTTTCCACCAGGTCAAAGATGTTACCGGCAAGGTCAGCATCGATATTGTTGGTGGCGCAACCTTCAATGAAACCGCCGCGCTGCTTGGCCATTTCTTCGGGTTTTTTCTTACCCATGGCCCGGCGCAGCATGTCCGCGCCACCCAGGGTGTAACCGGCCATGACCTGGGCGATCTGCATCACCTGTTCCTGATACAGGATGATGCCGTAGGTCGGCGCCAGTACCGGCTTGAGGCCTTCGTACTGGTAGTCGGAGTGCGGGTAGGCCAGTTCGGCACGCCCGTGCTTACGGTTGATAAAGTCGTCAACCATGCCCGATTGCAGCGGGCCCGGACGGAACAGGGCCACCAGTGCGATCAAGTCTTCCAGGCAGTCGGGCTTGAGCTTTTTGATCAGCTCCTTCATGCCGCGGGATTCAAGCTGGAATACCGCCGTGGTTTCGGCTTTTTGCAGCAGGGCGTAGGTCGGCTTGTCGTCCAGCGGGATAAAGGCGATATCCAGCGGTGCTTCATTGACCTTGGCGCGCTCGCGGTTGATGGTCTTGAGCGCCCAGTCGATGATTGTCAGGGTTCGCAAGCCGAGGAAGTCGAACTTCACCAGGCCGGCCGCCTCCACGTCGTCCTTGTCGAACTGGGTTACCAGGCCATCGCCTTCTTCGTCGCAATAGATCGGCGAAAAGTCGGTCAGCTTGGTCGGCGCGATGACCACACCACCGGCGTGCTTGCCGACGTTACGCACCACGCCTTCGAGCTTGCGCGCCATCTCCCAGATTTCGGCGGCTTCTTCATCGACCTTGATGAAGTCGCGCAGGATTTCTTCCTGCTCGTAGGCTTTTTCCAGGGTCATGCCGACTTCAAAGGGGATCATCTTCGACAGACGATCCGCCAGGCCGTAGGACTTGCCCTGCACCCGCGCCACGTCGCGGATTACCGCCTTGGCCGCCATGGAACCAAAGGTAATGATCTGGCTTACCGCGTTGCGGCCATATTTCTCGGCCACATATTCGATGACCCGGTCACGACCATCCATGCAGAAGTCGACGTCGAAGTCGGGCATCGATACCCGTTCCGGGTTCAGGAACCGCTCGAACAGCAGGTCATATTCCAGCGGGTCAAGGTCGGTGATCTTCTGCACATAAGCCACCAGCGAGCCGGCACCCGACCCCCGGCCAGGCCCAACCGGCACGCCGTTGCTTTTGGCCCACTGGATAAAGTCCATTACGATCAGGAAGTAACCGGGGAACCCCATCTGGATAATGATATCCAGCTCGAAATTCAGCCGGTCGACATACACCTGGCGCTTGGCGTCATAATCTTCGGTGGTGTCCCTGGGCAGCAGGACGGACAGACGCTCTTCCAGGCCATCGAACGACACCTTGCGGAAATATTCATCGATGGTCATACCATCGGGAATCGGGAAGTTGGGCAAGAAGTGCTTGCCCAGCTTCACTTCGATATTGCAGCGCTTGGCAATTTCGACGGAGTTTTCCAGGGCCTCGGGCAGGTCGCTGAACAGCTCGGCCATTTCCTCGGCGCTCTTGAGGTACTGCTCTTCGCTGTAGTTCTTCGAGCGACGCGGATCGTCCAGCGCCCGGCCTTCGCCGATGCACACGCGGGTTTCGTGGGCCTCGAAGTCTTCCTTCTTGATAAAGCGCACATCGTTGGTCGCCACCAGCGGCGCGCCCAGCTTTTCGGCCAGGGCCACGGCGGCGTGCAGGTGTTCTTCGTCGTTGGGGCGGTTGGTACGCTGGATTTCCAGGTAGAAGCGGTCAGGGAATACCGTCATCCAGTCACGGGCGAGAACCTCAGCCTCCTGGGGGTTGCCGCCCAGCAAGGCAATCCCGACCTCCCCTTCCTTGGCCGCCGACAGCATGATCAGCCCTTCACTGGCCTCGGCCACCCATTCGCGCTCGATGATGATCGAGCCATTGCGCTGGCCATCGATAAAACCACGGGAAATCAGTTCAGTCAGGTTGCGATAACCTACGCCGTTCATCGCCAACAGGCTGATACGGCTCAATGGGTTATCGGGGTCCTTGTTGGACAGCCACAAGTCGGCGCCGCAGATCGGCTTGATGCCCGCGCCCATGGCGCTCTTGTAGAACTTGACCAGGGAGCACATGTTGTTCTGGTCGGTCACCGCCACCGCAGGCATATTCATGCCCACCAGGGTTTTGACCAGCGGTTTGATCCGTACCAGGCCGTCGACCAGGGAGTATTCAGTGTGCAGGCGCAGGTGAACGAATGAAGCCGGCATAGTGATCCTGTCTAGATACGTGTGAAAACAACAAGGCCCGGATTGTACCGGGCCTTGCGTAAAACATCAGCCTGCGCCTAAATCTCGACCTGGCTTTCGCGTGCCTCGTAAGCCTGGCGGACCGGGGCGAACGAGCGGCGGTGGATCGGCGTGGGGCCCAACCGGGCCAGGGCTTCCAGATGAACGGGCGTCGGGTAGCCTTTATGGCCGCCAATGCCATAGCCCGGATAGATCAGTTCAAACGCCGCCATTTCACGGTCGCGACTGACCTTGGCCAGGATAGAGGCGGCGGCAATCGCCGGCACCTTGCTATCGCCCTTGACCACGGCTTCGGCCGGCATCGCCAGCTTCGGGCAGCGATTACCGTCGATCATCGCCAGTTTTGGGGTGATGTGCAGCCCCTCGACAGCGCGCTGCATGGCCAGCATCGTGGCATGCAGGATGTTCAGTTCGTCGATTTCCTCGACTTCGGCCCTGGCAATATGCCAGCTGAGGGCTTTTTCGCAGATTTCGTCAAAAAGCTTTTCACGACGGGCTTCGGTGAGTTTCTTCGAGTCATTGAGGCCGAGAATCGGACGACTCGGGTCAAGAATCACCGCTGCCGTGACTACCGCACCACACAACGGGCCGCGCCCGACCTCATCGACACCGGCGACCAGTTCGTGGGTTTGGGCGACCAGGCTGAAATCCAGGCCCATTTGCGTCTTCATAGGGTTTCCTGATGGCGGCCGATCAAGGTCAACACGGCATCGGCGGCCTGGTTTGACGCATCACGGCGCAAGGTACGGTGAATTTCGTCAAACCCACGGGTCTGCTCTTCGCCACCGTCGATCAACGGCAGAAGGGTCTGGGCCAAGGCGTCGGGGGTTGCAGCATCCTGCAACAGCTCCGGCACCAACAACCGCTGGGCCAGCAGGTTGGGCAAGGAGATGTAGGGACTTTTGACCATGCGCTTGAGAATCCAGTAGGTCAGCGGCGCCAGGCGGTAGGCCACGACCATCGGGCGCTTGTAGAGCAAGGCCTCCAGCGTGGCGGTGCCGGAAGCAATCAGCACCGCATCACACGCAGCCAGGGCCAGGTGCGAACCACCGTCGAGCAGGGTCAAGGGCAGGTCGCGCCCCACCAGCAGGGCCTCGATCTGCGTACGCCGCTGCGGGCTGGCGCATGGCAGTACAAAACGGACCCCAGGCTTCAAGGCCTGTAGGCGCTCGGCCGCATCGAAAAATAGTGCGCCCAGGCGCCCGACTTCACCGCCACGGCTGCCGGGCATCAACGCCACCAGCGGCCCTTCGGGCAAGCCCAGCTCGGCGCGGGCGGCGGCGCGATCCGCTTGCAGCGGGATGGTATCGGCCAGGGTATGGCCGACAAACTTCACCGGCACGCCCTTCTCTTCGTAGAACCGCGCCTCGAACGGCAGCAGGGTCAGCATCAGGTCGCAGCCTTCGCGGATCTTCAGCACGCGCTTCTGCCGCCACGCCCACACGGACGGGCTGACGTAATGCACAGTCTTGATCCCGGCCTGACGCAACTTGAGTTCGATATTGAGGGTGAAGTCCGGTGCGTCGATACCGATAAAGACGTCCGGCTTTTCGGCAATCAGGGTCTGGATCAGCAGTTTGCGCCGAGCCAGCAGCTCACGCAGGCGCCCCAGCACTTCCACCAGCCCCATGACCGACAAACGCTCCATGGGAAAGTAGGAGGTCAGGCCTTCAGCCTGCATCAGGGGGCCGCCGACCCCAATGAATTCCACCGCCGGATGCTGCGCCTTGATGGCTCGCATCAGGCCCGCGCCGAGAATATCGCCGGAAGCTTCTCCGGCCACCAATGCAATACGCAGTGTGGCCATGGTCAGCGGGTGATGCCGCGAGTCGATGCCTGGATCGAATCACGGAATATGGCAACTTCTGGAAACAGCGCTGCCGGCTCGGCCAGATCGGCCAGTGCCTGGTCAACCGTCAGGCCCTGGCGATACACCACCTTGTAGGCTCGACGCAGGGCGTGGATGGCATCTTCGCTGAAACCACGGCGGCGCATGCCTTCAAAATTCATGCTGCGGGCTTCGGCAGGGTTGCCAAAGACCGTGACGAACGCCGGTACATCCTTGCCGATAGCCGTACCCATGCCGGAAAAGCTGTGGGCGCCGATATGGCAGTACTGATGCACCAGGGTGAAACCAGACAGGATCGCCCAGTCGTCAACGTGTACATGACCAGCCAGCGCGGTGTTATTGACCAGGATGCAATGGTTGCCAATCACGCTGTCATGACCGATATGGGCATAGGCCATTACCAGGTTGTGATCGCCCAGGGTGGTTTCTGCCCGATCCTGCACGGTGCCACGATGAATGGTCACGCCTTCACGAATGATGTTGTGATCACCGATTACCAGGCGGGTTTCTTCACCCTTGTACTTCATGTCCGGCGTGTCTTCACCTACCGAGGAAAACTGGTAGATGCGGTTGTGTTTGCCAATGCGGGTCGGACCCTTGAGGATCACGTGCGGCCCGATGACTGTCCCCTCGCCGATTTCCACACCTGCGCCGACGATCGACCAGGGGCCGACCTCAACGTCGGCGGCCAGTACGGCCGTCGGATCGATGATTGCGCGAGGGTCAATCAAACTCATAGTTTGCGTTCCGCGCAGATGATTTCGGCGGAGCACACAGGCTTGCCATCAACGGATGCCTGGCATTCAAACTTCCAGATCTGGCGCTTGCAACTCACAAACTTGGCTTCCAGGATCAACTGGTCACCTGGGGTGACCGGATTGCGGAAACGCAGTTTGTCGGAGCCCACGAAATAATAAAGCGTGCCATCGGCAGGCTTCAGGTCGAGCATTTTAAAACCCAGGATACCAGCGGCCTGCGCCATTGCTTCGATGATCAACACGCCCGGCATGATCGGGTGCGCGGGGAAGTGACCATTGAAGAAGGGTTCGTTGATGCTGACATTCTTGTAGGCACGAATGCGCTTCTCCTCAACATTCAGCTCCACTACACGGTCCACCAGCAGGAACGGGTAACGGTGAGGCAGGTATTCGCGAATCTCGTTGATGTCCATCATTTCGGGGGGAAGCCTGTAATAAAGATTGGGAGCGCGCGGACTAAGGCACGCCCCTCTAGCAAATCAAGAAGGCAGTCTAGCTGCTGTGCACACTTGATATGGAAATGGTATCAGCCATCTGATGAAACATTACTGCCAGGGGTCACGTCCCCAACACGTTTTTCCAGATGTTTCAGGCGCCGGGCTATGTCGTCCAACTGCCTTAAACGGGCCGCGCTCTTGCGCCACTCGGCCGCGGGTTGCATCGCTGTACCGGAAGAGTAAGCCCCAGGCTCGGTAATCGAGTGGGTGACCATGGTCATGCCAGTAATGAATACGTTGTCGCAAACTTCAATATGACCCACCAGCCCGACACCACCGGCCAGCATGCAATGCTTGCCGATCCTGGTGCTACCGGAGATGCCAACGCACGCGGCCATGGCCGTGTGATCGCCAATCTGTACGTTGTGGGCGATCTGGATCTGGTTGTCCAGCTTCACACCATTGCCAATCACGGTATCGGCCAAGGCCCCGCGATCGACGGCGGTGTTGACGCCAATCTCCACATCGTCACCGATCAGCACACCGCCGACCTGGGCGATCTTCTGCCAAATGCCCTTCTCATTGGCAAAGCCGAAGCCTTCGCCGCCGATCACGGCACCCGACTGAATCACTACCCGCTGCCCGATACGCACATCGTGGTATAGGGTCACGCGCGGCGCGAGCCAGCCGCCTGCGCCGATTTCGCTGCGAGCACCGATAAAGCAATGGGCACCAACAGTCACGCCGGCACCAATGCGCGCACCACTCTCGATCACCGCAAACGCACCAATGCTCGCCGCAGGATCAACCTGGGCGTCATCGGCAACCACGGCCGACGGATGAATACCTGGGGCAGCCTTGGGTTTCGGGTCGAACAAATGGGAAACCCGCGCATAAGCCGCGTAAGGGTCAGCCACCACCAGCGCATCCCCGGCAAACGTCTCGGCGTCAGCGGCCTTCAGCAATACGGCTGCGGCCTGGCTGTCGCCCAGGTATTTACGGTATTGGGGGTTTGCGAGGAAGCTCAACTGAGCTGGGCCAGCCTCCTGCAAGGTGGCTAGCCCAGTGATTTCCTTCTCCTTGGAGCCACGCAAGGTAGCTCCCAGGAACTCGGCCAATTGACCGAGTTTGATAGTCGCAGTCATGGTTTACTTCAGCTGGTTCATGCGCTCGATCACCTGGCGGGTGATGTCGTATTGAGGCTTGACGTCAATCACGGCGCCACGCTCGAAGACCAGGTCAAAAGCACCTTTCTTGATGACTTCTTCCACGGCGCTGTCGAGTTTTGGCTTCAGTTGCTTGAGCATTTCGCGGTCGGCAACAGCCTTGGCCTCGTTCAGCTCCTTGGACTGGAACTGGTAGTCACGGGCCTTTTGCTTGAATTCAAGCTCCAGACGCTCACGCTCGCCTTGCTGCATTTTATCGCCACCGGCGACCAGACGATCCTGGATACCCTTGGCGCTGCTTTCCAGGGTCTTGAGCTTGGTCAGTTGCGGACCGAATTTTTTCTCGGCATCCACGGCGTACTTCTTGGCCGCGTCGGATTCCAGCAGGGCCATCTGATAGTTCAGGACGGCGATTTTCATTTCGGCAAACGCCGGGGTTGCGACCAGCACGGTTGCCAGAAGAACCAATTGAGTCAACTTACGCACGATGCACTCCTACAGAATCCGTTGTCGTTATCTTGGGTCGGACGCTTAGAACGTCTGGCCGAGGGAAAATTGGAAAATCTGGGTTTCAGCGTTATCCGGTTTCTTGACTGGCATCGCCAAGGCGAAGCTCAACGGGCCCAGGGCGGTAATCCAGGTCACACCCACACCCACGGAACTGGCCAGATTGCTCAGGCTGACGTCGTTGCACTGGGTGTTGGACTTCAAGCCACTCGGGTTACGGATCTGCTCGCACTTGGAGTCGAATACGTTACCCACATCCCAGAAGACCGAGGTCCGCAGGGAACGCTGGTCCTTGACGAACGGCAGCGGGAATAGAATTTCCGCACCGCCTTGAATCAGCACGTTACCACCAAATGGCAGCGGATCATTGTCCGAGTCCGCAACTGTGCCCACGTTACCCGTCTTATCAACACCACGGCTCGGCGTACCGCGAGGACCCAGGGTACTGTCCTTGAAACCACGTACCGAGTTGAAACCACCGGCGTAGTAGTTCTCGTAGAACGGCAGGCCATCGGTCGAACCGTAGCCATCACCATAGCCCAATTCCGTGTGCAGGCGCATGGTGTAGTTATCGCTCAACGGTGTGAACAACTGGCCACGGTAGTCGAGCTTGAAGAACGACAGGTCGCTACCTGGGGTGGTGGCTTCCAGGGTCAGGCTCTGGGAGTGACCACGGGTGGCCAGCACACCTTTGTTCAGGGTGGACTCGGACCAACCGGCCGAGGCCTTGAAGTTGAGGAACTTGTCACCTTCGCGGCGGGTGAAGTCGAAGATCTCGTCCACGGTGTAGACACCGGTCTTGATCTCATCCTGCTGCGCGGTCAGACCGAAGGTCAGGCGCGAGGTCTCGCTGATCGGGTAGCCCACGTTGACACCGGCACCCAGGCTGTCGATCGCATAGCTTGCCACGTCGACGTCGAGGTCTTTGTAGTCGGTGGTGCGGTAGAAGGCGTTGTAGCCCAGGCTCACACCGTCAGCCGTCCAGTAGGGGTCCACATAACCGAAGTTGTAGCGGCTCTGGTATTCGCTACGGGTCAGGCCGATGGAAACCTTGTTACCGGTACCCAGGAAGTTGTTCTGGGTGATCGAGCCACCGAGGATCAGGCCGGCACTCTGTGCAAAGCCGACACTGGCGGTGATCGAGCCGGACGCCTGTTCTTCCACGGCGTAGTTCACGTCGACCTGGTCATCCACACCCGGTACGGCCGGGGTTTCGACGTTGACTTCCTTGAAGAAGCCCAGGCGCTCAAGACGGGTCTTGGACTGGTCGATCAGGTAGGTCGAAGCCCAGCCTCCTTCCATCTGGCGCATTTCGCGACGCAGCACTTCGTCCTCGGACTTGGTGTTGCCACGGAAGTTGATGCGGTTGACGTAGGCACGCTTGCCCGGGTCGACGACAAAGGTGATGTCCACAGTGTGGTCATCATCATGGGGGGTCGGCACGCCGTTGACGTTGGCGAAGGTATAACCTTCGTTACCCAGGCGACGGGTGATCAGTTCGGACGTAGTGGTCATCAGCTTGCGCGAGAACACCTGGTCCTTCTGGACCAGCAGCAGGGACTTGACCTGGTCTTCAGGCACTTTCAGGTCGCCGCTGAGCTTCACGTCGCGAACGCGGTACTTCTCGCCTTCGTTGACGTTGACCGTGATGTACACGTGCTTCTTGTCCGGGGTGATGGACACCTGGGTCGAAGCGATATCCATGTTGATATAGCCACGGTCCAGGTAGTAGGAACGCAGGCGCTCCAGGTCACCGGAGAGTTTTTCACGGGCGTACTTGTCGTCGTTCTTGAAGAACGACAGCCAGTTGGTGGTCTTGAGCTCGAACAGGTCGATCAGGTCTTCGTCGGCAAACTTGGTGTTGCCCACTACGTTGATGTGCTGGATCGCCGCCACGGTGCCTTCGTTGATGTTGACCTTCAGGCCGACACGGTTGCGCGGCTGCGGGACCACTTCGGTTTCCACGGAAGCAGAGTAGCGGCCCTGGGCAACGTATTGACGTTGCAGCTCGTTACGCACGCCTTCAAGGGTGGCACGCTGGAAGATCTCGCCTTCGGCCAGGCCGGATTGCTTGAGCCCCTTCATCAGGTCTTCAGTGGAGATCGCCTTGTTGCCTTCGATCTCGATACTGGCGACAGAAGGTCGCTCGACGACAGTGATGACCAGGACGTTGCCTTCACGGCCCAGCTGGATATCTTGAAAGAAGCCGGTTTTGAACAGCGCTCGAGTGGATTCCACCAGGCGACGGTCGTCAGCCTGTTCCCCAACGTTCAACGGCAAGGCGCCAAAGACGCTACCCGCGGAAACCCGCTGGAGGCCGTTGACGCGAATATCGGAGATGGTGAAGGACTCGGCGTGAACTTCGGCGATCATCAATACGGTGAGAACCGCAGTTAGCAGCAGACGTTTCATGAAGTCCTTTCTTATTCCAACTGGCAATAAACAAACTGCCGCAAAATGCGGCAGATTCGCAATTCAGCGAAGCGTTACAGACGTCCCAGATCGTTGACCAAGGCTAACAACATCACCCCGACCACCAAACTGATACCGATCTGTATCCCCCAACCCTGCACCCGATCCGACAAGGGGCGACCACGCACCCACTCGACGAGATAAAACAACAGATGCCCCCCATCCAATACTGGAATGGGCAACAAATTCAGAACCCCAAGGCTAATACTCAGATAAGCCAGGAAATTCAGGAAATCAGCAACACCCGACTGGGCAGAAGCGCCCGCCACTTTAGCAATGGTTATCGGTCCACTCAAGTTTTTTACCGAGAGCTCGCCGAACAACATTTTCTTCAGTGAATCGAGGGTCAGCACACTCATGGTCCAAGTGCGTCGTGCACCCTCGCCAATTGCCGCCAATGGCCCGAAGCTGACCTCCCGCACCATCGATGGCGGCCAGTCGACAGCCTTGACCCCGGCGCCCAGATACCCGCCGGCCGCCTTGGCCTCCCCGCGCACCGCGAGGGTGACCGGGACGTCGATTTGAGCACCGTCGCGCTCAATTTTCAGCACAATTTTCGTATCAGGACGTACACGAACCAGATCGACCACTTGCTGCCAGTCGCCCAGTGCCTGGCCATCAAGGGCCAGCAAACGGTCGCCGGTCTTCAGGCCGGCAGCCTGGGCCGGGCCTTTGGGATCGAGTTCCGCCAAGACCGGCGGCAGCGCCGGGCGCCATGGACGAATCCCCAGGGACTTGATCGGATCAGGCTCATCAGCACCCTTGAGCCACTTGTCCAATATCAGTTCACGCGGCGTCTCGGCCGTCGAGTCCTGCTCGCGCACCATCAGCTGTACGGTGCCGCTTTCACCCAGGCGTCGCACCAACTGCAGATTGACCGCGCCCCAGCCGGTAGTTGGCTCGCCATCAATAGCAACAATTTCCTGCCCGGCGCTCAAACCAGCCTTGGCGGCGATACTGCCCGCCTCCACCGCCCCGATGACCGGACGCACTTGCTGGCTGCCCAGCATGGCCAGAACCCAGAAGAACACCATGGCCAGCAGGAAGTTGGCGATCGGGCCGGCGGCCACGATGGCGATACGCTGACGGACGGTCTTGCGGTTGAAAGATTGGTCCAGTTGATCAGCCGGCACTTCGCCTTCACGCTCGTCGAGCATCTTGACGTAGCCGCCCAGGGGAATGGCGGCAATCACGAATTCGGTGCCCTGCCGGTCGTGCCAGCGCAGCAGCGGCATGCCAAACCCCACGGAAAAACGCAGGACCTTGACGCCACAACGGCGCGCCACCCAGAAATGACCGAATTCGTGGAAGGTGACCAGCACACCCAGAGCAACCAGGGTGCCGACAATCATGTAGAGCGCACTCATCTAATCTCTCCGCATTCCAATCCCGCGCCTGCCGACTAACCTGCGTGGCGTTTCAACCATTGCCAGGCCAAGAGCCGGGCCTTGGCATCCGCCTCGAACACGGCGCCCAAATCATTCACGGCAACCACCGGCTCAAGGCTCAAAATTTCCTCGATGATACTCGCGATCTGTGGAAAGCGGATGCGCCGCTCAAGAAACGCGGCAACCGCCACTTCATTGACCGCATTGAGCATCGCCGGAGCACTGTTACCCGCCTCTGCCGCCTCACGCGCCAGGCGCAGGCAAGGGAAGCGCTGATCATCCGGCGCCTCGAAATCCAGGCGTGCAATGGCAAACAGGTCCAGGGGCGCCACACCCGAGTCAATCCGCTCGGGCCATGCCAGGGCATTGGCAATCGGCGTGCGCATGTCCGGGTTGCCCAACTGGGCCAGCACCGAACCGTCCACATAGTCGACCAGGGAGTGAATCACGCTTTGCGGATGAATCACCACTTCGACCTGATCGGCACGGGCATCAAACAGCCAGCAGGCCTCGATCAGCTCCAGACCCTTGTTCATCATGCTCGCCGAATCCACCGAGATCTTGCGCCCCATCGACCAATTGGGGTGGGCACAGGCCTGATCGGGAGAAACGTGTTCCAGCTCGGCCAATGGCGTCTGGCGGAACGGGCCGCCGGAGGCGGTCAGCAGAATACGCCGCACGCCGACCTGGCTCAGGCCGCGGGCGAAGTCACCCGGCATGCACTGGAAAATCGCGTTGTGCTCGCTGTCCAGCGGCAGCAGCACGGCGCCGCTCTTGCGCACGGCCTGCATAAACAGCGCGCCGGACATCACCAGCGCTTCTTTATTGGCTAGCAGGATTTTCTTGCCGGCATCAACCGCCGCCAGGGTCGGACGTAAGCCGGCAGCACCCACAATAGCAGCGACCACCGTGTCCACCTCAGACGCGGCGGATACCTGGCACAAACCCTCCTCGCCGACCAAGACCTCGGTCGCCAGGCCCGCCGCCCGCAGGTCGTCCTGCAAACCACGGGCGGCGGCCGCATCCGGCACCACCGCGAACTGCGGCACATGGCGCACGCACAGCGCCAACAGCTCGCTCAAGCGGCTGAAGCCGGTCAGGGCGAATACCTGATAGCGCCCAGGGTGACGGGCAATCACATCCAGGGTGCTCAACCCGACCGAGCCGGTAGCCCCCAGCACGGTCACTTGCTGTAGGCGGCTCACGAAGCAGCCATCCACAACAGCACGGCAAACACCGGGATCGCCGCCGTCAGGCTGTCGATGCGGTCCAGTACGCCGCCATGGCCCGGCAGCAGGTTACTGCTGTCCTTGATCCCGGCCTGGCGCTTGAACATGCTTTCGGTCAGGTCGCCGACCACCGAAATCAGTACGACCACCGCTGCGCCGACCAGGGCCAGGAGGATTTGCCTGGCATCCCACTCGCGCACAACGCCGACGACCAGGGTAATCAGCAACGTCAACGCCAGCCCGCCGTACACCCCTTCCCAGCTCTTGCCAGGACTGACCGCCGGGGCCAGCTTGCGCTTGCCAAAGGCACGGCCGGAGAAGTACGCCCCGATATCCGCGCCCCAGACCAGCACCATCACCGCCAGGATCAAGCCGTTGCCCAGGGCCATATGCTTGATAGAGACCAGGCCCTGCCAGGCCGGCAGCAGGATCAGCAGGCCGATCACCAGCTTGCAGGCGACGCTGGACCACTGGCCGCTGGTACGCGGGTAGGTCAACACCAGGAATGTCGCCAACGCCCACCACAGCACCGCCGCCCCCAGCACCCAGGGGGCGACATCCGGCAGGATGTACATCAAAAACAGCAATACCGCGACAACAGCGGCGTACACCACCCGCGGCAGTTGCTCGGCAAACCCGGCCAGGCGCGCCCATTCCCAGGCGCCCAGGGTCACGACCAGGCCAATGAACAGCGCAAAGCCGGCGCCTTCAAGCAGGAAAAACCCGCACAGGGCAATCGGCAGCAGGATCAGTGCCGTGATGATTCGTTGTTTAAGCATTAAACCCGGGCTCCAGCTTCGATCTGCTCGCTCGTTTTACCGAAGCGACGCTGACGGGAAGCGAAATCGGCCAGCGCATTGCGCATGGCATCGTGTTTGAAGTCCGGCCAGAACAGGTCGGAGAAGTACAGCTCGGTATAGGCCAACTGCCACAACAGGAAGTTGCTGATACGGTGCTCGCCACCGGTACGGATGCACAGGTCCGGCAATGGCAGGTCGCCAGTCACCAGGCAGGTTTGCAACAACTCGGGCGTGATGTCTTCCGGCCGCAGATGGCCGGCCTGCACTTCACGCGCCAGGCGCTGTGCAGCCTGGGCGATATCCCATTGCCCGCCATAATTGGCGGCGATTTGCAGGACGAAACGGTTGCTGCCAGCGGTGATCGCCTCGGCCTCGCGCATGGCTGCCTGCAGCTCCGGGTGGAACCGCGAGCGATCGCCAATGATGCGCAGGCTGATATTGTTGTCGTTCAGGCGCTTGGCCTCACGACGCAAGGCCTTGAAGAACAGGTCCATCAAGGCGCTGACCTCGTCGGCCGGCCGTTGCCAGTTTTCACTGGAGAAGGCAAACAAGGTCAATACCTCGACCTTGGCCTCGGCACACACCTCGATCACGGCCCGCACCGCATCGACACCCGCCTTATGCCCGGCGACACCCGGCATAAAGCGTTTTTTCGCCCAGCGATTATTCCCGTCCATGATGATCGCGACATGGCGCGGCACCACGGCGGGCACAGTCTGCTTGGTCTTTTCCATGAAGGCGTCCTGACCCCTTATACGGCCATCAGGTCCTTTTCTTTCTCTTCCGTGGCCTTGGTGATCAGGGCCTCGGATTCCTTGGTCAGCTTGTCGATATCGGCGATTGCGCGACGCTCTTCGTCTTCGCTGATTTCCTTGTCCTTGACCAGCTTCTTCAGGTCACCCAAGGCATCGCGACGGATGTTGCGCACGGCAACACGGGCATCCTCCGCTGCGCTGCGCGCCTGCTTGGTGAAGCCCTTGCGGGTTTCTTCGGTCAGGGCCGGCATGGAGATCAGCAGCAGCTCACCCAGGTTGGTCGGGTTGAGGTTCAGGCCGGCGCTCTGGATGGCTTTGTCGACGGCGGCGAGCATGTTGCGCTCGAAGGCCACGACTTGCAGGGTGCGCGAGTCTTTTACGGTCACGTTGGCCACGCCGCTCAGCGGAGTGTCGGAGCCGTAGTACGGCACCATCACACTGCCCAGAATGCTTGGGTGGGCCTTGCCGGTACGAATCTGGCCAAATGCATGGGCCAGAGACTCCAGGGATTTTTGCATACGCGCTTGGGCGTCTTTCTTGATTTCATTGATCATTGTTGGCCTTCCTCGATCAGAGTCCCTTCTGCGCCGCCGTGTACGATATTCAGCAGGGCGCCGGGCTTGTTCATGTTAAATACGCGCAGCGGCATCTTGTGGTCGCGGCACAGGCAGATTGCCGTCAGGTCCATTACACCCAGCTTGCGATCCAGCACTTCATCATAAGTCAGATGATCGAACTTCTCGGCATGGGGGTCTTTGAATGGATCGGCCGTGTAGACACCATCGACCTTGGTGGCCTTGAGCACGACGTCAGCATCGATTTCGATGGCACGCAGGCAGGCAGCCGAGTCGGTGGTGAAGAACGGGTTGCCAGTACCGGCGGCAAAGATCACCACCTCTTTGGCGTTCAGGTGGCGCATGGCTTTGCGGCGATCATAGTGATCGGTCACGCCCACCATGGAGATGGCCGACATCACGATGGCCGAGATATTGGCCCGCTCCAGGGCGTCGCGCATGGCCAGGGCGTTCATCACAGTGGCCAGCATGCCCATGTGGTCGCCAGTGACCCGGTCCATGCCAGCCGCACTGAGCGCTGCACCACGGAACAGGTTGCCACCACCGATCACCAGGCCGACCTGGACGCCGATGCCGACCAGTTGGCCGACTTCCAGCGCCATGCGGTCAAGCACCTTGGGATCGATCCCGAACTCTTCCGAGCCCATCAGGGCCTCGCCGCTAAGCTTGAGTAGAATGCGTTTATAGCGAGCCTGATAACCACTGCCCTGCTGAGCCATTGCGAATCTCTCCTGCGGCGTATTTTTAAAAAATTCTTGGCGAGCCGTTTACGGCTTGCGTTCACTCTAGCTGGACGCTGTCACAGCGCCATCGGAACACGGCTTTGTAAGCCAGTTCCAAAGGGAAGCCAAATAAAATTGAGCCTCCCATTTGAAAAGAGGCTGCGCGCGTGAGCGGGCAGCCTCTCTTGGGCGACAGTTGAAAACTGTCTTATTGCTTGGCGGCAGCCAGCTGGGCAGCAACTTCTTCAGCGAAGTTGTCGACCGGCTTCTCGATGCCGTCGCCTACTTTGAAGTAGGTGAAGGAAACGATTTCAGCACCGGCTTTCTTGGCCAGTTCGCCAACCTTGATTTCAGGGTTCTTGACGAACGCCTGCTCAACCAGGCTTGCTTCGGCCAGGAACTTGCTGATACGGCCTTTGACCATGTTCTCAACAATGTTTTCTGGCTTGCCTTTGATTTTTTCTTCGTTCAGCTGCAGGAACACAGCTTTTTCGCGCTCGATCGCTTCGGCAGAAACTTCCGAAGGCAGCAGGAACTCAGGGTTGCTGGCCGCTACGTGCATAGCGATGTCTTTGGCCAGCTCAACGTTGCCGCCCTTGAGGACAACGGCAACACCGATCTTGTTACCGTGCAGGTAACCACCAACCACGTCACCTTCAACACGTACCAGGCGACGGATGTTGACGTTTTCGCCAACCTTGCCGACCAGTACCAGACGATCAGCTTCTTGAGCTGCGATCAGCGGAGCGACGTCAGTCAGTTTGTCGGCGAACGCTTTTTCAACGCTGGCAGCAACAAATGCCTTGAAGTCGTCTTGCAGGGCCAGGAAGTCGGTCTGCGAGTTCACTTCCAGCAGAACGGCGGATTTGCCGTCTTCCTTCAGAGCGATCGCGCCTTCAGCAGCGACGTTGCCTGCTTTCTTGGCAGCCTTGATCGCGCCCGAAGCACGCATGTCATCAATGGCTTTTTCGATGTCGCCGTCAGCCTTTTCCAGGGCTTTCTTGCAGTCCATCATGCCTTCGCCAGTACGCTCACGCAGTTCTTTAACCAACGCTGCAGTAATTGCTGCCATTTTCAAATTCCTCTTGGATAGGTTTTCAACCATTCCACCCGACTTGTACGGGCGTTCAATTCTTCCCGAACCACCCTTGTTAACCGCTGCACGTTACAGATGCTGTAGCTGTGCCGCTCACAAATGGTTTTCGAGGTGGCAAAAAGGGGGCCAAGCCCCCTTTTTGCTTACTGAGTCAACGCCAGGGCGTCAGTTACTCAGCTGCAGCGACCGGTGCTTCTTCAGCAGCGAACTCTACGGTGCCGCCGCCAACATTGTTGCGGCCACGGATTACAGCGTCAGCCATCGAACCCATGTACAGCTGGATAGCGCGGATTGCGTCATCGTTGCCTGGGATGATGTAGTCAACGCCTTCCGGGCTGCTGTTGGTATCGACTACGCCGATAACCGGGATGCCCAGCTTGTTGGCTTCGGTAATCGCGATGCGCTCGTGATCAACGTCGATAACGAACAGTGCGTCAGGCAGACCGCCCATGTCCTTGATACCACCCAGGGAACGATCGAGCTTTTCCAGGTCACGGGAGCGCATCAGCGCTTCTTTCTTGGTCAGCTTGGCGAAAGTACCATCTTCGGCTTGCACTTCAAGGTCACGCAGACGCTTGATGGAAGCACGGATGGTTTTGAAGTTGGTCAGCATGCCGCCCAACCAGCGGTGATCGACGTACGGCGAACCGCAACGTGCTGCTTCTTCAGCAACGATCTTGCCAGCGGAACGCTTGGTGCCGACGAACAGAATCTTGTTTTTGCCCTGGGCCAGGCGCTCTACGAAAGTCAGCGCTTCGTTGAACATTGGCAGGGTTTTTTCAAGGTTGATGATGTGGATCTTGTTACGCGCGCCGAAAATGTATTTACCCATTTTCGGGTTCCAGTAACGGGTCTGGTGACCGAAGTGCACACCGGCCTTCAGCATATCGCGCATGTTGACTTGGGACATGATAGTTCCTTAATAAGTCGGGTTTGGCCTCCACGTATCCCAATGACCAACCAGCGGCTTCAAGGCCTCCGGCACCCAGGTCATCGTGTCGACACGTGTGTGGATTTAAGCTTTGCGGGGTATCCCCGGAAAGCGGCGCATTTTATACCACAGCAACGACCAAAACGAAACCCGCAATCGCATTTGCTTGCCGGCATTGCTACCCAAGCCATTGAATCGGGTGAAAATACCCGCACCTTATAGAGAGAAGCGATAGCCAGACACTCATGGTTTGCACCTTGCGTCTGTTAGAATCGCGTTTTTTGGGCTTGTGCGAACGCTGCACCTTTTTGTCGCACGCCCGTAAACCGTATTGATTTCAGCGCCTCGCGCTAGAGAGAGCCTGTATGACCGTTACCCTGAAAACCGCTGAAGACATCGCAGGCATGCGCGTTGCCGGCAAACTGGCTGCCGATGTGCTGGAAATGATTGCCGAGCATGTCAAACCCGGTATCACCACCGAGGCCCTGGACCGTATCTGCCACGACTATATTGTCGACGTGCAGAAAGCCATCCCCGCGCCGCTGAACTACAAAGGCTTCCCCAAGTCGATCTGCACCTCGATCAACCACGTGGTCTGCCATGGTATCCCGGGCGACAAACCGCTCAAGGACGGCGACACCCTGAACATCGACGTCACGGTGATCAAGGACGGCTATCACGGCGATACCAGCCGCATGTTCCACGTTGGCAACGTACCGGTGTGGGCCGAGCGCCTGTCCCAGGTCACCCAGGAATGCATGTACAAGGCCATTGAACTGGTCAAGCCGGGCTGCCGCCTGGGCGATATCGGCGAAGTGATCCAGAAACACGCCGAAAAGAACGGTTTCTCGGTGGTCCGCGAGTTCTGCGGCCACGGCATCGGCAAGGTGTTCCACGAAGAGCCACAGATCCTGCACTACGGCCGTGCCGGCACCGGCATGGAACTCAAGGCGGGCATGACCTTTACCATCGAGCCGATGATCAACCAGGGCAAGGCCGACACCAAGGTGCTGGGCGACGGCTGGACCGCCATCACCAAGGACCGCAAGCTCTCGGCGCAGTGGGAACACACCCTGCTGGTCACCGAGACAGGCTACGAGATCTTCACCCTGCGCGCCGATGACACGATTCCCCGCGTTTCGGCCTGATGCTTGCAGCGGGCTTTCCAGATAGCGACGTTGTGACCACACCTAGATAGAAAGGAAAGCCGATCGATGCCCCAGGTGGATCCCGAACTCTTCGACCGCGGCCAGTTCCAGGCGGAACTGGCGCTGAAGGCAAGCCCCATTGCCGCCTTCAAGAAGGCCATCCGCCAGGCCCGCGAGGTGCTCGACGGGCGCTTTCGCAGCGGTCGGGAGATTCGCCGGCTGATCGAGGATCGCGCCTGGTTCGTCGATAACATCCTGCAAAAGGCCTGGGAACAGTTCGACTGGAGCGAGGACGCCGATATCGCCCTGGTGGCCGTCGGCGGCTACGGCCGGGGCGAACTGCACCCCTACTCCGACATTGACCTGCTGATCCTGCTGGACAGCGCCGACCACGAGATCTTTCGCGATTCCATCGAGCGTTTTCTGACGCTGCTATGGGACATCGGCCTGGAAGTCGGCCAGAGCGTGCGCTCGGTGGCGGAATGCGCCGAAGAAGCCCGAGCCGACCTGACGGTGGTCACCAACCTGATGGAAAGCCGCACCATCTGCGGCCCCGAGCGCCTGCGCCAGCGCATGCTGGAAGTCACCAGCACTGCGCATATGTGGCCGAGCAAGGAGTTCTTCCTGGCCAAGCGCACCGAGCAGAAAGCCCGGCATCACAAGTACAACGACACCGAATACAACCTGGAACCCAACGTCAAGGGCTCGCCCGGCGGGCTGCGGGATATCCAGACCATCTTGTGGGTAGCCAGGCGCCAGTACGGCACCCTGAACCTGCGGGCCCTGGCCGGCGAAGGCTTTTTGGTCGAAAGTGAAAACGCCCTGCTGGCCTCGTCCCAGGAGTTTTTGTGGAAGGTGCGCTACGCCCTGCATATGCTGGCCGCACGCTCCGAAGATCGCTTGCTGTTCGACCACCAGCGCTCCATCGCCACCCTGCTGGGCTTCGAGGGCGAAGACGCGAAGACCAGCATCGAAAGCTTTATGCAACAGTACTACCGGGTGGTCATGAGCATCGCCCAGCTCAGCGACCTGATCATCCAGCACTTTGAAGAAGTGATCCTGGCCCCCGAAGACGAAGCGCCGCCGCAACCGATCAATGCGCGCTTCCAACTGCACGATGGCTATATAGAGGCACGCAACGACAACGTGTTCAAACGCACGCCCTTTGCCATGCTGGAAATCTTCGTGCTGATGGCCCAGCAACCGGAAATCAAGGGCGTGCGCGCCGATACCATCCGCCTGCTGCGGGAAAACCGCCACCTGATCGATGACGAGTTCCGCCACGACATCCGCAATACCAGCCTGTTTATCGAGCTGTTCAAGTGCAAGATCGGCATCCACCGCAACCTGCGGCGCATGAACCGCTACGGCATCCTCGGGCGCTATCTGCCGGAGTTCGGCTTTATTGTCGGGCAGATGCAACATGACCTGTTCCACATTTATACGGTCGATGCCCACACCCTGAACCTGATCAAACACCTGCGTAAGCTGCAATACACCCAGGTGTCGGAAAAATTCCCGCTGGCCAGTAAGCTGATGGCCAAGCTGCCCAAGCCCGAGCTGATCTACCTGGCCGGCCTGTACCACGATATCGGCAAGGGCCGGCATGGCGACCATTCGGAAATCGGCGCGGTGGATGCCCAAGCCTTTTGCCAGCGCCACCAGTTGCCGCAATGGGACAGCCGCCTGATCGTCTGGCTGGTACAGAACCACCTGGTGATGTCCACCACCGCCCAGCGCAAGGACTTGTCCGACCCGCAGGTGATCCATGACTTTGCGCAGATCGTCAGCGACGAAACCCGTCTCGACTACCTGTACGTGCTGACCGTCTCCGACATCAACGCCACCAACCCCACGCTGTGGAATTCGTGGCGCGCCAGCCTGTTGCGCCAGCTCTACACCGAGACCAAGCGCGCCTTGCGTCGCGGCCTGGAGAACCCGGTGGACCGCGAAGAACAGATCCGCCGCACCCAAAGCGCAGCCCTGGATATCCTGGTGCGTGGCGGCAACGATCCCGACGATGTGGAACAGCTGTGGTCGCAACTGGGCGATGATTACTTCCTGCGCCACACCGCAGGCGATGTGGCCTGGCACACCGACGCGATCCTCCAGCAGCCGGCCGATGGCGGCCCATTGGTGCTGATCAAGGAAACCACCCAGCGCGAATTCGAGGGCGGCACGCAGATCTTCATCTATGCCCCGGACCAGCATGACTTCTTCGCCGTGACCGTGGCCGCGATGGACCAGCTCAACCTGAATATCCATGACGCGCGAGTGATTACCTCCAGCAGCCAGTTCACCCTCGACACCTACATCGTGCTCGACACCGAAGGCGAGTCCATCGGCGACAACCCCGAGCGCGTGAAAAAGATCCGCGAAGGCCTGACCGAAGCCCTGCGCAACCCCGACGACTACCCGACCATCATCCAGCGCCGGGTGCCGCGCCAGCTCAAGCATTTTGCCTTTGCGCCCCAGGTGACCATCCACAACGATGCCCAGCGCCCGGTGACGGTGCTGGAACTCAGCGCCCCGGATCGCCCTGGCCTACTGGCGCGGATCGGCGGGATTTTCCTGGAGTTTGACCTGTCGTTGCAGAACGCCAAGATTGCCACCCTGGGCGAGCGGGTCGAAGATGTGTTCTTTATTACCGATGCCGACAACCAGCCGCTGTCCGACCCTGAATTGTGCCGCCGCTTGCAGGACGCCATTGTTGCGCAATTGAGCGTGAACCAGGAGCCTGGGGCGCAGACGATGCGATTATCCATATGAACACGCAGCTTCCCTTGTGGGAGCGGGCTTGCTCGCGATGGCGGTTCGCCTGACACACCGCTATCGCGAGCAAGCCCGCTCCCACATTTAGTTCTGCTGCGCCCGACAGACCGCATGCTTACAACCGAATTGAACGAGATTTGCGATGAACAACGCCCTGAACCAACTGCAGCCCTACCCGTTCGAGAAACTGCGCGCCCTGCTGGGCAGTGTCACGCCGAACCCGGACAAGCGCCCGATTGCCCTGTCCATCGGCGAACCCAAGCACAAATCCCCGGATTTCGTGGCCCAGGCCCTGGCCAACAACCTGGACCAGATGGCGGTGTACCCCACCACCCTGGGCATTCCTGCCTTGCGCGAGGCGATTGGCGCCTGGTGCGAACGACGTTTCAGCGTGCCCCAGGGCTGGCTGGACCCGGCGCGCAATATCCTGCCGGTCAATGGCACCCGTGAAGCGTTGTTCGCCTTCACCCAGACCGTGGTCAACCGCGGCGACGATGCCCTGGTGGTCAGCCCAAACCCGTTCTACCAGATCTACGAAGGCGCAGCGTTCCTCGCCGGGGCCAAGCCGCATTACTTGCCGTGCCTGGATGAAAACGGCTTCAACCCGGACTTCGATGCGGTGACGCCGGCTATCTGGAAACGCTGCCAGATCCTGTTCCTGTGCTCCCCCGGCAACCCGACCGGCGCGCTGATCCCGGTCGAGACCCTGAAAAAACTGATTGCCCTGGCCGACCAGTACGATTTCGTGATCGCCGCCGACGAGTGCTACAGCGAGCTGTACTTCGACGAGCAAACCCCACCGCCAGGCCTGCTCAGCGCCTGCGTGGAGCTGGGGCGCGAGGACTTCAAGCGTTGCGTGGTATTCCATAGCCTGTCCAAGCGCTCCAACCTGCCGGGCCTGCGCTCCGGGTTTGTGGCCGGCGAGGCCGAGATCCTCAAGGCCTTCCTGCTGTACCGCACCTACCACGGCTGCGCCATGCCGGTGCAAACCCAGCTGGCGAGCATCGCCGCGTGGCAGGACGAGGCCCATGTCCAGGCCAACCGTGACCTGTACCGGCAGAAATTCGACGCCGTGCTGGCGATTCTCAAGCCGGTATTGGACGTGCAGAACCCGGACGGTGGTTTCTACCTGTGGCCGAACGTCAAGGGTGACGATGCCGCGTTCTGCCGCGATTTGTTCGTGGAGGAGCATGTGACCGTGGTGCCGGGCTCGTACCTGTCGCGGGAAGTGGACGGTTTTAATCCCGGTGCCGGGCGGGTACGCCTGGCATTGGTTGCGCCATTGGCCGAATGCGTCGAGGCGGCTGAACGGATTCGTGACTTTATCCAACGCCGTCGTTGATGCCTGGTGGGCCGCCCCCCATGTGGGGGGCGACCACATTTGGACACCGTTGAGCAGGAACACAAACGCACAAGAACGCCACCCAACGCCTGTCAAGCATTGACCATAATGGGTGGAAGAATATGGCACTCACTGTTTCAACCCGCATTCCTGCGCAACACCCCCTCGACGCCCCTACGCCCGGCCTCAACCGGAACAAACGCGGGGTAGTCTCCCCCGAAAAAATGTGGCCGCAACATTCCGTGCTGAAAATCTCGTTGCTGGACATGACCGATGAGCAAAAGGCCCTGATCAAAGACAACATCAACAAATGGGCGCCGCACACCAACCTGTACTTCAAGTTTATCGACAGCCCCAACGGCGACATCCGCATCGCCGCAGACAACAACACCAACGCGGGCTGGTCGTGGCAGGGCACCAGCGCAAAAAAAGCACCCGCCTCGGAACCGACCATGAGTATCGGATTTGCCACACCGTCAATCTACACGGCCGGCAAAATACAGCACGAATTCGGCCACGCCCTGGGCTTGAGGCACGAGCACAAACACCCGGACCGCCAGCTGGATATCAACAAAGAGAAAATCTACGAAGACTATAAGTCACGGGATAAAACCCGCCGCCAGGCCGATCACGACATCATCGACCCCTTTCACCACAACGACGTCAAAGTCAGCGCTTATGACCGAGCCTCCATCATGCATTACGGGTATTCCAAAGAGGTCATGAACGACGGCCATGCGATCTTCACTAACACGCAACTGTCTGACGGTGACAAACAGTTCATCCGCTCACTGTACCCACCCGACAACTCCCCCCTGGGCAAACTGCTGAATACCGCAATCAGGAGCTTGATCAATACCTGAAGGTACAGCCGCTTTACCTGAAACCCGGGAACCAACCCCCTTTGACTCTCCACTACCTGGGAACCGCCCAGCGAGCAGAGACCATGAGCCTGATAACCCCGTTATCCCCTGACATCCCCATCCATCGACTCGTGCCCACCCGCAACGACACGCCTGCCGAACGCATGGGGGCTATTTCTGAGTCCCCAGGTTCGCCTCACTCATATCCAGGTCCGCCAACACTTCGCGTAGCACATCATCACCAATCTGGTGATGGCGACTCAGGCTATACAGCTCCAAGCGTTGCGCGCGCAAAGCCTTGAGCCGCCATTTACGCTCCAGGTGATCCATCTGCAGCGCCAGTGCCTGGGCTTCGGCCGAGTCGTTGAATACCTCCAACTGATGGCGGTATTCCGACATGATCCGGGCCTTGAGCTCCGCCGCCAATGCGGCCTGGGTCGCGTCCAGGGGCACCCCGTCGGCGGTTTCCTCCACCTCCAGGGCATGAATCGCCGCCTCGGCAGTTTTTTTCCAGGCATCGCGCACCTCGCCACGCCGCTTGTCATCCGGGCTCTTTTCGATCCCCCGCAGCAACAGCGGCAAGGCAATACAGGCGGCGACCAACGACAACAGGATCACCCCAGCGGCAATAAAGATCAGCAAGTCACGCTCGGGAAACGCCTGGCCGGGTGCCAACAGCAACGGCACGGACATCACACCGGCCAGGGTCACTGCCCCGCGCACCCCGCCAACCGTCAAGAGCCAGCAGGACCGGGCGGTTGGCACCAGGGTCAGCTCGCTTTTACCGCGCAGGCGCCGCAGCAGGCCGGACAGGCGCCAGATGCTCTGCACCCAGATAAACCGCAGCACCAGCAGCACCAGGAAGATCGCGATCACATCCAGGCAGCGATAGAGCAAGGTCGGCCACAGCGTGGCTTCGTGGCTGGTTACCGCCTTGATGATGTCCGGCAATTGCAGGCCCAGCAGCAGGAAGATCAAACCGTTGAAAGCAAACTCCAACAGCGACCAGACACTGCGATTGAGCAAGCGCGTACTGGTCTGGCGTGGCAGCAGGTCCAGCCAGCTCTGCATCATGCCCGCCGCCACCGCCGACAGAATCCCCGACGCCCCCAGACGCTCGGCCAGTACATAAGCAGCGAACGGCAGCAGCAACATAAACACCACATGGGTCGCCGGGTCATCCCAACCCCGGGCAATCATCCAGGCCCGCAGGCGCCCCACCAGCCAGCTCAGGGCCACGCCGATGGCCAGGCCACCGACCGCCACCAGCACAAACGTCAGGCTGGCATCAGCCAGGGAAAACACCCCGGTCAGCGCGGCCACCAGGGCGAACTTGAAGGTCACCAGGCCCGACGCATCGTTCATCAAGGCTTCGCCCTGGAGCATGTGCATCAAGGGGGTGGGCAAGCGGTTCTGGGAAATCGCCGACACGGCCACCGCATCCGTCGGCGATAAAACGGCCGCCAGGGCGAAGGCCACCGGCAGCGGAATGCTCGGCAGCAGCCAGTGGATAAAATACCCGGCGCCCACCACGGTAAACAGCACCAGCCCCACTGCCAGCGTCAGGATCGGCCCACGCAGGCGCCACAGCTCACGCTTGGGCATGCGCCAGCCATCAGAAAAAAGCAGCGGCGGCAGGAACAGAAAAAGAAACAATTCCGGGTCCAGGGCCACATGCAGCCCCAGGGTCGGCCATGCCAGCAAGGCACCGGCGGCAATCTGCACCAATGGCAACGGCAAAGGGATCACACGCCCGACCAGACGCGAAACGCTGACCAGCATCAGCAGGATAAGAACGGTGTAGGCGGTTTGCATAAAGCGGGGTTCCCGGACAATCGACTTGCGATGACACACTTGAGGCAGCAACGCGCCTTTGAAGTGCCATATTAGCTGCCTATGCTGCTCCATGACCGTTGCACATAAGTCGCAGCCAGGGCCAAGCCCCATGGATGGCGGACTGGAGAGCGACACATTGAAAAATGCACCATTTTAGGTACACTTCGACACATGAGTAAAAACCCACTCACTTTACATGTGAGTTTTTTTCGCACTGACGCAGGTAACGAGCCGGTACGTGAATGGCTGACAAACTTACCTCGTGAACATCGACGACTCATTGGAGTGGAAATAAAAACTGTGCAACTGGGATGGCCAATCGGCATGCCCGTGGTGCGCAAGCTCGATTCCGGGCTATGGGAGGTCAGGGCTGACCTGGAAGACACCATCACCCGCATTATCTTCACGGTGGTCGGCAGCAACACGGTGCTACTCCATGGCTTCATCAAGAAAAGCCAAAAAACACCGGCGCACGACATGGCAACCGCCAAGCAGCGCAAGGCAAGGTTATGAGGTACAACACATGAACAAACATATAGGCTCTGACTTTGATGATTTCCTCGCTGAGCAAGGGCTCGGCGAAGAGGTCTGCGCGGCGGCCCTCAAGCGTGTTATCGCCTGGCAGCTCAGCCAGGCGATGAAGCATCAGCGAGTCAGCAAAAAAGCGCTGGCAGAACGGATGCATACCAGCAGAACCGCCGTGGACCGTGCCCTTGATCAAAATGACTCGGGCATGACCCTCGCCACTTTAGCCAGCGCCGCTCGGGCCCTGGGCCAGCGCGTGGAAATCCGCCTGGTTCCAGAGGATCAAGCAGCCTACGCGTGACCTTACCGCCTTTGGGCCAGGTAGCCTGCGCGCAGTGGTTCTACGTGGCATAATCCTTGGCTGATTTTTTGCGACCCTATTGGGGCGATTTTTAGGAATGAAATATGCCCAATAAAAACAAACAGTTACAAATTTTCGGCATCAAAGCCTGCGACACCATGAAAAAGGCCCGTACCTGGCTCGATGAAAATGCCATCAGCTATACGTTTCATGACTACAAGACGGCCGGTATTGACCGCGAACACTTGACCCAATGGTGCAACGAGCACGGTTGGCAGGTGGTTTTGAACCGTGCAGGCACGACCTTTCGCAAACTCGAAGACGAACGCAAAGCCGATCTCGACCAGGCGAAAGCTATTGAACTGATGCTCGCACAACCCTCGATGATCAAGCGCCCGGTGCTCGATCTCGGTGACAGAACCCTGATTGGCTTCAAGCCAGATAGTTATTCGGCGGCCCTCAAGTAGGCCAGCCACTTCATTTTTGCAGAGGTAACAGCATGTCCAATTCCCTGTTCAGCCTGGGCTTCGGCGTCGGCACCCAGAACCGCCAAGGTGCTTGGCTGGAAGTATTTTACGCGCAACCGTTGCTCAACCCTTCGGCCGAAATCGTCGCCGCCATCGCGCCGATCCTTGGCTATAGCGAAGGCAACCAGGCCATCACGTTTACCATTGCCCAGGCCTCGCAACTGGTCGACGCCCTGAAAAATGTAGATGCCACCCAGGCCGCCCTGCTGACGCGCCTGGCCGAAAGCCACAAGCCGCTGGTCGCCACCCTGCTGGCCGAAGACGCCGCGCTGACCTCCACCCCAGAGGCCTACCTCAAGCTGCACCTGCTGTCCCACCGCCTGGTCAAGCCCCATGGCCTGAGCCTGGCCGGAGTGTTCCCGCAACTGCCGAACGTGGCCTGGACCAGCCAGGGTGCGATCGACATCGGCGAACTGGCCGAGCGCCAGCTGGAAGCACGCCTGCGTGGCGAACTGCTGGAAGTGTTCTCGGTGGACAAGTTCCCGAAAATGACCGACTACGTGGTGCCGGCCGGTGTGCGTATCGCCGATGCCGCACGCCTGCGCCTGGGCGCCTATGTAGGCGAAGGCACCACAGTGATGCATGAAGGCTTCATCAACTTCAACGCCGGCACCGAAGGCCCGGGCATGATCGAAGGCCGTGTATCGGCTGGCGTCTTCGTCGGCAAGGGTTCGGACCTGGGCGGCGGTTGCTCCACCATGGGCACCCTGTCGGGCGGCGGCAACATTGTGATCAAGGTCGGCGAAGGCTGCCTGATCGGTGCCAACGCCGGTATCGGTATCCCATTGGGCGACCGCAACACCGTGGAATCGGGCCTGTATGTGACCGCCGGCACCAAAGTGGCGCTGCTCGACGAGCAGAACCAACTGGTCAAGGTGGTCAAGGCCCGTGAATTGGCCGGTCAGCCCGACCTGCTGTTCCGCCGCAATTCCGAGACCGGTGCCGTGGAGTGCAAAACCCACAAGTCGGCCATCGAACTGAACGCAGCGCTGCACGCTCACAACTAAGCAGCGACTCGATGCCACCGGAACCGGCCGCATTTTCCAACGCGGCCGGTTCATATGAGTCTTCAATCCCATGCTTGTGCCCTCGCCCTGGCGCGCCGATTTCCCGGCCATCGCTACCTTGCAACGGCAAGACCAGACCTACCTGGACAACGCCGCAACCACGCAAAAACCTCAAGCCCTGTTGGACGCCCTCAGCCATTACTACGCCAATGGCGCGGCCAATGTGCACCGTGCCCAGCATTTGCCGGGCGCCCATGCGACTCAAGGGTTCGAGGACAGTCGCAGCAAAGTGGCGCAATGGCTCAACGCAGGTGACAACGGGCAGATCATCTTTACCCACGGCGCGACGTCTGCGCTGAACCTCCTGGCCTATGGCCTCGAGCACCTTTTCAACCCGGGCGATGAGATTGTCATCAGCGCCCTGGAACATCACGCCAACCTGCTGCCCTGGCAGCAACTGGCCAAGCGTCGCGAACTCACGCTGGTGGTGTTGCCCCTCGACAACGAGGGCTTGATCGACCTGCAAGCCGCCGCCGCGATGATCGGGCCACGCACCCGGCTGCTGGCGGTGAGCCAGTTGTCCAACGTGCTGGGTGTCTGGCAGCCATTGCCGCAGTTGCTGGCACTGGCCAAGGCCCACGACGCCTTGACCGTGGTGGATGGCGCCCAGGGGGTTGTCCACGGTCGCCATGACGTGCAGGCCCTGGGTTGCGACTTCTATGTGTTTTCCAGCCACAAACTCTACGGCCCCGACGGTGTCGGCGTGCTGTATGGGCGCAACGAGGCCCTGCATCGGCTACGCCACTGGCAGTTTGGTGGCGAGATGGTGCAACAGGCGGACTACCACAGCGCCAGCTTCCGCCCGGCGCCCCTGGGTTTTGAAGCGGGCACGCCACCGATTGCCGGGGTAATTGGCCTGGGAGCGACCCTGGATTACCTGAGCTCGCTGGATCAACAGGCGGTGAACGCCCACGAAGCGGCGCTGCATGACTACCTGTTGCGCGGCTTGCAGGCCCGCAATGGTGTGCGTCTGCTGGGTTCGCCGCAGGTGGCCCTGGCCAGCTTTGTGGTGGAGGGTGTGCACAACGCCGACCTCGCCCACCTGCTGACCGAGCAAGGCATCGCGGTACGCGCCGGCCATCACTGTGCTATGCCCTTGCTCAAAGGCCTGCAGCTCTCGGGGGCGATCCGGGTGTCCCTGGCGCTGTACAACGACTCCGATGACCTGGAGCGCTTCTTTGAAGCCCTGGACCAGGCGCTGGACATGCTGCGATGAGCCTGCCTGTAGAGGCCGTTGCCGCACTGCAAGCCTTTCAGGCAGTGGGCAGTTGGGAGCAACGCGCGCGAATGCTGATGCAATGGGGCGAGCGACTGCCGGCCTTGGCCGAGGCCGATAAAATCGACGCCAACCTGGTACAGGGCTGTGAAAGCCTGGTGTGGCTGGTGGGGCACTTGCACGACGGCCATTGGCAGTTTGCTGCCAGCAGCGAAGCTCGCTTGATTCGAGGGTTGGTGGCGTTGTTGCTGGCGCGGGTCAATGGGCTGTCGGCAGCCGAGTTACAGGCGGTCGACCTGCCTGACTGGTTCAACCAACTGGGGCTTTCCCGCCAATTGTCGCCATCGCGCAGCAATGGCCTGAATGCAGTCCTGCAGCGCATGCGCGACTTGAGCCATACGCAAAACTAACTGTGGGAGCAAGCCCGCCCCCACATTTTTGATTGATGCAGGGCAGTGATATTTATGCAGGCTTGACCCGTTCCGAAGGCCTGCGCACCCCGGCCACGATCTTGTCCACCGCCTTGGTCGCCGCGACCATGCCGAACGTCGCGGTCACCATCATCACCGCGCCAAACCCACCGGCGCAGTCCAGCTTCACCCCATCCCCGACAAAACTCTTCTGCAAACAAATGCTGCCATCGGGCTTGGGATAACGCAGCTGTTCGGTGGAGAACACACAAGGCACGCTGTAGTGCCGGGTCACGGTACGCGAGAACCCGTAGTCGCGGCGCAAGGTGGAGCGCACTTTCGAGGCCAGCGGGTCATTGAACGTGCGGTTCAGGTCGCACACCTGGATCAGCGTCGGATCAATCTGCCCGCCCGCGCCGCCGGTGGTGATGATCTGGATCTTGCGGCGCTTGCACCAGGCAATCAGCGCCGCCTTGGCGTTGACCGCGTCGATGCAGTCGATCACGCAGTCGATGGTTGGCGTGATGTATTCGGCCATGGTGTCACGGGTCACGAAGTCTGCCACGGCATGCACCGTGCAATCGGGGTTGATCGCGCGCAGGCGCTCGGCCATCACTTCGACCTTGGGCTTGCCCACCGTGCTGTCTAGGGCGTGCAACTGGCGGTTGCTGTTGCTGACGCACACGTCGTCCAGGTCAAACAGCGAGATCTCGCCCACCCCGCAACGGGCCATGGCTTCCGCCGCCCACGAACCGACACCGCCCACGCCGACGATGGCCACATGGGCCGCTTTCAAGCGTTCCAGACCTTCAATGCCATATAAGCGGGCGACGCCGGCAAACCGTGGATCTTCTGTACTCATGACCATTACCCCAAAAACCGGCGCGCATTATAGGGCTACGCAGCGATAAGTTCTAAGCTACAAGCTATAACTAAAGAACTTACCGACGCTTTCGCTGCCCAATGCCCGGTTTTTCCGGGCTTGCTGTACGCCCAGGGAAGGGCCGGTGTAGGATGCGCGCCGTTCGACACCTCCATTCGTTCCACACCCTTTGGAACCCGAAACAGCTATGTCATCGCGTAAATTTGGACTCAACCTGGTGGTGGTGCTGGCAATTGCCGCGCTGTTCACCGGTTTCTGGGCGCTGATCAACCGCCCGGTCACTACCCCCAACTGGCCCCAGCAGATTTCCGGGTTTTCCTACTCGCCGTTCCAGCAAGGCCAGTACCCGCAGAAAGACCAGTATCCGAACGACGAACAAATGCGTCAGGACCTTGCGATCATGAGCAAGCTGACGGACAACATTCGGACCTATTCGGTCGACGGCCCCCTGGGCAATATCCCCAAGCTGGCCGAAGAATTCGGCCTGCGCGTGACCCTGGGGATCTGGATCAGCCCGGACCTCGAGCGCAACGAGCGCGAGATCCAGCGGGCCATCGAGATCGCCAACACCTCGCGCAGCGTGGTCCGCGTGGTGGTGGGCAACGAGGCCATCTTCCGCAAGGAAATCACCCCCGAGGAGTTGATCGTCCTGCTGGATCGGGTGCGCGCAGCTGTCAAAGTACCGGTAACCACCTCCGAGCAGTGGCATATCTGGGAACACAACCCGCAACTGGGCAAGCATGTCGACCTGATCGCCGCGCACGTCCTGCCGTACTGGGAACATGTGCCGATGGCCCAGGCCGGGCAATTCGTCCTCGATCGGGCCAAGGATCTGAAGAAGACCTTCCCGAAAAAGCCACTCCTGCTGTCGGAAGTCGGCTGGCCGAGCAATGGGCGCATGCGCGGTGGCGCGGACGCCTCCCCGGCCGACCAGGCCATTTACCTGCGCACCCTGGTCAACAAGCTGAACCGCCAGGGCTACAACTACTTTGTAATCGAAGCCTTCGACCAACCCTGGAAAGCCAGTGACGAAGGCTCGGTGGGCGCCTACTGGGGCGTGTTCAACGCCGCGCGCCAGCAGAAATTCAACTTTGAAGGCCCGGTGGTGGCCATCCCGCAATGGCGGGTGCTGGCCATCGGCTCGGTAGTGCTGGCACTGCTGTCGCTGACCCTGTTGATGATCGACGGCTCGGCCCTGCGCCAGCGTGGCCGCACCTTCCTGACCTTTATCGCGTTCCTGTGCGGGTCGGTACTGGTGTGGATCGGCTACGACTACAGCCAGCAATACAGCACCTGGTTCAGCCTGGTCGTCGGCTTCTTACTCGCCTTGGGCGCCCTGGGCGTGTTTATCGTGCTGCTGACCGAGGCCCATGAGCTGGCGGAAGCGGTCTGGACCCACAAGCGTCGGCGTGAATTCCTGCCGGTTGAAGGGGATTCGGACTACCGCCCGAAAGTATCTATCCATGTGCCGTGCTACAACGAACCGCCGGAGATGGTCAAACAGACCCTCGACGCCCTGGCCGCCCTCGATTACCCGGACTACGAAGTCCTGATCATCGACAACAACACCAAGGACCCGGCGGTGTGGGAGCCGGTACGCGACTACTGCGCCATCCTGGGCCCGCGCTTCAAGTTCTTCCACGTCGCGCCCCTGGCCGGTTTCAAGGGTGGCGCACTGAACTACCTGATCCCGCACACCGCCAAGGACGCCGAAGTGATCGCGGTGATCGACTCGGACTACTGCGTATCGCCCAACTGGCTCAAGCACATGGTGCCGCACTTCGCCGACCCGAAAATCGCCGTAGTGCAGTCGCCCCAGGATTACCGCGACCAGAACGAAAGCACCTTCAAGAAGCTGTGCTACGCCGAATACAAAGGCTTCTTCCATATCGGCATGGTTACCCGCAACGACCGCGACGCGATCATCCAGCACGGCACCATGACCATGACCCGCCGCTCGGTGCTCGAAGAGCTGGGCTGGGCCGACTGGTGCATCTGTGAAGATGCCGAACTGGGCCTACGGGTATTCGAGAAAGGCCTGTCGGCTGCGTACTACCACACCAGCTACGGCAAGGGCCTGATGCCCGATACCTTTATCGACTTCAAGAAACAGCGGTTCCGCTGGGCCTATGGTGCAATCCAGATCATCAAGCGCCACACCGCCAGCCTGCTGCGCGGCAAGGACACCGAACTGACCCGTGGCCAGCGCTACCACTTCCTCGCGGGCTGGTTGCCGTGGGTGGCGGATGGCATGAACATCTTCTTCACCGTCGGTGCCCTGTTGTGGTCGGCGGCGATGATCATTGTGCCGACCCGGGTCGACCCGCCGCTGCTGATCTTCGCAATCCCGCCGTTGGCGCTGTTTGTGTTCAAGGTCGGCAAGATCATCTTCCTCTACCGTCGCGCCGTGGGCGTGAACCTCAAGGATGCGTTCTGCGCGGCCCTGGCCGGATTGGCGCTGTCCCACACCATCGCCAAGGCGGTGCTGTATGGCTTCTTCACCACCAGTATTCCGTTCTTTCGTACACCGAAAAACGCGGATAACCACGGCTTCTGGGTAGCGATTTCCGAAGCCCGCGAAGAGATGTTCATCATGTTGCTACTGTGGGGCGCGGCGCTGGGGATCTACCTGGTGCAGGGCCTGCCGAGCAATGACATGCGCTTCTGGGTGGTGATGTTGCTGGTGCAATCGCTGCCGTATGTGGCGGCGTTGATCATGGCGTTCCTCTCGTCGCTGCCTAAACCGGCGGTGGCCGCGGAGCCTGCAACGGCGACGTAAAAACTTGCGTAATGCACTAAACGGCGGCCTCTGGTCGCCGTTTTGCTATAAGATAACGGCCCTTTATGGGTTCAGGCAGCCACTGATCCCCCTTGTGGGAGCGGGCTTGCCCGCGATGCAGGCGCCGCGGTGTATCAGTTGCACCGCAGCGATGCCATCGCGGGCAAGCCCGCTCCCACACTGGATCTCTTTCACTCTCGTCTTGCGCCCTGACACACCTTCGGAGTTTTCCCATGACGGCCCACGCCGACCTTTCGCCGACCCTCCAACTCGCTATCGACTTGATCCGCCGCCCGTCGGTGACGCCGATCGACGCCGACTGCCAGAAGCTGATGATGCAGCGCCTGGGCGACGCCGGCTTTGCGCTTGAGCCGATGCGTATCGAAGATGTGGACAACTTCTGGGCCACCCACGGCCAGCACGAGGGCCCGGTGCTGTGCTTCGCCGGCCACACCGACGTGGTCCCGACCGGCCCGCTGCAGGCCTGGCAGAATGACCCGTTCGACGCGCTGATCGACGAGCACGGTATGCTCTGCGGGCGTGGCGCGGCCGACATGAAAGGCAGCCTGGCTGCGATGCTGGTGGCGTCCGAGCGTTTTGTGAAGGATTACCCGGACCACAAGGGCTCGGTCGCCTTCCTGATCACCAGCGACGAAGAAGGCCCGGCGCACCACGGCACCAAGGCGGTGATCGAGCGCCTGGCAGCACGCAAGGAGCGCCTGGACTGGTGCATCGTCGGTGAACCGTCGAGCACCACCCTGGTGGGCGATGTGGTCAAGAACGGCCGGCGCGGCTCCCTCGGTGCGACCCTGACCGTGCGCGGTGTGCAAGGCCACGTGGCCTACCCGCACCTGGCCAAAAACCCGATCCACCTGGCCGCCCCGGCCCTGGCCGAACTGGCCGCCGAGCATTGGGACGACGGCAATACCTTCTTCCCGCCCACCAGCTTCCAGATTTCCAACCTCAACTCCGGCACCGGCGCCACCAACGTGATCCCGGGTGACCTGACAGCGGTGTTCAACTTCCGTTTCTCCACCGAGTCCACCGTCGAAGGCCTGCAGCAACGGGTTGCGGCGATTCTCGACAAGCATGGCCTGGACTGGCATGTGGAGTGGGCGCTGTCGGGCCTGCCGTTCCTCACCGAGCCGGGCGCTCTGCTGGATGCGGTGTCGGCCAGCATCAAGGCCATCACCGGCCGCGAGACCCAGGCGTCCACCAGCGGCGGCACGTCCGACGGGCGCTTTATCGCGACCCTCGGCACCCAAGTGGTGGAACTGGGCCCGGTCAACGCGACGATCCATCAGGTCAACGAACGTATCCTGGCCAGCGACCTCGATGTGTTGACCGAAATCTACTACCAGACCCTGATCAAGTTGCTCGCCTGATGCTCGCCTGCCCCCTTTGCAGTGCGCCACTCAATGAGCTGGACAATGGCGTGGTATGCCCGGCCGGGCACCGGTTCGACCGGGCCCGCCAGGGCTACCTGAACCTGTTGCCGGTACAGCACAAGAACAGCCGCGACCCGGGCGATAACCTGGCGATGGTGGAAGCGCGCCGCGACTTCCTCAATGCCGGGCATTACGCCCCAGTGGCCAAACGCCTGGCGGCACTGGCCGCTGAGCGCAAGCCTCAGCGCTGGCTGGATATCGGCTGCGGCGAGGGTTATTACACCGCACAAATCGCCGATGCCCTGCTGCGTGCCGATGGTTATGCCCTGGATATTTCCAAGGAAGCGGTCAAGCGCGCGTGCAAGCGCAACCCGACGCTGACCTGGTTGATTGCCAGCATGGCCCGCGTGCCCCTGGCCGACGGCAGTTGCCAGTTCCTCGCCAGCGTATTCAGCCCGCTGGACTGGCAGGAAGCCAAGCGCCTGCTCAGCCCTGGCGGCGGTTTGATGAAGGTCGGCCCGACCAGCGGCCACCTGATGGAACTGCGCGAACGCCTGTACGACGAAGTGCGCGAGTACACCGACGACAAGCACCTGGCCCTGGTGCCGGACGGCATGAGCCTGCAACACAGCGAAGTGCTGGAGTTCCAGCTCAGCCTGGCCGAGCCCAAGGACCGCGCCAACCTGCTGGCGATGACCCCCCACGGCTGGCGCGCCAGTGCCGAGCGCCGCGCCCAGGTGATCGAACAGGCCGGACCGCTGCTGGTCACCGTGTCCATGCGCTACGACTATTTCGTGCTTCAATAACCGACTTTACGGGCATTTGTGCCCACCCTGAATCCGCGAATGGATTTTCGAATCCCGCAACGAGGAACATCCATGCGCCAACCCGATATCGAGATTTACCTCAAGGACGCCGACGTCGACTACAAGGCCATCGCCGCCTGGCTGGGCGCGGCCCTGGGGCCATGTACCGACTGGGTACAAAAGGGCCAGACCTACAAGTGCAAGGCCGGCAATGTGCCAGTGACCTGGTTGCCCAAGGCCGTGGGCAAGTGGAACAGCCTGTACCTGGAAAGCGACCAGACCCCGTGGGCAGACGACATTGCCTGCGCCCGTGCGGCGTTTGCCGCGCTGAACGTTGAAGTGCGCTGCGCGCCGGGAACGTGGGTCGAGGAAGAAGGTGAGGAAAGCGCCGACACCTGGATTCGCATCAGCACCGATGGTGAAGAACAGATCACCTGGAAAACTGCCTGACCCAACCTGGTCAGTGTGGGGGCGGGCTTGTGTAGGGGCTGGCTTGTGTGGGAGCTGGCTTGCCTGCGATAGCATCACCATGGTCTGACAGAGAGACCGAGGTGACTGTATCGCAGGCAAGCCAGCTCCCACACAAGCCCGCTCCCACATGGGTTCAGCGGCGTTGCAGAAATCGGCTTTAAAGACCGACCACATCCTCCGCCTGCAAGCCCTTCTCACCGGTCACCACGGCGTATTCCACCTGCTGGCCCTCGGCCAGGGAGCGGTGGCCTTCCCCGCGGATGGCGCGGTAGTGCACAAACACATCCTTGCCGTCCTCCCGCTGGATAAAGCCATAGCCCTTGGCGTCGTTGAACCACTTCACATTGCCGGTTTCGCGCGTTGTCATCTGTTTGCTCCCACTGGTTTTTTATTGTTGAGTCAGCCCAATTGAACTGCCGAGTATAAGACAGGCTCAAAAACGATCAACTCAACTTTACTTCGCTGCTTTTTTGCCGATTTTCGGCGAATACGGCACACTACCCGCCCGAGCGCCTGCTCGGTTTTTCCCACTCAAAGCAGCACACCTATGACCCGCTCCCCGTTCCGCCGTCTGGTATTTGGCACCTTGCGCCGACTGTTGTACCTCTGGGTTCGCTCGGAAACGATCAACCAGTCGTCCCTCACCCTAAACCTGGACCGCAGCCGGCCGGTGTTCTACGTCCTGCAATCGCCCTCCCTGACCGAACTGGCCGTGGTGGATGCCGAGTGCACCAAGGCCGGCCTGCCGCGCCCGGTGCTGCCGGTGTCCGTTGGCCCGTTGATGGAACCGGCGGCGTTCTTCTACCTGACCCCCGACCCGGACTGGCTCGGCCGCCAGGACAAGCGCGGCGCACCACCGACCCTGACGCGCCTGGTCAACACCCTGAGCGAGCACGCCGAGGAAAATGCCCAGGTCATCCCGGTCAGCGTGTTCTGGGGCCAGTCGCCAGCCAGCGAGTCCAGCCCCTGGAAACTGCTGTTCGCCGACAGCTGGGCCGTCACCGGGCGCCTGCGCCGGCTGTTGAGTATCCTGATCCTGGGGCGCAAGACCCGGGTGCAATTCTCTGCGCCAATCAACCTGCGTGAATTGATCGAGCACAATAAAGGTCACGAACGTACGGTGCGCATGGCCCAACGGATCCTGCGGGTGCACTTTCGCAACCTCAAGACCGCCGTGATCGGCCCCGACCTGTCCCACCGGCGCAACCTGGTCAAGGGCCTGGTAAACATGCCGCTGGTGCGCCAGGCGATCCTCGATGAGGCCGAGCGCGAGAACATCAGCCCGGAAAAAGCCAAGGCCCTGGCCTTGCGCTACGGCAACGAGATCGCCTCGGACTACACCTACACCGCCATCCGCTTCCTCGAAGTGGTGCTGAGCTGGTTCTGGAACAAGATCTACGACGGGATCAAGGTCAACAATATCGAAGGTGTGCAAAAGGTCGCCCAGGGTTACGAAGTGATCTACGTACCCTGCCACCGCAGCCATATCGACTACCTGCTGCTGTCGTACCTGCTGTTCAAGAACGGCTTGACCCCGCCGCACATCGCCGCCGGGATCAACCTCAATATGCCGGTGATCGGCAGCCTGTTGCGCCGTGGCGGGGCGTTTTTCATGCGCCGCACGTTCAAGGGCAACCCGCTGTACACCTCAGTGTTCAACGAATACCTGCACACCCTGTTCACCAAGGGTTTCCCGGTGGAGTACTTCGTCGAGGGCGGGCGCTCGCGTACCGGGCGCATGCTGCAGCCCAAGACCGGGATGCTGGCGATCACCCTGCGCAGCTTCCTGCGTTCCTCACGCATGCCGATCGTGTTTGTGCCGGTGTATATCGGCTACGAACGGGTGCTGGAAGGCCGCACCTACCTGGGCGAACTGCGCGGGGCGACAAAAAAGAAAGAGTCGATCTTCGATATCTTCAAGGTCATTGGCGCGCTCAAGCAGCGCTTTGGCCAGGTGGCGGTCAACTTCGGCGAGCCGATCAAGCTGGCGGAGTTTCTCGACCACGAGCAACCGGACTGGCGCACCCAGGAACTGGCGCCCCACTACAAGCCGGCCTGGCTCAACGAGACCACCAACCGCCTCGGCGAACGGGTGGCCCAGCACCTCAACGAAGCCGCCGCGATCAACCCGGTGAACTTGGTGGCGCTGGCGCTACTGTCCACCAGCCGCCTGGCCCTGGACGACCAGGCCATGGCGCGGGTGCTGGACCTGTACCTGGCGCTGCTGCGCCGGGTGCCCTACTCGCCCCACACCACGCTGCCCGAGGGCGACGGCCAGGCCCTGATCAAGCACGTCAAAGATATGCACCTGCTGTCGGAACAGAGCGATGCCCTGGGCAAGATCCTGTACCTGGACGAGCAAAACGCGGTCCTGATGACCTATTACCGCAACAATGTGCTGCATATTTTCGCCCTGCCGGCGCTGTTGGCCAGTTTCTTCCAGAGCAGCTCGCGCATGAGCCGCGAACAGATCCTGCGCTACACCCGCGCGCTGTATCCGTACCTGCAATCGGAGTTGTTTATCCGCTGGTCCCTGGACGAGCTGGACGCGGTGGTCGACCAGTGGCTCGAAGCCCTGGTGGAACAAGGCCTGCTGCGCTTTGAAAACAACATCTACCTGCGCCCGGCCCCCAGCTCGCGCAACTTTGTGCTGCTGACCCTGCTGTCCAAGAGCATTGCCCAGACCCTGCAACGCTTCTATATGGCCATTTCCCTGTTGCTCAACAGCGGCCAGAACAGTATCAGCGCCGAAGAACTGGAAGACCTGTGCACAGTCATGGCCCAGCGCCTGTCGATCCTACATGGCCTGAATGCCCCGGAGTTCTTCGATAAGAGCCTTTTCCGACATTTCATCCAGACATTGCTGGAGCAAGATGTGCTGCGCCGCGATGAAGCCGGCAAGCTGAGTTACCACGACCTGCTCGGCGAGTTGGCCGAAGGCGCGGCCAAGCGGGTGCTGCCGGCGGAGATTCGCCTGTCGATCCGCCAGGTGGCGCTGCACCGCAACGAGGAAGCGCCCGCGCCGGACGCCGCGGACGAAACCCGCTAGATTTACCAGGGCGCCAGGGTGTTTCTGGCGCCGTTGACAAGGAGCTGTACCATGAAAAAAATCATTCTCCTGGGCCTGACCGCCCTGCTGGGAGCCTGTCACTCGATGAATCCCGCGCCCAAAGCCAGCCTTGATGGCGAAGTGTTCTACCTGCAACGCATTGCCCTGCCGCCTGCCGCCACCTTGAGCGTCAGCCTGCAGGATGTGTCCCTGGCCGACGCCCCCGCCGTGACCCTGGCCGAGCAGAAAGGCCCGGTCAACGGCCAGGTGCCGCTGCCTTTCCACCTGAACTACGACCCGGCCCAGGTCAAGCCCGGCCACAGCTATTCGGTCAGCGCTCGCATCGAGCTGGATGGCAAGCTAATGTTTATCACCACCGAGCGCCATTCGGTGCAGTTGAACGGCCAGGATCCCCAGCCGCTTCGCCTGCGCGTTGACGCCGTTACCCACTGATCCAGTCGATAAAAAGGAAGCGCCCATGCTCCGCAACTCTCTTCGCCTCAGCGCCCTGTGCGCGGGCCTGCTGCTCGGTGCCAACGCCATGGCCCTGTCCCTCGGTGACCTGTCCCAGGGCGACGCCACGGGCGGCCTCAAGGACGCGCTGACCCAAGGCGCGCAGATTGCCGTCAAGCAACTGGGGGCTCCCGGTGGTTTCAGCAATAACCCCGAGGTGAAAATCGGTTTGCCGGGCAAGCTGGAAAAAGCCGCCGGCGCCCTGAAAATGCTCGGTATGGGCGATCAGATCAGCCAACTTGAAGCCAGCATGAACAAGGCCGCCGAGTCCGCTGTGACCCAGGCCCAGCCGATTCTGGTCAATGCCGTGAAAAACATGAGCGTGAGCGACGCCAAGGGCATCCTCAGCGGCGGCCAGGATTCAGCGACCCAGTATCTGGACAAAAGCAGCCGCGAGCAGATCCGCGCCAAGTTCCTGCCAATCGTCAAGCAATCCACGGACAAGGTCGGTGTTGCCCAGCAGTACAACGCGCTGGCCAAAAAAGCGCCCATGGGGTTGTTGGGCGGCAAGAGCGACAGCGTCGAAAACTACGTGACTGAACAAGCGCTGGACGGTTTGTTCAAGATGATTGCCCAACAGGAAGAAAGCATCCGCCAGAACCCGGCAGCCGCCGCCACCAGCCTGGCGAAGAAAGTGTTCGGCGCCCTCTAGGTACACCGTCGGCAACAAACACCAACGCCCCGAATAATCGGGGCGTTGGTGTTATTGCCCAGCAGATATGCACCTCACTACCATCAGCTGTAGGTGATTTTGCCCTCGTACTTGATGGTACTGGAGAACTGCTGTGGTTGAGCGTGGTGATGGTGGTGCTGCTGGCAGGGCGGTGGCTTACATTTGGATTTGCCCTTGCCCTTGCCGAAGTGTTTCCCCATTTTGAAGGCCATCATCGGCATCATACCGAACCCTGCTAGCCCAAACATGCCCATAGGTCATTCCTCACATTTAATGAAACCTCCTCCTGGAGCAACCCCGCCGCCAGGAAAAGGCACCTGAAACCCAGGTAATCCCTGAGTGGCAGGTGCGCAAAAAACAGTTCCTAAACCGTGTAGCCTATTTACTCCACGTTATGCGGATCTCGGCTTGACCCGGAACCACGCCGCATACAACGCCGGCAAAAACAGCAACGTCAGCGCCGTCGCCACAATCAACCCGCCCATGATCGCCACCGCCATTGGCCCGAAGAACACACTGCGCGACAGCGGGATCATCGCCAGCACCGCCGCCAGCGCGGTCAGCACAATCGGCCGGAAGCGCCGCACGGTGGCTTCGATAATCGCTTGCCAGGGTTCCAGGCCGGCCTTGATGTCCTGCTCGATCTGGTCCACCAGGATCACCGAGTTGCGCATGATCATCCCCGACAACGCGATAGTCCCCAGCATGGCCACGAAACCAAACGGCTGGCGGAACACCAGCAGGAACAGCGTCACGCCAATCAGCCCCAACGGCGCGGTAAGGAACACCATGGCCGTGCGCGAGAAGCTGCGCAGTTGCAGCATCAGCAAGGTCAGCACCACCACGATAAACAGCGGCACGCCGGCTTTCACCGAATTCTGGCCACGGGCGGAGTCTTCCACGGTGCCGCCCACGTCCAGCAGGTAACCATCCGGCAGTTCGGCACGCACCGCGGCCAGAGTCGGCAGGATCTGCTGGACCAGGGTCGCCGGCTGCTCCTTGCCATAGATATCGGCGCGTACAGTCACGGTTGGCAGGCGGTTACGGTGCCAGATAATGCCTTCCTCGAAGCCATATTCCAGGGTGGCGATCTGCGACAGCGCCACGCTGGTGCCATTATCGGTCGGCACCGCCAGGCTCGGCAGCAGCGACAGCTCGGTACGCTCATGCACGGTGCCGCGCAGGAGGATTTCGATCAACTCGTTGTCCTCCCGGTATTGACTGACACTGGAGCCGGTCAGGGAACTCTGGAGGAATTTCGACAGGTTGGCCGTGCTCACGCCCAGGGCGCGGGCGCGGTCCTGGTCGACATTGAGGTAGACGATCTTGCTCGGTTCTTCCCAATCCAGATGCACATTCACCACATGGGTATTCTCACGCACCTTGGCCGCCACCTTGCGCGCCAGGGCCCGCACTTCTTCGATGTGCTCGCCGGTCACGCGAAACTGCACCGGATAACCAACCGGCGGGCCGTTCTCCAGGCGCGTGACCCGCGAACGCAGGTCGGGGAATTGCTCGTTGAGGGTCTCGATCAACCAGGTGCGCAGGGTTTCGCGCTCCTCGATGGTCTTGGCCAGCACCACGAACTGGGCAAAGCTGGCCGCCGGCAGTTGCTGGTCCAGGGGCAGGTAGAAGCGCGGCGAACCGGTGCCGACATAGGCCACATAGTTGTCGATCCCGGCATGCGCCTTGAGCAGGCCTTCGAGACGCTTGACCTGATCGGCGGTATTACTCAGCGAGGCGCCTTCGGCCAGCTTCAGGTCGACCATCAGCTCCAGGCGCCCGGACGCCGGGAAGAATTGTTGCGGGACAAAACGGAACAGCGCCACCGAGCCGATAAACAGCAGCACGGTCAGCACAATCACGGTTTTGCGCCGGCGTACGCACCACTCTACCCAGCGCCGTACGCGCTGATAGAACGGCGTACCGTATGGATCCGGTCCATCGGCGCCGTGTTTGGCCGCGTGAATCTTCGCCAGGTCCGGCAGGAGCTTTTCCCCCAGGTAGGGCACAAACACCACGGCCGCGACCCACGAGGCCAGCAGCGCGATGGTCACCACCTGGAAAATCGAGCGGGTGTATTCGCCGGTACTCGATTGCGCGGTGGCAATCGGCAGGAAGCCGGCTGCGGTGATCAGCGTACCGGTGAGCATCGGGAACGCGGTACTGGTCCAGGCGAAGCTGGCCGCCTTCAGGCGGTCGTAGCCCTGCTCCATTTTGATCGCCATCATTTCCACGGCGATGATCGCGTCGTCGACCAACAAACCCAGGGCCAATACCAGGGCACCGAGGGAGATCTTGTGCAGGCCGATCCCCAGGTAATACATGCAGGCAAAGGTCATGGCCAGCACCAGCGGAATCGCCAGGGCCACCACCATGCCGGTGCGCACGCCCAGGGAGAAAAAGCTCACCAGCAGCACAATCGCCAGGGCCTCGGCCAGCACCTGGACGAATTCGCCCACGCTGGTCTTCACCGCCGCCGGCTGGTCCGACACCTTGCGCAGCTGCATGCCGGCCGGAAGGTTCTTCTGCAGGCGTGCGAACTCAGCCTCAAGGGCCTTGCCCAGCACCAGGATGTCGCCACCATCACGCATGGCCACGGCCAAGCCGATCGCGTCGTCCCCCATATAGCGCATACGCGGCGCCGGCGGGTCATTGAAGCCACGGTGAATCTCGGCCACGTCGCCGATGCGGAAGGTGCGGTCGCCCACGCGGATCGGGAAATTGCGGATCTCTTCCACCGCCTTGAAGTTACCCGACACCCGCAACTGCACACGCTCGCTCGGGGTTTCAAAGAAGCCGGCGGTAGACACCGCGTTCTGCTCCTGCAATGCCTGTTGCACCGCCGCCAGGGGCAGGCCGAGGGTGGCGAGCTTGAGGTTGGACAGCTCGATCCAGATCTTCTCGTCCTGTAGCCCCAGCAGCTCGACCTTGCCCACATCCGGCACCCGTTGCAGCTGGATCTGGATGCGGTCGGCGTAGTCCTTGAGCACCGCGTAGTCAAAACCCTCGCCGGTCAGGGCGTAGATATTGCCAAAGGTGGTGCCGAATTCATCGTTGAAGAACGGGCCCTGGATATCCGGTGGCAGGGTCTGGCGGATATCGCTGATCTTCTTGCGCACCTGGTACCAGAGGTCGGGAATCTGCGCCGAGTGCATCGAGTCCCGGGCGATAAACGTGACCTGGGATTCGCCCGGGCGGGAGAACGAGACAATGCGCTCGTACTCGCCGGTTTCCATCAGTTTCTTTTCAATGCGCTCGGTGACCTGGCGCGACACTTCCTGGGCCGTGGCGCCTGGCCAGTTGGTCTTGATGACCATGGCCTTGAAGGTGAACGGTGGATCTTCGCTTTGCCCCAGCTTGGTGTAGGACAACGTGCCGACGACCGCCAGCAACAGCATCAGGAACAGGACGATCTGGCGATTACGCAACGCCCATTCGGAAAGATTGAAACCCATCGGGGACTACTCCTTGTTGGCCGCCAGATTCACCACCCGGTTGGAGCGATCCACCGGGCGCACTTGCTGGCCCTCATGGAGCACATGGACACCGGCGGCAATCACCCAGTCAGTGGGGGCCAGGCCTTCGAGCACCGGCACGCTTTTTTCGCCGAAGGCGCCGATGCGCACCGCCGTGCGCTTGAGGGTGTTATCCGGCTTGACCAACCAGACGTAGGACACACCATTCTCCGCACTGAGGGCAGACAGCGGCACCGCCAAGGGAATCACACCGTCGGCCTGGATAAAGACCCGCGCACTCTGCCCCAGCTCCGCCGGGACCTTACCGGCGTTGAAGGCAACACGGGCAGCAAAGGTGCGCGACTTGGGATCGGCCGCAGGCGACAGCTCGCGAATGCGCCCTGCGAAACGTTGCTCGGGCTGGCTCCACAACTCCACCGAGACCGGCTGGCCGACCTTGAAGCGGCCGAAGCTTTGCTCCGGAAAGCTGATCAACACTTCACGCTCGCCATCGGTGGCCAGGGTGAACACGGTCTGCCCGGCAGACACCACTTGCCCGACTTCCACCGCACGCTTGGCCACCACCCCATCCTGGGGCGCACGCAGCACGGCATAGCCGGCCTGGTTGTTGGCCACGTCGAATTCGGCCTTGATCTGCTGCAGGCGGGCGACGCCTGCGCGGTAGAGGTTTTCGGAATTGTCGTACTGGGAGCGGCTGACCATCTGACGGTCCATCAGGGTCTTGTAGCGATCACGCTCGGCCCGCACCAGGCTCAGATTGGCCTCGGCTGCCGTGACCTGGGCACGCGTGGCCTGCAGTTGCAGGCGTACATCCTGGGGGTCGAGCTCGGCCAGCGGCTGGTTGGCCTTGACGCGCTCGCCCTCTTCCACCAGCCGGCGGCTGACTTTACCGCCAATGCGAAAGGCCAGGTCCGGCTCATAACGGGCACGAACCTCGCCGGGGTAGCTGTCCATTGCCAGCGCCGAAGGCTGTGGTTGCACCACCATGGCCGGACGGACGGTGGTTTGAGCCGCCTCTTCATGGCCGCAGGCAGCCAATAAAAGAGCAAGGCTGACAGGCAACGCGAGGGGCAGGAAAATGCTGCGCATGCTGAAGGACCTTTCGCAAATAGTGCTTGGAGTAATTATACTGACCGGTATGTTATTAATACCAAACTCACCAGTCCACTATTTAAAGTAAAAATGTCTGACAATCCTGTAACCACCAATAGCCCCGGGCGTCCCAAGGACATGGCAAAACGCCAGGCAATCCTCGACGCAGCGAAAATCCTGTTCTTGAGCAACGGTTACGCGAGCACCAGCATGGACGCCGTGGCCCTTGAGGCGGGGGTGTCGAAACTGACGGTCTACAGCCACTTCACCGACAAGGAAACCCTGTTCACCGCCGCCGTCGAGGCCAAGTGCGAAGCGCAACTGCCGGTGATGTATTTCGAGCTGCCCGACGGTGTGCCGGTGGAGAAGGTGCTGCTGAACATCGCCCGGGGCTTTCACCTGCTGATCAACAGCGATGAGTCGGTGAACCTGCATCGCTTGATGATGACCTCGGGTAATCAGGATCCGAAGCTGTCGCAGATCTTCTTTGAAGCCGGCCCCATGCGGATGTTGCAGGGCATGGAACGCTTGCTGGGCAAGATCAACCAGAGTGGTGCCTTGAGCATCGACAAGCCGTTTACTGCGGCCGAACACTTCTTTTGCATGCTCAAGGGCACGGCCAATTTCCGCTTGCTGTATGGCTGTGGCGAACGCTTGAGCAAAGCCGCCGCCGAAGAGCATGTGCAGGAAGTGGTGGGGTTTTTTATGCGGGCGTACCGGCCTTGAGCGCTTTCTTCGGATAAATATCGTACCGGCTGGATTTGCCATCCAGCGCATGGCTCGGCTTGGGCCCGTCGATGCACGGCGCCTTGCGTGGGCGCTTTACCACCACCCGATGGCTGGCCAGGGCCAAGGCCGCCGCGAGCAACGCCGGGGCATCCGGGTCGTCGCCCACCAGCGGGCGAAACAGGCGCATTTCCTTCTTCACCAGGGCGGTTTTCTCACGGTGGGGAAACATCGGGTCGAGGTAGATCACCTGCGGCGGCTCCCCCTCCCAATGGCGCATCACCTCGATGGAGTTGCCTTTGAGCAGGGTCATCCGCGCAACAATGGGCGCCACTTCAAAATCATCCGCCCCACGCGCCAGGCCATCTTCGAGCAAGGCCCCGATCAACGGCTGACGCTCGATCAGGCTCATCTCGCAGCCCAGGCTGGCCAGTACGAACGCGTCCTTGCCCAGGCCCGCCGTGGCATCCAGCACCCGCGGACGCACACCTTGGGACACCCCCACCGCCTTGGCGATCATCTGCCCGCTGCCACCGCCATAGAGCCGGCGATGGGCCGCACCGCCCTCGACAAAATCCACCCGCACCGGGCCAGGCGCATCGGGGCCCAGCTGTTGCAGTTGCAGGCCATGCTCGCCCACTTGCAGGGCAAACTCAGCATCCGCCAGCTGCACAGGCAAGCCAAGCTGCTCGGCCCAGTGCTGGGCGCGGGCCTGGAAACCGTCGGCCAAGGCCTCGACCCGAATGCGGCTGGCCGCGGGTTGTTCGCTCATCGTTTGCTACGCTCAAAAATATTAAGGATCGGCCAAAAGCGGCCGATAAAAAAGGATCAGGCATTTTGCCAGACCCTGAGCGTCGACCGAGAGAAATGTCAGACATTCATTCCCTATTCACCGGTGTCCTGCCGACCCACAACCACTTCGGCCTGCGCAATACCCAAGCGCTGGCCGGCGTCAGTCATGTGTGGCAGGACTTCTTCGCCCGGGCGTTGGCCGAGCAGCTTGGCCAGGAGCCAGGGGCGCAGTTGGCCGCAGACCCGGTGCCGGTGGATGCCTCGATCGAACCCAGCGCCGGCAGCGACCTGCTGACGCAAATCGTTACCCAACGTCATTGCGACGTCCAGGACACCGAGGTCGCCCCGCCTGAGCCACTGTTCCTGCCGATTGCCGAGTTCGAACTGGACCTGCTGCCACCGGCGGCCGTGCCGTTCCCGGAGGATGAAATCGTTGCCCAGCAACGCCAGCAGAACTTCGAGAGTGGCTGGGTACGCCCCATCGTCCTCACTGCCGGCCAGCCATTACCCGCCCCGGGCCCGGCGCCGCAAGCCAAGCCGTTGTTCCTGCCGATTGCCGAGCTCGAACTGGACCTGCTGCCACCCGCCGCCGAACCGTATCCCGATGAAGAACTAGCGCTGCAGCAAAAGGCATTGGACTTCGATTGTGGTTGGGCCCGCCCGCTGATCCTGCAGAACCTGCGCCTGGCGGCTTGATCCCGCGCGCCTAGAGCAACCCCAGTTGCTCCACCGCAGGTTCCCGATGCAACTGCGCCAACGCTGGCAACCCCGGCAACCGCACTCTCAATTGCTGGTGAAAGCGTATGGCCAGTTGGGCCGCCAGGCGGTTGTCCGAGGTGTGCAAGAACACATAGGGCGTGCGCCCTTCCTCGATCCAGCCGGCGACTTTTTCCACCCACGGCACCAGGAACGGATCGTTGGCTTCCAGCTCCGGGTGGCCGATAAAGCGCACCTGGGGGAACTGGGTCAACGCCGCCGGCCGGGGCGGGACCTTGGGCTTTTTCGATTGGGCATGGAGCACGGCGGCCGAGGTTGAAGTGCAACTGAACAACGCCCGTGGGTCCAGGCAGATGCGCTCGACACCACGGTCACGCAGCAAGCGGTTGAGGCTGCGCTCGGCGTCGCCCTTGGCGAAGAATTCGCGGTGACGCACTTCCACCGCCAGCGGGCGCTCCAGGCCGTCGATAAACCCTGCCAGTTCCCCCAGCCGCTGCGGGGTGAAACTGGCCGGCAGTTGCAGCCACAGTGGCGAAACCCGCTCGCCCAGCGGGCTCATCAGGCCGAGGAAGCTTTCGGCGGCGGGCAACTGTTCGCGCAGGTCAGCACTGTGGCTGATATCACCGGGAAATTTGGCGGTAAACCGAAAGTGCGCGGGCATGATCTCGGCCCAGCGCTGCACGGTGGCCACCGAGGGCCGCGCGTAGAAGGTGGTGTTGCCTTCGCAGGCGTTGAACACCTGGCAATAGAGCCCGAGAAAATCCGTGGCGCGGGCATCTTGTGGATACAGGTACTCGCGCCAGGCGTTTTCACTCCAGGACGGGCAACCGAGGAAATAAGGCAACAGCATCAGATATGGATATCGAGACCCAGCACTTCCATATCCCATTCGACAAAGCCTGCCGTGGTCAGGTAGCTGGCCAGGGCCGTGGCAACGTTGCGGCTCATGGAGCGCGGGAAGACCATGTCTTGCTGGCGCGCCGGAACGCCGCTGATACGTGCGCCGCTGGCGCCCTGGGAGCGCGCGGAAGGCGTCGCGCCTTGGGAGGTTTCTGGCTGGACTTCAATAAAGTCGGGGGACTCTTCGACGGACTCGTCTACCGTCACGTTCGCCTTGCGTGGCTTGCGCTTGAGGGGGTAGGGCTGGGAAGAAAAGCCGTCTATACGCATGCATGCAGATCCGTGATCAGTAATGGCAATTTAGCGGCACTTTCCTTGGCACGCAAATGCTCTGGTGACAACTAGAACACATAAATGGGCAAAGGTTTAAACCCAGGGGGAAATTCTGACGATTGGTGAGGATTGCCTGCGATCAACGGTGGGGCTCGACAGCTCCCACATTAGAGGCTGACCGCAATAAACCTAGAGCCCGCGCTCAGCCTTGGTCTGCGCCACTTTATCGCGCAGGTACACCGGAGCGGCCTGATCAGCCGGGATCGCCTCGCCGCGTTCCCAGGCAAAACGCGCCAGGGTCAGCAGGTCTTCGGCATGGGGCAACATCCCGGCATCCTGGCCGACCGTTGCCACGGCGATCCGCTCGCCATACCCCCAACCCGTACCGGCACCAAACCAGTCGCCACTGGCATCGGCCGGCAACGCGGCGGCTTCGGGTGGCTGCACCGCTTCAACGCCGACCAGGCGCATCTCGCCAGCAGTTTCGCGGTAGCAGCCCCAGTAGACCTCATCCATCCGTGCATCAATGGCTGCCGCCACCTGGGCCGCGCCATGCTCACGCAGTGCGCGCTGGGCCAGCACGGCCAGGTTGGACACCGGCAATACCGGGCGCTCCAGGGCAAACCCCAGGCCCTGCACCACGCCGATGGCGATGCGCACGCCAGTGAACGCCCCCGGGCCGCGGCCAAAGGCGATGGCGTCCACCGCCGACAAGGTGGTGCCGGCATCGAGCAACAACTGCTTGATCATCGGCAGCAACTTTTGCGCGTGCAAGCGGGGGATCACCTCATAGTGGCTCGTGACCTTGCCGTCATGCAGCAGGGCAACGGAGCAAGCTTCAGTCGCGGTGTCCAGGGCCAGCAGGGTGCTCATCGGTGGGGGTGTCCAAATCGAAAAAAAGTTTACCAGTATAAACAACAACGGCCCGCAAGCGGGCCGTTGAACGTCAAGCCGATCGTCAGATCAGTTCAGCGCTTGCAGCACCTTGGCGGTGATGGCTTCCACCGAGCCAACGCCCGGGATGTGGCTGTATTTCGGCTTGCCCTGGGCCGCCGACAGCTTCTGGTAGAACTCTACCAGTGGCTTGGTTTGGGAGTGGTAGACCGACAGGCGATGACGCACGGTTTCTTCGGTGTCGTCCTTGCGCTGTACCAGGTCGTCACCAGTCACATCATCCTTGCCTGCCACTTTGGGCGGGTTGTAGACGATGTGGTAGACGCGGCCCGAGGCTTCGTGAACGCGGCGACCGGCAATACGCTGCACGATTTCTTCGTCTTCAACGGCGATTTCAACCACCGCATCCAACTCGACGCCGGCCTTCACCAGGGCTTCGGCCTGGGGAATGGTGCGGGGGAAACCGTCGAACAGGAAGCCGTTCTTGCAGTCTTCCTGGCTGATGCGTTCCTTGACCAGGTTGATGATCAGGTCGTCGGAAACCAGGCCACCGCTGTCCATCACGCTCTTAGCGATCAGGCCCAGCTCGGTGCCGGCCTTGACGGCAGCGCGCAACATGTCGCCCGTGGAGATTTGTGGAATGCCGAACTTTTCAGTGATGAACTTTGCCTGAGTACCTTTACCGGCCCCGGGAGCTCCCAGCAGAATGACGCGCATCGATGTGCTCCTCAATTTTTTATAGAGATGACGCTCGGATTCGCCGCGTGGGGCCAATCTCGTAGAATATGCTCGTAAAAATACGAATCCAGGCCGCCCAACCGGCCAAAGGCTGATCAAGATACACAGCGAGCCCTAACCACACAAGCCGCCAAAAGTCGGAAGAACCCGCACCACACAAGCCTTTTGGTCGCGGTATCCCTTGGTGCAACCCCGCCCCAAAACCGCCGGCACCGCCCTTTCGGGTCGGCCGGCGGTTTTGTCTGCAAGCCCTTGAGAACACGCGACAAATGTCAGCCAGTGTTACGCAGCCCGGCGGCAATACCGGCCACGGACACCAGCAGCGCCTGTTCCAGAGGGCTGTCCTGTGTCGCCTCCTGCTGGCGGGAGCGGGCCAGCAGCTCGGCCTGCAACAGGTGCAACGGGTCGAGGTAGGTGTTGCGCAGGCGGATGAACTCCAGGGTGTCGGGGCTGTGGGCCAGCAACTGCGACTGGCCGGTCAGGCCAAGCACCACGGCACACGCCTGCGACAATAGGTCGCGTAAATGCGCGCCCAATGGCAGCAGGTCGGCGTGTACCAGACGTTGGTCATACAGCCGGGCGATATCGGCGTCGGCCTTGGCCAGGACCATTTCCAGCATATCGATGCGGGTGCGGAAGAACGGCCATTGCTCACGCATCTGCCCCAGCAACTGGCCTTCGCCGCGCTCCAGGGCCTTGCTCAAGGCCGCTTCCCAGCCCAGCCAGGCCGGCAGCATCAGGCGCGTCTGGGTCCAGCCGAAAATCCACGGGATTGCGCGCAGGCTCTCGATGCCCCCGGCACGACGCTTGGCCGGGCGACTGCCCAGGGGCAAGCGGCCCAGTTCCTGCTCCGGCGTGGACTGGCGAAAATACTCGACGAACTGCGGATTTTCCCGCACCACCGCGCGATAGGCGCTGACACCATCGGCCGCCAATTCATCCATCAAATGGCGCCAGGCCGGCTCCGGGGGTGGCGGTGGCAACAAGGTCGCCTCCAGTACCGCGGCCAGGTACAGATTGAGGTTCTGCTCGGCGATATCCGGCAGGCCGAACTTGAAGCGAATCATCTCGCCCTGCTCGGTGGTGCGGAACCGCCCGGCCACCGAGCCCGGTGGCTGCGACAAAATCGCCGCGTGGGCCGGGCCGCCGCCACGGCCAACGGTGCCGCCGCGACCATGGAACAACAGCAACTCCACCTGCTGCTCGCGGCAGATATCCACCAGGCGTTCCTGGGCCCGGTATTGGGCCCAGGCCGCCGCAGTAGTGCCGGCGTCCTTGGCCGAGTCCGAATAGCCGATCATCACTTCCTGCGGGCCTTGCAGACGCGCGCGATAGCCGGGCAACAGCAGCAGGCGCTCGATCACCGGGCCGGCGTTGTCCAGGTCGGCCAGGGTCTCGAACAGCGGCACCACACGCATCGGCCGCTGCACCCCGGACTCCTTGAGCAGCAACTGCACCGCCAGCACATCGGACGCCGCGCCGGCCATGGAGATAACGTAGGAGCCCAGGGAGGCGGCGGGCGCGGCGGCAATTTCCTTGCAGGTATTGAGCACTTCGGCGGTGTCGGCCGATGGCTTGAAATACCCCGGCAACAATGGGCGACGGTTGGCCAATTCCTGCATCAGGAAGGTGATGCGCGCGTCTTCGTCCCAGTCCTCATAGCGACCCAGGCCCAGGTAGTCGGTGATTTCGCTCATCGCCGCCGAATGCCGGCTGGAGTCCTGGCGCACATCCAGGCGCACCAGGAACAGGCCGAACGTTACCGCACGGCGCAGGCAATCGAGCAGCGGGCCGTCGGCAATCACGCCCATGCCACAGGCGTGCAGGGACTGATAGCACAGCTCCAGCGGCTCCAGCAGGTCGCGATTGTTTTGCAGCACCTCGGCCGGCGCCGGGAGGCTGCCGGCCAACGCCGCGTGCGCCCAATTGCGGGTGGCGCGCAGGCGTTCGCGCAGTTGCTTGAGCAAGGCCCGATAAGGCTCGACGCTATCGCCGACCCTGGCCTGCAACTCGGGGCTGGCCTGCTGCATCGACAGCTCGGAGGCCAACTGATCGATATCGCGCAAGTACAGGTCCGCCGCCATCCAGCGCGCCAGCAGCAAGACTTCACGGGTCACGGGCGCCGTCACGTTGGGGTTGCCGTCACGGTCGCCGCCCATCCACGAGGCGAAGCGGATCGGTGCCGCCTCCAGGGGCAGGCGCAGGCCGGTGGCGGCGTGCAAGGCGTGATCGGCCTTGCGCAGGTAGTTGGGGATCGCGTGCCACAACGAATGCTCGATCACCGCAAAGCCCCACTTGGCCTCGTCCACCGGGGTGGGCCGGGTGCGGCGGATTTCTTCGGTGTGCCAGGCTTCGGCGATCAGCCGTTGCAGGCGTTGACGAATCTGCTCGCGCTCGGCGCTGGTCAAGTCACGGTGATCCTGCAAGGCCAGTTGCGCGGCGATAGCGTCGTATTTCTGGATCAGGGTGCGGCGCGCGACTTCGGTGGGGTGGGCGGTGAGCACCAGCTCGATCTCCAGCCGTGCCAACTGGCGGGCCAGGGATTCACTGCTATGGCCTTCACGCTGCAAACGCGCCAGCAACTCGGGCAGCACCCGCGATTCAAACGGAGCCGGCTGGGACTCATCGCGCCGGTGAATCAGTTGGTACTGTTCAGCGATATTGGCCAGGTTGAGGAACTGGTTGAACGCACGCGCCACCGGCAACAACTCGTCTTCCTGCAACTGGTTGAGGCTGGCGCTGAGCTCTTCGCCGGCCGCCGCCTCCGTTGCCGCGCCCCGGCGATCGGCCTTGGCGCCCTTGCGGATCTGCTCGATCTTGTCGAGGAACTCATCACCGTACTGTTCTCGAATCGTGTTGCCCAGCAGTTCACCCAGCAGGTGAACATCTTCACGCAAACGTGCATCGATATCGCTCATCAGCCAATCTCCAGCCAGGAATCCGGGACGCTTTGATCCTCAAGAGTGCCGTTCAAGCCTCGCGCTTACAAGCAATGTTCGGCATCTCTGTGGCAAGCCCGCTCGCCACTATTTCTTTGCTTATTCACTGAACAGCATTCCCCCTTCTATTCCGGGCCTTTCAGGGCATTTGAGTACTACTGCGCGCAGCAAAAGTTCCATTTTTCACACGCTGACTATCGGGTCAGATTTGTTCAGATGTTTTTTCGGGCAAATCGCCATCTTTGCTGAACTATTCAAAAAAGCCTTGGGTCACAGCCAGTAAGCCATCACTTGGAACAGGCGTTTGAAAAGGCACACTGAGCTTCACCGCCAAAACGCAGACGCTGAACACCGTAGATGGATTTGATGTTTTTTCAGGAGTTACCCAATGGAGTTGAAGACGATGAAGACCAGCACTGCCAAATCCTCGTTTAACCATCTGCGCGGGCTTAAATTGGCCGCGTTGGCAATCGGTACCAGCTTCGTCCTCGCGGGCTGCGCCGGCAACCCGCCAACCGAGCAGTACGCCGTGACCCAATCGGCCGTGAACAGCGCCGTCAGCGCTGGCGGTACCGAATACGCCGCCGTGGAAATGAAAGCGGCCCAGGACAAGCTCAAGCAAGCCGAACTGGCCATGCATGACAAGAAGTACGACGAAGCCCGTCGCCTGGCCGAACAGGCCGAGTGGGACGCACGCGTTGCAGAGCGCAAGGCCCAGGCTGCCAAGGCCGACCTGGCCCTGAAGGATTCTCAGAAGGCTGTTCAGGAGCTGCGTCAGGAAGGTATGCGCCCTGCTGTGATCCAGCATAAGTAAGCAGCGCCTTGTTTGCATCGCACTCGAAATCGAATTGAAAGGACGACACCACTATGCGTAAACAACTGATGATCCCTGCCCTGCTGGCGATGAGCGTTGCACTGGCGGCTTGCTCCACCCCGCCTAACGCGAACCTGGAAAACGCACGGACCAACTTCTCGGCCCTGCAAGCCAACCCGCAGGCGACCAAAATCGCCGCCTTGGAAACCAAGGACGCCAGCGAATGGCTGGACAAGGCCGACAAGGCTTACCGCGACAAGGAAGACGAGAAGAAGGTCGACCAACTGGCCTACCTGACCAACCAGCGCGTTGAAGTGGCCAAGGACACCATCGCCCTGCGCGAGTCCGAAGCCAAGCTGAAAAACGCCGGCGACGAACGTGCCCGCGCCCTGCTCGAAGCCCGCGACGCACAGATCAAGCAACTGCAAGGCAGCTTGAATGCCAAGCAGACTGAGCGCGGTACCCTGGTAACCTTCGGTGACGTGCTGTTTGCCACCAACAAGGCTGACCTGAAATCCAGCGGCCTGGTGAACATCAACAAACTGGCACAATTCCTCCAGGAAAACCCGGATCGCAAAGTGATTGTCGAAGGCTACACCGACAGCACCGGCAGCGATGCCTACAACCTGACCCTGTCTGAGCGCCGCGCGGCTTCGGTGCAGGTTGCACTGATCAAGATGGGCGTTAACCCAGGCCGTATCGTGACCACCGGCTACGGCAAGGAATACCCGGTTGCCGATAACGCCAGCGTGTCGGGCCGTGCCATGAACCGCCGCGTTGAAGTGACCATCTCCAACGACAACCAGCCGGTCAAGCCGCGTTCTTCGATTCAATAATCGACTGACGTACAGCAATGTAAAAGCCCTGCCTGGGTTTCAGGCAGGGCTTTTTTATACAAAACTCTCTGCGCCAGAGTGCTTTTGATTAGCCAAAGTTGACGGAGTTGTTGTTCTCTGGGGGCATCTGCACACCTTGCTGTTGTTGGCCACTCATCTGTTGGCGCATAGAATCTTGATCACCCTCATCGCCGCCACTACTGCCGCCACTGCCCTGGGATCCGCCTGCGCCACCCGCGCCGCCCAACAGTTGCGCCAAAAGTTTCTTCAGGGCTTCAGGGTCCAGACCACCACCCTGTTGCGGGCCCGACTCGACTCCCTTGCCAACTATATTGCCTTGGTTACCCATGCCGCCGATGTCGCCAAAGCCACCGCCGCCGCCACTACCACCACCAACTCCGCTAATGCTCATAGTGATACTCCACTTAATTAAGGGTTATTCGTCAGCGCTGCTGACAACCCATTCAGTGGTGTCATACCCAATATGGTTCCAAAAACTACCGGCCGGCTTACTGCTGCAGTTGCGGGGTTTCCTGGCCCATGCAACGCACCGCCTGCTTCTTGCTGTTCACCAGCACACCGGTCAAGCCCTTCTGCTCGGTATCGAACAGCACCAGCACACCGTCGACGCACTGCGCCACTTGGGGAGCCGGGGTCAGGGAGACTTTATAGTCCTCGCCGGGCACGGTCTTGAGCATGGTGTAGTCGCTGAGCAGCAACGCATCCTCGGGCTTGGCGAAGTGCAGGTAGCCGTAGTACCACAGGCAGCCTACGGTGCCGATGATGGTGCCGATACCGGTGAGGATCAGGGGGATCATGTTGCGTTCTTCGCTCATTACGGACTCTCTGATGATTCAACTTTTAAATGGGAAGCCGCCGGGTAATTGGGGATTTCCCCCAGGCGACGCAGGCCATTGAAATGCTGCGGATCATCAAGATAACGCAGCATCACGGTTTGCCAGGTCTTGTCGGCAAAGGTCTGCACATGCCCACCACGGGTCAATTGCAGCACCCTCGGCGGCGGCGCAGCTTGATACAGACGGATGCCGTTGGAAAGCGGCACGATCGGATCATCCAGGCTGTGGAACAGCAGTTTCGGCACGCCGGTCAGCTGCGGCATGCCGTGGATCGCACTGTCGGCGTCCGGCACCAGCCACGACAACGGCACCTGAAACGGCCATGTTAGCCAGGAAGTGCTCAGGGCGAATTGCCCTACATCACGATAACTGGCGGGCACGCCATCCAGCACCAGCGCCTTGAGCCGGGGCTGGCGCTCGGGATGCGCCGCCAGGTAATGCACCGCCAGCGCCCCGCCCAGGCTCTGGCCAAGCACCACCAGCGGCTGGCCCCGGGTTTCGGGGGCCTGGTCGAGCCACTGGAAGGCGGCGTCCAGGTCCTGGTAGATGGCCGGCAACGAAGGCTTGCCTTCGGACACGCCATAGCCGCGATAGTCCAGCATCAGCACTTGATAGCCCTGGGCCGGCAACCACCAACTGCCACCCAGGTGCCCGGACAGGTTGCCCCCATTGCCGTGCAGGTGCAGCACCGTACCCTTGAGCGGCACCCCAGCCTTGGCCGGCAGCCACCAGGCCCGCAGCTTCAGGCCATCGGCGGTGGTCAGGGTGACGTCACGGTATTCCAGGCGCGCCTGCTGCGGGGTGAACGGCAGGCCGGGCTCGGGGTAGAACAGCAACGAGCTGCAGCCATTGAGGGTCAGGAGCAGGCATAGGATGCCGAGGAGTCTCATCCGTTGAAATCTCGTAAATGGGCTGACAATACAGCCCTGAAGATTAACTGTAGGAGCTGGCTTGCCTGCGATAGCGGGCTGTCAGTTACTCCACCAGTGCCTGACAGGTCGCGATCGCAGGCAAGCCAGCTCCCACAATTGATGGGGTTGGGTCAGAGGATATTAGAGTAATCCGCCTCGATCCGGTCCAGGCTCAGGTGGTTGAGGAAGTTGGAGAAGCACATCCACGCCGACAACGCATTCATATCGCGAAACTGCTCCGGCAGGTATTTGGGCGGCACCACCAGGCCTTCGTCCACCAACTGGCGCAAGGTGCGCATGTCTTCCAGGGTGGTCTTGCCGCAGAACAGCAGCGGCACCTGCTCCAGCTTGCCCTTGCGCACGGCCAGCTGGATGTAGTTGTAGACCATGATAAAGCCCTTGAGGTACGACAGATCCTTGGTAAACGGCAGGCCCGTCGGCGTCGAGCCGCGAAACACCCGGCTGGCGTTGCCGTAGCTCTCGGCCATTTCAAAGCCTTGCTCGCGGAAGAACTCGAACACCTGCAGGAAATCGGCACCCTCTTCCACCATGTGGATCGCGCGGGTGCGGTTGGTCAGCTTGCGCAGGCGGCTGGGGTAGGAGGCAAAGGTGATGATTTCCATCAGGATCGCCAGGCCTTCCTGGGTCACGGTCGATGACGGTGGGCCCTTGGACAGGAAGGTGCAGATCGGCTGGTTCTGGCCATTGAGGGTGGTGCCCACGTGGACCAACCCTTCGTGGACCTCCAAGGCCCGCACATCGCGCTCGTTGAACATCGCATCGGCGCGGATCTTGATGTAGTCGGCGCCCGCCGCCGCGTCGGCGACGATGCCGTCGGACTCAAACACGCGGATGGTTTCCTCGGCTTCGCCAAACACCTTGTTCAAGCGGCTTTGCAGCAGGCTCACGGCGTCCTTGGCGGTCAGGGTCTTGGCTTCGTCCTTGAGGTCGCCACGGCCGTCGATATTGTTCAGGTAATCGGAGAGCATCAGCCCCAGGTCGGCCAGGGTCGGGTCGCCGGCATGGAACGCATCCGACGCCGCGCCATAAAGCTCCTGGGAAATCAGGCCGAAATCCTCGGTGCCACGGGCTTCAAGCATGCGCACCACCATGCGGTATTCCTTGCACATGCGCCGCATGATCTGCCCGACCGGGTTGAACTGGCCCAACTGGCGGGTGATATCGCGCTCGATGTTCTGGAACTCCAGCTTCACCTTGCTCGAATCGAACGACAATGGCCGGTTCAGGTAATAGTCGCGGTCCACGGCCGGCATGTGCTTGCCCTTGCCCTGGAGGAAACCCTTGCGAATGTTGTCGTCCCACTTCACGGCGTCGAGGACGCGAATCGGTGTTTGCGCCAGCACAATGCGATCGGACAAGGTGCGTATCGTCTGCTGGTAATCGTCCACCCGGTGCTCCCTCTTTAAACGTTATTTGCCAACGCGCTGATAGCGCACGGCTTCGACAAACACATCGGCGTTGGCCGGATCATCCAGGTAAGGCAGGACCTGGCTCATGGGGCTGTCGATCAATGTTGCGTCACCTTCGGCGGTTTCCACGCGGCTGCCCAGCAGGATTTTCTGCGCGATGACCTGGTTGATCGCCTCTGGGTCGAGGTTGTAGACCACCAGTTCACGGGCTTTATTCAATTCAAAGCCCGCGAGGATAAAGTGCCCGCCCAGCTTGCCCGGCAGCGGCGCCGACAGGTACCAGCGGTTGCCATGGCGGGACACGCTGAACAGATACTCATCGCGCTTGACCGGCTGGCTCTGCGAGGTGCTCACCGCCTTGTAGCGATGCTGGCCCGCCCGGCTGATCTGCAGGTCGAGCGGCTCACCCCAGGCATTCGTGCTGGCCCACTTGCCCAGCAGCGCATCAGGTGCAGCCTCGCTGGCCGGCAAGGGCTCCTTGAAAGTCACCAGGCACCCGCCCAGAAGCAGGAAGGCCATTGCGGTTACAAGCACACGCCAGGTTTTCATCGATCACTCCACAGCTATTTGGGGGGCCTGGCTCCTACACAAGCCAGCTTCCCACTACTAGACCGAAGCCAGTACCAGGTGCATGTAACGCTTGAGAATCTCCAGCATTTCTTCGCCAGTCAGGGCCTCTGGCTCGAACAGCAGGCCCTGATATTCCATCCGACTGATAATCGCCGTCAAGACTTTGGCATCCTGTTGCGGCTCACGGGAGCCCAGTACCTGGAAAAACTGGCAGGTCCCCTGCAGCAGAATCTGTTGGTGAGAGCGCACCAGGTCTGCCAGGCGCGGGTTCAACAAGGCTTCCTGGCGAAACGCCTGTTCGGCCATCAGGTACTCGCGACGGCTGAGCAATTGGCGCAGGACGTAATCGGCGGTCAACCGCGCGATATCATCGGCCAGTTGCGAGCGCGACTCGGCACTGCCATCACCGTAGGCCACCATCTCCCGTAACAGGCCCTCGTTGCGTACCCACAATTTACCCATGAACGCCGCACTGCGCTCGACATACTGGGCAAACGTGTCGGTCAGCAGGTCATCGATATCCTTGAAGTAGTAAGTGGTGGCCGACAACGGCACCCCGGCCTCGGCGGCCACCGCCCGATGGCGCACTGCCCGCACGCCATCGCGCACGACAATGCGCATGGCCGCGTCGAGAATGTCCTGGCGACGCTGCTCGCTGCCCTGGCGAATGGCCTTGCGACCCTGGTACTGAACACTTTCAGCCACGGCGGCAGCAATGCCAGCGGCGCCTTCTTGAGCCATTTCGCGCTTCACGAAAAATCGTCCTCTCACTCAGCAGAAGCCTGGCGCCGTATGCTTGACGTTAGTACAGGCCATACAAAAAAGCCGCCTTATAAAAGGCGGCTTGATGATTTGCTACGGTTACGCTTGCGGTCGCATGTGCGGGAACAAGATGACATCGCGGATCGACGGTGAGTTGGTCAACAGCATGACCAGGCGGTCGATACCGATCCCTTCACCAGCCGTTGGCGGCATGCCGTATTCCAGGGCGCGCACGAAGTCGGCGTCGTAGTGCATGGCTTCGTCGTCACCGGCGTCCTTGTCGGCCACCTGGGCCATGAAGCGCTCGGCCTGGTCTTGCGCGTCGTTAAGCTCGGAGTAGGCGTTGGCGATTTCGCGGCCACCGATAAACAGCTCGAAACGGTCGGTGACGTTCGGGTTGTCGTCGTTGCGACGGGCCAGCGGCGACACTTCAAACGGGTACTGGGTAATGAAGTGCGGCTGTTCCAGCTTGTGCTCCACCAGTTCCTCGAAAATCATCACCTGCAGCTTGCCCAGGCCTTCAAAGCCCAGGACCTTGGCCCCGGCCTTCTTGGCGATGGCGCGCGCCTTGTCGATGTCGTTCAGGTCGTCAGCGCTCAGCTCAGGGTTGTACTTGAGGATCGAATCGAACACCGACAGGCGCACGAACGGTTCGCCGAAGTGGAACACCTTGTCGCCGTACGGCACGTCGGTAGTTCCGAGAACAAGCTGCGCCAGCTCGCGGAACAGTTCTTCGGTCAGGTCCATGTTGTCTTCGTAGTCGGCGTAGGCCTGGTAGAACTCCAACATGGTAAATTCCGGGTTGTGCCGGGTCGAGACACCTTCGTTACGGAAGTTGCGGTTGATCTCGAACACCTTCTCAAAGCCACCGACCACCAGGCGCTTGAGGTACAGCTCCGGCGCAATACGCAGGAACATTTCCATGTCCAGGGCATTGTGGTGGGTTTCAAACGGCTTGGCGGCCGCGCCGCCCGGGATGGTCTGCAACATCGGCGTCTCGACTTCAAGGAAGTCACGCGCCATCAGGAAGCTGCGGATGTGCGCGATCACTTGCGAGCGCACGCGGAACGTCTGGCGCACTTCTTCGTTGACGATCAGGTCGACGTAGCGCTGGCGATAACGCTGCTCGGTGTCGGTCAGGCCGTGGTGCTTGTCCGGCAGCGGGCGCAGCGACTTGGTCAGCAGGCGCACGTTGGTCATTTCGACGTACAGGTCGCCCTTGCCGGAACGGGCCAGGGTGCCTTCGGCGGCAATGATGTCGCCCATGTCCCAGGTTTTCACCGCGGCCAGGGTTTCTTCCGAGAGGGTCTTGCGGTTGACGTAGACCTGGATACGCCCGGTCATGTCCTGGATCACCATGAACGAGCCACGGTTGAGCATGATGCGACCTGCCACCTTGACCGGGATCGCCGCTTCAGCCAGCTCTTCCTTGGTCTTGTCCGCGTATTGCTTCTGCAAGACATCGCAGTAGTTGTCGCGGCGGAAGTCGTTAGGGAAGGCGTTACCCTTGGCGCGCTCGGCAGCAAGCTTTTCCTTGCGCAGGGCGATCAGGGAGTTTTCTTCCTGTTGCAGGGCCTGGTCGAGTTGTTGGTCGCTCATGTCTTTAAATTTTCCATCACAGGTTCGTTGCCCCCAGGCCTTCGGCCTGGGGATCGCGGGCAAGCCCGCTCCCACAGAGGGTGTTACAGGCCGGACTTCAGGCTGGCTTCCAGGTATTCGTCGATATCACCGTCGAGTACCTTGTCGCAGTCGCTGCGTTCGATGTTAGTGCGCAGATCCTTGATCCGCGAGGCATCGAGCACATACGAACGGATCTGGTGCCCCCAGCCGATATCCGACTTGGTGTCTTCCAGCGCCTGGGACGCGGCGTTGCGTTTCTGCATTTCCTGCTCGTACAACTTGGCCCGCAGCATTTTCATGGCGGTGTCCTTGTTGGCGTGCTGGGAACGTTCGTTCTGGCAGCTGACCACGGTGTTGCTCGGTACGTGGGTGATCCGTACGGCCGAGTCGGTGGTGTTTACGTGCTGGCCACCGGCACCGGAGGAGCGGTAGGTGTCGATGCGCAGGTCGGCCGGGTTGATCTCGATTTCCACCTTGTCGTCGATCTCGGGGGAGACGAAAACGGCAGAGAACGAGGTGTGGCGACGGTTGCCGGAGTCGAACGGGCTCTTGCGCACCAGGCGGTGCACGCCGATCTCGGTACGCAGCCAGCCAAAGGCGTATTCGCCCTTGATATGCACGGTCGCGCCCTTGATACCGGCGACTTCACCGGCGGACAGTTCCATGATGGTCGCTTCAAAGCCGCGCTTGTCGGCCCAGCGCAGGTACATGCGCAGCAGGATGTTGGCCCAGTCCTGGGCTTCGGTGCCGCCGGAACCGGCCTGGATATCCAGGTAGGCGTTGTTCGGGTCCATTTCGTGGCTGAACATGCGACGGAATTCGAGTTTGGCGAGGTTGTCCTCGAGACGGGCCAGCTCGGCGACGATATCGCCCACTGCGCCTTCGTCGTTTTCTTCGACGGCCATGTCCAGCAGGTCGCGGCAGTCGCCCAGACCGGTGTTCAATTCGTCGAGGGTGTCGACGATCTGCGCCAGCGCAGCGCGCTCACGCCCCAGTTCCTGGGCGTATTCAGGTTTGTTCCAGACAGCCGGATCTTCAAGCTCGCGATTGACTTCGGTCAGACGCTCATGCTTTTGATCGTAGTCAAAGATACCCCCGAATAGTTTCGGAGCGCTCGGACAGGTCCTTGATGGTGTTAAGGATCGGGTTGATTTCCATGGCGGGCAGCACTCGTTGGCGAACTTTTGAAAGCCGGCGAGTATAACGGCAAAAGGTCGGAAACGGCAGTCCGCTTGGCCGAAAAGGCTGGGTTTGTGTGATATCTACAGACCGATAAAGATCAAATGTAGGAGCTGGCTTGCCTGCTCCCACATTGGGCTGGCGGTGTTCTGCAAGCTATTCGATCCCCACCTGGTTGCGCCCATTATGCTTGGCCAGGTACAACCCCTTGTCCGCCGCCGAGATCAATTGCCGGCAATCGGTCCCCAGCATCGGCGTCATGGTCGCCAGGCCAATGCTGATGGTCAGGCTCGCCCCTTCAGACGGCGCGATATGCGGGATTTTCAGCGCGGCGACGGCCTGGCGCAGTTTCTCGGCCACCAGCCGCGCACCGCCAGGCGAGGTGTTGGGCAGCACCAGGGCAAACTCCTCGCCCCCGTAGCGCGCCGGCAGGTCCGAAGGACGGCTGCTGGCGTCACGGATGCTCGCCGCCACCTTGCGCAACGCCTCGTCCCCTTCCAAGTGGCCAAAGCTGTCGTTGTAGGTCTTGAAAAAGTCCACGTCGATCATCAGCAACGACAACTGGGTCTGATCACGCATGGCACGCCGCCATTCCAGCTCCAGGTACTCGTCGAAATGCCGGCGGTTGGACAGCCCGGTCAAGCCGTCGGAGTTCATCAAGCGTTGCAGCACCAGGTTGGTGTCCAGCAGTTGTTGCTGGCTGACCCGCAGCGCACGGTAGGCCGCATCCCGCTGCAACAGGGTCATGTAGGAGCGCGAGTGGTAGCGGATACGCGCCACCAGTTCGATGTTGTCCGGCAGTTTCACCAGGTAGTCATTGGCCCCGGCGGCAAACGCGGCGCTCTTGATCAGCGGGTCTTCCTTGGTCGAGAGCACGATGATCGGGATGTTCTGGGTCGCCGGGTGGTTGCGGTATTCCCGCACCAGGGTCAGGCCGTCCAGCCCGGGCATGACCAGGTCCTGGAGAATCACTGTCGGCTTGATGCGGATCGCCTGGGAGATGGCCTGGTGGGGGTCGGCACAGAAGTGGAAGTCGATATTGTCCTCATGGGCCAGACCGCGTCGCACGGCTTCGCCGATCATCGCCTGGTCATCGACCAGTAACACCATGGCGGCATTTTCGTCGGTTTTGAAGTCGTCGAGCTGTAAATCATTCATTTGCGGTCACCTGAATTACTACGTGCAGGCCAGGACAGCGAGTTATCTCGGTCATTTTGCGAATACCTCCAGCAATCGTGGCGCAATTCTGTCCAATGGGCGAATCTCAACAGCGGCATCAATTGCCGCCGCCGCTTTGGGCATGCCGTAAACTGCACAGCTCTGCTGATCCTGAGCGATGGTCAGATAGCCCTGCTGACGCATCAATTTGAGTCCCTGGGCTCCATCGCGTCCCATGCCGGTCAGCAAGACGCCGACAGCATCGCCGTTCCAATGGCTGGCGACGCTCTCGAAAAACACGTCGATGGACGGTCGATAAATCTCGTTCACGGGCTCTGCCGTATAGGCCAGCGTGCCGTTTTTCAGCAGCCGGATATGATGATTGGTGCCGGCCAGCAATACCACGCCGCTTTGCGGCGGTTCCCCCTCGCGCGCCAGGCGCACCGGCAGGCCCGAGGCGCTGCTCAGCCACTCGGCCATGCCGGCGGCGAACACCTGGTCCACATGCTGGACCAGCACAATGGCTGCCGCAAAGTCCCGAGGCAAGCCCTTGAGCAAGGTTTCCAGCGCCGCCGGGCCACCCGCCGAAGAACCGATCGCCACCAGGCTCTGGCGCTTGCCCGTACTGCGCGGGGGGACCGGTTCGGCCCGCACCCGGCTGCCGCGCTGGCCGATCAGCCAGCCAATATTGAGGATCTTGCGCAACAGCGGTGCCGCCGCCTCCTTGGCATCGCCAACCCCCAGTGCCGGGGTGTCCACCACATCCAGGGCGCCATGGCCCATGGCTTCAAACACGCGGCTGACATTCTGCTGACGATCCACCGTCACGATAACGATAGCGCATGGCGTCTCGGCCATGATCTGCCGGGTGGCCTCGACGCCATCCATCACCGGCATGATCAGGTCCATCAGGATCAGGTCCGGGGTCACCTCGGCACAGCGCTGCACCGCTTCCAGGCCATTGGTGGCGACCCACACCACTTCATGGGCCGGCTCGAAGCTCAAGGCACGGCGCAAGGCCTCGACTGCCAGGGGCATGTCATTGACGATGGCGATCCTCATGCCCGGGCGCCTCCAATCAGTTCCACCACCGCATCGAGCAGGGCGTCGTCATGGAAGCTGGCCTTGGCCAGGTAATAGTCGGCGCCGGCATCCAGGCCACGCCGCCGGTCTTCTTCACGATCCTTGTAGGACACCACCATCACCGGCAGCGATTGCAGGCGAGTGTCACGGCGCAAAAGTGTGACCAATTCAATACCGTCCATGCGAGGCATATCAATGTCAGTAATCAGCAGGTCGAAGTCTTCGGAACGCAGAGCATTCCAGCCATCCATGCCATCGACGGCGACCGCCACGTCATATCCACGGTTAAGTAATAGCTTGCGCTGCAATTCGCGCACGGTCAGCGAGTCATCCACCACCAGAATGCGCTTGCGCGCGGCCTCGACGGTTTGCAGGGCGCGGCGGGCAATGCGCTCCAGGCGTCCGGTGTTGAGCAGCTTGTCCACCGAGCGCAGCATGTCCTCGACATCGACGATCAATACCACCGAACCGTCATCGAGCAGCGCACCGGCAGAGATGTCCTGCACCTTGCCCAGGCGATCATCCAGGGGCAGCACCACCAGGGTGCGCTCGCCGATAAAGCGCTCCACGGCAATCCCGTACACCGCATCGCGCTCGCGGATCACCACGACCTTGAGGGTGTCCTGGTTGCTTTGCCCGGGCGGGCGCTGCAACAACTGGCTGGCCGCGACCAGGCCGACATGCCGGCCCTCGTGCCAGAAATGCTGGCGGCCTTCCAGTTGCACGATTTCGTCGGGTTCCAGGTCGCACATGCGCTCGATATGGGCCAGGGGGAAGGCGTAGGCTTCTTCGCCGACCTCCACCACCAGGCTGCGCACCACCGACAGGGTCAGCGGCACTTCCAGGTGAAAGCGGCTGCCCTGCCCCGCCGTCTGCTCCAGCAGCACCGCGCCGCGCAATTGGCGGACCATATGTTGCACGGCATCCAGGCCGACCCCGCGTCCGGAGACCTCGGTCACCTTGTCGCGCAGGCTGAAGCCCGGCAGGAACAGGAACGTCAGCAACTCCTCTTCACTCAGGCGCTGAGCGGTTTCCAGCGGCGACAAATTACGCTCGACAATACTGCCGCGCAGGCGCGCCAGGTCCACGCCGTTGCCGTCATCACTCAACTCCAGCACCAACAGGCCCGCCTGGTGCGAGGCGCGCAAGCGGATCAGGCCCTCGGCCGGCTTGCCCGCCAGCAGGCGCTGCTCGGGCATCTCGATGCCGTGATCGACGGCATTGCGCAACAAATGGGTCAGCGGCGCTTCAAGTTTTTCCAGCACATCGCGGTCGACCTGGGTCTTCTCGCCTTCGATTTCCAGGCGTACCTGCTTGCCCAGGCTGCGGCCCAGGTCGCGCACCATGCGCACCTGGCCCGCCAGCACATCGGCAAACGGGCGCATGCGGCACGCCAGCGCGGTGTCATACAACACCTGGGCCCGTTGCCCGGCCTGCCAGCCAAACTCGTCGAGCTCGGCGGTCTTTTCCGCCAGCAGCAGCTGCGCTTCGCTCAACAGGCGGCGGGCATCGGCCAGGGCTTCCTGGGCTTCGAGGTTCAGGTCGACGGTCTTGAGCTGGCCATCGAGGTTATCCAGGGCCCGGGCGCTGTTGCTTTGGAGGCGCTTGAGGCGTTGCAGGCTGGACAGGTACGGCTTGAGGCGCTGGGTTTCCACCAGGGACTTGCTGGACAGGTCCAGCAGGCTGTTCAAGCGCTCGGCCGTGACCCGCAACACGCGCTCGCCGCCTTCGGTCATGCGTTTGTTCTGGCGCGGCGCATCACTGCTGATGGGCGGCGCGGCCTCCGGTTCCGGGGGCAATAACAGTGATTCTTCAAGGGACGCCAGTGGCTCCGGGAGCGACGCCGGCACGGGCGGCGGTGCAACCACCTTGGCCATGGGTTGCGACGGATCCAGCAAGCGCTCCATCAGCGCCACATAGGCCTCGATATCGGCCGGGCCCACGCTGTTGCCCGGCGTGGCGATGCGCATCAGCAGGTCGGTGCCCTGCAACAACGCGTCGATATGTTCGGGTTGCAGAAACAGCCGGCTTTCCTGGGCGCTGACCAGGCAGTCTTCCATCACGTGGGCCACGCTGACGCCGGCATCGACCCCGACAATCCGCGCCGCGCCCTTGAGCGAATGCGCCGCACGCATGCAGGCTTCAAGCTGGTCGGCCTGGGTCGGGTTGCGCTCCAGGGCCAGCAAGCCGGCACTGAGCACCTGGGTCTGGGCATCGGCTTCCAGGCTGAACAGTTCCAGCAGCGAGGCGTCGCGCATCTGGTCGGGGGTCATGTGAGGCTCCGGGTCACGGCAGACAGCAGTTGCGTCTCGTCCAACCAGCGCAGGCTGCGGCCCTTGAACGGCAACACGCCCTGGGTGTAGCGCGCACTGGCCTGGGTGCCGGACGCAGACGCCGCTTTGAGGGTGCGCTCATCAATGGCATGGATGCCATCCACTTCATCCACCGGCACCACCACCGGGCCGTCCTGCGCGGCGATGATCAGCATGCGCGGCATGATCCGCCCGCCGCTGGGGCCACCGCCCGTGCTGTCGAGCCCGAGCAGTTCCACCAGGGACAGGCAGGCCACCAGCGCACCGCGCACATTGGCGACCCCGAGCAGCGCCCGCGAACGCTGGTGGGGCAAGGAATGAATCGGCTGCAGGGGCGCCACTTCCACCAGGCACCGGGTGGCGATGCCCAGCCACTCCTCGCCCAGGCGGAACATCAGCAGTGAACGGGTGACCACCTCGTCGTCGGCCTGCGCGGCGGCCGCGGGATGTCGGTCTTCCTGCTGCAAGGCGTAGCGATCCAGCAGGCGGGTGGCGGCCGCCGAATACACCGCGCAATTGCGGCAGTGGATATGCTCGACCAGCAACGGGCAGGTTTTATCGCCGTGGATCCCGATGCGGTTCCAGCAATCGTCGATGGCCTGGGTATCGGCGACCGTCAGGTCCAGGTCGGTGTCCGGGGATGGGGAGCTACTCATCGTTTAGGCTCACTGTCAGCGGCTCGCTCGCTACGGGCGGCACGGGCTTGCAAGCGCCGCGCCCCCGCCGTATCGCCCTGGGACTCCAGCAGCGCGGCCAGGTGCATCAAGGCCTGCGGATGCTGGGGCTCCAGGTACAAGGCTTTTCGATAATACCCCTGGGCCTCCAGGGCGCTACCCGCCACATCGCTGAGCAGGCCCAGCCAGTAGAACACCTGGGCCGCCGGTGGATGGTTTTGCAGGTAGCGCTCGCAGGCCGCCCGGGCTTCCAGGCTCTTGCCTTCATTGGCCAGGGTCGCGATCTGCCCGAGCAGATCGGCGGCATCCGACTGCACCGGCGGCGCCTTGAGTACCACCGCCGGCGCGCTGCCCCCACTGAACGGCCGGGGCCGGGCCGGGATCGGCGCCGTACTGCGCTGGGGCAGCGGCACCGGCATGGGCGTAAAGACCGGCGCGGGCGGCGCGGCTTCAGCGTGGCGGCTGAAGGCAAACGACTGCGGCACCCCAATCGAACGCATGCCCAGGCGCCCCAGCAGGCTGCCTTCGGCCGGGCCGATAAACAGCACGCCATCGACATGGGTCAGGCCCTTGAGCACTTCAAATACCTGCTTCTGGGTTGGCTGGTCGAAGTAGATCAGCAGGTTGCGGCAAAACACAAAGTCATAGGTCGGCTCATTGGCCAGCAACTGCGGGTCCAGCAGGTTGCCTACTTGCAGGCGCACTTGCTCGCGCACCCGGTCGGCGACGCGATAGCCGTCGCTCTCGGCAGTGAAATACCGCTCACGGAACTCGATGTCCTGGCCACGAAAGGAGTTCTTGCCATACACCCCGCGCCGCGCCCGCTCCACCGACAGCGGGCTGACGTCCATGCCCTGCACCTTGAACTGGTGGGGCGAAAGGCCCGCATCGAGCAGGGCCATGGCAATGGAGTAGGGTTCCTCGCCGGTGGAGCACGGCAGGCTGAGGATGCGCAAGGCGCGCATCTGCTTGATCTCGCCCAGCCGCGTCACCGCCAGCCGCGCCAGGGTGGCAAAGGATTCGGGATAGCGAAAGAACCAGGTCTCGGGAACGATGACCGCTTCGATCAGCGCCTGCTGTTCCTCGTTGCAGGTTTGCAGGCGCTGCCAGTACTGATCGGCATTCAGCCCCTGCAACGCCTGGCTGCGCTGGCGCACGGCGCGCTCGATAATCGCTTCGCCCACCGAAGCGACGTCCAGGCCGATGCGTTCCTTGAGAAAGTCGAAGAAGCGTTGGTCATTGCTCATCAAGCCTCCCCAGCGCTCAGGTCGGTGGCAAACAGCAAGGCGCGGACCTCGGCAGTGAGCAGGTCGGCGACGCCGATCCACTGCATCAGCCCCCGTTCGTCTTCGCGCACCGGCCCCAGATAAGGCGCCTGGCGATTGTCCAGGCCGTAGGGCTGGAAGTCGGCCGGGTCGCAACGCAGGGTGTCGGTGGCCTGTTCGAGGATCAGCCCCAGCCAACGCGGCGCCTGCCAGGCTTGGGGACGGTAGTTGACCAGCACCAGCCGCGTACTGGTGCGGGCCTGGGCCGGGGTCCCAAACGTCAGGGCGCTGAGGTCGATCACCGGCACCATGTAGCCACGATGGGCAAAGATCCCGGCGACCCACGCCGGCGCATGGGCGATGGGCTTGAGCGGCAGGCGCGGTAGCACCTCAGCCACTTCCGTGGCCTTGAGGGCGTAGCGCTCGCTGCCGATATGAAACACCAGGAACAAGGCTTTTTTGGCGGCCGTCACCGCGTCGCGTTTCGCCGCTGGATCACTCATCAGACTTTAAAACGCGACACGCCGCTGCGCAGACCCACCGCAACCTGGCTCAGTTCATCAATGGCAAAGCTGGCCTGGCGCAGGGACTCCACGGTCTGGCTACTGGCATCGCCCAACTGCACCAGCGCATGGTTGATCTGTTCGGCACCGGTGGCCTGGGCCTGCATGCCCTCGTTGACCATCAGCACACGCGGCGCCAAGGCTTGTACCTGGTGAATGATCTGCGACAGCTGCTCGCCGACCTGCTGCACCTCGAACATGCCGCGACGCACTTCTTCGGAAAACTTGTCCATACCCATCACGCCCGCCGAGACCGCCGACTGGATCTCGCGCACCATCTGCTCGATATCGTAGGTGGCCACGGCAGTCTGGTCGGCCAGGCGCCGCACTTCGGTGGCGACCACGGCAAAGCCGCGCCCGTATTCACCAGCTTTCTCGGCCTCGATGGCGGCGTTGAGGGACAGCAGGTTGGTCTGGTCGGCCACCTTGACGATGGTCACCACCACCTGGTTGATGTTGCCGGCCTTCTCGTTGAGGATCGCCAGCTTGGCGTTGACCAGGTCGGCGGCGCCCATCACCGAGTGCATGGTTTCTTCCATGCGGGCCAGGCCTTGCTGGCCGGAACCGGCGGCCACCGAGGCCTGGTCGGCGGCGGTGGACACTTCGGTCATGGTGCGCACCAGGTCCTTGGACGTGGCGGCGATTTCCCGCGAGGTGGCGCCGATTTCGGTGGTGGTGGCGGCGGTTTCAGTGGCCGTGGCCTGTTGTTGCTTGGAGGTGGCGGCAATCTCGGTCACCGAGGTGGTGACCTGTACCGACGAACGCTGGGCCTGGGATACCAGGGCGGTCAGCTCGGTCATCATGTCGTTGAAGCCGGTTTCGACGGCGCCGAACTCGTCCTTGCGTTCCAGGTTCAGGCGCTTGCTCAGATCGCCGGTGCGCATGGTGTCGAGGATATCGACGATGCGTTTCATCGGCGCCATGATCGCGCGCATCAGCAGCAACCCGCACAGGCCGGCGGCAAGGATCGCCAGGAGCAGCGACACGCCCATGCTGATTTTGGCGGCATCCACGGCGTCATCGATGGCGGCAGTGGCGCTGTCCGCGACTTTTTTGTTCGCGTTGATGATGTCATTGAGCTTCATGCGCCCTGCGGTCCAGGCCGGGGTCAGTTGCTCGTCGAACAGCTTGACCGCCTCGGCCTCCTTGTTGGCTGCATGCAGCTCCAGGACCTGGACCAGCACCTGATTGTACTTCTGGTGCAGGGCCTCGAAGGTGTCGAACTCGTTACGATCCTGGTCGATATTGATCGTCTTGGCGTAACTGGCCATATGCTGGTCCAGCCGCGCCTCGAACGTCTTGTAATCCTGGCGGTCGGCGTCGGAAATGCCCTGATGCTCGCGCAAACCGATCAGCTCCTGGGTTTGCAGGTAGCTGTCGACCCAGGCGCTGCGGATCATCGAGCTGAAAAACACCCCTGGCACGGCGTCGTCGCGCACCGAGTTCTCGCTCGATTCGATTTTCAGCAACCGTGAATACGAGACCACGACCATCAACAGCATGATGGCGATAATGACCGCAAAGCTCGCCAAGATGCGTTGGCGCAAGGTCCAGTTTTTCACAGTACTTCCTCGAAGGCCGATCAAATGCCCTGGAGTATAGCTGAGGCACTGCCATCATTTATCAATGGGTTGTGGGCCAAGTCTCAAGGAATACAAAAACACCCCGCAACCTTGATGGCGGCGGGGTGTTTGATGTCGATCCTTCCCACGCTCTGCGTGGGAAGGATCAGCTGCAACTCATGCGGTGGCCTGGCGTACCTGTTTTTCCAGCTCGGCCTTGAGGCCCGGTTCCAGCTTGAGCTGGCGGGCCAGTTCGTCGAGGTAGGACTTCTCCATAAAGTTTTCCTCGTCCACCAGCATCACGCTGGCGATGTACATTTCGGCAGCCATTTCCGGGGTGCTGGCGGCACGCGCCACATCGGTGGGGTCCAGGGGCTTGTTCAGTTCGGCATGCAGCCAGTGTTGCAGTTCCTGGTCGTTGTCCAGCTTGACGAATTCGCCTTCGATCAAGGCACGCTCGCGCTCGTCCACATGGCCATCGGCCTTGGCGGCGGCCACCAGGGCCTTGAGGATGGCCTGGCTATGCAGCTCGACCTGGGCCGGTGGCAGGCGGTCGAGGGTCTGCGGCTCGCCCTTGGGGGCGCCGGCCTGTTGTGCCTGCCAGTTGCCATAAGCCTTGTAGGCAATCACGCCCAATGCGGCAAGACCACCATAAGTCAGGGCTTTACCGCCAAAATTCCGGGCTTTTTTGTTGCCCAGCAGCAGGCCCATAGCCCCGGCTGCCAACGCCCCGCCACCTGCGCCGCCGAGCAGGCTGCCGAGCCCGCCACCGCCGAGCAGGCCTCCCAGTGCGCCTTTGTCATCGCCTTTACGTTGACCGCCAGCCTTGTTTTGCAACATGTCCTGGCCGGACTTGAGCAACTGATCAAGCAATCCACGGGTATTCATTCATAGCCTCCAGAAACTTGGGTTCATAGGATCAATAGGCTCTCAGCGTAAAACTAAGTGCCAATATTCCTGGATATAGAGTGCTTCCAGATGTAACTCAATTGGCAGGGGCTGACAGCCGACCTGATCAGTGACGCCCCCACAGACACGTCTTGTTTCATATCCAACGCTATCATCCCGCCATCAATCAATTTTCCTTCCCCAGCGAACCCCTTAAGCTATCGGGCATCTGTTTAATGTCCGTTGCGTTTGGCCGAAGGCATGTCCGAACCGTAATTTCTGATCCAGCACGCGCCAGGAACGGCACGGGATTGCTCACCACAGGTTGTATTTATGCACCGCAGGAATTTGCTCAAAGCATCCATGGCCATCGCGGCCTACACCGGGCTGTCGGCCAGTGGCCTGCTGGCCGCCCAGGCCTGGGCCGGGAATCGTGCCGCCGATGGCGATGCCAAGGCGTTCGACTTCGACTGGCTCAAGCGGCAGGCCAAGCAACTGGCCGGCAAACAGTACCAGGACACCCGCCAGGTGCTGCCGCCAACCCTGGCGACCATGACCCCGCAGAATTTCAATGCCATTGGCTACGACGGCAACCATTCGCTGTGGAAAGACCTCAAAGGCCAGCTGGACGTGCAGTTTTTCCACGTCGGCATGGGTTTCAAGACCCCGGTGCGCATGCACAGTGTCGACCCCAAGACCCGCCAGGCGCGGGAGGTGCATTTCCGCCCGTCGCTGTTCAACTATGAAAAAACCACGGTCGATACCCAGCAGCTCAAGGGCGACCTGGGGTTTTCCGGCTTCAAGCTGTTCAAGGCCCCGGAACTGGACCGCCACGACGTGGTGTCTTTCCTCGGCGCCAGCTATTTCCGCGCGGTGGATAACACCGGCCAGTACGGCCTTTCGGCGCGCGGCCTAGCCATCGACACCTACGCCGACAAACGCGAAGAGTTCCCCGATTTCACCCAGTTCTGGTTCGAGACGCCGGACAAGGACAGCACCCGTTTCGTGGTCTACGCCCTGCTCGACTCACCGAGCGCCACCGGTGCCTATCGCTTTGACATCGATTGCCAGGCGACCCAGGTGGTGATGGCCATCGATGCCCATATCAATGCGCGCACCGCGATCCAGCAGATGGGCATCGCGCCGATGACCAGTATGTTCAGCTGCGGCACCCATGAGCGGCGCATGTGCGACACCATTCACCCGCAAATCCACGATTCCGACCGCCTGGCAATGTGGCGCGGCAACGGCGAGTGGATCTGCCGGCCGCTGAACAACCCGGCCACCCTGCAGTTCAATGCCTTCGCCGATAAAGACCCGAAAGGTTTCGGCCTGGTGCAGACCGACCATGAGTTCGCCAGCTACCAGGACACCGTCGATTGGTACAGCAAGCGCCCGAGCCTGTGGGTGGAGCCGACCACTGCATGGGGCGAAGGCTCTATCGACCTGTTGGAAATTCCTACCACCGGCGAGACCATGGACAACATCGTCGCCTTCTGGTCGCCCAAAAAACCGGTGGCCGCCGGTGATTCCCTGAACTTTGGCTACAAGCTCTACTGGAGCGCCCTGCCCCCGGTCAGCACGCCGCTGGCGCAAGTCAATGCGACCCGTTCCGGCATGGGCGGTTTCACCGAAGGCTGGGCGCCGGGCGAGCATTACCCGCCGGTCTGGGCCCGCCGCTTTGCCGTGGACTTCAAGGGCGGTGGTCTCGACCGCCTGCCCGCAGGCACCGGGATCGAGCCGGTGGTCACCTGCTCCCATGGCCAAGTGAAAGACTTCAGCGTGCTGGTGCTCGATGACATCAAGGGCTACCGCATCCTCTTCGACTGGTACCCGACCAGCGACAGCGTGGCGCCGGTGGAGATGCGCCTGTTCATTCGCACCAATGACCGCACCCTGAGTGAAACCTGGTTGTACCAGTACTTCCCGCCGGCACCGGACAAGCGCAAGTACAGCTGATGCCAAGCGTTCCCACGCGCATGGCGGCGTGGGAACGCCCTTGCCGGCTCAAAAGCGCGAAATACTCTTCATCGCGCCAATCAGATAGCGCATTGCAACCTGATCGTTTTCGGTCAAGGCACGGTACTGCTCCAGCAGTTGTGCCTCATCCGAACTCAACCGGCGGCCATGCAACGACAGCTTGCGGCTGAAAAAAAGCATCAGAACCCCTGCGACACCAATGGACTTGGCCATGGAATGTTTCTCCGTGTAATAAACAACAACTCCTGATGCCCATAACCCTGTCCGCGAAGTGCAATGCCTCAGCGAGCAAACAGACTGACTTCCTGGGCCAGAAGTCGTCTTACTCCAAGCGTAGAAACTATCCAGGCGCGTGTGAGATTTTTTTAGAGTATTCACTTAAATAATTACCTTGAAGCAAAAAGCTTGCGGAAAATTCTTACACCTCATAAGTTGAGTGACCACTCAATTAATTAATGAGACAGGCATGCGCACCCCCGATCCCCAACAACGCGAAAGCAAACGCATGGCCCTGCTGGATGCGGCGTCCCAGTGTTTTGCCGAAGCCGGTTTTGTTGCCACGCGCACCGCCGATATCTGTGCCCTGGCCGGTATGAGTGCGGGCAATCTGTTCCACTATTTCGCCAGCAAGCATGAGGTGTTGCTGGCGCTGGTGGCCCGCGAAGGTGAAGAGATCCAACAGGCCATGGCGCCCTTGGCCAAGGCGGCTGATCCGCTGGCGCAGTTGCTGGCCTTCCTCGATCATGTCTGCCAGTTGGCCTGCGACCGCCACTACGCCGGCCTGGCGCTGGAAATTTCGGCCCTGGGCCATCGCGACGAAGCCGTCGCACGCCTGGTAAAAGCCAATGACCGCGCCCTGCGCGACGGCCTCGAAGCACTGGTGCGGGCGGCGGACAAGGCCGGGCAGTTGCACACCTCGTTGAGCGCACCCGAGGCGGCCAACTGGCTGGCCGCCTTGATCGATGGCATGTTCGCCCGCGTGGCGGCCGACCCGGACTTTCACCCCGCGCAGCAGACCCCGGTCCTGCAGGGCCTGGTGGTTCACCTGCTGCAAGGGCGCTGAATATGCCAGCCACGGCCAATGCCCGTTTGGTCCAGGTCGACGCACTGCGCGGGTTTGCCTTGCTCGGCATTCTCAGCGTCAATATCTGGGCCTTTGCCGACCCCTATTACGCCTCGGCCGCCAGCAATCCAGCCTACGCCAGCCTGCTCGATCACGGGGTGCGGCTGCTGGTGGCCTTGCTGTTCGAGACCAAGTTCTACCTGCTGTTTTCCTTTTTGTTTGGCTACAGCTTCACCCTGCAAATGGCCGCCGCCGAGCGGGCCGAGGCCGCGTTCGTCCCACGTATGCTGCGCCGGCAACTGGCCCTGCTGGCATTGGGCCTGGCCCATGGCGCCCTACTGTATTACGGGGAGATTCTCTCGACTTATGCCCTGCTGGGCCTGGTGCTGCTGGCGGCCCGCAACCTGGCAGCGGCCCATGCCCGGCGCTGGGCTATCGGCCTGGTAGTGGTCGCCTGCTCACTGTGGATGGTGCTGGGTATCTTGCAGGGGCTGGAAGGTGAATGGGTCGGCGCTGGCCACGACGAGGCCCAGGCAAAACTCGCGGCATTTTCCGCTGGGGCCCTGCAGACCCTGCAATTTCATAGCCGAGAGGTGTGGAACACCGTGCCCGCCTTATGGCTACTGCAAGGGCCCAGTGCCCTGGCGATGTTCCTGTTTGGCTATGCGGCCGGGCGACAGCAATGGCTGGCCTCGCCACAGGCCTGGGAACCCCGTGCCGGGCGCCTGCTGCTAATGACTGCCCCGCTGGGCCTGCTCGGTGCGCTGGTCTACGCCCTGGCCGCCGCTTATAGACCGGGTGGCGGCCTGGAAACCTTTGCCTTCGGCCTCGGCCAACTGACGGCGCCGCTGCTCACAGCCGCCTATGGCCTAGGGATGCTGGCGCTGTTCAACACCCCCCGCGGCGCAAGGCTATGCGCGCGCCTGGCGCCGTTGGGCAAGATGGCCTTGAGCAATTACCTTATGCAATCGATCGTGCTCGGGCTGTTGTTCACCGGCTACGGCGCTGGCGGGATCAATCAGGTCGAGCCGTGGTTGTTGCTACCGATGGCGACCACGATTTTTATCCTACAAATGTGGCTGAGCACGCACTGGCTACGCCGTCATCCATATGGGCCGTTCGAGTGGTTGTTGCGCGCCGCGACGTTGCTCGCCTGGCCACAGTGGCGACGCGAGGCCCGCTGACCCACCGGGCCAGCGGCGGCTGGGTGGGTTACTCGTTGCGCACATCCGACTCATGGATCGGCTGGTCGCGATGGGTGGCCCGCTGATATTGCGCCGGCCAGATCGCCTTGCGCCCGCCCAGGTCGTCATCGGCGTGCAGCGGCCAATACGGGTCACGCAGCAGTTCGCGGGCAAGGAAGATGATGTCGGCCTGGCAGGTACGCAGAATATGCTCGGCCTGGGCCGGCTCGGTAATCATGCCCACCGTGCCCGTGGCCATGCCGGACTCCTTGCGCACGCGCTCGGCAAAACGCGTCTGATAACCGGGCCCGATGGGGATTTCGGCATTGGCGGCGGTGCCACCGGAAGACACGTCAATCAGGTCCACCCCCAGGTCTTTGAGGCGACGTGCCAGCTCCACGGTTTCGTCGGGGTTCCAGCCGTCTTCCACCCAGTCGGTGGCCGAGACGCGCACAAACAGCGGCAACTCTTGCGGCCACACGTCACGCACCGCCTGGGTGACTTGCAACACCAGGCGGATGCGGTTTTCAAAGGATCCGCCGTATTGATCCTGGCGCTGATTGCTCAGGGGCGAGAGAAATTGATGCAACAGATAACCATGGGCGGCATGGATTTCCACCACTTTGAAGCCGGCGGTCAGGGCACGCTTGGCGGCGGCCACGAAATCGCCGATCACCTGCTGGATTTGCCCTGCGTCCAACTGCCGGGGCGCGGTGTGCTGCGGGTCAAAGGCGATCGGCGACGGACCTACCGGCACCCAGCCACCGTCTGCGGGCTTGACGCTGCCGTGCTTGCCGATCCACGGCCGATGGGTGCTGGCCTTGCGCCCGGCGTGGGCCAGTTGAATGCCCGCCACCGCGCCCTGGGCGCTGATAAAGCGGGTGATGCGCTGCAGCGGTTCAATCTGGGCGTCGTTCCACAGCCCCAGGTCCTGGGCGGTGATGCGGCCATCGGCGGTCACTGCGGTGGCTTCGCTGAAAACCAGCCCGGCGCCGCCGACGGCGCGGCTGCCCAGGTGCACCAGGTGCCAGTCGTTGGCCAGGCCATCGACGGCCGAGTACTGGCACATTGGCGACACGGCAATGCGGTTGAGCAGGGTCAATTGGCGCAGGGTATAGGGTTCAAGCAACAGACTCATGGGGCACCTCTTCTCGTATCCGGTGGGCATTGGCTCCAGGGTGCTGTCTGACCGGTGCGCGTGACGAGAAGATGAAAAGCCCGTCCCCTCCGGGCTAAAAAACAGACAAGGTCACAAGACCAATCACACAGTGCTTAGAGACTAGTCGACAACCGGGGATTGCACAGGGTTCAGCGCGGCTCGATGTGGGCAATCATCAATTGCACGGTTTCCTGGCCACGGAATTCATTGACGTCCAGCTTGTAGGCCAGCTCCACCCAGCGAATGGTCGGGTTCGGCCACACTTCTCGGTCGATGCCAAAGGCAATGCCATCGAGCTTCACCGCACCGCACTCACTCTTGAGCACCACCTTGAGGTGACGCTCGCCCACCACCCGTTGCTCCACCAGTTGAAACACCCCGTGAAACAGCGGCTCGGGAAAGTGTTGGCCCCAAGGCCCGGCGTTGCGCAGGGCGCGGGCCAGTTCCAGGTGGAATTCTTCCACGGCCAAGGTGCCATCGGACAGCAGGCGCCCGGTGAGGTCTTCTTCACGCAGTTGCCGGCGCACTTCGGCGTCGAAGGCTTGGGCGAACAACGGGAAGTTGGCTTCAGGCAAGGTCAGGCCCGCCGCCATGGCGTGGCCGCCGTATTTGGCGATCAGGTTCGGGTGCTGGCTGGCCACCACGGCCAGGGCATCACGGATATGAAAGCCCGGCACCGAACGCCCAGAGCCCTTGAGCAGGCCATCACCGGCATCGGCAAAGGCGATGGTCGGGCGGAAATAGCGCTCTTTCATCCGCGAGGCGAGGATCCCGATAACACCCTGGTGCCACTCCGGGTCGAACAGGCACAGGCCAAATGGCATCGACTCCAGCGGCAAGTCCTTGAGCTGAGCCAGGGCTTCGCGCTGCATGCCCTGCTCGATGGCCTTGCGGTCTTGGTTCATGCCGTCCAGTTGCGCGGCCATTTCCCGGGCCTGGGCGAAGTCGCTGGTGAGCAGGCATTCGATGCCAAGGCTCATGTCATCCAGGCGCCCGGCCGCGTTGAGTCGTGGGCCGAGGATAAAGCCCAGGTCGGTGGAGGTGATGCGCGCGTGGTCGCGCTTGGCCACTTCCAGGATCGCCTTGATCCCCGGCCGCGCACGCCCGGCGCGGATCCGCTCCAGGCCTTGATGGACCAGGATGCGGTTATTGGCATCCAGCGGCACCACGTCGGCCACGCTGCCCAGGGCCACCAGGTCGAGCAATTCGCCGATATTGGGCTGCGGCTGCTTGTCGTACCAGCCCAGGCTGCGCAGGCGCGCGCGCAAGGCCATCAGCACGTAGAAAATCACCCCCACACCGGCCAGGGCCTTACTGGGGAAACCGCAGCCGGGCTGGTTCGGGTTGACGATGGCATCGGCCGCCGGCAGTTCATCGCCGGGTAAGTGGTGGTCGGTGACCAGCACCTTGAGCCCCGCCGCCTTCGCCGCCGCCACGCCTTCGACACTGGAGATGCCGTTGTCCACGGTGATCAGCAACTGCGGCTCACGCTGCAAGGCCACGGCAACGATTTCCGGGGTCAGGCCGTAGCCGTATTCAAAGCGGTTGGGCACCAGGTAATCCACATGGGCCGCCCCAAGCAAGCGCAGGCCGAGGGTGCCCACGGTGCTGGCGGTGGCGCCATCGGCGTCGAAGTCACCGACGATCAGGATGCGCTGGCGCTGCTCCAGGGCCGTCACCAGCAAGTCCACGGCAGCCTCGATCCCTTTGAGCTGCTGATAGGGAATCAGCCGCGCCAGGCTCTTATCCAGCTCATCCTGCGAGGTCACGCCACGGGCGGCGTAGAGACGGGTCAGCAACGGTGGCAATTCACCGAGGAACGGCAGGACAGCGGGCAATGGGCGGGGATCGATGCGCATGGGGTGATGAGGGCTTCTGTGCAATACAACGGTTAAAAAACACTACGAGTAACGACGAACATCAACGGTGTGTGAGGGGCTTGGGTGGGAGCGGGCTTGCCCGCGATTGCGGTGGATCAGTTAAAGATAAGCCGACTGACACATCGCTATCGCGGGCAAGCCCGCTCCCACACAAGCCAGCTCCCGCACAAACCCGTCCTGACATCATCAGCCGCGTTCGCCGACCAGCCATTGCAGCTGCACTTCGTGCTGGCCGCGGTCGTCGGTGACGAAGATCGTGCCTTCGCTGATCATCACGTCCCACTTGATCACCCGGGGCATGTCCTTGGCCAGGGTCTCCAGGACCTCCTGGGGCACGGCGGCGATGTGCACGTTTTTCAGGTTGTTGGCCACCGGCACCACCTTGCCTTCCCACACCCGCAGGCTACCGTAGGCCAGCAGGCTGGTGCGCTCGGTACGGCGCGAACACCAGGTTAGGCGGTCGGCATCGGGCTGGCCGACTTCGATCCAGTGCAAAACCCGATCATCCAGGCTTTTTTCCCACAGGGCTGGCTCGTCTACATCTGACAGTCCACGACCAAACGACAACTGCTCGTTGTACCAAAGGGCGTAGGCCAGCAAACGCACGGTCATGCGCTCTTCGGTTTCCGAGGGGTGACGGGCGATGGTTTGCTTGACGCTCTCGTACACCGAACGATCGAGGTCGGTCAGGTTGAGTTCAAACTTGTAGGTCGTGGACGGCTGGGCCATGAACGGACTTCTAGAGACTGGGAAAGGCGGCCAGTCTAACCGATGGCGGGGCCATTCAACGAATCCTGCGCGCCATCATCCTTATCCCTGCACCGCTCGCCTATGTTAAAAGGCAATACACACCTTCCCGCGCTTGTTAAGGAGCCTCATGTCGTTTACCGCCAAACCGCTTGCCGGCCTGAAAGTCATCGAACTGGGCACCCTGATCGCCGGCCCGTTCGCCTCGCGCATTTGCGCCGAGTTCGGGGCCGACGTGATCAAGGTCGAATCCCCCGACGGCGGCGACCCGCTGCGCAAATGGCGCAAGCTGTATGAAGGCACCTCGCTGTGGTGGTTTGTCCAGGCGCGCAATAAACAGTCCCTGACCCTGAACCTCAAGCACCCGGACGGCCTGGCGATCCTCAAGCAACTGCTGGCAGACGCCGATATCCTGATCGAGAATTTCCGCCCCGGCGTCCTGGAAAAACTCGGCCTGGACTGGGACACCCTGCACGCCCTCAACCCCAAGCTGGTGATGGTGCGGCTCTCGGGCTTTGGCCAGACCGGGCCGATGAAGGATCAACCGGGCTTCGGCGCGGTCGGTGAGTCCATGGGCGGCCTGCGCTATATCACCGGGTTCGAGGACCGCCCGCCGGTGCGCACCGGGATTTCCATCGGCGACTCCATCGCCGCGCTGTGGGCGGTGATTGGCGCGCTCATGGCCTTGCGCCATCGCGAGGTCAACGGTGGCCTCGGCCAGGTGGTGGATGTGGCGCTGTACGAAGCGATCTTCGCGATGATGGAAAGCATGATCCCCGAGTTCGATGTGTTCGGGTTTATCCGCGAGCGCACCGGCAACATCATGCCGGGCATTACCCCGTCATCGATCCATACCACCTGCGACGGCAAGCATGTGCAGATTGGCGCCAATGGCGATGCGATCTTCCAGCGCTTCATGATGGCCATTGGCCGTGAGGACCTGGCCAATGACCCGCAACTGGCCAGCAACGATGGCCGCGATAGCCGGCGCGACGAGTTGTACGGCGTGATCGACCGCTGGGTCAACAGCTTGCCACTGGCCCAGGTGGTGGAGCAGTTGAACCTGGCCCAGGTGCCTGCCAGCCGGATCTACAGCGCCGAAGATATGCTCGGCGACCCGCAATACCTGGCCCGGGAAATGTTCCTCAAGGCCCAGTTGCCCGACGGCAAGGATTTCAAGATGCCCGGCATCGTGCCCAAGCTTTCCGACACCCCAGGCAGTTGCGAGTGGGTCGGGCCGCAGCTGGGCGAGCACAATGCCGTGATCCTGCAAGCTCTGGGCTACGACAGCAGCGCCGTGGCCCGTTTGCGCAAGGATGGCGCGATCTGATGCCGTGCGGAGCATGCTCAAGATAATGGCCGGCCGTTGCATCAGGGCGCTGCGGCGCTTATGGCTTATTACCCCGCTGCTTGGGGCGCTGCCGCTATCGACCCAGGCGCAAGAGACCTTGACCTGGCTGGTGCGCGACCTGCCGCCGATGACTATTTTGGAGGGGCCGCAAAAGGGCCAGGGCAGTGTGGATAAGCTGCTGCCGTTGTTGATTGAGCACCTGCCGCAGTACCGCCATCAGATCCTGCATGTCAACCGCGCCCGCGGCATGCAAATGCTGCTGGCGCCCTCCTTCACCTGCGACCCGTCGTTGGTGTGGACGCCGGCACGGGCAAAAACCATCGTCTTTTCAGGGCCGGCGTTTGCGATGTTAAGCAATGGCATTGCGATCCGCCGCAATCAGCAGGACGCCCTGGCGCCCTATGTGGCCGATGGCACGTTCGATCTGGCGAAGTTGCTCCAGGCGCAGCAGTTGCGTCTTGGGGTCGTTGCCGAACGCAGCTACGGCCCCGGTGTAGATGAACAGTTGAGCCACGCCGACCCGCGCTGGCTGGCGCCGCATTACGGCAACGATGCCCTGGGCAGCCTGTTGCAGATGCAGCGCCTGGGAAGGTTGGAGGCGGTGCTGGGGTACTGGACGGAAATCCGCTACCAGGCCGCGCAACAAGGCATGGATCCCCAGGACCTGCTGTTCTATCCGATCAAGGGCATGCCGCGCTATCAGCGCATCCATATCGGTTGCTCGAACACCGCGCTGGGGCGCCAGGCCATCAGCTATATCAACCGCGAGTTGCAGAATATTCCACAGGAGGCGCTGCTTGAGTCCTACGCCAACGGGCTGGACCCGCTCAAGCGCGCGCAATACCTCAAGGACAACCCGAGTTTTTTCAGCGAAACACCGCTGCCGTGATAAATCCCAGGCAAAAAGAAACCCCGAGCAGTGGGGAGACAACTCGGGGTTAAACGTGGCCTACAAAGACCAGTACAACAAGCTACAAGCACCGGAGCACAATGCTTGATCTTGCTGTTACAGGGTCTGACTCACCCTCCTGTAGGAAGGTTCCAAAGATAAAAACTTCTTCATGCCTGGGCGGTGGCGCGCGTCTGGGCCGCGTTGCGCAAGGCCGCGATCACCGAGGGTTCCAGGCGCCCTTCGGCGATTTTCAGGTCGCGGTGCAGGCAGTCCACCACGTCCACCAGGGCGCGCTTGTCGCTCAACTGTGCACGATCCACTTCGCGTTCGACCACGATAGCGCCCGTCGGGCTCTTTACCGTCACCAGGCACTCGCCGTGTACACCCGAGGCAGTCAGCGTGACCTGATAAGGGCTCAGCGCTTCGCCGAGCAATAGGCTGATACTTTCCATCTCGATCACCACTCAATATGGGAAAACAAAAAACCCGCCATCTGTAGGAGCATCGCGCAAAGCACAAAGTTCGCCTTTGTGCCGAACCTATCGAGCATGCATGGCAAAGATGACAGAGAGAAAACAGCCGCCAACAGGCTAGAATCTCCTGATTATTGCCGGAGTCCACCGTGAGAGACGCGTCTGAACAGCCCTTACGCATTGTCATTGCCGACGATCATCCGATTTTCCTTATCGGTCTGCGGGCAGTGCTGGAGCGCGACGAGCAGGTGCGCATCGTCGGCGAGGCCAGCTCGCCCCAGGCCCTGGCCGCCCTGCTGCAACACTGCCCCTGCGATGTGCTGGTCACCGATTTCATGATGCCTGCCGAACCCCAGGCCGACGGCCTGCGCCTGATCGAACACCTGCGCCGACATTACCCGGACCTGCCCATCGTGGTGGTGACCATGCTCAATAACGCCGGCCTGTTTCACTCGATCCTGGAACTGGGGGTCATGGGCCTGTTGAGCAAGGCCAGCCTGGCCGACGAATTGCCCGAGGCCATCGACCAGGTGCGCCAGCAGCGGCCCTATGTCGCCCGGACCATTCAACAGGCGCTGGCCCTGGCCGGCGCAGTGGGGGCTGACCGCCTGCACTCGCAGCACCAGTTGTCACCCCGGGAACTGGAAGTGATCCGCCTGCTGGCGGGTGGCAAGACGGTGGGCGAGATTGCCACGCACCTCAACCGCAGCAAGCAGACCGTCAGCGCGCAGAAAGTCAGTGCCATGCGCAAGCTGGGGCTGATCAGCGATGCCGCGTTGTTCATCTATGTGCAGGAACACGGGCTGGCCTAGGTTTGCCTACAAGGCAATTGCGGCAGATTGCGCCAGCCAGTGTTGCAGCACCTGGGCACTCATCGGGTGGGCGATCAGGCAACCCTGCAGCCACGCCGGCCCCAGGGCGCGCACCGCGTCACGGTCGGCGGGGGTTTCAATCCCGGTCACCACCACGCTGACGCCCAGGTGCCCGGCCATGCTCATGGCCCCGGCGACCACCGCACACTTGCGCTCGTCCCCCGCCATCCCGCTGGCAAACGCCGGGGGAATCTTCAATTCGGTGAACGGCAACTCCAACAAGCGTTGCAGGCTGGTCCCGCCGATGCCGAAATCGCCAATGGACAGCTTGCAACCGATCATCCGCAGGCGCAGCAAACCGGTGACATGGGCGCTGTCGGTCTTCAGGCGCGAAGTTTCCACCAGTTCCAGGGTCAGGTTGCGGGCGGGCACGGCGAAGCGCTGCAACAGCCCTTGCAGGGTGAGCGCAAAGTGCTCCTGCTCCAACAGCCGCCCGGGAATATTGACCGACACCGGCAGTTCCCGGCCCGTGTCCCGGGCCACCTGGGCGCAAAGGCGCAACACCTGTTGCAGCACGAACCAGGTAAAGGCCGGCTCCAGCCCCGCCAGTTCCAGCAGCGGCAGAAACTCGCTGGGCATCAACTGGCCATGATTCGGGTCTTGCCAGCGCGCCAGCGCCTCCACGCCTTGCAGATCACCGTCCTGATTGACGATGGGCTGGTAGCAGAGGCTGGCGTAACGCTCGATGGCGGCTTCGCCAACCTCGGTGCACAGTGGCTGCGTCGCCAATTCGCTCACCCCCAGCATCTGGCACGCGCGCTCCCAGGACAAGGCCTGCGGGGTTGGCCGCAAGCGTTGTTGGCACGCATCGAGCATTTGCCCGATGGCGGTGGCGGAAGCCGGCTTGGGCATGCACCCCAGCACATTGAGCCCCGCCTGGCGCGCCATGCTTGCCACGCCGTCCAGTACATCGCGATCGGCATCGCTCAACAGCACCAGGACCTGGGCCAGGCCCTGCTCGGCCATTTCGCGGATCAGCCCCAGTGAGTCGCCGTGCTCCAGGTACAGATCGCAGATGGCGATATCCACCGGGCCCTTGCTCGCCAGCGACTGGCGGGCGACCTCGACGCTTTCGGCCGTGAGTACGTTGAACACGCCGTTGGCATTGAGCATCTGGTGCAGGGCCATCAGTTGGAACGGGTGGTCTTCGAGAATCAGGACTTTGAGTGAGCGCATGGAAAACTCTGGGGCTACGTGCAAGATCGCCCACATTAGCCAAAACCTGGGCAAGCCCCCATAGGACGAGTCCTATTCTTGCTTCAGATACGGCTCGATTTCCTGTCGCAGCGTCAGCAAGGTCGCAGACAAGATTGGCCAATGCTGCGCCAGTTCATCGGCACGGTGCTCCCGCGCACAGGTGTCCAGGGCAACGCAGGCCTTGGCCAATGGCAGCGCATCCACCAGGCAACAAATACCCTTGAGGCGATGCAGGCTGGCCCGCAACTGCGCCAGGTCGTGCTCGGCCATGGCGTTGCCCAGCAGGCGGTGCTCGTGCTCAAGGTTGTTCGCCAGTTCCTGCAGCATGCTTTGCAGGATCGGCCCGTCGGCCTGGGTCATCTTGCGCAGGGCCTGCAGGTCGAAGGCCGGCACGGCCGTGACCCGGGCCAGCACCTGGCGCCACTGTTCCAGGGTCACCGGCTTGACCAGCAGCGCATCCATCCCCGCCCGCTGGCCACGCGGGTCTTCGTCGTCCTGGGCATCAGCGGTGCAGCCAAGCAACGCGCAGCGCGGGCGCTGTTCCTGGGCCTCTATCTGGCGAATGGCCTCGGCCAGGGCATAACCGGACATGCCCGGCATATGACAATCGGTCACCAGCACGTCGAACGTCTCGCTACGCCAGCGCTGCAACGCGGCCTCGGCGCTATCGAGGCCCACCACCTGATGGCCGAGGAATTGCAACTGCTGAGCCAGCACCAGGCGGTTGGCCGGCAGGTCGTCGACAATCAGCACCGACAAGGCCCGGCCTGCTGGCAGCAAAGGCACGGTGGCCGCCGGCGCGGGCAGATCGTCACTGCCGACCCGGTCCAGGCGCAGGTCGATGCACACCGTGGTGCCTTCGCCCAAGGCACTGTGCAGGGTGATTTGCCCGCCCATCAAGTCCACCAGTTGCTGGCAGATGCTCAAGCCCAACCCGGTGCCGCCATGTTCGGCGGCCGTCAGCGGACTGCCCTGGATAAACGGCCGGAACACCCGCGCCTGCTGTTCGGAGCTGATACCGGGGCCGGTGTCTTCGACGCACAGGTGCAGGTATTCGTGCCCCTCCCCATCCACCTGGCACGCTACCCGCACGCGCACTTCGCCCTGCTGCGTGAACTTGAGCGCATTGCCCAGCAGGTTGTGCATGACCTGGCGCAGGCGCAGTGGGTCGAACCAGTAAAAGCCTTGCGCCTGGGGGGCGAAGGCCAGGGTCAGGTGCAAACCCTTTTTCTGCGCGGTGGCTTCAAACAGCCGCTGGATCCCCTCGAAGAAGCCTTTCAGGTCAGTGGTCTGGGGCGCCAGTTGCAGATGGCCGGCTTCGATCTTTGCCAGGTCCAGGCTATCGCCCATCAAGTCGATCAGCTCGCGGGCCGAACGATGGGCCACCCGCAGCCCCTCGGAGACCGGCATGCCTGCGGCCAGGGCGCGTTCTTGCTCCAGTTCCAGCAGGCCGATAATCGCCGTCATCGGTGTGCGGATTTCATGGCTGAGGTTCGACACAAAGGCGCTCTTGGCATAGTTCGCCTCATCGGCGGCGCAACGTGCATCCATCAGCTGGGTTTCCAAAACCTTGCGCTCGTTGATATCGACCCAACCGCCCAGCAGCCCCTGCAACTGGCCCCCGGCATCGTAAAACGGCACAGTCCATTGGTAGACATGGGCGATGCCGCCGTTGAACTCCAATTGCCGGTCGATAAACAGCGACTGCTGCGTGGCCAGTTGCTCCATATGCCCCCTGTGCAGGCGCCAGGCGGTAGCGCCAGGCAATATTCCACTTTCTGGCAGGGTCAGGCCCTGGATCTGCTCAAGCCGGGTGGCCAACTGTTGCTCATAGCTTTTGTTGCAGGTGAGCAGGCGGCCTTCGAGGTCGCGCGCAAACACCGGGTTGGGCATGCCGTCGAACAGGGCGCGCTTGAAGGCCAACTGGTCATTGAGCCGCCGCTGCGCCTCGACGCGCTGGCGGATCTGGCGCTTGAGCCGGCTGTTCCACAGCAGTGACACCAGCACAAACAGCAGGGCCGTGGCGACTGTCCAATAGGCCCACGGCGGCACGCGCTGCCAGGCGGGCACCGGCACCGCCACCGTCCCCATCCAGCGCAGGCGCAGGGCGCTCAACTCGGCCACCGGCAACGCTTCCAGGGCCTTGTTCAAAATACTCAGCAACTCGGGATGATCCTTGCGCACCGCCAGGCTGTCACTGGACCACTTGCCATCGACGCTGCGACCGGCCCGCAACTCATCGGCCGGGTAACTCTGCACCTCCACTTCACTCTGGATGGTCGCGGCCGCGTCCCCCCGGGCCACCAGGGCGCGGGCCTCGCTGTAGTTGGCGACCGAGCGCAGGCGGATCGCCGGGTATTCGCGACGGATGTAACCTTCCAGCACATGCCGCGCCGGCAGCGCCAACACCTCGCCCGAGAGCTGGCCGAGACGGGTCAGCGGCGGGCGATCAAGACGTTCGACAAATACCCAGCCGGCGCCACCAAAGCCGTGACTGAAGTCCAGGAACCGCCGGCGCTCGGTATTTTCCACCAGGGTGCTGCTCATATCCGCGCTGCCCTTTTCCAGGGCGGCCAGGGTCTGGGCGGTAGAAAACACTTCCTCCATGACGAACTGCAAACCGGTCATGCGCGAGAGGCGGTTGAGCAGGTCCACATTCAACCCGACCCAGCGCCCATCCTTGTCCTTGAACACATAAGGCGAGTACTGCTGGGCCACCACCACCACATGGGGATGTTGCAGTACCCAGGCCTGCTCGGCGGCCGACAACGGGATACGTTCACCGACCACGTCCACCCCCAGGCCCGTGGTCCAGCGGGCCAGGATCTCCCGGCGCACCGAGTCCTCGATGCTCAGCAGCGCGCGGTCCAGCATCTTGCCCAGCAAGGGGTCGGCCTGACGTGTGGCAAAGGCAAAACCAATCGGCGCCAGGCGGCTTTGCTCCTTGATCTGCATATTCAGATAAGGGCGCAGGGACTGGTAGGCGCGCACGATCACTTCATTGCCGATAAAGGCATCCACATCGCCATGCTCCAGGGCTTCCAGGCCGCTGTAGAGGTTGGGGGCCAACATGATGTGGCTGTGCGGGTAGGCCGCATGCACGTTCTTGACGTTGGCATAACCATCGAGCAACACCAGCTTCTTGTCCGCGAGCGCGTCGTTTTGCGTGGCGTCGTCACCGCGCACCACCACGACCGAACGGTCGGGCATATAGTCGGCGGTAAAGGCCAGGCCGGGCACGTCACGTTCATAGCCATTGGCGCTGGTGAGGATATCGATGCTGCCGGCGCGCAACGCTTCCACGGCCTGGGCCCGCTCGGCGAAGCCCATCACTTGCATCGGCACGCCGAGCCGCGCGCCCACCAGGCTCAGGTAGTCGGCGCTGATGCCCTGGTAGCGATTGCGGTCGCGGGTGATGTCGATGGGTTGGTAATCATCGATGGAGATCCCCACTTTCAAGGTGCGGTGCTGCCCCAGCCATTGCTGCTCGGCGGGTGCCAGGGGCATGGGCGCCAGGCTGATAAACGCCGGCACCAGATTGAACGGCAGGCTGACAGCGGCCAGGCTTGCAGGCAGGTGGCCGAGCAGTAGCAGGCTCAGTAGGCACTGGAGCCATCGAATCGTGAACCGCACCGTGTGGGTTTCCTTGTTGGTTATTGCGCACACAGCATAGCCTTACGCCAAGCGACACCCCCCTGTGGGAGCGGGCTTGCTCGCGATTGCGGTGGGTCAGCCAGCACATACTGCGCCTGGCACACGGCTATCGCGAGCAAGCCCGCTCCCACATTGGTGATGCGGTGAGCGCTGTACCCCAAATAAAAACGACGTTTCCCATTCCTGGGTAAACGCCGTTTTTTCAAGCGAACAGCCTTGAGTCAGCCAAGACTCAGAGCGGTTTCCCACGATTGCCATGCTGGCTGACAAACGCCTGGATAGCCTTCAGGTCATTAGGCAGCACCGTGCAACGCTCTTCCCGCTCGAACAGGTCAGCCAGGTGCGGCGGCAACGCCAGGGCCTCGCCGACACCGGCCTTCTGCACCGCTTCGGGGAATTTCACCGGGTGCGCCGTGCCGAGGATGACCATCGGGATATCCAGGCTGCGGCGGCATTCGCGCGCGGCCTTGACGCCAATGGCGGTGTGCGGGTCCAGCAGTTCGCCGGTCTGGGCATAGACTTCGGCGATGGTCTCGCACGTCTGGGCATCGTCCACGGCCAGGGAGTCGAACAGCTTGCGGGTCTCGGTCCAGCGCTCCTGATCGACGCTGAAACCACCACCCTGCTTGAAGCTGTCCATCAGGCCGGCCAGGGCTGCACCGTTGCGACCGTGCATATCGAACAGCAAACGCTCGAAGTTCGACGACACCATGATGTCCATCGACGGCGACAGAGTGGCGTGCAGGGTTTCCTTGACGTACTGGTTGCCGCTCATAAAGCGGTGCAGGATGTCGTTGCGGTTGGTGGCGACGATCAACTGGTTGATCGGCAGCCCCATGTTGCGGGCCAGGTAGCCGGCGAAGATATCGCCGAAGTTGCCGGTCGGCACCGAGAACGACACCGAACGCGCCGGCCCGCCCAACTGCAGCGAAGCGTGGAAGTAGTAGACGATCTGGGCCATGATCCGCGCCCAGTTGATCGAGTTCACCGCGACCAGGCGCGTGCCCTTGAGGAAACTCTGGTCGGCAAAGCTGGCCTTGACCATCTCCTGGCAGTCATCGAAGTTGCCTTCGACGGCGATGTTGTGGATGTTCTCGCCAAAGAGGGTGGTCATCTGCCGGCGCTGCACGTCCGATACACGGTTGTGCGGGTGCAGGATGAAGATGTCGACGTTTTCGCAGTGCTTGCAGCCTTCGATGGCCGCCGAGCCGGTATCACCGGAGGTGGCGCCGATGATCACCACGCGCTCGCCACGCTTGGCCAACACGTAGTCCAACAGGCGGCCGAGCAGTTGCAGGGCGAAATCCTTGAATGCCAGGGTCGGGCCGTGGAACAGCTCCAACACCCATTCATTGCCATTGAGCTGACGCAGCGGGGCAATGGCGTTGTGGGAAAACACGCCGTAGGTTTCTTCGAGGATCTTCTTGAAATCGGCATCGGGGATGCTGCCGGTGACGAACGGGCGCATGACCCGGAACGCCAGCTCGTGGTACGGCAGGCCGGCCCACGAGGCGATTTCTTCCTGGGTAAAGCGTGGCAGGTTTTCCGGCACGTACAGGCCGCCGTCAGTGGCGAGGCCTGCCAGCAGGACGTCTTCAAAATTCAGGGCCGGTGCCTGGCCGCGGGTGCTGATGTAGCGCATGACTGGCTCCTCTACAACATTCTTGAACAGCGGCCGCCGAACCTCGGCGGCCTCTGCAACCTATCGTTAGTTCAGGTGTTCGACGCGAATCCGCACCACCGGCCCAACCACGCCCTGCAAGGCTTCCAGCGCGGCAATGGCATCGTTCATATGCTGTTCCAGCACACGGTGGGTCAGCAGGATCATGGGCACCAGGCCGTCGTGTTCTTCGACTTCCTTCTGCATGATCGACTCAATATTGATACCGCGCTCCGACAGGATGCTGGCCACCTGGGCCAACACGCCCGGGTGATCCTTGGCCTGGATCCGCAGGTAATAGGAGCTTTCGCAGGCTTCGATCGGCAGGATCGGGTGCGCCGACAGCGAATCCGGCTGGAAGGCCAGGTGCGGCACGCGGTTTTCCGGGTCGCTGGTCATGGCGCGGACCACGTCCACCAGATCGGCGATCACCGACGAAGCGGTTGGCTCCATGCCGGCGCCGGCGCCGTAGAACAGGGTCGAGCCCGCCGCATCGCCATTGACCATCACCGCGTTCATCACGCCATTGACGTTGGCGATCAGGCGGTCGGCCGGGATCAGGGTCGGGTGCACGCGCAATTCGATACCGGCCGCGGTGCTGCGCGCCACGCCCAGGTGCTTGATGCGGTAGCCCAGGGCTTCGGCGTAGTTCACGTCGGCGGTGGTCAGCTGGGTGATGCCTTCGGTGTAGGCCTTGTCGAACTGCAGCGGGATCCCAAAGGCGATGGAGGCCAGGATGGTCAGCTTGTGCGCCGCGTCGATGCCTTCCACGTCAAAGGTCGGGTCGGCTTCGGCGTAACCCAGGGCCTGGGCTTCGGCCAGCACGTCTTCAAAGGTACGGCCCTTCTCGCGCATTTCGGTGAGGATGAAGTTACCGGTGCCGTTGATGATGCCCGCGACCCAATTGATGCGGTTGGCCGACAGGCCTTCGCGGATCGCCTTGATCACCGGGATACCGCCGGCCACCGCCGCCTCGAACGCCACGATCACGCCCTTCTCGCGGGCCTTGGCGAAGATCTCGTTGCCGTGCACGGCAATCAGCGCCTTGTTGGCGGTGACCACGTGCTTGCCGTTTTCGATGGCCTTCAGCACCAATTCACGGGCGACGGTGTAGCCGCCGACCAGTTCGATGACGATATCGATTTCAGGGTTGGTGGCCACATCGAAGACATCGTTGGTCATCGCAATACCGGTCGTTTGGTACTGAGGCTTTGGCGTACGCATGGCAATTTGTGCCACTTCAATCCCACGCCCTGCACGGCGGGAAATTTCCTCAGCGTTACGCTGAAGTACGTTCAAGGTGCCGCCACCGACGGTCCCTAACCCACAGATGCCTACTTTGACCGGTTTCACTGAAGAACTCCCCATGAAACGGCCGACTCAAGGTCGGCCGTGAAAAACAGCCGCACAACTGCGGCTCGCGATGAATGACCCGCCAACGGGTCGGCGGGTCTGACCGTCAAAGGCTCGACGGTACTGTTTATTTGGCACCCAGCGCCAGTTTGGCGATTTGTGGAGCCGGCTGGTAGCCCGGAATGACCTGGCCGTCAGCCAAAACGATGGCCGGCGTACCGTTCACGCCAATCGACTGGCCCAGGGCGAACTGCTTGGACACCGGGTTGGCACAGGCCGCAGCCTTGATGTCCTTGCCGTCGACCATCTTGTCCATGGCGCCCTTTTTGTCAGCCGAGCACCACACCGCTTGCAACTGCTTGTCGCCCGCCGAACCCAGGCCCTGGCGCGGGAACGCAACGTAGCGCACTTCGACGCCCATCTTGTTCAGCTCGGGCACTTCGGCGTGCAGCTTGTGGCAGTACGGGCAGGTGGTGTCGGTGAACACGGTGATGTGGGTCTTGGTCTCGCCAATGGCCGGGTACACCACGGTTTCGGCAACCGGAATGGCATTGATCAGCTTGGACACGCCCAGGCGTTCGGCCTTCTCGGTGAGGTTGACCGGCTTGCCGTCTTTCAATTGGAACAGGTAGCCCTGGACGATGTACTGGCCATCGGCGCTGGCGTACAGCACGCGGCTGCCCTTGAGCTTGACTTCATACAGGCCGGCCATGGGGCTGGCGCTGATGCTTTCGACCGGGGTTTCGAGCTGGAGGCTTTCCAGGCTCTTACGGATTGTCTTCTCGGCGGCGTCATCGGCGACGGCAAAGGTTGAGACCAACGCAATGGCTGCGGCGGCAAAAATCTGGGTCAAGCGCATGGGAACTCCTGAAGGCAGATGCAGGGACGAAGGCCAGGGCGCCGGTCTGGAAACACGGCGTGGGACCGTCCCCTTTGCAAACCGGCAAAGCCTACCACAATTGGGCGCCAGGGCAGACGCTGGCAGCCAAATTGGGGCCTGTCAGCCCCTTGGGTGATGTTTGGCATGCAGGTCCTGCAACCTGGCGCGCGCCACATGGGTATAAATCTGCGTGGTGGACAGGTCGCTGTGGCCCAGCAACATCTGCACCACGCGTAAATCCGCACCATGGTTGAGCAAGTGGGTGGCAAATGCATGGCGCAAGGTGTGGGGGGACAGCGACTTGCCGATCCCGGCCACCCTGGCGTGGTGCTTGATGCGATGCCAGAAAGTCTGGCGGGTCATCTGCTCGCCGCGCAGGCTGGGGAACAGCACGTCACTGGGACGCCCGCCGAGCAGCTCGCCGCGGGCATCGCGCATATAGCGCTCGACCCACACAATCGCCTCTTCGCCCATGGGCACCAGGCGCTCCTTGCTGCCCTTGCCCATCACCCGCAACACGCCCTGGCGCAGGTTGACCTGTTCCAGGGTCAGGCTGATCAGCTCGGTCACGCGCAGGCCGCAGGCATACAACACCTCCAGCATGGCCCGGTCGCGCTGGCCGATGGCTTCGCTCAGGTCGGGCGCGGCCAGCAGGGCTTCGACGTCGGCTTCTGACAGGGATTTGGGCAAGGGCCTGCCGAGTTGCGGCATATCGACTTGCAGGGTCGGATCGACAGCAATCAGCTTTTCCCGCAACAAATAACGATAAAACCCACGCACTCCCGAGAGGAACCGCGCAGTGGAGCGCGGCTTGTAATTCTGCTCAAGGCGCCAGGCCAGGTGATCGAGGATCAACTCGCGCCCGGCGTGGCTCAGTTCGAGGTTTTTCTCCAGCAGCCAGCCATTGAACAAGGCCAGGTCGCTGCGGTAGGACTGGCGAGTGTTGTCCGACAGGCCCTTTTCCAGCCAGAGTGCGTCGAGGAAGCGGTCGATCAGGGGGTGGTCAATGGCGGGCATGGGGGCTCAGGCTGATGGCTGTAGTATCGGGTAGATCCTATCGCAGGCAAGTCGGCTGCCACAGGGAAATGCGTGCCTACTGTGGGAGGCGGGTGGTTATGAACAGGTTCCGGGCAAGGGGCAAATTTCAGGCACAAAAAAGCAGCCCGTAGGCTGCTTTTTTCTGCATCGGGAAGCTGGACTTAAGCCAGTTTTTCCTTGATGCGAGCTGCTTTACCGGACAGGTCACGCAGGTAGTACAGCTTGGCTTTACGTACGTCACCGCGACGCTTAACGGCCATGCTGTCGATTTGCGGGCTGTAGGTCTGGAAAGTACGCTCTACGCCAACACCGTTGGAGATTTTACGAACAGTGAAAGCACTGTTCACACCACGGTTACGCTTGGCGATTACGACGCCCTCGAACGCTTGCAGACGCGAACGGTCGCCTTCCTTCACTTTCACCTGAACGACAATGGTGTCGCCCGGGGCAAAGGTAGGGATCTCTTTGGTCATCTGCTCTGCTTCGAGTGCAAGGATGATTTTGTTAGTCATGCTGTGCTCCTAAGGTAAATCGTCGGATCTACCATCGATACGTTGTTAACTATCGTCCCGCGCGAGGATGTATTCCTCGAGCAGCTTCTTCTCTTCTCCAGAAAGCGAGCGGCTTTCCAGAAGATCGGCGCGTCGTTCATAGGTCCGACCAAGGGACTGCTGTAAACGCCAACGCCGGATGTGTGCGTGATTGCCACTTAGCAATACGTCGGGAACACGCTGATCCGCATACACCTCCGGTCGGGTGTAGTGCGGGCAATCCAGCAAACCATCCGTGAAGGAATCTTCCTCCGCGGAGTCCGCATGCCCTAAAGCTCCAGGCAGCAGTCGTGTAACCGCATCTATCAGGACCATCGCCGGCAGCTCACCGCCAGACAGGACATAGTCCCCAATCGACCACTCTTCATCGACATGAGCTTCAATAAAACGCTCGTCAATGCCTTCATAGCGACCGGCAATCAGGATTAATGCTTCCTGACTCGCCAACCCGCGTACCGCCGACTGATTAAGCTGGCGGCCTTGAGGGGACAGGTAAATGACCTTCGCCTTCTCCCCGGCTGCTGCCTTGGCCTGAACCAGGGCGTCTTCCAGGGGCTTGATCTTCATCACCATGCCCGGGCCACCGCCAAATGGGCGATCGTCCACAGTGTGATGTCGATCCGTCGTGTAGTCTCGCGGGTTCCAACAAGTAAGCTGCAAGAGCCCTTGTTTCACCGCCCGACTGGTGATGCCGTACTCGCTGATGGCGGAAAACATCTCGGGAAACAAACTGATCACTTCAACGCGCAAATTAGCCACGCTTAGAAGTCCGCATCCCATTCCACCTTCATCTCGCCCGCGGCCAGGTCGACGGCCAACACACATTGCTCGGTATAGGGCAACAGGCGTTCGCGATCATCCAGGCTGCCAGCGCAAGGCTTGACCACCATTACATCATTGGCGCCGGTTTCCAGAAGATGATCGATTTTCCCGAGCAATTGCCCGAGTTGATCAATGACCTTCAAACCTTCCAGCTGGTACCAGTAGTACTCGCCGTCGGTCAATTCAGGGAACAGGTTGCGCGGCACGCAGATCTCATAACCGGCCAGAAGACGCGCTTCTTCACGATCATCGAGACCCTTGAGCTTTGCGACCAGGAACTTGTCGTTCCCGCGTCCACTGACCAGCTCGACCTGTTTCACACTCCCTTCGCGCTTGAGCGTCCAGGTCTTGTACTGCAACAGGTTTTCAGTCGGATCAGTAAAGGAATACACCTTCACTTCGCCGCGAACGCCATGAACAGAGTAAATCTTGCCGATAACGATCAAATCATCAGCAACAGCTGGCGTCGCGTTCATATTGCTCAGGCTGCGGCCTTAGCCGAGTCCTTCAACAACTTGGCAACACGCTCGGATGGCTGTGCACCAACGCTCAGCCAGTAGGCTACGCGCTCTTGGTTCACGGACAGACGAACTTCTTGACCACGAGCAACAGGGTTGAAGAAACCAACCTGTTCCTTGTGCGAACCGTCACGCGGGTTGCGGCTGTCGGTTACGGTCAAGTGGTAAAACGGGCGCTTTTTGGAGCCGCCAAGGGCAAGACGGATTGTTAGCATGTGAACATCGTTCCTGTAGTCGGTGCTGCAAATCTAAATGCACAGCGGGCATGGGTGCCCGAAAGGCCGCATATTCTAAGGAATATCCCGACTTTTGCAAATGTCTTTTTCCGGCGCCTGACCGCGTGCCATTCAGATCTGCTAGAGAGCCGTCGGTTAAAACGGCGAGTCAGCTCCCGCCAACGGCGGGTTTGCTGGAGATCCCACATCCCTGTGGGTCTGCGCAAGAGCAAGCCCCTGCGCGAATTCTTTACATCTTCGGCATGCCACGACCGGGCATCATGCCACCCATGCCGCGCATCATTTTGGCCATGCCGCCTTTGGCCGAGAATTTCTTCATCATCTTTTGCATTTGCTTGTGCTGCTTGATCAAGCGCCCGATGTCCTGCACCTGGGTGCCGGAACCCATGGCGATCCGACGTTTGCGCGAACCGCTGATCAGCTCAGGGTCGCGGCGCTCGGCCGGGGTCATGGAGTTGATGATGGCTTCCATCTGCTTGAACTGCTTCTCTGCCGCGCCCTGGGCATTACCCATTTGCGCCAGGTTCACACCGCCGATGTTCGGCAGCTTGTCCATCAGGCCGCCGAGGCCGCCCATGTTCTTCATCTGTTGCAACTGATCGCGGAAGTCTTCGAGGTCGAAGCCCTTGCCCTTCTTCAGCTTCTTGGCCAGTTTGTCGGCCTTGTCCTTGTCGAGGGTCTGCTCGGCCTGCTCGATCAGGCTGAGCACGTCGCCCATGCCGAGGATCCGCGAGGCGATCCGCTCAGGGTGGAACGGTTCGAGCGCTTCGGTCTTCTCGCCCATGCCGATGAACTTGATCGGCTTGCCGGTAATGGCACGCACCGACAACGCGGCACCGCCACGGGCATCGCCGTCGACCTTGGTCAGGATCACGCCGGTCAACGGCAGCGCATCACCAAAGGCCTTGGCGGTGTTGGCCGCATCCTGGCCGGTCATGGCGTCGACCACGAACAGGGTCTCTACCGGGTTGATCGCGGCATGCAGTGCCTTGATCTCGCCCATCATCTCTTCATCGATGTGCAGGCGACCGGCGGTATCGACGATCACCACGTCGATAAACTTGAGCTTGGCTTCTTTAATGGCTGCGTTGGCGATGTCGACCGGCTTCTGGCTCAGGTCGGACGGAAAGAAGGTCACCCCCACTTCACCGGCGAGCATTTCCAGCTGCTTGATCGCGGCCGGACGGTAGACGTCGGCCGACACCACCATCACGGACTTTTTCTTGCGCTCTTTAAGGAAGCGCGCCAGCTTGGCAGCGGTGGTGGTCTTGCCCGCACCCTGCAAACCGGCCATCAGCACCACGGCCGGCGGCACGGCGCTGAGGTTCAGGTCTTCGTTGGCCGCGCCCATCAGGCTTTCGAGCTCGGCCTGCACGACCTTCACAAAGGCCTGGCCCGGCGTCAGGCTGCGGGACACTTCAGTGCCAACCGCACGCTCCTTGACCGAGTTGACGAAATCCTTGACCACAGGCAAGGCAACGTCGGCTTCGAGCAACGCCATGCGCACTTCGCGCAGGGTGTCTTTAATATTGTCCTCGGTCAGCTTGGCCTTGCCGGTGACATGGCGCAGCGTCTGCGAGAGACGGTCAGTCAAGTTTTCAAACATGCGCGATCCTTTCAGGCCCTATTCATCGAAGTGCATCGGTAGACCGAGGTAATGGCGGCCCAGGCTGTGATAAATCGCTATTAAAAACAGCGCTCGGCGAGCCTGCGGCGTGGGCAGGTCGCGGATTATAGCGAAGACTGCCGCCGTGCACACCCGCTGTCTGGCCCGGTGGTCTTTCGTGGAACGCAGGTGTGTGCCAAACTCATCGGCTTTCGGGCTTGCCTAACAGGATTTATGCTCCCTTTGTCACCCAGTTTGCTACCCAGTCTCGCCGCCGCACTCTTGTATGCCGCTGCGACCCTCTATCAGGGCACCCGCCTGGCCCAGCGCACCAGGGCGGACAAACGCCTGCTGGCCGGCCTCGGCGTGCTCGCCCTGGTGGCCCACGCTGCCAGCCTGTTCACCCACCTGATGACCCCGGTGGGCCTGGGCCTGGACTTTTTCAGCGCCGCCAGCCTGATTGCCGCCGCAGTCATTGCCTTGACGCTGCTGGCCTGCGCACGGATCCCGGTGGAGAACCTGCTGTTGCTGCTCTTCCCCCTGGGGATGCTGACAGTCCTGCTGGCGCAATTCGCCCCCACCGGCACGGTGCAGGTGATCGACGAGGAGCCGGGCATCCTCGCCCATATCCTGTTGTCGATCCTGGCCTACGGCATGTTTACCATCGCCGTGTTCCAGGCGTTGCTGCTGCTGTTGCAGGACCACCAGCTCAAGCACAAGCACCCTTCCGGGCTGATCAAGAACTTCCCGCCGTTGCAGACCATGGAAAGCCTGCTGTTCGGCTTTCTCTGGGCCGGCTGGACGCTGCTGTCGCTGTCGCTGATTTCCGGCTGGCTGTTTGTCGAGAACCTGTTCGCCCAGCACCTGGTACACAAGACCCTGCTGGCCTGCCTGGCCTGGGTGGTGTTCAGCGTACTGCTGTGGGGCCGCAATCGCCTGGGCTGGCGTGGGCACAAGGCAATCCGCTGGACCCTGGCCGGTTTCTGCCTGCTGATGCTGGCGTATTTCGGCAGCAAGCTGGTTCGCGAATTCATCCTGCATATCTGACGGGCAGCCATTATGGACAATTTGCCCCTGGAGCCGATGCTCGCGGTCGTCGCGCTGCTAGTGTTGTGGTCGGCGCTGTTTACCGCCATCGAAGCGGCCCAGCACCATTTGCTGGCCCTGCGCCCCGGTACACGCCAGGGCGACAAGGCCGCCGCCCGCCTCAACTTCCCGCGCAACAGCCTGATCCTGTGCAACACCCTGTGCCGCGCGGTGGTAGTGATTCTGTGCACTCTGCTGGCCATCTATGCCTGGGCCGAAAACGGTCCCTGGCTAGGCTGGCTGGTCTCCAGCGGGCTGTTGCTGGTGCTGGCCGACTACCTGCCGCGCACCCTCGCCACCCGCTATCCGCAAGCGGTGCTGGGGTTTGGCAATACGCTGCTGGGAGTGCCGCTGAAGATCCTCTATCCCCTGGCCTGGTTGCTCAATGGCCTCAGCCTGCTGTTGCTGCGCCCGTTCGCGCGCAAGTCCGGGGTCGTGAAGAAAAGCGACGAGCCACAGCCCGACCACCCCGACCAGCAGGCAACGGACGAGCGTGACGACCTTATGCCGGGCATGCCGGGCATCCACGCCCTGGACAACATCACCGTCAATGACATCTTGGTGCCGCGCAGCGAAGTCGATGGCATCAACCTCGACGACCCTATCGAGGAGATCATCGAACACCTGCGCAGCTCCCAGCGCACGCGGCTGCCGGTATTCCACAGCGATATCAACCAGGTCGAGGCGGTGCTCAACACTCGGCAGATCCAGCACCTGCTGCCCGACGCCAGCCTGACCAAGGACGCCCTGCTCGCGGCCTGCCACGAGCCGTACTTCGTCCCCGAAAGCACGCCGCTGCAACTGCAATTGCTGAACTTCCACAAGCAGCAGCGCCGCCTGGGCATGGTGGTGGACGAATACGGCGAAGTGCTGGGTATCGTCACCCTGGAAGATATCCTGGAAGAGATCGTCGGCGAATTCGAGAGCGAACAGAGCCTGGACAACCCGCTGATCCAGCCCCAGCCAGAGGGGCGCTATGTGATTGACGGCGCCGTGTCGATCCGCGAACTGAACAAGTGCCTGGGCTGGCACCTGCCCAGCGACGGCCCCAAGACCCTCAACGGCCTGGTGACCGAAGCCCTGGAGAGCATTCCCGATTGTGCGGTGTGCCTGAAGATCGGCCGTTATCGCCTGGAAATCCTCGAGACCGAGGACAACCGGGTAAGCAAGGTGTTGATCTGGCATGTCGGCTCGGCACCGATTGCTACCTAAATGTAAGAGCAGGCTTGTGTGGGAGCGGGCTTGCTCGCGATAGCGGCGGGTCAGTTAATGCAACTCTGACTGACACACCGTCATCGCGGGCAAGCCCTAATGCCAGTCAGTTAAGCGGATTCTGCTTTCTGTAGGAGCGAGCTTGCTCGCGAAGGACGTCAACGATAACGCGTGTTTGCTAGGTAAACGCGGCGCTCTCAAGTTCTTCGCGAGCAAGCTCGCTCCTACAAAAAGGCTTAACTGACTGGCATTAGGGCAAGCCCGCTCCCACATTTGATCTTTGCAGCCCTAAAGACCGCGCTTCAGCCCTTGTTTGCAGCGCGTGCGCCTTCCTATAATCGATCAAGCTTACCCAAGCCCCCCGCCCGACCGCGTGCTATCCGCACTGAGCGTGTCCAGGCACTGCAACACCGTGTCTGACCGGTACGCTCCCATCCCGAGCCGACGCCGCGCACTGCCCTGATCCATGGGTGCAAGACCAATAATAATCCGCGCCAAAGGCGCAATGACCATCAGGGATACCTCAATGAGCACCACCTATGACGAGGCCGCTCCCGCCGCCCCGACCAACTCGACCAGCCGCGTCGCGACCGCGAGCATCATCGGCACCGCCATCGAGTTCTACGACTTCTATATCTACGCCACGGCCGCCGCGCTGGTGATCGGCCCGGTGTTCTTCCCGCAGAGCTCCGGCACCGCGCAGATGCTGGCGGCGTTCCTGACCTTCGGTATCGCGTTCATCGCCCGCCCCCTGGGCTCGGCGCTGTTCGGCCATTTCGGTGACCGGATCGGGCGCAAGTCGACGCTGGTCGCCTCATTGCTGCTGATGGGCGTGTGTACCACCCTGATCGGCCTGTTGCCGGGTTACGACAGCATCGGCGCCTGGGCACCGATCCTGCTGTGCGTGCTGCGTTTCGGCCAGGGCCTTGGCCTGGGTGGGGAATGGGGCGGTGCCGCACTGCTGGCCACCGAGAACGCGCCCAAGGGCAAGCGCGCCTGGTTCGGCATGTTCCCGCAACTGGGGCCTTCCATTGGCTTTTTGGCGGCCAACGGGCTGTTCCTGATCCTGGCGATGAACCTGGACGATGAGCAATTTCGCAGCTGGGGCTGGCGCATTCCGTTCCTGCTCAGCGCCGCGTTGGTGATGGTGGGCCTGTATGCACGCCTCAAACTGCACGAAACCCCAGTGTTCGCCAACGCCGTGGCCAAGGAAAAACCGGTGAAAGTGCCGCTGGTGGAGCTGTTCAGCCAGCATTGGTTGCAGGTACTGCTCGGCGCGGCAGCGATGGTGGTGTGTTATGCGCTGTTCTATATCACCACGGCGTTTTCCCTGAGTTACGGCGTGAGCACCCTGGGCTACAGCCGCGAAACCTTCCTCGCCCTGCTGTGCTTTGCCGTGCTGTTCATGGGCGCGGCCACCCCGCTGGCAGCCCTGGCCAGCGACCGTTATGGGCGCAAACCGGTGCTGATCGTCGGTGCGGTGCTGGCGATTCTTTCAGGGTTCACCATGGAACCGTTGCTGACCCATGGCTCGACCTGGGCGGTGGCGCTGTTCCTGTGCCTGGAACTGTTCCTGATGGGCGTGACCTTTGCGCCGATGGGGGCGCTGTTGCCGGAACTGTTTCCGACACGCGTGCGTTATACCGGGGCGTCGGCGGCGTATAACCTGGGCGGGATCGTTGGCGCTTCGGCCGCACCGTTTTTCGCGACCAAACTGGTGGCGATGGGTGGGCTCAGTTATGTCGGCGGGTATGTGTCGGCGGCAGCGTTGCTCAGCTTGATTGCGGTGCTGTGCCTGAAAGAGACGCGGGATAACGATTTGAACAAAGTCGCCTGACCACACTCGTTCCCACGCTCCGCGTGGGAATGCAGCCCAGGACGCTTTGCGTCCGAAGCATGACGCAGAGCGTCACAAGAGGCGTTCCCACGCAGAGCGTGGGAACGATCAACTCGGTTTAGAGCTCTACAACCACCGCCTGGGAAGCACGGGTCGCCTTGGCCCGGGCAGCCTCGATCGACTCATCCCGCGCCAGCGCCACGCCCATGCGGCGCTGGCCATTCACTTCTGGCTTGCCGAACAGACGCAATGCCGTGTCCGGCTCGCTCAGGGCCGCGCCGAGGTTGGCGAACGCTGTCTGGGTCGACTGCCCTTCCACCAGGATCACCGCCGAAGCCGAAGGCCCGAACTGGCGGATCAACGGAATCGGCAAGCCCAGGATCGCCCGCGCATGCAGGGCAAACTGCGACAAGTCCTGGGAAATCAAGGTCACCAGCCCGGTGTCGTGGGGGCGCGGCGAGACTTCGCTGAACCACACCTGGTCGCCCTTGATAAACAGCTCGACCCCAAACAGGCCACGGCCACCCAGGGCCTCGGTCACGGCTTTGGCGACGCGCTCGGATTCAGCCAGGGCCGCCGGGCTCATGGCCTGGGGCTGCCAGGATTCCTGGTAGTCACCCTTCTCCTGACGATGGCCCACAGGCGCGCAGAAGGTGGTGCCACCCACGTGACGCACGGTCAGCAGGGTGATTTCGTAATCAAAGTCGATAAACCCTTCGATGATCACCCGGCCCTTGCCGGCGCGGCCGCCTTCCTGGGCGTAGTCCCAGGCTTTCTGCACGTCATCGACGCTGCGCAATAGGCTCTGGCCCTTGCCCGACGAACTCATCACCGGCTTGACCACGCAGGGGAAGCCCAGGTCTTCGACGGCCTTGCGGTAGTCTTCCACGGTGTCGGCAAAGTGGTACGGCGAGGTCGGCAGGTCCAGCTCTTCCGCGGCCAGGCGGCGGATGCCTTCACGGTTCATGGTCAACAGCGCCGCACGGGCGGTGGGGATCACGGTAAAGCCTTCGGCCTCCAGCTCCACCAGGGTGCCGGTGGCGATGGCTTCGATTTCCGGGACGATAAAGTGCGGTTTTTCCGCCTCGATCACCGCACGCAGGGCCGCGCCGTCGAGCATGTTGATCACGTGGCTGCGATGCGCCACCTGCATGGCCGGCGCGTTGGCGTAGCGATCCACGGCAATCACTTCAACGCCCAGGCGTTGCAGTTCGATTACCACTTCCTTGCCCAGCTCACCGCAGCCACACATCAATACGCGGGTCGCGGTTGGCGACAATGGAGTTCCGATTCGGGTCATCTCAGGTCCTCAGGGGAGCGGATCAGGGGGAGAAAGGCCGGCATTTTACATGAACGGCACGCATTGGCCTCAGTTGGCGACACGCTGGTGCCGCAAACGCCAGGCCATGGCCAGCCACACCACGGTGACCCCGGCAAATTTCGAGGCCAGGGCGGTGCCGACCACGGCCGGCGTCAACGCGCCGATCAGGCCAAAAAAGATAAAGGTATCCAGGGGAATGCTCAGTGCCGAGCTGATCCACAGTCGGTCGTGCAATGGGCGCTTGGTGATGCTGAAGACCAGCCAGTCGATGCACTCGGAGACCGCGAACGCCGTGGCGCTGGCCAGGGCGATGGACGGGTCGGAGGTGATATAGGACAGCACCAGCGCCGCGAGCATGGCGATAATCGCCCCGTGGCCGAAGCGCGTTTGCACCATGTCCCGCAGGATAAACACCAGGCCACCCCAGGCGGACCAGATGACATCCAGGTGCGGGGCGGTGGAAAAGGCGAAGTTGATCAGCACGACGCTGCTGATATAGGCAATCAGGAAGAGCATGGGGCGAGGGACCTGTGGGTAATGCGCACAGGGTACACAATTAAAGGGATGTCGTCTGGAGGGGCCTCATCGCAGGCAAGCCAGCTCCCACCTGTTGAAATGCACTTCAAAGGTGGGAGCTGGCTTGCCTGCGATAGCGCCCTTTCAGGCGCCGGATTTTCCAGGAATCATCCACAACACCCCACTGGCCTTCGCCCGCTCATGACACAACCCCAGCACCACCCGGCGCTCGGCATTGTCCATGCGGCTCCAACGGGTGATTTCATCGACAGTGCGCTGGCAACCGGTGCAGATATCGTCGTCGTCCAGCGCACAAATGCTCACACAGGGCGAGGCAACGGGACGTTCAACCGGGTTCATTCCGACTGCTCGGCCAGGTCACGGGCATAACGCTGCGAGTTATGCACATAGTGCGCAGCACTGGCCTCCAGCATTCTTTTCTGTTGCTCGGTCAATTCCCGCACCACCTTGCCCGGCGAGCCCATCACCAGCGAGCCATCGGGGATTTCCTTGCCCTCGCCGATCAACGAGTTGGCGCCAATGATGCAGTGCCGGCCGATTTTGGCGCCGTTGAGAATCACCGCATTGATGCCAACCAGGCTGTAGTCGCCGACAGTACAGCCATGCAGCATGGCGTTATGCCCCACCGTCACCCCCGTGCCCAGGGTCAGCGGGTAGCCCATGTCGGTGTGCATCACGCTACCGTCCTGCACGTTGCTGTTCTTGCCGATCAGGATCAGTTCGTTGTCGCCACGCAACACCGCGTTGAACCAGACGTTGGCGCCCTCCTCCAGCTTGACCTTGCCCACCAGCGTGGCATTGGGGGCCACCCAGCTGTGGGGATGGGTCTCGACGCGGGCATCGCCCAGGCGGTATTTCATGGTCTTCCCTCACGGCTTGCCATTTAAACGATGGCTTTAAGTATTGATAAAGCTTTTCGGCGGACGGTGCAGGCTGATGTCGGCATCGTCATAGAGCAGGTTGATCAACTCGACGATCATGATTGCCGTCAGACCCCATATCTTGTATTCACCAAAGCGATAGCTGGGCACATACCAACTGCGGCCCTGGTAATCGATACGGTGGGTATGCTCGCGCGGGTCCTGGCGGAAAAACTCCAGGGGCACGCTGAATACGGCGGCAATCTCGGCATCGTTGGCCAGGTACTCGACGTAATCGGGGATCACCCCCACATACGGGGTCACGCGGATGCCGTGCAGGGAAATCAGGGGGCTCAAAGGCCCGATCACCTCCACCAGGCCCGGTGGCAGGCCGATTTCTTCTTCGGCCTCGCGCAGCGCGGTGAACACCAGGTCCGGGTCTTCGGGGTCGCGGCGCCCCCCCGGGAACGCCACTTCGCCGCCATGGGTCGACAGGCCGCTGGCACGCAGGGTCAGGATCAGCTCGGGTTCGTCACTACGGGTAATCGGCACCAGCACGGCGGCCTCGGGGAAACGGCCGTCAGTTTCCAGCGTGCGTGGCGTGTGATTGCTTACCCGGCGAAGTAGCTCGTCCAGCATGAGTCATCTCGATCTGTTGGCTACCTTGCATCATGCACCAAAGCGTACGGGTGCCCAACCCCAAAACCCCGGCGGTGTCGCTAAACGACAACTTGCAGGCCACTGCCCTGCACGCCAAGATAGGCGCAGTCCCCAGGAACCCAAGCATGAATTTCTGCAGCCAGTGCGGTAAACCGGTCACCCAGCGCATTCCCGAAGGCGACGCGCGCCTGCGTTATGTGTGTGACCACTGTCAGACCATTCACTACCAGAATCCCAATATCGTTGCTGGCACCCTGCCCGTCTGGGGCAACCAGGTGCTGCTGTGCCGGCGTGCCATCGAGCCGCGCCTGGGCTACTGGACCCTGCCGGCGGGCTTTATGGAGAACGGCGAGACCGTGGAACAGGGCGCCCTGCGCGAAACCCTGGAAGAAGCCTGCGCCAGGGTGCGCAACCTGACGATCTACACGCTGATCGACGTCCCGCACATCAGCCAGGTGCATATCTTCTACCGCGCCGAACTGATCGACCTGGACTTTGCCGCCGGCCCCGAGAGCCTGGAAGTCAGACTATTCGATGAAGCGGACATCCCTTGGTCCGAGCTGGCTTTCCGCACGGTCAGGCGTACCTTAGAATGCTTTTTCGCCGACCGTCGGCAACAGGTGTTTCCCGTGCGCAGCGAATCGGTGCCACCCTTGACTCACCCGGCACAATAACAATCGAAAGGGATATCGCTGCAATGCGTTGGTTGCTTGCTCTGCTCTGCCTGTCGTTCGCCACGCTGTCGTGCGCTACCTCCCTGCAAACCCTGGGCGGTAAAACCGTCGAGAAGATCCTGGTGCTCAAGTCCGCCCATCAGTTGCAACTGATCAACGATGGCAAACCGCTGAAGACCTACCGCATCTCCCTGGGCAAGAACCCCAAGGGCCACAAACTGATCGAAGGCGACCGCCGCACCCCGGAAGGCTTCTACTGGATCGACTGGCGCAAGACCAGCGATCGCTTCAACCTGTCCATGCATATCTCCTACCCCAATATCAGCGATGCTGCCCGCGCCCGTCGCGAAGGGGTCAAGCCCGGCAGCATGATCATGATCCACGGCACGCCAGACAGTGAGGAATACCCGGAACAGTGGCTCCATACCCTGGACTGGACCGACGGCTGCATCGGCATGCGCAATGTCGACATGCGTGAAGTGTGGAACCTGGTCAAGGACGGCACGATGATCGAGATCCGCCCGTAACCGCGACCGTTCGTAAAATAATTCAAAAAAAACCTATCCCCCCTCCAGCCCCTGCCGGTGAATACCATTTCATCGGCAGGGGCTGTGCATTTCTGCGCTCGACCAAGACCTCTCTAATACCACTTGATACCACCCCCTGAAAAAGCCCCTTAAAACCCGGCTCTGCACGCTTTTGGCGGCATTGACATGGTATTTAAGTGGTATTAATTTCCGGCCATTACCGGGCGACAACACTCCAATAACCGCATCGGAAACCCACAGATGAATCCTATCCAGGCCCTGCGCCCCGACGACAAGCAATCCACCCCGCTGTACCTGCAATTGGCCCGCAGCCTGGAAGCGGCGATCCATGCCGGCCAGTGGAAATCCGAGCAGGCCCTGCCCTCCGAACGCGCGCTCAGCGAGCAGTTGAGCATTTCCCGGGTGACGGCCCGTAAAGCGCTGGAAGTGTTGTTCGCCCAAGGCCTGATTCGTCGCAACCAGGGCTCCGGCACCTTTATCACGCCGCGCCTGGAGCAGCCGTTGTCGCGCCTTTCGGGGTTCAGCGAGATGCTGCGGCTCAAAGGCTTTGTGCCCAGCTCCCAATGGCTGGAGCGGGAAATCACCCCGCCGACCCATGAGGAGCTGATCCGCCTGTGCCTGTCGCCCACCGCCAAAGTGGCGCGGCTCAAGCGTCTGCGCAAGGCAGATGACACCGTGATGGCCATTGAAATGAGCACCCTGCCCGCCTCGATCATTCCCAACCCCCAGGCCATCGGCAGCTCGCTCTACGAATACCTCGAAGGCATCGGCAAACCGGTGGTGCGGGCCCTGCAACACATCCAGGCCATCAACGCCTCGGACGAATTCGCCGCCCTGGTGGGTATCGCCCCTGGCACCGCCATGCTGCTGATGACCCGGGTCGGCTACACCGCCGACAACACGCCGATCGAGATCACCGACACCTACTGCCGCAACGACTACTACGACTTTGTCGCAGAGCTGCGTCGCTATGACTTTGCCGCCGAACTGCGGCCTTAGAGAACTGCCATGTCCGAAGACAATATCCTCACGCCCCACGGCTGGATCCGCGGCCGCCTGGTGCACCACAAAGGCAAGGTGACGGCCATCGAAGGCGTGCCTTGCGACCCAGCCGACAATGACCTGCCCTACCTGCTGCCGGGTTTTATCGACCTGCATGTGCACGGCGGCGGCGGCAAGGACATCATGGAAGGCAGCAGCGCCTTCGAGACCATCACCCGCACCCATGTGCGCTTCGGCACCACCTCACTGCTGGCCACCACCATGACTGCGCCGGTCGAGGAAATCTCCCGCGTACTCGGCGAACTCGGCCAGTTCTGCGAACAGCGCCCGGCCGGCAGCGCCCGGGTACTGGGGGTGCATCTGGAAGGGCCCTACATCAATCCGGGAAAACTCGGCGCACAGCCCAACTTCGCCCACACCGCCTTGATGGCCGAGGTCGAGCAATACCTGGGCCTGGCGCCGATCCGGGTGATCACCATTGCCCCGGAAATCGCCGGGCATGACGGCCTGATCCGCGCCCTCAGCCAACGCGGTGTGCGCATGCAGATCGGCCACACCCTGGGCAGCTATGAGGAAGGCGTCGCCGCCCTGGCGGCCGGCGCCACCAGCTTTACCCACTTGTACAACGCCATGAGCCCGCTGCATCACCGCGAGCCGGGCATCGTCGGTGCCGCGCTGGCCCACGCGACCTACGCGGAACTGATCCCGGACCTGCTGCACGTGCACCCCGGTGCCATGCGCGTGGCCTTGCGTTCGATTCCCTGCCTGTACTGCGTCACCGACTCCACCGCCGCCGCCGGCATGCCCGACGGCGAATACAAGCTGGGTAGCCACACCGTGACCAAATGCCTGGGCGGTGTGCGCCTGGCCGACGGCACCCTGGCCGGCAGCACCCTGACCATGGATCAGGCGCTGCGCAACCTGGTGAAAATCGGCCTGCCCATCAGCGAAGCCTCACAGCGCCTGTCGCAATTTCCTGCGGATTACCTGGGCCTGGAACAACGCGGCCGCCTGCACCCCGGCAGCTTTGCCGACTGCGTGCGCCTGGACCGCTCCCTGCACCTCACCGACGTAATGGTCGAAGGAGAAACCATTGACTTCAAAAATGCTTGAAGAGGCCCTGTCCTCCTGTGAGGCCGTCGCGGCCCAATTGCAATGCCTTGGCCCGCTGCTGGCCGAGGTCGCCGGGCGCCTGCGCCGCCAGCCGCCGCAAGTGGCGATGACCGTGGCCCGTGGCAGTTCGGACCACGCCGCCAGCTATTTCGCCTACCTGACCATGCAGCACGTGGGCGTGCCCGTGGCGTCGCTGCCGATGTCGGTGGTAACCCTGGCGCAGGCGCCGCTGAAAGTCAGCGGCCAGGTGGCCTTCGGCTTCTCCCAGTCGGGGCAAAGCCCGGACCTGGTCAACAGCCTGCGCCTGCTGCGCAAGCGCGGGGCCTTGAGTGTGTCGATGGTCAACGCCGAAGATTCGCCCCTGGAAGCCGCCTGCGAATTCCATGTGCCGCTGTGCGCCGGCCCCGAACGCAGCGTGGCCGCGACCAAGAGCTTTATCGCCACCTTGAGCGCCAGCGCCCAGTTGGTCGGGCACTGGAACCAGGAAGACGGCCTGCTCGAAGCCTGCCACGCCCTGCCCGCCGGCCTGCGCGAAGCGGCGACCCAGGACTGGAGCCTGGCCATCGACGCCCTGCGCGATTGCCAGCGCCTGATGGTCATCGGCCGTGGCGCCGGGTTTGCCATCGCCCAGGAAGCCGCGCTCAAGCTCAAAGAGACCTCGGCGATCCAGGCCGAAGCCTTCAGCAGCGCCGAAGTGCGCCACGGGCCGATGGCGCTGATCGATGACAACTACCCGTTGCTGGTATTCGCCCCGCGTGGCGCCGAGCAGCCGGGCCTGCTGAGCCTGGCCACGGAGATGCGCCAACGCGGGGCCCGGGTGCTGCTGGCCGCGCCCGACGATATTGCCGAACGCGACCTGACCCTCAGCCGCGCCGAACACCCGGCCCTGGACCCGATCCTGGCGATCCAGAGCTTCTATGTGATGGCTGCAGGCCTGGCCCAGGCCCGGGGCATGGACCCGGACCAGCCCCGCCACCTGAGCAAAGTCACCCGCACCCACTGAGTTGATTTCTGTCGTTTCCTGATGAGTACCGTGCCCATGCCCGACAATAATAATGACCTCACCCTCAGCGCCCCCCTCAGCGGACCGGTGCTGACCCTGGGCAACGTGCCTGACGAGGTGTTCGCCAGTGGCGCCATGGGCGACGGGATTGCCATCGACCCCCTCAACGACTGCCTGCATGCGCCGTGCGCCGGTGTGGTGATCCATGTCGCCCGTACCGGCCACGCCCTGACGATTCGTGCCGACAATGGCGCCGAGGTGCTGTTGCACGTGGGCATCGACACTGTGCAACTGCAAGGCGAAGGCTTTGCCTTGCTAGTCAAGCAAGGTGCGCGGGTCAGCAATGGGCAGCCCCTGGTGCGCTTTGACCTGGACCGCATCGCCCGCCAGTGCAAAAGCCTGGTCAGCCTGATCATCCTCACCAATGGCGAGCAGTTCGAGTTGCGCCCGGTGGCCGTCAAGACGGTCAAGGTCGGTGAAGCCCTGTTGCGCATCGTCGCGCGTCAGCCTGCCGCCGTGCAGTCTGTGTCCGACCACTCCCAGGCCCATGCCAGCGCCAGCGTGCGCATCACCCATCGCGGCGGCCTGCATGCGCGCCCCGCAGCCCTGATCCGCAAGACCGCCCAGGGTTTCAGCAGCCAGTCGCAGCTGCATTTCGCCGGTAAATCGGCGTCGTGCGCCAGCCTGATCGGCCTGATGGGGCTGGGCATTGGTGAGCAGGACGAGGTACAGGTCACCTGCCAGGGCAAAGATTGCGACGCGGCGTTGCAGGCACTGGTCGCGGCCCTGTCGGTCACCCCCGGCGAACACGTGCAGGCCCCGGTGATCGTCGCTGCGCGCCCGCTCCATAGCGAAGCGGGCGTCTTGCAGGGCGTGTGTGCCGCTCCCGGGCTGGTCTGCGGGCCGCTGTTGCGCCTCAATACCATCGAATTGCCGCAAGACCCGGGCAACCATGGGCGCGATGAGCAATTGCAGCGCCTGGACAGTGCCTTGGAACAGGTACGCGGCGAAATCCGCAACACCCTGGACCACGCCCGCCAGCGCAAGGCCGTGGAGGAAGAAGAGATCTTCGCCGCCCACCTGGCACTGCTGGAAGACCCGACCCTGCTGGAAGCCGCCACCGGCGCCATCGAGCAAGGCAGCGCCGCCACCCACGCCTGGCGCGATGCGATCCAGGCCCAATGTGCGGTGTTGCTGGGCTTGGGCAAGCCGTTGTTTGCCGAACGCGCCAACGACCTGCGGGATTTACAGCAACGGGTGTTGCGCGCCCTGCTGGGTGAGGCCTGGCAGTTTGAATTGCCTGCGGGCGCGATTGTCGTCGCCCATGAACTGACCCCCTCGGACCTGCTGCAATTGAGCGCGCAAGACGCGGCCGGTATCTGCATGGCCGAAGGCGGCGCCACCTCCCATGTGGCAATCCTGGCGCGGGGCAAAGGCTTGCCCTGTGTGGTCGCCCTGGGCAGTGAAGTCCTGGACGTGCCCCAAGGCCAACGGGTAGTGCTGGACGCCAGCAATGGGCGCCTGGAACTCATGCCGGATGAGGCACGGCACGCCCAGGTCCATCAGTTCCGTGACGCGCAACGGCTGCGCCGCCAGCAGCAACAGGCCCAGGCCCAGGCCGCCGCCAATACCCTCGATGGCGTGAGCATTGAAGTGGCGGCGAATGTCGCCTCCAGCAGCGAGGCGCAGCTTGCCTTTGCAAACGGCGCCGATGGCGTGGGCCTGTTGCGCACCGAGTTTCTGTTTGTCGACCGCCGCACCGCACCCGATGAGCAGGAACAGCGCCAGGCCTATCAAGCCGTCCTGGATGCCATGGGTGATAAGTCCGTGATCATCCGCACCATTGATGTGGGCGGCGACAAGCAGCTCGACTACCTGCCCCTGCCCGCCGAGGCCAACCCGGTGCTGGGCCTGCGCGGCATTCGCCTGGCCCAGGTGCGCCCGGAACTGCTCGACCAGCAGCTGCGCGCCCTGTTGCAGGTCAGCCCGTTGCAACGCTGCCGGATCCTGTTGCCGATGGTCAGTGAAGTCGACGAGTTGCTGCATATCCGCCAGCGCCTCGATGAGCTGTGCGCCGAACTGGAACTGACCCAGCGCCCGGAACTGGGAGTGATGATCGAAGTACCGGCCGCTGCGCTGCTGGCCGAGCAACTGGCCGAGCATGCGGACTTTTTGTCGATCGGCACCAATGACCTGTCCCAGTACACCCTGGCCATGGACCGCGACCACGCCGGCCTGGCCGCGCGGGTCGATGCCCTGCACCCGGCGCTGCTGCGCCTGATCGCCCAGACCTGCGCCGGGGCGGCCAAACACGGGCGCTGGGTCGGCGTGTGTGGCGCCCTGGCCTCTGACCCGCTGGCTACTCCCGTACTGGTCGGCCTGGGGGTGCTGGAGCTGTCCGTCAGCCCGCCGCAAATTGCCGAAATCAAAGACCGCGTGCGCCACCTCGACGCCGCGCAATGCCGGCAACTGAGCCAGGGCCTGCTCAACCTGAGCAGCGCCAGGGCCGTGCGCCAAGCCTGTCAACAGCACTGGCCGTTGAGCTGACAACAACAAGAAAAAGGAGACTCGCCATGTACCAACTGTTTATCGAAGGCCTGCAACGCCTGGGCCGTGCGCTGATGCTGCCCATCGCCATCCTGCCGATTGCCGGCCTGCTGCTGCGCCTGGGTGACACCGACCTGCTGAACATCGCCGTCATGCACGACGCCGGGCAAGCGATCTTCGCCAACCTGGCGCTGATCTTCGCCATCGGCATCGCCGTGGGCTTTGCCCGCGACAACAACGGCACGGCCGGGCTGGCCGGGGCCATTGGCTACCTGGTGATGGTCTCTACCCTCAAGGTGATGGACAGCACCATCAACATGGGCATGCTCGCCGGGATCGTCAGTGGCCTGATGGCCGGGGCGCTGTACAACCGCTTCAAGGACATCAAGCTGCCGGAATACCTGGCGTTTTTTGGCGGGCGACGCTTTGTGCCGATTGTCACCGGGTTTTCGGCGGTGGGCCTGGGGGTGATCTTCGGGCTGGTCTGGCCACCGGTGCAGCACGGTATCAATAGCTTCGGCGTACTGCTGATGGAAAGCGGCAGCCTCGGCGCCTTTGTATTCGGCGTGTTCAACCGCTTGCTGATCGTCACCGGCCTGCACCATATCCTCAACAACATGGCCTGGTTTGTGTTCGGCAGCTTCACCGACCCGGCCACCGGCGCGGTGGTCACCGGCGATCTGACCCGCTACTTTGCCGGCGACCCCAAAGGCGGCCAGTTCATGACCGGCATGTTCCCGGTGATGCTGTTCGGCCTGCCTGCCGCGTGCCTGGCGATGTACCGCAACGCCCTGCCGGAACGGCGCAAGATCATGGGCGGGATCTTCCTGTCGATGGCCCTGACCTCGTTCCTGACCGGGGTCACCGAGCCGATCGAATTCGCCTTCATGTTCCTCGCGCCATTCCTGTACCTGCTGCATGCGCTGCTCACCGGCCTGTCGATGGCGGTCACCAACCTGCTGAATATCCACTTGGGCTTTACCTTCTCCGGGGGATTCATCGACATGGTGCTGGGCTGGGGCAAGTCCACCAATGGCTGGCTGGTGTTCCCGGTGGGCCTGGCTTACGCAGTGATCTACTACAGCGTGTTCAACTACTGCATCCGGCGCTTCAACCTCAAGACCCCCGGGCGTGAAGATATCCAGGTGGTGCAGAGCGAGGCCCTGACCGACAACCAGCGCGCCGCCGCCTATATCCGGGCCCTGGGCGGTGCCGACAACCTGCTCAGCATCGGCGCCTGCACCACGCGCCTGCGCCTGGACATGGTGGACCGCAACAAGGCCGTGGACGCCGAGCTCAAGGCCCTGGGGGCGATGGCCGTGGTCCGCCCCGGCAATGGCGGCAGCTTGCAGGTGGTGGTGGGGCCGATGGCCGACAGCATTGCCGATGAGATTCGCCTGGCCATGCCGTCGTTTGTGGCCACTGCGCCTGCGGCGGTTGCGCCGGTGGATAAGCCCGTGACGGTGAATGTGCAAGAAGCCGAGCAATGGCTGAGTGCCTTGGGCGGCCGAGGGAATGTCCACCGGCTGGAAGCGGTGGCGATAACACGGTTGCGTGTGCAACTGGGGGATGACTCGGCGGTGTCTGAAGCCCAGCTGACCGCGCTCGGTTGCCAAGGCATGAGCCGGCTGGATAACGGTGTCTGGCACCTGTTGATGGGCGACAAGGCGGCGGGGATGGGTCAAGCACTGGAGCGCTTGGTTAGCCGCCCGATCGACGCGTGATCGTCCCCACGCTCTGCGTGGGGACGCATCCTCTGACGCTCCGCGTCAGGAGCGGACGCAGAACGTCCAGAGCGTGGGAACGATCGGCGTACCGCTACTTATCTACCGCCCGGCCAAAGACACGCCTGCCCATGCTGTGGGTTCTAATCCCCAGCATGGAGAGCGTGCCTGTGAGCACCACACCCCAGGCCTTTGAAGGTATCAAGGGCCATCTCAACCAAATCGGGCATCACCTGCTCCAGGTCGAAGCAGCGCTATTGCCCGCACACAAACCCGCTGCCGAACTGGCCTACCTGGAAAAACTCAACGGCATCCTGACCCGTTACCGGCACCAGTTTCTGAGCAAGAGCCGGGCCCTTTATCAAGGGATAACCCAGGGCGATCTGCCCGCCCGGGTGGCGACCCTCAAGAGCACCCTCAATCCTTATCTGCTGGCGCTTGATCGCAACGAGCAGATCGACGGCAAGCCGCGCAAATCCTTCATGATCTTTGAAGCCGGTTTCACCGCCCTAGCCAATGAAACCGCCCTCAGCGCCCGCGACCGCCTGCTGCACCCGCAACAACAGGCCATGCTTGAGCGTGTCCCCCTAGGCAGCACGCTGCGCCCCGGCCTGTACGCCCTGAGCTTCGTTTATCAGGAACGGACTGTCGAACTGGCCGGCGCCTTTGTCCTGACCGAACACGCCAGCCCACGGGCTAGCGACCTGACCTCAGCCCCACCGGTGGGTGAAGTCATGTTGTTCACCCCTGCGCGGGGGATCGAATCCTTCGGCTCCCTGGCACAACTGAACACGCATTTGCTGCAAGCCATGGACGCGGTCGCACAGCGGCGTGCCTTCATGCAGCTGCTGCCTGTGCGTTATCGCGACATAACGCCTGGGGCAATCTGGCCGCTGGCACTGGCACCGATCCACGACAAACCGCTGTTTGAACACACCTACAATGCCCTGATCGACAAACGTACCCAGGACATCGAGCGGGCCTTGAGCCTGGTGGACAACCCCGGGCAGGACGCCGCTCAGTTGATCGACGCCCTGGACCATGCCATTGCGGCGGCCTTGCCCGACATCAGCGCGCGCCTGCAATGGCGCGCCCAGCGCTTGCTGGAACGCCACCTGCGCCACAGTGCGCCGGACTGGTACCGCAGCGCCAGCGAAACCCGCCGCGCCCTGCTGGCCGAACACCTGGCGGGCTATAACGACGCCCGCCAAGCCCTGCTGGACCTGCTGGGCCCGGTCACCACCCCGCAAACCCTGGCCCGCTATCAACTGCTCGAACGCTTGAGCGATGAACTGGATATCCACGACCTGGCACCGGAGCATCTGGAGGTCAACACCCGGCGCTACGTAGATCCCATCGGCGAGTACGAGCATGTCCGCACCCTGGTCGACCTGGCCCTGCGCGGACTGCAAGCCGGCGATGCCCTGACGGGCTCGGACTTCCTGAACAAAACCACGCTCACCTATCAAGGCGCGCCGCTGCCCAAGGCCTACGAGGAGCTGACTCCTGCCTGGCTCGCACAGCTGATCGGCACCCTGCAACCGCGTATCGACTTTGCCGATGCGCAACAACAGATGCACGCCAAGCCCGCCGTCAGCCTCGCGATTGAACGGATGCTCGACCAGCGGATCAACGCGCTGGCCTACACCGCACTGCTGCAAGGGCACCTCAGTGAGGATGACTTTCAATTGGTGCAGCATCTGCGCCAGGGCACCGACAGCCGCCTGAGCGCCGCGACCCTGTCGCTGCATGAAGCCCAGTTGCAAGACCTGTGGGTACTGCGCCAAAGCAATGCCCACGGCGCGGTCATCCGCTTGCTGCTGTGTACACCCGAGGCACCACGGGAGCAGCAATTCCAGGTGTTCGACAGTGAAATCGCCTGCCAACGCCACATCCTTGGCTGGAGCCTGGACAACGGCACCCGACAGCCTCCGGGCACCCTCACCGACTACCTGATCAAGCGGGTCGCCTTGCGGTTTCGCGAGGCCATGAAGCGGGTCCTGAGCGGCCTGAGCTTCAAGTTTCACGACGAGGAATACAAAGAAATCCGCTTTGGCAATATCGGCAGCCACGCCGACTGCCTCAAGGCCATGTCAGCCCATGTGCTGGCGACCCGTATCGACGACTATGAGTTCAGCACGCCCAGTTGGTATCGCTCCACCAGCGCCGACAACCGTCAGAACCTGATGAAACTGACCGAAGACAGCGAAGGGGCCTTGTACACCTATAACGACTTCCCATTGTCTGATGCACAATTCCCCAGCTTCACCCACTACCTGCATGAACAGGCCAAAAAACGCCTGAATCAGCTGCTGGGGCGCAGCCAGAACGATATCGACCCCGACACCGTGTGGGCCTTCTCGCCGCCGGCACTGATCGGCCAGGCGGCACAGCCCCTGACCTACACCCAGCTGTACCGCGACGGCTACGCCGACGGCGTGGGTTTTATCGACGAGAAGTTCTCACGCGCCGCCCGTTTCAAAGGCCCGCCAGGCGTTGATCTGAGCCCACTCACCGCCGAAAAGGTCGCCCGTTCGGTCACCGGCACCTGGGTCGGCCAGCACTACATCAACGAGGTCAGGGCCCGGCTGCTGAACACCGGCAGCGCGGACTATGACCTGCGACGCAATGCGACCCTGAGCATCACCCAGCGCCAGATGCAGAACGCCGCGCTGGAGTGCCGGCTGCAAGGGGATATCGCCACGCCCGACTGGGAATGGCTGCAGCGCAGTATCGCCAGCATGGACAGTACCGCCACAGAAACACGCGCCACCTACGCCATCCATCGCCTGCTGGTGGACGGCGAGTGGGTGATGGGCAATTTCCTTTTCAGTCACGCCGGGTTCCCTACCTTGCTCTATACCCCCAACGCCCCGGACGGCATCAACTTCCGTGAAGCACGGTTGTTCAATTACCTGCTGAAAAAAATCCCCGGCATGGTGGCCTACTTCACCTTGCGGGTCGGCGCGCCGTCCCAGGTCCGGGTCCGTGCCTTCCTTGAGGAGGCCAAGGCACAACTGCCCGAGGACCTGAACAAAACCGACGCCAGCCCGGCCCGCTATGACACAACCCGTGCACAGCCGCCCCTGCTGGATCTGCGTCGGGCACTGTATGACATGAAGCTGCAGCGCAAGATCGATGACGTTGAAGGCACCACGCTCAATCGCACTCAGATGATTACCGGGATCCTGTGGAACTGCGTGGAGTGGGTCACCGCCATTGCTACTGCGCCGTTTCCCATCCTCAGCCTGAGCCTGGGCATGCTGCTGGCGTTCAAGGACGGCATGCTGGCCCTGAACGCCTATCAACAAGGCGATACGAGTGCCGCCGTGGAACACCTGATCGGTTATGTGCTGAACAGCGCCGGCGCGGCGTTCACCGACCTGCGTCCGGCATTGGTTTCCCTTAGACAGCTTGCAAGACCAGCCCTGCGCGAGGTCGCCAAGAGCGCCGCTGCGACGAGCGAGGTCCTGAAGCTGGTGCATCCCCTGCAACCCCAGACACTTGCGCCGGCAGACATGCAGGCAGTGCTGTTCGATGGCGAGTTGCTTTGGGCGAAAAACTCCCCGGACCCGATCGGACGGTATTTGCTGTACCGACTCGATCCGCCTACCGGCAAACTGATCTCCACCACTCGCGTGGCGGCACCTGATGCGCAAGGGGTGTGGCGCCGCACCGGCGTCACCGGTGGCGCGCCCAAGTATGAAAAATTGCCCGACACACCGGAGCCGCTCAAGCCTTATGAGATGCCGGCAAAGTACGCCAACAAACTGGAACTGGTACTCGACCCGGATGTGCGCACCGGGCTACTGCGGCGCTCGGAGTGGGATTTCGGCTCGCAAGACGTGATCCTGGGAAGCGCCGCCATTGAACTCAAATCCCTGCGCACCGCCTACCTGCAACAGGTCGAACGCCTGGCCAGCGACGCCCAGGACTTTTTCAAGGCTCTTGACCCGTTGCCGGCCCGCGCCGAGCTTGCGGCCCTGGACGTCAGCACGCCGTTTGCACAACTGCTCGCCAGCGATGCCTTCAGCGGTAACAAGAACCTGGTCATTGGCGCGGTACCCGGCTCCATCGCCAGCAAACAGCTGCTGGTCACACAAATGGACGCGTTGATCAGCAAAGGTTTCAAGCACCTTTATATCGAGTACCTGCCCGGTGATGTATTTCGTCCAAAACTGGAGAAGCTCAACAGCGGAAAATCCTGGCAGCACATCGAACGGCACCTGAAGACCGTCGACAAAGCCTTTGGCTTGGCCGAGGACGCCGAGTACTCCTACGTCGCCCTGGTACGCAAGGCTCAGGAAAAGGGCTTTAAGATCAAGGCCCTGGATGCCTCAACCTCCTATTGGCTGGACGACGCCCTGCAAATGGGCGACACCCCACCGACGACACCACGCGGCAACAGCATCAGAAACTATTACTCCCACAAGGCCATTCAGGCCAATGCCCTCGACGAGCAGGATGAACGCTGGGTTGCCCTGGTGGATCATTCCCGACTGCGTACTTTCGAGCAGACGCCTGGCCTGGCGGACTTAGAGGACGCAGTCGCGTTGCGCGTGGTGGATGTGGGCGCGGACCAACCCGTGGGCGTGTGGGTCGACACCCCCAGCGCCCTGGCGGGGGATGCGCTGCCCAGGGGCGATTACCAGTGGGCAATGCAGACCCCATACAAAGCGCCCGAGCCGCCAGCATCGTCCAGCGCAGCAGCTGCGGTGGTGACACATTACGACGAATACGACATCGCCCCTCCTCTCAGGGACAGCATCGCTCGTCAGACCGGAGCACGGCATGGCCTGGACACGCGCTACTTCCCGCAGAACCCGGAGCATCAGGAAGCCTTCAGAGCGTTTCTGAGCACCCGGGCCCGCCTGAGTGCGGATGCCAGCACTTACCTGGACAGCCACGTGCCACCGGCCAGGCCCGAGCCAGCCGTCCTCGGCCTGCCAAAAACCCCGGAGGCGCTGCTGGAGAAAATCCGTCACAGTGAGTTTTCAGGACTGGTGATCGGTGAAGGGCACAGTGCGCAATCGAGCAAACGCTTGCTGCGCGACTACATGGGGACACTCAAGGAGCTGGAGTTCAAGACGCTGTATGTGGAGCACTTGCTGACCGATATGCACCAGCAAGAGCTGGATCTATTTGTGCAGACACAACGGCTGCCGGATAACCTCAAACGTCACCTCGCGCAACTGGATCGAGGCCATATGCCGGGCTACAAAGGCAGCGATACCTACACCGAAGTGATCCAGATCGCGGCACGGCACGGCATGCGCATCCGCGCCCTGGACTGCACCGCCAGTTACCACATCAAGGGGTTGGGGGACGCGGACGTCTCACGCAACCAGCTGTTCAGTTACTTCGCCTCCAAGGTAATCGAGGCCGACCAGGCCGCACACGGACCGCACAAGTGGGTGGCCTTCGTGGGCAGCGCGCACACCAACACCCACCTGAGCGTGCCTGGCCTCGCGCAACTGCAGGGGGCGGTCAGCCTGCATGTCCGGGACACCGCCCCGGCGCTGGCGCAGAATATTCGAGCGGGTGCCTGGGAGACGGTTTCCGAAGGGATCAGCCCTTACACCAGGGCCTTGCGCAGCGACTTCATCCTGGACGCCGGCGTTGCCGGGATCCAAGCCCCGGCGCCCTTCGTCGCGGTGGACAGGGCACGCCTGAACCGGCCCGGCCTGTTCCTGATCGAACGCCCGTCGCCCTCGCAGAACCACTTGCTGCATCGCTCGCGCAGCGGGGAGATCGTGTCGACACCGATCAAGGTCGACAACAACGGCCTGTTTTATGTCGAGCGCTGGGAGCCGATGCAGGGCAAGCGGTTCAGCTACGAAAACATGTTGATCAATGCGTTGAAGGCTGAAGTGGGGTTGATGCCCGCCCCTTGAACCATTGAGGCTTTGATATCGAAGCCATGAGCGCCAACAAAAAACCCGCTGGCCAAACTGGCCCAGCGGGTTTCTTGTCTTGACCGCCTGCGGATCAGAAATCCGCCAACTGCCACACTTCATAAGCTGGTGTTTCATACGGGTGGCTGCGCTTCAACGCGGCCACAACGGCCACAATCAACTCATCGGCCACCACCAGCTCAACCTTCCATTCCTCGACCACTTCAACCTGGCCCACCTGCCCGATAAACGGCTGGCTGCCGTCCAGCGCGCGGAACTGGCCCTGGCCCAGCACTTGCCAGGCGCAGCGGTCGTAGTTGCCGATGCGCCCGCCGCCAGCGTTGAGGACGGCGGTTTTCACCGCCTCCACATGGCTGTCGGGCACAAAGAAGGCAAGCTTGTACACGGCCTTAGTTCACCCACACGCGAGCGTTACGGAACATGCGCATCCACGCGCCGTCTTCGTTCCACTCTTCGGGGCGCCACGAGTTCTGCACGGCACGGAATACACGCTCCGGGTGCGGCATCATGATGGTCACGCGACCGTCGCGGCTGGTCAGCCCGGTGATCCCGCGCGGCGAGCCGTTCGGGTTGGCCGGGTAGCTTTCGGTGACCTTGCCGTGGTTGTCGACAAAACGCAGGGCCACGGTGCCGGACAGATCGGCTTCCAGCAGGGCTTCCTCGCTCTCGAACTCGGCATGGCCTTCACCGTGGGCGATGGCGATTGGCATGCGCGAACCGGCCATGCCTTGCAGGAAGATCGAGTTCGACTCCTGCACCTGCACCATGGCCACACGGGCTTCAAACTGCTCGGAACGGTTACGCACAAAGTGCGGCCAGAACTCGCTGCCCGGGATCAGTTCGCTGAGGTTGGACATCATCTGGCAACCGTTGCACACACCCAGGGTGAAGCTGTCGTTGCGCTCGAAGAAGCCCTGGAACGCATCGCGGGCACGGCTGTTGAACAGGGCCGACTTGGCCCAGCCTTCACCGGCCCCCAGCACGTCGCCGTAGGAGAAACCACCACAGGCCACCAGGCCTTTGAACTCGTTGAGGTCGACGCGGCCGGCGAGGATATCGCTCATATGCACGTCGATCGCATTGAAGCCGGCACGGTCGAACGCCGCCGCCATTTCCACCTGGCCGTTGACGCCCTGCTCACGCAGCACGGCAACCTGTGGGCGGATGCCTTTCTTGATGTACGGCGCGGCGATGTCCTGGTTGACGTCGAAGCTGAGCTTGGTGCTCAGGCCCGGGTTGTCTTCTTCCAGGATCACGTCGAATTCCTGCTCGGCACAGTCGACGTTATCGCGCAGGCGCTGGATCTGGTAGCTGGTCTCGGCCCACTGGCGTTGCAGCAGGCGGCGCTGGCCTTCAAACACCGTGTCGCCGTTGAACACGATGTTGATCACGCCGTTGTTGATCGGCTGGCCGACCACGGCCACGCAGTCGCCCAGGCCAGCGGCGCTGAACTGTGCAAGCACGTCCGGGGTGGCGTCCTGGCGTACCTGGATCACCGCGCCCAACTCTTCGTTGAACAGGATGGCGGCGATATCGGCAGACGTTTCCGCCAGGCCGTCGAGGTTCAGGCTCAGGCCGCAGTGACCGGCAAAGGCCATTTCCACGACGCTGGTCAGCAAACCACCGTCGGAACGGTCGTGGTAGGCCAGCAGGTGGCCGTCGGCATTCAGGCCCTGGATCACGGCGAAGAAGGCTTTGAGGTCTTCGGCGTCGTCGACGTCCGGGGCCTGCTTGCCGAGCTTGCCGTGGGTCTGGGCGAGGATCGAGGCGCCCATGCGGTTCTGGCCACGGCCCAGGTCGACCAGGATCAGGTCGGTGGTGCCCTTGTCCATGCGCAGTTGCGGGGTCAGGGTCTGGCGGATATCGGTGACCGGCGCAAAGCCGGTGACGATCAGCGACAGCGGCGAGGTGACGCTCTTGTCGGTGCCTGCATCGTTCCAACGGGTGGCCATGGACATGGAGTCCTTGCCCACCGGAATGGTGATCCCCAGTTCCGGGCACAGCTCCATGCCGACCGCCTTGACGGTGTCGTACAGGCGCGCATCTTCACCCGGGTGGCCGGCAGCGGACATCCAGTTGGCCGACAGCTTGATATCCGACAGCTTGCCAATGCGCGACGCGGCGATGTTGGTGATGGTTTCGCCAATGGCCATGCGGCCCGACGCCGGGGCGTCCAGCAAGGCCAGCGGGGTGCGCTCGCCCATGGCCATGGCTTCACCGGTGTACACGTCAAAGCTGGTGGCGGTCACGGCAACGTCAGCCACCGGCACCTGCCATGGGCCGACCATCTGGTCACGGGCCACCAGGCCAGTGATGGTGCGGTCGCCGATGGTGATCAGGAAGCTTTTGCTCGCCACGGCCGGGTGGTGCAGCACGCGCTCGATGCTGTCGGCCAGATCCAGAGTGCTTGGGTCGAAATCATCGCCCAGCTCGGCTTCACGTACCGCCGAACGGTGCATGCGCGGGGCCTTGCCCAGCAGCACTTCCAGGGGCATGTCCACCGGGCTGTTGCCGAAGTGGCTGTCGGTCACGGTCAGTTGCGGCTCGGCCGTGGCTTCGCCGACCACGGCAAACGGGCAGCGCTCGCGCTCGCAGATGGCCTGGAAGCGCGCGAAGTCTTCAGGGCCGACCGCCAGTACGTAACGTTCCTGGGATTCGTTGCTCCAGATTTCGTGCGGGGCCATGCCCGGCTCGTCGTTTGGAATGTTGCGCAGTTCAAAACGGCCACCACGGTCGCCGTCGTTGACCAGTTCCGGGAAGGCGTTGGACAGGCCGCCGGCGCCGACGTCGTGGATAAAGCTGATGGGGTTCTTGTCACCCAACTGCCAGCAACGGTCGATGACTTCCTGGCAACGGCGTTCCATTTCCGGGTTTTCACGCTGTACCGAAGCAAAGTCCAGGTCGGCCGAGCTGGTGCCGGTGGCCATGGAGGAAGCCGCGCCGCCGCCCAGGCCGATCAACATCGCCGGGCCGCCGAGCACGATCAGCTTGGAGCCGACCAGGATCTCGCCCTTCTGCACATGCTCTTCACGGATGTTGCCCATGCCGCCGGCCAACATGATCGGCTTGTGGTAACCGCGCACTTCATCGCCATGGGGGGTGGTGATGGACTGCTCGAACGTACGGAAGTAGCCGGTCAGCGCCGGACGCCCGAATTCGTTGTTGAACGCGGCGCCGCCCAGCGGGCCTTCGATCATGATGTCCAGCGCAGTCACGATGCGCTCAGGCTTGCCGTATGGCACTTCCCACGGTTGTTCAAAGCCCGGGATCTGCAGGTTGGACACGGTGAAGCCGGTCAGGCCCGCCTTGGGCTTGGCGCCACGGCCGGTTGCACCTTCGTCGCGGATCTCGCCGCCCGAGCCGGTGGCGGCGCCCGGGAACGGGGCAATCGCGGTCGGGTGGTTGTGGGTCTCGACCTTCATCAGGATATGCACCGGCTCCTGCACCGCGCCGTACTGGCGGGTTTCAGGGTCCGGGAAGAAACGGCCGGCGACGCTGCCGACGATGACCGAGGCGTTGTCCTTATAAGCCGACAGAACGCCTTCGCTGTGCATCACGTAGGTGTTCTTGATCATGCCGAACAGGCTTTTTTCCTGGCTCTGGCCGTCGATATCCCAACTGGCGTTGAAGATCTTGTGGCGGCAGTGCTCGGAGTTGGCCTGGGCGAACATCATCAGTTCGATGTCGTGGGGGTTGCGCTGCAAGCCGTTGAAGGCGTTGACCAGGTAGTCAATCTCGTCTTCGGCCAGGGCCAGGCCCAGTTCGGTGTTGGCCTTCTCGAGGGCGGCGCGGCCACCGCCAAGCACGTCAATCGCGGTCAACGGCTTGGGTTCGGCGTGGCTGAACAGACCGGCGGCCTGTTCCAGCTGGCCGACGATGATCTGGGTCATGCGGTCGTGCAGGCTGCTGGCGATCAGCTCGGCCTCGGCGTCGCTGAACTGGCCAGCCACGTAGAAGGCGATCCCGCGTTCCAGGCGCTGGATTTTTTCCAGGCCACAGTTACGGGCGATATCGCTGGCCTTGCTCGACCAGGGCGAAATGGTGCCGAACCGTGGCAGGACCAGGAACAAGCGGCCGCTCGGCTCTTGAACGGGAACGCTGGGGCCGTACTTCAGAAGGCGTGCCAGCACTTGCTGTTCGTCGGCGGTCAAAACGCCGTTAACGTCGGCGAAGTGAGCAAATTCAGCATACAGGCCAGTGACAGCTGGAACCTTCTGGCTCAGTTGCTCAAGGAGTTTGCTGTGGCGAAAGGCAGAAAGGGCAGGAGCGCCGCGCAGGATCAACATCTTCGGGACAGCCTCGGGAAGGGGGTGTGCTTTGAGGCCGTGCATTCTAGCGTAAACCTGCGCCAACGGCACCCGAAACGGTGCCACTGGCCGCTGCCGAACGTCAGTTGGCACAGATTGCTCGGTAGCGGGACGATCCGGCGCAGTTATTTTAGCCCGCACAATCGCGCCCCAGGCCACGTTTCTGCGGGCTACAGCACAGTTTCGCCAGCGCTAGCAGACAACGCCCATGCTGTCGAGATATGGCGCCGTGGGCCGTTTGCGTATACTGCGCAGATGTTCTCCCCAACTGCTTTGCGCCCGCGATGCGCCAAATGGCTCATCGCCACCGGACTCTTCCTGCTGCTCAGCGCCTGTGTTGATAAGCCCAGCACGCTCGAGCGAATCAAGGAGGATGGCGTATTGCGGGTGATTACCCGAAACAGCCCGGCCACCTATTTCCAGGACCGCAACGGCGAAACCGGTTTTGAATACGAACTGGTCAAGCGCTTTGCCGACGACCTGGGGGTCAAGCTTGAAATCGAGACCGCCGACAACCTCGACGACCTGTTCGGCCAGTTGGGCAAACCCAACGGCCCGGTACTTGCAGCCGCCGGCCTGGTCAGCAGCGAACAGCGCAAACAGCAGGTGCGGTTTTCCCATCCGTACCTGGAAGTCACCCCGCAGATCATCTACCGCAACGGCCAGTCCCGCCCCACCAACGCGGCCGACCTGGTGGGCAAGAAGATCATGGTGCTCAAGGGCAGCACCCATGCCGAGCAATTGGCCGCGCTGAAAAAGCAGAATCCTGCGATTGAATACGAAGAGTCCGACGCCGTTGAAGTGGTCGACCTGCTGCGCATGGTCGACGAAGGGCAGATCGACCTGACCCTGGTCGACTCCAATGAAGTGGCGATGAACCAGGTGTACTTCCCCAACGTGCGGGTGGCCTTCGACCTGGGCGACGCCAGCAACCAGAGCTGGGCCGTGGCCGCGGGCGAAGACAACAGCCTGCTCAACGAGGTCAACAGCTACCTCGACAAGGTCGAGAAGAACGGCACCCTGCAGCGCCTCAAGGATCGTTATTACGGGCATGTCGATGTACTGGGCTATGTCGGCGCCTACACCTTTGCCCAGCACTTGCAGCAGCGCCTGCCCAAGTACGAGAAGTTCTTCAAGACCTCGGCCAAGGAAGAAAAGGTCGATTGGCGGCTCTTGGCAGCCATTGGTTACCAGGAGTCGCTGTGGCAACCGGCGGTCACCTCCAAGACCGGCGTGCGCGGCCTGATGATGCTGACCCAGAACACCGCCCAGGCCATGGGCGTGTCCAATCGCCTGGACGCGCGGCAGAGTATCAAGGGGGGCGCCAAGTACCTGGCGATGATCAAGAGCGAATTGGACGACAAGATTCTCGAACCTGATCGCACCTGGTTTGCCCTGGCGGCCTACAACGTCGGCGGGGGCCACTTGGATGACGCACGCAAGCTGGCGCAAAAGGAAGGCCTGAACCCAAACAAATGGCTGGATGTGAAGAAAATACTGCCGCGCCTGTCGCAGAAGCAGTGGTACAGCAAGACCCGCTACGGTTACGCCCGGGGCGGCGAGCCGGTGCACTTCGTGGCCAACATCCGCCGTTACTACGACATCCTGACCTGGGTAACCCAGCCGCAGTTGGAAGGCAACCAGGTGGTGGAAGGCAACCTGCATGTGCCGGGGGTGGACAAGACCAAGCCGCCGGAAGCCCCGCAGTTGTGATGATCGCTCCCACGCTCCGCGTGGGAATGCATCCAGTGACGCTCCGCGTCACCGGAGCGGACGCAGAGCGTCCACGGCGGCGTTCCCACGCAGAGCGTGGGTACGATCAAGACACCCCGCAGTTGTGATGATGATCGTTCCCACGCTCCGCGTGGGAATGCATCCAGTGACGCTCCGCGTCACCAGAGCGGACGCAGAGCGTCCACGGCGGCGTTCCCACGCAGAGCGTGGGAACGATCAGAGGCCGGTCAGCAGGTGCACGGTCCCGCCCGCCAGCACCATCACCGCCGCAATCCCCGCCGCCTTCAACGCCACCTCATCCACCCGTGTCGGGTCCTGTAGTTGCACGCGGATGCGGGTCAAGGCCACCCGCTGCTGTGACTTGAGATTACTCGCCCCACCCAACGCACTCAGCACCGCCGGCGCCAGCATCGCGTCAGCCGGCGGCTCGACAATCGCCGTTTCCGCCACCAGGTCCGGGGTCAGGGCTTTCCAGAATGCCCGCTGCAATTTCTCCAACATATTCAGTTCTCCACAACCCATGAGGTTTCCACAGTCGCCGCGTGGTATTGGTTCAAGGCTTCGCGCACCTGGGCGGCCTCTTCCAGGTTCAACACCTGGCGAGCGATCAGTTGGCAATCCGCCAGGTTCAGGTCACGCACCGTGGCCTTGATGCTCGGGATCAACGGCACGCTGACGGACAGCTCATCCACCCCCAGCCCGATCAGCATCGGCACCGCCAGCGTTTCGGACGCCAGCGCGCCACACACCCCCACCCACTTGCCATGGGCATGGGCGGCCTTGACCGTGGTGGCGATCAGGCGCAACACCGCCGGGTGAAAGCTGTCGGCCTGGCTGGCCAGGCGCGGATGGTCACGGTCCATGGCCAGGGTGTATTGGGTCAGGTCATTGGTGCCGATCGAGAAAAAATCCACATGGGGCGCAAACACATCCGCCATCAAGGCCGCCGACGGCACCTCGATCATGATCCCCAGCTTCGGCAGCCTGGCAAGCCCCAGGGCCGTCGCTTCCTCTTCCAGGATCTGGCGCGCCTGGCGCAGCTCCGACAACAGGCTGACCATCGGCAACATGATATGCAGCCGCGCCAAGCCCGCGCTGGCAAGGATTGCGCGCAACTGCTCGCGCAACAGTTCAGGACGCTCCAGGCACAGGCGAATCCCACGCAGGCCGAGGAACGGGTTGGTCTCGGCCGCCATCGGCACATAGGCCAGGGGTTTGTCGCCACCGACGTCGAGGGTGCGCACCACCAGATTGCGCTCAGGGCCCAGGGCACGGGCAATGGCACTGTAAGTGCCGGCCTGCTCCTCGGGGCTGGGCGCGCGGTTGCGGTCCAGATAAAGGAACTCTGAACGCAGCAGGCCAACGCCTTCGCCGCCAAGGCTTAGGGATTGCTCGACCTCCTGCAATGAGGCGACGTTGGCGGTGACTTCAACGTGATGACCGTCACGGGTGACCGCTGGCAAGGCAGCCTGGGCCACTTCACGCTGACGTCGCAGCATCTGCTGTTGACGCGCCGCCTCCAACTGTTCGATCGCGGCCAGGTTCGGCGCCAGGTGCAGCTCGCCTTTGTCGGCATCGAGCAGCACCTGCTTGCCGTTGACCAGCGCCAGCACCTGCGCCGGCGCCCCACACAGGGCCGGCAGGCCCAGGGCACGGGCGAGGATCGCCACATGGCTGGTGGCACCGCCGCCGACGGTGACAAACCCCAGCACCTTTTGGGTATCCAGGCTGGCGGTTTGCGAAGGGGTCAATTGTTCGGCAATCAGGATCGCGCGTTCGGGCAGGTCCCAAGCGTGCTCCGGGATCCCCAGGATCAGTTTGAGTACGCGCTGGCCGACATCGGCCAGGTCCGCCGCACGCTCGGCGAGCAAGGCATTGCCCAGGCCCTGGAGCATTGCGGCAGTGGCCAGTGTGGCGCGGTTCCAGGCAAAGGCGGCACTCTTGCCTGTGGCGAGCAGGTCATGGGCGTGCTCCAGCAGGGTCGGGTCGTCGAGCAACTCCTGATGGGCGCGGAAGATCTCGGCCTGGGCACTGCCCTGCGCTTTGGCTTGCAGGGTTTGCAGCGCCTGGGTGGCCGCCAGCAGGCCGCGGTCCAGGGCGGCACGCTCGAGCGCCTCTGCGCCGCCGGTTTCAGGAATAGCCAACGCGGGCTCCGCCACCTGCACCACCTGGCCAAATGCCGAACCGGGCGATGCACATACGCCACGCAATACCGTCGCCGACGACAGCGGCGCGACCGCTGCAACCCCCTCGGCCATCCCCACAACGGTTTCGCCACAGCCCGCCACCAACAACGCGACCAACGCCTGGATCGCCGCCGCCGCATCCGGCCCCGCCGCACTGACTTGCAAGGTATCGCCTCGCACCGTTTGCAAGCCCATGATCGCCACCAGGGACTTGGCGTTGGCGCTCTGGGTTTGCTTGTGCAGGCAGATGCTCGCCTTAAACCCCTTGGCCGCCTGGGCCAGCACCGCCGCCGGGCGCGCATGCAAACCGTTGGCATTGGGCAGCGTCAGGGGCTTGGAGAACAGGGCATCGCCCTCCTCCTCGTCATTGGCGGCGCGGACTAGCGGTGCCACACGCAGCAACGGTTGCCCGGTTTCCACCAGGCCGGCGTCCGTCGCCAGCAGCACAAATGGCTCGCCGCTGACCACCAGCATCAGGGTCAGCAGGCTGCGGGCATTGAGCGCGATAAAGTCGGCATCAAATTCGATCAACGGCTGCCCCGCCTCGACCCGCTGGCCTTCCTCGACCAGCCGGGTGAAGCCCTTGCCCGCCAGGTTCACGGTATCCAGGCCGATATGCATCAGTACCTGCACGCCATGGTCGTCGGTGACGCTGACCGCATGCCCACTGTCCTGGATAGTGCTGATCACCCCGGCCAGCGGCGCGCAGAGAGTCTGCGAAGTGGGATCGATACACACGCCGTCGCCAATCAGGCGGCTGGAGAACACCGGATCCGGCACCTGGTCCAGGGGCAACAGCACACCCGCCAGGGGCGCCAGCAGTTCCAGGGGTTGAGTTGTGGTCATGACATCACCTGCTGTTGGGTTCTGTAAAAAACATGGGGCTGACTTAGTTCCAAATGTGGGAGCGGGCTTGCTCGCGATGGCGGCATGCCAGCTGATGCATTCGGTGGCTGATACACCGCTATCGCGAGCAAGCCCGCTCCCACATTTAGCTCACCTATAGCCAAGGGCCTATTTCCACCAGTATTCGACCTGCACACCGAAATTGGAGCCGTGCCGCGCGGTGCCGTAGGAGCCGCTGTCGGACAACGCCGAGCCCGCCGCCAGTTCATTGGCCGCGCGCTTGGCCGCTTCGTTCCAGGTGGCATAGGTGTAGTACAAACGCACCTCCGGCCGCGCCCAGAAATCCGGGCCCTTGGGCGACCAGGTCGGGGCGAAGGTGAATTTGCTGAGTTTGCGCGTGCCACCGCTGGCGTCGACCTGATCATGGCCCAGTTCGGCGACCAGCTTGAACTGCTCGCTGATGGCATAGGCCGGGCGTACACCGAGGGACATCCAGGTCTGGTCCTGGCTGCCGGGGCGCACGTCTTTCTGGTACACCGCCTCGACCTGGCCGCCAAAACGCGGGGTCACCTGCCAGTCGAAAAACTCCACCGCGCGGTAGCTTTTGCTGCTGCGCTCCAGGGCGGTATTGCCGGTGTAACCCAGGCCGGTGCCCGGTCCTTCGCCGTACTGCAGGGCGAACTTGTTCCTGCCCCCCAGAAACGGCTTTTGCACATGCTGGGCGGTCAGGGCCCAGCCACTGTGGGTGTCGCGCCCGCCCGCCGGTTCAATGTAGCTCAGGCCCAGCTCCAGCTCGCCGCCGGGGTTGGTCTTGAAGCCAGCGACGTTGAAGTCGTGACGGGTGGCATATTCCTTCTGGTACAGGTTGTCCTTGCGCGACAGGGCGTAGCTGTATTTCAGATCGCCGATCAGCACGTCCTCGATACCGCCGCCGGTGGCGCTCTGGTTCCAGTAGTAGAAGTCGGAAATATGGATGTCATTACGTTTGTAGTAGCGCCGACCGGCCCACAACGAGCCGCCGTTGAGGCTGGGCATGTTCGACCACTGCGCATACATCTGCGGCATGCGCGCCGAACCGTTGTCCTCGCCCTGGAACTTCAGCTCGCGGTCATACTTGTTGTACAGCGAGGCCATGGCATCCACGCTCAGCACCGAGCCGTCGTCGAGGGTGAACAGGTCCTGGCGCAATTCCAGCTCGGCATATTGTTCGCATTCGTTGCCCAGGCGGTATTTGGATGGCGCGCCCGGCAGTTGGAAACATTGCTGCGGGCCGCTGCCGGTCGAGGTGCCGGCGCCGCTGCGCAGGTAGCCGGCAAATTCCAGGGCATGGGCCGCCAGGGGCAGGGTCAGGCAGGATGCGACGAGGCCCAGCTTTATTGTTGTTTTCATGAAGCGCTCCATTATTTTTTCTTATTTTTTCCCTGTCGGAGCCGGTAAGCCGGCGCCTGAACAGGGGGGTGTTTCAGTCGGTCAGGTGCAGCACAAAAGACTCGTAAGGACGCAAGATGACCGTGTCGGTGCGCACCGGGCAGTCGGGGTAGTTGCTGATCAGCAGGCGTTGCGCGCTCGCCGAGCTAATCACGTTGTGAGGCAGCTGGATTTCGCAGGGCTGGCCGTAGAAGTTGTTCAGCACCAACAGGCGCTCGCCATGGCCTTCACGCAGGTACGCCCAGACCTTGTCGTGGTCTTGCAGCAGTTGGCGGTAGACACCTTCTTGAATCAGCGGCTCAACGCGCCGCAAGGCGATCAGCGCACGGTAGTGATGCAGCACCGAATCCGGGTCATCCAGCTGGCTCTGGACATTGATCTGCGCCGCATTGGCCGGGATGCCGATCCACGGTTCTGCGCGGCTGAAACCGGCATGGGCCTGGCTGTTCCACTGCATCGGCGTGCGGCCGTTGTCGCGGGATTTCTGCATGATCGCGGCCATGCTTGAGGCCTCGGATTCACCGGCATCGCGCTTGAGGCGGTAGATATTCAGGGTCTCCACATCGCGGTACTGCGAGATGGTGTCGAAGCCTGGGTTGGTCATGCCCAGCTCTTCGCCCTGGTACACAAACGGCGTGCCCTGGAGCAAGTGCAAGGCCGTGGCGAGCATCTTGGCCGAGACCACGCGGTACTCGCCGTCATCGCCAAACCGCGAGACCACCCGTGGCTGGTCGTGGTTGCACCAGAACAGCGCGTTCCAGCCGCCACCGGCCTGCATGCCCAGTTGCCAGTCGGACAGAATCTGCTTGAGTTGCAGGAAATCGAAGTCGGCCCGCACCCACTTTTGCAGGTTGGGGTAATCGACTTTCAGGTGATGAAAATTGAAGGTCATCGACAGCTCTTTCGACTCTGGCCGCGAGTAGCGAATGCAATGCTCCAGGCTGGTGGAGGACATCTCGCCGACGTTGATCAGCGCGTGGCCCTCGAATACTTCGCGGTGCATTTCCTGCAGGTACTCGTGCACGTTCGGGCCATCGGTGTAGAAGCGCCGGCCATCGCTGTCGTCTTCAGGGAAATCCGCCGGCTTGGAGATCAGGTTGATCACGTCCAGGCGAAAGCCCCCCACGCCCTTGTCACGCCAAAAACGCATGAGTGTGTAGACCTCGGCGCGCACCCTGGGGTTGTCCCAATTGAGGTCGGCCTGGGTGTGGTCGAACAGGTGCAGGAAGTACTGGCCGGTCTGCGCCTCGTATTCCCAGGCCGAACCGCCGAACTTGGATTGCCAGTTATTCGGCTGGTCGCGCCAGATATAGAAGTCGCGGTACGGGTTGTCGAGGCTGCTGCGCGCCTGCTGGAACCAGGGGTGTTCGATGGAGGTGTGGTTGACCACGATATCGAGCATCAGCTTGATGCCGCGCTTGGCCGCTTCGCTGATCAGCAGGTCGCAGTCGGCCATGGTCCCGTAGCTAGGGTCGATGGCGTAGTAGTCGCTGATGTCATAGCCATTGTCGCGCTGGGGCGAGCGCAGGAACGGAGTGATCCACAGGCAATCGACGCCCAGCCACTGGAGGTAGTCGAGTTTGTCCACGATGCCCAGCAGGTCACCGGTGGCGTTACCCGCATGGCTGTGGAAGCTTTTGGGGTAGATCTGGTAGATCACCGAGTGTTGCCAGTCTTGCATGGTGGGTTCCTTCAATTGAGTGTTGTAGCGGCCTTGCGGGCCTCATCGCGGGCAAGCCCGGCTCCCACAGTTGAAATGCATTCCTCTGTGGGAGCTGGCTTGCCTGCGATAGCGATCTATCAGGCGACGCGATAACCCGGCCGCACAATTTTCATGCTCAACCCACAGGTCAGCACAAACGGCACCACAATCGCGACGGCCATGCCGATCACAAAGCTTGGGATGTACTGCGGGATGATCGAGATAAAACCAGGCAAGCCGCCAACCCCGATGGCCGAGGCCTGGACCTTGTTCAGCGAGAGGAAAATGCTGCCCAGGGCCGAGCCGAGCAAGGCGGCATAGAACGGAAACTTGAAGCGCAGATTGACGCCAAACATGGCCGGCTCCGTGATGCCGAAGTAGGCAGAAATCGCCGAAGTCGACGCCATGCTTTTGTCTCGCGCATTGCGGCTCATGTAGAACACGCCGAGGGCCGCGCTGCCCTGGGCCAGGTTGGACATGACAATCATCGGCCAGATAAACGTGCCGCCCTGGGTCGAGATCAGTTGCAGGTCCACGGCCAGGAACATGTGGTGCATGCCGGTGATCACCAGCGGCGCATACAGCAGGCCGAAAATCGCCCCGCCCACCATTGGCGCCAGGTCAAACAGGGTGACCACGCCTTCGGTGATCAGGATGCCGAGGTGCCGGGTCACCGGGCCGATGATCGCCAGGGCCAGCACGCCGGTGACGACAATGGTGGTGATCGGCACGACCAGCAATTGGATGGCGTTCGGCACCCGCGCCCGCAGCCATTTTTCAATCACGCTCATGACGTAGGCGGCCATCAGGATCGGCAGGATCTGGCCTTGATAGCCGACCTTCTCGATCTGGAACCAGCCCAGAATATCGAAGTACGGCAGGCTCTGGCCGTCGAGCCCGGCCACCGCCTTGCCGTAGTTCCAGGCATTGAGCAGGTCCGGGTGCACCAGCATCAGGCCGAGCACAATGCCGAGGATTTCACTGCCGCCAAAGCGCTTGGCCGCCGACCAGCCCACCAGCGCCGGCAGGAACACAAACGAGGTGTTGGCCATCAGGTTGATCAGGCTCCACAGGCCATCCAGCTTCGGATAGGCCTCCAGCAGCGTCTGACCCTCGATGAACATGCCCTTGGCGCCCATCAGGTTGTTGATGCCCATCAGCAGGCCGGCAATGATCAGCGCCGGCAGGATCGGCATGAACACGTCGGAAAACACGCGGACCAGGCGTTGCATGGGGTTGGTCTTGTCGCCACCGGCTTTCTTCACGTCGGCAATGGTCGAGGCAGCAAGGCCGGTCTGTTGGCGCAGGGCGGCGTAGACCTTTTCTACCTCGCCGGGGCCGATGACGATCTGGAACAGACCGCCGGTAAAGAACGAGCCCTTGACCAGATCGACCTGGTTGAGCACCGCACTGTTGACCAGGCTCGGGTCCTTGAGGGCCAGGCGCAGACGGGTCACGCAGTGGGCCGCTTGTTCAAGGTTGTCGCTGCCGCCGAGGCTTTGGAGAATCTCGCGGGCGATGTTGGGGTAATCGTGGCTCATGCTTGGTCTTCCACTTTAGATTCTTGTTATTGGCAGCATGCCGAGGGCAAAATTACTCGTACAGACGAGTTAAAGCAATAACTCGTCTGTACGAGTTGCAAAAATAGTCGCCCAGCGCTTTCCAAGGCCAATGGACAAAGCCCGCCGCTGCCACTAAGGTTCCTGCCTTGAACGCAAACGCGGCACAGAGCCTTCTCCATGAGTAAATACAACCAGATCTACACCGATCTGCTTGCCAGCATCACCACCGAACGCCTGCAACGCGGCACGCGCCTGCCTTCCGAAACCGAATTGATGGACACCTACCAGGCCAGCCGCGGCACCGTACGCCGGGCCATCGAGCAATTGCAGGAGCGTGGGTTCGCGCAAAAGATCCATGGCAAGGGCACCTTCGTGCTGTCGCCCAACCCGATCGAATTTCAACTGGGCGGCATCGTCAGCTTCCATGAAACCCACGCCGACCTGGGCGATGACGTCCGCACCGAAGTGGTCGAATTCACCCAACTGCCGCTGGAAGGCTCGTTGCTGCAACATATCGAGGCCGAGCCCGGCACCCTGATTACCCGTATCAAACGGGTGCGGCGCATTGGTGGCAAACGGGTGATCCTCGATATCAACCACTTCGTCGCCGACCTGATCCCGGGCCTGGACCAGGCGATTGCCGAGCAATCGATCTACGCGTTTATCGAGCAGACATTGCAGCTGCAAATCAGCTACGCCCAGCGCACCATCGAAGCCCTGCCCCGCAGCAAGGACGACCAGACGCACCTGGACCTCGACGGCCAGAGCCATGTGATCGTGGTGAGCAACCAGACGTTTTTGCAGGACGGGCGGCAGTTCGAGTACACCGAGTCGCGCCATACCCTGGATAAGTTCTACTTCTCCGATATCGCCCGGCGTTAATTATCTACCCACCCCCACGCTGAAGCGCTTGGCATGCTCGCCTCTCCCCCCTCAAGGAGAGCAACATGCCACTTGCCGACACCTCCCCCGCCGCCCAGCAACAACTCCAGGCCCTGGCCCCCTTGGTGCTGGATGCCTGCCCGAACATGCAGACGATGGCCATCGAGGCCGCCCGTGAGATTCTCGCCAGGCATGGCCTGGCGGACCTGGATCCCGACCATGTGTACTGGCATCGCTTCAACGGCAGCGTCAGCGACCCCGCGACCTTTACCGGCTGGAGCCACACTGAAAAACCCCAGCAATCGATGACCCTGACGCAGTTGGTGATTCACCGCTTCGAGGTGCATGACCAGGATAATGCCGACCTGCTCGACGGCGATGGCGGCTTCTACCGCGAGGGGCCCCAGGCGCGGTTATTCGACCAGCACAACGAAGTGCGGCTGTCCGCCAGTGCGGTGCTCAAGGATTTTTGGGCAATCAATTTCAGCGATCGCTACACCCGCCGCCTGGACACATTCTGGAGCGCCCACTTCGACGACTTCCGCACCCTGGCCAAGGTCAACTGCCTGGCCCAGGCCCTGCAAGCGCGGCAGGCCGGACACCTCAGCGCGGCACAGTTGCAGACGGTGATCCAGGCCCTCGCCAGCAACCTGCCCTGGCCGCCAACCCTAACCGACTTGCAGGCCACGGCCCCCGCTGCCCACGGGCTGCGCGTGGCGGCGCTGGATATCGGCGGGCATATCGCCACGGATCTCCTGCGCATTGTCGACGGCGATGGCCGGCAAATCCTCTATGTGCCGGGCGAGGCCCAGGCTTTCCACTGCTTCGAGACACCCGCCGACCTGCATTTCTGGCTGCTGAACCAGACCAACCAGCCGGGCAACCGCGCACGCTTCATGACTCACTTCCCACTGTCGGCCCAGGTCCAGCAGGACGACACCGACGCCGTGACCTGGAAGCAGATGCTACTGACCCCCGTGCTGATCTATCGCACCGTCCAGGCCCTGGCTGGCACCCTGCCGCCAGACTGGGTGGACAAGGGCCTGTCCCACCAGCTCGACCAGTTGTTTATCGACTGGGGCACCTGGGATCACCACTTGATCAATCAGGCCGACCAGACGATTGAAGGTGATGCGTTCACCTGGCTGGCGCAATCGAGCCAGACGCGCATGCGCAACGATGCGGACTTCTCCCTGCACAGCAATGGCGACCTGCGCAAGAAACTGTGGATCGGCTACCTGAATGCCTTTGGCCGAACCTTTGGCCCCATGGCCGTGGCGGGCTGGCCGGTAGCCCTGGTAGTGGTGGGCGCCAGCGTGGCCAATCTGGGCCTGAATATCGACCAGGCGCTCAATGGCAAAACCCCGGCCGAACGCCGTGCCGGGGCGCTGGGCGCGATACTCAGCGCCATCGACACCCTGTTCAACCTGGCGTTGCTCAAAGCCGATGGCGTCGTACCGGAAATCGCCGAAACACCCCATACCCTGGTGATTGAACCCACTCGGCCCACCGTGACACCCGCGCGGCCAGAACCCAGCGTACCCGCCACCTACCAGACCAACCTGATCCTGGAAGGCGAAACCCTCAACACCGCGCCCGGTAAGTATCACCAGGTCTATACCCTCAGAACCTCCGGCGGTCTGCCGCAGCACGCTATCCTGCTCAACGATGAGGCGTATTACGTGCGCTACGAAGCCGATCCCAACGGCCGTGGTTACTGGGCGATCGTCGACCCCAACCACCCCCATGGTTTTTCCGGCTCGCTGCCGGTGTGCCTGAACGAACTCGGCGAATGGGAACGGGTGTCTGCCAGCAAAGGCCTGAAGGGCGGTGGCGGCAATTCCAGCAAGGCGTCACGCAGAACCGTGCCCTCCCATAGCGCGGAACCGATGACTCCAGCGTCCAACCCACTGCGCAGGGTCACCACGCCGTTCGATACCCCACCCTCGACCCGCCCGGAAATAAAACGGTGGGCAATGGGCCTGCCTGAAACCCACGTTCACAGCCGCTTCGGGCGCATTGACCGCTTCACTTTCTACTTTGGCGTCAGCCACGAAAAACTGCTGCAATCGGCAAAAGACTTCTTCAACGAACTGCCCTGGACCCGGCTTCCGGCGCGCCCGGACATCCCCGCCTTCGAGCCCGCTACGCCCTTTGATAAAGTGCTCGAACGCCTGCCCGACGACATACCGGGATACGTCATCGGGGAAACCCTGGACCGCGTCACCAGCACCCGCCTGGTGCTCGAAAACATGCCCCACTTCGCACGCAAGGGCGTGAAAACCCTGTATTCGAGCCGCCTGCTCAACGACTTTGCCCAGGATGACTTGAACCTCTATTGGCGCACCGGTGAGATGTCCGAAGACCTGGAAAGCTACCTGGGCCGGCTGGGCACCGACCCGGCCGGCCAGTACAACGAACTGGAACTGGTCAAGACCGCCAGGGCCAACGGCATACGCGTGCAGGCCATCGACTGCGCCGCCCATTACAAGTCCCCCACCCCCACCCCCGACCTTGCAGAGCAGGCGATAAACAACTACCTCGCCCATACCGTTATCCAGGCCGACCAGGCCTTGAATGGCGGCGGCAAATGGTTGCTGCTGACTGGCGCGAGAAACATCAATACCTTCAATGGTTTTGCCGGCATCAGTGAACTGGAAGGCGGTATCGGGCTGCGCGTCGAGGAAGTGCTTGCCGGGCAAGGCAACGATATACGCATCGACCCCGGCATCGACATTGATCGCGACAGCGCACCGGCCCATGCAGACGTGGGCGACAGCTTCGACACCTTGCATGCTGACCTGCGGGTGCAAGTGGAGGCCCCGCTGCTGCACAGGACGCTGGAGCAAAACCGGCGACTGCTGTTTCGCAAGGGCATGTACCTGATCGATGAAAGCCAGGGCCGCTACACCCTGCTGCATCACAGCCGGGCCATGGGGATCCTCTGCACTCCCATCAACCGGCTGGCCGATGGCAGCTTTTATATCGAGCGGCCGGCCTGGACTGCCGTGCATAACGTGCACTTCGCCACCCTGGAAAAGCTGTCCAGCGCGCTCACCAACATGGGCTTGAGCCTGCAGTGCCGGCTGCCCGTTTGACGCCACGGCGCGGCAGGCCATAAAACGCCTGCCGCTCACTGACTAACCATGACAGGCCCAGGCCTAACGTTGTTTAATCGACGTTTGACAAAAGCTGCGGCGAAGACAGGAAGAGCAGCGTGGCGCAATGCCCCATCAAAATATATTGATGGGATACTCTGTAATAACCCTGACCTCATTGAGGTTAGGTGCACCATCGCCACTGAAGCGATGCATCGCATAACGGACCTGCATTGAAAGGTCCTTGAACTGGCCCGCCTGAACTACATATTTAGCCCGAAAATCCTTCTCGCTCTGAGTGGAGGCATTGGCCAGATACCCATAACGGCCATTGGCATCCAAGTGTTTGCCGTCAATGTCGTAGCCATAAACATAACGCGCGCCGACAGAAAGCCCCGGGATACCAAGCCCTCTCATATCGTAATTATAGGTAAGCCCCCAAGATTGCTCATTTGGCGAGTTGAAATCACCGTACTGGGATGAGTTCGCCAAATATATCCCGTTGGTATAGCCACCGTCCGAGGTTTTAAGATAATCAAATGGCTGATCGCCACTGATCTTCTGATAAGCCAAGGTGATTTTATGGGTGTCATATGTATAGGTAGAGGCCAGCGACCAAGCCGTAACATTTATAGGTCCCGCAAGCGACGCACCTTCGTTCAATGTCCTATAGATATTAAAATCAAAATTCAATTGCTCTTTCGAGTTTATTTGAACGTTATGATTGGCGTTTGCGTAATACTGTCGCCATATATCTTCCACACGGGAGGCATACACCATAAGCTTGGTATTTTTATCATAGCGGTACTTCAACCCTACATAACTGACATTTCCACCTTCAACCCCAGCATAACCAGCGCTGAACCCGCCATCATGGCGAGTGCTGACATAGCCCTTGCTTGACGTGAAATACCCGGCATCCAATGAAACATTGTCTATCTCATCACTGGCTATATGCCAGCCCCTGGTGGTTATAGGAACCAGCCTGGAGTCGGGCATGGCAAATATGGGAGCATCAGGGCGAAGGTCGCCATATTTGAGGACTGTTTTAGACACACGCACTTTTACTGCCGCGCCTGCAGAACTGGATTCATCCCTGGGTTTCTCTCCATCCAGAGGAAACAGCCCCGAGCCCCTCGGCCCACCATCGAGCGTAAGCGATCCACCGTGCCCACATTCAAAACCGCCAGTTGAAGCCTGATGCTGTGCTCCCGATTTCCTTACGGAGCCAGCACGTCATGATGCGACCCGACGCAAAAGTGGAAAAAGTTTATCTGTACCCCAAACCCGTGGACTTCCGAAAATCCATCGACGGCCTGTCCGCCCTCGTCGAATTGGATATCAAGGTCGCGGTATTCGATCCCGTGCTGTTCGTTTTTCTGAATCGCCACCGTAATCGAGTGAAAATCCTTTATTGGGAGCGCAACGGCTTTTGTCTTTGGCTCAAGCGCCTGGAGTCCGAGCGTTTCAAAACATCGCCTGAACTTAGCGATGAAGCTATCGTGCTGAGCGTGCAAGAGTTGAACTGGTTGCTGGATGGTTTTGACCTCTGGCGCAACCGCCCACATCAAGTTTTAACCCCTCGATTCGTCGCCTGATCGGATATAATCCGGGCATGAATTTGATGCCCGAAATACTCCCTGATGATCCGGTTCTGCTCAAGCAAATGCTTGTGCAGATGCTCAGTGAGCGTCAGTTGGACAAGGGCCAGATTGTTGATCTGAAAGAGCAGATCAAGTTGCTGCGTGACCGTTTATTTGGCCGCAAATCCGAGCAAACGGTTGAAGCTGACACACCGCAATTGGCGCTGTTCAACGAAGCCGAAAGCGTTGCAGTGCTGGAAGAAGGCATTGCCGAAGACGAAGAAGTCGTTGCACCGACCCAACGCCGAGGCAAACGCAAACCGCTGTCAGCCGATCTACCGCGCATCGAAGTCATCCACGAACTGCCCGAGCACGAATTGACCTGCGCGTGTGGCTGCCGCAAACACAGCATCGGCGAAGAAACCAGTGAACAGCTGGAAATCGTGCCGATGCAGATCCGCGTGATCAAACACATCCGCAAGGTCTACGCGTGCCGTGGTTGTGAAACGGCACCGGTCACCGCCGACAAACCGGCTCAGTTGATCGAAAAGAGCATGGCCAGCCCCAGCGTTTTGGCGATGTTGCTGACCACCAAATACGTCGACGGTTTGCCACTGTATCGGTTCGAAAAAGTACTTGGCCGACACGGCGTCGATATCCCCCGCCAAACCTTGGCGCGCTGGGTGATCCAGTGCGGCGAACACTTGCAACCGTTGCTGAATTTGATGCGCGACCGATTACTGGAAAGTCCGGTGATCCACTGCGACGAAACGCGGGTACAAGTGCTGAAGGAGCCGGATCGAGACCCGACCAGTCAGTCCTGGATGTGGGTCCAAGCCAGCGGCCCGCCTGCGCGCCCAGTTGTCCTGTTTGACTACACCACCAGCCGAGCGCAGGAGGTGCCGTTGCGCCTGCTTGCCGATTATCGCGGCTACCTGATGACCGACGATTACGCCGGCTATAACGCCTTGGGCGCGCAGCCAGGTGTCGAGCGTTTGGGCTGCTGGGCACATGCGCGACGTAAGTTCGTCGATGCGCAAAAAGTGCAGCCCAAGGGTAAGACCGGGCGAGCCGACATCGCGCTGAACCTGATCAACAAACTGTATGGCATCGAGCGTGAACTCAAAGAGGTCACTGATGATCAGCGTTTTTTCGGTCGACAGGAAAAAAGCCGGCCGGTACTCGCAGAACTAAAAAGCTGGCTGGAGAAAACCCATCCCCAGGTGACGACGCAAAGTGCCTTGGGCAAGGCCGTCGGTTATCTGGCCAGCAACTGGAGCAAGCTTGAGCGTTACATCGAGGCCGGCTTCCTGCCCATCGATAACAACAGGGCAGAACGAGCGGTAAAGCCCTTTGTGATAGGTCGCAAAAATTGGATGTTCAGCGACACGCCCAAGGGCGCCACTGCCAGTGCGCAGATCTATAGCCTGGTCGAAACTGCCAAAGCCAACGGCCAGGAGCCCTATACGTGGCTGCGCCACGTACTTGAGCGCCTGCCGCAAGCTACTTCGGTAGAAGACTTCGAAGCCTTGCTGCCGTGGAACTGTTCCCCAACTATCTCGCGCTAAAAGCCCACATCGGTTTTTTGCCATGTGTGGTTTATGGGTCGCTTACCATCGAGCTTCAATACGGAGTAAGCAGAAGCCTCAATACCTAAACCCACCAAGCCCTGAGTAAATCCCGATGTGTAGTCCAGGCGAAATGATTGCCCCCAGCCCCTGGGATCAAGACCACCATTTTTGACATCACGATTGAAATACATATTTCTCAAGAGCAAATCGAGCGTGCTTTGTTCTAGAAACCCTTCAGTTTTTTCTGAGTTCTCTTCTGCACTTCCCGAGCCCGCAAAACCGAGCAAAAATCCAAATGATACAAAGACATACACCTTCTTCATTATTTTGCCCCTTGGTTTTTAACGTTATAAAAGCCAGCGCATAGGCCAAGGGCACTGTATTAAAAAAACACGACCAAACTCACAGATTGCAAAATTGTAATAACCTTGCAATTTTTTTGATATTCGAGTAACTCGCCGAAGCAGGTGGAGCCCTATGGTCCACTCGCTGTTCACGATTGAAATATTACTGTCGTTTTTAGAGCGTACAGTGCACCAGATCTTTAATCTGGATAACGTTTTTCCATATTGATTTCTGAATATAAACCCACCCACACACCCATTAAATTTTCAGCCATCTGCACAGCCTCCTGAGTGTCCCGTATGGAAAGCAGCTGGTTCGATGCGAATAAGGAGTAGGCATGAGCCAAAGGAAACCAGGTAATTCCAGCGTGGGCAGATCATCTAAAAAACCATCGTACGATGATAGGTATCGCTCTTTAGGGCCTGAGAACAATTACACTCACAGATTAAATAATTTTTTATCCCCCTCACGTTTGATCCTCCTGCCTGAATGGCATTTGCAAACCAAGAAGCATCTGCTTCGAGGCTTGGCCGTCGCATCATTTTTTTCGAGCATTGCACATGCCGATGAGCAACCTCTTCAGAAAGAAGATTATGCGCTGAAGTTCATGGTGTTCAACATCTGGAACAAGCAGACGAATTCAAGTATTTGGAGCAAAGATGCGCAGGGTAAGCTGACCGGGTTCTCTGACCCGATGAAAAACCTGATCAATACAGTCAAGCCTGATGTGGCGGTGTTTCCTGAGCTGGACAACAACCGCCCGCAAAAAGCGCTTTTTATAGAAAGCATGAAAAAGCAGTTGGAGATCGCCAATAAAAACAATAACAGCTATTTTGCGCCTGCTTTTCTGGGGACGGCCAACGCCGAAGGTGTAGCCACAACCGTTCGGGCCAACGCCACCGAAGTCCTGCCGGATGGAGACGTGGTGCTCCGTCCGGGCAACGGGTTTCCAAGCGTTATTGTTCATAATGAACACTCTAACTATTACGATGAGTCCACGCGTCGGGTGGCCGATAACCAGAAATATAACCAACGTGTAAAGCAGGCGTTGTTGCCCATGATCACCATGGGAGACTTTAATGCTGGAGATGTTTCTGAACGCGGGCTTTTGAGTGTCGAAGAGCAAAAATATTTACTCCAGAAACTGACTGCATCAAACCCGAAGAATCGATCGGAACTTTATCTGAACTTACTCAAGGAATACCCCCTTGACCCAGAAGCAGCCGAGGCGGTTCAACGCTATATCCAGGCCGGAGACAGCACCCAAAAAATACTTGATAGTTGGTTTACCGACGAAAAGTATCCCGTGAAAAACAATTTGCCGGTTTCACTGAACATTCTGAAACAACAGAATCAGATGTTGGAGAATGCAAACAGTAAAGAGTTGTTTGAGCCACTGCAGGCAGGGGATGGAAGAACCACGTGGCCCAGCCTGAATGAGGTGGCAAGCCAAAGTGTCTGGCCAAGCTGGGGGAAGGTCAAAATTGATCATGTTTTTGCTTCGCGGCCTTTTGCCAAATGGATGGTGGTGGATGAAGCGGCAGAAAATACCGGGGTGCTGACTCAACAATCCCAGTTTCAGTCGGATGGCAAGCTTCAATCGCTTTCGGACCACGAGCCCGCTGCGGTTACGGTGCATTGGGCTGGGCCACAGCTGGAGACGTATCGAGCCATGGAAATGGGCAAGGAGACGGAAAAGCTACGCTTGATTTGGGGAGCGGATGCTGCGGCCTACGCTGGCAACGCCAAGACGTTTTTCCTCACACGTAACAATCAGCGTACCGATGTATACCTTGGACAGGTCGCTGACGAGAACGGTATTCCAACCTTGCAGGGCTTAACCCTGGCGCAGAAAAAATCGCGGCTTGATTGCTCAAGTAAAGACGCAGGTTTAAGCAAAGCCATCAGTAGTTATTGCATGGATGATCATTCGCGTTTTAGCGAGTCGGTGATCCAGGACGGTAAAACCCTGATCGTGGAAGAGGATCAAGCCCTGGGGGCAGACGCCAAGCGACTGGTGTTGAACGATGGCCTGTTGAAGATTGTCGGGAACCAGATGAACAGCCTGGCAGGAACCGTGCATTTGAATGGCGCAGGCGGGGCTCTTCAAGTTGATGATGCACGCAACAATGTCAAAGTCGATGGGGTGATCAGCGGCACAGGCGATCTGATAAAGCTGGGCGCTGGCCAGGTAACGCTTAACGCCGCCAATACATACACCGGCAGAACCTTCATCGATGAGGGGCAACTAACTGTCAACGGTTCTATTGCCTCGCAAGCTATTGTTGATCGCAACGCCATGCTGACAGTCAACGGTGTGGTGGCGGGTGTTACTGTCAATAACGGCGGCCTGTTGCAAGTTAACGATGGGGCCCAGGTTGGTCAGGCCACGCTGGGCAGTACTGCTCAAGGGGCAGTAGCCCGCCTGTCTGGCAGAGGCATTGTCCAGCAACTGACGTTCAATAACGGTGGGCAAGCCGCTCCAGGTAACTCTATTGGAACGTTAAACGCCGGTGACATCACGTTTAACCCTGGTTCACTTTATGCCGTAGAGGTGGCGCCTGACGGGCGTAGCGATCGTATCCAAGCAACAGGCCAGGCCGTTATCGCTGGCGGCGATGTGGTGGTCTCCCTGGAAAATGCTACTGCCCCATTGAGCTCGGACGAGACCCGCAGTTTGCTCGGTCAACAGTTCAATATCCTGAGTGCCAGTGCCGGTATCAGTGGCAAGTTTGCCTCGGTGACTCCTGATTATCTCTTTCTAGGGGCAAGCCTGAATTACCAGCCCCAACAGGTGATACTGAGTATTGATCGAAACACCACTCGTTTTGCGGATGTTACACAAAACCCAAACGAACGCTCGGTAGCAACAGCAGCCGACACGTTAAAAGCCAATAACCCGGTTTACGAAAGTCTTTTGCTATCCCGCTCGAATACCGAGGCTCAACAGGCCTTCAGCCAACTTACCGGGCAAATTCACTCTGATCTTGCTGCGGCACAGATGGCGGACAGTCGCTACCTTCGCGAAGCCTTGAACAGTCGTTTGCAACACGTCCAGCAACAGCGTACTGACGCGCACATAGCGGATGCCGGTGAAGGTGGTTGGGTTCAGCTACTGGGCGGACGCAGCCAGATAGAAGGGAGCAACGTTGCCAGAGGCTATAGCGCTTGGCGGTCTCAAGGAGCAAGTGCAACAGTCAGTTAATTTTCTGAGCTTGCTAAGCGAAACAATCCCGCTTCCAAAACATCGTTATCAATGGGCGTCTGACCGAACCGAGCTTACCTGACTAAGCACAATTTCCACTACCAAGTGCTTAGCCGTGATCAAGCCCTTCGGTGGCTGCAGCAGCGGCTATACACACCCCCCCCTCATCGCTTAAACAATGGCTATACACACCCCCCCCTCCATCGCCAATGTGACGGCTTGGAATGACCCAATAGAAACACCCATTAGACGCATCCACCAGATAACTTGGAGGGCTTGCCCTTACCGGTCAGTTTATCGTTTCAAGCTTGTTGGTCGCGGAAAGCTGAAGATGATCTACTAGCACCTCAACCGGAAATTTCCAGCCCAGTGTCTGGCGGGGTCGGGTATTGAGCAGATCAGCGATTTCGTCCAGCCGTGCCTGCGTCACCAGAGAGAGATCTGTGCCTTTGGGGAGGTACTGACGCAACAAACCGTTCGTATTTTCATTGCTACCACGCTGCCAAGGCGAGTGTGGATCGGCGAAATAAATCTTCATCCCCGTGCGCGCAGTAATTTCGGCATGACGGGCCATTTCGCTGCCTTGATCATGCGTCATGGTTTTTAGGAGCGATGGCGCCATCCGCGACATTTCCCTCACGATCGCTTCCGCCGCCGCCTCTGCGGTGGGGGCTTCGAGCTTGGCGAGAATCACATAACGGCTCGTACGCTCGACCATGGTGGCAACCGCTGAGCGATTATTGGCGCCCATGATCAGATCACTCTCCCAATGCCCAGGGACCAGACGATCTGCAACCTCAGGGGGGCGTAGGTGAATACTCAGATGCGCAGGGTAACGTTCTCGACGCACATTGCTTTGGGTTCGCTTAGGACGTTTGCCGTCAGCCTGACGTAGATAACTGATCAACTGGCGTTTCAGCTCGCCGCGCGGATAGGCATAGATGGCGAGGTAGATAGTTTCGTGGCTCACATGTCGCTCGGATTGGCCTGGCCAGATACTGCGTAGTCTGCGGGCAATTTGTTGCGGTGACCAGCCGATGCGGAGCATTTCGACGACCACTTGAAATAGCTCTGAGTCTGGAGACAAACGCCGCTGACGGCGAGGCGCATGTCGAAGCTGTTGAGCCCTGCTGGTAGCTTGGATGGCGTCATAGTGAGGCTGCTGGGGGTTGCGTTTGATCTCACGACTAATGGTGCTGGGGTGACGGCCTAGCAAAGCGGCAATAGCTCGCAGCGTCTGTCGTTGAAAGAGCATCACCATAATGGTGACGCGCTCCTCGGTACTCAGGTGGTTGTATTGGGTAGACATGGCAACACCTTACATGAGGTGTTGCACTTGCTCCTTGAGACCGCC
>NZ_MNPU01000089.1 GCF_001983165.1 Pseudomonas gessardii | reverse complement strand
GTAAGCGCTTCGATTTCAAATGTCCTATCGAAGTCATGAGCGAAGTGATGCAGAAAGCCTTGGCTATGCAATATGATGCTCCTGCGTCAATTCAATAACCGTGTTGCACTCAGCTCCTGCAACCGCCCCTTCAAAAGAATGCCGGGGACGGTTCCAGCTACAGCGCCATGGCGGTGGGTGGTAATTGGGAAGGGGAAGGCTCGACAGCGGAGGCGTCACTGGTAGAAAAGTTGAAGTTTGAGAGAGCAGCCATCAAAACGGGAAAAGACTCGGAGACCAAGGAGACTATCTACTATGTGAGTTGCGATTACGGAGGGACAGACATGAACGACTATTTGCGTATGTCGCGCCGTTTTACGGCACTGCCCAAGGCAGTGGGCACTCACTGGCAGGAAAACCTGTGCAGCGCTTCCTCGGTGGAGGACTGTGGCTTTGAGCCATAGTGGTCCGAGGCCTGTATCAACACTCACTAACCCGTTGATCCAGGCCTGCCAATTCAGTGGTGATCGATATCCAGCTTGGCAAACGTCACCTTGCCGCCTTCCTGGCTATCGCCCCTGTTGTCTTGCACATACACACCGGCCTTGAAGTACAGCGGCTTCTTGCCCCAGGCCGCGCCGAGGCGTTCGTTCCATTGCCCGTTGGCGGCCTCGATGCTCAGCAGCCCGGCCTTGTTCAGGTGGATGACGTAGGTGAAGTTGCGCTCCAGGGGCACATTCTCGGCCACGATAATCACCCGGCCCTTGCTGTCATCGGGGCGCATGCGCACCTTGGCGACGACGTTGCCGGTCCGGGTTTTTTCCTTGTACTGGTATTCGACTTTGAGCAGCGGTTTCTGGCTGTCATAGGCGTGAATCTGACCGATCACGATCTTGCCCGAGGAGGGCACCTGGTTGATGGCCAGGGTGGCACGCAGGTAGTTGTCGGCTTCGGGGTAGGTCCAGTTGCGCAGTCGGCCGTCGGCATAGGTTTCCCGCAGTTCGCTGCGCGGGTAGATGGCGTTTTCGGTACGGGTGCCGGTGACGGGAGACCAGAATTGCACGCTGCTGCCTTCGGCCTGGAAGTATTTGCCATTGAAACCACTGAGCAGTTTGGGCGTGTCGATGGTGGCGGGCGGGGTGCCGACAGGGATGCTCAGGTTCCAGGTGGACAGATCAATCATTGAGTGCGCCTTTGCTGTACGTAAAGAGGGGGTCAAAAGGCTTTGGCCCAAGGGTTGCCGCGTTCTTTATAAGCGGCTGGTCACTGTTTGTTAATGACTTTATGGCGATTTATTGGCGCCAATAGCCTGTCAAAAAGCCATCTTTCCCGTAATCCGTGGGCTGTAGGTGCTGACCGTTAGTCGGTTGTGTGGTCTTTGGCGCAATGATGGCACTGTCGCGCCTTCTGCTTTATGGGATCCAGGGCTAGAGTGACTCCACATAGAATGTCCGGTTTTGTCACAAAAATGACCGGAATGAATCCTCAAGGAAGAGAGTCCGCATGGAAGGTGCTCCAACCCCAGCCGAAGGCTGTTCAGTGCTCCTGGTGGTCGATGACTACCCGGAAAACCTGATCAGCATGCGTGCGCTCCTGCAGCGCGACGACTGGCAGGTGGTGACGGCGGCCTCTGGCGAGGAAGCCCTGGGGCTGTTGCTCGAACGTGACGTCGACCTGGTGCTGCTGGATGTGCGGATGCCGGGCATGGACGGCTTTGAAGTGGCGCGCTTGATGCGCGGCAGCCAGCGTACCCGCATGACCCCGATCATCTTCCTGAGTGCCAATGAGCAATCGCCCGCTGCGGTGCTGGAAGGCTATGCCAGCGGCGCCATCGACTACCTGTTCAAGCCCTTCGACCCGCATATCCTCAAGCCCAAGGTCCAGGCCTTGCTGGAGCATCAGCGCAACCGGCGGGCCTTGCAGCGTTTGAGTCATGACCTGGAACTGGCCCGGGCCTTTAATGCCTCGGTGCTCGACAACGCCGCCGAGGGCATCCTGGTGGTGGGCGAAGACGGGGTGATCAGCTATGCCAACCCTGCCATTTCGCGCTTGCTCAATGCCACGGTGGGCGAGTTGCAAGGCCAGGCGCTCCTGGGCTTCCTGCAAAAGCCCCATATGCCTGACTGGTTCGGCTGCGAGCTGTACGCCGCTTACCGCCGCGGCGAAACCTGGCGCCTGCATGACGCGATCCTGCGCACCGCGCCCGGCCAGCAGCTGCCGGTGGCGATGTCCTGTGCGCCGCTGCCCCGGGAGCAGAAGGCCATGGTGGTGACCGTGCAGGACATGTCGCAAGTGCGGCACCTGCATCAACAACTCGAATCCCAGGCCGTCACCGACCCGCTCACCGGCCTGCTCAACCGGCGGGGGTTCTACCAGGCCGTAGAAACGAGCCTGTTGCGCCACGAGCGCAGCGAGCAGGCCACGGTGCTGCTGTACATGGACCTGGACGGCTTCAAGCGGGTCAACGATTGCGTGGGGCACGACGCCGGCGACCGGGTGTTGCGCTGGGTCTCGGAGCAATTGGAGCTGTGCCTGCGCAGTTGTGACATTCTTGGCCGCCTTGGGGGGGATGAGTTCGTCGCGTTGCTGGAACTGCAATACCCGGAACAGGCCGCCAAGCTCGCCGAGCAGTTGATCGAGCGGGTGTCGATCTGCCAGCAAGTGGATGGCCTGGAGGTGATGCTGGGGGTCAGTATCGGCATTGCCACCTTCCCCGATTGCGGTCGCGACCTCACGGGCCTGCTGCGCGCCGCCGATATCGCCATGTACGAAGCCAAGCGGGCGGGGCGTCAGCAATATCGCTATTACGATCAGGAAATGAACGGCCGCGCCCGCTCGCGCCTGCTGCTTGAAAGCAGTGTGCGCGAGGCCATCGACAACAAGCAGGTGACGTTGGTATACCAGCCCCAGGTGTCCCTGGTGGATGGGCACCTGCGCGGGGTCGAGGCCTTGTTGCGCTGGCAGCACCCGAGTGTTGGCGATGTGCCGCCTGGGTTGTTCCTGCCCTTGCTGGAAGAGACGCGCCTGATCAGCCAACTCAGCAGTTGGATCTACCACCAGGTGGCACTGGCGCGACAGGCCTGGGCACCGGTCATGCACGACGACTGGGTGCTGAGCGTGAGCCTGAGCAGCAGCCAGTTCAATATGCCCAACCTGGCGACCCAACTGCAGCAGGCACTGGAGCGACATGGGCTGCAGGGGCGGCAACTGGAAGTGGCAATCGGCGAAGAAAGCCTGATGCACAATATTGAAGAGTCCACCAAGCAGCTCAAGCAGCTACGGCGTCTGGGCGTGCGGATTGCCCTGGATGACTTTGGCTCGGGCCACTGCTCCCTGGCGCACCTGCGTGACCTGGAGTTCGACACACTCAAGCTCGACCCGGGCCTGGTCGCCCGCGTGCTCGGCTCGCCCCGGGAGGCGGCGCTGGCCCGCAGCATTATCGAGCTGTGCGGGCACTTCGGTTTGCTGGTGATTGCCGAAGGGGTAGAAACCCTTGAGCAATGCCACTGGCTGCAGGCCAATGGCTGCCAATTCATCCAGGGGCCGCTGGTGGCCCTGTCCCTGACCGCCGAGGACATTGCCCACTGGCCACAGTCGTTTGCCCTGCGCGCAGGCCCCTGCTGAATTCGCTACACTGGCGGCCTCACGCCCCTGCCGTTTGAACCCATGACTGCGCTGAAATACCTCCAGGCCTATCCCGCCGCCCTGCAAGAGCAAGTGCGCCAATTGATCGCCAAGGATCAGCTGGGCGACTACCTGCACCAGCGTTACCCCGAGCGCCATGGGGTGCAGAGTGACAAGGCGTTGTACAGCTACGCCCTGGCCTTGAAGCAGGAGCACCTGCGCAATGCGCCGGCCATCGACAAAGTGCTGTTCGACAACCGCCTGGACCTGACCCACCGCGCCCTGGGCCTGCACACCACGATCTCGCGGGTACAGGGTGGCAATCTCAAGGCCAAGAAAGAGATCCGCATCGCGGCGTTGTTCAAGGAGGCGGCGCCGCAGTTCCTGAAGATGATCGTCGTCCACGAACTGGCGCACTTCAAGGAATCGGACCACAACAAAGCGTTCTACAAACTCTGCGAATACATGTTGCCCGGCTACCATCAGGTGGAGTTCGACCTGCGGGTGTACCTGACTTATCGCGACTTGCAGGGTGCGGCGCGGGATTGAACCAAGAGGAAGCGAGCATGGATGTGAGCAAGACCAAGAGCAGTTTCTACCGCCGCCTGTATGTGGCGTATCTGATCGATAGCCAATTGGCCAGCAGCGTCCCGGCATTGACCGAAGCGACCGGCATGCCCCGGCGCACGGCCCAGGACACCATCGCCGCGTTGGCGGACCTGGATATCGTCTGTGAATTCGAGCAGGAAGAGGGCGCCCGCAATCATGCCGGGCGCTATCGGATTCGCGACTGGGGGGCGATTGACCGCAGCTGGATTGAGCGCAACCTGATGCAGGTCAAGCAGGTGTTGGGTTATCCCTGAGTTCGCGGTGACAGGCCTGGCGCTATCGCGGGCAAGCCCGTTCCCACAGGTTGATTGCGGCCACATGTGGGAGCGGGCTTGCCCGCGATGGCGTCCTCAGGCGCGCCGCATCCCAATATGCGGAATATCATCCTCCAGATACACCTCCCCCTCGACCTTGAACCCATATCTGGCGTAGTATCCCTGCAAATGCGCCTGGGCTGAGAGAAAGATCGGCGTCTGCGGCCAGATATCGTCGATCTGCTTGAGGGTTTCCTCCAGCATCTGGTGGCCCAGGCCGGTGCCCCGGGCCACCTCGGCCACCAGCACACGGCCGATAACCACGTCACCGCCATGCAGCTCCGGGTCCAGCAGGCGCAGGTAGGCCACCAGTTGGTTGTCCTGCCAGGCCATCAGGTGGTGGGTATCGCCTTCCAGGTCCTGGTCATCGATATCCTGGTAGATGCATTTCTGCTCGACCACAAACACCGCTGCCCGCAGACGCAAAATGGCGTAGAGCTGTTCCTTGCCCAGATCATTGTGGTGCTTGCAAACCCAATCGACAGTCATTGTTCCATCTCGCATAAAGACCTGACCCGGATAGTAATGCCCTGGCCGGCGACTGTCTTGGGCGACGGTGCAAACACCGGTAAAACCGCGTTTTTTGTGAGTGGCGTCAATTTGCCATCATTGAGTGCTTTCGCCGTGGGGTTCTTTGTGTAATCTGCGGTACACCGCGAGCGATAAGCTACAGTCAGAACCTGGAAGACCTCCCGCCAGGCGCCATCGCCCGCAAGGAACTGCCCGTTGTGCAAGGACATTAAGCATGCTGCGATTGTCTCGTGCCGTTGCTTTGATCGTATTGCTGTTGTTGGTCCCGACGGTGGCCGCAGAACGCTTGCGCCTGGTGGCGGATGCGTGGCCGCCGTTTACCGATGCGAGCCTGGTCAATGGTGGCCTGGCCACTGATATTGTCAGCACCGCCCTGGCGCGTGCCGGCTATGCCAGTGATTTCGAGCAGGTGCCGTGGGCGCGGGCATTGATGGGGGTGGGGGACGGGCGTTATGACGTGCTGATCAATGCCTGGTACGACGAGGCGCGCACGCACTTGGGGCAGTTTTCCGCCGAGTACCTGCTCAACCGCGTGCGTTTTATCAAGCGCCGCAATGACCCCATCGAGTTCCAGAACCTGCAGCAATTGCACGACTACCCTGTTGCCGTGGTGCGTGGCTACGCCTATTCGGCCGACTTTGATGCCGATCCCCATTTGCACAAAGTCCCGGTGCATAACTTCGCCATGGCCGTGCGCATGCTGGCGGCCCAGCGGGTGCGGCTGACGGTGGAGGATGAGTATGTCGCGCGTTTTTACCTGGCACGGGAGTCACCCAGGGTACGCAATGCGGTGGAGTTTTTGCCCAAGGCCTTGAGCGAGAACAGCCTGCATATTCTGGTCAGCCTGAAAAACCCCAAGCATGAGCAGATTGTTGCCGGGTTTGATCGGGAGATCAGCAAGATGAAGGCGGATGGCAGTTATGCGCGTCTTCTTAAGCAACATGGGATGTAGTGTTCTTAAGGCCGCCATCGCGAGCAAGCCCGCTCCCACATTTTGATCTGCGAATACTTTCAAGTGTGGGAGCGGGCTTGCTCGCGATAGGGCCCTAGGCCGCACTGGTTTCCTTGATCAAATGCGCCGCCAGCGTACGCAGCGGCCCCAACTGCCGACAGATCAACGCCAGTTGCGTCTGCACCAGCCTTTGCGCCTCATCGATCTCATCCGGCATCTGCTCCAGCTCCACCGCCAGCGCTTCCTCGGCATCGCTTTGCACCGCGATCGGCTGCTTGTTCGCCAGCCCCGTGGCGATTTCGTCGATGCTGCTGGCCAGGGTCTTGCCCGCGCCTTCGATCAGGTGCTCGCGCACGTCCGCTGGCAGTTGGGTATCGCGGTGTGCACCCAGCCCCGACAGGTAGCTGAGCAAGGTGTGGGACAGCACCAGGAAGCGGAAACCCACGTCGGCTTCCTTACGGAAGTGCCCAGGCTCCATCAGCATATTGGCCAGGGTGGTGGACAGCGCGGCGTCGGCGTTGTGCGCATTGCGCCGGGCCAGGCGATAGGCCAGGTCGTCGCTCTTGCCGGCGGCATATTGCTGCATGATCTGGCGCAAATAGATGCTGTTGCAGGTCAGGGTGTTGGCCAGCACTTTGTTCAGGCGCCGGCCTTGCCAGTCTGGCAGGAACAGGAACACCGCGAGCCCGGCGATCAGGCTGCCGAGCAAGGTATCGAACAGGCGCGGCAGGAACAGCCCGTAGCCATCGCCCACCTGGTTGAAGCAGAACAGCACCATCAGGGTAATGGCGGCGGTGGCCAGGGTGTAGCGGGTGGTGCGGTTGATAAAGAACACCAGCCCGGCGGCGATGGCGAACATCGACTGCACCAGGGGGCTGGGGAACAGGTCGAACAGCGCCCAGGCCACCGTCAGGCCAATGGCTGTGCCGACGATCCGCTGGCCGAGCTTGCGCCGCGTGGCGCCGTAGTTGGGCTGGCAGACAAACAGAGTGGTGAGGATGATCCAGTAGCCCTGGGACGGGTGGATCAAATGCACCATGCCGTAGCCGACACTCAGCGCCAGGGGCAGGCGCAGGGCGTGACGGAACAGCAGCGAAGTCGGGGTCAGTTGGGTACGCAGGCGCGTCCACATTTCCTTGAGGTTGCGCGGCGAACGGTCCAGCAGGCTGCTGTCGCTGGCATCGGCCAGGCTGTCGGGGTTGCTGGCGTCACTGAGCAGGCGGTCTAGGGTCGACAGGTTGGCCGCCAGCGCGCGCAACGAACGCAGCAGGCCGCGCCAGGCCGGGTTGCTCTGGATGCGCAGGTGTTCGAGGGAGGCATTCAGGTCGCCCAGGGCCTCGGCGAAGCTATCGTCATAGACAAACGGCTGGCGCAACTGGATCGACTCGGCGAGGGCCTGGCAGGCCTTGCCTTGCTGGCGCAAGAGGCGCTGGCAGCGGAACAGCACGTCACTGTGGAAGAACGCCTCGGCCAGGGCGTTGTAGGGGTAGTGGGAGGAACTGGCGCGTTCGTGGATGTCCTGGGCCAGGAAATACAGCTTGAGGTAGCGGCTGACCTTGGAGCCCGGCCGGCCATTGCCGACACGGTGCAGGATGATTTCCTTGGCCGCATTGAGCGCCGCCACCACCCGGCCATTTTGTTGCGCCAGTTCCAGGCGGCGGGCTTCGACGTCCAGTTGGCGAATGGGCTCGAACAGCGACGACTTGAGCTTGAGGTAACGCCCCAGTTCGCGAAACAGCCGGGCCAGGCTCTGTTGCACCGGCTGGTTGGAAAACAGCGCCTGCCACAGCACCGACAGCACGCCATACCAGGCGGCGCCGGCCACCAGCAGCAAAGGCTCGTGCCAGAAGTCGGTGACGGCGCCACCGCGCTGGTCCACGCCGATCATGGTGTAGACCGACAGGATCAAGGTGGCCGAGGCAATCGCGCCATAGCGCTCGCCCAGGGCGCCGAGCATGGTCAGGCAGAAACTCGCCAGGGCAATGGCGATGGCAAAGATCCACGGGTAGGGAAACAGCAACTCCACCGACAGCGCCGCCACGCTGAAACACACCAGCGTTACCGCCAGGGCATTGAGGCGGCCTTGCCAGCTGTCATCGGTCTCGGCCAGGGCGCTGGCGATAATCCCCAGGAACAGCGGGATCAGCAGCGACATTTCATCCTGATACCAGCACAGCGCCATGCTGCCGGTGAGGGCGATAAACACCCGTACGCTGTAACTGAACTTATCCAGTGCCCAAAGGCGCCGCATGGACTGCTTGAACGAGGTCGAGGACATGAAGGCTGGGGTCTTCCGGGACGATGCCGCTAAATTGAGCCAGTAATGACGCTACGGCAAGCGTGGCGATCACATTCATAAGCAAAAAATATCCCAGGCACACCACAATCCAACTGTGGGAGCTGGCTTGCCTGCGATGGCGCTGGGTCAGCCAGCAAATATGGCACTGATACACCGCTATCGCAGGCAAGCCAGCTTGTATGGTTAGACTTGTAGGGGTGGTGGGACTAAAAGCCAGCATCTGACTCTAGCCAGTACAGACCGTGGGAGACTTCGCCCCACCCCTTCACCAAAGCGCCGATAAGG
>NZ_MNPU01000088.1 GCF_001983165.1 Pseudomonas gessardii | reverse complement strand
CTCTGGCTAACACTTCCCCTTGCCGGGTGTGTAGAGGACTTTCACCTCCCAGTCACCAGCGTGGCCACCACAGCCAAGCTGGTTGCGCTTGCGCGCAACGCGCCATGCCTGGCGCACCAAAAAAAACGCGCCGACTGAGCGGCGCGTTGCGGATTCTATCAGGGATAAACCCTGAACTGTAGGAGCGAGCTTGCTCGCGAAGGTCGTTAACGATGACGCTGGCACCCTGGATAAACGCGGCGCCTTTGCGTTTTTCGCGAGCGAGCTCGCTCCTACAGAGGTTGGGCGTTACCCATCAATGTCCGCCAGCGCAGGTCGGCGAGGCCGGGGCTGCGTCGGTTTTCGCCCATTCTTCAGGCGTGTAGGTATGCAGCGCCAGCGCATGGAACTCGCCCATCAGGTCGCCCAGGGTGGCGTAGACCTTCTGGTGGCGCTTGACGCGGTTGAGCCCGTCGAACTGCTGGCTGACCAGCACGGCCTTGAAGTGCGTCTGCAATCCACGGCTGTGCATATGGCTTTCGTCCAGCACACTCAGGTGTTCCGGGCCCAGGGCGGCAAGCGCCGTCTCGATGCGCTGTTGCATGGTCATTCCTGGCTCCACTTACTTCTTGGCAGGCGCGGCGGCTTTTTTCGCCGGAGCCAGTTCGTTGGTCATGTCTTCCAACAGTTTGTTCACCACCGGCACTGCGCTTTCCAGCTTGGCCTGGGTCAACTGGGCCGATTGCTGGGTCAGTTGTGGCATTTTCTCCAGGACTTTCTTGCCCAGTGGCGACTTGTAGAAGGCAACCAGGTCCTTGAGTTCGGACTCGCTGAAGTTACTGGTGTACAGCTTGACCATGTCCGGCTTGAGCTTGTTCCAGCCAATGGCCTGGTCCAGGGCGGCGTTGGCCTTGGCCTGGTAAGTGTCGAGTACGGTTTGCTTGGCGGCAGGTGCCTTGGTCTGCTCGAAACGCTGGGCAAACATTTGCTGCACTTGCATGTACACCGGGGTGCCCAGCTTGTCTGCGTGGGCCAGGGTCAGGAAGGCTTCGGCACTGGCGTTGTGGCTGGCGGTATCGGCAAGAACCTGGCCGCTGGCACATACCAGAGCAACCGCGGTACAGATGGCACGAAGACGAGTCATCGAGTTTCCTTTTCTAGCAGGCGAGGTAAGACCCCAAGGGCGACCATTCTGCGCCTAAAAAACGCTGGCACTCAACCCCACGCCTTGTAGGGCCTGGTTTTGCGGGAGTTTGGCCGATGAAATGGGTTTTATGGAACCCAAACGCGCACCCAGGGCCTAAACTGCGCAAACCGACTACAAGGAGGGTCCCCGCGATGAGCCGTATCGAAACCGACAGCCTGGGCGAAGTACAGGTCCCGGATGACGCTTACTGGGGCGCACAGACCCAACGTTCACTGGTCAACTTCGCCATCGGCGAGCAACGCATGCCACTGGCGGTATTGCACGCCCTGGCCTTGATCAAGAAAGCCGCGGCACGGGTCAACGACCGCAATGGCGACCTGCCCGCCGATATCGCCCGGCTGATCGAACAGGCCGCCGATGAAGTGCTTGATGGCCAGCACGACGACCAATTCCCGCTGGTGGTCTGGCAGACCGGCAGCGGCACCCAAAGCAACATGAACGCCAACGAAGTGATCGCCGGTCGCGCCAACGAGTTGTCGGGCAAGCCCCGTGGCGGCAAGAGCCCGGTACACCCCAACGATCACGTCAACCGCTCTCAGAGTTCCAACGACTGCTTCCCCACCGCCATGAGCATTGCCACCGTGCAGGCGGTGCACGAGCAGTTGCTGCCGGCGCTGCGTGAACTGTCCGGCGGCCTGGCAGAGTTGTCGGCGCGTCATATGAAGCTGGTCAAGACCGGCCGCACCCATATGATGGATGCCACCCCCATCACCTTCGGCCAGGAGGTCTCGGCGTTTATCGCGCAACTGGACTACGCCGAGCGCGCCATTCGCAGTGCCCTGCCCGCCGTCTACGAATTGGCACAGGGCGGTACGGCGGTAGGCACCGGCCTGAACTCGCCCCATGGTTTTGGCGAGGCGATTGCCGCAGAAATCGCCGCGTTGTCCGGGTTGCCGTTTGTCACAGCACCCAACAAATTCGCCGCGCTGTCGGGCCATGAGCCGCTGACCACCCTGTCTGGCGCCCTGAAAACCCTGGCCGTGGCCTTGATGAAAATCGCCAACGACCTACGCCTGCTCGGCTCGGGCCCGCGCGCAGGGCTTGCTGAAGTGCGCCTGCCGGCCAACGAGCCGGGCAGTTCGATCATGCCCGGCAAGGTCAACCCGACCCAGTGCGAGGCGCTGTCGATGCTGGCCTGCCAGGTAATGGGCAACGACGTGACCATCGGCATTGCCGCCAGCCAAGGGCATTTGCAATTGAACGTGTACAAGCCGGTGATTATCCACAACCTGCTGGAGTCGATCCGCTTACTCGCCGACGGCTGTCGCAACTTCCAGGAACATTGCATCGCCGGCCTTGAACCCGACGCCGAGCAAATGGCCGAGCACCTGGAACGGGGCCTGATGCTGGTGACGGCGCTGAACCCGCATATCGGCTATGACAAGTCAGCAGAGATTGCCAAGAAAGCCTATGCCGAAGGGCTGACACTGCGCGAAGCGGCGCTGGACCTGGGCTACCTCACCGATGCCGAGTTCGATCAGTGGGTCCGCCCGGAGAATATGCTCGAAGCAGGGCATTGACCTTCCCTGTAACCGTCCTACAGGGGTTGTACCAACCTTGCGCGCCGGGCCTTGAGCCCGGCGATCAAGGACGGCGCCAACGCCACCGATGCCGACCCCAGCACCACCAGCACCGCGCCACCATACCCCAGGCCGTTGATCTGTTCGGCGTGTACATAGTCGGGCCACAACCAGGCCGCAATCGCCACCGCCACGAACGTCACCAGCGGCGTGATCGCCAGGGTCGCACTGACCCGCGATGCTTCCCAATGGGCCAGCGCCTCGGCAAACGCGCCATAAGCAATCAGCGTATTGAAACAGCACGCCAGCAACAGCCAGCCTTGCAATGGGCTCAATTGCAGCGCCTCCATGGGATGCACCCAGGGCAGCAGCAGAAACGCGCAGCACAGGTAGATCACCATCATCACCTGCAATGAATTCCACACCGTCAGCAATTGCTTCTGGCCCAGGGCGTAGAACACCCAGATGGTGGTCGCCAGCAGAATGGTCAAGACCCCGGCGGTGTAGGTGCCCAGGGACGTCAACAACTCTGCCAGGCGCTGGTTGAAGAACAGCGCAAAACCAATGATCAGCACCAGCAGGCCTACGCCCTGCCCCAAGCTGAAACGCTCCTTGAACAGGAACACACTGGCGATCATCAAGAAGATCGGCCCCATCTGCACCACCAGTTGCGCCGTGCCGGGGCTCAGCATCTTCAGCCCGACCAGGTACAGCACATAGTTGCCCAGAAGGCCGCACACCGCCATTGCCACCAGCCAGCCACCGCGCTTGCCCAGGGCTTTTGGGCTGGGCAGGCGCTTGACGGCGGCCAGGTACACAAACAAGCACGTACCGGACACCATCAGGCGAAACCAGGTCACGGTGATCGGGTCCATCACCTGCAGGACCTGTTTGAGCTTGATCGGCAGAATGCCCCAGAGCAGCGCGGTCAGCAGGGTCAGGGATAAACCGTAGACCCAGCGGCCGGAAGAGATGTGCATGAGAGCCCCAGAAAACCAGAGGTGGAGGAGCAGGCATTCTAGGGGGATGCGAGGCGCTTTGGGTATCGATCATTCCCACGCACTGAAGGCTCTCTGATTTTTACCGGGCACCCATGGCAGGTGTGCCCGGCCCGGACCTTCAAGCCCTTGGCAATGTTCGGCCTTATGGCACCCCCATCACAAGGACACCACTGCCGCTGATGGCCCCGGGAGTCGGCAGGGATCCGGCTCGTCGAACAAGGGAAAATGTCACATCGTCCCCTCCTACGCTGTTGGTAATGCGGGTCAGGAACGAACCATTCACTTGAACTGCAGAGCCTGCACGTACTAGGGCCGTGCCCACTTCAGGGTTAGTCATCATCAGTAAGCGTGAGTCGAATGCCGAGGAAATGCCTTTGTAGGTAATGGTGATCGGTGTGTTAATCCCCCCATCCGGGCATGAGTAGGTAAGTCTGCGGTTGCTGACGATGGTTGATGTCAGCGGGTCGGTGCCGATTGCTCGCTGGTGTACGTTGCCGAAGTCTATGTTGATCGGGTTATTGTTGTTGATCGTGCAGGTTGACGGCGAGATGGTGAAGTTGTTGGCGGCCGTGTATGTAACGGTTAGGTCTGCCCTGTCTGCGTTGTAGTTGTTCGTGGCGGAGATACGCAGCAGCCCGAGAGTGTCGCTGATTCGAACATCGATCGGATTCGACGGGTCGTTGCGCAGCAAAATGTAAGGGGTGATATTGATTGGATAACCGACCCCGTTGTTAGGCATCGTGGCCATCCGTATACCCACCGGGACCGGAACATTGTGGAAAGCCCCGTTGATTCGCAAACCAGCCCTTTCGCCAGCAAACTTTGGACCGGGAGTCCAGGGGGCTCCGGTAGGGTTCCCCGTTGCCCAGTAGTCCTCTCCCCAAGCGGGACCTGCTCCTGCGGTAAAGCGGCATTCGAGCCGGGCGCCCTCCATCACAATTCTGGTGCGATCTCCATCGAGTCGTACGCTCACAGGTACGGTCAGGTGAGTAACACGCGCCCATTCACCGCCATTGACCCGACAATCAACAGCCTGCGCAGTCGTAGTAACAGCAGTCAGGACAAGAAGCACAAAGGCCCCATATAGTCGTTTCATTTCGATCTCTCGTTGCACCTCCCCCCAGGCACAGCCCATCGAACACGCGGTTCGTGTCTTAGAGCCGCCCAGCGGAGGTTTGAGGTTTGTCCAAGGCTGTTTTTCAGCCTATGAATGACGGTGCATCGCTACGGGTAATCCAACGTAAACGTAGAGGTCACCGTGTACGGGCCATGCCCTATGGTTTGATCCCTGATGGCATTCGGCTCACCCTGCACATAGGCCTTGAGCTCAATCACGTTGTTGCCATTGCTCAACACCTGCTCGTCACTGACGACATTCAGGGGCAATGGTTTGTCGCTCGGCGTCTCAAGGCCAATCCCAATACCTGAGGCACCACTGCCGCCATCCAGCGCGAACAATCCGGGAAGCGCCATGTTTTCCCTGCCGCCAAACGTGATGGTGACCGTGTTGCCGATCGTGGTATTACAGTCGTCCAGATGCAGCCTGAACCCCTTCCCCCGTGAACGGGTGTTGATGTAGAGATGCTTGCTGCTCAAGTCCCAGAGCTCCAGCGTGATTGCCTCGTCGCCGGGGCGAATGGTGCAGGCCTGTTCAACCAGGTTGCCCTTGAAACTCAAGTTGTCTGCCGCTTGCCCTGTGGGCATCAGGCCTAAGGTGAGCAGAAATATCAGCCCGGCACAGGACCAACACCTATGAACAATTGCTTGTCGCATGGACTCAACTCCTACTCGTATTCGGCCAACAGCGTGGCCACCGCCGTAAACCTTGCGGGCGCCAGAATTGCACCTGGCCGTTTGACGGGGACCACTTCCAATGTCGGCGGTGACGACAAGGTGATGTCCAGTGGCGTATTGAGTAGAAACGGCACGTTGTTCTGAAAGATCCGGATGCCCAGTTCAGGCACACTGGTTTGCACGGCGGCGCCATCGAACACCGTTGAGGTTCCGTTAACACTCAACTTCAGTTCCCACGGGAGCGTGTCGGTACCGCAACTGATGGTGTAACCAACGCCTCTTCGGTATTTCACGCCATCGATGCGCTTTACCCCGACATCCCCAAAATCGACTTCAATCGTGTTCCCAGCATCAATCGTGCAGGGGGGAGGCTCATTAAGCGTTCCACTGAACGTCAAGTTGGCCGACGCACCACTGCAAAGGCCGATGGAACACAAGGCGAGCAACGCTCGCTGCTGCCAACAGGTCATTGATCGTTCCTCTTCATTGGTATTCGACCACAAGGGTGGCGGCGGCATCGAACGCCCCTCCCGTCAGCCTGCTGCCCACACGTTTGACAGGCACTGCCTGCACCACTGGAAAGTTGGGATACGTAAAATTCACCGCCGTATTCAGAGGCCAGTCGGCGCCATTGACGAACAGCTTTACCCCAAGATCCGGCTTGCGGGTCAAGAGCACGCGGCTATCGAACGCGGCCCCCAGACCCTTGAGTTCCAGGGTCATCGCGTTACTGAACGGGGCACTGCAGGTGACGGTATAAGGCACATCCCGACGATAATTAACCCCATCAATCCGCGATGTCAGAAGATCGGCCCCGAAAGGTACATCGAGCGTACTGCCGCCGTTAATGACACACGGCGGAGGTGCGATGATCACCGCGCGGATGGTCAGGCTGACCTCAGCCTGCACACCTTGGCTGACGGCCCACAGCAGGCCGCCACCGATAAGAAAGGCCCATGAGCCAGTTGCCTTAGCCATTCTTTTGCCCTTACTCATAATTGAGCCTGAAATCCACGACGGCGCGAAAGACCCCACTGGTCAACGGCGCCAGGGTGCGCGTGGGCTGAACACTCCATGTCTGCGTGTTGCTGCCGAGGGTCAAAAATAACGGCTCACCTCTTGAGCCCAGCTGTACATCCCGCCCCTGTGCATCAGTCAAACGCAGGCCCATGCCAGTGATGCCTTGCACCTTGACCAGCCGTGGGTCATCGGCATCGGCCGGTGCGATAAACGCGACCGACAGCACCGGCTGATAGGCACTCCATGTCAGATTCCCCGTACGTTCACTGCGGATACTGCCGGCAGTGCGCTGGCAATCGGTAAAACGCAGTTGAAATGGCCTGGCGGGCGCCTGGTCGCCGGGGCGCTGCAACTGACTGGCCGAGACGACACCCAGGTCAATCGTTTGATGCTGTGAAGCCATTTCCAGACCGCAAGGGGTTTCATGCATGGACCCGGTGACATTCAGCAGCCCATTCTGGCCATCTATATCCTGGGCATGAACGCCCCCTCCAAAGGCCAGCAACAGGCCGCCCAAGGCCTTCAAAATTTGCGACTTCATGAGTTTCTCCCCCAACTGGCGCTACTGATTAGCCGCTGACGCCTGCGCGTTCACTTGGCAAGTATCACCACTGCAGGTGAAGGCCAGCAGCGGGCGTCCGCCGTAATCATTCACGTAGGCCAGATAAGGTGTGGTGCCAAGGACCTGGGCTGTAGGGCCCAGGGTCAGCAAGCCTTTGGGCGGTACCATCAGCGGCTCAAAGCCCGGCACCGTTTTGCCGTCCTTGCTGCTGCGCGCATCCACCAGCGTCACGTAGTAAGGCGTAGGGTTGTTCACCTGATAACGGTCGCCTTCGCGGGTCAGGGTCAGCTTTTCTTGCCAAGGGCTGGAAAAGTCTTGCTGGCTTGGCGTAATAGCTTGCGGCCGGTAGAACAATTTAATGCGGGTCTGCAGGGCAATTTGCAGGGTGTTGGATTTATCGCTGCGCGGAGGAATTTCCCTCAAGTTGAAGTAGTAGACCGTCTCTCGATCCTGCGGTAGCAACTTGGCGGCCGGCAACGCCTGAACTTTCACCTGGCTTTGTTTCCCTGGCTCCAAGCGTTGAACCGGCGGCAGCACAATCAAGGGCGTGGAAATCTTTTTACCCTCTTCATCCTCAATCCAGCCCTGAGCCAAATACGGCAACTGGGTATTGTTATTGGTGATGTTCACGCTGGTGGCATCTTTGCTGCCATCAAAAATCACTCGGGTACGATCCAGGCCGACAGCGGCATTAGCGCTCTGGCTCAAGCCTAGGGCCAGCAATGCGAAAGCCTGGGGGGTAATACGCATATTCAATATCATGAGGCTATGTTCTCCATCTCGGTAGGCTTGCCGGGCAGCGTTGCCGGCTCAGGTAAAGCTTGAACAGTGGTTACGCTCTGGCAGTGCAGTTGCAGGGCATCCGTCAAGCCATCAGCCGGTAAAATGCCTGGGAGTGTGAGGACGCATTGCTCATCGCCGGCCCAACTGACGATCATTTGCTCGCCGGCCTTAATGCCGCTCAAGTAGACATTGCCAGCGTCATTCACAATCCCGGTGTCCTGCTGTTTTAAGTTCTTCACCGTCGCGCCGAAGGGCGGTGAGCTGCCATCCGGCAGGCGCAGAACAGCCATGGCCTTCTCACCGGAAATCACGTCCAAGGATCGATAACCAATAGCCCCTTCGGTAAGCGTCAATTGCGTCACTGATTGAGTGGCTTCGACATTGCTCGGCAAGTTCTCCAGATCGACACTGGCCGCCGTACGCTGATAGCTGCTGATATCGGAGATGACGGCCTTGCCAAAGGCATTACTGCGAGTCGGTGAACCGTAACCCCGCACCGGCACACCGGGTACACCTGCGGTATCGACCATCAGGCGCGTTCCGCCCGTGCCATTGGTACGATGCAAGGCTGCACCGTAAGGCGTGAGTGTGCCGCCGCCGCGTGCAGACACGCTGAGGCTCCTGTAACTACCTTCTTGCTGACTGGCGCTCAGATCGATATCAACCTGATCACCCATATGACTCAGGTAACCATTGACGGCGTTATTGCTTGCACCAAGCTGATAACTATTGCGCTCATCCAGACGGTCACTGTAGCGCGTTGAAAACGTGTTATTACCGGCTGCTCTATTGGCATCCAGCGATAGTGTTCCGGTGCGCCCCAACGGCAAACTGACCGTCAGCGCCATACCGTTATCCTTATAGTCATACTCCTGGCTACGGTACATGTTCAGCGACAGACTCATGTTTTTGACTGTCCCTAAATTAAAGTAACGCGACACGGATAAATGGCTCTTCGCATTTAAGGGTGTAGCTGATTTCTAAACCCTCCTGACTTCAGCAAGCACCTGGCTATGTAATTGGTTAAATTTCTAAAGCCCAAGGCGGTACCTCGTAAGTGCTCAAGTCGCCCGTT
>NZ_MNPU01000087.1 GCF_001983165.1 Pseudomonas gessardii | reverse complement strand
GCATGATCCGTATGCTTATCTCAAGGATGTGCTGATGCGGCTGCCGACGCAGCGCGCCAGTGAGATCGCCGAGTTGTTGCCGCATAACTGGCTGCCGTTACGCAACCTGTAATGCCCGTTCGCTTACGAAACACCCCCACGAAACGCCTTTCCAACTCCAGACTACAGGTTCTTAACTCATGCCAATCCGTCACATCATCGTTCATCAGATCCACAAAAAGCCTGATGGAACCCCAGCTGTATTGCATGCCCGCGACACTGAACTTGCAGCGTCGGCAGCCATCGAGAACATGCTCGGCGACCTCAACGAGAGCTACAACGCCAAACAGGGCAAGGCCTGGGGTTTCTTCCATGCCGAGTCCGGCGCGCATCCATTCAGCGGTTGGCTGAAGGCGTATTGCGACCGCAGTAAGGATTTCACCACCTTCAGCCGCCTTGCGGTGGATCACCTGCAGAAGCTGATGGAAGAGTCAAATCTCTCCACCGGTGGCCACGTGCTTTTTGCCCACTACCAACAGGGCATGACCGATTACCTGGCCATCGCCCTGCTCCACCACAGTGCAGGCGTGGCGGTGACTGAAGAACTGGACGTGACCCCCTCACGGCACCTCGACCTGGGCCAGCTGCACCTGGCAGCGCGCATCAACGTCTCCGAGTGGCAGAACAACAAGCAGTCCAAGCAATACATTTCGTTCATCAAAGGCAAAAACGGTAAGAAGGTCTTGGAGTACTTCCGCGATTTTATCGGCTGCCAGGAGGGTGTCGACGGCCCAGGCGAGACGCGTACCCTGCTTAAAGCCTTCACCGATTTTGTCGAAAGCGAAGACATGCCGGAGGAGTCCGCCCGCGAAAAAACCAAGACCCTGGTGCATTACGCCAGCAGCCAGGCCAAGCTCGGCGAGCCGATGGGCCTGGAAGAGCTGTCAGGGTTGATCGATGAAGATCGACCAAAAGCCTTCTACGATCACATCCGCAACAAGGACTACGGCCTGTCGCCTGAAATCCCGGCAGATAAGCGTACCCTCAACAAGTTCCGCCGCTTCACAGGACGCGCCGAAGGCCTGTCAATCAGCTTCGAAGCGCACCTGCTCGGCGACAAGATTGACTACGACGAGAACGCCGGCACGCTGATGATTCGCAATCTACCCACCCAGTTGCGTGATCAGCTCAAGCGCGGCTAGAAACCCGCCCCGTCCAGTTCAGGACGGGGCAAATCCTGCTCAATTTTAACGTAAGCCCAGCCCGTCGAACCTAAAAAGCAGCAACGACGATCCCGAGGGTCGCGAGACAGGAAAAAGTTTTTGCAGCGACGTACTGCACACTGCTCTTTGATGCTTACTTGCAGCGTTTGCTCCAAGAATTCAAGGCTCTGACCCATGGGATTTCAGTCAGAAAATTTATACACGGCTATTAAAAACTGAGGAGTAGCAATCCTGAACTGGCGACGGGAACTTGGGATTATCGGCGATCGTGAGAGAAAGAGGCGGATCACTTATACGGAGAACCATTTATGCAGGTCGTCACGCCCCAAGCCTGGAGTCAGGCTGGACTTACCCTCAACCTGGTCATTGGAGTTCTCGGCTCACAGCAGGCGCTTTTTCGGTTGAAAACCAAGCTCGAATTAGCTGTTGAGGACGCTTTGCATGGGCTCTCTCAAGAGGCAAGCCATGAGCTTGGAATTGAGATTGGTCGCTGGAACATCGAAACGTCCAACTCCCAACCAGAGGTCAACAGGTCGGCGTCGAGCGGGCCAGCCCCTGATCATTCAATAGAGGCACCTGCGACCCCCTTGGAGTCGGCATCCGAGGGATCCCTGAAAGCTGGATCATGCCTATGAGCGCCACATTCGCCCTGACACAACACCTCGAGCACGAGCGCTTTATAGTGCGGGACATCTCTGACCAATACGAGGCTCCGACCTTTGACCTGATTTTCCGAGACCAGGAGCACGGCGTTGAGCGTTGCTCCGACAGCGTGTGGAGTTCGCACGAGCAAGCCTCGGTGGCTGCGGAGGCACTGGAGAAGGCGGATCGTCATCCAGTTCACTGGGGTGTCTTGAAGAGTCTCTAACTCAGTATCATGCTAGTCATAAAGCAGGAGAATAAATGCAACGAAAGAAACCGATACCCTGCTGCACCTTCTTATCGCGCAGCGATGCTGAGGGATACTTGCCAGGCCCTGACTGTCATCTGATATCTATATCTGATGGCCCTGACGATCAGGCACGAATCAACGAAGCACGCTGGAAGAGCGTGAGCTATCACCACTTCATTGACGCCGGCTTTGACGAAGAAGTCATCGAGATATATGGGCAGGACTTTGAGCGGAATTACGTCGATTACCTGCTCAGCAGCAAGGCTGACGTGCTGAGGGAGCGCATACGGGAAATTGCAGACCTGGGGGAAAATATCGCGGTTAATTGCCAGGCCGGCCGATCCCGCAGTGCCGCGGTCGCTTTGTATATCAACAAACATCTTGGGTACCAGTTGCATAAACCGACCCCAGACGCAAACCAGTGCGTCTACCGGATGTTGGCCAACGATGTTCACCTGATGGCCGCCTACCGTACGGCAAGCACTCCAGTGGGACCGGAAGCGCCAAAGCGAACTCTTCTTTCGCTGATCAAGTTGCTGTTCTCGTGAGCGTACAGCGCCGGCAGAGATCATGGTAAACATACGCGACGGCGCCGATGGCTATCTTACCGGCGGGTGAATCGGCGGTAGCGAGATCTGATTCAGGAAAACTCCTCCGCCGTACCTAAGCCCACCCCAAGCGGGCCGAGGCAAAACAATTCGAACATAAAGTCTTTGCTGGCCAGTCCGTTTCTCCCCACCAGTAGATTGAGGTTGGGCTTTTCCAGATCGACGATCGCGCCCGGATGTAGCTCGGCACCGATCCTAAAATCACCCACGGTTTTTTCTCGGAATGGAACTCCTTCAAGCCAATACAGCGGGATCAAGGTAGGGATTGATCCCCTCCCCTGCTCCCTACGAAACCCTGACCACGCCACTGTCTGGCGTCGGCCCATTCAAAACGCGCTGAAATAGTTGGGGTTCCGGGCCCTTGCCGTAGCCTGAAGGCATCTCTAGGAAAACTCGGATCGCCTTGTGTCTTACACCACCGCCACCATCAACGAACTGTATGGTCTACGCGACAAAGTAGGCCTCTCAACCGCTTCGGGCTTAAAAGCTCGTGTTCGCTTTGTACAGCTGGCCTACCGCCACATGCTGGTGCATGAGATCACCAGGTACACTTTGTGGGACCGTGGGTATGAAGGTCTTGGTGAACGAACTTTTGACACATGCTTCGAAATGGGCGACAGCGACGAAGTAATAGCCGAGTTAATCCGTGACGCGCGCATACGGGGCTATGCCGATAATATCGAAATGGAAATAGGTAATTCTGAGTGTTACGCACGCTGGTGTAGCTTCGCAGATCGCCAGCAAGAGTTTGCATTTTGAAGAATGGACCACCTGGGGGGCATGCGCTTCGTTTTTGCTACAAGCGCTGCTGCACCCAATGAGATCTATTAGCTAGAAAAGCGGTGATCTAACGAGGTCTTGGGTTCTTATCACTAAGGGTTAAGTTCTTTGTAACTTACCAAATAGCGTCCGATAAGCACCATGGCTAATTCAAAAAAACCACGCGCATACACCAAGGCCTCGAACCCGGCAGAACACCGCAAAACCCTCATTCGCCTGCTAAACGCAAACAGCCACCGCCATCACTTGTGGGATGTGTTCGCCGACTTCTGCGAAATGGGCGCGTTAGCGATGAGCAACAGCGTGGACCTGGCGCACCGTAATGAGCGTGAAAACCGCTATCTGAGCCTTATTAAGAAGTATGAACCGAATGAGTTGCACCGGTTTCCCCAAATGCTCGCGGAACTAACCATGGCAATGGAGTATGGCCCTGATGATGTACTGGGCCGAGTATTCGGTGAGTTGGAACTCGGTAATAGCTCAAGAGGGCAGTTCTTTACCCCCTACCCTGTCTGTCAAATAATGGCCACACAACTTATAGGCGACGGTAAAGATCTACATGAACGACTGCAGGAGCGGGGTTTTATAACTGTAGCTGAACCCGCATGTGGCGCGGGAGCCATGCCTATTGCCTTCGCCGACGCATTAACCAGCAAGGGAGTAAGCTTCCAAAGCGCCCTTCATGTAGTTGCACAGGATTTAGATTCACGAGCAGTTCATATGACCTATCTTCAACTCAGCATTCTGCATATTCCTGCAATCGTAATCCTCGGCAATACGCTAATGATGGAAGAGCGTGAGTTGTGGTACACCCCTGCGCATATTCTAGGAGGTTGGAATTATAAACTAGGGAACACTCAAGAACGAAGCAATTCACAACGGGATTCAGTACATATATCAGATGAATGTATCAAGCCATTGCCAACGACCAAGCAAATTAACGGACATCAATTCGCATTATTCTAATTCGGAATTTCAGTAGCCCTTACTTAACTTCCGTAGCTTTTGCTCGACGCTTTGCGGCATGTGAGCAGATTTTTAGGGTAGCACCTTTTATGTGGCAACTATTTTTCGTCGCTGTCGCGTTCTCATTGCTTGGTTGCGATTTACAACAAGATGCGGCGAAAAAGCGGGTCAGTGGCACCCCAAAACGCACGAGAGTACTCTGCAATACACCGTTGCGGTTGATGGGTCTCAGACGATCCAGGCGATCCTCATTACCAACGGAAAGGATGAGACTGACGTAGGAGCAGACGCTGATTCCTTGCGTAGCCTTGCGGGTTTCAGGACCCAGATAGCTTTCAAAGACTGTGGCCGCCTCAACTTTGCCCGTACCGGCCCTGGCGCAGATGTCGTGCAAGCTATTCCAACCAGCATAGGTATGACATCGAAATGCCAAATTCAAAATTTGGAGATCAGTGGAATATTCGTCAGTCAAAGTAATATACTTGCGGAAACACTAAGGACAGTCCATGAACATTTTGCACATTCACGATCTTACAACCCTAAAACAATCCCAAAAAAACGATATTTTGCGATTAGCACAGCGCAACAGCGCTGAACTTATGAACCGGCCTGTTAAGCCTAACCATCCGATGTTCGGTCTTGCCAGCGCTTGGATGTTAGCTGATCTAGAACAGCAGATAACTGCACACTCTGGCAAACAACTTGACTGCGAACTTATCCTTATTAGTGACGTAAATTCAAAGGCAATCGCATTTTTGACCTTCACTCGCGCTAACGACTCATGCACCGCGTGCGGCCTTAATTATGTGTGCGTTGATTCCAAATACAGAAAACAAGGGCTCATGACTTTAATGATTGATTACTTAAAGTCAAATTATACAGATATTGCTCTTTGTTGTTTTCCGAGCCTAGTAGGCATGTATGAAAAACTCGGCTTTTTAATGTGTGAGGCTGCTGAAGCGCAAGTAGATATGCGGATTGGCAAACTACACGAAATGAAAAAATATCCTAAGGCAAAGCTTTTGGAAAGCCCAGACGTTAAACACGCCACTGAGCTACTAGCAACTAAGTATGGCAAAAAAAAGGCAATCAAGATCAACGATATATTTGACGCCGAAACAATACAAATCACACTTAAGGTTGAAGCCTTTGTGAGTGATCGTAAACGAATTCTTTGAGTACAGCACACCAGTATGGCTAAGCAATAGTATTACAGCGATACCCCGGGGGCACATACGGTTTCCGGGCCCCCTCCTCCCCCCCATTGCTAACCCCCCCCCTATTACCCCAAAGCTTTCGTCTGCAGGCCAACGCTCACATTCTGCCTCCAAGTGGATATTTTCCATTGGTAAGCAACTGTGGGCCATGGTGTGGGACAAAGAATTTTGGTTTTCTCACAGGCCACGTTAAATAAGACCTGTAGCCATTTTGTACGGGGATACCTTATCCTCCTACATTTCGGCGAGATCTTGGGCGCTTACAGCATGTGCGCCTTGTATGTGAATGAGCCGTGAGGAATCCCGTAGTGAAAAACCGTGATGCAAATTTGCACGACGAAGGTGATCAAATTTCTGGTCAGATCTACCACGTCACGCCAACCCGAAATCTCGATTCGATTATCCGAGAGGGTTTACGGCCGATGATTGGACCGCGCTCTGTTTTGATCGGTGAGGTAACAGAGAAGGTCTATTTCTTCGGCACTATGCATGCTGTAGAAGGCGCTCTGAGTAACTGGCTTGGGGAGGAGCTTGATAAGGAGCCTGGAGCGATATCTGTTCTCGCTGTGGATCATTCCGGATTACATCTCTCTTCAGGCGCGGGCTATGAGCTTGCTTGCTTACACCTCGTACCTCCGGAGAAAATTTCCCTCGCTTTTGAGGATCAGCCGCCAGCGAGCAAAAAGAATCAGCAAGTGACCAAAGGCACTGCATGAGCAAACTGACTCCTAAGTTCGTCAAGGACGTCGACCAGCCCGGCTCCTACCAGGACGGTCGAGGGTTGATTCTTCGCGTTTCAGCTACCCAGCGAAAAAGTTGGGTCTTTCGCTACATGCTGGCGAAAAAACGTCACGATCTCTCCCTGGGTAAATTCCCTGCATTGAGTCTCAGGGATGCACGATTGGAGGCTGACAAGTACCGACTTGATATCGCACGCGGCACCGACCCAGCAGCTGAGCGAGCGAAGCTCAAAGCCACCAAAGCCTCGCGGACCACTACTAGCCAAACTTTTCGGGCTTCAGCAGAAAGGTACATTCGCACTCATTCGTCGAGCTGGTCTAAGAAGCATCACCAACAATGGCAAAACTCACTCACGAAGCATGTCTACCCTTGCATAGGCGGCTTTCGCATAGCCGAAGTCGACACGGACGATGTACTGGATGTGCTGACGCCTATCTGGAGCAAGGTCCCTGTTACAGCGAACCGCGTCCGGAATCGCATTGAGCTCGTGCTTGATGCGGCGAAAGCACTCAGGCTTCGGCAGGGGGAAAACCCGGCACGGTGGCGCGGTCATCTCGACAAGCTCTTGCCCAAGCAATCACATACGGTAGTCCCCTTCCCGTCTCCAGCACCTTCTCGCACAGCTGAGCTGTTGGCCAAGCTCGACTCCCTGGATGGGTCTGCAGCTCGCGCTGTTGAATTGGCCATATTGAGCGTAACTCGAAATCAGGAGGTCAGCGGAGCCCAGTGGCCTGAAATTGATTGGGAGATGAAAATCTGGCGCATCCCGCCGGAGCGCATGAAAGCGGGTAAGGCTCACCGAATACCCCTTACGGACCAGATGCTGGACGTACTGCGGCAGCAGCTCGGAAAGCATGACAAATGGGTATTTCTAAATTCCTGGCGAACAGGACCTATTCCCGGCAATGCGATGGCCAGAGTGCTTGATCAGCTTCAAGTTGATGGGGTTGTCCCGCATGGGTTCAGATCTACTTTTCGGACGTGGGCAGCTGAAGATACCGATCACCAGCGAGAGGTTTGCGAAATGGCTCTCGCGCACACACTCAACAGTAAAGTTGAAGCAGCATATAACCGCGGGGACTTGCTGGATAAGCGGCGTGTCCTGATGAAGGATTGGGGAGAGTATCTTGCCGTCAATGCTCCCCAGGTACAGGGCGATGTATCAGTTCTATCTCCGGCCCCTGATGCGGAATCAGACCAGGCCAATGTGGTACCAGCGGCTTGAAAGATGCGTCAACCGGACTCGAAGGCTTCAGACATGGCTCTTGAGAAGGTTGTAGGTTTTGTTAATTAATGCGATTGAAATGCTTCTAGTTGGAGCCTATAAAAAACGGCTACCCGTGTCAGCGGATAGCCGGTTATTTCCCCCCCGTCGCACCTTATTCGGAGGCTTGGCCGAAAGTCGTGCCACGAAGATTGTTGGCCTCGTGGCAGATGCGAGCAACCTCCAGCATCGCTTTCAATGCTCGCTCTTCAGTCTCCTTGGTGGCAAATGCGATCATGAACCCGTGCAGCAGGCCAACGAGCATTGCCCCGCTGTCAGCGACGTTACGGTTCCCAGCCACGGCGGAAAATTGTTCCAATAGAGCTGGTGGGGCTTTTTGCAAAAAATCCTGACCTAGCGATTTTCCAATGCTGGCGGCATGGGCGCACTGGTGGGCTAAAACTTCTTCAGGCGACATTGGTGTACCGTCATGATGCTCGAAGGCAGCCGTCACATTGCTACGGCCGTGCATGCCAGCGGCTATACTTTCAGCTCCCTGCCGGATCTTCTCAACTGCAATTCGTGCAATGTCGATATCTGATTGTGTGTCATCCATGACGGCTGCCACCAAGCGCTCATCGACGTTCTCATTCATATTCATTTGATCCTCCGTTGATAGTTATTTACCTCCTTTCCACGTTCTCATTCAACTCAAAAAACCCAAGCACCTGGTTAGCAAACCAACAACATAAAAAAAGGCCGGGGTAACCGGCCTTGATCTTGAAGGTCATCGTGAGCTCATGAGTCACTGGGTTCGCCAAGACTCCACTACGTCTTGGCCATATTCCGTTTTCCACTCCTTGAGCACTTTGTGGTTGCCGCCCTTGGTTTCAACATGCTCACCCGTGTTTGGGTTACGGTAAATCTTCACTACTCGTGGCGCGCGAGTCTTTGCCGGCTCGACGCCTCTTTTTTTAAGGTAGTCTGGGTCAAAAATCGCGATTATGTCACCCAGGTGTTTTCCATACTCCGACATTAATACCCGGAGCTTCTTCTCGAACTCCATTTCCTTCACAAGCGCTTCATTGCCGCTCAATTTTTCCAGCCGGACCTGAAGTTCTTTGATGGCTTCCTCAGTTGCGCGGTATTCGATAATGAGGGACATATTGTCTCCTTGGGTTGGGTTTATACCACTGAGCCGTGTTGGGGCTATGGAGAGGCTTTGAGAGCCTGTTCTAGATCATGCCTACCGATGTAAGGAATGCATAGCCAGCTAGGAAGCCAGTGCAAGGCCAGAAAGCATAGAATTGAATGTTGGCGCTCAATTGATTTTTCATTGTGTTCAAGAGGGTTATGTAGTGGTCAACTAATCCCGGACACGACGTTAAGTTTTTCCTCGGCCCGCGCTGGCGCCAACCCATCGTTGAATTGGTGAGGCCGAATCCAGTTGTAGCGATGCATCAAAAAATGGCTGATATCGC
>NZ_MNPU01000086.1 GCF_001983165.1 Pseudomonas gessardii | reverse complement strand
TCGGTTGATCAAGCAGGCAATCCTGCGCAAGCTGAGGCCTTGGGCATGACTAACTTGAATGGTGGCACGCTCTTCAACGCTGAGTTCGGAATAAGACATAGGGCAGCACCGTACCGGAAAGGTCAGGTGTTGCACTCAGTTTTTGCCGCCGCCGTGGCTATCGAGGTTGCATCAACTGGCTCAGCAGGACGGATACGCATGATCGGGTTCCATTATGTTGGTAGTAACAACGTTTGAATCAAAAAATGGAGATTCAATAGGCTTGCGTTGGATCTGAGCCACGCTCATTTGTGAGGCCGCAGCGTTTTTCGGTAGCTCGTGTAATCTGCCTGAGCAAGGTTAATGCTCCTTGCCTGGCTTCGGCTGAAAGGTTCTCGATCATTGTTATCTCTTCGGCAATGAGATCGCCCCTGATTTTTTCGTAGAGTTCCCTGCCCGCGTCCGTGGCCTGGATCTTCACGGCACGGCGGTCTTCGTTATCCTCAGCGCGTGACACATACCCCTTGCGTTCGAGCGCATCGATTACGCGGCTTGCCGTGCTTTTGTCTAAAAACATCTTTTCAGCCAAGACCTGAAGCCGCATGGCTCCTTTCTTGACCAGCGTTTCGACCGCGTAGCACTGGGTGACTGAAACGTCGTAGCAGCAAATCCGATCTCTATCTCGAAACTGGTAGACACGGACGAGCTGATTCAACGCCTCGTACAGATCCTCGGCATCCTGGGACAACTGGTCTTTTTTCCGCTTCGGCATAATCGTCACAAATTCGTTGTTAGCCGCAACAATAATCTGGGGGATGCAGATCGTCAACAAGCCTCCGCTGGCTGATGACAGGAAATCTGTCGCACTAGCATGTTGTGCCCAACAGCCAAAAAAGAATTCAGCAAGTGAGCTTTGTGGCCCAATCCTGGCACCTCTTAGTGTTGGAAAAATTCGGCCCAATGCTGCTGTTGAACTTGCTGTACTGGTTACAGCTGATTTGCGTTGTGATCAGCTCGTCTTCCGACGAAAAGTCGTCCGACGATCTGACGAGCGCTGCCCTTACACGCTGGTGACCGGCGACGCAAAAATATACGCTTTACCGAATATGCGATAAATCATATATTCGATTCAACGTATGTGTCGAGATTGCCATGTCTGCCCCAATCAAAGTGCTTTTCATCTGCGTTGCCAACTCTGCCCGCTCCCATTTAGCAGAAGCATTGCTTCGGCACACAGATCCGCGTTTTGCCGCTTACAGTGCGGGCTTGGAGCCAACCAGCGTCGACCCGCGTACTGTCGCTGCTCTGGCCAATGTCGACGTAGATGCATCCGGACTGCATAGCAAATCCATTGATGAGCTTCGCGACGAAAAATTCGATTACGTCATCACGCTGTGTGACAAGTCCGCACGGGAATGTGCATGGATGCCCGCCGCTGGCGAAGTCATCACTTGGGATTTCGCAGATCCGGTCACCAGCGATCATCCCGACGCGTTTCGCCACACACTTCATGACATCCATGAGCGCATTAAGCTCTTCGTCTTGGTCAAGACAAAACACTTGGAGGATCTATGACAGAGCCTATGAATCCCACGGCACTATTCAAGTGCTTGGCAGATGACACTCGAACCAAAATCACACTGCTCATCGTGAGCGAAGGAGAGCTGTGCGTATGCGAGCTTACCGCTGCGCTCGACCAGAGCCAGCCCAAGATTTCTCGCCACTTGGCGCTGCTTCGTTCAGCGGGACTGCTGATGGATCGTCGTCAAGGCCAGTGGGTTTACTACCGCCTGAATCCCGGCCTTCCTAGTTGGGTGAGTGCAATTCTGAAGGACGTCGTGGATGCGAATCAGGATTGGCTAGATACCGAAGCCAAACGACTAAGCGACATGAATGCTCGTCCTATCAACCAGCTCGTATGTGGCTGATCTGCTTCCAAATCGAGTGATTGAAATGTTGATTGCCGTACTGATCTTTATTGCCACCATCGTCCTGGTGATCTGGCAGCCCAAAGGGCTGGGTGTTGGCTGGAGTGCAACCTTTGGCGCTGTACTCGCGCTCTTGACTGGAGTGGTCACTCTTGCGGATATCCCCGAGGTGTGGCACATCGTTTGGAATGCCACTGCAACGTTCATCGCGGTGATTATCATCAGTCTTCTGCTCGATGAAGCCGGCTTTTTCGAATGGGCAGCATTGCATGTCGCACGCTGGGGCGGAGGCAGCACTCGTAAGCTATTTGCTTTCATCATCCTACTGGGTGCTGCGGTATCAGCATTATTTGCTAATGATGGTGCGGCATTGATTCTCACGCCCATCGTGATCGCAATGCTATTTGCATTGCGCTTTTCGCCCGCTGCCACCCTCGCATTCGTCATGGCGGCCGGTTTTATCGCTGATACCGCGAGTTTGCCTCTGGTAGTTTCGAATCTGGTCAACATTGTCTCTGCGGATTACTTCAAGATTGGGTTCAGCGAATACGCATCCGTCATGGTGCCGGTGAATCTGGTCAGCGTTGCGGCTACGCTGGTGATGCTGATGTGGTTCTTCCGCAAGGAATTGCCCAAGACTTACGAACTTGCTCAGTTGCATCATCCTAAAGAGGCGATACGTGATCGTCCGACTTTCATAGCAGGCTGGTGGGTTCTAGCTCTGCTGCTGGTCGGTTTCTTTGTCGTCGAGCCTCTGGGCGTGCCGATCAGTGCCATTGCGGCTGCCTGCGCATTCATTCTTTACGTCATCGCGGCCCGTGGACACGCCATCGACACCGGCAAGGTGCTCAAGGGCGCGCCATGGCAGGTGGTGATCTTTTCCCTGGGCATGTATCTGGTCGTCTACGGCCTCAAGAACGCCGGTTTGACCAACCACATCGCCCAGATCCTGAATGTATTTGCCGGCTACGGTGTCTGGGGCGCGTCCTTGGGTACGGGGCTGCTCACAGCCTTTCTGTCTTCAATCATGAACAACATGCCCACTGTCCTGATCGGTGCCTTGTCCATTCATGCTGCCGAAGTCGATGGCGTCGTTCTTCAAGCAATGGTGTACGCCAACATCATTGGCTGCGACCTGGGGCCGAAAATCACTCCCATCGGTAGCCTGGCCACGCTCTTGTGGCTGCACGTGCTGGCCAAAAAGGACATCACGATCAGCTGGGGTTACTACTTCAAGACCGGGATCGTGCTGACCTTGCCCATCCTTATCGCCACCCTCTGCGCCCTGGCATTGCGCCTCAGCTTCTGAATCAAGGAATCTACTGATGAAAGTCTTGTTCATGTGTACCCACAACAGCTGCCGTAGCATCCTCTCCGAGGCACTTTTCAACCACCTGGCGTCAGAGGGCGTGGAGGCGGTCAGCTCAGGAAGCTTTCCCAGCGGTCGAGTGAACCAAAGGGCATTGCAAACGCTGGAGGCTGCGGGCATTTCCACGGCAGGCTTGAGCAGCAAAGCTTCGGATATTTTTGAAGGCTCTCCACCAGACATCGTGGTAACCGTATGTGACCGGGCAGCGGGTGAAGCGTGCCCCATCTTTTTCGGGCCAGCCTTGAAGGCCCATTGGGGTTTGGCCGATCCGTCGGAAGCCACTGGGTCGGAGATCGAGATCACAAAAGCGTTTGACGCCACTCTCGCCAAAATTCGCGAACGCGTGAGCGCGTTTCTTGCGCTGCCGTTGAAAACCATGAGCCCTGATCAGCTCAAAGCTGAACTGAACCGTATCGGTTCGCTTTGAAGAGCAATGGAAGTTGTGCCTACTTGGCGCATCCCTAGGAGTTTGTATGCAAGATACGCTGCCGAATGTCCAAGCCGAGCTGCTTGACATTCCAACCCTGGAGCAACTGGCGCCTCGCACGTCCTCACTCCATAAACCTCGAATCCTTCTTCTGTATGGGTCGACACGAGAGCGATCCTTCAGCCGGTTGGTGACCCAGGAGGCCGCTCGACTTCTGGAGCAGTTTGGCGCTGAAACAAAGATATTCGATCCGTCGGGCCTTCCGCTGCCGGATGATGCACCCGACACCCACCCCAAAGTCGCGGAGCTGCGCAAACTGATGCAATGGTCGGAAGGCCAGGTGTGGTGCTCTCCTGAGCGACACGGCTCCATGAGTGCGGTTTTCAAGGCTCAGATTGACTGGGTTCCGCTGGCGATAGGTGCTGTACGACCTACGCAAGGAAAGACCCTTGCGGTGATGCAAGTCTGCGGCGGCTCGCAGTCCTTCAACGTAGTTAATCAGCTGCGGGTACTGGGGCGTTGGATGCGCATGTTCACCATCCCAAACCAATCCTCAGTAGCTAAGGCCTTCACCGAATTCGATGAGACGGGCCGGATGAAGCCGTCCTCGTACTACGACCGTCTGGTCGACGTGATGGAAGAACTGATGAAGTTCACGCTGTTGTTGCGTGATCGCCAAGATTACCTGGTTGATCGTTACTCCGAGCGTAAAGAGTCCGCTGGGGAGCTATCCGAACGCGTCAACCAGCGATCCATTTGAGCCTCTCAACAGCGAGACATCAGATATGAATCAGATCACGATTTATCACAACCCGGAATGTGGCACTTCCCGCAATACCTTGGCATTGATCCGCAACAGCGGTGAAGAGCCAACGGTAATTGAGTACCTGAAAACCCCACCTGATCGGCCAACGCTAATCAGGTTGATCAAGGATATGGGTATAGAGGTGCGGGCGCTCCTCCGTATCAAAGGCACGCCGTACGAAGAGCTTGGGTTGGGCGATCCGTCACTTGCCGATGACCAGCTCATTGACGCCATGATGGCTCATCCCATCCTGATCAATCGTCCCATCGTCGTGACCCCCTTGGGGGCACGCCTGTGTCGTCCGTCTGAGGCTGTCCTCGACCTGCTTCCACAAGAGCAGCGCGGCAGTTTCGTCAAAGAGGACGGACAGGTCGTTGTGAAAATTGATGATCTGGGCCGTAAAGTCTGATCCCACGTAAGCGATACGCAGCAAACGTAGGGGGGGATGGTGGTGAGTCATAATCCGAAATTTGATGTCGTGGTTATTGGCGGCGGCCAATCCGCGCTTCAACCCTCCGCTCCTCGTGCTGATGAATGGCATAGATTATGATACTGTATACATATACAGTTATTGGGTTCGTGCAGCCTTACTGATCGGTAGGTATTGGAGCCCTTCGGTGATATCTGATATCGAGATAAGCCCTGAAGTTTGCTGGGTAAGGTGCTATTTTCAGTGATTCCATATTGATACTATCGGAACGGAATTCGACCTATGATTACGCTGAAAACTGCCATTATTCACAGCTTCAAGAAGCTGGCCAAGACCAGTTTTATCTCCGAGGTGGTCAAGAAGGATGTGGCGCTCGATACTGAAAATCCCGCGTTGCATTTTCTGGTCAATGGTATCCACGGCCTCATCGGCAAAGAAGGCAACAGCGTGGTCTACGGCCAGTTTGCCGATGATGACCGTCAGGGACCGTTTCCAGAGCGCTTCACCGCGTTCGTAGAAGTACAAGATGATGAAGCGCGATTTATCGACTTGACCCACTTGGCAATGGACCAGTTGGTGGAGCAAGCCGGTAATCAAGTCTTATCGACCGGTGGACACATCCTTTGCGCTCAGTACACCGCAGGTGCAACCGACTTTTTCCTGGTCGCCAGCATGAAGGAACGCGGCGGTATACAGCTGGACGAGAACTATGTGCCCAAGGAAATTCAAGAGGTCGATCTCAACAAGGTTCAGCAGGCCGCCAGGATCAATTTAGCGAGCTTCGTGGCCATAAAGGCTATGGCTGCTGCGGCCGCTGCTGCGCCTGAGCAGAATGAAGATGACGCGGAGGATGAAGTGGATTCAACCTACCTGTGCTTCATCAGCCGGGGCCGTGATAGTCAGGCATCCGATTATTTCATCTCTGCACTGGGATGCGCGAAAGGAGTAGCTTCCGGACGCGCTACCAAAAATGCCATTGATAACGTTGCACGGTTTTTTCGCGACAACAAAACGTTAAAAGGCTTTGGTTACAAGGCCAAAGAGGCGGTGATCAAGTATCTGGAGGAGCAGTTGGCCGCAGGCAAATCTGCGCGCTTGGACGCTATCTGCCACGTCGCTGTCGCACACGTACCCGCTGACTTAGTGGATGAAATTGTTGGGCTGAAAGACTATTTGAATAGCGAGAAACATAAGGTGCCAGACGACTTTACGGTCAATGCGAAATCGCTGAAAGAGAAGACCCGTATCAAGGGGGACGCGGCTAACTGGTCGTTGCAATTCGAGCGTGGAGCGTTAGGTAAGGATCCGGCCGCAGACGTTTATTATGATGAGGGACGGAAAAAGTTGACACTGTCCAATCTGACTGCCGAACTGGTTGGTGTGATCGAGAAAGAACTGCTGGCCAGGGTCGGCTAAGAATGTTTTCTAATGTGGTAGCTCTCTACCGCGCCATTGGAGCGCCCACCATTGAGGACGGAGTCATCCGCTATGAGGGGATGACAACGCCCGACATTATCGGTGCGTTGCGAATGTGCGATGGCCTGCCCGCAGCCTATGGCAAGTTCGAGCATTGCTCTGAAGAAGCAGACTCTCTCGATATTGAGTTTCGCTTGCCATCGAACGAGTCTGGCCGGTTCTACGCGAACCTCGGCGAGTTTGTCGCTCGCAATGGCTCATTGGGCAAGGGGCAATTCCCGAGCAACGTATACATTGTTGAGCTCTGTTGGGCAGATAGCGATGACATCGAGCCTCCGGCGATTAAGGCGCTCAGGCGCGTCTGCCGGCTGATCGAGCTGCTTGCACTGCTAGCGATCGGTGTCGACAAAGACAGCAGCCAAGATGGTTTTAATCTGTTCTTTGCCTTGCCTCCCGATGGGGCTAAGCCTCCGAGAACTTTTCTGTTACCTACCCAGGTTGACGTCAAGGTCCTTGACTATGAGCTCAATCACCTGAGCTTGTTGGAAGAAATACTCAATCGAAAAAACGAAAATAAGGCACACCTCTCCGAACGAAAATTAATGATTCGGATGGCGGTGGCTAGCGTCATCGAGAAGTTTGAGAGCGAGCCCAATCTGTTCTTGGTGATCGTGCGGGAGTGGCGGGAGGTCCTCGCCACATACCGCGCTAATCTGCAAACCTACGTCTATAGCTTCTCGTTTGAGCGGGCCCGGCGGGAGGTGGCCCAAGCTGAAATCGACTATGGCACGAAGCTTAGCGGGGTGCTGGGCGACATCGCCGGCAAGATGCTCGCCCTGCCGATATCGCTAGCGGGTTTGGTCGTGCTGGAGAAAACAACCTCAAGATTCGAAGGTTTTATCCTTGTCCTTGGGTTGGCAGTGGTTTCTGTGGTTCTGCTTGCAATCCTTCACAACCAAATGCTGCAAACGGAGCGCCTCCTACACAGCTTCAATGTCATTTTCGATGATTTCAAGGACAAGATAAAAACATATCCCCCGAAACTTCAGGGGCTGCTCAGGATCACCATCGATCAAGTCGACAAGCAAGGCCGAACCCTCACCAGGACCTTTCGGTTGCTGAAGGGGTTGTCCCTGCTTCCAATCGTCGGTGCTTTGCTGCTAGCCGCGATAAAATACTGGGACGATTTCTTATGGCTGTTAAAGGCTATCCTAGCGATGGTATTTTCGGTACTCCACGTAGCCCCTAATATTCTCAGCCTATAAGGCTTTTGTAACACGTTCCTCGTCTCATCTTACTGCGCTCAAACCACTCATCCATATGGAGCAGTCCAAGCAGCTGTCCATAATATAGATGAGATGTATTTTTAATAAAAAATCTTGGGTATTTCGTGAGAAACTCGAGTTGATCTTTAATGCTTATCTGACATATTCAGCCTACTCCGCCAATAAGTTAAAATTCTAATAGCCGAGCTCACCAGTGCTGAGGGACACCTTACGCATATGTAATATTCGCGGCAGCTTTCTGAAAGGCATCACTGGTTATCCTCTAGTCAGAAGTAAGTGAACACTAGGAGAAAATCATGAAATCACTAAAAGCTTTTTTTGCCGTTTCCATCTTGACCTTGTCTTCTTTGGCCATGGCTGAAGGCGGTGGTGACCGTGTTTATGGTCGAATGATGCAAGAGAACCAGAAGGCGATGGAGCAGTACGCTTTAGAAAATGGAAAGACGACACCTGAAGTTGTTCATTATGAATATGGAATGAACCTCGATGTCCAGAAGGTAATCAGTACTACTCAAGCCAATAAAACCTGTGGCGTAGCTCCTTCGCGCATGACCTATGAAGATTCGGCGGGCAAGCTCAACACCCTGGAATACAAGGTTATGGGTACTAACTGCCCTCACGGAAGCTAGTTAGCGTTGGCCCTAGCTGCGCCAGTTTGTTCGGTATGTTTCGAGTCTGCTTACTGTTCGCTGACATAGAAGTAATTTTCAGGTCACGCTGGAGTTATCTATTGTATGAAATTATGTCTGCCGGCACGTAGGAGAAATCCTCACGTGCTGGTGGCTTTTTATAATTATAAAAAATATTTCATAAAGAAACTCTGCCAAGCTAAAGCCTGGAGTGTTAAATGAACAATAAAAGCATTTATGGTCTTTCTCTCATTGCCCTTGGCATGAGCATGGGGCAAGTTGCAGTAGCTGTGGAGCAAAAGCCTGAAGGGTTCATTGAGGGGAGCACCTTTAGTATTCTCAATCGGAATCTCTATCTCAATCGTGATTATCGAAAGGGCCAGTCAAGCCCCACGGGCAATGGTTACTCAGCCGAATGGGGTCATGGCATCATTGGCCGATTCGAATCAGGCTTTACTCAAGGAACCGTAGGCTTCGGCATTGATGCGTTTGCAATGGAAGGCCTCAAGCTCGATTCAGGTGATGGTCGCTCGGGAGCCCGTAGCTCAGTCGATGTCTTGCCGCACAATAGCAAAGGCCAACCTGAAGACTCCTACTCAAAAGTAGGCGGGGCCGCAAAAGTGCGTTTCCTGGATACAGTCGTCAAGGTAGGCGACGTATTTCCATCGACGCCTGTCGTTGCCTATGGGGATTCCCGACTCCTCCCTGAGAGTTTTCGTGGCGCAACGTTTACCAATACCAGCATCAAAGACCTGACCCTTCAAGGGGGTCGGCTGCATGCGATGAGCCAACCCAATTCCAGTGGCATGCGTGACGGCTTTTCGACTTTCTACGCCGGTGCAGTAGATGCTCCGTGGATCGCTATCTAGGGGGCGATTACACGGTCAATGAGCACGTAGGTGTGAGTCTTTACACCAGCCAATTCAAGGATGTGTGGAACCAGTATTACGCAGGCACCACATTGAACTATCCGCTCTCAGACAGCGTATCTCTGTAAGCGCTCCATAAACCCCACCTTCAAATGACCCAAGTACGACCTGATGCTGTGCTCCCGATTTTCTTTCTGGAGCCAGCCCATGATGCGCCCCGATCCCAAGGTTAAAGCCGTTTATCTTTATC
>NZ_MNPU01000085.1 GCF_001983165.1 Pseudomonas gessardii | reverse complement strand
CCCTTGCCTCTGGCTAACACTTCCCCTTGCCGGGTGTGTAGAGGACTTTCACCTCCCAGTCACCAGCGTGGCCACCACAGCCAAGCTGGTTGCGCTTGCGCGCAACGCGCCATGCCTGGCGCACCAAGAAAAAGCCCCGACAAGGTCGAGGCTTTTCTACCTGCAAGCTACTCAGTCGTCGCTGACAGTGATGGTCGGCATTGCCTGGGCACCGGCTTCCTGCAAGACAATCCGCGCGCCCACGTGACGGGCCAGTTCCTGGTAGACCATGGCGATCTGCCCATCGGGTTCGGCGGCGACCGTCGGCTTACCGCCATCGGCCTGTTCACGAATGCCCATCGACAGCGGCAACGAAGCCAGCAGTTCAACGTCATATTGGGTGGCCAGCTTTTCGCCGCCGCCTTCACCGAACAAATGCTCGGCATGCCCGCAGTTGGAGCAGATGTGCACCGCCATGTTCTCCACCACGCCCAGCACCGGGATGTTGACCTTGCGGAACATCTCCACGCCTTTGCGGGCATCGAGCAACGCCAGGTCCTGGGGCGTGGTAACGATCACCGCCCCGGCCACCGGCACTTTTTGCGCCAGGGTCAGCTGGATATCGCCGGTGCCTGGCGGCATATCGATCACCAGGTAATCCAGGTTGCCCCAGTCGGTTTGCATCACCAGTTGCATCAAAGCCCCGGAGACCATGGGCCCGCGCCACACCATCGGCGTGTTGTCATCGGTCAGGAAGGCCATCGACATGACTTCCACACCATGGGCCTGGATCGGCACGAACCACTTCTGGTCCTTGATCTTCGGCCGCGAACCTTCGGCAATGCCAAACATCACGCCCTGGCTGGGACCATAGATGTCCGCGTCGAGGATGCCCACGCGCGCCCCTTCCCGGGCCAGGGCCAGGGCCAGGTTGGCCGCGGTGGTCGATTTGCCCACGCCACCCTTGCCGGACGCCACGGCCACCACGTTCTTGACGTTGGCCAGGCCCGGGATCTGCGCCTGGGCCTTGTGCGCAGCGATCACGCATTGGATGTCGACCTTGGCCGAGCGCACGCCGTCCAGGCCTTCAATGGCCATTTGCAGCATCTGTGCCCAACCACTCTTGAACAGACCTGCCGCGTAGCCCAGTTCAAGCTGGACCGTGACCTGGTCGCCCTGCACATCAATGGCCCGGACACAGCCGGCGCTGACCGGGTCCTGGTTCAGATAGGGGTCGGTGTACTGGCGAAGAACGGCTTCCACCGCTGCGCGATTGACGGCGCTCATGGGCTACTCCCGGAAAAGACAGACTAAAACAGGCGGCTATCCTAACCGTTCCAACGCTTGAGGGGCATGCTTTCGCAACATTGGAAAACCCTGAAACAGCCTCACGGGGTGAAATAAATTTGCCGGCGCTTTATAGTGGCCGACCTCCGTTTCATCAAGTAGCCGAGCCCCATGTCCGAGCCACGCAAGATCCTCGTCACCAGCGCCCTGCCCTATGCCAATGGTTCCATCCATCTTGGCCATATGCTTGAGTACATCCAGACCGATATGTGGGTGCGCTTCCAGAAGCATCGCGGCAATCAATGCATTTATGTCTGCGCGGACGACGCCCACGGTTCGGCCATCATGTTGCGCGCCGAAAAGGAAGGCATCACCCCGGAACAACTGATTGCCAACGTCCAGGCTGAACACAGCGCCGACTTTGCCGAGTTCCTGGTGGATTTCGACAACTTCCACTCGACCCACGCCGAAGAAAACCGTGAGCTGTCGAGCCAGATCTACCTGAAGCTGCGGGATGCCGGGCACATCGCTACCCGCTCGATCACCCAGTACTTCGACCCGGAAAAGAAAATGTTCCTGGCCGACCGCTTCATCAAGGGCACCTGCCCCAAGTGCGGCACCGAAGACCAGTACGGCGACAACTGCGAAAAATGCGGCGCCACCTACGCGCCCACCGACCTGAAGGATCCGAAGTCGGCGATCTCGGGCGCCACCCCGGTGCTCAAGGATTCCCAGCACTTCTTCTTCAAGCTCCCGGATTTCCAGGAAATGCTGCAAACCTGGACCCGCAGCGGCACCCTGCAGGACGCCGTGGCGAACAAGATCGCCGAATGGCTGGATGCCGGCCTGCAACAGTGGGATATCTCCCGCGATGCGCCGTATTTCGGCTTCGAGATCCCCGATGAGCCGGGCAAGTACTTCTATGTGTGGCTGGACGCGCCGATCGGCTACATGGCGAGCTTCAAGAACCTCTGCGACCGCACGCCAGAGTTGGACTTCGACGCGTTCTGGGGCAAGGACTCCACCGCCGAGCTGTACCATTTCATCGGCAAGGACATCGTCAACTTCCACGCCCTGTTCTGGCCGGCGATGCTCGAAGGTTCGGGCTACCGCAAGCCGACCGGCATCGCCGTGCACGGCTACCTGACGGTCAACGGGCAGAAAATGTCCAAGTCCCGTGGCACCTTTATCAAGGCCCGCACCTACCTGGACCACCTGTCGCCGGAATACCTGCGCTACTACTACGCGTCCAAGCTGGGCCGTGGCGTCGACGACCTGGACCTGAACCTGGAAGACTTCGTACAGAAGGTCAACTCGGACCTGGTGGGCAAGGTGGTCAACATCGCCAGCCGTTGCGCCGGGTTTATCCACAAGGGCAACGCCGGCCTGATGGTGCCGGTCAACGCCGCACCGGAGCTGACCGACGCCTTCCTGGCGGCCGCGCCAAGCATCGCCGATGCCTATGAGGCCCGCGACTTTGCCCGCGCCATGCGCGAGATCATGGGCCTGGCCGACCGCGCCAACGCCTGGATCGCCGACAAGGCACCGTGGTCGCTGAACAAGCAGGAAGGCAAGCAGGATGAAGTCCAGGCCATCTGCGCCACCGGCATCAACCTGTTCCGCCAACTGGTGATCTTCCTCAAGCCGGTGCTACCGTTGCTGGCCGCCGACGCCGAGGCCTTCCTCAATGTTGCGCCGTTGACCTGGAATGATCACGCCAGCCTGCTCAACAATCATCAGCTCAACGAATTCAAGCCATTGATGACCCGTATCGACCCGGTCAAGGTGCAGGCCATGACGGATGCCTCCAAGGAAGACCTGACCGCCAGCCAGACCGACACCGGCGAAGCCGCCCCCGCCGGCAATGGCGAGTTGGCCAAGGACCCGTTGTCGCCGGAAATCGACTTCGACGCCTTTGCCGCCGTGGACCTGCGGGTGGCCTTGATCATCAAGGCCGAAGCCGTGGAAGGCGCCGACAAGCTGTTGCGCCTGACCCTGGATATCGGTGACGAGCAACGCAACGTGTTCTCCGGGATCAAGAGTGCTTACCCGGACCCGTCCAAGCTCGATGGTCGCCTGACCATGATGATTGCCAACCTCAAGCCACGCAAAATGAAGTTCGGCATCTCCGAAGGCATGGTGATGGCAGCCGGTCCCGGCGGCGAGGAAATCTACCTGCTCAGCCCGGACAGCGGTGCCAAGCCTGGCCAGCGCATCAAGTAACCCGAAGCGCCCTGTCGCGGTGATTGGCCGCGACAGGGCGGTTTGCGCTAGTACCCTCTCCCTGCTTGCCGGATAATCAGGCCCTGTTTGCTTAACCGGCCCGACCATGACCGAACTGCTTGTCGCCCTTCTCTGCGCCGCCCTGATCAGCCATTACCTGCTGCGTCTGGCGCTGCCTGGAGATCCGCCCCTGGAGCGACGGCGGATGCATGCCCTGGGGTTGGCGACCACACTTTTGGTCGCCTTCAGCGGCGTTTCCAGCGACCTGCTGCTTCACTTTGTGTTGCAACCCTTGGCGCTGGACGCGTTATGGCTGTTTGCCTATGTGCCTGTGGCAATCCTGTTGAGCCAACCCTTGCTGAATGCACTGTCCCGCCGCGTGCCCGCACTGCCCTTCGACGGGTTGTGGGTGCCGCTGCTGGCTAACGCCGGCGTGCTCAGCGTGGTACTCCTGGGCCCTGGCAATACCAGCCAACTGATCTATAGCCTGGGCATCGGCCCGGCGTTCTGGTTGACTCTCAGCCTGTTCAACGATTTGCGCCAGCGCATAGACCATAACGATATCCCCCAGCCCTTCAAAGGCCTGCCCGTGGACCTGTTCAGTGCCGGGCTGATGGCCGTGGCGTTGCTGGGCTTAAACGCAATGATCAAACCATGAGCCTGATTCAACGTATCGACGCCCTGCTGCCCCAGACCCAATGCGGCAAATGCGGGCACCCGGGCTGCAAACCCTACGCCGAAGGCATCGCCCAGGGCGAAGCCATCAACAAGTGCCCGCCAGGCGGCACCGAAACCATCGCCGAGCTGGCGCAGCTGTTGAACCTGGCGCCCCTGGAGCTAGACAGCACCCGTGGTGAAGCCCCCGCGCAGATTGCCTTTATCCGTGAAGCCGAGTGCATCGGTTGCACCAAGTGCATCCAGGCCTGCCCGGTGGATGCCATCGTCGGCGCGGCCAAGTTGATGCACACCGTGATCGTGGATGAATGCACCGGCTGCGACTTGTGTGTCGCCCCCTGCCCGGTGGATTGCATCGACATGCTGCCGCTGCCCCTGGCCACGGTGCTGCCGATTGTCGCGGGCTATGCCAGCACCGCCGAGGAGCGCCAGGCGCGCACGACCAAGCGTGACCGCGCCCGACGTCGCTTCGAGCAGCGCAATGCGCGGCTGCACCGCGAGCAAGAGCGCAAACTGGCGGAACGCCTGGCCCGTAACAAACGCCCGGCCCCTAGCGAAGAGGTCAACAGCAACCCGTTGCAGGCCGCCATCGAACGCGTGCGCGCGCAAAAAGCCGCCGATATCGACGCCACGCTCAAAAAGGCCAAGATCAACCTGGCGATGAGCCGGGCGCAACTGCACAAATCCCTGAAAGCCTTTGGTCACCCGCCAACCTTTGAGCAGCAGTCGCAGTTGATCATCCTGCAACAGCAATTTGAATCCGCCGAACAGGCGTTGGCCGCCCTTGAAACGAACGCCCCCCCAGCCGCGATCCAGCAGCCCCATAAAGATCCAGCGCTCAAGCGCGCCAAAATCCAACTGGCCATGCGCCGCGCCGAGCTGAAAAAAGCCCAGGATGCGATGGCCAATGCCGAACAACTGGCCACCCTGGGCGCAGCCCTGGCCGCCGCTGAACAGGCCTTGCATGCGGCCGAGGAAAGCTCCGAGCAGCCCAGGCCCGATTTGCAACGTGTCGAGAAACGCCCCATCGACAGGCAACTGCGCCAGTTGAAGACCGCCCTGGCCTATGCCCGCGCCGACCTGAGCAAACTTGAACGCCAACCCGCCAGCAGTGCCGCCGAGTTGATGGAAGCCCGGCGGCGCCTGGATGACGCCCAACGGCAAGTAGACACCTATGTCAGCGCCTGAGGTGGTTGATCGCCAGCAATACGCCATGCAGCGCCTGCTGCTGGCGACACTACCTGGGGTGCTGGTGCTGTTCTGGTTGTATGGCTGGGGCGTGTTGATCAACCTGTTGCTGGCCTGCACCTGTGCATGGGCCGTCGAAGGCGGTGTGCGCCGGCTGCGCGGCCAGGGCGCCGGTGACCTCAGCGGCCTGGTCAGCGCAGTGCTGCTGGCGCTGGCGCTGCCACCTTACTGCCCCTGGTGGTTATGCCTGGGCGCCGTCAGCAGTGGCCTGCTGCTGGGCAAACACCTGTATGGCGGCCAGCAGAACCCCTTCAACCCGGCCATGCTCGGTTATGCGCTGATGCTGCTGGCCTTTCCCCAGCCAATGACCCATTGGCCCGCGTCCCACGGCCTGGACCTGCTGGCCGGCCTGCAACAGGTGTTCGGCCTGCACGGCGAGACCGCCGATGCCTGGGCCCGGGCCACGGCGCTGGATGCCTTGCGCGTCAATAACAGCCTGACCATCGATGAGCTGTTTGCCCGCCACCCGGCATTCGGCCAGGTCGCTGGTAAAGGCAGCGAGTGGGTAAACCTGGCGTTTCTCGCCGGCGGTCTCTTCTTGCTGCAACAACGGGTCTTCAGTTGGCATGCACCGGTGGGCATGCTCGCCAGCCTGTTCGTGATCAGCCTGCTGTGCTGGAACGGCTCGGGTTCGGACTCCCATGGCTCACCGCTGTTTCACCTGCTGAGCGGGGCCAGCATGCTCGGGGCGTTCTTTATCATCACCGAACCGGTGTCGGGCGCAAGAAATGCGCGGGCGCGCCTGCTGTTTGGCGCAGGGGTGGGCCTGCTGACCTACCTGATCCGCACCTGGGGCAGCTACCCGGATGGCGTGGCGTTCGCCGTGCTGATGATGAACCTGGCAGTGCCGGCACTGGAGCGCTGGACGCGGCCGCAGGCGGTGGCGGCATGAAGCGCAGCTCTCAAGCCTTGAGCGTGCTGCTGATCGCCGTCGGCGCGGCGGGCCTGACCCTTGGCCTGCAACAGTTGACGGCCAAGCCCATTGCCGCGCAGCAGCGTGAGATGCAAAGTCGGGCGTTGCTGGATGTGCTGCCCGCCGGCAGTTATGACAATCAACCGCTGGAGCACCCCCTCGGCATCACTTCGGGCCTGCTGGACAACAGCCAACTGCTGGGGGGTTATCTTGCGACCTTGGCCGGCACACCCAAGGCCGTCGTGCTGCGCTCGCAGGTCAATGGTTATGGTGGGCGTATCGAATTACTGATTGCCATCGACCGCAACGCCAGGCTGCTCGGGGTAAAGACCCTGGCGCACGCAGAAACACCGACACTGGGCGGGCATATTGGCGAGCCCGGCAATGCGTGGCTGGCCTCATTCAAGGGGCTATCGCGGGAAAATCCACAAGCCTGGGCATTAAAGAAAGACAGCGGCCAATTCGACCAACTGGCCGGCGCGACCATCACCTCCCGCGCAGTGATCAACGCCATCCACGATGCCTTGCGGTATTTTGACGAGCATCGCCAGGCCCTGCTGGAGCCCACCGGCCATGACTAAGCCATTCGCCCTCGCCAGCCTGTTATGGCTGCCTGCGCTGCTGGGGGTCAGTGCCACCCCGGCGGGCGCCGCCATATTCTGGGGGTTGTGGGCACTGACCATGACGCTGCATGGCTGGAGCTGCGGCTGGGTGCGCAATCGCCTCAGTGCTCATGGGTGGCTGACGGCCAATGTATTGCTGGCCACCACCTGGGCCAGTTGTGCACACTTGGTGGCCCAGGCCCTGGCCTTTGCGCCGTCTACAGGCCTGGGGGCATACCTGGCGTTGATCGGCGTGCAATGCGTACTGCTTGAACATGACCGCCCGTTCGCCGCCAACCCGCGCAGGGCACGGCTTCAACTGTTCGCGATATCCGCCGGACTGCTGGCGGCCATCACCCTTTTGCGCTTGTTGCCCGGCAGCGGTATTGCCACTCTCGCCCCCACAGGGTTTATCCTGCTCGGATTGCTGCTTGCCGGGTGGCAGGCCTGGACCCAACGCCGCACACCCCATTGAAGGAACCGCTCGCCCCATGAATGCCGCAAAACGCCTGGAGATCTTTCGTCGGTTTCACGAGGACAACCCGGAGCCCAAGACCGAACTGGCCTACGCATCGCCGTTCGAGTTGCTGATTGCCGTGATCCTGTCTGCGCAATCGACGGATGTGGGCGTCAACAAGGCCACGGCCAAGCTGTTTCCCGTGGCCAACACCCCCGCCGCGATCCATGCCCTGGGGGTTGAAGGGCTGTCGCAGTACATCAAGACCATTGGTTTGTACAACAGCAAGGCGAAAAACGTCATTGAGACCTGCCGATTGCTGGTGGAGCTGCATGGCGGTGAAGTGCCCCAGACCCGCGAAGCGCTTGAGGCGCTGCCCGGCGTAGGCCGCAAAACGGCCAATGTGGTGCTCAATACGGCGTTTCGCCAATTGACCATGGCGGTGGACACCCACATTTTCCGCGTCAGCAACCGCACAGGGCTGGCGCCCGGCAAAAATGTGGTGGAGGTGGAGAAGCAATTGATGAAGTTTGTACCCAAACCTTACCTGCTCGACTCTCACCACTGGCTGATCCTGCACGGCCGTTATGTGTGCCAGGCTCGCAAACCACGCTGTGGCAGCTGTCGCATCGAAGATTTGTGTGAATACAAGGAAAAGACGTCGGACGATTGAGCAATCATTGATTTTATTGATCAGTCGATTGAAAAAATCTTTTTTACCCGGTGCACGATTGTCGATATAAGGAGCGCCAACGGCAGTCTTAGCCTGGAGTTAACCTTATGAGCACTGGCAAAGAACAATTGGATGTAGAAGACGACTTTGTTGCCGCAGACACTGAAGAGACAGTCGATGCACCTGTAGAAGTAGCCAAGACCAATTTGAGCAAACGCCGCACCATCGACAACCTGCTGGAAGAACGACGCTTGCAAAAACAGTTGGCCGATTACGATTTCGATCTCTAGCCAAGCGATCACACAGAAGCCTCCGCTCTGGAGGCTTTTCCTGCCTGTTGCTCCCTGCTTCCTAAACCAGGCCGTTACGCTGGGCGAGCTCAATCAGGTCCACCAGGGACCGGGCATTGAGCTTGAGCAACAAGCGCGTCTTGTAGGTGCTCACGGTTTTGTTGCTGAGGAACATGCCGTCGGCGATTTCCTTGTTGGTTTTCCCCTGGGCCAGTTGCTGCAACACCATCATCTCCCGGCCTGAGAGCCGCTCGACCATATCCGCTTCGCTGGTGTTGCCCTGGGTGGAACGCACCGAGTTGAGTGCCTGGTTGGGGAAGTAGCTGTAGCCAGACAGCACCGCCTTGATCGCGCTCAGCAACTCGGTGAGATCCTGCTGCTTGCACACATAGCCCGCTGCGCCCGCCTGCATGCAGCGCATGGAAAAGTGACCTGGCGCCTGTGACGTCAGCACCAACACCTTGAAAGGTTGCGCCTGCTTTGTGGAAGACAAGCGACAAATAACTTCCAAACCGTCAAGTTTGGGAATTCCAATATCCAGGATGACAATATCCGGCATATGCTCCCGCGCTAGTTGCAATGCGTCGACTCCGTTATCGGTCTCTGCAACGACCTCATAACCATGACGCTCCATTAGCATGCGTACAGCAAGGCGAATGACGGGATGATCATCCACGATCAGCACTTTATTCATGGGCAAGTCCAATTTCGCTGTTCGAATTATTCAGAACCCGCACAATAGCCTAGTCGTTTCCTCCTTGGCATAGCACTCCCCCCCAAGTAATAACAAGCAGAGACCCAACCCACAAAGTTATAAGAATAAGCCTACAAAAAAACGCCTATATGGATGTGTCGGTTATTGTTCAGCCTTTCAGAACTTTCCGTGGGCAAACATATTTTGATCAAAAAAAGCACCAGCAACCCCGGAAAAGTAAACAGACCGCACGCTATCTTCAGGAAATGCCCCTTGCACGGGTTACACCCAGGGTGTGATGGCGCCGAAAAACCGCCTCCAAAAAAGTTCCCTTGGTGTAACAGCGACTAACAATACCTAGAATCATCTGACAGATATTTCTACAAATAAAATTGAACCCGTCATCTTTCCTACTCAATAAACGAATGATTTCAAACACAAACAATGCCGCACGCCTAAAACACCAACTTCCAGATACAAAAATCAAAAGCCAAAATAATAAACAGTAACAACCTCAAACTTCAGAAAAACATTAAACATTGATAAACGAAACCGGGCACCCTGAATTACAGGATCGAGTAGGAGGCGGATTCACATCCGCCGTCCTCTCACACCACCGTACGTACGGTTCCGTATACGGCGGTTCAGGTTATACGGTTAAGTCGGTTTATCGTATCCAGTATCGAGACCAGCCCG
>NZ_MNPU01000084.1 GCF_001983165.1 Pseudomonas gessardii | reverse complement strand
CCCAGGCGTCGTCCGCTTCGCTGTCCACGCGAAACACCTGGTAGTCCACCGCCACGATATGCCCACGGTCATAGCGCAACAGCAGGGCGCGACCGGCACCGTTATCCAGGCGCAGAATCCGCCCCAAGCCGTCGCGGGAAATACGCAGGCGGTTGTCATACGCGTCGCTGATGGCCGTCAGCACACCGTCGTGAAAGTGGTAGAACCGTGCCCCTTGAGCCAGCACCAGTTCATCCGACGCCGCCCCCAGATAAATCGCCGCCTCGGCCAGGCTATTGCTGATGGCCGGGCGGGCCGTGGAGGGCAGGGGAAAGGTGGTGCTGCGGTTCTCATGATCGGTCCACACCACCGAGCCGCCGACCACACACAGGCGCTGGGCCAAGGCGTGGCTCCAGCCAAAGCCCAGGCCGCAATCCACCTCCACGGCGCTGGTGCGATACAGGCGCGTCCAGGCAAATGGCAGTACGCCGTCCAGTTCGCCATCGGTCAGGGTCAGCAGTTCCTCGCCGGTGACCATGGACACCGGGCAGCCGTGGGTCGCGGTGTTGTCGGCGCTGGCGCTGGCCTGGCCGTTGGGGTTTTTCGCGGAGGAGGGCGCGTCGTCCACGGCCTCTACCTGCTTGAGCGTGGTATTGCGCCGCGCCCCCCAGTGCATCCGCAGGCCACCCTTTTTCAAGCCGCCGACAACGCCGCGCACGGCCACCGCCTTGTAGCGCTCCACCGCCCCCATAAAGCGCTTGAGGATGTCGAATACGCTTTTGACGAAGCCCACCGCCAGCTCAACCACCTGCGCCCCATACTTGGCCAGGCGCAGCCCCAGATACGCGATCCCGGCGCCTTGCAGGGCAATGGTCAGTACCAGCGCAATCAGCAAATCAATCAGCAACGACACGGCAAACCCGGCAAGCACCTCGGCGGTTTTCCCTGCGACCTGGCTGGGCGGCAACGCCGACAGCCAGATCATCGCCGTGCGCAACATCAGGTACAGCGCGGCCTCGTCGCTGGCCAGCAACATCGCCTGTTCCATCACCTGCGGCGCCTCACGCGCCAGGGCTGCCAGCTCGGCGGCCTGGGTGCCTAGGCGCTCGATATGCTTGGCCGGGTCCTTGAGGATGTCCTGCACCAGCGACAGGCTGTCCCATACCTCGGAAATGGCTGACCAGGTGCCGGCCAATATCCCACTGCCAATGGCACTTGACGCCGACGCCTGCCAGTGCGGTTTGAACCCCCTCCACTCCTTGCGCAGCCAGGCTTGTAGTTCGGCGGTCAAACCGTCGTAGGAAGTAAACAGCGCCTCCACCTGCGCCGCTGTAACTCCGCCTTGCACGCGCACCTGATAGCGCCCACCGGCCGTGCAGTGATGGGTGCCCTTGCCCTGTGCATCCAGTTGGATCTGCGTGGAACTGCCGTCATCCAGGCCAATCACCTGCACCTGGAGGTTGCCCAGGGGCACGTCATACACCGACTCGAATTGGCTCTCGATCCTCAGCTCGCCGCCTGCCGGGCACACGGCAACACTGGGGGCAAAGTCGGTGTCGGTCATACTCACCGACACCTGGGAGTCACCAACCCGCAGCACCCGCTCCAGGCCCAGCAGCGATGGCAAATCCGTGGCATGACTGGCCTTGTCCAGGGCCTGCGCGTACCAACTTGTTACCTGCTGGCGGTATACCGTCAGGCTCTGGTGAAAGCCATCGAGCTCGTATTCGATCCGCTCGATGGGCGATGAATCAGGGGCAGGGGCTGGCATCCATGACGTCTCTGCAAAAGAAAGGCGTCGGAGAATGCCGCAGGAAAAGGGCGGTTGGAGGTGTGGTCTGTTAAATCAGAATGGGCTTACGCACAGGGAAAAATTTCCCGGTTGGACTTCCGTTTAAGGCCACCTCAATTGGCGACCGGTCCTAAAGGCAAATGCAAGATTTACGGCTATGGAGCGGCACGTAATCGCTTGTACAACGTATTACGGCTAACCCCCAGCTCCCGCGCCAGGTGGGAGATATTGCCGCCGACCGCCGCCAACCGTTGCTTAAGGCCTTGGATATCCTCCAGATCGCCCATCACCACCGGCGCACTGGGTACGGCTTGCCCCAGATCGACAAAAAAGTCATCCGGCAGGTGCTCGGGGCGGATCGGTTGGTCTTCGGCCATGGCCAGCGCCACCTGCATCACGCTACTGACCTGGCGCAGGTTGCCCGGCCAGGGGTGTTGCTCGAATAACGCCAGCACTTCAGCACTGAGTCCCGCCCATTGCGTGGGTTCGCGGTGCTGTTGCCACAGTTGTTTGAACAGCGCCTGCTTGTCACTGCGTTCGCGCAGGGGCGGCAGCTCCAGGGTTAGGCCGCCGATGCGGTAGTACAAATCCTCACGAAAGCGTCCGATCTGCACCTGTTCGCGCAGCGAGCGGTTGGTGGCCGAGATAATCCGCAGGTCCACCGGGAACAATTCGCTGCTACCCACCGGTTGCACGCAACGCTCTTGCAGTACCCGCAGCAGCCGGGCCTGAGTAGGCAGGGGCATGTCACCGATTTCATCGAGAAACAGCGTGCCTTTGTCCGCCTTGCGGATCAGGCCGATGCTGCCTTTTTGATTGGCACCGGTAAATGCGCCTTTTTCGTAGCCAAACAACTCCGATTCCACCAGCTCCGCCGGAATCGCCGCACAGTTGACGGCGATAAATGCTTGCTGGCTGCGGGAACTGGCCTGGTGCAGGGCTTTGACGAAGACTTCCTTGCCCACCCCGGTTTCGCCGTGGATCAGTAGCGGGATGTCTTTTTCCAGCAGGCGTTCGGCCTGGCGCACAGCCTTTTCCACGCGGCTGTCGCCAAAATGCAGAGTCTTGAGGCCGAGAGGCGCGGGGGGCGGCTCGCTAAAGACCCTGGCCTGCACCGGCACCTGCTTGGGGCGTTTGAGCAGGCACTGGAAACGGTTGCACCCGGCGGCTTGTAGGGCGAAGGGTAGGCCTTCGGGCTGGTTGAGCAGCTCCAGCAGCGAGACCTTGAACAGGCTGTCGATCATTACCCGCGACAGGCTGATGCCCAGCAGGTTGTCGGCGCGGCGGTTGGCCGACAGCACCTGGCCGCTTTCATCGAAGATCAGCAGGCCAGCCCATTGGCTGTCGAGGTTGTTCAGGCCGGTATTGAAGGTCAGTTGGAAGTGTTCGCCGCCAAACAGGTTGAGGATCAGCCGGTTTTCCACGGTCTGGCTCATCATCTTGACCATGCCCAGGGTGTGGGAGGGCGGTAGGTAGCTGTCGCTGGACACATCCAGCACCGCAATGATTTCGCGCTTGGCATCAAAGATCGGCGCGGCCGAACCGGTCATGAAACGGTTGGCCTTGAGGAAGTGCTCGTCATGCTCGATATGCACCGCCTGGGCGCAGGCCAGCGCGGTGCCGATGGCGTTGGTGCCGGTGGCGCGCTCCATCCAGCTGGCCCCGGCGCTGAAGCCCCGGGCGAGCTTGGGTTCGATAAAGCGCTGGGTGCCCCAGGACGTCAGGACCTGGCCCTGGTTGTCGGCCAGCATGATCAGGCAGTTGGAATTACTGAGGATGTTCTCGTAATAGGGCAGCACTTCCTGGTGGGTGGTCTGGACCAGTGCATGCTGGCTCTCCAACAGTTGGCTGATGCCCTCGGCGGGCAGTTGGTCGAAACTGGGGGTGCTTTGGTGATCCAGGCCAAAGGCACGGCAGCGGCGCCAGGAGTCCTGGATGATGGTGTCGTGGGGCAAAAGCGGGGCTGCTGCGGCCATGGTGGTGACCTTCTTTTTATTGTTGTTATGAACCGTGCACCGCTCACCTTGTGGGAGCTGGCTTGCCTGCGATGGCGTCCGTGAGATCGCTATCGCAGGCAAGCCAGCTCCCACAGGTTGAACGGTTTTACTGGGCTTACTCAGTGTTGTTCAGAACTGTTCATTGTCAACCCGGCGGTTGTTCAATTGTTCAGTTGTGAATGTTCATTTCTGTTCAGCACCGAGCAGCAGTTCTGCCTAAGCCTTTGGTAAATAAATATTTTTTGTTATTGGCACGAAACTCGCTCTGCCCCTGGAAGAACAATTCCAATAAGAAAAAGGGCGTGTCATGTCATTGACCCTGGAACATGTGACCCGCGTTGTCGAAGGCCAGACCTGGATCGATGACGCCAACCTGCGCTTTGAAGCCGGTTCCTTCAATGTCCTGCTAGGGCGCACGTTGTCCGGCAAGACCAGTCTGATGCGCCTGATGGCCGGCCTGGACAAGCCGGACCACGGGCGCATCCTGATGAACGGCGTCGACGTTACCCACAAGCCGGTGCGCTTGCGCAATGTGTCGATGGTGTACCAGCAGTTCATCAACTACCCGACCATGACCGTGTTCGAGAATATCGCCTCGCCGCTGCGCCAGGCTGGGGCCTCCAACGAACTGATCCACAGCAAGGTGCTGGAAACCGCGCAGATGTTGCGCATCGACAAGTTCCTGCAACGTCATCCCCTGGAGCTGTCCGGTGGCCAGCAGCAACGCACGGCCATGGCCCGGGCGCTGGTCAAGGATGCCGAGCTGATTCTGTTCGACGAACCCCTGGTCAACCTGGACTACAAACTGCGCGAAGAGCTGCGTCAGGAAATGCGCGAGCTGTTCAAGGCCCGCAACACCATTGCCATCTACGCCACCACCGAGCCTAACGAGGCCCTGGCGCTGGGCGGCACTACGACCATCCTCCACGAAGGCCGGGTGATCCAGAGCGGCAGGGCCGCCGAGGTCTATCACCAACCGCAGACGGTATTGGCGGCCGAGCTGTTTTCCGAGCCGCCGATCAACCTGATGCCGGGGCGCATCAGCGGCAATGAAGTGAGCTTCGCCAATGATGTGCACTTCCCGTTGAACGTGGACCTGCGGCCGATTGGCGAGGGCGAGTTCCGCTTTGGCGTGCGTCCCAGCCATATCAGCCTGGTGCCCAGCAACGACGATGACCTGGAACTGGCAGTGACCGTGGAAGTGGCGGAGATCAGCGGCTCGGAAACCTTTCTGCATGTGCGCAGCGAGCATTTTCTGCTGGTGTTGCACTTGCCTGGGGTACACGAATACGACGTGGATGCGCCGATCAGGATCTACATACCAACCCATAAACTGTTTGTGTTCGATGGCCAGGGCCGTTTGCTCCAGGCCCCCGGGCGCCGTGTCGCGAGGGTTGCCTGATGGCCGAGATCCATTTGCAGAACCTGGCGCATAGCTACAGCCCTACACCTGTGGGGCCCGAAGACTACGCCATTCGCGAAATGAACCACATCTGGGAGCAGGGCGGCGCCTACGCCTTGCTCGGTCCCTCGGGCTGCGGCAAGTCGACCTTGCTCAACATCATCTCCGGCCTGCTTAGCCCTTCGGAAGGCCAGGTGCTGTTCGACAGCAAGGTGGTGAATGACCTGACCCCGGAAAAACGCAATATCGCCCAGGTGTTCCAGTTCCCGGTGGTCTACGACACCATGAGCGTGTTCGATAACCTGGCATTCCCCCTGCGCAACCAGGGCATGGCCGAGGCGAAAGTGCACAGCAAGGTGCAGGAAATTGCCGAGGTGCTCGACCTGCAGAACCTGCTGGGCAAAAAAGCCCGCAACCTCAGCGCCGATGAAAAGCAAAAGGTCTCGATGGGCCGTGGGCTGGTACGCGATGACGTATCGGCGATCCTGTTCGACGAGCCGCTGACGGTGATCGACCCGCACCTGAAGTGGAAACTGCGGCGCAAGCTCAAGCAAATCCACGAGCAGTTCAATATCACCATGGTCTACGTCACCCACGATCAGTTGGAGGCCTCGACCTTTGCCGACAAGATCGCGGTGATGTACGGCGGGCAGATTGTGCAGTTCGGTACGCCACGGGAGTTGTTCGAGCGTCCCAGCCATACCTTTGTCGGCTATTTCATCGGCAGCCCTGGGATGAATCTGATTGAGGTGCAGGCCGATGCCGGTGGGGTGCGGTTTGCCGGGACACATCTGGCGTTGTCCGAGGTGCAGCAACGGCAGATCGCGGAAAAGAACTACAAGAAACTCCAGGTCGGTATTCGTCCCGAGTTTATTCATGTGTGGGACGAGTCCACTCCTGACGCGTTGCAGGCCGACGTCATACATATCGAAGACCTCGGCACCTACAAGATCCTGACCCTCAACCTCGACGGCGCGCCGTTGAAAGTACGCCTGGCCGAAGACAAACCAGTGCCCGAAGGCCGGGTGTCGATCAGCTTTCCGGCGCAATGGCTGATGGTGTATGCCGACGATTACCTGCTGGAGGCGCGGCCATGAACAAGGTGCAGAACAACAAGGCCTGGTGGCTGGTGCTGCCGGTGTTCCTGCTGGTGGCGTTCAGCGCGGTGATCCCGATGATGACCGTGGTCAATTACTCGGTGCAGGACATTTTCGACCAGTCCAGCCGCTATTTCGTCGGGGCCGACTGGTACAAGCAGGTGTTGCTGGACCCGCGCCTGCATGACTCGCTGTTGCGCCAGTTCATCTATTCCGCGTGTGTGTTGCTGATCGAGATCCCGCTGGGCATTGCCATTGCCTTGACCATGCCCACCAAGGGGCGCTGGTCGTCCCTGGTGCTGATTGTGATGGCCATCCCGCTGCTGATCCCGTGGAACGTGGTCGGCACCATCTGGCAGATCTTCGGCCGTGCCGATATCGGCCTGTTGGGCTCGAGCCTGAATGCCATGGGCATCAACTACAACTATGCCGCCAACACCATGGACGCCTGGGTCACGGTGCTGGTGATGGACGTGTGGCACTGGACCTCCCTGGTGGCGCTGCTGTGCTACTCGGGGCTGCGGGCCATACCGGATGTGTACTACCAGGCCGCGCGGATTGATCGTGCGTCGGCCTGGGCAGTATTCCGACATATCCAGTTGCCGAAGATGAAGAGCGTGCTGCTGATCGCGGTGATGCTGCGCTTCATGGACAGTTTCATGATCTATACCGAGCCTTTTGTCCTGACCGGCGGTGGGCCGGGGAATGCGACGACCTTTCTCAGTCAGACCCTGACCCAGATGGCTGTCGGTCAATTCGACCTGGGCCCGGCGGCGGCGTTTTCCCTGGTGTATTTCCTGATCATCCTGTTGGTGTCCTGGCTGTTCTACACCGCCATGACCCACTCCGACGCCAACCGCTGAGGCCGCCAACATGAGCAAGCGCAAGGTCATTCCGCTGTTGATCTACATCCTGTTCCTGCTGGTGCCGATCTACTGGCTGCTGAACATGTCCTTCAAGAGCAACACCGAAATCCTCGGCGGCCTGACGCTGTTTCCGCAGGAGTTCACCCTGGCCAACTACAAGGTGATCTTCACCGACCCCAGTTGGTACACCGGCTATCTCAACTCACTGTATTACGTGAGCCTGAACACCGTGATTTCCCTGACGGTGGCGCTGCCAGCGGCCTACGCGTTTTCGCGCTATCGCTTCCTGGGCGACAAGCACCTGTTCTTCTGGTTGCTGACCAACCGCATGGCGCCGCCGGCGGTGTTCCTATTGCCGTTTTTCCAGTTGTATTCGTCCATTGGCCTGTTCGATACGCATATCGCCGTGGCCCTAGCCCACTGCCTGTTCAACGTGCCGCTGGCGGTGTGGATCCTGGAAGGCTTTATGTCGGGGGTGCCCAAGGAGATCGACGAAACGGCCTACATCGACGGCTATAGCTTTCCGAAGTTTTTCGTGAAGATCTTTATCCCGCTGATTGGCTCGGGGATTGGTGTCACCGCGTTTTTCTGCTTTATGTTTTCCTGGGTCGAACTGCTGCTGGCGCGCACCCTGACGTCCGTCAATGCCAAGCCGATTGCTGCCGTGATGACCCGCACCGTGTCAGCGTCCGGGATTGACTGGGGGGTGCTGGCGGCCGCCGGGGTGCTGACCATCCTGCCGGGCATGTTGGTGATCTGGTTTGTTCGCAACCATGTGGCCAAGGGCTTTGCCCTGGGCCGGGTCTGAGGAAACGATGATGGAATGGATGGCCTGGACCACCCCGACTGCCCTGTTCTTTGTGGCGATTGCCCTGTTGCTGGCGGGCATGACCACGTGGGAACTGCGCTCGCCGAGCATTCCCCGGCGCGGCTTGTTACCGATCAGCACCACCCGTGGTGATCGCTTGTTTATCGGTCTTCTCGGGAGCGCCTACCTGCATCTGCTGGTGATTGGCGTAACCGGCTGGAGCATCTGGGTGGCGTCCGCGCTGTCTGTGGTGTGGCTGTTGTCTGTGATGCGTTGGGGCTGATGCGATGGCCTGTTCCCTTGTAGGAGCGAGGCGGGGCATCTGTCGGACCCGTTTGAAATCAACCAGGAGGTCTCTATGTTCGATAAAAACAATAAGCTGCGACATAGCATTTCATTGGCCGCTGCCTTGGCACTCAGTGGCCTGAGTGCTGCGGCCTGGGCCGATGCCTATGAAGATGCCGCGAAAAAATGGATCGGCAGCGAGTTCAAACCGTCCACCCTCAGCGACGCCCAGCAACTCGAAGAGTTGAAGTGGTTTATCAAGGCCGCCGAGCCGTTTCGTGGGATGAAGATCAATGTGGTGTCGGAAACCCTCACCACCCACGAGTACGAATCCAAGGTGCTGGCCAAGGCCTTCAGTGAAATCACCGGGATCAAGCTGACCCACGACCTGCTGCAGGAAGGCGACGTGGTGGAGAAGCTGCAGACCCAGATGCAGTCGGACAAGAATATCTATGACGGCTGGGTCAACGATTCCGACTTGATCGGTACGCACTTTCGCTATGGCAAGACCGAATCCATTACCGACCTGATGGCCAATGAAGGCAAGGACTTCACCTCGCCGACCCTGGACCTCAAGGACTTTATTGGCATCTCCTTTACCACCGCGCCGGACGGCAAGATCTATCAGTTGCCCGACCAGCAATTCGCCAACCTGTACTGGTTCCGTGCCGACTGGTTCGAGCGGGCCGATCTGAAGGCCAAGTTCAAGGAAAAGTACGGCTATGAGCTGGGCGTGCCGGTGAACTGGTCGGCCTATGAGGATATCGCCAAGTTCTTCAGCGAAGACGTCAAGGAAATCGACGGCAAGCGCGTGTATGGCCATATGGACTATGGCAAGAAGGATCCGTCCCTGGGCTGGCGCTTTACCGATGCCTGGTTCTCCATGGCCGGTGGCGGCGATAAGGGCCTGCCCAACGGCTTGCCAGTGGACGAGTGGGGGATCCGGGTCGAGGACTGCCACCCGGTGGGTTCCAGCGTGACCCGTGGCGGCGATACCAACGGCCCGGCCGCAGTGTTTGCCACGCAGAAGTATGTCGACTGGATGCGTGCCTATGCGCCACCGGAAGCGGCGGGCATGACCTTCTCCGAGTCCGGGCCGGTGCCGTCCCAGGGTAATATCGCGCAGCAGATTTTCTGGTACACCGCCTTTACCGCCGATATGACCAAGCCGGGCTTGCCGGTGATGAACGCCGATGGCACGCCGAAATGGCGCATGGCCCCGTCACCACGCGGTCCGTATTGGGAGGAGGGTATGAAGCTGGGGTATCAGGACGTGGGCTCCTGGACCTTCCTCAAATCCACGCCAGAGAAACAGAAACTGGCGGCCTGGCTCTATGCGCAGTTCGTCACCTCGAAAACCGTGTCCTTGAAAAAAACCATTGTCGGCCTGACGCCGATCCGCGAATCGGACATCAACTCCCAGGCCATGACCGACCTGGCACCGAAACTTGGCGGCCTGGTGGAGTTCTATCGCAGCCCGGCGCGGGTGCAATGGACGCCGACCGGCACCAACGTGCCGGACTATCCACGCCTGGCCCAATTGTGGTGGAGCCATATCTCGGAAGCCGCCAGTGGCGAGAAAACCCCACAACAGGCGCTGGATGGCCTGGCCAAGGACCAGGACGCGATCATGACGCGCCTGGAGCGCTCCAAGGTGCAACCGATCTGCGGGCCGAAGATGAACCCCGAGCGCGATGCCCAATACTGGTTCGACCAGCCGGGTGCGCCCAAGCCGAAATTGGCGAACGAGAAGCCCAAGGGTGAAACCGTGAACTATGCGGACTTGCTCAAGTCGTGGGAGGCGGCGCGTAAGTGAGGGAGGGCGGATAGCACAACGGCACCGTGAGGTGCCGTTTTTGTTGGTGCGCCAGGCATGGCGCGTTGCGCGCAAGCGCAACCAGCTTGGCTGTGGTGGCCACGCTGGTGACTGGGAGGTGAAAGTCCTCTACACACCCGGCAAGGGGAAGTGTTAGCCAGAGGCAAGGG
>NZ_MNPU01000083.1 GCF_001983165.1 Pseudomonas gessardii | reverse complement strand
GCAGCGTCTGTCGTTGAAAGAGCATCACCATAATGGTGACGCGCTCCTCGGTACTCAGGTGGTTGTATTGGGTAGACATGGCAACACCTTACATGAGGTGTTGCACTTGCTCCTTGAGACCGCCCAGACCTTTGATCTGTGTTTCGCCAAAGGGCGTGCCAAAGCCAATCTAATCTATCTTCACGCCGGCTATTGGCAATCGCGGGATAAGGCACAGTTTCGCTTTATCGCCTCAGCCCTGACTGATCGCGGCTATAACGTAGCCCTGCTGAACTACCCACTTTGTCCTGAAGTGTCTGTCGCTCAAATAGTTGCCACACTAGGCCACGGCGTATTGTTCACCCGAACTGCACTTCCACTGAAGGAACAACTGCTGCCGCTTATCGTCGTAGGGCACTCAGCGGGAGGGCACCTTGCGGTTGAATTGGCAATAGCACAAGCAGCGCTTCATCAACGGCAGCAACCCATCTCAGCGATAGTGCCCATTAGCGGAATTTACAATTTAGAGCCGCTGATCGAGACCAGCCTAAATAAAAAATTGCTCCTCGATAGACGCCAAGCGCAGGCCTGCTCGCCGCTGACCCGCGTGACCGGAAATCTGGTTCCAGCAGCCTTTGTAGTGGGTGGCGAAGAAACACCAGCGTTTCTTGAGCAGAATCGCACCATGATGTCTGCATGGAGCCTTACTGATAGCCCAGCAACTTGCCTGGAAGTTGCCGGGCGGGATCATTTCACTGTTTTGCAAGAATTTGAGAGCCCCTCCGGGACTCTACTCAAACTGATCGAAACCATATATCAAGCGGTTTGCCCTGCTATCGATTGTGTTACATGTAAGTGATGATCAAACGGTTCTCCTGATAATCCCCCGAGGCCAGATCTCTGTCGTAGCGGGTCTTGACGTAGATGTTCCGCCGCGCTCAAACCAACGCCTTTGGTAGGCCACTCTGCACTACGCAGCTGAGGAAGATATTACGCTCACTTTCGACGCTCTGATCAGGGTGCTGTGGCCCCGATCGATACAGATACCGCACCGGTCGATCTTTCATGAGGTCCGCCTTGGTAGAAGTCAACATGAACATCTCCATCGGGTCTGCGGCAGCGCCGATGGCTATCCAACTTTTCTGGAACACCGACGCGGGCCCTTCTACATGTGCAAAGCATAACGAGTGGAAGCAGATTCATCGCCCGTAAAAAGCCAGGCCATTAAGCCGCATTGTTATTTTTATGACCACTTGCTGAAAAAATAGAAAAGTCCCACACCCAACTATCGAGCTCGTCGCCCCCTGACACAAATCCTGCTCGCTTTACCGGATCAGTGGAAGGCGCGACCAGACAGGTAAGGCAAGTAATAAAAAAGTCCGCCGGCAATACGCATAAACCAAGGCAACCTCTGGCTTGCGTTGAACTCTGCCAGCGGCGGTTGGGCGTAATCACGAGACGGCGGATGGACGCCTGCCGCTGGCGTGTTCGCCGTGCCCTTAAGTAAAGTACTGCTGAAGCTTCTTCGCCGTCCGGTCGGGATTTAGACAGAAGATGCTGATAAGGCCTACTGTCACCAAGTAAAAACCAATGTAGTCGAAAGAAGCGTTCATCCCTTCGGCCAACCGTTTGCTCATTTCCAAGGTCTGTGGCCCGCCTTTGACCATTTGCACGTAACCTGCACGCTCCATCAACATACCGACCATAACCGGCGCCACGATGCCCCCTAGAGACGCAATGGCAGTCAGAGTCGCCATGACTGCACCACGTTGTTTGGAGGCGACGCAAAAGGCCACTGCCGTCGGAGCGAGGGGAAAGGTCATAGCCAGTCCTGCGGCAATAACCAGCAAGGAGACCGCAGCGTATCCCTCCAGGTGAGGAAGAATCAGGAAGCAGACCCCGGACAAGATCAAGACGAAACCGAACGATGCGCCCAATGACAAGTAAACCGATAGGCCGCATCTCATCATTACGCGAGACGTATAACCCAACACACCCAGAGTCAGTGCGCCGAACAACCACGGAAAGGTAGACACTAGCCCCACCATTTCGGGTGAAAGCGACACTACCGCACTCAAGTAACGGGGCGACCACGTTGTCAGGAAGCCCTGAGCCCAAAAGCAACCTGCACCGGCGAGTGTCGCGATGATGAACATACTGGAGGAAAAAACCCGAAAAATGGGGACGTGTTTAAGACTGTCCGATTTTTCGGCAATGCTGGCTCGATCCTTGGGAGATGCCTGGTGTTTCGCACCTTCTGCGCGGAGAGCGCCCTCCTGATGCTTACCCTTGATATGACTGTAGGGGCCTTCTTTGGCGATCACCAGCCATAATGTTGACCAAATCAAGCCGACGAGACCGAGGAAACCAAATGCCCAGCGCCAACCCCACTGCGGATGGGCAATGATATAGGCAAGGATTGGCGCTGCAAAAATCGGCCCTAAGGTAGAGCCTATCGCCACCAGAGTGCTAGGCAAACCGCGCTCCCTGGCTGGAAACCAGCCGTGTACATGGTGCAGGGTAATTGGCATCGCAGGCCCTTCGGCAGCACCAAGCACTATCCGGGTTACAAGCAATACTGCAGCGCCTCCACCAAGCAACATCGGAAACTGCAAGACCGACCAAAGCACCCCCATGGTCAACAGAATCCATCGGGTCGGCACCTTAGCCGCAAGAAAGCCGACCCATATTGCGCTAACGGCGAAAAGAAAGAAAAACGCACTGCCGATAAAACCGAACTCACTCGCGGATAAACCGAGTTCACGCATGGCAGGCTCAGCAACCAATCCCAAAACGGCCTTATCGGCAAAGTTGATCATCTGAAAAATCACTAGCATCCCGGTGATAAGCCAGGCGCGGCGATTCATCTGCCCCGAAGCGAGCGCCGCCCGCAATGTGTGAGGCGGATAAGCAGTTTGAGTTAACTCCGTCATACGCACACCCCTACGTTTTCAGAGCTGTGCGAAACTTCGCTCAAGGATGCGGCGTTAATATTGCTACCTACGCGAAAGCTGTCGTTATCCTCTGCCGCAAAAACCTTACCGCTGAAGTCACGATGGGCGGCCCGGAGCATTTTTTCGATGTCAGCCGCGCCCGGCACATTGGGTACGATATGATGCAGAATCAATTGACTGACACCAGCCGCCTGGGCCACTTTTCCCACCTGCTCGTATGAAGTATGAGACTCCTCAAGGTGTACGGCGATTCCTTCGCGGGCAGGCCCTTCTGGAAAAGTGGCCAGGATCGCGTCCAGATCGATGACCTCATGCAGAAGCATGTCGGCACCTTTGGCCAGGCGGATGCAATTTTCCGAGTAAGTCGTGTCACCGGAAATCACTACCGATCCGTACTTACTGTCAATGCGGAAGCCAAAAGCTGGGTAGCATAAACGGTGGTCCACCAGAATGGCCGAAACAACGACTTGCGCGTCTCGATAAACCACAAAAGGATCCATGACTGGATGACGGGCTAGCACGGGATCAGCCTTGGCTTCGGCCGGCACCTCAATGTCGTGGCCATAAACCCACTGATTGGGGCTGGAACGCCCTTCGTCGGCCATGCGAATGGCTACGTCAGACGCAAAAACCTTGTTGATCAACGCATCCACGATATCAGCAGTACCGACCATCGGGTGATCTCCACCACAGCAACCGGGCACGACAAGACGATCGCCATGAGTATGCAGGACGGGTACACGTGGCGGTTTAGCGGGTCCGTAGACGTGAATCGGTTGACTAAAGGACTCTCCCGGCACTTGCCAGCCGGTAAGCAGATACGAACCCAGATCATAAATATGATCAGAATGGTGATGGGTTATGAAAATCGCTCTTAATTGATCCCAAGTACAATGAGACCGGTAGTTACGAATACTGCCCATACCACAATCAAAAACGTATGAACATCCATCAACCACAACCGCAGTAGAGATACCTGCACGACTAGCTGAAACCACTGGCCCACCACCAGTGCCGAGAGTGTGAACAGTCATCCCAGAATGCTTTACCTGGCTCATCCGACTACCTTTCTTGTTCTAGTTAATAAGAAAAATGGTTAATGCCAGATCAAATGTAATCCAAGAAACAACTTACCACTATGCAGTTTTCTCTTGTTCTTTATTCTTTTTCGCTTGCGACTTTATGATAAAGGCTACTTCAAGCCCTATGCGCAACAATCACGAGCGCATTCCGGGCGGCGGAGACGGCCAGAATGAACGGTCAGAGCAAGAACTTTAAGCGCTCAAAAATAAGCTGACCGTTGCGAATTAATCTCTAATTTTAGGGATGAATAAATAAGGGAAATTCACACCGAACTTACTCTTCGACCACAGCCGCCGTCCCTGGGCGGCTGAGCCTGTAGATCATTCAAAGTTCGGGGCTGTACCTGGCTTCGAGAATACGATATTGCGCAGAGCTGACAGTCTTACCACTTCTTCGGGACTGGATTGATTGTGCAATTCATCGAAGAGGCTGGACAGGTCGTTACCCGGACTAACCCAGAACAGTCCACGAGCAGGTTTATCCGAATCGATGCGATACGCATGAGTCGAACCACGTTGCCAACAAACATAATCGCCAGGCTTGGCAGTCATCCACTCACCATCTTTATACAGTGCATACTCACCCTCCAGAACAAATACGTGCTCATCCTGTATCGGATGAGTATGCGGCGGTATAAAGCTGCCAGGAGGATCGTAGGTCAACCAAGCAAAACTACTCTGCTCATCTCCGCCGAGAATCGGCCAATAAGAAGTACCCAGCACATTCCAAACTTTACGGCCAATCATAGACTTTATTTCGTCAACACCGAAAGGTAGTGGCACGTTTCGGTCTGAGCGTATTATTCCTGACTCCATATTCCACACCTCACTCAAGTAAAATCCATACACCATGACCTTTCCGGGCAATCAGAGCGCCTACTGATAACTGCTCTTCGACAAGCACTCCGATGCCGTTCTTAATCAAGAAAGACATTAGATAAATCCCCTCAGCTCTTGCTATGCAGATATTTGATTAAAATTGTGCTTTTTTATTATGAAGCTACCAAAAATTGAATATGGTTTACCAAAATATGCTCTAGTTTCAAAAAAAAATTCGCTCAAAATGACAAGGCAGACGGTCTTCGACTGCACGACACGACCCACTGGAACCGAATGGAAGGTTTTTTGCCATGTTGCATCAAATCGATGAAAAATCCCTTAAAGTCAGGTTCCGTAGGGCTTTCGCACTTGCCGATGGATGCGAACCCGATCCTCGCTTCACGCTAGCCAATGAACGAACCTTCCTTGCCTGGATCCGTACGGCCATTGCGCTTCTGGCCAGCGGAATTGCACTGGATGCGCTCCCGCTAGATCTATTTGCCGGGCGCCTGCAAATGCTGCTGTCATATACACTCACTGGTATGGCGCTGCTAGTTAGCGTTAACGCAACCCTACGCTGGCTCAATGTGGAGCGCGCCCTACGTCGCCGCCAATCTCTTCCGTACCCAATCCTGGCACCAATACTGGGTTTATTCGGCCTGATAGTTTCAACCATACTGTTACTGCCTTGAGGCCACCTGCGTGTCGAGCTCTGCCACCCCTCCCCTACATGACGACCGGGGCCTACAGCCCGAACGCACTGCGCTGACCTGGGAACGCACCGTACTCTCTACTTTGGTACTTGGATGCATCGTATTTCGTCATCCCCTGGCCCGCGACATTCCCATGATGACGCTAATGCTTATGGCTCTGTGTATCGGCTCTATCTACTCATTATTAATCATCGACGGCTATCGCCAGTCAGCGCAGCACATACGTGGAGAAAGCTCAGCTCCACGGCTAGGCGAGGTGCTGATATTAGGGCTGGGCGTTGCAATGTTAAGTAGTGCAGCATTGTGGGGTATGTTGTAAAGGTCAACACTGGGGAGCTTCCCGCCAAGCTTGAACAACTGCCCCATGGCTTTGAGGCACAGGCTGAAACGATGGAGCAGTCGTCAATGAGTTTGAAACTACTGTCAGGCGTCAGCCCCTTTGAAGAAGCCCCTTCGCTATCAGGAGGTCAACATGTGACTGATTCCACCATCATTATTTTCGATATGGACGGTACTGTCCTCGACTCGGCTCCCGGAATCCTTGAGAATTTGACGTATGCCATCCGTCAAATGGGCCATGATTTTATTCCCGGCGCCGAGACGCAGAAGTTATTTGGCCCCCCCAATGAACCAAATTGTCGCAGAACTTTTGGCGCCTTTCGCAGACGATCGAGTCGACGAGTACGTCCACCTGTACCGCTCCCACTACAGGGAGCAAGGGCTCTACAAAAGCTTTCCGTACACAGGCATCAGCAATGCGCTCAGTCATTTTTCGGACCGTCATTACTCGCTCTTTATTGCGACCTCGAAACGACAAGAGTTTGCTGAAAAAATGCTTACCTACAACGGATTGTTCAATGCTTTCCAGTCGATCTTCGGCACTTCGCCCGACGGTAACCTGGATGACAAGGCTGATCTGATGAAGACGCTGCTAGCATCCCTTGCGAAGCCCCCATCTAGCGTTTTCATGAGTGGAGACAAACGTGATGACTGCAGGCTGCGCAGCTAAATGCAATGATTCCGGTGGGTGCACTGTGGGGCTATGGGGCCGTCGATGAATTGAAAAACAGTGGGGCCCTGGCCGCCGATACACCCTGGGAATTACCCACCGTAGTTGACGGTCTGCTGCCCGCAGCTTGATAAGGAGCGACATGACCCCCACCGCCGCCAGCCCAGCAGTATCTAAAACGCCAGATTTTCCTGCCGCGGGCGGTCACGTTGAGCGCAAGCCCATCCGTGTCGCCCATCATGTAGTTTTCAGGCTTGCCGAACGGTCGTATCTCAGAGCGCCATAGCGAGCTCCTGAACAGAGTCAGGACCGGATGCTCGTCTCGCTATCCTAACTGCTCCAGCAAAAAACCGATTCAGTGCACATCCAAATCCAAAATCCTCATTCGGGACTTAAATCGGGACTTAAAGCACTGGATGGAGCTGGATTTCAGTGGTTCCTGCCGGAACGAAAAAAGGACCCGAAGGTCCTGATTTCAATCGCTTACAGAATTTAGTGGAACTCTGCAGCGCAATATTTGGAGCGGGAAACGAGACTCGAACTCGCGACCCCGACCTTGGCAAGGTCGTGCTCTACCAACTGAGCTATTCCCGCTTGGTGATGCGCATTCTATAGAATCCTCAGCACCCGTCAACCCCTTGATTCAAAAAAGTTTTATTTCTTTTCCACGGTCGTGCGCAGATGGGGCCAGGCGGCGCGCAAGTATTGCAGCATGGACCACAGGGTCAGGCCGGCGGCGATCAGCAGCAAGGCGTAGCCCAGCAGCACCCAGAAAGTGAAGTTAGACGGGTTGGCCAGCAGGATGACCAGCGCCAGCATCTGCGCGGCGGTTTTCCATTTGCCCATGTTGGACACGGCCACATGGGCGCGTGCGCCGATTTCGGCCATCCATTCGCGCAGGGCCGAGACGACGATCTCGCGACCGATGATCACGGCGGCCGGCAGGGTCAGCCACAGGTTGCCGTGCTCTTGCACCAACAACACCAGTGCCACGGCGACCATCAGTTTGTCGGCCACAGGGTCGAGGAACGCGCCAAACGGCGTGCTCTGCTCCAGGCGTCGTGCCAGGTAACCATCCAGCCAGTCGGTTGCGGCCGCAAAAGCGAAGACCGAACTGGAGGCCATGTAGCTCCATTCATAGGGCAAGTAGAACAACAAAATGAAAATCGGAATGAGCAGGACGCGTAGAACGGTGATCAGATTAGGGATATTCATCGGCACAACTGGCTACGAGGTGAGAAGGCATTCTACTCGCTGTGTAGGTTTGCATAAATCAACTCAGCGAGCTTTTTACTGATTCCAGGGGCTTTGGCTATTTCTTCAATGCTGGCACGGGACAATTCCTGCAATCCGCCAAAATGTTTCAACAGTTCGCGCCGTCGCTTTGGCCCTACACCCGCCACCCCTTCCAGGGTGGAGGTACGCCGGGTTTTTCCACGTCGGGCACGATGACCGGTAATGGCAAAACGATGGGCTTCGTCGCGAATCTGCTGAATCAGGTGCAATGCCGGTGAATCGCCCTTCAAGGTGAACTCATGGGCGGCATCATTCAAGTACAACGTTTCAAAACCGGCCTTGCGCGTCGCGCCCTTGGCCACGCCGAGCAGGATCAGGTCGGGCACCGCCAGTTCGTTGAGCACGTCACGGGCCATGGATAGCTGGCCCTTGCCGCCGTCCACCAGCAGGATATCCGGCAGCTTGCCCTCGCCGTCCTTGAGTTTGCTGAAGCGCCGGGTCAGGGCTTGGTGCATGGCGGCATAGTCGTCGCCCGGGGTGACGCCTTCAATGTTATAGCGTCGATAATCGGACTTGATCGGGCCTTCCGGGCCGAAGACCACGCAGGACGCCACGGTCGCCTCGCCGCTGGAGTGACTGATGTCGTAGCACTCCAGGCGTTGCGGCGGCTCGTCAAGCTTGAGCACATCGGCCAGCGCGTCAAAGCGCGCGGCCACATGCTGGCGGTTGGCCAGGCGCGCGCTCAGGGCCTGTTCGGCGTTGGTCACCGCCAGTTGTTGCCAACGCGCCCGCGTGCCGCGCACCCGGTGGCTGATGTCCAGCTCGCGGCCGCGCAGGGCGTGGATCGCATCAATCAAGGCGGGGAAGTCTTCGTGCACCACGTTGACGATCAACTCACCCGGCAAGTCGCGCTCGGGGCTGCTGACGTAGTACTGGCCAAGGAACGCGGCCATGACCTCGGCCACCTCCTCCTCGATGCCCGTCTGGGGAAAGAAGTTCTTGCTGCCCAGCACCCGGCCGCCACGTACGCTGATCAGGTGCACGCAGGCCCCGCCCGGGTTGACGAAGGCCGCAATCACGTCGACGTCACCGGTGCCGCCCTCCATGCTCTGCTGGTCCTGCACCCGCCGCAGCAGGGACACCTGGTCACGCAGTTCGGCGGCCCGCTCGAAGTCCAGGACACTGGCCGCCTGCTCCATGGCGCCGGACAGTTCGTCGGCCAGGGCATTGCTGCGCCCTTCGAGGAACATCACCGAGTGCCGCACGTCTTCGGCATATTCCTGGGGCTCGACCAGCCCGACACAGGGTGCCTTGCAACGCTTGATCTGGTATTGCAGGCATGGGCGGGTACGGTTCTTGTAGAAGCTGTCTTCGCACTGACGTACAAAAAAGGTCTTTTGCAGCAGGCTCAGGCTCTCGCGGATCGCCCCGGCGCTGGGGTAAGGGCCAAAATACTTGCCCTTGTGCTTCTTCGCCCCGCGATGGATGCTCAGGCGTGGGAAATCGCCGTCCGATAGAAACACGTACGGGTAGGACTTATCGTCACGCAGCAGAATATTGTAGGGCGGCCGCCATTCCTTGATCAGCGTCTGCTCAAGCAGCAACGCCTCGGTTTCATTGGCGGTGATGGTGGTTTCGACCTGGGCGATACGCCCCACCAGCGCGGCGGTCTTCGGCGCCAGGCCGGTCTTGCGAAAGTAACTGGCCAGGCGCTTCTTGAGGTTCTTGGCCTTGCCGACGTACAGCAGGCGCGCTTCGCTGTCGAACATGCGATACACGCCAGGCCGGCCACTGCAGGTCGCTAGAAATGCACTGGGATCAAACGCGGCGGTTATTTCAGTGGCTTGCATTTCAGGCGCTGGCGTCCACCATGCCGTGGCGAACCGCCAGCAAGGTCAATTCAACATCACTGCTGATGGACAGCTTCTCGAAGATTCGATAACGGTAGGTGTTCACGGTTTTCGGCGACAGGCAGAGCTTGTCGGAAATCGACTGGACCTTCTGGCAGCCGACAATCATCAAGGCGATCTGAATCTCGCGCTCGGACAAGGCATCAAACGGCGAGTCGCTGACCGGCTGAAACGACTTGATCGCCAACTGCTGGGCAATCTGCGGGCTGATGTAGCGCTGGCCGGCGAATACCAGGCGGATGGCCTGGACCATTTCTGCGAGGCCCGCACCTTTGGTCAAATAACCTGCCGCGCCCGCTTGAAGAAGCCTGGTAGGAAAAGGGTCTTCCTCACAGACAGTGACCACGACCACCTTGATATCTGGATGACTGCGCAACAACTTGCAGGTAGCGCCAAGACCACCAATCCCCGGCATCTTGACGTCCATCAACACCACATCGGGCTTCAATTCACGCGCCTTGATCAGGGATTCCTCTCCCGACTCAGCCTGGCCGACCACTTGCAGGCCATCGATGTCAGCCAGCATTCGTGTAATGCCTGTACGAACGAGATCATGGTCATCGACTACTAGCACCCTAATCAAGCAGACACCTCGCGAAATGGTCTTATAGGTTGCTGAACACCTTAGGCTCTGTACGTAAAGTATTGTCGCAAGCACCGCATAGCGCAGGCCAATGAGACCATCGCCGCAAAACTTGTTGCGAGCTTGTCGAAGCGCGTCACGATGCGACGGTTCTCCTTCAGCCAGCCAA
>NZ_MNPU01000082.1 GCF_001983165.1 Pseudomonas gessardii | reverse complement strand
CAGAACCAGCTGTACTGGAAGCCTTGCAGATGGGTGAGCCGATACTCTTGCCAGAGCAGGGCCAAGGTGACGCCGGGGCGACGTAACTCGGCATGGACATGAGCCCAGTCCGGCATCGGACGTTGATTGCGTAATTGCATGGACTTGACCACCCATTTGCATTCGGCTTGACCAGTCGTTTGCATCGGATTTGACCAGCGCACTGGGTGGCCTTGACCGGCAAAAAACGGCCAGAAGCAGCCCATCGCGCCAGAGCCAATTTCCCTTCTGGACGAGAACGCGGTTCAGACCATGTGTACCTTCAGCCTGAACGCTTAATGCGGCCGGATTACCGCTGCTGCGCGGTCCTATACGCGCAGGCTATGTGCCCGACGAACTGGAGCGGGGCATGCTGCGGGATATGAAGCGTCAGTGCTATACCACGCGCGGGGATGAGGTTATTCGAGTAACAGGCTGAGTTTTTGTTTAAGGTTTCCGAATTTGCAGATATTCACGATGTCTTCATCGCTGAATGATAAGCGCTTGTAAATGTTCAGTTCGAATATGGACTCTAGTTTTTGCCCTAGAATCCAAAGGTTTCGACCTTTAGCGGCCCGCTTTTCTGCAGCTGAGTCGTAATGTGTTAGATAATTTCTGGTATCTACGATTTTGCGAACAATGCTATTGATTGTAGCTTTGTCTCCGAAATGGGATTCGAAGGGTTCGATTAGTTTTTTGATTCTATTGGCTTGAGTAGTTTCATTACCATGCTGTAGTCGACCAAATAGCCAATCGTGTTTTTCTGATGGGCAAGATATTAATAGTTGTAGGGTGAGCGCATGAAAGTGCTCCGGGTCCATTTGAGTTGCTGTATGTGTGCGCCGACTGAACGTCTCTAATCCTTGCATTAGTGATAAAAACTTCGAGTCTAAATATTTATGCGTTCCATTCTGAGTTGAGAAATAAAGGTTAAAAGCAGGGGACAATAATTCATAATCATCTAGCCAGTTTTTAAGAATATCAGGGAAACGATCGCGAATTTGAGGGTAGGCAAAGCGTAGGCCGTGCCGTTTGACGTCTGGTTTGGATTCTGAAAAAGGGAGGCTGGGGTAGAAAAGCTTTACCTTGATAGACTCGCCGCTATCTGTCGAGCTACCTGGAACCTTGGCGTTCACAGAGTGCATGGATAGTGAACAGGCTGTGGCGAAGCAAAGCAGGTTAGTTATTTTATAAGCGATGTCTGTGAAATAACTAAAGCATTGAGGCTCTGAGGTTGAGATCTTGATGTACGCAGATTGGGTGATCTTTGCTTCGCTGTATGTGGGGAACCCTGGGATTGTGTAAGCAAAGCAAATTGATATTTCGCAACCGGATTCACTGTATACAATAATCGGTTGTTGTGGTTCGTACATTATCGTTGCAGTGTTTTCACTGCGTTCTACCTTGATGCCGCTGGTTCGAAGCCAATCATCAATGCCTTCAATGCTAAAGCTGAACTCTGAAAAGACTGTCTCTTCCTCTGCTTCATAGACGGCTCCTATGGTAGCGCGACCGACCCGTATGCGAGATGTAGCGGGCGCTCCGAATGCTAAGTTTCTATTTATATAGAAGCAGTCGTCGAGAGTTACGGCACCAGCTTTTTCCAGATTCCCAATAAGTCGACCAATATGATAATCATCTAAGGTCATTAGATCTGTTTCTATTGTAGTTATTTCAAGCTCAATATCGCCACCATCACTTATAGTGAGAGTGCCCTGGAACTGTTTCTCAGGGTTATTTGGTGTAGAGAAAAATCCAGTTCTTTTAAATTCGCTTTCCAGCCTCATTTGATTCCCTTCGACATAAAATTTTGATTCCCGCGATAACGTATAGGGCATCCATCAGGCTCAGCATGCTAAACCCAATACCAACCTACCTTCGGCTCTACTGATTCGTCCATTCTCGATCTATAGCCCGCTGCGCACTGTTCTTGCTGCTATAGAGATTCCGTAGGCACTGCGGCTTGCTCTGGTCGCCTGCAGTGATGGATTTCTCGGTACCGGATTTAGCGTCGCGGTAGTAGGCAATAATGCCAGTGTAGTTGCCGCCACGGTCGTCTGCCAAATCGTCATGGGTCGAGATTGACGACGAGCTAAAGATACGGACGATCTATCCCCGCAAGCGTCTTCTGGAGGCCAGTGTCAGGTGCTTCATAGATTGTATGGTCGAAGAGCTTGGAAATGCTCCAACGCCGCTCGCGAGAATCGATACAACGAGGCAGCGCTAGCTACAGCGAAGTGTTTCCGAAGGCGCTTTGGGCCCTGTCACAGGACGTGCACGACGCAATTGTTGAGCGGCCGCTTTTGGCCGTAATGCTGCGTCCGCTTTCTAACTCCGCCATCACTAGACCCAACATCGAGGCCGCGCTATCTTGCCGCCGCTGCCAATGGCAAGCCATGCCTGCCAACCCGGTATTAATGAATGAAAGGATTGATCATGGAACTCATGATGAGAAGTCGGCTTTTTGCGGTGTTGATTGGCCTAGGATTTATCGCTCTGGATCAGTGGGTCAAGGTACAGGCGTTAGGGGCGCTGCAATCGGACAGCTTCAAACTCGGTGGTAGTTTCGCGTGGCTGGATGTCGCATTGAGCCTGAACCCTGGCGCGTTCCTTAGTTTGGGTGCGGGGTTGGCGCCAGGTGTAAAACAAGTGATTTTCATAGTCGGCGTGGCGGCTGTGGTGTGCTGGGCCACTTGGTGGTCCTTGGCACGCTGGACAAGCTCTCCACGGAGATCAGCGGCGGTCTACCTTCTCGCATTGGGTGGCGCCTCCAACTTGATTGACCGAGTGTTTCGTGAGGGGCACGTGGTCGACTATATGGTGCTCAACCTGGGGGCTGTGCACACTGGGGTTTTCAATATTGCTGATGTTGCCATCATGATAGGGGCCGGCATGTTGCTCTGGATTGAATTACGCAAAGACCGTGAAGCGTAAAAAATAGGAATGCTGCCGTTGAGTCATCATCGATAGCAGTTGGCTTCAATGGTCGCAATTTTCGCAAAGTAGGCCTTAGTCAAACGTCCGCTTTTGGCCCAGAGTGTGTAAAAACACTTCGCCAAAATTGAAGTGCGCGCGCCTACGTTAAATCTGAAATTTATCGGCACGTCAGCAGATGTGGATTTCGCGTAGAAGCGCGATTTCCAGTCCGGTTTTGAGTACCTGTCGCACTGAAAATCGTGTTCACACAGCCTTGGCCAGTAGCGGACATTATTTGCTCGATGGATAATCCGACGAGCTACTTATGACTTTGAGCGGAGAAACCCATGGAGCTTCATGAGCAATTGGATCAGGTCAAGGACGCCAATACCTTTCTGGCTTTTGCCCACGCCCTGGCGGAAGACAAATCGAATGGTGACTGGGAAAACGGTACGATAGAAGCCTTCCTAGACGGAGCTATTGCATGGGCCGAAGCCAGTAATTTTGGCGTCGATCAGGGGCTTCAAGGCTCCAATCCTTGGCGGCAATTCGCTAATTTTTTGTACTGCGGAAAAATATACGAGTAAACAGGTGAAGTGTTTATTCGCTTTAAGCGTTGCGTCTGGGGGGTAGCCGAACGGGCTCGGCTCCACCTCACGATCGACCGATGCTGGTCGGTCACCGCCAATGTTCACTGGCTGTATTGGGTCGATTCTGCTGAAGCTTTAGGCGCGTGTTTACAGCAGAAAAGTAGGCGTCTGATATTCAGATCCCACTCTGGCGCAGAAGTGTTCAGGGTTACCCCCGCTCCCCGTCTCTTCAGGGATCGGGTCTGGTAACGGGGCTAAGACTTTCAGTAGAGAAATTCAATCGTTTTGACGTTGTTGAATAACCGCTTGCTGTCTTAAACATCGTTGTACTATCAGATGGCAGCGCGAAATCGTCGATCCTCCGGGCACTCCGCCTCGCCTCCTTACTCACGCGTCATGCTGATAGCATCCGGTTATATTCGACGGCAAAGGTACCTGTGGATGATCTTCTGTCAGACGAGTATTAGCGACCTGACCTTGGCGCGGATTGGAGTAAAATGCAGCATGAGCTATGACTTCAGAAATCTCTCATCGGCGGACTTTGAGGATCTCGTCCGGGACCTCATCGGAAAAGAAGAAGGGCTTCGCTTTGAGGCATTCTGCGCAGGCCCAGATGGTGGTATTGACGGTCGGCACGCGCACGCCTGCGGGAACGTTGTTCTCCAGGCGAAGCATTATGAAGGTTCGCCGTTCAGCAAATTAACGGCGGCCATGAAGCGCGAGCGTTCTTCAATCGATAGGCTGGCTCCCACCCGTTACATCCTCGCGACCTCCAGTAGGTTTACTCCGCTTGGCAAAAGTAGGCTCTCTCCACTCATAGGACCAAGTCTGAAATCTGAGGCAGATATTTTTGGTCCGGAGGACCTCAATGGTCTTCTCCGGAAGTACCCAGACATCCTCAAGTCACACATCAAACTCTGGCTCTCGGGCGTGGGTGTTTTGGAGCGGGTCGTACATGCGGCGGCCCATACCTTTGCAGCGCTAACACGTGAAGACATCGAACAAAAGGTTCGTGTCTACGCATCAAACCCAAGCTTCGACGAATCACTGGCTACGCTTGAAAAGCATCGGCTTCTCATCATATCCGGGCCGCCGGGAGTCGGCAAAACCACACTGGCCGAGATGCTTTGCTATACCTTTCTAAGCGAGGAGTGGGAGCTTATTCCCATCCGTAGTTTGGAAGACGGCTTCGCCGCCATTAACGACGGCAAAAAGCAAATATTTCTTTTCGATGATTTTCTTGGAAAGGTCGCCCTTGATCGACAAGCATTGGCGCATAAAGATTCTGACCTTGCGCGCTTCATGAGCCGCATACGTCGCTCACCGAATGCCCGTTTCATTCTGACAACGAGGGGTTATATATTTGAGGAAGCCCGTAGAGTCTCTGAACATCTTGGTGATCAGCGCCTCGATGTGACGAAGTACGTACTCGATGTTGGCATTTACACTCGTCGAATCAAAGCGCGGATTCTCTACAATCATCTTTTCGTGTCAGAGACGCCTCAGTCGCATATCCTGGCGCTATTAGAGAGTAAGAAGCTCCCGGAAATCGTTGATCACAAGAACTATAACCCACGTGTCATCGAGGCAATGACCGATGCATTTCGCGTTGGTGACATTGAACCCGCCAACTATCCCGCTGCCTTTATCGGCGCCCTGAACAATCCAAGCCAGATTTGGGACACCGCTTTCCGAACGCACATTGATCACCGGTGCAGGCATCTCCTGATGGCGATGTTTTTCCTATCAGAATACGGGATTTCAATCACGACTCTTCGCTCATCTTTCGATATTCTGCATACCTCGATGAGCATGGCCTACGGTCTGGCACACGGTCCTAAAGATTTCGAAGAATCCCTTCGTATTATGGAAGGTAGCTTCGTTAATGTCGTCAACATCGACGGGCCAACGGTTTCTTTTCTCAATCCTTCGCTCAAAGACTATCTCTCAACCTACCTGTTGGACACAGATCTCCTTATTCGCCTTGTCCCTACGGCGGGCTCAATCGACTGGCTGTCGAGCCTTTGGGACTTCGTGCATCCGTCTGGGCTTAGCGAGTCCGACCAGGCGAAGATCGCCAGAGCCTGCGCTGATATGGTCGAGATGATCGAAGAGCGCCCGCACTGGCGTCCCCGAGCCGGTGACGCCCGCTCACTCGAATACAATGATGCCGCAAACTCCAGGCGGCTCCGGATGCTGATGGATTGGTGGGAGATCACTGACGACCGGCGGTTTGCCGACAGCATTATCAAGATCGCGCGAAATCCACAGCAGGGCTTCAGTGCATGGTCAGACGGGGAGGCTCTGATCGAGTTCTTTTCCCTGCGGGACGGCAGGGGTTATGGCCGGCCGTTCATTTATGAAGCCGAATTCCTAGAACTCATCGAAAAGGCCCTTACCGACACTATACGGTGGAGTTCAAGTGACATGCTCTCCACCCTTGTGGATGCAGTGGACGCTGCGAATGGGCTGCCCGACAGCATTACCTGTGCTTTGCAGACGGCTGTGCTCGAAGAGTTCGAGGATAACACTAGTCGCATTCGCGAGGATGATAGCGAGTCCTCGCTATCGGACCGGATCGATGCCTTGAAAAAGTTCGCGCCACGTTTTGGTGTGCCGGACGCTAAGTTGAATAGCGCCGTCTCAGCCATCGAGGATCGCATAGGCGAGATTGAAGACCGAAGCAGTCGCGCCTCCTCTCCGAGTATCCCGTCATCGAGTAAGCGGGACGGGGAAAAGTTTGACGACCGCGCCCTTCGAGACCTTTTTACCCCTCTCCTTGATCGCTAGGCCAGCGCCAGCTCCGCGGAACAGGCGCGTCGCCCTTCGTTCACAAATTGCGAGCCGTCTCTTGCATGGTCTCAGCTTCCCGACCGTCTGGTATGGGTCCAAGCTGTGTGAAAACGTTTAGGGTCGGAGAATCCCACAGAAATAATGCCGAAACCACGTCCCTACTTAAAACCCGGCTCAGCTACCGTGTGTTGTCCTCGTCTTATATAGGCACGATTCAATCACCTCTATCGGCCGCTTTCTGCCTTTCGCCAACTGCGTTGCCAGGACTCGCAGCTAGTCATCACACAATCGGTGTGCTGGTTAAATTCGATGTGATGACCGACCATGCCGGATTTAAGCGACTTGTTATCTAACGTAAATTGGGCGGGGCAGGTTAGTGCATTTATCCAGCGAACGCCACAGCAACAAACTCCATACCGTAGCTATAGCTAGCTTTCACGACAGAGCTTTGATCTTTTCGTACAGATCATAAAGATGAAGTGCTGACATATCCAATATAGGCTCATACATGAAAGAGTTGAGATGGATGTTTTCAGGAGTCATCAGATTCACCTGCGAGAGCACCATGATTTCATCATTACCGAATGATAGGTTTGATGAAAATTTGTTGAACAACTCGAATGTTTGATTCCTGCTGATAGCCGATACGAAGGCGGCATCATTTATTTTATTAATCATATATTCTTCGGCCTTTAGCCTGATGGCAATGGATAAAATCACCTTAGATTCTAGTTCGACATCGTCCGCAGCATTGGCGGCGAGTGCTTCCGCTTGATCGTATATTAGTTGAAGGGCGCTATATGTGGAATTTGGAAGAGATAATGCTGCCTGGTCCGATAGCGTGGCCTTAACCGTTGACTCAAGATCCGCTATTGTAAGAGCCTTGCTATCTGCTTTTATGTGTAGAAGGGATGTCAGCCTCAGGTAGTGCTGGCTAGTAGTCCCGTGGCAGTACTCAGCTAGATTTCGCACAAAAGGAATGCTCGCTACTAGAAAAGCTGGGTTCTTGGCTAGTCCCTTCTTCCAAATAATAAATGGATTATTCTGATATTTTTCCGGTACAAATGTTAGCGCGTGCTGATCTTTTCTCGCAAAGAATCTTCGCTCTCTAGCAATATTGAGACGGCTGCTAATTGTTCGGTGAAAGTCAAAATTATGAGTTAGAAATAGCAGTCTAAAAAACTTGACCTTGGAAATTTCATTAAAGTACTCAATTATGGCGTATTTGTTTTTGTAGTCGAATGAGTCCGCGATATCATCAACGACAAACAGGGTAGTCTGGTTCGATTCTCGGCGTGCCTGTACTTCGAAAAGGACATTCAATATGTAAAGTGCCCGCCTCTCTCCTTGGCTGAGAACCTGAAGCAGCTTTTCCTCTTCGACACCACAGGTTTCTTGGCCATCATGAAATTCAAAGGTGACTTTTGGGCTTTCGCCTTTGAGAATTACGTCTTGTTGATTCTGAACAACCAGCTTGAAGGGAACATAAAACCGTTCGTTGAACTGAGTGACAACGGCAGCCCATTTGGTTTTTTCTTCCTGGGCCTGCTTTGCCGTGTGCGCAATTACGTCCTTTGCTGAAGCATATGCCATGGCGAAAATTTTCATAGCTGATTGAGCTACGTTGAAGTAGCTGAACCACAGCTTCTTTCTGAATTTTTCAAAATCACCAAGTTCAGGGAGTATTTCCGGATGGAGTGTCAAATACTCCCTAAACTTTTTTAGCTCAGCATTTTTTTGCAGCTGTTTATCAACCGCATCGAACCTCGCAGATAACTCTTTGTCGCCCAAGATGCGTTGCTTTTCTGCCTGAACTAACCCCTCCAGCTCCTTGGCAGAAGAAACTTCAGTCCTTACCCCTCCATTAGAAATATTTAGGGTGTGGTTAGCTTCAAAAAAACCGTTTGTTTGAAGATTTTTAGAGACATCACTGGCCCCGGCATGGTTGAACTTCTTGCTGAGGAGAGGAGAGCCTTCCACCAACTCTTGATATTTAGACATGTACTCTTGAAGCTGTTGATGGAGCGTGCCGGACTTAAACGCAGATATCGTTTTGTCGTTGAAAATTTCTATATAGGACAAATCATTGAATCTAGTATCGCCGTCAAGTTTACCTGCTAGTTCTGCGAAAAATTCATACGGATTCGTAAATTTGAAGACTTCTTTTATTTCGGAGACGGGAGACGCTTTACCTGGCCACCCTGAAGCTTCCTTCAACGTCTTCAGCAGGTCTTCTTGAGTCGACTCGATATTTCTCACCGCCTCTTCGTATTCTCCCCTCAGTTTGGGGTTTACTAGTAATGTCGAGGTTCCAGAGCCGGAATAACGCTCTACATAGGGTTTGATGACAAACACGGAGTCGGGGGTGATCGAGGCAGCAGGTTCGGCTGTGATTGCGCGGATGGTTGTACGTGTCGGGAAAATCAGGTCTTGGCTGTCACGTCCTTCTTGGAAGTCCAGAAATGTCCGCGCAAGCGACGTCTTCATGAAGCCGTTCGGCGCATAGATCGAGAAGGCTGAGCCATCTGGTGTTTTCTGAGTCCCTTTGAAATCAAACTTGGCATCAAGTTTTTGAATTCCATAGCAATTCTCTAATTTAATATCTAAGACATCCATATCTATGCTCCAAATTAAATGATTTTCCTCCATCGACGGTATCGTTTCGCTATCATCATGTCCATATAGCGATGCTGCCTCACATTGGCCTGGCATGCGCACTGATGAAGAACTTATCCAATATGCGGCGCTCGTTTTAGCGGCATCCATACATTTCGCTGCTGTTCTAGGCCTCAAAACCGACAGCAGGCAAGCCTCCGCTTCTAGCCGATTTCTGGCGGTCATTATTGGATGAAGAGAGTGAGTGGACGGACCTTGCTTGCGCCACCTCAATTAGCGTAACCCGAACCGTTCAGATGTGGTCAGGCGGGCTCAAGGCTATCTTTCATCAATGGTCTCAGCATGAGGTTGCTAGATGAGCATCGACAAGACGACTAAATTGACCAGTACCCGTAGTGAAGAAAACGCGAATCTACTACTCCGAGTCGGATGGACGCTTTTGCTCGTGGCTGACCGCCAGGAAGGCGCCTACCAATGGCTGCTTTATCAATTCGGGTGGCAGCGGGAGGGGGAACCCCCTGAAATCACTTTTACGGGTGTTGAGGGTGGCCCAGATCCATTCTGAACATGTCGGATAAAGGACGACGATCCAAAATGGGCATAGCAAATGGCCGAATTCCGATATGGCGAAAGGTATTGAAAAACAGGTGGTTGCATTGCACTTGACCACCTGTTTGCATTCGACTTGACCAATTGCATTCGTATTGACCACCATAGACGCATGCCGGATGCTCTTACGCCCGTTTGCGACTTTTGATCCTTCGCATTGATTCGCCCTTCAGTTCGATGATGTGGGACTTGTGAACGATACGGTCAAGAATTGCGTCGGCAATCGTGGGGTCAGAGAACAGGTCATACCATTTTTCTTTAGGGTACTGACTTGTGATCAGCAATGACCCGTTCTGTGACTGCTGATCGATAACGTCCAGGAGGAATGGTCCGAGTTGGGAGTCAATGCCACCGATGCCCAAATCGTCGATGATCAATAATTCTGCGCGTATCAATTGCCGACGCAGCTTGGGAATGGTGTGGTCAGCGTAAGACAGTGAGATCTCCTCAAAAAGCTTCGTGGCAGTGCGGTACAGCGTCGCTCGTCCAAGGCGGCAGGCCTGGTTTCCGAGTGCGCAAGCGAGCCAAGTTTTGCCAGTACCCGTAGCGCCTGTGATGATCACATTCTGACGTCGCGCCAACCATTCGCACTCCCCGAGGGACATGACAGTATTCCGGTCTATGCCTCGGGACGCCTTAAATTCAATGCTGTCCATTGTGGCTTCATTCTCACGAAGCCTCGCGGCCTTTAGCAAGCGTCCAACTTTTCTGCTCTCACGCTCGCTATTTTCGGCGTCCATCATTAAACCAAGCCTTGTATCGAATGGTTCTTTCAGCAGCGCAGGTGTTTCAAGCTGTCGCTCGTAGGCCACGGCCATCCCGTGCAGACCAAGAGTCATGAGGTTTTGGGCAGTATCTAGGATTGACTTCATTGCGGCTCATCTCCTTGTGAGGCGTAGTATTCAGCACCGCGAATGTTGGCGTGTTCGACCAAGGGGGCGGATCTTTGGTAGTTAGGACGCAGGTCAGATTCGTTCCGAAGGATCGACCGTAGCCGCTCAGAACTCAGGATGTTCAAGCTATTGGCATAGCCGCACGCGGATTCAAGGCGTGACGGCGTGATCGCCCCCTTGCGAACGTCGCGTTTCAGGCCAATAACGGCCTTCAAACCGGTCGCGAAATCTTTCCGCAGGTTGAGGTTGTCCTTCACGAAACGGAGCGTTTCCGGCCCAATAGTCTCAGCCCATACAATCAGCGTTTCCGGCTGGGAGTCTTGGAAATGGCTGTGATTCGGGGCCAAGTGCTCTTTGAGAGTGCTAGTGCCGCGCTGGCGATTCAGCTTGTGCGATCCGATGACACGGCGCTGATGAGTAAGCGAACGGGCATTACAGGTTGCGTAACGGCAGCCAGTTATGCGGCAACAACTCGGCGATCTCACTGGCGCGCTGCGTCGGCAGCCGCATCAGCACATCCTTGAGATAAGCATACGGATCATGC
>NZ_MNPU01000081.1 GCF_001983165.1 Pseudomonas gessardii | reverse complement strand
CCCTTGCCTCTGGCTAACACTTCCCCTTGCCGGGTGTGTAGAGGACTTTCACCTCCCAGTCACCAGCGTGGCCACCACAGCCAAGCTGGTTGCGCTTGCGCGCAACGCGCCATGCCTGGCGCACCAATAAAAAACCCGGCGCTGTGGCCGGGTTTCGATGTGGTCGTGCGCTGGAGGTAAGTTGCGCAGTGTGGGAAAAGTACATCGAATTCCCCACCATGGCAACATATTTATGCCGCATCCTCTGAATTTTCCGCGTGTATCACCTGCCAAACTGGCTCTTGCGCCTGAATATCAACTTCCTCGATTGCCTTTCGCAGGAAATTCCAGATGTCGAGCCAGTCGCGGTCCCAGTGCTTGGGTTCGATGGTGATCCCATACAGCTTGATCATGGCGTCGGACACTCGAGCTGGGCCCCACGCGTCACCGCCGCTCACCTCCACCTTGTAGGACTGCAGGGCGCACGTGATGAGGCAATGAACCTTCACCGCTTTGGCGTCGGTAAGCGCGCCAAAGTCCGTATCCGCCCAAATGAGCTTTTCGGCGTTGAGCATGTGCACGACGGTCATGCACGGGTGGTAGAGATAATGCCCCAGCTGCTGCACCTGGAACGGCAGCGACTCGATTGCCTTCTGCACCTTGCCCATGGTGAGAAGGTGGGCTGCACGATGTGTGGAGCGGCCAATCGGTGCGCGCCGCGTTTCGGCAATGCTGATCTTCTGGCGCACGGCCATGATGCGCTCTTCCTTATCCTCGCCCTGGGCAGCGAAGATGATCTCGCGCAGTGCTGCCTTTTCCTTCCTGACTACGGTTGCGGACTTGGCCCGATCAGCCGCCGCAGCACTGATTGAGGCATTCGATTCGTGCTGCGCATCAGTCCACGCTTGACGTGCGTTGATCAGTTTCATGCTGCCTGCCCCTTCTTGAGTTCTCTGGTCTTTGCCCGGTATTCTGCGGTCATCGCCTTCAGTTGCTCGACGGTGTACTTCTTGGGTTCGTGCGGCCCTTCTAGCCATTCCACGGCATGGATGCCGATCTTCTCGATCAGACCGGGCCGATACCCAAGGAGGTTTCCGGACTTACCCATGTTGCAGTTGCGATTGCACTGAAGGTGTACGTTGAGCGGTTCGAAGCGGAGCTCTGGGCTTGCGGCGGTTGTTCTGTAGTGGCCAGCGCAGTACTGGACGTCCGCTGTGGTGCCGCATGAGATGCATGGCTGCCCTGCGTCACGGGCACGTATCCAGGCGTTGAATGCGTGCTGGGTATCTTTGAGGTGGTCCGCCCTGCTCTTCAGCTTCTCCTTGCGCACCTTGATATCCCGGCGCCCGGCCTGGGCCAGAGACTTTTTCTCCTTGGCCTTCTGCACCTCTACGGTTGCCAGCGCACACTTAGGGCTGCACACCGCCTGACCGAGGCGCTGCGGGACAAAGGAGGCCCTGCATGCTGGGTTCTTGCAGGTCTTGGGCTTGGGTTGTTTGGTGGTCAGCATTGATTGCCCTCCACAAATCTGCACCCCTCGGCCGGAGGGTAGAATTTCCCTTTTGCGTGACGCCCCTTGCACCGGTATCGCAAGACGTGAACCGCCACTCCAAGGGCTTCTGACGCCTGGACTAGAGTTGAGTAGGAAATACCATCGACAATCCAGGCTGCTGCCTGCCTGGTGTACATCCCAGGCTTTCTTTCGACATGCCTCCAGGCCTTGCCGTTACGAATCAGGCCTATCAGTTCCGCGCTAACCCCAAACCGGCCACCAACGATGTTGTGCGGCTCGGATGAATAAAGAATCTCTACCACCTGCTCTTCATTGAGCTTTGCGTTTCCGCATTTCTCGCCTTTGAGTGCAGTCCCATGCACTTTTTTATCACCCGAGTTTTCGAGGCTTGTGCCCCAGCGCAGGTTTTCAGCCCGGCAATCGCTGCGCACGCCGTTGTTGTGGCAGCACTGCATCCCCGCGGGCGCAGGCCCCTTGAAGGACTCAATAACAATTGCATGCACCGTTCGCTGATAGCGCTTTGAGTTCCGATAAAGGCTTACGATTAGATAACCATCAAGCTTTCGCGCAACCGGAGAAAGGACCTTCCCCCCATATTCCCTGGGGCCATAATTGGCACGCATGACCCGTGGGAGCGATCTCACCCGGCCAAGGCTTGATACCTCATAAAGCCCTTCGAATCCGCCGACAGCTTTCCAGATTTCATCAGTCATATCGGCCACCCCAGTGATCTTTCTGCGTCCATCTAACGCCGTGCTCTGCGCCGAACGCCTCAACCCAGCAAATCAACTCGCCGCACTGCTTCACGGTGAGCTTGCTGGTGCGCTCGTAGATGACGTCGAAGCCGTTACCGTCTACCGCAGGGATCATCTGCGGCTGATCGCCCGACTCACGCAGCCAGGCGGCCGTCAGCAGGCGCTTCCAGATCAGGACGTCCCACTTCTTCCCGGCGTGTTCGACCTGGGCGGCGATATCGGCCAGGGCCGCGTGCAGGGCCTTGTTCTGCTCCCCGCTGCGGTCCACTTCGGTGATGGCAAGCTTCTTTGGCTTGGCCAGGTCCAGACCGGCGATGTAGCCCATGGCCTTGTTGCGGTCTGATTCGTTGCGGATCTGGAGGCTGGTCATGGCTTCACCCCCGTCGATTTACTAACCTTCCCCTCAGCCTCAAGCTGGCGCATGGTCGTGCGCAGGGTCTTCAGGTCCCAGTAAAACCGCAGGTACTTCCCGATCAGGTTGACCTTCGCGGACAGAACAAGGCTGATTGCCAGGAGCATTGCCACCACCAACAGCGCGCCACCAACCATCATCACGCCGTAACCGAGCCACAAAGCGATTGAGTCGATAGTCATGACTGCTCTCCCTGGCCCAGGGCGGCGTCGAGTGGGTGAGGAACCCTCAGAGGTTCAACGGGGGTGATGCGCTGGTTTTCCATCGCGAGAGCATTAGCGGCTGCTCGCGTCTTCGGGCATGGCAGCCCGCCGTGGTCGGTATACGCACCGCAAATCACACAGCCGGTGTAGCCAATCACAGGGCTCTTCGCTCGCCCAACAAGAGCCCGCCACTGCTCAGCATCCTTGCGCAGCTCTTCCGCCTCCTGCGTCCAGTCGAGCCAAGCGTCGAGGTCGTAGTCGCCCTTCATGCCGGAGCGCAGCGCCTCAACCTCAGCCTTCAGCTCAGCATTCACCTGCTCGTAGGCTTCGTAGCCGGTGCGTAGGCCGGCTACTTCGGCGTGGATCTTGGCGATCTCTTCGCGCGCCGCATTGAAACCGGCAGCAGCATAAACGGCTTCGCTTTCGAGGCGATTGCTATCGGCAATCAAGGCCAAGACTGCGACCGGATTGGCAGCAGCGATGAACTCAGCATCCGCGCGATGGATAACACCCAAAGGGTCGCTTTCATAACTCCACTCGTAGACCACCACATCCATGCCGGTGTGGGTTCCGTGCTCGTTCCAAATATCCTGAACAATCTCGAAGCCTTGGCTGCCGTCAGCTTCGCCGCACATACTCCAAGGTCCTGCCGTTGCAGCTTCGGCCAGCCGCTTCAGTTCGGTGTTGTCGGTCATGGCTTCACCTTAAGGCCTGCGGCTTCGATGGCTTTTTCACAGTCAGCTGCGTACTGACATTCGTCGAAGTGATCGCCGCCGTAATACGGGCTTGTGTAATCAGGAAGCTCAATCACCAGCGCCTCGCGGGATGCTTGCCATGCAAGCCAGGCTGCATGCAGCTCAAGCCCGTAGTAGCCGCCATTGATCTCGTCGCGAGCCATGCATTCATCTGAAAGGCCGAGCCATGGGCACTGGAAAGCCCACTCTTCAAACTCTTCACGCATCTTGTCGGTCATAGCCGCCGCACTCCCTTCTTAGCCAGCGCCTCACGCTCAGCACAAGGCGTGCAAAGCGTCACCCCCGGGATAGCCACACGACGGCCCTCCGGAATAACCTCTCCGCACTCCACGCACTCTGTGGCGCTTACTCCGGTGTAGCGAGGGATCTGGGAAAGGGACCGATTCAGGGCCTCTTCGATTACTACGTCGGCGTCATCGCAGATGTCGCTCATGTCCGTTGCTCCAATTCCTGGGCTTGCTTGATCAGTAGTGCGCGGCGATCCGCCAATTCGTTGGCCGCTTCAATCCGAATTTCCAGCTTTCGTTCTTCGCTGGCTTTGCGCATTTCCATCATCGAGCTCTTCACCAGCTCCAGCTTCTTGCGCAGTACCGGCGCTGGCTGGGTCACGGTTCCGGTAAGCAGGCCAGCAATGGCACGGCCATCCTCTGTGACTGGAACAACACTCAGGTCTGCCAGGTACTTCTGTGCGTGTTCGCGGGGGATGCGCTTCAGCTCCATCGCCTTGGTTACGGCCTGGATGCGGCGGTTAGCGTCGAAGCCCACAGAAACGTGCCAGTTGACCGGCTTGGCGTCTTCACGCGATTGGCTCACAAACCGCTCATACGCGCTGATGAAGGCCATACGTGCGCCGATCTTGTCGCCAGCGTCGAGGACGGGTTTTGCGGCCGCCAGGGCCAACTGGATTTCGTCGGTCAGCACCACGGTTTCAAATTCGTCATTGGTGGTCATGGCAATGGCCCAGGCTTCATCCTTGCCAGGGCGGCCGTCGGCGGCCTGGACGCGCTGAAGAATCGCGGCAAGGGTCAGTTTTCCAGTCAGTTCTCGACGGCATGACCAAAGCGCGTTGGCGATCACGTCCATCGGGTGTTCGGCCAGATCCTCGGCCATCAGCTTGGCGGCTGGTGCGCTCAGGGTTTGCCCGAGCGTTTCAGCAGTGGCGCAGATCGCCATGCTCAGTTCAGCGGTTTCGGCGAAGGAAAGCATTGGCCTGACCTCCTTCGAGAATGCTGCGACTGGCCTCCTGGGCGGCGCTGATGTTCGCCTGCGTGTTTTCCATCTGGCGGGCGGTGACGGCGTTGACCTGGCGGCCGGTGAGCCATTGGGTGCGGATGCCTTCGGCGCGAGCCACCAGTAGGCCGAACTCATGCGAGGCGCGAATGAAGAATGAGTCGTTGATCGTCACGTAGAACGCGGCGACACCCGGGGCCTCATCAGCCCCCAGCCGTTGAACAAGCTGGGCAACCTGGCCATTGACCTTCGCGTTACGCACAGGCTCTACGCCATACCGCTCAAGGTAGGCGATGGTGTAAGAGTCCCAGGTGTTGGTATTTGCAATCTGCGCTTCGGTCTTTTTCTTTGGCTTGGGCTTCAGAACTTTGATGTTCGACGGCGCCGGAGCCTCGGCGACCGGCAAGGTTTTTGAATCCGGGTTCAGGACATCAGGAATCAGTGAATCAGGAATCAGAAGATCAGAATCAGAAGAGAGGGAATCAGCCCGAGTCGTACCGATAATTTCGGAACGTGTACCGAGAAAATCGGAAGTGATACAACCTTCTGAAATAGAAGGGATTTCTGAGTCCTTCTCGTTCTTGTGAGGATTCTGGTGCTTGGTGAAGTTCACGACTTCGATGTAGGCCTTCCCACTCGCCGTGTAGCGAACGATAAAACCTTTGTGAGCCAACCAGTGCAGCATGGCGTCGACGTCAGCTTCTCGGTAAGGGAAGATTTCAGCCTTGATGCGCAGTGGACGGTCTTCCAGGCGACCCTCTTTGTCGGCCAGCAGCCAGAGCCCCTGGAACAGAAGCGTGCACAACGGATGGCCTACGCCGAGTATCTCATTGGTGAACAGTGCCGGTTTGATATTGCGAGCCCTAGCCATTGGAGACGGCCTCCATCTCATTGCGGAATTCGGTCCAGTTTCGAACCTCTTTGGTGAACTCAATCAGTTCTTCTACGTCCAGCCCGGCAGCCACAGCACCCTCCATTAACTTCATGACCTGGGCTTCGTTCACGTACACGCGGCGACGGAGAATTCCGCGCGCATAGAGAAGGCGCTGCTTGGCTTCAGGTAGGCGCTTCGTCGCGCAGATATTGGGAATGGAGTTAAAGAACACGCCTACCGAATCAGGTGTAACTCCTGCGTCTAGCTTCTTTTCTGCGATCTCTGCGGCATCTAGCAGCTCCTCAATGGAGTACTTCTTGAGCCACTTACGGATCAAGGACTTGCCATGGTCATTGATGGTGTTGCCTGGGATGTAATCCTCTATACGGATTGCCACCTCATCTACGATGTCGTCGTCGAGGCCCTTTAGCGAGTCGCGCCAGGCGAGCATCATTTCAAGCTGGTCGCGGCGCTCAGCAAGCTCTTCAAGCTGCTTGCGCTGCATCTCAATAGAGGTCTTGTCGGTGAGAAGGCGATCGCTCTTGCCAAGGTTGCAAGAAACGCATGAAGTGATCAGGTTGATGATTTCGTTTTCGCCGCCCTTGCTGACAGGGTTGATGTGGTCAACATGCAGAACGACGTCGGGAGCCTTTGAGCCGCAGTACTGGCAGGTAAAGGAATCTCGCTTGAAGACCTCGAAGCGCTGTTTTTTTCCGATAGCGATACGCTTCTTCGGGTCAGGCTGATCAAGGTGCGACACGTTTGAAGAACCATCAAATTGTGTCGCGACATTGGCCGGGGTATTGATCGTTTGGTTGGATTGGTGCATGATTCGCTCCAGTTGTTTATTGCTGTTGAAAAAGCCACCCTTGCCCGGTGGCTTTTTTGTGTCTGGAATTTGGTGTGCTAATTCGGTTCTTTTGTGGGCCCTTTTTGGCCCAGTGATTTCGGCGGTGCGTTAATTGAACTCAGAGAAGCTTTTGGCCTAAGCGCCATGGTCAAACCACCCATGGCGATTCCCTCAATCACAATCTCGTTTACTGCCCTGTCGAGGCTCCACCCGTTCTGTTGAGCGAGTTCCTCGATTCTCTTTCTTGTGCCTGGGCTCAGGCCTTCGTAGTCGAGCACTTGACCCTCCTTTGGCCCATCAGGCCGCGTTAGACTCAGTCCTGTCCTTGGCAAGTGCTTCAATGCCTCCGTTCTCGACTGCCCATTCAATGAGCATGAAAAGAACAGTTCCGTGCTGCTTCTCCGCTCGCACAGCGGCCCTTGCAGTTATTCGGTCCAGGGTGTTGTTGAGGCTTACCTTGCGGCGCTTATCTCGGCGGTGATCGTTTGGTTGGTCGTATGCCATTGGTGAGGCTCCTTGGTTGGTCGGAAGGGTTAGGCGGCTGTTTTTTTGGGATGAGCTTCGGCGAGCAGCCAAGCGGTCTCGAATGGCTTGCCATTGGCGGCAGCCAGTTCTGCGATTTTCTTGGCGTATTGGGTTTCGCCGGTGTACTCGGTGCGCGGCAGCGCGTCGGCAACAAGCCACTTGTAGATAGCGCGCGGGGTCTTCCCGCAGGCCAGAGCCACGGACGGAACACCACCAGCATCATCAATCGATTTCTTAAGCGGCCGCATATGGCCTCCGAGTCAAATATGAACTTGCAGTACATATTATGTCGGAACTGAAAGTACATGCAAGGGCATGCGATATTGAACCTATGGTTCAAATCGAAGATATACGCGCCGCGTTTGCCTCACGCCTCAAGAAATCAGTAGCCGCTAAAGGTATTGATCAATGGGGCGCGGGCGCTCGTCTGGCTGAAATTGCCAAGGTCACGCCGAAGGCTGCGAGCAAATGGCTGAACGGTGAATCTATCCCTGGTCCCGCAAAGATGCAGGCGATCGCATCGTTTCTCGGGGTGAGGATCGAGTGGTTGCAGCATGCTTCCGGCGAAGGCCCTGATGCGCCGGCGGATGCTGCCGTAATGGATCAGGAATCCACTGCAGCTAACAAAATCCGCGCAATGCTGGCCGGCAAGAATCTTGGCGAGGACAAACTCAAGAAACTCTTAGCGATAGCGGAGGATGACGACGTTGAGGCTGCTGGTGGTGTGCTTGTGCATGACGCCTACAGGCCTGGGAAGGTCGGCGACGAGGTTTGGATTGCTCACTACGACGTGCGCGGAGCTCTGGGCGGCGGCGAAATCGCTCATGACTTCCCGGAGATGCTCCAGGACGTGCGCGTCAGCCCCTCCCAGCTCCGAGCCATGGGCGTCGAGTTCAAAGAGCACTTCCATCTGAAGATGATCACCGGCTGGGGGCAGTCCATGACGCCAACCATCAAGCATGGCGATCCGCTACTGGTCGATGTCAGCATCAAAGAGTTCGTTGGCGATGGAATCTACTTCTTCTCGTACCAAGGCTTTCAGTACATCAAGCGTCTGCAAATGAAGGGTAAGGACAAATTCAAGATGCTGTCGGACAATCGGAAGCACAAGGCCGAGGACATCTTTCTTGATGAAACGTACATCCAGGCGCGTGTGCTGCTCGTCTGGAATGCCAATCTGGTATAGCCCATGCCCCTCACCAAGCCCAACAAACAGCTGTGCAACGAGCTCAATTACCTTGGGCTGGGCCTCGAGCAAGCCGCGGGCGGCATAATCAACATCACTAAGGACTGCCGAGATGTCGATGCGACAGCTGCCCTTATGCTGATTGCGAAACTCTACAAGCATGCGGATCGGGCGGCGGCGCTTGCGGATGCGGTGAAGGCGTGAAGGTTGTGCGACCTACCTAGCCAGAATGGCATTGCGCACTTGAGCGAGAATTTATGCGTAATCATGGCTTGTGGATATGGGAAGAAGACGAGTGCCTAGCCCTTCGCAGAGCGATTGCCGCTTATAACGCAAGCAGGCAAAAGGCGGATCGTCTAGCTCGGAGCGCCATAGCGAGCGAGATAGGGGTATCCACTTCGACCATTAATAATTATTTTCTAGGTACTAAGGCTCTAGACATTGAGGTTGCTCAAGCGGTTCTTAAGCTTACCGGCATTCCTGTGGAGCGGTTCAGTCAGAGGCTCGCAGAAGATCTGAGGTTAAAGCATGACCCTAACCAAACCTAATCAAGACCTAAAGCGCGACCTCCAGGGCATCGCCTCGGACCTCAAGTGGTCCGCTGTCGAACTGATGCGAATCGCTGAGCGATTGAGCCTGGCCGGAAATGAGGCAGACGCCCAGGCCGTGCTGAAGATCTGCCGAGTGATGCAGTCCGCCGAGGACAAGCTCGCCGGGTATGCGGATGAGGTGCGGGATGGCCGGATCGTGCGGGAACGGGCTGAGTAGGTAGCGCGGCGGGAATTGTAAGCTGCATTAATAAGGGTGAGGAGTAGTACCAGGATGGTTTCTAAGAATCTCATACCTTATGAAGAGGCTATGAAGGGCATCAATACTCAGAAACGATGGTTTGGCGGGGACCGAATTGATTGGGTCATGACCAGCGTTCATAAGTGGCCATCGACGCACAAGTATCGTGCAACGCTCATGGTAGGCGAGCGAACCCTGGAGGGTCTTTTCGTCCAGCTTGAGTATAAGGCTGGCAAGGTTGATGGCGTACCCGAGCACCTTTACTTCGGGTTCTTTGTGAAAAGCAGCCGCTCATTCGCCGTCGACGAAGGTGGCTTCACTCGCCATCGAAACAAGGTCGGAAAAGGTCTCGCCTACTACCAGCAAACCATAGGCCATCCACACATGCACATCCCAGTGCTTGAGGCGTCCTATGGGTACGCTGAGCCCATTCCCAGAGAATCCGCTGAACAGCTATGGCAGCTGTTTCTGATGCGTGCCAATATCACAGGCGCACCAAAACTGAATTTACCTGATGAGATAGGCCATGACGGCCAATTGAGGCTGATATGAACTGCGCAGACCTTGGAAGCGCACTCGCTCTAACCTGTATCCCGGTAAGCGAAAGCGTTATTTACATGGAAAGCCATGTCTCCGTCCCGTACGACGGCAACTTGATCGGTGCCTACGTCCAAGACATAGGTCGCGGCAGGGTCCGAATCTCGGATAACGCAGACACCCTTTTCCACGCGATGACTGTCGGCATCCAGCCAACGGCCGCGCGCGGCAGAAAGCTGGCAGCGATAGCTATGGAAAATCATGTCCAGCTTTCTGATGATGGTGAGATTTTCGTTGCCTGCGATCAAGCCGAGGCACCGTTTTATCTAACGCAGATAATCGATGCTGCCACCGCTATAAGCCACCATTGCGGGCAATGGGAAGCGAGTGGAGAGTCCAGATTCGAGAGCCTTATCTCCGCCGCCTTGAGAAAGACCTTCCCTGGCAAGGTGAAGCGTAATTACTCAATTACAGGAGCCAGCGGGCACCAGCTGAAATTTCCGTTTGCCATTGACGTCGACAAGGCTGAGATTCAAGTGGTGCAAACTATCAGCGCGGTAGGCGGCACTCCTTACTGGCCCTCTGTGTACCAGGCGCTTGGAAAAATGATCGACATCAAGAATGCGATACCTGGCATTCGTCGGACGGTGATTTTTGAGGAAGCGGCTGCGAATGAAATTGCCAAGGCCTCTGCCGCTCTAGCTGAATGCGCATCCGTTCTGATCTACACCTCGCCAGCGCAGTTAACTTCGGCGCTCCGCGCTGCTTGAAATGTAGCTGTATTCAATAGCCCGGCCCAGCGCCGGGCTTCTTGTATCTGCCCTTCCCTGCCTGACAATGGTGGCTGTGCGCCACGAATGTTAGAGTGCTAGCTCAATTACGGGAGGGATGCCATGCGATTCGTAATAGCCGCCACAGTTCTCGCCATAGCAGCGACTAGCGCCTCAGCTTCGGAGCAGATCGACTGCGAGGTTTACGACAAAATCGCAAAGGCTGCCATGGAGATTAGGCAGAAAGGTATTGCGATGGCTGATGCAATCAAGCCGATGAGCAAGAAAAAATCAGATCCGCAAGAGGAGGCGGTGAGAGTTGCGATGCTTACGGTGTTCAAGGAGGCTTACCGATCCCCTAGATTCGATACACCAAAATATCAGATGGACGCAGTTAGCGACTTCCGAAGCAAAATTTACTCCACCTGTTTAGATATTTAGCGCCCAACCAGAAACTCCAAGCCCGCCAAACGCGGGCTTTTTCATGCCCGCCAGAAAGGCGCTGCCTCTTCTTCCTGCTCAAACTCAATCTCGCCCCTGCCCTCCGCCTCGACTTCCTGCTGCTCCCATCTCACCGTCACGCTGCCGTCGTCATTGAGTGTCAGCTCAAGCTCGTCGGTATCAGCGATAACACTCAGCACCTCCTCCCACTCCCGGTCCCCATCCGTATCCAGGCGATGGATCGTCACCCAGCGGCGCTCTTGCGCAACTGGGTGATTGATCATCTCCGAAACGCGCAACCCCAAGCGTGCTACGCCGCTCATTACTTCTCTCGCTGCCGCCACTGCCTGTTTCTTCGCCATGACATTCCCCCCCAATAAATACTGTACATGCATACAGTGCGGATTCCACGCCATCCGGACACTCAGCCCACCAACATCCGGACACTCGTTCCACGCTCATCCGGACAGGCAGTCGGAGCGCAGCGACGCAGGTTTGCATTGTTAGTCTGAAGCCCCTACCGCCG
>NZ_MNPU01000080.1 GCF_001983165.1 Pseudomonas gessardii | reverse complement strand
TCTTTTGTTGAGTGGGGGGGGGCTGGGAATGGGGGTATGGCAGAGGGGGCAGGGGGTGAATGAACGTGTGAGATGTTTGTTTTTATTTATGGGAGGGTAGATACCGAGCGCAGTCCTTTGCGGCGGGCTGTAATCGGCCAAAAGCGGACAAAGATGGACGCCCCGCCTGTGCGGTCGTAGGCTCGCCTCACCTGAAACATCGACTACGGAGTCTGCTTTGAACACAAGGACTGTGAAATTTGCCTCCCATGGCTATTCAGTAATACCCGGACTCATTTGTGAACAAGAACTAGCGTTCGCACGAGAGCTGGTCACCGAATTGGTTGATCGCTATCGGAGCGGTGATCCGACTGCGTTATCTGTTGGGATCACTATTGGTGACGTTAGCCGGCAACATCCACAGCGCAATCCAGACATTGACCCAGATCGATGGAGGCACGAACCGTTCATTATCGGCGACCTCATCGCCCTGGAGCCCCGCTTTGCGCGGCTACTCTCCCAGAAGTCCATCTGGACCTGCGTCGCCGAACTACTCGAATGCGCTTCTAGCGATCTGCTGTTTCATTTCTGCAACCTCACACGCAAACCCAGCGAGGTTGACCCTGCCATCGGGTGGCACCGGGATGCTGACAATAAATACTTTGCCAGCCATGACGGACGCACTTTGCGGTTATTGATCCCGCTTCAGTTCATGTCTGCTCGCAATGGCGGCACAGCGGTAGTTCCGGGCTCCCACATTCAAACCGACACACCTGTCGAAACCGCGCTTTATCCTGATGTGGCTCCTGGCGCCTGTCTGGCACTGCACTCCGCAACTCTGCACGGCGGCTCACCCAATCGTAGTGAGCAGGAACGGGACGTCATCGTCATCCAATTTGGTTTGTGTTCATCGACTCTTCGTTGCCAGGCGGACGAAACATTGTCCCTAGCGACTAGAGAAGATCTTCTAGCGTTCTACCGGGGCACTGTAGAGAAACGGATCGTGAATTCCTGAGCGTCATCTATGGGTCGATTGCAGCTCCTTGCAACGCTCACCGCGTACACACGAAGATTCTCAGCAGCAAACGAGCTTCACACCAGGTTAGGAACGATATGAAACGATTTGAGATTCAACAGCTCGCACACCTTCCGCCACAGATTCTGACGCTGGAAAAGGAGGCGGTTGGAGAGGGTTTCAGGTTTCTCACCCGCCTGATTACCGAGTGGCACTCCGGAGCAAATCGCTTTGATGCACCCGGCGAGTGTCTGATGGCGGCATATTTGAACCAGCAACTGATAGGCATCGGAGGTCTTTCAGTTGATCCATATGCTGACAACAATGCGGCAAGACTGCGACGGGTGTACGTCGCAGCTTCGTCAAGAGGGCAACACGTCGGACAGACGCTAGTAAAGGCGCTTATTGAACGTGCCGCTCTCAGGTTTCAGATCGTGCGTCTTTCCACCGATACGTCTGAAGGAAACGCATTTTATACGCACTGTGGTTTCAAACGAACAGATGATGCCCACGCCACCCATATCATGCTGCTTGGGGACGCCTGAGCCAGGCAGTTATCGGCCAAAAGCAGCCACTATCGTCTCTGTTAAAGTACCTCCCTGAACACAACTCTCGGACGGCTTCATGGAACGATTCCATCCTCGTGGCATTGATGCAGACGGTTATATCCTCACCGTGTCCAACGTCGAGGTGCAGCCACAGTTTCAGGCTTTGCTGGCGGACGTTTGCATGACGCTCGCCCAGTCGGAACCTCTGCTGGATGGGATTTATCTTTATGGCAGCGTCGCTAGAGGCGACGCCGTACCGGGAGTTTCCGACCTAGACCTAACCCTTGTTCTGCACAGCTCTCCTGAATCGCAGGATCTGGAAATGCTCGAGTCGAAAAAGCGCACGCTGGAAAGTCGTCATACCGAAGTCACCAAGATCGATTTCGACATCGGTAGCCGTTCTGAAGTATTGGCGGCCAACAATCGATTGAGCTGGGGTTATTGGCTCAAGCATCACTGTCGTTGCTTATGGGGGAATGATCTGGCCAAGCGCTTCGACCGGTTCAAGCCGTCGCGTGATATCGCCATTGCCGTGAATGGTGATTTTGAATCCGTACTGACCCGGTATGCCGATCTTATCGATCAGGCGACCACACCGACGCAATCCCTACGCCTGCAACGCGAAGCCTCGCGCAAACTCATCCGGTCAACTCAAGTACTTCGCTCTGAACAGGACCTGATGTGGCCGCAAACACTGGAGGAGCATGTCGAGCTATTTGTTCAGCATTACCCGTGCATGAGAATGCAGATCTCTTTTTTCTTGTCCCAGGCAAGGAACCCATACGCGAAGCCAAAAGAGTTTACGACTCAGGTCCATGATTTTTTGACCTGGATGGCTTCAGAAACCGGTTAGGTCTGCTGTGGGTCGAAAGCGGTCCTTTCTCTGACAAGATCGCCCTAGCCCGCACTCAACCCCCACAACACATCCAGCACATGCTGCGTCGGCAGCTCGACGTCCCCACCACGGTGGGCAATACCGAGTTGACGCCACAATAAGGGTTGTAATGGTCGCATGACGATCCTGGTATCGGGCAATGGCGTGGAGGCTTCATGCGGCAACAACGTGGCACCGTAACCGGCCGCCACTAGGCTTTTGATCGCATCGTTGTAGTTCAGTTGAATACGCGGCGTGGGCTGGCGTCCATCACTGGCGAACCACTCCGAGGTCAAGCGCGAAAGCCGAGTAGTGTTGTCATTCAGAATCAATGGCTGAGCGGCCAGCCAACCGGGGCTCACAACATCCGGGCATTCCCAGCGTGCCGGCAAGAAGGCCATGACCGGGTCCCGCCGCCATGGTTCGATCCGCAATTCCTTCACTGGGGTCTGTGGCAGCGCGACCAGGCCGATCTCCAAAGAGCCCTCGGCAAGCTTCTTCAAAGTTTCTTGCGACGTGAGCACCGCGACCTGCACATCGATAGCGGGATGGCGTTGGCTCAACGTCTCCAAAGCTTGCGGCAACAACTGTGCGATAGCCCCTGTGGAGGCACCCAGGCGCACACGCCCGGCCAAGCCCTGCACCTGACGCTCCACGTCCTCAAGCGCCTGCTCTGCATCTGCCAACAGGCGCCGCGCGCGATCCACCAGTGTTTCTCCAATCGCTGAAGGCTGAACGCGCCCACGCGTGCGCGACAACAGCTTGCCGCCAACCCGCGACTCCAGGTCGGCGATATGCAAACTAACCGTGGGTGGCGCAAGGTGTAGCACACGGGCCGCCTCGGCAAACGAACCCAGGTCGGCAATGGCCACCAACGTGCGCAGACGGTCCAGGCTGATTTCGCGCATGGTCATTCCTCGTTCAGAAAAACTGAATCTCATCTTTTATAAATTCAACTTTTCCTATCTTAACCCTGCACTGAAGATTGGAACTCCTGATTTCCTATGTCCGAGAGCATTCCATGGCAAGCCCCCTTATATTCATCGACGGCGACCAAGGCACCACCGGGTTGCAAATCCATCAACGTCTACGCGACCGGACCGATCTGCGGCTCATCACGCTCAGCTCCGAACACCGCAAGGACCCGCAACGTCGCGCCGAAATCATCAACGCCTGCGACATCGCGATTCTCTGCTTGCCTGACCAAGCCGCACGCGACGCTGTAGCAAGCATCGAAAACCCCGCCGTTCGGGTGATCGATGCGAGTTCGGCACACCGCACTCATCCAGACTGGACGTATGGGTTTGCGGAGATGAACTCGCAACAGGCCCAGCACATCGCCATGGCGCGGCGGGTCAGCAATCCCGGTTGCTATCCCACGGGGGCGATAGGGTTGCTGCGCCCATTGCTGGAGGCCGGGTTGCTGCCCAGGAACTTCCAGACGAACATTCATGCGGTGTCGGGCTATTCCGGAAAAGGCCGCGTCGGCGTGCAAGAGCATGAGGGAGAAGGCGCGTCACAGGGGCCGTCGTTTCAGGTTTATGGTCTGGGGCTGGCACACAAACATATTCCGGAGATTCAGCAGCAAAGCGGTCTGATGGAACGGCCGATATTTGTGCCGGCCTATGGGGCTTTTCGTCAGGGGATCGTGCTGACCATACCGTTGCAACTTCGGTTGTTGGCGCCGGGCGTGGATGCGGTGCGGTTGCATGCGTGCCTTATGCAGCACTACATCGGTGCGGACCATGTACAGGTGATGTCGATGCAAGAGTCTAAAGAGTTGACGTACCTTGATCCTCAGGCGCTTAACGGGACGGATAGTTTGCGATTGGTGGTGTGTGAGAATGATGAGACGGGGCAGGTTTTGTTGGCTGCGGTGTTTGACAATCTTGGGAAGGGAGCCGCTGGAGCGGCGGTGCAGAATCTGGACTTGATGATTGCAGGAAGCAATTTGTAATCCAGTCGGGCTTGGGGTTAAACGGTCGTCCATGACAGGCAGCAACCGGCCAAAAGCGGACGAGCAACTCGGTTCTGGTTTCGCCCAGCTTGCCTCCTCCGCAAGTGCAAGCTGGCTCACTTCTCTGCCTCTTGGATACGCCTGGTATGTCAAGTCGGCTAAAGGCCACGCCCCCGATGCGCATTGATTCGGCTCACGTTTAGGTTTGAACTATCCGCAATGTCCGGATAGCCACCTATCGCTGGAATTCTGAATACGCTAAGCTAAAAGGCATCCAGTGCTCTACACAGCCCTGCCTTCTCAACAGGCTCGTTTTCAGGTTTCCCAGCTGGGTTTAAGCGCTGCAACGCGACCAAGCACTGGCCACCGTCGAGCAGGATCAGTTCGTAATCTTGCCCGGCCTTGGGGGTGAAGTGAAAGCTTTGCCTGCAGCTATAGGAATTGCCGCCGGAAACATAGCCCTCACTCTGGAAGTTCATGGCAAAAGGCTTGTTCGCCGGCACCTTCAGTTCGCTACGCGCCGAGCCTTGCGCCTCCACCCGGCGGTTGCTCTCGGGCATGGCCAGGCTGCGGCCATTATTCTGACCCGCAAAGCCGGATTCGGACACGGCCATCACCCCGGCGCCAGGCACACGCCAGTCGATGCAGTCACGGCCCGGCACGCCGCGCGCCATGCCATTAGTGATCACACGCAAGCGTGCAGTATCCCCTGCTGTGGGTTCAACATAGGGCGTGTTGTAAGCACGGATATTGGAAATATTGCCGCAGCCACTCACGGCCACGGCCAGGCCTGCTATCAGAAACGCTCTCATGGAAATCCTTTTTTTGAGGCTTAACGGCAGTGATAAGGGCTTTCGCTGCGCAGTTCTTCGCCGGTCCGGGCATCGCGAATGATGACCGTTGCCCCCGGTGCGTTGAGGCAGAACGCATTGCGTATGGGGTAAATGTTATGGCCCTCGGCGGTGAAGGTGCCGAGCTTGGTTATCTGGGCGCCGGAGGCGTCGTGAGCCGTCACGGTGTATTCACCCGACATGGTCAGGCAGCCGCTGAGCGACAGCAGCAAGGTGGCGCAGATTGCATATTTCACAGGTGATGTCCCTATCGTGTTGAGTGACGAGCCCTTAAAAACAGGGCGGTTCTTTTGGAGTTTCATTGCGCCGACTCGCAGGCCTTCAACGGTTCTTGGGTACGCAATGCACAGACGTCAAAACCATCACGCCGGGTGTAGCCCGCGCGCTTCATACACACAAAGCGCTGCGCCCGCTCCTGGAAGCTGGCATTGGGATCGATGCCGGAGCCATTCTTCTCACCGCAAGCCAACATGGAGGCCAAGACATCCTTGCTGCTCGCGCCGGGTTTCTCCCATAAGTCCGCGTCAGCCGCCGGGGGCTGAAAGGGCTCGCTGAAACAGGCGGTGACGAGGGGAGCAAGCAGCAGCGCCAATGCCACAGGTTTAAGCCACATGATCAATCTCCTTATTTTCTCGGGCTGACAGGCACCAGTACCGGCTTGCCTTGCGGCCAATACCTTGCACAGGCTTGCGCACCATTGCCATAACAGCTGTGCATGGTCGTATCACCGGTGAAGACATTGCCCAACTCCTTGAGCAAGCTGCTGCCCTCAGGTATTACGCCGCCTGTACCCGGGTTATTGCCCATGAAGAACCATCTGCCCACCGGATCGTTGTTATGAACTTCGTATTTAAGAACCATCTTCGCCTGTTCGACGGGGTCGGTGACGGCCGAACGGTTTTGCAAAAAGGCCAACTGCTCATCGGCGGTGTAAACATTGAACGCCCCACCGAAGTTATACACCGTAGTCTTGCTGAGTAACCCGGCAGCATCAGGCATGTTGTAAATGGATTGTCGAGAGTTGCCACCGGTCATAGTGCCGCGACTGTGTTCTGTCAGGTGCAAGCCAGTGGCGCCATAGTCGAGCTGCAGCTGACGCGAGGCCGCGGTGTAGTTGGTCAAGCCGAAAAAGTCGTTATCCATCGCCTTCTGATACCCGGCAACCAGCAGCTCTGACATTCGATTACCCGCTGTCGGAAACCACATGAAATACTGTGGCCCGGTCGCGCCAGGGTCGCGATGCTGAGCCGCGTATTTTGCTGCGGCTTTGTCGTCGTTGAAAATGCCATTGAGGGCTACGTTGACCACGTTGTTTTCATCCGCCTGCAGGTGTTGCTTTTCTGCATCACCCACTACACGGAACAACGGCTTGTGGTCCGCGCCTTCCTTCACATTGCCCTGTTCATCCAGCTCCAGCGCCAACATCTGTGGCGGCGTTTTGAACATGGTGCGATACGCCTCATCGGTAAACTGCACCCCTTGGCGATAGGCCTCATTCTTGATCGACTGCTCCGCCTCGGCGGTACGCTGCAGTTTGTCCAGGTCCTGGCGCGCGGCGCCGACATGGGAATGGGCGGTGTCACGGTTAAGGCTGGCCACCGTTTGGCTGGCATCACGGCCGGTCAATTGCTGCTGGCGGTAGGCATCGGCGATGAAGATATTGCCGGCACTTACCGCGCTTCGCGTGTTGCCCTCGGAAGAGTCCGAAGCCTTGCCTGCATCCAGGTAGTTGCTGAACAAGGCCTTGCTGGCGCCGTACATGCCCTGGCCGACAAAGTCGCTGCTGAGGGTGAGCCCACTGCTGTCGGCGCTGGCCTTGGCGCTGTTGTGCAGGTCAGCGGTGGTCAATGAGCCGGTACTCAAGCTGTTCTTGCCATCGGCAATCGCCTTGTCGTTGCTGGCGATCACGCCGCCCACCAAGTGGGTGTTGCCCTTGACCCGGATATCAAAACCACCATCGCCGGCCCGAATACCGCTCTGCTCAGTGACGCTTTCAAAGTTGGATTTCTGAATGCCTTTGTTCTGACTCAACGTGAAGCTCGATGAGCCGATGCAGAATGGCGGCACGCAAATACTCACACCCACGCCCAGGCTGGTCTGTTTGGCCTTGTAGGTACTGGTGTCCTGCAGGCTTTCGACACTGAAATCACCGCCGACATCGGCCGTGACTTGCTTGGCGCTCACCACTGCGCCCTTGAGTCGGGTATCGCCACCGGAATCGAGCGAGACCTTATTACCGGCGTCCACATGAGTATTGCTCCAGACCACATCATCGCCATCGGCCTTGCCGCGGTTTTGGGACGCCCCGGCGTTAAAACTGATGCCAGTGGTTTGGCCGCCGATGGCAATGCCAATCCCAAGGCTGGCATTGCTGCCCTTTTCGGTCGTGCGCTGTTGCACCGTGTTTTGCGCGGCCAGCAAGGCAATAGTGCCGTCGGCCTTGAGGTTAACGTCATGGCCGGCGGTGATCTGGCTGCCCTGTACGGTCAGGTTGCTGTTCTTGCCGGCGCCGGCCGCGGTAATGTTGACATCACCACCGGCCAACACCGACGAGCTGGCAGCCGAATTGGAGGTCTGCTCGGTTTTACTTTCCTTTTTGCTGGTGCCGGCCGAAATGCTGATATTGATGCCGCCGGCCATGGACGGGTCCTTGTCATACTGGATATAGCCGTTGCCCGCCCCCATCAGGGTATTGACCAGCGCCAGGGTCTTGAGCCGGCCATCATCGGTGCGGTCGGACGCGGTTTTCATGCGCTGGGCGGTCTGCACGGCTTCGATCACCGGGTTGGTCACGGTAATCGTGAGGCCGCCTTGCTTGAACTTGGTCTCCTGGATGATGTGCTGCTGGTCACGGGCCTCAAGGATATCGACCAAGCGCGCTGCAATGTCCACGTCACCCTTGGGCGCCGTGACTTGGCTGCCGACCTGACGGTAGGCATTGCCGGCCAGGATACTCACGTTGCCATCGGTGGCGCCGATGGTGCTGGCCGCCGCCGTTTCACTGTCAGTACGGTTTTGGTCGCTGCGCTGCTGGCTGCCGATGGTCACCGCGATGGCGCCACCGCTGAACAGCCCGCTTTGCTTGACCTGCTTGAAGTGCTGTTCGCTGAGCTGGTCGGTGGCGGCCACCACATTCACATCGTGCCCGGCCACCAGGGTGGTGCCACTGGTGGAGACCACGTTGCTGCCGCGCACATTCAAGTCATTGTCGGCCTTGACCCACGCGGTCTCGCCGCTGAGGGTGGTGGCCTGGGCGCGGGTTTCACTCACGGTGTCACGGGTCGTGGTGGTCTTGCTGGAGAACAGGCTGTTACTGCCGGTGACTTTATGGGCCTCGTCGACAAAGTTGTAGCTCTGGCTGGTGCTTAAATTGACGTCGCGCCCGGTCGAAACGGTCACCCCGCCCTGTTCGCTGACGACCTTGGCGCCTCGGGCATTGAGGTCATTGTCCGCGATCAGGCGGACCTCGCCCTCTCCCTGGATAACGCTGCCGACATCGGTGCGGCTCGCGTCCTTGCGCCAGTTACTGGCGTTCCATTGCACACTTTGTTCACGGCTCTGTGTCACTGTGCCCAGGTTGATATCGTGGCCAGCAACCACCGTGGTCTTGCCGTCCTTGCCGGAACTGACGATCTGCGCCGCACTCAGGTTGATATCGCGCGCAGCGTTCACCACCAGTTCGCCCTTGGCATCGGAGACAAACAACCCGGCAACCCGCGAAATACCTGTGGCGGTGCCCTGGGCACTTACGGTGTTGCGCGTGGTGGACACCAGGTTGATATCGCGACCGGCGACCGTATTCAAGCGCGTGGCGGCATCGATCAACCCGCCGAGGTTGTTCAAGTCAGTGCGGGCCTTTACCTGCACCTCGCCACCGGACAGGCGCCCGCCCAGGTTCTGCAGGTTGTCGGCGGAAATCGCCAGCACACTGCGCCCGGCGATCGTGCCGCGGTTAACCAGGTCGCCTTGTAGCTTGAGGTCGACGACGTTGCCTGCCATCAGTGCACCGGAGCCGTCCAGGTCGCCGTCGCGCACCCGCACATACACCTGCGGCACCAACGCCTGGGTCACGCTGCCGTCGGCAAGGGTCACGTCCTTCTTGACCAGCCAGACGACATCGCTGGTCAACTGGGCCATTTGCTCAGGGCTGAGCGCCACACCCGGCACCAGGTTCCACTTGCCGGCGTAGGTCAGCGCACTGTCGAGCAACGCGCGGTACTGGGTTTCATCATTGGCGTAGCCGTCGAGGAAGCGTCTGCCGGTGAGTTGGGCGATCTGTTCGCGGATCAGTTTTTGCTCATAGAAACCATCACCCAGCCGCGTAAGGGTCAGGCCCGGATCCAGTTGCAGCCGGTCCAGCATGTAGCTGGAAGACAGCCAGGAACGATAACTGGTGAACCGTGGGTCGCTCTCCACCAGATAGTTGGGGTTGGCCTGGGGGTTGAGGTGGAACAGGCTGTTGTCCGGCACCTGCACATTAAGCCCGCCGGTACGGATTGACTCACCCACGCCTCCCGCCGCCGTCGCTTGCAACGCCGCCACTTCCAGCACCGGGCCAGGCGCTCGGCCATTGCCCACATTGACCTTGGCCGCACTGGCACCGCCGGCAGCCTGATCGACGCTGCTGGTCAGGCGCGTGCCAAGTTGCAAACCGCTGCCGGTATGGGTGGTGTTTTGCAGGTACTGGGTTGGCCGCAGGAAAATATCCGTGACGCTGGCGGCCGGGTTGTAGGCGGCTGTCGAACGGCCCTGACGGTCACGGCCCTTGCGATGGATACGATACAAATGGCTGAACGTGCCACTGTCCGTCACCGTCTGCTGCCCGGTGACTTCGGTGTTGTTGAGCTGTCCGATAGTGCCCACCAACGTGCCGCCGGCGATGATTCGGCTCTTGTCGTTCAACACCGAATTGGCAGTCAACAGCATTGAGCCGCCGGAAAGGATTTCACCCGGGTCCGAGGTGAGGATCTGGGTTTGAGTGGTGGTGCGGGTGTAGTCGTAGCGGTTGTAGTTATCGGACACGCCCTCGGGGCTGACCAAGTGGCTGACTTCGTCGTTGTAGAGTGAGATCTGATCCGGGCGATAGCGATTGGCAGAGCCGGTGTGCTGGAACTCCTGAACGCCTTCGCGGCTGACCTCCACCACTTGCGTGCTAAAGTGTTCGTTGGTATTGCGCAACTCGGCACTGTTGAGGCTCAGCCCACCAAGTGCTTCGATGCTTGCGCTGGCGTTACGCACCAGCCCGGCCTGGCCGGTGGCCTGGCCCTGGGCATCCAGCGCGCCGCCGATCAACAGGTCACCGGCGCTGAAAAGCATGGCGTGCTCCCGGTTGACCAGCGTCCCGACGCCAATGTCCAGGCGTTCGCGCGCGGCGATCACGGCCGCGCGGGCATCTTCCACATCATTGGTCAATTGCCCCGCCGCAATGGATACGTGATCACCATAAATACGGCCGCTGCCAAGGTTGTTGAGCACCTGGGTATTGATCCGGGTGATCTGGGCATCGATCACGCCACGGTTGTTCAGGGTATCCCCTACATCGAGGGTCACTTGCGCGGCACTGATCTCGCCATTGGCGCGGTTTTCAACCCCATCGCTCGATACCCGCAACTGCTTGCCGGCCTGAACGCCACCCTGGTTGTCGAGCGTGCCTTGCAGGCTCAGCTCAAGATTACCGTTGGCTTGCAGCTTGCCGGTATTGACCAGTCCCGAAGCCAGGTCGAGGCGAATATCACCCAGGCTCAACACGCTACCGTCACCGCTGAGGCTGGCGCTGGTAAGGCCGAGTTTTTCCCCTGCGATCAACGTGCCGCCGCTGTTGAGCAGCGACTGGTCGGCGCTGATCGACAATTGCTTGCTCGACGAGATCAAGCCCGCACTGTTATCCAATTGGCCGCTGCTGTGGACGCTCAGATTCTGATCAGCCCGGATGGCGCCCGAGCGGTTGAGCAACTGAGCCAGATTCAGAGCCAAGGACTGCCCCTCCACGCCCTGGTTGGCGCCTGTGGTCTGCTGGTTGTCCAACTGCCCGGCATCGACCGTCAGGGTGCCGCCGGCACGCAACAGACCACCAAGGTTATCAATACGCCCGCTGCCGATATCCAGGCGCGCATTGCCCAGGCTTTGCAGTTGGCCGCCGTGGTTATTCAAGGCGTTGCCGGTCAGCAGAATGGATTTTTCGCTGCTGAGCACACCGGCGGCAAGATTGTCGATCTGCGCCGCATGGAGCGCCACGTCGCCTTTGCTGCCGATAAAGCCGGCGCTGTTGTTCAGATAGCCTGTCGAGAGGTTGACCTCGGCTTGGCCAAGGATGCCGTTGGCGCTGCCCGAATCGGTGTTGGTTAACGTTTGCCCATGGGTGTCGAGCGTCATCGCGCCCTTGGCCTGGATCAGCCCGGCCTGGTTGTTCAACTCACCGCTGCGCAGGTCCACCGTGCCGCTCCCAATAATGGCGCCACGCTGGTTCGACAGTCGTTGCACAGCGCTGTCCAGCAACAAGGCCGCGCCACTGATCAAGCCGTCATCATTGTTCAGGCCCTGGCTGCTGATCGTCACGCCTTGCTGGGTTTGCACAACGCCCGCGGCGTTATCGAAAGCGCCCTGGCTCAGCGTAATACCCAGCGGACCGCTGACCGAGCCCACAGTGCCTTGGCGGTTACTCAGAGAATGGCCACTGACACTGAGTGTACCCTTGGCCGCCAGTGTGCCGTGGTCATTGTTCAACTGCTCGCCAGACACCACCAGGCTGTCGCCGGCGGTGATCTTGCCTTGCCCATTGAGCAGTTGCCCTGCACTGAGGTGTGCGCCTTTGGCCGCAGCCAGGGTGCCTGCGCTATTGTCCAGCTGCGTATGCGCGGTGATATTGAGGTTGCCGGTGACGGCCGCCTGGACCGTACCGCCCTGATTGAGCAAGCGATCCGCCGTCAGGCTGACGTCACTGTCACTGGCCAGGGTGGCGCCGGTGTTGTCGAGCAAACCGGTGGTGGTGATACGCAGGGTGTCCGTGCCGGTCTGCAGGATTTTCCCCTGCCGGTTGGACAGTTGATGGCTGTCGATCTGGATCTGCCGCGCCACGGTGCTGGCGCCGTCCAGCACGGCATCAGCAACCGCGACTTGCAGTAAACCGTTGCTGTGTATGTCCCCATGGTCCCCCTGTAACGCCTGGCCTTGAAGGGTCAGACTGCCCGTGCCGGCATGCTCGATCCTGCCCTTGGCATTGGACAGGCGCGCCGCCGAAAGGCGTACGTCGGTCGCATTGCTGGCGATGCGCCCTTCGGTGTTATCCAGGCTGTCGGACACAGCAATCACCGTGGCGCCCTTGCCGACCTGGACGATTTCACCTTGGCGGTTGGACAGGCTGCCGGCGGCCAATTGCACACCTTCGGTGTTGATTTTGGCACTGTCGGTGGTCAGGGTTTGTCGCACCGCTGTGCTCAACGTCCCTGTCGCGTCCAACGCTGCACCGCTTAAGTCAGCGCCGCCCGTGCGGGCAGTGAGCATGACATTGTGCGCAGCGGTCTTACTCGCATTGAGGTCAAGGTTCTCGGCGCTCAACTGCAGATCCCCGGCAGCAATCGCCGAGCCTTGGTGCTTGAGCGTCTGGCTGGCGCTGACGCGCAGTGCGCCATTGCCACTGACCGCGCCGTCAGCTGCCACACCTGCGCCCAATATCGACTTGCTGGCGTTGTCGATGGTTTGGGCGGTCAGGGTCAAGTCCTGCTGCGCAGCCACCACCCCTTGGTTGTTGATATCGCCACGACTGGACAGCGTCGCGGCGCCCTTGCTGTACAGCGAACCGCTGTTATCGATGCCCAACTGGCTGTCCACCTGCAGGTTCTGACTGCTGCTGATTTGCCCGCTGTTGCCCAGGCGCCCGTCGGCGCTGATGACCACATCGCCGGCACTCGAACCTATTTGCCCGGCATTGCGCACGCCCAGGCCGGCTTCGGTACCCACCAACTTGATTTTGCCGGCATACATGCCACCCAGCTGCGCCACGTCAATGGCGACCTGGGGCTTATCGCCGGAACCGTTGATGACCGTCGCCTGGGTATTGTCGGCATTGACCTGGTTGGCGCCACTGGTCACCCGCAGGTCCTTGGCCCAGATACCGGCATTGACCTCGACCGAGCGTGCGATGACATCGGTAAAGTCGGTCTGCGATGCGTCCAGGCCCTTGCCGGAGATAACCGGCTCTTCGCATTTAAGGGTGTAGAAAAAATCTGACCGGCTGGAAAAGGAGTCGAGGATCTTAGAAAATGTAAGCTCTCACACCAACAAAAACTAAGCCCCCGACGTGAACAATCTTACCTTTTCTA
>NZ_MNPU01000007.1 GCF_001983165.1 Pseudomonas gessardii | reverse complement strand
GGATAAAGATAAACGGCTTTAACCTTGGGATCGGGGCGCATCATGGGCTGGCTCCAGAAAGAAAATCGGGAGCACAGCATCAGGTCGTACTTGGGTCATTTGAAGGTGGGGTTTATGGAGCGCTTACATCGCAGCCCTGTTCACCGTCTCCGGCGCGCTTGCCCTGTCCAAGGCCTTCGCTCTGGGCAAGGCTGCCATCGTCGCACCGTTGGTAACCTCATATGGTGTAGTCACCACCTTATTGTCCTGGGCCAGCGGCGAACAGATCAGCCTGATTCAACTCGGCTGCATCGCCCTGTGCATCATCGGCGTGATTCTCTCCAGCATTCACAAGGACAATGGCGTTCCCCACAACCACTCCAACCATGCCATCGCCTATGCCCTGCTCGCTGCGGTGCTGTACGGCAGCAGTTTTTGGCTACAAGGCCGCTATACGCTACCCACACTCGGCCCCGTCACCATGCTCTGGCTTGGTTACTTGGTGGGCGTTTGCGTCCTGGTGCTGATGGTCATGAAAATCAAAGATGGCCTGAAAATCCCACCACTGAAAAACTGCGCAACGCTGACCGGCGCTAGCCTGATGAACCTAGGCGGCTTCTCGGCTTTTTCGTGGGGTGCAATGGCGGGGTCAGTTTCAGTGGTGACGGTGATCAGTACCTTATCGGGTGGGATTGCGGCGATCCTGGGGTTTGTATTTTTCAAGGAGCGGCTTTCAAAAGTACAGTTCGCGGGAGTCATACTTGTGCTTATTGCAGCCACTGCTTTGCATCTGATGAAGTGACAGAGCGCAGCAAATCCACCTCACATTACTGGCCGGCGACCAAGGCTAAAGAATAGTAGCCATATGATAGCCCCCTGTATTAATCTCAACAATCTAAAGCTCATACCAAGGATGGATTAATGAAAAGCTCTCAAACTTCTACTTTCCACTCTCAGTCTTTGATAATAGTGCGATCCCTGCCCTCAAATCTTTTTCCGTTTCATCTTCATTTCCCACAATAAAATCTATAAACCATGCTTCTCATAAATCAATAAAAATCAACTCATAGGGCTCAGGCATACTTTATGAACAAAGAAATTATTATCAAATTAACATATGATAGTGGCTTACAAAGCTTTGACGAGCTCGATTTTTATCATGGTACAAAATCTCTGGCCGCAATTTCTGAAGGCTTTATAATTGCAACCAATGCAGCTTTAAACCATGAGCTTATTTCTAGAACACCCGCCGCAAAAGGATTTAGAACTGCTCTACGCAAAAATTATAAAGGCTCTTACATTCAATCTATCGCGCTTATAATTCAAGAAACCTCTACTCTTTCCGCTTTCGAGAAGCTTTCTTTTGAGGGATATACAGACTTTCTAAAAATAATCTTTGGCGCCGCTGTCGGAAAAGACTACGAACCCCAAAGGAGAGGTTCGAAAAAGCTGATCAAAGAATTTGATGACTTAGAATCACTAATCGAGCGCGTCGAAAATGTAATGTTAGATGCTCACTCCCCTATCAAATATCAGGGTCTATCCATAAAACTTACGGTTGGACCAAGATTGATAGAGACCTTCGACTATAAGACCCTGGCCTATATTGACGACGAAGTAAAATCGAAACTAATAGAAGATATCATTGTAGGCGTTAGTAAGTTCAACGGACGAACAGGAACCGGCAGATTCATATACGAAATGGATGGTGAGTCTTTCCCTTTCTACCCTGTCAAACAAAAAGTCACTCAAGATATGATGAGTCTTCTTTCCGCAAGCCTTAACGACATGACAAATGGCGCACTAACCAAACTCAGAGCAAGCGTAATAACAGTTCACTCAGGAGATGGAAGACTTAAAAGAGTTATTCTACATAAGGTTAGTGCACTGTAATGAAAAGACTCATCTTTTTACTCACCCTAATTTTTATTGCCGTATATGGATTATATTTTTATAACTTCCAAAATGGTCTTTCAGAAAAACAAGACGTATGGGGGCAATTCGGCGATTTTGTGGGCGGCACCTTAAACCCAATACTCAGCTTCATTACAATTTACATACTCTACAGGACCATTGTTCTTCAACAAGAGTCCTTAGAAAAAACAAGCGCAGCCCTAACGCTGTCACAAAACACATACGAACTATCTCGTACAGAGCTATCAAAGTCCAGTGAGATCTTAGTAACCCAGAATAAACTAATTCAACTTCAAAAGTTCGAAGGAGCCTTTTTTGAACTTACTAAACTTACAATCGAAGCAATAAACACCTCTAGCTACACCTTCGAAAAAAGAGAATACAAAGGAAGTTCCGGTCTCGATGGATTAATTTACGATCTTTTTAAAAAAATAGAAAATCAAAAGAACACGAGCTGGATAGAAAAGTTCTTTGATGATAACGAAAATTTCTTTTCATTGTTAAAACTTACAAGTGGCATTTTTAGCTTTGTAAACAAAAGCAGTTTAAGCCCTGAAGAAAAAAACAGCTATCTTTCACTACTCACATCGATACTGCCATCAGGTTCGATAACTGCAATATGCTTTGTTAAGATATTTACAGACTGGCCACTATCTTCACATTTTGTAGATAGTGGTTTTTTTGACCTACCTGGGGTATCTGAGACTTTTGAAGCCTGCTCAGTATTGGAAAAGTATAAGACGACCTAGATCAAGTTATGCAAAAAACCGCCTACAAGAGGCGGTCTTTTCCCAACTACCGAATCTTACAACTTCGGACCCGCTGCCTTGATCGCATCGCTGACTTCAAACTTCTTGAAGTTCTCGACGAACAGGCCGGCCAGGGCCTTGGCTGCTTCGTCGTAGGCCGCCGGGTCAGCCCAGGTGTTGCGTGGGTTCAACAGGCCGGTCTCAACGCCCGGTACGGCCAATGGCACGTCGAGGTTGATGGTGTCCAGGTGCTCGGTTTGCGCACCGATCAACGCGCCGCTCTGGATCGCTGCGATCACCGCGCGGGTGGTCGGGATGTTGAAGCGCTTGCCGACACCGTAGCCACCGCCGGTCCAGCCGGTGTTGACCAGGTAGACCTTGGAGCCGAAGCCACGGATGCGCTTGATCAGCAGCTCGGCGTATTCGCCAGCCGGGCGCGGGAAGAACGGCGCGCCGAAGCAAGTGGAGAAGGTCGACTTGATGCCGCTGCCCGAACCCATTTCAGTCGAGCCCACCAGTGCGGTGTAGCCGGACAGGAAGTGGTAGGCCGCCTGTTCTTCGTTGAGGATCGACACCGGTGGCAGCACGCCAGTCAGGTCGCAGGTCAGGAAGATCACGGCGTTTGGCTCGCCGCCCAGGTTCTTCTCGGAACGCTTGGCAACGTGCTCCAGTGGATACGCGGCGCGGCTGTTCTGGGTCAGGCTGACATTGGTGTAGTCGGCGTGCTTGGCATCGTCGATCACCACGTTTTCCAGGACGGCGCCGTGCTTGATGGCTTTCCAGATGACCGGCTCGTTCTTCTCGGACAGGTCGATGCACTTGGCATAGCAACCGCCTTCGATGTTGAACACCACGCCTTCGCCCCAACCGTGTTCGTCGTCGCCGATCAGGTAGCGGCTTTCGTCAGCGGACAGGGTGGTCTTGCCCGTACCGGACAGACCGAAGAACAAGGTCACGTCGCCTTCTTCACCGATGTTGGCAGCGCAGTGCATTGGCAGCACGTCCGCGGCCGGCAGCAGGAAGTTCTGCACCGAGAACATGGCTTTTTTCATCTCGCCGGCGTAACGCATGCCAGCGATCAGGACTTTTTTCTGGGCGAAGTTGAGGATCACGCAACCATCGGAATTGGTGCCGTCACGCTCAGGCACACATTCAAAGTTGGCCACGTTGAGCACTTGCCACTCTTCACGCCCGGCCGGGTTGTACTGGGCCGGGTTGATGAACAGGCAACGACCGAACAGGTTCTGCCAGGCAGTCTGGGTGGTCATTTTCACGGCCAGGTAATGTTCTTCGGCAGAACCTACATGCACGTGGGAAACGAAATGCTCTTGCGCGTTGTTGAAAGCCTCGACGCGAGCCCACAGGGCATCGAACTTGTCGGCCGGGAACTTGCGGTTGATCGGGCCCCAGGCAATGGCGGCCTGGGTAGACGGCTCTTCAACGATGAAACGGTCGACCGGCGAACGACCGGTACGGTGACCGGTTTCAACAACCAGCGCGCCAGTATCGGCAAGCACGCCTTCACCACGTTGCAGGGCTTCTTTGACCAGATCGTCAACACTCAGATCGGTGTATACGGCGTTATTGGCTTGCGTCATGAGGTTCCCCGTCGGCCTATGGCCGAGTGCTCCAAACGTTTTGTAGTAGAAAGTTGCGCACTACTACCGCGAAAAAAGTGGGCCGGATTATGCCAGAAAAGCCCAAAAAAAGTAGGGCCCTCCCGTCAGAACACCTCTAATCCGGCGTTTGTCAGGTGATTTACCTGTGCTTAAACGTTTTAGTGATGGGTGCCCGAAGGGGTGTCAACGCCAGCGCCAGCAAACAATTGGGCGATATCGGCAGCGTCGAACAGGTAGCGCTGGTTGCAGAACTGGCAGTCGATCTCGATTCTGCCACCGTGCTCCACCGCCAGATTCTGCGCATCTTCCAGGCCCAGGCTCACCAGGGCATTGCCCGAACGCTCGCGCGAGCAACTGCAATGGAAACGCAGCGATTGCGCATCGAACAGGCGCACTTCTTCTTCGTGGTAAAGGCGGTGCAGGATGGTTTCGTTGTCCAGGCCCAGCAGCTCTTCAGCGGTCAGGGTACCGGCCAGGGCCGTGAGGCCGCGCCAGCTTTCTTCGCGCTCATCCTCGTCCTTGATCCGGTCCGCCGGCAGCTGTTGCAACAACAGGCCACGGGCGCGCTTGCCGTCCGCGTTGAGCCAGAAGCGGGTGCCCACTTGCTGGGACATGACGAAATAGTTGGTGAAGCAGTCAGACAGGGTTTCACCGTCCAGATCGACAATGCCCTGGTAACGCTGGCCAACGGTCGGGTCGATGGTCAACGCCAGCACGCCGTTGGGCATCAGGTCGGCCAGGGTTGCGTCCGCCGGGATCTGGTCTGCGTCATAACGGGCCAGGCCACGGATTTCGCGCTCGCTGGAGCACTCGATCATCAGCATGGGCACCGGGCCTTCGGAGCGGGCCTGGAGAATCAGCAAGCCATCGAACTTCATGGTGCCCACCAGCAACGACGCGGCGGCCATCAGTTCGCCAAGCAACTGCGCGACAGGCTCTGGATAGGGGTGTTTGGCAAGGACCTCGGCATAGCTGCGCTCAAGGGCAACCAGTTCGCCACGGGCGTCGTTGTCGTCAAAGAGGAAACGTTGGGTGAAGTCGGTATCCGGTAGATCAGTCATAGGTCTGGGTATCTGAATTGATGACAAAATGATGACAATGTTTCTAAAATTATGCGCTTTAGCACCAATTTGGTGCGCTTTTATGCCGACAGGTGAAGAGTTTCAGAGCGAAGAGGAAACAGTTTATGAACAATCCGGGTTTGTTCCAAGCCAAGTGGAACCTCGGGCGATTGGCCCTGTGCAATTTACTCGCTCTGGGGCTGCTGTGTTTTTGGCTATGGCCCGCAGGCCAGATGCTTTGCGTGATATTCGACGAATGGCTGTTCCATCTACTCAACGACCCGTTGGCCAGCAACCCGGCCTGGCTGCATGTGTGGGCGGTAGCCAGCCTGCGCCCCTTTGATGCCGTGGTCGGGGTGATCCTGCTGACGCTGCTGATCCGCGGCGAATGGGTGTTCAAGGCGTTTGAAGTGCGCCAGGCGTTTTTCGGTTTTCTCGCGATTCTGCTGTTACTGCTGTTTATCCGCATGCTGTTTTCCAAGCTCGCGGCGCAGATGGGCTGGCAACACAATAGCCCGTCGATGGTGATCAGCGGGGCGATCCATATGAGCGACTACTTCCCTGACCTGGAAAGAACCTGGGAATTGAAGGACCGCTCCAGCCAGAGCTTCCCCGGTGATCACGCCTCAGTGCTGTTGATCTGGGGGATGTTCATGAGCGTGTTTGCCAAGCGGATCGGCCAGGTTGTGCTGATCTGGGGCCTGGCGCTGCTGTTCATGATGCCGCGCCTGGTGGCGGGTGCGCACTGGGGGCAGGACGACTATATCGGTGGCGTACTGCTGGCGCTGTTGGCGCTGGGGTGGGGTTACTGCACGCCGTTTGCGGCGAAGGTTGCGGGTTGGCTGCTACACAGGACCCAACCGGTATTTACAGTGTTGCAACGGGTACCGGTGATCAATCGCCTAAGCGTGATCCGCAACGCCTGAGCCCAGGTGCAGGAGCCTGGCCGGCTCCTGCTGCCCCTTCTCAATCATCATTGCCGCTACCGCGAAACTTGAACAGGTCGCGGCGCTGCTTCTTGCTCGGCTTGCCATCGGTGCTCATGCCCAATGCGCCGGCCTTGCGCATGGCCGCGGCATTTTCGCGCTTGGCGATACTGGCCGGGGTCTCGCTGTACAGCGCTCGCCTCGGCAATGCACCTTGCCACTCTCGATGGCGGCCTTGGCCAAGGCCCGGGTTTTGTAGAAACGTGCGGCCCACAGCCACTTGTCCAACCGGACTTTTTCGTCCTCTTCCTGCTTTTGAGCCACTGGAATTCCTCGCTCTGAAAAATGTCGCAACTTAACAGTCGCCCCCCTACGACGCACAAACGCCAAGGCTCACCTAAGATACGCCAGGTGTCAGGCAGTTTCCCTTCAGCCGTGGTTTTTTATGGCGTGAAGATATCTGTCGCCATTTGGTGAATATTCTGCGTGAATACCGCGAATTCGGCGCCAAGCGCTCGTCAACGTTCCTGGGTTGTCACAATCCATGAGCAGTAGGACGCTAGTGTCGTCTGACGTCGAAATATTTCTGATTGCCGGTTGTTCACATTGAAGACATTTGACCATTTGACCGTTGTCGGTCTGCGTGAGTGGGTGGCACTGCCTGATTTAGGCGTGGCGGGCCTGCGCGCGAAGATCGACACCGGGGCCAGTACCTCCAGCCTGCATGCCACCGAGATCGAGCCTTTTGAGCGTGACGGTGAAAAATGGGTGCGCTTCACAGCGCACCTGGGCAGCGTGGTGCAACTGCGTCACCGGCGCTGCGAAGCGCCGCTGGTGGCGATGAAAACCATTAAAAGCTCCAACGGCCAGGCGCAGGTGCGCTACGTCATCAGCACCACCCTGGCCCTGGGTGATCGGGTATGGCGGGTGGAGTTCACCCTGGCTTGCCGCAAAACCATGCGTTACCGCCTGTTGCTAGGTTCCAAAGCCCTGATCGACGGCCAATTGGTGGTCAACCCGGGGCTCAAGTACGTTCAAGACAAGCCGGTGTTCCCGGTCTCTACTATTGCTGCCACAGGTGTTGCATGAAGATCGCTGTGCTGTCGCGTAACCCGCGTCTGTATTCCACCCGTCGTCTGGTCGAGGCCGGCACCGAACGGGGCCATGAGATGGTGGTGATCGATACGTTGCGCGCCTATATGAACATTGCCAGTCATAAGCCGCAGATCCACTACCGGGGCAAACCACTGGAAGGCTTCGACGCGGTGATCCCGCGCATCGGTGCCTCGGTGACGTTCTACGGCTGCGCGGTACTGCGTCAGTTTGAAATGATGGGAGTGTTTCCGCTCAACGAGTCGGTGGCCATTGCCCGCTCCCGGGACAAGCTGCGCTCCCTGCAATTGCTGTCGCGCCGGGGGATCGGCTTGCCGGTGACCGGCTTTGCCCATTCCCCCGATGACATTCCCGACCTGATCGAAATGGTCAACGGCGCCCCGCTGGTCATCAAGGTGCTGGAAGGTACCCAGGGCATTGGCGTAGTGATGTGTGAAACCGCCACGGCGGCGGAGTCGGTGATCGAGGCGTTCATGGGCCTCAAGCAGAACATCATGGTCCAGGAGTACATCAAGGAAGCCGGCGGTGCCGATATCCGTTGCTTCGTGGTGGGGGACAAGGTGATTGCGGCGATGAAACGCCAGGCCAAGCCAGGGGAGTTTCGCTCCAACCTGCACCGTGGTGGCAGCGCCAGCCTGATCAAGATCACCCCGGAAGAGCGCATGACCGCCCTGCGTGCAGCCAAGGTCATGGGCTTGAGTGTGGCGGGCGTGGATATCCTGCGCTCGAACCACGGGCCACTGGTGATGGAAGTGAACTCGTCACCGGGCCTGGAAGGGATTGAGACCACCACCGGCAAGGACGTGGCCGGGATCATCATTCAGCATCTGGAGAAGAACAGCGGGCCAAACATGACCCGCACCAAGGGCAAGGGCTGAAATACTCTCTTTAAGGCAGCACAAACCCGAGTGGGAGCTGGCTTGCCTGCGATGACTGACTAACATTCAACATCACTGTCAGATTTTTTCGCAGGCAAGCCAACTCCCACATTTGAGTTTTGCCGTGGTTTACACCGCATCCCTTGGCAACATCAGCCCCAACGGCAAGCGCACCCGCGCTTCCAGCCCGCCATCGGCACGGTTGCGCAGTTCGACATTGCCGCCATGCATCGAAGCAATCCGCCGCACAATCGCCAGCCCCAGGCCGGTGCCTTTGCCACCACGGGCACGGTCGCCACGGGTGAACGGGTTGAAAATGCCTTCCAGTTCCGCCGGATCGATCCCGGCGCCACGGTCCATGACACTCAGCACCACGTAAGGCGCATTGGTGTCACCGGACACATAGGCGGCGACTTCCACCTCGGTGCCCGCGTGATGCAAGGCGTTGCCGATCAGGTTGTTCAGCAGGCGCTTCATCGAGACCCGGCGCAATGCAAAGGGCTGGATCGGCTCCAGGCGCATGCGCACCTGCTCGCCATTCTGGTTATAGGGCGCCACGACCTCGCGCACCAGGTCGGTCAGGTCCACCTCTTCCACCACCTCATCGCGACCATCGCGGATAAACGCCAGGAACTGGTCGAGAATCGCATCCATGTCCTCGATATCACGGACCATGTCATCGGTCAGGTCGGTGTGGTTACCCATCAGTTCCAGGGACAGGCGCAAGCGTGTCAGCGGCGTGCGCAGGTCGTGGGAGACCCCGGCCAGCATCAGCTCGCGTTCACGACCGGCCTGTTCGACATCCTCGGCCATCTGGTTGAACGCGCTGTAGACCTCGGTCATCTCGCTGGGCGTATCGCTGATCGGCAGGCGCACGCTGCGCCCCTGCCCCAGTTGCCTGGCGGCGAACACCAGGCGCTTGAGCGGCTGGTTGAGCTGGCGCACGAAGATCCAGGCCGAGGCGGTGGAAAGCAGGCCGATGGCCAGGAACCAACCGAGTACGTTCCAGATCTTCTGCCCCCGCAACGGGTGCGGATACAACGGAACCTTGATCCAGGCATCGCCCAGGCTCGGCGCGCGCACCCAGAGGGCTGGTGAGACATGCATGCGCAAGCGCACCTCGGTGTCCTCACCCAGTTCAGCCTGCATCTGACGCTGGTAGATCTCACTGTAAGGCCAATGCTGCTCGCCTTCCGGCACGCCAGCCCCATCGACGCGGGTCAACGTCGACGCCTTGGCGACTTTTTCGCGGTTCTCGGGATCCACAGCCCAGTAGCCACGCAATGTCAGCGCAACACCATGGCTGTACTGCCGATCCACCAGCACGTCTTCGTTCATCAACAGGTAAACGAGGGTCAGCGCCTTGGAAAACAGAACGACGATCAGCACCAGCCACAGGGTGCGGGAGAAGAAACTTTGGGGGAACCACAGCGGGGTTTTCATAGAAGACAGCTAGACACCTGGCAAGAGCGAGCCACGCTCGCAGAATTGCAGACGCCGGGCATCCGGCCGACCCCTTGGGGTCAAACGCCAGAATACCCGCATGTGCAAATCATCGGTTACTTGGTTGCCGTACCATCCGGCACAAACACGTAACCCACGCCCCACACTGTCTGGATATAACGCGGTTTGGACGGGTCCGGCTCGATCATCCGGCGCAGACGGGAGATCTGCACATCGATGGAGCGCTCCAGGGCGTCCCATTCGCGACCACGGGCCAGGTTCATCAGCTTGTCACGGGTCAGCGGTTGACGAGCGTTCATCACCAGCGCCTTGAGCACCGCGAACTCACCTGTGGTGAGCATGTGCACTTCTTCGCCACGCTTGAGCTCACGGGTGGCCAGCGACAGTTCGTAGTCACCAAATGTCACGCTTTCGTCTTCGCTGCCTGGCGCGCCCGGTACGGGAGCCGCCTGGCGACGCAATACAGCCTTGACCCGGGCCATCAGCTCGTCGGGGTTGAACGGCTTGGCCAGGTAATCGTCGGCGCCCAGTTCCAGACCCTTGATCCGGCTCAGCTCATCGCCCTTGGCGGTCAGCATGATGATCGGGATCTGGTTGTTGGTGCTGCGCAGACGCTTGCAGGCCGTAAGGCCGTCTTCACCCGGCAACATCAGGTCGAGTACGACCAGGTTGAAGACCTCGCGCCCCAGCAGGCGGTCCATCTGCTCGGTGTTCGGCACCGCGCGGGCACGGTAGCCCTTGGAGGTGAAGAACCGCTCCAACAGGCTGCTCAGCCCCGGATCGTCATCAACGATGAGAATTTTTTCGCCTTCAGCAGTTTGTGCAGTGCTGCTCATTGGATGCTCCTCTTATCTGGCGCGCATTATGGCTTAGCTGCCGTTATACGCACGGTACGCATTGTTAGCAGATTTTTCTCCAACCACCAGTGCGCCTGCTCCCGGCGCAATCCCCCCAAGGACGGAACGCTGGTTATAATGCCGCGCCTCAGTGCCGGGCAGTGCCATGGCCGGCCTGGTGTTTTTTTCATCTGCTTGTCGTGATTATTTCGATTTCGAGGGTCAATAGGCTGCCTCTTGACCCAGGCAGCGGCGCCAGCCGGGCCGCTCAACCAGCTGCGCAGGGCCTTGTTTTGCGGGCCTGCACACTGCTTTCAAGAATTTCAGGTGGTTTTATGGACAGCATCAACAGCCGCATCGCCGAGGAACTCGGTGTACGCCCACAACAGGTCGAAGCGGCCGTCGCTCTACTGGATGAGGGCTCCACGGTGCCCTTCATCGCCCGTTACCGTAAAGAAGTGACCGGCAGCCTCGATGATATCCAGCTGCGGCATCTGGAAGAGCGCCTGCGCTACCTGCGAGAACTCGACGAACGGCGCATCAGCATCCTCGCCAGCATCCAGGAGCAGGGCAAGCTGACCCCGCAACTCGAACGCGATATCAAGCTCGCCGACACCAAGACCCGCCTCGAAGACCTTTACCTGCCGTACAAGCAGAAACGCCGCACCAAGGGCCAGATCGCCCTGGAAGCCGGCCTCGGCGAGCTGGCCGACGGCCTGTTCAACGACCCATCCCTGGCCCCGGAAACCGAAGCAGCGCGCTTTGTCGATGGCGAAAAAGGCGTGGCCGACGTCAAGGCTGCCCTCGAAGGCGCCAAATACATCCTCATGGAGCGCTTCGCCGAAGACGCCAACCTGCTGGAAAAATTGCGTAACTACCTGAAGCAGGAAGCCACCCTCAGCGCCCGCGTGATCGCCGGCAAAGAGGAGGAAGGCGCCAAGTTCCGCGATTACTTCGAGCACGACGAACCGCTCAAGAGTATGCCGTCCCACCGCGCCCTCGCCATTTTCCGTGGGCGCAACGAAGGCATTCTCAGCTCCGCCCTGAAAGTCGGCGACGAACTGCCGGGCACCATGCACCCGTGCGAAGGCATGATCGGTCAACAATTCGGCATCCAGAATCAGAATCGTCCTGCGGATAAATGGCTCGGTGAAGTCGTGCGCTGGACCTGGAAGGTCAAGCTCTACACCCACCTGGAAACCGACCTGCTGGGCGAGTTGCGCGACGGCGCCGAGACCGAGGCGATCAACGTGTTCGCCCACAACCTGCACGACCTGCTGCTGGCCGCACCGGCCGGCCCGCGTGCAACCCTGGGCCTGGACCCGGGCCTGCGCACCGGCTGCAAGGTCGCCGTGGTCGACGCCACCGGCAAGCTGCTGGACCACGCCACCGTGTATCCGCACGTGCCCCACAACAAGTGGGACCAGACCATCGCCATCCTCGCCGCCCTGTGCGCCAAGCACGCGGTCGACCTGATCGCCATCGGCAACGGCACCGCCAGCCGCGAGACCGACAAGCTGGCTCTGGAACTGATCAAAAAATACCCAGGCATGAAAATGACCAAGGTCATGGTTTCCGAGGCGGGCGCTTCGGTGTACTCGGCATCGGAGCTGGCCTCCAAGGAGTTCCCGGACCTCGATGTATCGATCCGTGGCGCAGTGTCCATCGCCCGCCGCCTGCAGGACCCACTGGCCGAGCTGGTGAAGATCGACCCTAAATCCATCGGCGTCGGCCAGTACCAGCACGATGTGTCGCAGCTGAAACTGGCGCGCGGCCTGGATGCGGTGGTGGAAGACTGTGTGAACAAGGTCGGCGTCGACGTCAACACCGCCTCGGTCGCCTTGCTCGCACGGATTTCCGGCCTCAACGCTACCCTGGCGCAGAATATTGTCACCCATCGCGATGAAAACGGTGCGTTCAAGACCCGTGCGGCGCTGAAAAAAGTCGCACGCCTTGGCGAAAAAACCTTCGAGCAGGCCGCCGGTTTCTTGCGTGTAATGAACGGTGACAACCCGCTGGACGCCTCGGCGGTCCACCCGGAAGCCTACCCACTGGTGCAACGCATTGCCGCCGAAACCGACCGCGATATCCGCTCGCTGATCGGCGATGCCGGGTTCCTCAAGCGCCTGGACCCGAAGAAGTACACCGACGAAACCTTCGGCGTACCAACCATCACCGACATCCTGCAAGAGCTTGAAAAACCCGGCCGCGACCCACGTCCCGAGTTCAAGACCGCCGAGTTCCAGGAAGGCGTCGAAGACCTCAAGGACCTGCAACTGGGCATGATCCTCGAAGGCGTGGTGACCAACGTGACCAACTTCGGCGCTTTTGTGGATATCGGCGTGCATCAGGACGGTTTGGTGCATATTTCCGCGCTTTCGGAGAAGTTCATCAAAGATCCCCGTGAAGCGGTGAAGGCCGGTGACGTGGTCAAGGTCAAGATCATGGAAGTCGATATCCCGCGCAAACGCGTGGGCCTGTCGATGCGCATGAGCGATACCCCCGGCGAGAAAATCGACGGGGCCCGTGGCGCACGCCCGGGTTCAGCCCCGCGCCAGTCGCAAAACCGTTCGGAAAACACTGCACCGCGCAAGGAAACCGCCACCGCAGCCCCGGCCAATAACGCCATGGCTTCGCTGTTCGCCAACGCCAAGCAACTGAAAAAGCGCTGATGGAGCTGCCAGCCGGCTTGACCCACAGCGCTTTCAGCGAACTGCTCGGCTGCCACCTGCAACGCCTGGACCAGGGCGTTGCCGAGGTGGCCCTGAGCCTTGAGCCACACTTGCGCAACCGCGCGGGCAAGCTCCATGGCGGGGCGATTTTCAGCCTGGTGGACATTGCCATGGGGCTGGCCTGTTCCAGCACCCACGGTTTCGACCAGCAGAGCGCGACCATCGAGTGCAAAATCAATTACATCCGTGCGGTGTCCGACGGTGATGTGCTGTGCACCGCCCGGGTCATCCACCCCGGCCGGCGCACGCTGGTGGTCGAGGCCGAGGTGTATCAGGGCGAAAGACTCGTCGCAAAAGCACAAGGCACCTTCGCTGTCCTATAGCTCCCAGTCATCAATTTGGGTTAATTTCGGCGCTGCAAAAACAGCGTCGGAATTTTCTTCCTGCGCAATAGCCAAATTCAGGGAATGAAGTAGGCACTTTCAGAGCAGGTTATTCCGGCTCGAAAACCAGGCGAAAACGCCAGTTTTAACTTCACCCTTGTAGACCGTCTTGCCCACCCCCATATTGGGGCGACTGACGCGTGAAGGAATCCAACTTGAGCGAACTTCTCAACCGCCGCCTGGCACTGCTCGGCAAGCGCGAACACCTCTCTTTGCTTGAGCATTGCCTGCACGGCATCGAGCGTGAATGCCTGCGTGTCACCGGCGAAGGCCGCCTGGCTCAAACGCCGCATCCAGAGGCCCTGGGCGCCGCATTGACCCATGAATCGATCACCACCGACTATTCCGAGTCGCTGCTGGAGTTCATCACGCCGGCCTTGCCCAACCCGGCAGATACCCTGCGCAGCCTCGACAAGATTCATCGTTTTGCCTACAGCAAGCTCGGCAACGAGTACCTGTGGAGTCCATCGATGCCGTGCCCGTTGCCGGCCGAGGAAGATATTCCGATTGCCTACTACGGCACCTCCAACATCGGACAGCTCAAGTACGTGTATCGCAAGGGCCTGGCCCTGCGCTACGGCAAGACCATGCAGTGCATCGCCGGCATCCACTACAACTTTTCCCTGCCGGAAGAACTGTGGCCGTTGCTCAAGGCAACCGAAGGCTTCGTGGGCACCGACCGTGACTACCAGTCCACGGCCTATATCGCGCTGATCCGCAACTTCCGCCGCTACAGCTGGCTGCTGATGTACCTGTTCGGTGCCTCGCCGGCCCTGGATGCAGGTTTCCTGCGCGGGCGTTCCCATCAACTGGAACAGTTCGATGCCGACACCCTGTACCTGCCGTATGCCACCAGCCTGCGCATGAGCGACCTGGGTTACCAGAGCAACGCCCAGGCCGGCCTGACCCCTTGCTACAACGACCTGCTCAGCTACACCGACAGCCTGCGCGAAGCGGTGGCAACGCCCTACGCGCCTTATGTCGAAATCGGCACCCACAAGGACGGTGAGTGGGTCCAGCTCAACACCAACATCCTGCAGATCGAAAACGAGTACTACTCCAATATCCGCCCCAAACGCGTGACCTACACCGGCGAACGGCCGATCCAGGCACTGATGGCCCGTGGTATCCAGTACATCGAAGTACGCTGCCTGGATATCAACCCGTTCCTGCCGATGGGCATCGACTTGCCGGAGTCGCGCTTCCTCGACGCCTTCCTGCTGTACTGCGCGCTGAACGACAGCCCGTTGTTTGAAAACAACGAGTGCGGCAATGCCACGTCGAACTTCCTCAGCGTGGTCAAGGAAGGCCGGCGTCCGGGCCTGCAATTGCAGCGCTGTGGCCAGGCCGTGGAAATGAAGGCATGGGCCACCGAACTGCTGGAAAAAATCGCCCCGCTGGCCGCACTGCTGGACCAGAGCCAGGGCCTCAATGAACACAGCCAGGCGCTGGATGCCCAGTTGGCAAAGGTCCAGGATGCGTCCCTGACCCCGTCGGCCCAGGTGCTGGCGGCGATGCGCGAGCACAAGCAGAGCTTTGCCCAGTTCTCCCTGCGTCAGAGCGAAGTGCATGCCGAGCACTTCCGTAGCGAGCCGTTGCCGGCAGACGAGCAGGCGCGCTTTGAGGAACTGGCCCGCAGTTCGCTGGCCCAGCAGGCAGAGCTGGAGCAGAACGAAGTGGGTGACTTTGATGTGTTTGTCGGGTCGTACCAGGCGAGCATCCTGGCGATCAGTAACTAACCCCCCTGTGGGAGCTTGCCTGCGATAAGGCCGCCACATCCAAATACGATGTCGGCTGCCAAACCGCTATCGCAGGCAAGCCAGCTCCCACATTAATTTCATTGCCCTGCAGGGCTGCTTCCACTTTTCTCCTCATAAGCTAATTCTAAAATGTTATTTATTTTAGGATTCTTAGATCATTTAGTCTCATCACACGCCGACCCTCGGCCGCCTGATGAGGAGCTTTTCCATGCGACGCCCTTCCCCTTTACGCCTCCTGGCGGCCCTGTCCCTGGCCGGCGCCAGCCTGTTTGCCCAGGCGGCCGACGTGACCATCGCCTACCAGACCACCGTTGACCCGGCCAAAGTCGCCCAGGCCGACGGCGCTTATGAAAAAGCCACAAACGCCACTATCGACTGGCGCAAATTCGACAATGGCGCCGATATCATCGCCGCCATCGCCTCCGGCGACGTGCAGATCGGCTACCTCGGTTCCAGCCCGCTGACGGCGGCCATCACCCGTAAAGTGCCGGTGCAGACCTTCCTCGTCGCCACCCAGATCGGCGGTGCCGAAGCCCTGGTGGCGCGCAACGGTTCCGGGATCAATAGCCCGCAGGATCTGGTCGGCAAGAAAATCGCCGTACCGTTCGTGTCCACCGGCCACTACAGCCTGTTGGCCGCGCTCAAGCACTGGAACATTGATCCATCGAAAGTCACCGTGCTCAACCTCGCCCCGCCGGCCATCATTGCCGCCTGGAAACGTGGCGATATCGATGCCACTTATGTCTGGGACCCGGCCCTGGGCGTGGCCAAGGAAAACGGCAAAGTGCTGATCACCTCCGGCGAGTTGGCCAAATTCGGCGCGCCAACCTTCGATGCCTGGATCGTGCGTAAGGACTTTGCCGAGAAGCACCCGGAAATTGTCAGTGCCTTTGCCAAAGTCACCCTCGATGCCTACGCCCAATACCGTAAAGACCCACAAGCCTGGCTGGCCGACAAAGGCAATGTCGACAAACTGGTGAAGCTCTCTGGCGCCAAGGCCAGCGATATTCCGCTGCTGCTGCAAGGCAATGTCTACCCGCTGGCCGCCGACCAGGTGACCCTGCTGGGCGCCCCGACCACCAAGGCCGTGACCGACACCGCCGCATTCCTCAAGGAACAAGGCAAGGTCGAGGCGGTGCTGCCGGACTACGGCCCTTACGTCAGCGCCCAGTTCATCACCCACTGATCAGGAGTTCACCGCGATGGCCTTGCTACAGCTGGAGCGCATCAGCGCACAGTACCCAGGCGCAACCACGCCCGTGCTGGCGGATATTTCCTTGAACCTTGGGCCCCAGCAATTGCTGGTGGCCCTCGGCCCTTCCGGCAGTGGCAAGACTTCGCTGTTGAACCTGATTGCCGGCTTTGTCGAACCCAGCGCCGGGCGCATCACCCTCGATGGCGTGCCCGTCCAGGGCCCGAGTGCCGAGCGTGGCGTGGTGTTCCAGGACGATGCCTTGCTGCCCTGGCAAGACGTGCTGGCCAATGTCAGCTTCGGCCTGGAACTGGCCGGCGTGCCCAAGGCCCAGCGGCACGTCCGCGCCCGGGAAATGCTCGCCCTGGTGGACCTGGCCGGCTTTGACAGCCGGCGCATCTGGCAGCTGTCTGGCGGGCAGAAACAACGCGTGGGCCTGGCCCGCGCCCTGGCGGCCGACCCACGGGTGTTGCTGATGGACGAACCCTTCGGCGCCCTCGATGCCTTCACCCGCGAACAGATGCAGGAGCTGCTGCTGCAAGTCTGGCGGCGCACGGCCAAGCCAGTGTTCCTGATCACCCATGACATCGAAGAAGCGGTCTTCCTCGCCACCGACCTGATGCTGCTGGCGCCCAACCCCGGGCACATCGTCGAGCGCCTGAGCCTGGATTTCGGCCAGCGTTACGCCGCCGGCGAGTCGGCCCGCGCGATCAAGTCCGACCCACGCTTTATCGAAACCCGCGAACACGTGCTGGGCAAAGTGTTCTCGCAACGGCAGGTGTACGCATGAGCAGTTATGAAATCCCGGCCACCGCCATCAGCCCGGCCCCCCCAGCGCTGCGGCGCAGCCTGGGCACGCGCTGGATCAGCCTGCTGACCCTGGTTGCGCTGCTTGTGCTGTGGTGGGCCGTGACCGCCAGCGGGCTGATCGAGCCGCTGTTCCTGCCGCCGCCGTCTGCCGTACTGCAAAAAGGCTGGCTGCTGGCGACCAGCGGCTATATGGACGCCACCCTCTGGCAGCACCTGGGCGCCAGCCTTGGGCGTATCGGTCTGGGCTTGGGCTTTGCAGTGCTGACCGCCGTACCGGTCGGCATTGCCATCGGCGCCAACCGTCTTGCCCGGGGCATTCTCGACCCATTGATCGAGTTCTACCGGCCGATCCCGCCACTGGCTTACCTGCCCCTGATCGTGATCTGGTGCGGCATCGGCGAGTTGTCCAAGGTGTTGCTGATTTACCTGGCGATCTTCGCCCCGATAGCGATCGCCACGGCTACCGGGGTGCGCACGGTCGACCCGGCCAAATTGCGCGCAGCCCAGTCCCTGGGCGCCACGCGGGCGCAGTTGATCCGCCATGTGATTCTGCCCAGCGCCCTGCCCGACATCCTCACCGGCGTGCGCATCGGCCTGGGTGTCGGTTGGTCGACCCTGGTGGCCGCCGAACTGATCGCCGCCACCAGCGGCCTGGGGTTCATGGTGCAGTCGGCAGCGCAATTTCTGGTCACCGATGTGGTGATCCTGGGCATCCTGGTGATCGCGCTGATCGCCTTCGCCATGGAAATGGGCCTGCGCGCCCTGCAGCGTAAATTAGTGCCGTGGCATGGCCAGGCACACTAAGAAGAGAACACCATGAGCCGCCTGACCGTTACCCCCTTAAGCACCGCCCTGGGCGCCCAGATCAGTGGCGTCGATATCACCCAGGCGCTGAACCTCGAACAGCGCGACGCCATCGAGCAGGCGTTGCTCCAGCATTCGGTGCTGTTCTTTCGCGACCAGCCGATCACCCCGCAGCAGCAAGCGCGTTTCGCGGCGAGTTTCGGTGACCTGCATATTCACCCGATCTACCCCAACGTACCCGAGCAGCCTGAAGTGCTGGTACTCGACACCGCCGTCACCGACGTGCGCGACAACGCCATCTGGCACACCGACGTGACCTTCCTGCCCACTCCAGCCATGGGCGCCGTGCTCAGCGCCAAGCTGCTACCGGCCTTTGGCGGTGACACCTTGTGGGCCAGCGGCATTGCGGCCTTTGAGGCGTTATCGGAACCGATGAAGAGCTTTTTGACCGGCCTGACGGCGACCCACGACTTCACCCGCTCATTCCCTGTGGAACGTTACGGCAACAGCACCCAAGACCTGGCCCGCTGGGAAGAAGCCCGCAGAAAGAACCCGCCGCTGTCGCACCCGGTGATCCGCACGCACCCGGTCAGCGGGCGCAAATCGCTGTTTGTCAGTGACGGCTTCACCAGCAAGATCAACGAGCTGGAACCGGCCGAAAGCGAGGTCATCCTCAAACTGCTGTTCGCCCACGCCACGCGCCCGGAATTCACTCTCCGCTGGCGCTGGCAAGCCAACGACGTGGCCTTCTGGGACAACCGCGTGACCCAGCACTACGCCGTGGACGACTATCGGCCACAGCGGCGGGTGATGCATCGGGCGACGATTTTGGGTGATGTGCCGTTCTAAACAGCTGATGAACGGACTAACCCCAGATTAACTGGAGGGGCTATGCTCTCAATGATTTCATTGATTGCATAAGGAGTTATGCCTAATGGCCAGCCTGACCATCCGTAATCTGGATGACTCCATCAAAGAACTGCTACGCATTGAAGCTGCGCATAACGGCCACTCCATGGAAGAGGAGGCTCGACTGATCCTGCGCAAATCGCTGGTGAAAATCAGTAGCGGTCGTGGCCTGGGACGCCGAATCCAGGAGCGTTTCGCACCAGCGGGCGGAGTGGAGTTGGACCTGCCAACGCGCGACGCATCGGTGAGGACGGTGGAGTTCGATAAATGATCGTGCTCGACACCAATGTATTGTCTGAATTGATGCGACCCGCACCGGCAGGCGCAGTTCTTCGCTGGATCGAACAACAGGCCGATGAAGACCTGTTTATCAGCGCCATTACCATGGCAGAAATCCTGCACGGTATTGCGCGTCTGCCCGAAGGAAAGCGCAAACAACACTTGACCGTTCAAGCACTGGAAATGTTTGAAGAGGACTTTGCCGACCACATACTGCCATTTGATGCGGATGCAGCGGCTGCATATGCGCAATTAGTGACCGCCAGAGAGCAGTCAGGCAAGCCTGTAGCCCTGGCCGATGCGCAGATCGCAGCTATTTGCCGCTCGCAGCAGGCCGGCCTTGCCACAAGAAACATCAAGGATTTCGCAGAGACAGGGGTTGAAATCATCAACCCCTGGGATGAGGGCTAGCAAGCCCTGCGCCTCAGCGCACCAGATGCAAGAACTGCAAGTGCCGCTCGTACTGGTCAAGGATGTCGTTGATGATCTGCTCCTTGGTGTAGCCCACCAGGTCGTAGTCCTGGCTGCCCTCGCTCAAGTGCACTTCGGCGCGGTAGTAGCGACGGTTGTTCATCTCTTTGGAGCCCATGCCGCCTCGGGCAAAGGATGGCGTGAAGTAGCCGCGCATCTGCACCTGGTAGACAAACGGATGCTCTTCGCCGTGGCCGATTTCCAGGCTGACGCTGTCGTTGGACGGGTCGGGCTGGGTGACCACGTTCAGGCCCTTCTCGACAAACACGGCGGTCACTTCTTCAATGGCCGGGCGGACCGTGGTTTCGAGGAAGCGGTAGACCTCGTCCCGCGAAGGGAAATGCACCGCCTGGCTCAAGCGCTGGCGCCAGCCGCCACGGCCCCTGCGGGATGCCGACACCGGGGCCAGGGAGTGCAGTTGGGCGATCTGCTTCTGGGATTCGAGGTAGAACGCCTTGTGCAGCCCCCACATCATCAACAACAGGATCAACGAGAACGGCAGCGAGGTCAGCACCACCGCCGACTTGAGCGAGTCGATGCTGCCGGCGAACAGCAAGGCGCTGGTCACCAGCGCGGTCATGGCGCCCCAGAACACCCGCAGCCACTTCGGCCCGTCTTCATCGGCATTGCCGCCCTTGGACGACAGGGTCGACAGCACCACGGTGCCGGAGTCGGCCGAGGTGACAAAGAACACAAAGCTGATAAACACCGTGACCGCGATCACGGTCTTGCTCCACGGGTAGGTTTCCAGCAGCAGGTACAGGCTCATCGACGGGTCGTCGATGGCCGACTGGCCCAGGGCGACCATGCCATGGTTGAGCACCTGGTCAATCGCGCTGTTGCCGAAGATCGACATCCACGCCAGGGTGAAGCCCAGCGGGATCAGCAGCACGCCGAAGACGAATTCGCGGATGGTGCGGCCACGGGAGATCCGGGCGATGAACAGGCCCACGAACGGCGACCATGCGATCCACCAGGCCCAGTAGAACACCGTCCAACCGCCGAGCCAGTCGCTGGGCTTATCGTAGGCGTACACATCAAAACTCTTGCTCGGCAACGCGCCGAGGTAGTCACCGATGTTCTGGATCAGGGTGTTGAGCAAATGCTGGGTGGGCCCGGCGAACAATACAAACAGCAGCAGCGCACAGGCCAGCAGCATGTTGATGTCGGACATAACCCGCACGCCCTTGTCGACACCGGCCACCGCAACCAGGATCGCCGCGCCCATCATCAGGGTAATCAGGCCGACCTGGATCCATTGGGTATGGGCGATGCCGAACAGGTAGTCCAGGCCCGAGTTGAGGTGCAGCACCCCAAAGCCCATGTCGGCCCCCAGGCCGAACACCGTGGCGATGATGCCAAAGCCATCCACTGCATAGCCGATGGGGCCGTTGATACGCTTGCCGATCAGCGGGTACAGCGCCGAGCGCAAGGCCAGCGGCAGGTTATGCCGGTAGGCGAAGTACGCCAGGGCCATGCCGACAAACGCAAACACCCCCCAGCCATGCAGGCCCCAATGCAGGAACAGCACCTGCATGGCCTGGCGCGCCGCGTCGGCATTCAAGGCCTCGCCCTGGGGCGGTTGCACCAGGTGGGTCAAGGGTTCCGAGACGCAGAAGAAAAACAGCGTGATGCTGATCCCGGCGGCAAACAGCATGCCGGCCCAGGACAGATAACTGAATTCGGGCTCGTCGTGGTCGGCACCGAGTTTGATCTTGCCGTAGCCAGACAACGCGGTGACCACCACGAAGACCAGATACAGGGTCATCGCCAGCATGTAGTACCAGCCGACCGTATTGGCCGCCCAGTTTTGCGCGGCCAGCAACCAGGCGCCGGCCTGTTCAGGGACCGCAATGACGGTGAGGCCAAACAGCAGGATAAAACTGGCGGCGAAGTAAAACACCGGCGCATTCATGCGCACCAGGCCGCTTGAAGGGGTAGATGATGCACTCATGAACGGTGCACCTCGAAGGTGTTGGATATGGCTGTGTAAAACGGACTCAGCAAAGGTAAGCCTCCTGTTGTGAGCGGGCAGCGAACCACCGGTTTAACTTGAACGAACGTTCAAGTTAAACATGGATAGGCGGTCTGGGACTAATCGCAGGGCTGAGTGGTAGGTAATTCCTACACTAGCTCAAGGAAGGGTATGACGGGCGGGAAAGGCAAAACGTTCAGCGATTGCAGATTGAATTTGGAATACAGGCAAAATGTGGGAGCGGGCTTGCCCGCGATGGCGGTGGGTCAGCCAAATATCTCTAACCCGGCACTCCGCTATCGCGGGCAAGCCCGCTCCCACACAAGCCCGCACACATTAGATCGTCGCTATTTCTGCGTCCCATCATCATGCTGCAAATTCGCCTGCGTGATATTCGCCCCCGCCGGCACGCTGCGCGTCAGCCACACGTTGCCGCCAATGGTCGAGCCCTTACCGATGGTGATCCGCCCCAGGATCGTCGCCCCGGCGTAAATCACCACATCGTCCTCGACAATCGGGTGGCGTGGATGGCCCTTTTGCAACTGCCCATCTTCATCCGCCGGGAAACGCTTGGCGCCCAGGGTCACCGCCTGGTAGATGCGCACCCGCTCGCCAATGATCGCCGTTTCGCCAATCACCACACCCGTGCCGTGGTCGATAAAGAAGCTCGGGCCGATCTGCGCGCCTGGGTGAATGTCGATACCGGTGGCCGAATGGGCGATTTCCGCGCTGATCCGCGCGAGCAGAGGCAGCCCGGCGCGATACAAATGGTGGGCCAGGCGATGGTGGATCACCGCAAGGATCCCCGGATAGCACAGCAGCACCTCATCCACACTGCGTGCGGCCGGATCGCCGTGATAGGCCGCCAGCACATCGGTGTCCAACAGGCTGCGCAGCGCCGGCAAGGCCAGGGCAAAGTCCTGGATCAGGCGAATGGCCAGTGCATTGACTTCATTGTCGGCCCGGCCGCCCTGGCGTGCGGCATAGCGCAACTCCAGGCGGGCCTGGGCGAGCAGGGCGTTGAGCGCCACATCCAGGGTATGGCCGACGTAGAAGTCCTCACTTTCCTCGCGCAGATCCACCGGCCCCAGGCGCATGGGGAACAGCGCGCCGCACAGCGCTTCAAGAATCTGCGCCATCGCATCACGGGAAGGTAGCTCGCGCCCGCCCTGTTCGCCGCTGACCCGGCCGTTGCGGGTACGCCACTGATCCCGGGCGCCACGCAACTGGCTGACGATGGTCTGTAATTGCCAATGACTGGAACGATCACTCACGGTATTCCCTCCTGAGGTAATGGCCATCACTTTACGGTATGCAACCGGGCGGCCCTTAAGAACCAATGGTGCGATGCTAATAACACTTTGGCATAAGCATCTGGCGGTTGCCCCGGCAAAAAGCCCTGCCTATAGTCCTTCCCATCTCTTATTACCTGTGCGTAACCATGATCAAACAACAGCTCGAGCGTTTTAATCGTCTGGACCTGCTGGGTGGCGCCACCGCCCTGGAAAAACTCGAACGACTGTCGACCTGGCTGGGCCGTGATATCTACATCAAGCGCGACGACACCACGCCGCTGGCCATGGGCGGCAACAAACTGCGCAAACTCGAATACCTCGCCGCCGATGCCCTGGCCCAGGGCGCCGACACGCTGATCACCGCCGGTGCGATCCAGTCCAACCATGTGCGCCAGACCGCAGCCCTGGCGGCCAGGCTAGGCCTGGGGTGTGTCGCCCTGCTGGAAAACCCCACAGGGACCGACGACCCCAACTACCTGGGCAATGGCAATCGCCTGCTGGTGGAGCTGTTCGACGCCAAGGTCGAACAGGTCGAAAACCTGGATAACGCCGACGAGCAACTCCACGCCCTGGCCGAACGCCTGCGCAACAACGGCAAAAAGCCGTACCTGGTGCCTATTGGCGGTTCCAACGCCCTCGGCGCCCTGGGTTACGTGCGCGCCGGCCTGGAATTGGCCGGGCAGATCGAAGACAGCGGCCTGCAGTTCGCGGCGGTGGTCCTGGCCTCCGGCAGCGCCGGCACCCACAGCGGCCTGGCCCTGGCGTTGAGCGAAGTGCTGCCGGACTTGCCGGTGATTGGCGTCACCGTGTCACGCACCGACGAAGCGCAACGGCCCAAGGTCCAAGGCCTGGCCGAGCGCACCGCACAGCTGCTGGGGGTGGCGCTACCCGACGCGTTCAAGGTGGTGTTGTGGGACGAATACTTCGCCCCGCGCTATGGCGAACCCAACGCCGGCACCCTGGCGGCAATCAAGCTGCTGGCGAGCCAGGAAGGCCTGTTGCTGGACCCGGTCTACACCGGCAAGGCCATGGCCGGCTTGCTCGATGGTATCGGGCGTGGGGCGTTCGAGGACGGCCCGATCATCTTCCTGCACACCGGCGGGGCGCCGGCGTTGTTTGCCTATGACTCAGCATTCTGACTGAAGGCATGCGGATTAAATGTGGGAGCGGGCTTGCCCGCGATTGCGGTGGTTCTGTGATGAATCGGGCGCCTGACACACGGCTATCGCGGGCAAGCCCACTCCCCTATTGAATCTCTACTTCATATTCAAAAATGGAATATAAAAATTAATTTATATTATTTTTAACACTTTAAAAGCCGCCCTATAGTCGCGCTCCCACACACCGCGTTTTTAGGGCAGGATACGACCACTGCGTCACCTGCTTCGCACACCATAAAAAACACAGGGGCTTGTCATGACTATTTCTGTACTGCGTCGTACGTTGCTGATTGGCACATTGGGCCTGGCCCTTGGCGCCGGGTTGCTGGGCCAGGCAGTTGCCGGCGAGCAACTGGGCAATATCAAGAAGGCCGGCGAGATCAAGATCGGCCTGGAAGGCACCTACCCACCGTTCAGCTTCGTCGATGAAAGCGGCAAGCTCAGCGGCTTTGAGGTCGAGCTGGCCGAAGCCCTGGCCAAGGAGCTGGGGGTCAAGGTCAAGCTGCAGGCCACCCCGTGGGACGGCATCCTCGCCGCCCTGGAGTCCAAGCGCCTCGACGCGGTGGTCAACCAGGTGACGATCTCCGAAGAGCGCCAGAAAAAATACGACTTCTCCAAGCCCTACACCGTCTCCGGGATCCAGGCGCTGACCCTGGCGAAAAACGTCGACACCATCAAGACCGCCGACGACCTGGCCGGCAAGAAAGTCGGGGTGGGCCTGGGCACCAACTACGAGCAATGGCTCAAGGACAACCAACCCAAAGCCATTATCAAGACCTATAACGACGACCCCACCAAATTCCAGGACTTGCGCATCGGCCGCATCGACGCGATTCTGATCGACCGCCTGGCCGCCCTGGGATATGCGAAAAAAGCCAAGGACACCGCCGCTGCCGGTGCAGCCTTCTCGCGCCAGGAAGCCGGGATTGCCCTGCGCAAAGGTGAGCCTGAGCTGCTTGAAGCGGTGAACCAGGCTCTGGACAAACTGCGCGCCGACGGCACCTTGAAGAAGCTGTCCGAGAAATACTTCAACGCTGACGTCACTCAATAATGGAAGCAGGTTTCCAACTCGCGCTCGACTCCGCGCCCTTTCTGCTCAAGGGCGCGTACTACACGGTGATCCTCAGCCTCGGCGGGATGTTTTTCGGCTTGCTGCTGGGCTTTGGCCTGGCCTTGATGCGCCTGTCGCGCTTCAAGCTTTTGAGCTGGACGGCCCGGGTGTACGTCTCGTTCTTTCGTGGCACGCCGTTGCTGGTGCAGCTGTTTTTGATCTACTACGGCTTGCCGCAGGTAGGCATCGAGCTGGATCCGATCCCGGCGGCGATGATCGGCTTCTCGCTGAACATGGCCGCCTATGCCTGTGAAATCCTGCGCGCGGCCATCGGCTCCATCGAGCGCGGCCAGTGGGAAGCGGCCGCCAGTATCGGCATGACCCGCGCGCAGACCCTGCGTCGGGCCATCCTGCCGCAGGCCATGCGCACGGCCCTGCCGCCGTTGGGCAATAGCTTTATTTCCCTGGTAAAAGACACGGCGCTGGCCGCCACCATCCAGGTGCCCGAGCTGTTCCGCCAGGCCCAACTGGTGTCGGCGCGCACCTTTGAAATTTTCACCATGTACCTGTCTGCGGCCCTGATCTACTGGGTCCTGGCGAGCATCCTGGCGCATTTTCAAAATCGCCTGGAAGACCGGGTCAACCGGCATGACCTGGAGTCTTGAAGCATGATCGTGGTTGAAAAACTGACCAAACAATTCAAGGGCCAGGTGGTGCTCAACGGGATCGACCTGGAGGTCAAGGAAGGCGAAGTCGTCGCCATCATCGGCCCCAGCGGTTCCGGCAAGACCACCTTCCTGCGCTGCCTGAACTTCCTCGAAGAGCCCACCAGTGGCCGGATCAAGGTCGGTGAGATCGAGATCGACGGCAGCCGCCCGCTCAACCAGCAACAGGGCCTGGTGCGGCGCCTGCGCCAGCATGTGGGCTTTGTGTTCCAGAACTTCAACCTGTTCCCCCATCGCACCGCGCTGGAAAACGTCATCGAAGGCCCACTGGTGGTCAAAAAGATGCCGCACGACGCCGCCGACCGCCTCGGCCGTGCCCTGCTGGCCAAGGTCGGCCTGGCAGGCAAGGAAGACGCCTACCCCCGGCGCCTGTCCGGTGGCCAGCAGCAACGGGTGGCCATTGCCCGGGCCTTGGCGATGGAGCCGGAGGTGATCCTGTTCGATGAGCCGACCTCGGCCCTCGACCCGGAGCTGGTGGGCGAAGTACTGGCAACCATCCGCAGCCTGGCCGAAGAAAACCGCACCATGGTCATCGTCACCCACGAAATGAGCTTTGCCCGGGATGTGGCCAACCGGGTGATCTTTTTCGACAAGGGTGTGATCGTCGAGCAAGGCGAAGCCAAGGCGTTGTTTGCCAACCCCAGGGAAGAACGCACCCGGCAGTTCCTCAGCAAATTCCTCACCCACTAAAACAACCCTGACCTACTGTAGGAGCGAGCTTGCTCGCGAAAAACGTCAACGATAACGCGCAGAATCAGATTAACCGTGTCGTCTGGGCGTTCTTCGCGAGCAAGCTCGCTCCTACAGGGATCGGCGCGACTCACCTCGAAAAACACACTACCCAAACCCGCCTTTAACCCCCCTTCCAGTCAGACCCTTCTGAATAATCCCAAACCCGCCGTTTAGCCTTTTGCCGCCATTGACGCCCCCTGGCCAACCCTCTTATCTAAGGCCCAGAGGATTGGATCCTATCCTGGCTTTTCAAGAAATCGTTCCTTTTTGAACCCCACGCCGAGGTTCGGAACGATCGCTGCTGGCTGCATCAAGGAGATTATTTATGACGCACATTACCCCCCTGGCCATGCTCGCCGCGCCGACAGTGCCCCAGGCCCTCAAACAAGGAATCAATGCGCAGGCCGCCACCCATCTACAGGTCGAGATCGCCCCCTACCCGGACATGGGCAAGGGCGACTTGATCGAGCTGTTCTGGAACAACTGCTTTGCCGCCTCCAAGCGCGTGAGCGCCGCCGATATCGGCCAGCCCAGCAGCCTGCGAGTGCCAGAAAGCTTTGTGCAAAATGGCGCCGCACGCATTCATTACCGGGTCATGCAAGTGGGGCGCGGCCCGGCGCGCTCCATGATCACCCGGGTGCAGGTCAAGACCGCCTGCCCGGGCGGCCAGCCATCGGTGCTGTGTGGCGAAGAAAACCAGAACCTGGCCCCCGTCGGCCTGCCTGAAACCATCCGCCGCCATGGCGTCAACCCCAGCCAGATCCGCCGGGGCGTGCCGTTGACCATCGAGCCTTACCTGAACATGGCCACGGGTGATGCAATCACCCTGCGCTGGGGCGATGCGCGCCTGGACCTGCCCCCCATCCAGGCCACCGAGGTGGGACGCCCCGTGCAAGTCTGGGTGCCGTCGACGCTGATCCTCGAAGCGGGGGACGATGCCCGCCAGGAGGTCACCTACTGCGTGATCGACCGCGTGGGCAACAACTCGCGCTGGGCGCCCGGACGTATCGTGAGCATTGCCCAGGCCAAAGCCCCAGGCGCGGCCGACGCCTTGTCGGTGTACCAGCCACGCCGCCCTGGCTCGCCCTGCGAGCCGGGGTGACAGGCCTTCTATGCATATTCCTAAAAGTTAGTTTATTTAAAAAATAAACACGCTTAGGGTATATGCACCGGACCACCGGACATTCCTGATTTTTAAGCTTTCCACGGATGTGAGGTAGGTATGGTCAACATTACCCCGGTGTACAACGCCAGGGCATTACGCGTCGCCACGCAGGGGCGCACCGATGTCTAACTTGGCGCAATCGCCCCTCCAGAGCGATCTGGATATCGCCCCGCTGCTGTTGCCCACCCAGGTGCTGCGCAACGACAGCCAAGCCCTCGCCGCCGCCCACGCGCTTGCCCAGGCCGCCCGCCTGCAAGCCGGGCTGCGTGACCGCCAGCGCAAATTGCCCTCGGCCGAAGTCGAACAGTTCACCCGCAGCGGCCTGGGTAGCATTTCCATCCCCCGTGAGTACGGTGGCCCGCAGGTGTCGTTCGTGACCCTGGCCGAGGTGTTCGCGATTATCAGCGCTGCCGACCCCGCCCTGGGGCAGATCCCGCAGAACCACTTCGGCATCCTGCATGCACTGCAAGGCGCCGCCAGCGAGGCACAGAAAAAACAGCTGTTCCAAAGCATCCTGGATGGCTGGCGCATCGGCAATGGCGGCCCGGAGCGTGGCACCAAAAACACCCTGGACCTGAAGGCCCGGATCAGCGCCAAGGGTGACGGCTTTGTCATCAACGGCCAGAAGTTCTACTCCACCGGCGCGCTGTTTGCCCATTGGGTCGCGGTCAAGGCCCTGGACGACGAAGGCCGTCAGGTCATGGCGTTTGTGCGCCGTGGCACGCCGGGATTGCGCATCGTCGATGACTGGTCGGGCTTTGGCCAACGCACCACCGCCAGCGGCACCGTGCTGCTGAACAACGTGCCAGTGGACGCCGAGCTGGTGGTGCCCACCTGGCGCCTGGGGCAAACCCCGGGCATCCAGGGCGCGGTCTCGCAATTGATCCAGGCGGCCATCGACGCCGGCATCGCCCGTGGCGCCCTCGACGACACCATCAGCTTTGTGCGTGAACGCTCGCGGCCGTGGATCGATGCCAAGGTCGAGCGGGCCAGCGACGACCTCTATGTGATCGCCGACATCGGCAAGCTGAAAATCGAACTGCATGCCGCCGAAGCCCTGCTGCGCAAGGCCGGCCAAGTGCTGGACCAGGTCAACGCCGCGCCCATCACCGAACACTCCGCCGCCCGGGCCTCGATCGCCGTGGCGCAAGCCAAGGTGCTGACCACCGAAGTCTCGCTGCTGGTCAGCGAGAAGCTGTTCGAGCTGGCCGGCAGCCGCGCCACCCTCGCCGAATTCAACCTCGACCGCCACTGGCGCAATGCCCGGGTGCACACCCTGCACGACCCGGTGCGCTGGAAATATCACGCGGTGGGCGCCTGGCACCTCAATGGAACCTTGCCGGCCCGGCATTCCTGGATCTGACGACCAGACCTCTGGAGAAAAACATGACGCTTTCCCATCCCGTCGCGGTCATCACCAGCGACGAGCAAGCCCTGATTGTCGCCAGTGACCTGGCCGAAGACTTTCGCCGCGACAGCGCCCTGCGCGACCGCGAACGCCGCCTGCCGCTCGCCGAGCTGGAAGCCTTTTCCCGCTCCGGCCTGTGGGGCATCAGCGTGCCCAAGGCCTACGGCGGCGCTGGCGTATCCAACGTCACCCTGGCCAAGGTCATCGCCCTGATCGCCCAGGCCGATGCCTCCCTGGGGCAGATCCCGCAGAACCATTTCTATGCACTGCAAGTACTGCGCGTCAACGGCAGCCCGGCGCAGCAACAGCGCCTGTACGCCGAGGTGCTGGCCGGCCAGCGCTTTGGCAATGCCCTGGCGGAACTGGGCACCAAGACCGCCCATGACCGGGTGACAAAACTTGTGCGCGATGGTGACGGATTTCGTATCAGCGGCCGCAAGTTCTACGCCACCGGCGCGATCTACGCCCAGCGCATTCCCACCTCGGTGGTGGATGAACACGGTGTGCAGCAACTGGCCTTTGTGCCGCGTGACAGCCAGGGCCTGACGGTGATCGACGACTGGAGCGGCTTTGGCCAGCGCACCACCGGCAGCGGCTCGGTGGTGTTCGACCATGTGTGGGTCGGTGCCGAAGACGTGATCCCGTTCCAGAGCGCCTTCGAGCGCCCGACCACCGTGGGCCCGCTGGCGCAGATCCTGCACGCGGCCATCGACACCGGCATCGCCCGCGCCGCCTTTGAAGATGCCCTGCATTTTGTGCGCACCAAGACCCGGCCGTGGATCGACTCGGGCAATGACAAGGCCAGCGAAGACCCGCTGACCCTGAAAAGCTTCGGCCACCTGAGCATCCGCCTGCACGCCAGCGAAGCCCTGCTGGAGCGCGCCGGCGAATACCTCGACCGCGCCCAGGCCGACAGCACCGCACAAACCGTCGCCGCGGCCTCGATTGCCGTGGCCGAAGTACGCGCCCTGAGCACCGAGATTTCCCTGGCCGCCGGCAGCACCCTGTTTGAACTGGCCGGCAGCCAGGCGACCCTCGCCGAACATGGCCTGGACCGCCACTGGCGCAACGCCCGGGTACACACCCTGCACGACCCGGTGCGCTGGAAGTACCACGCGGTAGGCAACTACTACCTCAACGATGAAAACCCGCCGCTGCGGGGGACCATTTGATGGCGAAGAAAAAGATCCTGCTCAATGCCTTCAACATGAACTGCATCGGGCATATCAACCATGGCCTGTGGACCCATCCACGGGATACCTCGACCCAGTACAAGACCGTCGAATACTGGACCGAACTGGCGCAACTGCTGGAGCGCGGCCTGTTCGACGGCTTGTTTATCGCCGATATCGTTGGCGTGTACGACGTCTATCAAGGCTCGGTCGAGGTGCCGCTCAAGGAGTCGATCCAACTGCCGGTCAACGACCCGCTGCTGCTGGTCTCGGCCATGGCCGCCGTAACGAAAAACCTCGGCTTCGGCCTGACCGCCAACCTCACCTACGAGCCGCCGTATCTGTTCGCCCGGCGCATGTCCACCCTCGATCACCTGAGCCGTGGCCGGGTGGGCTGGAACATCGTCACCGGCTATCTGGACAGCGCCGCCAAGGCCATGGGCCTCACCGAGCAGGTCGAACATGACCGGCGCTACGACCAGGCCGACGAGTACCTGCAGGTGCTGTACAAGCTGTGGGAAGGCAGCTGGGAAGACGATGCGGTGCTCAACGACCCGCAACAGCGGATCTATGCCCAGCCGGGCAAGGTGCACAAGGTCGAGCACCATGGCGAGTTCTATCAGGTGCAGGGTTATCACCTGTGCGAGCCCTCGCCGCAGCGCACGCCGGTGCTGTTCCAGGCCGGCAGTTCGGAGCGCGGCCTGCTGTTCGCCGGGCGCCATGCCGAGTGCGTGTTTATCAGCGGGCAGAACAAGGCCGCGACCAGGGTGCAAGTGGACAAGGTGCGCGCCAGCGCGGTCGCGGCCGGGCGCAACCCGCACGATATCAAGGTGTTCATGGGCCTCAACGTGATTGTCGGCGCCACCGAGGCACTGGCCTGGGCCAAGCATGCCGAGTACCTGAGCTATGCCAGTGCCGAGGCCGGCGTGGCACATTTCAGCGCCTCCACCGCCCTCGACTTCTCGCAATACGAGCTGGATGAACCGATCCAGTACGTGAAGAGCAACGCGATCCAATCGGCCACCAAAGCCTTGCAGAACAACGACTGGACCCGTCGCAAGTTGTTGGAGCAACACGCGTTGGGCGGGCGCTATATCACCCTGGTGGGTTCGCCTGTGCAGGTGGCCGATGAGCTGGAATCCTGGATCGGCGAGACCGGGCTGGATGGCTTCAACCTGACGCGCATTGTTACGCCGGAGAGCTATGTGGACTTCATTGAGTTAGTGATCCCGGAGTTGCAGCGACGGGGGTCGTACAAGACCGCTTATGAGGCCGGAACCTTGCGAGAAAAGGTCTTCCACCGCGAAGCGCATTTACCCGAACAACACACCGGCTCCACCTACCGCCACTGAACCAAAAAATGTGGGAGCTGGCTTGCCTGCGATAGCGGTGTGTCAGTTGATGCAGTTGGCACTGATACACCGCTATCGCAGGCAAGCCAGCTCCCACATTGGATCTTCATTGTTTTTCCCCACACCTTATGACTGGAAATCGACCATGAACAAAACACTGCTGTCCCACCCAGTCAAAGCACTGGCCCTGGCCCTCGGCCTGTTCAGCTCGGCGGTGTTTGCCGCCGAGGCGCCGCTCAAAGTCGGCACCACGGCGGCCTTCGCCATTCCCCTGGAAGCCGCCGTGGAAGAGGCCGGCAAACAGGGCCTGAAGGTCGAGTTGGTGGAGTTCACCGACTGGATCGCGCCCAATGTCAGCCTCGCCGCCGGCGATATCGACGTGAATTACTTCCAGCACATTCCGTTCCTGGAAAACGCCAAGGCCGCCGCCGGTTTTGACCTGGTGCCGTTCAAGCCGGGGATCATCAACAACGTGGGTCTGTACTCGAAAAAATTCAAAAGCTTCGATGAACTGCCCCAGGGCGCCAGCGTGGCCATCGCCAACGACCCGATCAACAGCGGGCGCGGCCTGCAACTGCTGGCCAAGGCGGGCTTGATCAGCCTCAAGCCGGGCGTGGGCTACAAGGCCACCGAAGAAGACATCGTCGCCAACCCGAAAAAGCTCAAGATCCTGCAAGTCGAAGCAGTACAGCTGGTACGCGCCTATGACGATGCCGACCTGGTGCAGGGCTACCCGGCCTATATCCGCCTGTCCAAGACCTTCAATGCCGAGTCGGCGCTGCTGTTCGACGGCCTCGACCACCCGGAATACGTGATCCAGTTCGTGACCCAGCCCAAAGGCACGAGCGACCCGCGGGTGATCAAGTTCGTCGAGATCTACCAGCATTCGCCGGTGGTGCGCGCGGCCCTGGATAAATCCCTCGGCACCCTGTACCAAGTCGGTTGGGAAGGCTGAACATGAGCGCCGCCAACAGCCAACTGCGCGACCTGGGCACACCGCCCAGGGACGCCCGGCAGACCGAACTGCACCCAGACCTCAACCGCGCCCATGTGCGTTTTATCAACCTGGGCAAAACCTATGACGGCACGGTGCATGCGCTGCAAGGCATTGACCTGGCGATCCAGCACGGCGAAGTGTTCGGCATCATCGGCCGCAGTGGCGCCGGCAAGTCGTCGCTGATCCGCACCATCAACCGCCTGGAGCACCCCAGCAGCGGCCGGGTGCTGATCGACCAGGTGGATATCGGCGACTTCGACGAAGACCGCCTGGTGGCCCTGCGGCGGCGCATCGGCATGATCTTCCAGCACTTCAACCTGATGTCGGCCAAGACCGTGTGGCAGAACGTCGAGTTGCCGCTGAAAGTCGCCGGCGTGCCCAAGCCACAGCGCGAACAGAAAGTGCGTGAGCTGCTGGCACTGGTGGGCTTGCAGGACAAGCACCAGGCGTACCCGGCGCAGTTGTCCGGCGGGCAGAAGCAACGGGTGGGCATTGCCCGCTCGCTGGTGCACGACCCGCAGATCCTGCTGTGCGACGAGGCCACCTCGGCCCTGGACCCGGAGACCACCCAGTCGATCCTCGGCCTGTTGCGCGAGATCAACCAGCGCCTGGGCCTGACCATCGTGCTGATCACCCACGAGATGGCGGTGATCCGCGAAATCTGCGACCGCGTGGTGGTGCTGGAACACGGGCGGATCGTCGAGCAAGGCCCGGTGTGGGAAGTGTTTGGCAACCCTCGGCATGAGGTCAGCAAGACCCTGCTGGCGCCCCTGCAACACGGCTTGCCCGATGAGCTGCAAAAACGTTTGCAGGCCACGCCACAGTCGGCGCAGGCGGCCGTGGTGCTGCGCCTGCAATTTACCGGCGCCAGCGCGGATGAGCCGGACCTCGCCGCGCTGTTCAGCGCCCTGGGTGGGCGCGTGCGCCTGCTGCAAGGCGGGGTCGAGCGCATCCAGGGCCACGCCCTGGGGCAGTTGCTGCTGGCGGTGAGCGGCTCCACCCTGGAGGCCGACACATTACGCACCCGCGCCACGCGCTGGGCACAACAGGTCGAGGTGCTGGGCTATGTGGTTTGATCGTTTATTACAGGGCGCCATCGACACCTTGTTGATGGTCGGTGTGTCGTCGTTGATCGCGCTGCTGGTGGGCATTCCGCTGGCGGTGTTGCTGGTCACCAGCGACAAGGGCGGCATCTACCAGGCCCCCGCGTTGAACCGGGTGCTGGGGGCGTTCGTCAATCTGTTCCGCTCCATCCCGTTCCTGATTCTGATGGTGGCGCTGATCCCCTTCACCCGGCTGATCGTCGGCACCACCTACGGCGTCTGGGCCGCCGTGGTGCCACTGACCATCGCCGCCACGCCGTTTTTTGCGCGGATCGCCGAGGTCAGCCTGCGCGAAGTCGAACATGGCCTGATCGAAGCCGCCCAGGCCATGGGCTGCCGACGCTGGCATATCGTCTGGCATGTGCTGTTGCCGGAAGCGCTGCCGGGGATTGTCGGCGGGTTCACCATTACCCTGGTGACCATGATCAACTCGTCGGCCATGGCCGGGGCAATTGGCGCCGGTGGCCTGGGGGACATTGCCTACCGCTACGGCTACCAGCGCTTCGACAGCCAGATCATGCTGACGGTGATTGTGTTGCTGGTGATACTGGTGGCCGTGATCCAGCTGGGCGGTGATCGCCTGGCGAGAGTGCTGAATAAAAGGTGAGGTATAGTCGGGCTATCTCAGCGCCCGGTATTGCCCATCATGCCCCTCAAGCCCGACGACCTCGACCAGATCACCGCCACCACCCTCGGCCACTACAACACTGTGGCCGAGGACTTCCGTGAAGGCACCCGCGACCACGATGTGAGCCAGAACATCGACGCCTTGCTGCGGCATATCCAGGCGCAGGCACCGTTTACCGTGCTGGATTTCGGCTGCGGGCCGGGGCGGGACTTGCAGACCTTTACCCGGCTTGGGCATATCGCCGTGGGCCTGGATGGCGCCGAGCGGTTTGCGCAGATGGCGCGCCAGGACAGCGGCTGCGAGGTGCTGCACCAGGACTTCCTCAAGCTTGACCTGCCGGCCGGGCGCTTCGATGGGATCTTTGCCAATGCGGTGCTGTTTCATATTCCCAAGCAGGAACTGCCGCGTATTCTCAAGCAGCTGCATGGGGCGTTGAAACCGGGTGGGGTGTTGTTCAGCTCCAACCCCAGGGGGGAAAACCAGGAGGGCTGGAACGGGCCGCGTTATGGCTCATATCACGACCTTGCGGCCTGGCAGGCGCTGCTGACCACGGCGGGGTTTGTGGAGCTGGAGCACTACTATCGCCCGGCGGGGCTGCCGCGCGAGCAGCAGCCCTGGTTGGCCAGTGTGTGGCGTAAGGCCGGCGGTGCCTGATTTGAAGCCTGCTCCCACATGGGTTCTGTGGTGCCTAGCGCGGTTGTAAACAATCCAACGATTGATCCACCACCACCTTGGCCATTTCTACCAGGTGCATCACCGCCCTTTGATGCCCGCTCATGGCGTCATGGCCTACCTGGGCGGTTGTCACCGCGCAATGCAGCAGATCGGCGGCGCGGGCCAGAGCCTCTTCAAAGCTGAGGTTGTCATTGATGAGGTAAGGGGCGGCGTCAGGCGCACTGGCTTTCAGGTAGTAGTCGATGGCGCGACGGGTGAGGGCATTGTCGCTGAGGAAGTCTTTGTGGGAATGGGGCGGGTCGGGGGTGATTTTGACCATGGTGAACACCTCTTGCTAAGGAAGAAGTTGCCACCGTCCGCTTGCACGCGAATTAGGGTGGCAACTGTACGAAGGTGTGCAAGACCGGGGCAAGAAGCGAAACCCAGCAGACCCGAAGGCCTCCCTCGCACAGCTGCCATTACGGGCAGACGCCAAGCATAAAAACCGAGCGTTGAGCTGTTTGATGTGTGGATCATACTTGCCGTCGGACTTGCACGTCCGGTCATCGAATGCTCGAAGACCGGCCGAGATTATCGACCTGATCCAACGGAAACAAGGCCGTGGAATTCTCTAGGAAACGTCCCGCGAATGAAAGAGATCGGTCTTGCTGGCCATTGAAAAACCCGTGCTGTATCGAGGCTTTTACCGGTCTTCTGAATAGTCAGTAGGCTTAGCCCTATTGTCACGTCGGAGCTTTCTGGATTTACCCCTTTCCCGCTTATCGTCCTTTACTGCGACTTAACATCTCGCCTGTCATTTACGTACAGGGACTACGTCATGCAGGAAAGCGATCTTCATTCGGCAATCATGCGAAGCCAGCTTGAGCTGGAACGAAACGGCATAGATTTCGGCTCAACTGCCAGCATGGCGTTTCATCTGGGAAATACGATGACAAGCTGCCCGGCAGTCATGGTTTTGCCTAATGCACCAAGCTGGACGCATGGCGCGAGTTACAAGTTACTCAGGCCCCTTCATTCCGATTCTTCGGCACCCAACACTACTTTTGACGAGCTCTGGAAGTGCACACAGCAACACTACGGTTTGACGGTAGCAACGGTTCTAACCGGTGCAGCGGGCATACCCATCAGCAAAATTGCTGTGGGAACCTGGGTCCACGTGGGCTCCAGCAAAACAACAAACCTGGCTAGCCTCATTGGAATGCGCTTTTTCCCTCGTACACTGATCAGGCAGCCGACATTGGCCAGCATGGCAAAAGCAACTTTTGGTACCGTCCGGGTATTTGGCATTCTCGGGCGAGGCATTCCCTTCGTTGCTGCGGGTTTGGCTGTTTTTGATCTAATTAGTATTGGTAAGTGTGCCTATGAGGCAAGAAATGGAAAGTAACCTGACCAGAGCCGAGATTAGTGAAAAAGTGATCCAGCTTTTCGTCGATATCATTGGCTTTATCGACCGAAGCCAGGTGACGGAACAAACGGACTTCATCCACGACTTTAAGATCATTGATGAAGATCTGACCTGCTTTGTCATGCAGATCAAATGGCAATTCAAATTGCAAGCGACTCAGGATGATTGGGATCACATCACGACTCTCCAGCAAATTGTCGATTTGATTGTTCAATGTCAGCGGTGAGGCAACTGATACACCACCGGCTCTGCCCCCACCACCAGCGCCGTCACACTGCGCCCCGGATACCCGTCCCTCTGCTCCTGCGCAAAATTGGCCACCAGCCGCGTGCCATCGGCAAACGTGGTCTGCTGCACCAGCCGGTCGCTGCTCAGCCAGCGAAAATCCGTCATTGCCTGGGTCGCCAGCCGCTCATGCAACGGCCGGAAGAACCCATCCTGGCGCTGGATCATCGGCAAGCGCTGCTGCAACGTAGCAGCGCTCAGGTGATACAACGGCGGCACGTTGTAGAGCAGTTGGGTCAGTTCGTTCTCCCCCTGCACATTGCTCAGCTTCAGGCTGTCGAACAGCCAGTGATGGCTGGTGATGACCGCGCCATGGAACACCGCCTGATACAACGGCAGGCGCATCGCCGGGGCAAAGTACACCGTGCGCAGCGGCTCTTTGAGGGGCACGCGCTTGAAGAACACTGCCGGTTCCTCTGGTGGGTACCAGGCCCCCACGTAGTACGGCGATTGCTTGTCCTGGGTCATCTCGCGGTCGCCCCAGCCCATGACCGGGGTTTGCATGCCATGGGCGAACAGCACGCCACGGGCGGTGGTGGCGTTGCCGTCTTCGGAACCCACCGGCAACTGGAGCTGGCTGGCGATCCAGCGCGCCGCGTCGATATTGCCTTCGGCGTTCTGCGCCTGGGTCATGCCCAGTACCGAGCGATAGCTGTCAAACAGCATGCCGGTGGCGTAGGCATCGAGAAACCAGGCATTGAACCCGGCCCTGGCCTGCACCGCCGTCACCCGCGCCTGTAGCAGCGGGCGTACGCAGCGCGGGTCGGTGTAGTGCCCGGACTTCTGGAAGCCGGTCTTGAGCTGGCCGTTCTTTAACATGATCGAGCAGTCGCGATAGGCACGGCTGCCCAGGTGGGCGGTGATCCAGTCGGGGTTTTCGGTGTCTGACAGGGCGGTTTGATAGGCGTCGTAAGGGGCCATCAAATACCCGGCCTCGACGCCTGCGCGCACGGCCTCGGGGTGCCACAGCCCACCCTCCCAGCCTTCGCCCAGGGTCAGCAGCAGGCGTTGCAGGCCACTGTCCTCCAGCGTCTTTAGGGTTGTGGCGGACAATGTGCTGCCCCAGGTTTCAGGGGCTGTGCTCAAGGCGCTGGCAAACGCCACCGCCAAGGCCTGACGGACCGCAGCATAGCCTTCGACGAGCGCGTGCATATCGGGCTCGGCCCTGGCTTGCCAAGCCTGGCGCGCCTTTTTGTTAAGTGCCGCGTTGAGCCCTCTGAGCAGCACGGCTTGCTGGTAGCGATCCAGGAACGGCTGGGGGGCTTGCACCACCTGCGCCGCTTCAGGGTCCAGCAGGTCATTGAGTTGCGCGCCCAACCCCTCAGGCGCACGCAGCAATGTGCGCAACTGTGCCCAATCGCTCACATCGCCAAGGCCCAGCAGGTCATTGCCCCACAGGTACACATGGCTGGCCCCCAACAGCTTTTCGCCGGCCGGCAGGCGTTGCAGTTTGTCTGCCAGCGGCTCATAGAGCCCCTGCTCCACCAGCCACTGGCGGTAGCGTTTGGCACCGGCCAGCATGTCGGCCTCGCCCAGGTTCAGGCGCAGGGTCATCGGTGCGCTGGGGTCCAGGGCGGTGAATTCATGGCGTAGCGACAAGCCCAGGCGCGGGCCCTCGGCCTGCCACTGCAAGCGGTTGTTATACGGGTTGGTCAGCAGCCAGTTGAGGGTGAAGCGTTCGTGATCGACGCCCCATAACGGCAGGCTGAGGTCCTGGGTGCTGTTCATATCGCCATACTCCAGCAGGAAGTCTTGCCAGAGGCGATTGCCGGCGGGGATGTAATGCCCCTCGGCGAGCGGCCAGATCAAGCCCTTGCCCATGGCGCTGGCAGGCTGGCGGATAATCTCCAACTCGCCGGCCTCGCGGGCGGTGATGGTCAGGACCAGGTCGCGCTGCTCCAGGGTGGCACTCAGGCGGTAGGCGCCTTTATCCCATTGCCAGTTGGCGTGTTGAGTGGACTGTTGCAACTGGCTGACCGTATGGGCCGCCACGCCGCTGGAGGCCTGCACCGGCTCGCGGCCGGCAGGGGTCACGCGCATGGCCAGGGTCGCCGCATCAAGTTCGATGCGCCACTGGGGGTTTTCCAGCACGGTGCCGGCCACGGCCAGGGGCGAGAGCAGGAGCACGCAGGCCAGCCAGGCACGGCGTAGGCAAAGGGTCATGGCGCAGGCCTTCACGGGAACGAAAGGGCGAGGGTAAAACAATTCGTTACCAGGAAGGCACGCGCGGGGAATTTAGAGACGTTTCCCACCACACCAAGCCCGTCGCCGCTACGAGGCTTGTGTGATGGGACCATGTTCAGCTGTGCTTGGGCTCGCGGATTTTGTACCAGGCCACATACAGCGCCGGCAAAAACAGCAGTGTCAGCAAGGTGGCGATGATGATGCCGCCGATCATCGCGTAGGCCATCGGCCCCCAGAACACTTCCCGGGCAATGGGGATCATGCCCAGGCTGGCGGCGGCCGCCGTCAGCAGGATCGGCCGGCGCCGGTGTTCGGTGGCCTGCACCACTGCGTCCCACGGCGTGTAACCTTCCTGCTCGTAGGCATCGATCTGCGTCACCAGAATCACTGAGTTGCGGATGATGATGCCGATCAGCGCCAGGATCCCCAGGATCGCCACAAAGCCCATGGGCGTGCCCGTGGGAATCAGCGCCAGCACCACGCCAATCAGGCCCAGCGGGGCCACGCTGGCCACCAGGAACATCTTCTGCACGCTGTGCAACTGGATCATCAGGAAGGTCGCCATCAAGAACAGCATCAACGGCACCACACTGGCAATCGGGCCCTGGGCCTTGCCGCTTTCTTCCACGGTGCCGCCGGTAGCGACCTTGTAGCCCACCGGCAAGCCGGCGCTGAACTTGTCGATCTCAGGCTTGAGCTGCTTGACCAGGTCGGTCGGCTGCATCTCGTCGCGCACGGCGGCCTTGATGGTGATGGTCGGCTTGCGGTCGCGACGCCACACTAGCGGCTGCTCCAACTCGTAACGCACGGTGGCAAAGGCCAGTAGCGGGATCGAGGTGCCGCTGGGGGTGACGATCTGCAGGTTCTGCAGGGTTTCCGGGGTGCCGCGCTCGGCATCTTCGGCGCGGCCGACCACGTTGATCAGGTAGATATCGTCGTGCACCTGGGTCACGGCCGCGCCGCTGACCACGCTGTTCATCAATTGCGCCACGTCTTCGGACGACAGCCCGAGCTGGCGCGCCTTGTCCTGGGCGATATCGATCCGCAGCACTTTGCCCGGCTCGTTCCAGTCGTAGATGATCTCGCCCAGGTGCGTGTTTTTATCCAGCAACGTCGCCAGCTCGATCGCGTGCTTGCGCACCTGGTCGATGTCTTTGCCAGACACCCGGTACTGGATCGGCCGCCCGACCGGCGGGCCCATTTCCAGGGGTTGGACAAAACTGCCGACACCCACGAAGTCATCGCGCAAGCGCTGTTGCAGGCGCTCGATCAGCGCGCCGCGCTCTTCCACGCCCTTGCTGACGATCACCAACTGCGCGTAGTACGGGTTCTCCAGTTGCTGGTCCAGGGGCAGGTAGAAACGGATCGCGCCCTGGCCGATGTAGGTGCTCCAGCGTGCGATATCCGGGTCGTCCTTGATGATCGCTTCCAGGCGGTCCACGGCCTTGCGGGTTTCATTGATCGAGGCGTTTTGCGGCAGGTTGAGGTCGACGAGGATCTCCGGGCGGTCCGACGACGGGAAAAACTGGTTCTGCACAAACTGCATGGAGAACACCGACGCCGCAAACAGCAGCACCGTCAGGCCAATCGCCCACCAGCGGTTGCGCATGGCCCACAGCATGCCGGCATTGAACACCCGCCCGACCCGCCCCGGCTCGTCACTGTGGGGTTTGACCTTGCTGCTGAGGATATGCACGCCGATCACCGGCGCAAACAACACAGCCACCACCCACGACACCAGCATCGCCACGGCAATCACTGCAAACAGGGTGAAGGTGTACTCGCCCGCCGAGCTGGCGTTGAGGCCAATCGGCACAAACCCGGCCACGGTCACCAGGGTGCCGGTGAGCATCGGGAATGCGGTGGAGGTGTAGGCAAAAGTCGCCGCCTGCTCCAGGGTCTCGCCTTTTTCCAGGCGTGTAATCATCATTTCCACGGTGATCATCGCGTCATCCACCAGCAAGCCGAGGGCGATGATCAACGCGCCCAACGACACCCGCTGCATGGTGATGCCGCTGTATTCCATGAACACAAACACCAGCGCCAGCACCAGCGGGATCGAGCACGCCACCACCAGCCCGGCGCGCAGGCCCAGGCTGATAAAGCTCACCACCAGCACGATGATCACCGCTTCGAACAGCGCACTGGTGAAGCCGCCGACGGCCTCTTCCACCACTTCAGCCTGGTCCGACACCTTGTGCACGCCGATGCCCACCGGCAGGTCGGCCGTCAGCTCGTCCATACGCTGGTGCAGGGCCTTGCCGAATTCCTGGATATTGCCGCCCTTCTGCATGGCAATGGCCAGGCCAATGGCTGGCTGGCCGTTAAAACGAAACAGCGGCCGCGCCGGGTCCACATAACCACGGCTGATATCAGCGATATCTGCCAGGCGATAGAAGCGGTCATTGAGCCGCAGGTTGACGTCGGCCAAATCCTTTTCCGAGGCAAATTGCCCCGAGGTGCGCACCGAAATCCGCTCCGGCCCGGCCTCGATCACCCCGGCCGGGGTCACCGCGTTCTGCGATTGCAGGCTCTGCACCACTTGGCGCTGGTCAATCCCCAGGGCAGCCAGTTTGCGCGTGGAAAAATTCAGGTAAATCACTTCGTCCTGCTGGCCGATCATCTCGACCTTGCCCAGCCCCGGCACCGCCCGGATCTCGGCGCGCACCTGTTCGACGTAATCACGCAACTGGCGCATCGACATGCCATCGGCGGTAAAGGCATACACCGAGCCAAACACATCACCGAACTCGTCGTTGAACGACGGCCCCTGCAAGCCCTGGGGGAAGGTGCCGCGGATATCGTCGATCTTCTTGCGCACCTGGTACCAGATCTCGGGGATCGCCTTGGCGCTGGTGGTGTCCTTGAGGAACACAAAAACCGTGGATTCTCCGGGCCGGGTGTAGCTTTTCACATAGTCCAGGGAGTCCAGCTCTTCGAGCTTTTTCTCGATGCGGTCGGTGACCTGCTTAAGGGTTTCTTCCTGGGTCGCGCCCGGCCAGCGGGTCTGGATCACCATGGTCTTGATGGTGAAGGACGGATCTTCCTCGCGCCCCAGGTTCATGTAGGAAAACACGCCCATCAACAGCGCGACGAACATCAGGTACCAGACGAAGGACTGATGCTTGAGCGCCCAGTCGGATAAGTTGAAGCTCCCTTTCATCGCGGGCTGTCCTCGTCGGTTTTGACTTTTTGTCCGGGTTTGAGGCTGTTGACCCCGGCGCTGACCACACGCTCGCCAGGCTGCACGCCGCCGCTGAGCACGACATGGCTGGCGTCGCGGCTGACCAGGGTCACATCACGGGGCTGCACGCTCTGTTGTTGTCTATCGACGACCCAGATACGGGTCTTGCCCTCGACATCCTGCACCGCACTGGCAGGCAGTTCGATGCGCGGGGCGATGGTCGAGCTCAAGGTCACGCTGATCGCCGTGCCCAGGCGGAACGCCGGGGGTGTCTGGGCCAGGGTCAGGCGTGCGCGACGGGTGCGGGTCGCGCTTTGAGCCTGGGGTTCGATCTCGCGCACGGTGGCGGTGGTGTTGACGCTGGGGTCCAGCTGGCTGGCCACCAGGAACACCACATCGGCCGGCAGGCGCTCGGCGAGGCCGGCAGGCAGGTCGATCACCGCTTCCTTGATATCCGGGCGGGCCAGCGTCACCACTTGCTGGCCGGCACTGACCACCTGGCCGGCTTCGGCATTCCAGGCGGTGACGATGCCGCCATGGTCGGTGCGCAACTCGACGTAGTTGAGCTGGTCCCTGGCCTGGTCCACCGAGGCCTTGGCCTGGTCGAGGGAAGCCTGGGTGGTTTTCAGGTCGGTCTGGGCAATGTCCAGTTGCGCCTGGGCGCCGACGCCACGGTTGAACAGTTCCTGCTGGCGGCGCGCATTGGCCTGGGCATTGATAAATTGCGCCTGGATCCGCGCCAGGTCGCCTTGGGCCGCGCGCAGCTGGTTCTGCTGGTCGGTGGGATCGAGCACGGCCAGCAAGGCGCCCTTGTCAACTTCGGCGCCCACATCCACCGCGCGCCGCGCAATACGCCCTGGCACCCGGAAGCCCAGGTTGCTTTCATAGCGCGCCTGGATGCTGCCGGCAAAACGCCCGAGGTGGGCCTGGTCTTCGGCTTTCACCTCGACCGAGAGCACCGGGCGCACGGGGTCCGGCGCCGGTTCTTCCTTGGAACAGGCGATCAACAACAGGCTGCTGGCGAGGAGCAGCGTCAGGCGCTTCATGGCTGCACCCCCTTGGCCTGGGCCGGGTCCGGCGCCTGGGCGATCTCCACCACCATGCCCGGGTGCAGCAATTGCCCACCGGCCACTACGACTTTTTCGCCGCCTTTGAGGCCGTCACTGATGATCACTTTGCCGGTCAGGTAGCGCGCGACAGTGACCTTGTGCAATTGCGCCTTGCCGTCATCGTCCACCAGCCATACGGCAGGCTCGCTGAGGTCTTTGGTCAGTGCCGCCCAGGGCAGTTCGATGCTGGCCCTGGCTTGCCCGTTGGCGGTGGCGCTGACCACCGAGCCCAGTTGCATGCCCTTGGGCAAGGCCTCCAGGGCGATCTTCACCTGCACCGTGCCGCTGCTGGCGGCAACGGCCGGGGTCACTTCACGCACTCGGCCCACGGCCTTGATGCTCGGGTTGTCCAGCAGGCTGACGGTGATTGGCACATCCGGCGGTGGCTCCGCCAGCAGCGATTCGTAGACGTTGAACACTGCATCGCGCTCGCCGTCGCGGGCCAGGCTGAAAATCGGCACGGTGGCCTGCACCACCTGGCCGACTTCGGCCTGGCGCGCGGTAATCACCCCCGGCGCCTCGGCGATCAACGCGGTGTAGCCCAGTTGCTCGCGGGCATTGGCCAACTGCGCCTGTGCCGCCGCCAGGGCGCTTTGGCTGCTGCGCAGCGCGGCCTGGGCGGCGTCGTATTCGCTGCGGCTGGTGTAGCCCTTGGGCAGGAGTTTTTCCTGGCGCACAAAGGCCGCCGCCGTCTGTTTGACCCGCGCCTGTTCCGCCACTACCTGGGCCTGGGCGGAATCCACATTGGTCTGCAAATCCTTGGGATCGAGCCTGGCCAGCACTTGCCGGGCCGTCACACGGTCACCCACATCGACCATGCGCTGGATAATCTTACCGCCCACGCGAAACGACAAATCGGTCTGCACCCGCGCCTGGATATCCCCGGTCAGGGTCACCGCCGCGGCAAAATCGACCGGTTGCACGGTTTGCACAAACACCCTGGAGTGGGCCTTGGGCTCAGGTTTTTCCTGGCCACAGCCGCTGAGCAATGCCAGCAGGGCTACGCCACAAATAACTGTTGAGGTGGGACCGCCCATGCAGGCTCCTTTCGCGTGATACTGACGTGCCAGTGTGTATGCGACTGTGAGCTTAGTTCAGGGTTCCGCCTTCGCCTAAGTGATTTGCAGGCCTGCGGTGGTGTTCTTCTACACGATAAGATGTGGCTCCATGCCGGCCCGGAACGCCCTCGATGCTTAAGACCTTAGCGGTGGCCAATTACCGCTCGATCAATAAATTGGTAGTGCCGCTGGATCGGCTGAACCTGATCACCGGCCCCAATGGCAGCGGCAAATCCAACCTGTACCGTGCCTTGCGCCTGTTGGCAGAAACCGCCCAGGGCGGGGTGATCAATGCCCTGGCCCGCGAAGGCGGCCTGGATTCGACCTTCTGGGCCGGCCCCGAAAGCATCAGCCGGCGCATGCACAACGGCGAGGTGCCGGTGGAACCGAGCGTACGCAGCGGCGCCAAGCGCTTGCGCCTGGGGTTTGCCGGGGAGGATTTCAGCTATGCGATCTCCCTCGGCCTGCCAGAACCCAGCGAGTCGTATTTTTCCCTGGACCCCGAGATCAAAAAAGAATGCATCTGGGCCGGCCACGTCTATCGCCCGGCCAGCCTGCTGGTGCAGCGCTCCGGGCCGATGGTACGCGCCCGCGACGGACGGGCCTGGGAGGTGCTGGCCCAGCACACGCCCAACTACCACAGCCTGTTCGATCAGGTCGGCAGCCTGCGCGGCTCGCCGGAAGTCCTGACACTGCGCGAAAGCATTCGCGGCTGGCGCTTCTACGATCACTTTCGCAGCGACGCCGATGCACCGGTGCGCCTACCGCAACTGGGTACGCGCACGCCGGTGTTGCATCACGATGGCCGCGACCTGGCAGCCGCGTTGCAGACCATCCGCGAAATCGGCGACCCCGAGGCCTTGCAGCAGGCGGTGAGCGATGCATTTCCCGGCGCGCGTTTGCATATCGAGCCGTTGCAGGGTGGGCGTTTCGCCATTGAGTTCTATCAGGAAGGCTTACTGCGCCCACTGTCGGCGGCGGAACTCTCGGACGGCACCTTGCGCTACCTACTGCTGATCGCCGCGCTGCTGACCCCACGCCCGCCGACGATGATGGTCCTCAACGAACCGGAAACCAGCCTGCACCCGGACCTGTTGCCGGCCTTGGCGCGCCTGATCATCCAGGCATCCAAGCAATGCCAGGTGTGGGTGGTGTCCCATGCCAGCCGCTTGATCGCGGCGTTGCAGCAGGACGAGGGATGCCATTCGATTGTGCTGGAGAAGGTGATGGGCCAGACGCAGATTGTGGGGCAGCGGGTGTTGGATGAGCCGGCGTGGCATTGGCCTCAGTAAGCGGCGCCTGTACTGCCGCCATCGCGAGCAAGCCCGCTCCCACATTTGAATGTATTCACAAATCAAATGTGGGAGCGGGCTTGCTCGCGATGGCGGTAGATCAAACAACACAGAGGCAGGGGATCAACCCTGCCACTTACCCCCTTCAACAATCACACTCTCAGGCTTGGTCTCATCGCTCAGTTCTTTGCGCACGTACTGGTCATACAGCTTGAGCAAGAACTGCTCTTCACCCAACTTGGCCAACTCGGCATTCACCCAGTCGCGCAGTTCGATATTGCCCTTCTTCACCGCCGGTGCAATCGGCGCTTCGTCGCCCAGTTTCTCTTCCAGCACGCGATAGCCCGGGTTCTGTTTGGCCCAGCTGAACAGCACCAGGTTATCTTGCGCATAGGCATCGCCACGCCCAGCCGAGAGGGCTTGCAGCGACTCGGAGTTTTTCTCGAACTTGAGCAGTTTCCAGTCCGGGTGGTTCTTGGTCAGCCAGATATCAGCCGTGGTGCCGGTGGTGACGATGGTGGTGCGGGTCGCCAGGTCGTCGAGGCTTTTCACCGTGCTGTCATTAGGCACCAGGGCCTGGACCGCGACTTTCAGGTTGGGGTTGGTGAACTCCACCGCTTCCTTGCGCTCCGGGGTCACGGTCATATTGGCGAGGATCAGGTCAACCTTGTCGCTCTGCAAAAACGGGATACGGCTGGCCGGCTCCACGGCCACGAACTCGACCTTGTTCTCGTCGCCCAGCAGGTCCTTGGCAAACCGGCGGCCGATATCGGTATCAAAGCCCACGTAGCGCCCGGCTTCATCGACAAAGCCAAACGGCGGTTTGTCGGTAAACACGCCGACGATCAGCTTGTCGCGGGCCTTGATCTTGTCGATGTAGCTGACAGCCGCAGGTTTTACAGGCTCTTCGGCCTTCTTATCGCAGCCGGCCAGTAAGGCGACGGCAAACAGTGGCAGCAGTAACTTTTTCATATCAGCTCCAGTTCCTTGATTTTCTTGGGCAGTGTTGAAACAAACGAGAATTTCTCGAGGAACTGCTGCGCGCGTGCGGTCTGCGGGTTCGTAAAGAAGGCCTCTGGGGTGTTGTGTTCGAGGATGCGGCCCGCCTCCATAAACACCACGCGGTCGGCGACGGCGCGGGCGAAGGCCATTTCGTGGGTGACAATCAGCAGGGTCATGCCATCGCGGGCCAGGTCCTGGATCACCTCCAGCACTTCCTTGACCATTTCCGGGTCGAGGGCGGCGGTGACTTCGTCAAACAGCATGACCTGGGGGTTCATGCACAGCGAACGGACGATGGCGATGCGTTGCTGCTGGCCGCCCGAGAGCTGGCGCGGGAAGGCATCGCGCTTGTCGGCGAGCCCCACCCGCTCCAGCAGTTTTTGCGCCTGCTCGCGGGCTTCGCGGGGCTCGCGCTTTTGCACTTTCAGCGGGCCCAGCAGGATGTTGTCGAGCACGCTCATATGGGGGAACAGGTGGTAACTCTGGAACACCATGCCCACGTCCTGGCGCACCTGGCGCCAGTCGGTGTGTGGATCCAGCAGCTGTTTGCCGGCAAAGCGCAGGCTGCCGCTGTGGGCCACTTCCAGGCCGTTGAGGCAACGCAGCAAGGTGCTTTTACCGCAGCCGCTGGGGCCGAGGATCACCAGCACTTCACCGCTTTGCACCCTCAGGTCGATGCCATTGAGCACCTGCTGTGCGCCGAAGAATTTATTGAAACCCTGAAACTCGATCAATGCGCTCATGCTTGGGCCCAGCGCCGTTCCAGCACCTTGGAGGCGGCCGACAACGGGTAGCAGATAAAGAAGAAAAACAGGAACAGCGCGCCGTAGATCAACACCGACTCATAGGTGCGCTCGATGATTTGCTGGCCGACCTTGATCACGTCCACCACACCGATCAGCACCGCCAGGGAGCTGGTCTTGATGATCCGCGTGTAGACGTTGATGGTCGGCGGCGTCATGCGTTTGAGCGCCTGGGGCAGCAGCACGTAGCCGTAGAGCTGCGGCGCCGACAAGCCAATCGACAGCCCCGCCTCCCGCTGCCCGCGCGGCAGCGAATGCAACGCGCCGCGCACCACTTCGCCCACTTCACTGGCGCCCCACAGCGACAGCACCAGCACCGCGCACCAAAAACTGGGAATGCTCAGGCCGGTAAAAATCGGCAGGCCAAAAAACAGCAGGTACAGCCACACCAGCACCGGAATCGCGCGGAACAATTCCAGGTAAATGCGCAACAGCAGGTTGATCGCGCGCACATTCAAGGTGCGCAGCACCCCATACACCACCCCGCCAATGGTGCTGAAGGCGATGCTCAAAAACGAAATCGACAGGGTTTGTGCAGCGCCCTTGCCCAGTTGCGGCAACGACACCCATAACAATTCAAGACCCGAACTGGCCATGCTGGAGCCTCCTTTCCAGGCGGCTGAGCAGCAGCGACAGCGGCAAGAACAACAGCACGCAAATCAGCGTGAGCACGGCGAGCATTTCGTAAGTCTTGTAGTACAGGGCGATGTAGCTTTTGGTGGTGTAGAGAATCTCTGGCACCGCCACCGCCGACACCACGGTGGTTTCCTTGAGCAGGAAAATGAAATTGGCGAACAGCGCCGGCAGGCTGAGGATCCCGGCCTGGGGCAGGATCACATGGCGCAGCAACTGCCAGTCGGACAGGCCGATGGACTTGCCCGACTCGATCTGCGCCAGCGGCACCGCTTCCACACCGGCGCGCAGCACTTCGGTGAGGTAGGCGCCGCCCAAAAAGGTCATGGTGATGATCGCCGCCCAGAACCCGGAAATATTCAAGCCCAGGGCCGGCAAGGCGAAGTACACGAAAAACAGCTGGATCAGCAGCGGCGTGTTGCGCGCCAGCTCCACATACAGCGCCACCAGGCGCGACAGGTAAGGCGTGCGAAACACCAGCAGGGCCGAGTTGACCAGCGCCACCAGCAGCGAGGTGCCGATGGCGATCAAGCCCACTTGCAGGGTTACCCCCACGGCCTTGAGAAACGCCGGCAGGGTGCTGAGGATAAACGCGTAGTCAAAAGTCATTTCAAGTCCTGGGCGCCGCAGGGGTAATGCGGCGTAAACGCAGTCCGGTCCAGCGTGGGTAACGCCGGCAAGCGCTGACTTTAAAGGTATAAAAACAAAAATTTAAATACCTAAATAGCATATTGATATCACCCAAAAAACTAACCTCTGGATTCGCAGGGATCGCAGGTGACAGCTATTGTTCTGGGGTGCGTAGGAAGGGTCTTTTTTCAGCGCTGAACAACAAGGAAGGACAGCGCGTGGCCAGACTGAGGGCCATTTAACCAACGAGGGAATGACAGATGAATGAGGCGAAACCGATTGATCCGCAGGACTTGGTGAAATGGCTGGTGGCGTTGCGGCGGGCGATCAACAGCCGGGATTAATAGGCATAACACCAACCCAATGTGGGAGCAGGCTTGTGTGGGAGCCGGGCTTGCCCGCGATGCAGGCACCTCGGTGTGTCAGTGACACTAAGGTGATGCTATCGCAGGCAAGCCAGCTCCCACACAAGCTCAGCTCCCACATTTCTTGAAGGGGGTTTGGCAAATCAGAACGCCGGCACCACCGCGCCTTTGTACTTCTGCTCGATGAAGGCTTTGACTTCAGGGCTGGTCAGGGCCTTGGACAGTTTCTGGATGGCGGCGCTGTCTTTGTTGTCTGGACGGGCCACCAGGAAGTTCACGTACGGCGAATCGGACGCTTCAATGATCAGCGCATCCTTGGCCGGGTTGAGGCCGGCTTCCAGGGCGTAGTTGGTGTTGATCAGGTCCAGGTCAACCTGGTCGAGGACGCGTGGCAGCAAGGCCGACTCCAGTTCCTTGAACTTCAGGTTCTTCGGGTTGCTGGCGATGTCTTTTGGTGTGGCCAGGGCGTTTTTCGGGTCTTTGAGGGTGATCACACCGGCCTTTTGCAGCAGCAACAGGGCGCGGCCGCTGTTGGAGCCTTCGTTAGGGATGGCAACGGTGGCGCCATCTTTCAGGTCTTCGATTTTCTTGATCTTTTTCGAGTAGCCGCCAAACGGTTCAACGTGCACACCAACCACGGTGACCAGGTTGGTGCCTTTACCCTTGTTGAAGTTTTCCAGGTACGGCAGGGTCTGGAAGTAGTTGGCATCCAGGCGCTTCTCGGCCACTTGCACGTTCGGCTGCACATAGTCGGTGAAGACCTTGATTTCCAGGTCCACGCCTTCTTTGGCCAGGGTCGGCTTGATCAGCTCAAGGATCTCGGCGTGGGGCACCGGCGTGGCCGCGATCACCAGTTTTTCGTTGGCTTGAGCGATACCGGCAGTCAGGGCCGCCGCCAGGGCGGTGAACAACAGAACCTTTTTCATGCAGTGTCCTTAATCGAAAATCCGGGTCGTCGGTGACGGCCGCTTTCTTATGGGGGTGCCAGCGATGTGCCATCGCGGCGTAAAAGGGACAATACCGATATTTTTTATTCCCGAACAATACCTTTTATTCACTTTGATATTCCATTTTGCTCATACAGCGCCCAAGCCCTGAAACAGACGCGTCAACGCTGCGCGTTCGACTTCGTTGCCACTGCTCAGGATCTGCCGCGCCTGGTGCGCGATCTGCACCACCGACGCCACCGGCAGGTTCAAGTGCTCCGGCAGGATCTCATCACCACTGCTGACCAACAGCGCAAAGTGGATCACGTTCTCCAGCTCCCGCGTATTGCCCGGCCAACTGTGTTGCTCCAGCAGCCGCTGCGCCTCCTCGCTGATCAACGGCACCGGCAGGCCCAGACGCTGGCTGTAGATGCCCAGGAAGTACTCGGCCAAAGACAGGATGTCGCCCACCCGTTCGCGCAGCGCCGGCAGTTCCAACTGGCCTTCGTTGAGGTAATGGAACAGGCGCTCGTGGAATTTACCCACGGCCACGGCCTGGGCCAGGTCGATGCTGGTGGCGGCCACCAGGCGCACATCCACCGGGCTCGGCTGATGGGCGCCGACGCGGGTGACTTCATGGTTTTCCAGGGCGGCGAGCAGCTTGATCTGGATCGGCAACGGCAAGTCGCCGATCTCATCGAGGTACAAGGTGCCGCCGTTGGCCGAGCCAAACCAACCGGCCCGGCTGCTGGCCGCGCCGCTGTGGCTGCCGGCGGCATAGCCGAACAGTTCGGCATCGGCATAAGTGGGGCTGATCGCACCGCAGTTGACCGACACAAACAGGCCGCTGCGGTCACTGCCACGATGGATATGGCGCGCCAGCAACTCCTTGCCGCTGCCGGTTTCGCCGCGAATCAATACGGGCAAGGCGCGCGGGGCCAGGCTTTCGAGGTCTTCGCGCAGTTGCCGGGAGCGGGGGTCGACAAACACCAGCGCCTTGGCACGGATGCTCAGGGGGCTTTTTTCGGCGTCGGGGAAGGTCAGCAATGGCTGGCCGAAGGTTTCATGCAGGCTCATGGCAGGCTCCCGCCCCAATTCCACTCAAGGGACGGGGCGTTGAAAAGGTATTAGGCGCGGCGCCGGGAGTGATGCTCCAGACGGTTTTGCAGGCGATAGAGGTAGGCGAAACCCTGCTCCCAACGTCGGTGGCCGGACTTCACGTTGATATGCCCGGCGCCTGCGAGAACCCCGGCTTCAGCCCCCCAGTTACGCGCCAGTTCCAGGGCCCGCGGGGCGCTGATCGCACTGTCGTTGTCGGAGCTGACGACCTGGCTGGGAAACGGCAACAGGTCGCGGGGAATCGGCGCAAAGTTGCGCAACGCCGGCGCACACGCCGGGCGCTCGACGTCTGCCGGGGCCACCAGCAAGGCCCCGCGCACCTGGCGCAGGAACTGCAACGGCGCGCTGGCCGCCCAGTGCGCCACGGTGATGCAGCCCAGGCTGTGGGCGATCAGGATCACCGGGGTGCTGTCGGCCGCAATAGCTTCAGCCAAGGCTGCCACCCAGTCTTCGCGGCGCGGGGTCAACCAGTCGGCTTGCTCCACGCGGGCGCTGTTGGGCAGGCTGTTCTGCCAATGGGTTTGCCAATGATCTTCTGGCGATCCTTGCCAGCCCGGCACGATCAGGTAACGGATCAACTCGCTGTGCATGGGTGTGCCCTCCTGCAGCGTTTAACGTTGCTGACCAGTATAGGGATGGGGCATATATTCGTTAAGGAATAAGAAGCTATTTATTAATAACCAAAAAACCAAATTAATGAAGATCAAAATGTGGGAGCGGGCTTGCCCTAATGCCGTTCAGTTAAGTGAACGCAATGCTCAAAGCAACGAAGATCAAATGTGGGAGCGGGCTTGCTCGCGATGACGGTGTGTCAGTCAGAGTTGCATTAACTGACCCGCCGCTATCGCGAGCAAGCCCGCTCCCACAGGGGATCTGCGCTTAACTGATCGGCATTAGGGCAAGCCCGCTCCCACACAAACCCAATTCCATATGGAGTTGGGCGTGAGGCTTAAATCCCAGGCAAAAAAAAGGCCGCACCCTGCCAAGGAGACGGCCCAAAAATTGTCGAGGCTGTTGACACTAACGCGCAGTAATCACCGACAGCTTGGTAATTCCCGCTCGCTCAATCGACGCCATGGCCCGCGCCACTTCGCCATAGTTCACGCCGTCATCCGCTTGCAGTTGCACCCGCACCTGGGGGTCCTTGGCCTTGGCGGCCTGCAGGTTGAATTCCAGCAGGTCCGGCTGGATTTCATCCTTGTTGATAAACACTTTGCCGGCGCCGTCGATGCTCACCACCAGCGGGTCTTTCTGCTCCACCGGGGCCACGGCTTCGGTCTTGGGCAGGTTGATCGGGATCGCGTTGGTCAGCAGCGGGGCGGTGACGATAAACACCACCAGCAGGACCAGCATCACGTCCACCAGGGGCGTGACGTTGATCTCACTGAGTACCTCGTCGCTGTCTTGGGTGGAGAAGGCCATATCAGGACGCCTCCTTCACTTTTTGCGCGCTGCCCTGGGCGGCGTTTTTGTGCAGCGTCGGGTGGACCAGCACGCGGAATGAGTTTTTCTGCGCCAGGCTGTAGAAGTCATGGGCGAAGTCATCCAGATCGGCAGCCGTCAGTTTCAGGCGGCGTAGGAAGTAGTTGTAGACCAGCACCGCCGGTACGGCGACGGCGATCCCCACACCGGTCGCGACCAGCGCCGCGCCGATGGGGCCGGCCACGGTTTCGAGGCTGGCGGAGCCGGCGGCGCTGATGCCTTTCAAGGCTTCCATGATCCCCCACACCGTGCCGAACAGGCCGATAAAGGGCGAGGTGCTGCCGATACTCGCAACCACGGCCAGGCCGGTTTCCAGGGAGCGCCGCTCACGCACGATCTGCTGGCGCAGGGCACGTTCGAGGCGGTCCTGGTGGTTGATCGCCTGGCTCAAGTCAGCAGCGTGCGGCGCATCACCGACCTGGATCGCGGCATAACCGGCCTGGGCCACGCGGGCGGCGGCGCCGGGGTGGGTTTCGCTCAGTTCGGCGGCCGAATCAAGGCTCGACGCCGCCCAGAACTGTTTGTGGAACGTGCGATCCTGGGCCTTGAGGCGGCCGAACTGCACGCCCTTGAGCAGGGCCAGGCCCCAGGTGGCGACGGAAAACACCACCAGCAGCCAGATCACCGCGCTTTCGATGGATTCAAGTGGAGATGCCAGTAACGTCATGATGCGGTCCTCGGTGTAAGCGATAGAGTGTCGAGCAAAGGCTCAATGAATCTTGAAATCGATGGGTACGCTGACCCAGCCATCCTGGGCCACGTCGCCCTGCTTGGCGGGCACGAAGCTCCAGCGCTTCACGGCGCTGAGTGCGGCGTCGTCGAGTGGCTGGCGACCGCTACTCTTCTGCACCTGGATTTCACCGGGCTTGCCGCTGGCCAATACCTGCACGCGCAACAACACCGTGCCTTCCCAGCCACGGCGCTGGGCCAGTGACGGGTACTCGGGCGCCGGGTTCTTCAGGTACGCGGCGTTGGCCGAAGCAGGCGTCACCGGTGCCGGCGCTGGTGGGGCTGGCGGTGCCGGCTGGGGTGGCGCAGGCGGCTGTTCAACGGCGTTGGGCGCCGGCTTGGGTTCGGGCTTGGGCACAGGTTTGGGCTTGGGTTTTGGGATCGGCTTGGGTGGCGCCGGCTTGGCGGCCAACTCATCCACGACCGGTGGCGGTGGTTCCACAACCGCAGGCGGCGGCGGTACGGGCGGCGGCGGCTCCACCACCGGCGGCGCCGGCTGGGAAAACTCGATGGTCATCGGTGGAATTTCCGGCGGCACAATCGGCAGCAGCGGCAGCGGTTTCTGGCTGACCCAGTAGATCACCGCGCCATGCAGCGCCAGCGCCAACAGGCCCAATAACAGGCCTTCACGGCGGCTCAAGATCCCCTTGGGGGTTTTCTGCAAACGCAACTGCCCCAAGGGCGCGCGGTGCGGCCGGCCAAGGTCGACCAACTCACCACTCGGTGCCTGGCGCCACAGCGCCTCAGGTGCACTGGCGGCGGTCTGGACATTGCCCATTGATTCACTCCCTGCTGTCTTCAGCGAAAAAACCGACGGGCCTGTGGGGCGACCGTCGAGAGCTGAATCATCGGGGGTAGACGCTTATCTCTTAAAGTAATCTTTAAAGTTATACATAGACCAAACAGGAATATGAAGAATCGACGGATCGGCCAACGTCACGCCCCACGGGGCCTGGCGGCGAGGGGCAACATCAGGATGCTTTGCGCGCATGCAAAATATTCCGCAAAGGCATGGCTCAGCGTGGGTTGGCCTCGCATAAATCCCACAACTGGCGCAGCAGGCCCTGCCCCGCCGCCCCCATCCCATGGCGCCCATACAGCGCCAGCCGCACGCCCTGCACTGCGGGCAAACCGCTGTCGGCGCCCAAGACCACATGCCCGGCCTGCACCACCCGCGCAGGCAACAGGCTGATGCCCAACCCCGCCGCCACCGCCGAACACACACTGGCCAGGCTCGCGCTGGAATAGCCAATGCGCCAGCGCCAGCCACCGACCTCCAGGTGCTGGAGCATTTCATTGCGGTACAGGCCGCCCACCGGGAAGGCCACCAATGGCAATGGGTCGCGGCCCAGGGCCGGCATGTGGCGGCTGTCGACCCAGCACAACGGCTCGGGCCAGGAGGCCAGGCAGTCGTCGCTGTCGCCCATCTGCTTGACCAGCAACACATCGAACTCACCGCCGCGATACTGGCGCAACAGCGCCGGCCCCAGGCCGCTGGTGACCTCCAGGCGCACCCGTGGGTAGGCCACGACAAACGCCGACAGCAGCGGCATCAAGCGCTCGGCGGCAAAGTCCTCGGGCACGCCCAGGCGCAGCACGCCATCACTCTGCTGGTTGATCAGCACATCGGCGGCTTCTTCGTGCAGGGCCAGGATGCGCCGTGCATAGGCCAGCAAGCGCTCACCCTCGACCGTCGCCACCACCCGGCGCTGGTCGCGGTCGAGCAAGCGGCAGCCGACACCCTGCTCCAGGCGGCGCAATTGCTGGCTGACCGTGGATTGAGTGAGGTGCAGGCGTTCGGCGGCGCGGGTGAAATTCGCGCAATCGACAACGGCGATAAAACTGCGCAACAGCACGGGATCGAACATGGGCATTACCATCGTGTTTGCCACTGGCTGGCATGGTTATATTTAATTTCAGAATACCCCAGTCGGTAGCCATACTCCGCGCTCACCAAGACGGGAGATTTTCCATGACTGACGATCAGCGCCATCTGCAACGCGCCGTTGACCGCCCTGCAACTGCCCGTCGAGCACTTGCCGGTGCCGGCCATGCAAGCCCTTTACCGTCAATGGAAAACCCTGCATGACCCTGAATAAATCCCTCGCCGGCTGGGGCCTACTGGTGGTGCTGGGCCTCAACCTGCGGCCGATCCTCAGCTCGATCAGCCCGTTGCTCGGGGAAATTCGCCTGGCCACCGGCCTGAGTTTCCAGAGCAGTGCCTTGCTCACCAGCCTGCCGGTGGTGTGCATGGGGCTGGTGGCGCTGGTGGGCATCCGTGTCGAGGCGCAGCTGGGCGAGCGACGTGGGATTGCCCTGGGCTTGCTGATGATCCTGCTGGCGTGCCTGGTGCGCTGGCTGCTGGGCCAGGCACCGGCACTGCTGGCCACGGCGTTGCTGGGCGGCGCCGGGGTGGCGCTGATCCAGGCGCTGGTGCCGGCGATGATCAAGCGCCAGTTCCACCACCGGGTGCCACTGGCGATGGGGGTGTATTCAGCCTCGTTGATGGGTGGCGGTGGCTTGGCGGCGCTGCTCAGCCCCCTGGTGGCCAGCCATTTCCAGCACTGGCAGGCCGGCCTTGGTATCTGGCTGCTGCCGGCGCTCGGCGCGTTGCTGCTGTGGGCGTGGCTGCCGTTGGGCGCGGCGAAGAACCGGCAGGTGACGGCGCCGCTCCAGGGCCTGCGCAACCGCCGCGCCTGGTTGCTGGCGCTGTATTTCGGCCTGGTGAACTGCGGGTATATGAGCATGGTGGCGTGGCTGCCGGCGTACTACCAGCAACTGGGTTGGGGCGTGCTGCCCAGCGGCTCGCTGCTGGCGTTCATGACGATTTTCCAGGTGATCGCCGCGCTGTTGATGCCAGCGCTGGCGCAACGCGGTATCGACCGCCGGCCCTTACTGACCATCAGCCTGCTGGCCCAGACCGTGGGCTACCTCGGCCTGCTGCTGGCGCCGCTGCACTACCCGCACCTGTGGGTGGCGTTGATCGGCTTCGGCCTGAGGGCGTGTTTTGCCCTGAGCCTGCTGTTGACCCTGGACCATCGCCGCGACCCACGGGAAGCCGGGCAACTGGCGGCCTTCGTGCAGGGCGTGGGCTTTTTGATCAATGCCGTATCGCCGTGGATGACCGGCTGGCTGCGTGAACTCACTGGCAGCTTTGTCAGCGCCTGGGTGGTGCTGAGCGTGACAGTGATCGCAATGCTGGTGGTGACCCGGGTCTTCAGCCCGGCCACCTACCGCAGCGCCGCCGCCCCCGGCTAGAAGTCGTAGCGCCCGGTCACCCCCAGCGTGCGCGGGGTGCCCAGCAACCCTTCATAGCCACCGTTGCCGCCTGTCCACAGGGTGGTGTAGTAGGTCTTGTCGAAGGCGTTTTTCAGCCATAGCGACACGTCCCACTGACCCTGCTGGAAGTCGCCGCGCAGGCCGGTGGACAGGTTGACCACCGCGTAGCCGGGGATCTGCCCGTAATCCGAATCCTCGACCGTGCCCACCGCCTTGGAGCGGTAGGCATAGCTGGCGGTGACGTAGGGCTCCAAGCCGTTATCCAGGTTCCACTTGTATTCGCCGTTGGCGTTGGCAATCCATTTCGAGGCGCCCACCACCGGGTGCCCACTGAGGTCGCACGAGGCCGGTGCACCCGGGCGCAGGCTGACTTCCGGTGGGCATGGCGCATCTTTGTACGACAGGTAGCGCACATCGTTGAACGAGCCGTTGATGTTCAACGTCAGGCCACGGATCGGCACCAGGGTGCTTTCCAGCTCCACCCCACGCGAGCGCACGGAGCCGGCGTTGGTCAGGTACTGCACGCGGTTGCCATAGTCGTAGGCATTGGTCTGGTAGCCGTTGACCTGGGTCCAGAACAGGTTGGCGTTGAGTTGCAGGCGACGGTCCCACAGTGTGCTCTTAAAGCCCAACTCGGCGTTGTTGGCGCGCTCGGTGCCGATCAACAGCGAGTCGGCGCCAGCGGTCGGGGCAGAGCCCACCGTCAGGTTGACCCCGCCGGATTTCTCACCGTGGGACAAGGTCGCATAGCCGAGCACGTCATCGCTGAAGCGGTAGCTGAGGTTGAGCAGGCCAGAAGGGCTGGTGCTGTACTGGTTGAGATCGCCAGAGTCGTAGGCACCGGCCCGGCCACGGCGTGCCGTCGCTGCCGCGCCCGTCACCGTTGCGCCACCTTGCGGCGCGTTGCGGCTGACCGAGGCGCTTTTTTCTTCATAGGTGCCGCGCAGGCCGGCGGTGAAATCCAGGCGTTCGGTCAGGTGCCAGGTGCCCTGGGCAAACAGGGCAAAACTGTCGGTGCGGATATGCCCGTTGCCGACACTGCTGACATTGCTCAAGGCCCCCGCGGGCGTGCCATTCCAGATATCGGCCTGGGGCCCGTAGTAAGCGAAGGATTTGTTGTCCAGGTCGGAGCCAAAGTAGTAAGCGCCCACCACGTAATCGAAGAACCCACCGGTAGGCGAGGCCAGGCGAAACTCCTGGGACCACTGTTTATCTTCCACCGATACGCCAGCGTTATACGAGGCCGGCACGTTAAGGCCGTCGTCGTTGCGCGGGGTGAAATTCCACCAGCGGTAGGCGCTGACCGAGGTCAGGGTGAAGTCGCTGGGCAGGGTCCAGTTGGCCTCAAGGGACGTGCCACCCTGGAACACTGTGACGCGCTGGTCGTTGTCCAGGTTGACCTTGCGGTGGGAGCCGTTGACCAGGGTCGCCCCGGCCGCATCGGCCCGCGATTGGTAGAGGTTGGTGCCATTGATGGTCGGGCCGGTGCTGTACAGCACGCGGGTGCCGGCGCTGGAGTCTTCTTCGTTGTAGTCGCCGATCCAGCGCAGGTTGAAGGCCTCGTTGGGCTTGTACAGCAGTTGCCCGCGAAAGCCCTGGCGTGAACCGCCGTTGAGGTCGTGGCCGTTGTATTGGTTCTGGATATCGCCGTCGCTGCGGGTGCGATAGGCCGAAAAGCGCCCGGCCAGCTCATCGTTGAGCGGCCCGGAAATCGTGCCCTTGGTCTGGAAATAACCGTCTTCGCCCAGCGAGGTCTCGATGCTGCGCTCCGGGGTGAAGCTCGGCGCGCGGGTGCTGATATTGATCACCCCGGCCGTGGTGTTCTTGCCAAACAGCGTGCCTTGCGGGCCGCGCAAGACCTCAAGCTGCTCGATGTCCATCAGGTCGAACACCGCCATGCCTGGGCGCCCGAGGTACACGTTGTCGATATACAACCCGACACTGCCTTCCAGGCCATCGCTGGCCGGGTTGTTGCCCAGGCCGCGAATCGACACGCTGGACTGGCGCGCATGCATGTAGGCGACGTTGACGCTGGGCACCAGTTGCTGCAAATCCTGGATCCGGTAGACCCGCTGGCTCTCCAGAGCCTGGCCGCCGATCACGCTCATGGGCGTGGGCACTGCCTGGGCGCTTTCGGTGCGGCGGCGGGCGGTCACGGTGACTGTCTCCAGTTGCCCGCTGGCGCTTTCGCCCTTGGGCACCGGGGCGGGCGTGTCGGCGGCCTGGCTCGGCGACCAACTGGCACTGCCCGCCAGCAACAGCGCCAGGGGCAGGCGCTTGAGCCGCCAGGGGGAGGACGGTACAGCGGGCTTCGACACACTCATAAGCGGCTCCGGTATCGCGGAATATGCACAACCACATATTCTATAAAGTTATTTATTTATGTTTTTACAAGCATTTACTGCATAAGAGATAGCCTTTATAAGGAGTCGACCTAATGCATAGCCAATGCATTTCCCCGATATTTTTAATGTGAAAAATGCATATCGATTTGCGCCAGCTCCGTCACTTCATCGCCCTCGCCGAACAGCGCAGTTTTGTCGCGGCTGCGAGCACCGTGAACCTGTCGCAATCGGCCTTCAGCCGTAGCATCCAGGCCCTGGAGCACAGTGCCGGCTGCCAACTGGTGGATCGCGGGCGCAAGGACCTGGCCCCGACCAAGCAAGGCCAGGTGCTGCTGGAACATGCACGGCGCCTGGTCAGCGGCGCGCAGCAGTTGGCCAACGAGATCAGCCAGTTCAACGGCCTGGAAGCCGGCGAGCTGCGCTTTGGCTGCGGCCCGGCCCCGGCGGCCGGGTTGATCCCGCGCGCGATCGGCAGCTTTATCGGGCGCTACCCCAAGGCTCGCGTGCAGTTCCAGGTCGATGACTGGCAAAGCCTGGGCAAGCGCCTGCTCAGCGAAGAGTTCGAATTCTTCGTCGCCGACACCCGTCACTTCGAAGCCAACCCCGACTACCAGACCCACCGCCTGCGCCCGCGCAAATGGCACTTTTGCTGCCGCAGCGGGCACCCGTTGGCCCAGCGCGAAAGTGTCAGCGCCGCCGAGCTGATGAGTTATCCCCTGGCCGTGACCATCCGCCCGCCGAACCTGCGCAAGGTCATCGTCGACCTCAGCGGCCGGCCGGACTACACGCCCAATGTCGAATGCGAGAACGGCTACAGCCTGCTGGGGGTGGTGCTGCGTTCCGACGCCATCGGTATCGTCAGCGCCAACAGCGACGTGCTGCACATGGCCCGGGGCGACTTGGTGTGCTTGAAGATCGACGGCCTGGCCGAGGACCTGGAGGAGCGTTACACCCGCTATGGCATCGTCAGCCGGGCGGGGTATCGGTTGTCACCGCTGGCGGAGGCGATGATCGAGCAGATCAAGGAGGTGGATGAGCAGGATGAGCAGGTGTGTGAGCTGGAGAATCTTGCGGTCTGAACGACCGCTATCGCGGGCAAGCCCGCTCCCACAGGTTGATCGCATTCCAATGTGGGCTGACCATGCACCCACTGCATAAACCCCATTCCCCAAATGCACTTGCCTCACCCCCGCTTCACCGGCGAAAAACACCGCCTGTTCCCCATTCGGTAAACCCTCATGCCCCCTGTACGCAACGTGCTCTACATCATGTGCGACCAGCTGCGTCGCGATTACCTGTCCTGCTACGGCCACGCCCATCTGCACACGCCCAATATCGACCGCCTGGCCGCCGCCGGTGTGCGTTTCAGCCGCGCCTACACCCAGGGCACGATCTGCGGGCCGTCGCGCATGTCGGCCTATACCGGGCGCTATGTCAGCAGTCATCAGGTGGCGTGGAACGCGGTGCCGCTGCCCCTCGAAGAACTGACCCTCGGTGACTATCTGCGCCCCCATGGCATCCGCACCGCGCTGGTGGGCAAGACCCACGCCACGCCCAATCTCGACGCCCTGCAACGCCTGGAGATCGACCCCGACAGCGCGCGAGCGCAGCCACTCAACGAGGTCGGTTTCGAGGCGTATGTTCGCCATGACGGCATCTTCCCCGACAGCCCACTGTTTGCAGACAAACGCGAGTCGGCGCCCTACACCCACTACCTGCGCGAACAGGGTTATGCCGGCACCAACCCCTGGCATACCTGGGCCAATGCCGCCACCGGCCAAGACGGGGAAATCCTCAGTGGCTGGCACATGCGCAACGCCCACTTGCCGGCGCGGGTGGCCGAGGCGCATTCAGAGACGGCCTACACCACCGACCGCGCCATCGACTTTATCCACGAACAAGGCGCGCAACCCTGGTGCCTGCACCTGTCGTATATCAAGCCGCACTGGCCGTATATCGCGCCCGCGCCGTATCACGCGCTGTATGGTGCCGATCAGGTGCAGGCGCCTATTCGCGCCGAGCCCGGGCAGGCCAGTGATCACCCGGTGTACCAGGCCTTCCGCCAACACCAGGAGAGCCTGAATTTTTCCCGCGACGAGGTACGGCTGCGGGTAATTCCCACCTATATGGGCCTGATCAAGCAGGTGGATGACCAGCTCGGCCGGCTGTTCGATGTGCTGCACAGCACTGGCCGCTGGGATGACACGCTGATTGTGTTCACCAGCGACCATGGTGACTTCCTCGGCGATCACCACCTGGGCGAAAAAGAGTTTTTGCTGGAACCGGCGGTGGGCGTTCCGCTGATTGTCCGCGACCCGCGTGCCGCTGCCGATATCAGCCGGGGCACGGTGGACGCGCGCCTGGTGGAAACCATCGATGCCCTGCCCACATTCCTGGAGGCCCTGGGCTTGCCCACCGCCGAGCACCGCCTGGAAGGCCGCTCGCTGATCCCGCTGTTGCATGGCCTAGAGACGGACTGGCGCCGCTACGCCATCGCCGAATACGACTACGCCTTCCAGGCCCCGGCCCGCGAGCGCCTGGCGCAGCCGATCAACCGGTGCCGCATGACCATGGTGCGCAGCGAACGCTGGAAATACCTGGCGTATGACGGCTTTCGCGCGCAGTTGTTCGACCTGGAAAACGACCCCCAGGAACTGCGGGATTTGGGCGCTGATCCGGCGTATGCCCCGGTGCGCGAAGTGCATCAGGGCTATCTGTTCGAGTGGATGCGCGGCTTAAAGCGACGCACCACCATCAGCCACGCGGAGATTGACCTGCGGGGCCAACGGTTTCGGTATGGAGAGCCAGAAGCGGAAAAGGTGGTGCAGATCGGCGTCTGGTAAACACCCCCCCTGTGGGAGCGGGCTTGCCCGCGATAGCGGTGGATCAGCCAACACCGTTGTTAACTGACATACCGCTATCGCGGGCAAGCCCGCTCCCACAGTTGATCTGCGCTGGGCTACAGGCCCTTGATGGTCTGGCTGCGCTGCCCCTGCACCCCGACCGGCACATCACCCTTGAGGGTCACGCGGCGCACGATGCGTTCCTGGGTGCCGTAGTCATCCACCGCGTAATGTTGGGTGGCGCGGTTGTCCCAGATCGCCACGTCGCCGGTGTTCCAGCGCCAGCGCACGGTGTTTTCCAGGCGGGTGACGTGGCTTTGCAGCAGGTTGAACAGGTGTGCGGAGTCTGCCTGCGAGTAGCCCTTCAGGCGCTTGACGAAATGCCCCAGCAGCAAGGTCTTCTCGCCGCTGACCGGGTGTACGCGCACCACCGGATGCTCGGTCTCGTACACCGTCGAGGTGAAGATCTTGCGGTATTCCTCAAGCTTTTCAGGTGTCACATCCGGCTTGCGCGCGGCGTAGTCGTAGTCGTTGCTGTGTACCGCCCACAGGGTATCGGCCAGGGCGCGCACTTCAGGGGTCAAGTCGTTGTAGGCGCTGGCGGTGTTGGCCCAGACCGTGTCGCCACCCGATGCTGGCGCCAGCACCGAACGCAGGATCGAGGCCTTGGGGTAGGCATCGACGAAGGTCACATCGGTGTGCCAGGAGTTGGCGCGCTGGCCACGCCCGCCATCCAGCTCCATCAAGAAGCGCGTGCCATCGCGTACCGGCACCGTAGGGTGGGCAATCGGCTCGCCAAGCAAGTGCGCAAACGCTTCCTGGCTCTGGTCGTCGAGGTGAGTCTGCTGACGAAAGAAGATCACCTTGTACTGCACCAGCGCTTGCTGGATGGCGTCGACAGTGGCGGCGTCGAGGTCGCCGGACAGTTTGATGCCCCGGATCTCGGCGCCGATGCGCCCGGAGACAGGGTGGATATCCAGCGCCAGGGCGACGGGTTGAACAGCAAGTGCGGCATTGCTCATGGGATGACCCTCGTGTGAGTGGGGTGACGCTGCGCCAACGCTCTATTCATATGCAATTTAGGTCTAGCAAATGAACGCATGCTTCGTTGACGGAATAAGAGCTTGCATTTAAAACCTCAGCTCCCCTGGTCGCAAATGCCTTCGACCTATTTTTAAAATGCCGGGAAAGCATATGGATCTTCGCCAACTGCGCTACTTCATCGCCCTTAACGAACACCGCAGTTTTGTCCGCGCGGCCGACGCCATGGGCATCACGCAACCGGCGTTCAGCCGCAGCATCCAGGGCCTGGAACAGGAGTTCGGCTGCGTGCTGGTGGACCGTGGCCACAAGGATCTGCGCCCCACCCCGGAAGGCCAGGTGGTGCTGCAACATGCCCTGAGCCTGGTGCATGGCGCCGCCTTGTTGAGCAGTGAAGTCACGCGCATGACCAAGCTCGATGCCGGTGAGTTGCGCTTCGGTTGCGGCCCGGCGCCAGCCGTGAAGCTGGTGCCGGATGCGGTGGCGCGCTTCGTCAATGCGCACCCGAAAATCCGCACACGGTTCCAAGTGGATAACTGGGAAACCCTGAGCCGCAGCCTGAGCCGGGAAGAGATCGAATTCTTTATTGCCGACATCCGCCAGTTCGAGGCCGATCCGAATTTCCAGACCCAGGCGCTTTCGCCCAAGCGCGGGGTATTTTTCTGCCGGCCGGGGCACCCGCTGCTGGCCAAGGACAGCCTGTCGACCAACGACATGTTCGACTACCCGCTGGCGTCGCCGCTGATCTCCCAGGGCATTCGCAAACTGCTGGCGAACCTCAGCGGGCGCATGGACTTTTCACCGAGCATCCAGACCGAGCACTTTGCGGCGCTGGTGAAGATCGTGTTGCAGTCCAACGCCATTGGCGTGGGCACCGAGGAAGCGTTTGCCGAGGACATCGCCCGTGGCGCGCTGGTGCTGCTGCACTGGCGCAACCTGCCGCAGAACCTGGAGACCCTGAGTGCACGGTGCGGGATCGTCAGCCGCACCGGCTCGCGCTTGTCGCCGGCGGCCAAGGCGATGATCGAGACGTTGGTGGCGGTGGATCGCCAGGAAGTGGATGTGGCGGTCTGAAGGGCGCCATCGCAGGCAAGCCAGCTCCCACATTTGACGGTGTTCACAAATCAAAATGTGGGAGCTGGCTTGCCTGCGATGAGGCCCGTTCATGCACTATAGATTTCAGATCCCCGCCGCCACCAACCCCGGCACCACCCAATCACTAACCCGGAACGACTTGCGAATCAGCCGCTCCTTCGACGCCAAATCCACCGCATCCTGCAGCTTGCCCAGGAACACCGGATCCAGGGTCGAGGGGAAAATCTCGCTGAGTTTCTGGTCCTGCAGATCATTGGTCAGAATCACCGGTGGATAACTCGCCAGCCCCGACACCAACTCGATATACGCCTGCTTGTTGTGGTCATCGGTCAACCACTGCACCGCCTGCTGCTGGGCCTTGAGCAGCTTGGCCACCACCTCGGGATGGGCATCGACAAACGTGCCGCTGCCCACCAGCACCGCCTGCACGCTGCCTGCGCCGCCCAGGTCTTTGGTGGTCAGGGGGATTTCGGCCAGGCCCCTGGCCTGCAATGAGCTCAGGTTCGACCCGCCCCAGGTCGCATCGATCTGCTTGGCGGCCAGGGCGGCCACGGCGGCGTTGAAATCCAGGTTGATGATTTTCAGGTCCTTTTCACTCAAGCCCTGGCTGGCCAGGGCGCCGTTGAGGGACAGTTGGGTGGCCGTGCCGCGAAACACCGCCACGCGCTTGCCCTTGAGGTCCTGCAAGGTCTTGATCCCCGAGCCCGGCACCACGCCCAGGTACTGCTTGACTCCGCGAGCGGTGGCGCTCAACAGGCGGGTGTCGAGGCCATTGGAGCGGCCGATGATCGCCGCCAGGTCGCCCAGGTACGCCAGGTCTACCTGGCCGTTGGCGAAGGCTTCATTGATCACGGGGCCGGCACCCTTGAAGTAGTTCCACTGGATCTTGATGCCCTGGTCGGCGAAGGCTTTTTCAAAGATCTGCTGGCTCCTCAGGACGTCCGTCACGCCGCCGCCACTGTTCTGGGTGCCGGCGCTCAGGTCGGGCACGGCGATGCGGATTTCCTTGAGGTCGGCGGCCTGCACCAGCCCGGCGAGCGCCGTGCCGGCCAGCAAGGTGATCAAGCGTTTGAAGGGCAGTTTCATAAGGTGTGCTCCTGTGGGCGACGGTGGCCTTTGGAGCAGAAAGTACGCACAACGCGATCAAAACTTTAAATACTATAAATTCACAATTTAATAGCTTTTTGGACTATGAAGCGGCGAGCGCCGGTTCCAGAGGGTTATGCATCAACAGCATGGAAAATATTCTCCAAATGCATTGGATGCGTGCCGGGCAGAGGCTTTAAATGGTTTTTCTTATCCCTAAATAATCTTTATTTTTTATTTATAAGATCAAAATAACATAACGCACTCGTCGACCACGGAGGTCTTCCATGGCCCGAATCTCACTGTTGAGCCTGCCGCTCGCCGCCCCTGCCAAGGCCGGGCGGGCACATTGGCCGAACCTGAGTGAACGCCTGCTGCCATGGCTGCTGCCACTCACGCTGTTTGCCCTGTGGTGGCTGGCCAGCCGTCAGCACTGGATGAGCGAGCAGATATTGCCGGCGCCCGCGCTGGTATGGAGCAGTGCCGTGGAACTGGCCGGCGGCGAGGTGTGGAGCCACTTGGCGATCAGCCTGCAACGGCTGTTCTGGGGGCTGTTGGCGGGGGTCGGGGCCGGGGCGCTATTGGGTGCGCTGCTGGGCTTGAGTGCCCGCGCCGAGCGCCTGGTGTTCCCCACCTTCAGCGCCCTGTCGCAAGTCCCGACCCTGGCCTGGATCCCGCTGTTCATGGTGTTTTTCGGGATCGGCGAAACCCTCAAGCTGGTGGTGCTGGTCAAGGCAATTGTGGTGCCCGTGACCCTGCACACCCTGGTCGGCGTGCGCGACGCCCAGCCCGGTTTACGCGAGGCCGCGCGGGTGCTGCGCTTGCCCACGCATCTGTTGATCCGCCGGCTGATCCTGCCCGCCGCACTGCCCGCGTTCATGGCCGGGGTACGCCTGGCCCTGGCGGCCGGCTGGACCTCGTTGCTGGCCGTGGAACTGCTGGCCTCCAGCGAAGGTATCGGCTACCTGATGGTGTGGGCGCGGCAGTTGTTCATGCTCGATATCGTATTTGTGTGCATCGTGGTCATTGGCGTGCTGGGCGTGGCGATGGATCGCGGCATTGGCTGGCTGGATCGCAAGTGGGTGCACTGGCCCCATCCGGCGACCGCGCAGATCCGCCGTGGCCCGCGCTATCAGGGCTGGCAGCGGGTGCAACCGTGGTTGCTGCCCCTGGGCTTGTTGAGCCTGTGGCAACTGGCGACGGCACAGGGTTGGGTCGATCCCAATATCCTCGTCAGCCCCTGGGCAGTGCTGCAAACCACGGCCGACGGGGTGTTCGATGGCAGCCTGCTCAACGCCCTGGGCAAAAGCCTGGGACGCACCTTGAGTGGCTTGCTCCTTGGCGGCGGGCTGGGTTTTGCCCTTGGCCTGCTGTTGGGCCTGTCGCGCCGCAGTGAGCGGGTATTGGGCCCGACCCTGGCGGCGCTGCGGCAGATCGCGATTTTTGCCTGGGTGCCGCTGCTCACCGCCTGGTTCGGCCTGGGGGAGTTGGCCAAGGCAGTGTTTATCGCCCTCGCCGCTTTCTTCCCGCTGTTTATCGCCACCCAACGCAGCGTGCTGAACCTCTCGCCACAGCTCAATGAAGCCGCCCAGGTATTGCGCCTGAGCCTGGCCTTACGCCTGCGTCGCCTGGTACTGCCGGGGGCGGCGGCGGGGATTTTTGCCGGGCTGCGCCTGAGCCTGATCTACGCCTGGCTGGGCACCATCGGCGCGGAATATTTCATGCCGTCCAATGGCGGTATCGGCAGCCTGATGATCGGCGCCCAACAGCTGCTGCGCATGGACCTGATCATGAGCGGCATGCTCCTGGTCGGCCTCACCGGCGCGGCACTCAACCTTATCGGCCAACGCATCGAAACCCGCGCCACGCGCTGGAGACACGCATGACTGCACCTATCGTCAGCTTCAACCATGTGGGCAAGACCTTCGACGTCGATGGCTTCGAGCTGGAGGCCATCCGCGAATTCAACCTGGACATTGCCGAAGGCGAATTCGTCGCAATTGTCGGCTCCAGCGGCTGCGGCAAATCCACCTTGCTGCGCCTGCTGATTGGCCTGGATACGCAGTTTCGCGGCGAGATCCGCGTCGATGGCCAGGCGGTGCAGGGCATCGGCGGCGAACGCGGCATCGTGTTCCAGGAACACCGTTTGTTCCCGTGGCTGACGGTGGCGCAAAACATCGGCCTGGGCCTGGTCAACGAACCTTTGAGCGAGGCCCAGCGCCAACAGCGCATCCGCGATTTTATCGAGCTGGTGGGCCTGACCGATTTCACCCGCGCCTACCCACACCAATTGTCCGGCGGCATGGCACAACGGGTGGCAATCGCCCGTGGCCTGGTGGCCAGCCCGCGCATCCTGTTGCTGGACGAGCCCTTCGGCGCCCTCGACGCCCTGACCCGCCAGCAGATGCAGGATGAGCTACTGGCGATCCGCGCCCGCGCCAGGATCACCACGGTGCTGGTGACCCACGATGTGGAAGAAGCGATTTTCCTCGCCGACCGCGTGGTGGTGATGGAACCCCGGCCCGGGCGGATCAAGCAGGTGGTGGACATCGCCCTGCCCCATCCGCGCCAGCGCAGCAGCTTCGACTTCCACCAATTGCGCGAAGAACTGCTGCACGAGCTGATCAGCGACGACCACTACCAGCCGCCGCTGCGTGAACAGATCCGTGACCTGCCCCTGGCCTTTATTGCCTGCTGATTGAGGAGTGTCTTGATGCCGCAACGTCCCAACTTTCTAGTGATCCTGGCCGATGACATGGGCTTCTCCGACCTCGGCGCGTTTGGCGGGGAAATCGCCACGCCGCACTTGGACGCCCTGGCGCTCAACGGCCTGCGCCTCACGGATTTTCACACCGCGCCGACCTGCTCGCCGACCCGTTCGATGCTGCTCACCGGCACTGACCACCATATCGCCGGCATCGGCACCATGGCCGAGGCGCTGACCCCGGAGCTGCTCGGCAAACCGGGCTACGAAGGCTACCTCAACGACAAGGTGGTAGCCCTGCCCGAACTGCTGCGCGACGCCGGTTACCAGACCCTGATGAGCGGCAAATGGCACCTGGGGCTGACCGCCGAACTGGCGCCCCACGCCCGGGGTTTCGAGCGCTCGTTTTCGCTGTTGCCGGGGGCGGCCAACCACTATGGTTTCGAGCCGCCCTACGACCACACCACCCCTGGCCTGCTCAAATCCACCCCGGCGCTGTATATCGAGGACGACCGCTTCGTCGAGCAATTGCCCGAAGGTTTCTATTCCTCCGATGCCTTTGGCGACAAGCTTTTGCAATACCTCAAGGAACGCGACCAGGCCCGGCCATTCTTCGCCTACCTGCCGTTTTCCGCGCCGCACTGGCCGTTGCAGGCGCCGGTAGAGATCGTCGACAAATACCGTGGCCGCTACGATGCCGGCCCCGAGGTGCTGCGCCTGGAGCGCCTGGAAAAACTCAAGGCCCTGGGGTTGATCGATGCCGAGGTCGAGCCCCATCCGCTGATCGAGCTGAACACCCAGTGGGCGGCCCTGAGCGATGAACAACGCCAGGTCTCGGCGCGGGCCATGGAAGTGTATGCGGCGATGGTCGAGCGCATGGACTGGAACATCGGCCGGGTGGTGGAGTACCTGCGCCAACAGGGGCAGTTGGACAACACCTTTATCCTGTTTATGTCCGACAACGGCGCCGAGGGCGCGCTGCTGGAAGCCTTTCCCAAATTCGGGCCTGAGCTGCTGACTTACCTCAACCAGCATTACGACAACAGCCTGGGCAATATCGGCCGCGCCAACTCCTATGTCTGGTATGGGCCGTCCTGGGCCCAGGTGGCCACCGCGCCGTCGCGCCTGTTCAAGGCCTTCACCACCGAAGGCGGGATCCGCGTGCCGGCGCTGGTGCATTACCCGCAGCTGGCACTCAAGGGCCGCATCAGCCATGGCTTTGGCACGGTGATGGACATCACCCCGACCGTTCTCGACCTGGCCGGCGTGCGCCACCCCGGCACACAGTGGCGCGGCAAGCCGATTGCGCCGCTGCGGGGCAAGTCGTGGCTGGGCTTTTTGTCCGGGGAGACCTTGCAGGTGCATGACGAGCACACCGTCACCGGCTGGGAGCTGTTCGGCCGCCGGGCGATTCGCCAGGGGCAGTGGAAGGCGGTGTACATCCCAGGGCCCGTGGGGCCGGCGACCTGGCAGTTGTATGACCTGGGGCGCGATCCTGGGGAGATTCATGATTTGGCGTTGAGCCAGCCGGAAAGACTGGCGACCTTGATTGGCCATTGGCAGCAGTATGTGGAGGAGACAGGGGTGGTGCTGAGTGCTTCGCCGTTTCAGCCGGACTGAGGTTTTTCAGTGTCTGGGCTGGCCCCATCGCGGGCAAGCCCGCTCCCACATTCGACTGTATTCACAAATCAAAAAATGTGGGAGCGGGCTTGCCCGCGATGGGGCCAGTGAAGGCGCCGCATCAACCCTGCGCCATCTCCCGCAACCGCAGCACATCAAGTATCTCAATCTCCCCATACCCCAACCGCACAACCCCCTGCTCTTGCAACGCCTTGAGCAGCGTATTGGTGGTCTGGCGCGACACGCCCAGCATCGCCGCCAAATCCTCCTGGGCCAGTTGCACCACGCGCCGCGAGCCGTCGATCTCGCCATACCCCTCGGCAATCATCCACAACCGATGGGCCACCCGCACCGACGCGGGGGCCAGGCTCAACTGCTCGATATTGATAAAGGTCAGGCGCAACTTCTGGCTCATCAACAAGGCCATGTCCCGCCAATAGGCCGGGCTTTGCGCAAGCAGTTGCAACATCGCCGGCTGCGGCACCTGCAACAGCGTGCAAGGCCCGACCGCACAAGCGTCATGGGTGCGTGGCAGGCCGTCGAACACGGCGATTTCGCCAAACCAGAAGGGCGCTTGCGCCAGGCTCAACAACGCCTCCTTGCCCTGCTCGTTCACTGCGCTGATACGCAGGCTGCCATCGAGCACCGCATACAAGCCACACGGCGGATCACCGCGCTTGAACAGCACCTGCCCCGCCGTCAGCTGCCGCACGCGGGCATGGGCCAGCAGGCTATGCTGCAAGGGAGCGGGCAGATGGCGATACCAGTGGCCACTGGACAGCCGCCCATGCCAAGACTCTGCGTCCATGAGAACTCCAAAGATTGTCGCCCAGTTGACAGTTTTTCGCAGTCCTACAGGGCATGATCAAGCATCCTACAGGAGGAATAACAATGAAAAGCCTCGTCGACCACCTCAGCCAATACGCCGCCTACCACCGCGACCCGCGCAACATTGCCAGCCACTTTATCGGCATCCCCATGATAGTGGTGGCCGTCGCCGTGCTGCTGTCACGCCCCGAATGGCAGGTGGCCGGCCTGTGGCTATCGCCGGCGGTGCTGCTGGCGCTGTTTTCTGCAGGGTTCTACCTGCGCCTGGAACTGGCGCTGGGGATGTTGATGAGCGGGTTGATGGGCTTGTCGGTATGGGCCGGGCATGTGCTGGCGGCGCAAAGCACGCTGGTGTGGCTCAGCAGCGGCATCGGCCTGTTTGTGGCGGGCTGGGTGATCCAGTTTGTCGGCCATTATTACGAAGGGCGCAAGCCTGCGTTCGTCGATGACGTGTCCGGGCTGATCGTCGGGCCGTTGTTTGTGGTGGCGGAACTGGCGTTTCTGCTGGGGTTGCGCCATGGGCTCAAGCGGCAGATTGAAGAGCGGGCAGGGCCGGTGCGCGCGCTCGCTCGACACACACCTGTGTAGGAGCTGGCTTGCCTGCGATAGCATCACTGCGGTGTGACTGATACACCGAGGTGTCTGCATCGCAGGCAAGCCAGCTCCTACAGGTGATTGGTGCAGGCCAGAGACTCAGGCTTTTTGCCAGACCTTGGGTTTGAAGAACAACGTCTCGCCCCGCGCCAGCCCGGTCAGGCTGTCGTGATCCTTCACCACTTCGGCTTCGATCAGTTCACTCTGGCCTTCGACCTTCAGCGTGATCCGCGTGGTGGCGCCCAGGGGGCGGATATCGCGCACTTGCGCGGCGTGGTGGTCTGCCAGTTCATGGCGTGACAACGACACTTCGTGGGGGCGGAACAGCAAGTGCTGGTCTTCGCCCAGGTGCAGGCGGTTGGAGTCGCCGAGGAAGTGGTAGACGAAATCGCTGGCCGGGTTTTCGTAGACGTCCCCCGGCGAGCCGATCTGCTCGATCACGCCTTTGTTCATCACCACGATGCGGTCGGCGACTTCCATGGCTTCTTCCTGGTCGTGGGTCACGAACACCGAGGTCAGGTTGATGTCCTCGTGCAGGCGGGCCAGCCAGCGGCGCAGTTCCTTGCGCACCTTGGCATCCAGGGCGCCGAAGGGCTCGTCGAGCAGCAGCACCTTGGGCTCCACCGCCAGGGCGCGGGCCAGGGCGATGCGCTGGCGCTGGCCGCCGGAGAGTTGTTCCGGGTAGCGATCCGACAACCAGTCCAGTTGCACCATGTTCAGCAACTCATGGACCTTGGCCGCGATCTGGGTTTCGTTCGGGCGCTGCTTTTTCGGTTTCATCCGCAGGCCAAACGCGACGTTGTCGAACACGGTCATGTGGCGGAACAGCGCGTAGTGCTGGAACACAAAACCGACGTTGCGATCCCGCACATCGTGGCCGGAGACGTCTTCACCATGGAACACGATACTGCCGGTATCCGGGGTTTCCAGGCCGGCAATGATGCGCAGCAAGGTGGTCTTGCCGCAGCCGGAGGGGCCCAGCAAAGCCACCAGCTCGCCACTCTGGATATCCAGGTTGATGCTGTCCAGGGCCTTGAAGGCGTTGAAGTTCTTGCTGACGTTACGGACTTCGATCGACATGACTTATTCCTCAGCCGCACTGGCGCGCAGGCGATTAATACGGTTCTCGCTCCACTGCTTGAGCAGCAGGATGAAGAGCGCCAGGATCAGCAACAGACTCGCCACCGCAAACGCGGCGACGTGGTTGTATTCGTTGTAGAGAATCTCGACGTGCAGCGGCAAGGTGTTGGTCACGCCGCGAATGTGGCCGGACACCACCGACACCGCGCCGAACTCACCCATTGCCCGCGCAGTACACAGCACCACGCCGTAGATCAGGCCCCACTTGATGTTCGGCACCGTCACATGCCAGAACATCTGCCAGCCATTGGCGCCCAGCAGGCGCGCGGCTTCTTCTTCCTGGGTGCCCTGCTCCTGCATCAGCGGGATCAGCTCACGGGCCACGAACGGCACGGTAACGAAGATCGTCGCCAGCACGATGCCCGGCAAGGCAAACACGATCTGGATATCGTGATCCTGCAACCACGGCCCGAAGAAGCCCTGGGCACCGAACATCAGCACATAGACCAGGCCGGCGATCACCGGCGAGACCGAGAACGGCAAATCGATCAGGGTCACCAGCATGCTCTTGCCCCGGAACGAGTACTTGCTCACGCACCAGGCCGCACTGACACCGAACACCAGGTTGAGCGGCACCGAGATCAGCACCGCAATCACCGTCAGCTTCAAGGCCGATAGCGCGTCGGGCTCAAAGATCGCGGCAAAGAACGCGCCCAGGCCGAGCTTGAGGCCCTGGGACACCACGATAAACAGCGGCAATAGCAAAAACAGGGCGAAGATCAGCCAGCCAAGGCCGATCAGGATACGGCGCGACACCGCACTGCCACGGCGGGCAGCGTTGGCCGAAGACGCGGCGCAAATAGACGATTGGGACATATTCCGCGCCTCCTTAGGGGTGTTCGATGCGCCGCTGCAGCAAGTTGATCAGCAGCAGCAGGACAAAGGAAACCACCAGCATCAGCACGCCGATGGAGGTAGCGCCGGTGTAGTCGTATTGGTCGAGCTTGACCATGATCAGCAGCGGCAGGATCTCGGTTTTCATCGGCATGTTGCCGGCGATGAAAATCACCGAACCGTACTCACCCACGCCGCGGGCGAACGCCAGGGCGAACCCGGTCAGCCAGGCCGGCAGCAGCGCCGGCACGAGGATGTAGCGGAACACCTGCAAGGGCTTGGCCCCCAGGCAGGCGGCGGCTTCTTCGATTTCCCGGGGGATGTCGGCCAATACCGGCTGCACAGTGCGCACCACAAAGGGCAGGGTGACGAAGGTCAGGGCCAGGGTGATGCCCAAAGGGGTGTAGGCGATCTTGAAGCCCATGTCGGTGGCGAACTGGCCGACCAGGCCGGACGGCGCGTACAGCGCGGTCAGCGCAATACCGGCCACGGCGGTGGGCAGGGCGAACGGCAGGTCGATCATCGCGTCGATAATCTTGCGCCCGGGGAAGGTGTAGCGCACCAGCACCCAGGCCAGCAGCGTACCGATCACGCCATTGATCAGCGCGGCGTACAGGGCGGTACTGAAGCTCAACTTCAAGGCTGCCCAGACCCGCGGCGCCGAGATGATGGCCCAGAACTGATCCCAGGTGAGTTGGGCGGCGTGGACAAACATGGCCGCCAGCGGTATGAGCACAATCAGGCTGAGGTACACCAAGGTGTAGCCCAGCGTCAGCCCGAAGCCGGGTATGACGGGGGAGATACGACGCGACATAAAAGTCCTTGGTTAGCGGGTAGAGACCACTGCCGGAGCAAACCTTTGTGGGAGCCGGGCTTGCCCGCGATGCAGGCACCTCGGTGTGTCAGTTACACCACGGTGATGCTATCGCGGGCAAGCCCGGCTCCCACACAAAGCTCGCGCCTGGCAGTAGTGTGGCTTACTGCGCCGAGTAGATCTGGTCGAACACGCCACCGTCATTGAAGAATTTCGGTTGGGCAGTTTTCCAGCCGCCGAAGTCTTTGTCGATAGTCACCAGCTCCAGTTTCGGGAACTGCTGGGCGTATTTGGCGGCCACATCCTTGTCACGCGGGCGGTAGAAGTTCTTCGCCGCAATCTCCTGCCCAGCCGGGCTGTACAGGTGGTTGAGGTACGCCGTGGCGATTTCAGTGTTGCCCTTTTTCTCGGCGTTCTTGTCGACCACGGCCACGGGTGGCTCGGCGAGGATCGACAGGGACGGCACGATAATGTCGAACTTATCGGCGCCGCCCTCTTCCTTGAGGGCCAGGAACGCTTCGTTTTCCCAGGCCAGCAACACGTCACCCTGACCGTTGTTGACGAAGGTGATGGTCGAACCGCGTGCGCCGGTGTCGAGGATCGGCACGTGCTTGAACAGCGCTTTCACGTACTCCTGAGCCTTGGCTTCGCTGCCACCAGCCTTGAGGCCATAGGCCCAGGCGGCAAGGAAGTTCCAGCGGGCGCCGCCGGAGGTTTTCGGGTTTGGTGTGATCACCGAGACGTCCGGCTTGATCAGGTCGCCCCAGTCCTTGATGCCCTTGGGGTTGCCCTTGCGTACCAGGAACACGATGGTCGAGGTGTACGGTGTGCTGGCTTCGGGTAGGCGGGTCTGCCAGTTCTCTGGCAGGGTCTTGCCCAGCTTGGCGATTTCGTCGATGTCGCCGGCCAGGGCCAGGGTCACCACGTCGGCGCGCAGGCCATCGATCACCGCCCGGCCTTGCTTGCCCGAACCACCGTGGGACTGCTGGATCTTCACATTGTCGCCAGGGTGCGCCTTCTTCCAGAAACTGCTGAATTCGGCGTTGTACTCCTGGTACAGCTCACGGGTCGGATCGTAGGAAACGTTAAGCAGCTCGTAATCCTTGGCCACTGCGGAACCGGCAAACACAGCGCTGGCCAGGGCGGCCAGGGCGGCCAGGGCATAACGGCGAATCGACGACATAGACAAGCTCCTGAAATTCTTGGGTGTTGGCTTTTCTTATTAGTACGGGCCCTGCAATCGAATCGCCGTGTTGGCTCAGCTCGGCTTGTTGCCCGGGCTCTGCAAGCGGAATTTCTCTTTGCGTTCGATCTGCACCACTTGGGCGTTGTGTACGGTGATTTCCACTGCGCCAAAACGCAGGTCACGCAATGCGCTTTGGATCTCGCGCAAAATGGCTGCTTCGTCCTGGCCGTCAACGCTGCGTAGAGATGCGCTCATGGTCGTGCTCCTGAAATGAGAAGTGCCTGGCAGTGGCGGCACTGCTTGCGGCGTGAGGGCGATAGTAGATAAGCGCGGATATTCTTAAAAATACTATTTAAGAATGTTTATATAACCAGAAAAATTTTTCAGGCAGGACACGACGTTAAGGCGTGTGCCCATATAAATGTGGGAGCGGGCTTGCCCGCGATGGCGGTGTATCAGTGCCAGATTTATTGGCTGACACCCCGCTATCGCGGGCAAGCCCGCTCCCACATTTACTGTATTTCAGCCCCGGGGGCTTAGCGGATGGCGGGGGCTCTGGCCCAATCGATATCAGCCGCCAGCATCGGCCGGCCAAACCAGTAGCCCTGGCCCAGGTCGCACTGGTGATCCAGCAGGAACCGCGCCTGGTCCCGTTGCTCGATGCCTTCGGCATGCACTTGCATGCCCATGCTCTGCGCCAGGGCGATGACCACCCGCACAATCGCCGCATCGTCTTCATCCCACGGCAGGCCGGCGACAAAGCCCTGGTCGATTTTCAACTTCTGCACCGGCAACCGCTTGAGACGCAGCAGTGACGAATAGCCCGTGCCAAAATCATCGATGGCCAGGCTCAGGCCCAGCTCGCGCAGGCGGTGCAGTTGCTCCAGGGCCACTTCCGGGTCATCCATCACTGCGCTTTCGGTGACTTCCAGCTCCAGCTTCGCCGGGTCCAGGCCGGTGTCGTGCAGCACCTTGGCCACCTGCTCGTACAGTTCATGGCGGGCAAACAGGCGGCTGGAGATATTCACCGCCAGGAAAGACAGGCCCCTGCCCTCTGCCAGCCACCGGCACATCTGGCGACAGGCCTGGTCCATGACCCAGGCGTCGATCTCAGCGATCAGCCCGGTGCGCTCGGCAATCGGGATAAATTCCGCCGGCGACACCAGGCCGCGCAATGGGTGCTGCCAGCGCACCAGGGCTTCCACGCCAATCATCCGGCTGGTTTGCAGGTCGTGGACCGGTTGGTAGTAAACCCGTAGTTCCTGCTGATCGAGGGCGCGGCGCAATTCATTGCCGATCTCGATCCGATGCTGGGCATGGGCGGTCAGTTCCTCGGTGTACAAGGCGTAGCCTTCGCGCCCGGAACTCTTGGCCTTGAACAGCGCCGAGTCGGCGTTACGCAGCAGTTGTTCGGCGCTCAAGGCGTCGCTGGGGAACAGGCTGATACCAATACTGACGCTGACAAACAACTGGTGGCCGTCGAACACGAACGGCTGCTTCATACCGTCGATGATGCGCTGGGCCAGGGCCGCAGCCTGGACCACCTGTGGACAACTTTCCGCCAGCACCGCGAACTCATCACCGCCCAGGCGCGCCAGGGTCACGCCGGGGCCGAACAGGCCTTGCAGGCGCTCACCCACGGCCTTGAGCAACTGGTCACCGACATTGTGGCCAAGGCTGTCGTTGATGATCTTGAAGTGGTCCAGGTCAAGCAGCAGCAATGCACAGCCACGCTTGTGGGTTTGCGCCGAGGCCAGCGCCTGCTCGGCGCGGTCGGTGAACAGCAGGCGGTTGGGCAGGTCAGTCAACGGGTCGTGGTGGGCCAGGTGGGCCAGTTCGTGCTCGGAATGCTTGATCGCGCTGATATCGGAAAACACCGCCACGTAATGGCTGACCTGGCCCTGGTCATCATGGATGACGCGGATGGTTTGCCACTGTGGGTAAATTTCCCCGCTTTTACGTCGGTTCCAGATCTCGCCGCTCCACTCGCCGTCTTGATTGAGGCTGCGAAACATTTGCTCATAAAACGCCGGCGAGTGGCGACCGGATTTGAACAGGCTCGGCTGGCGGCCCATCACGTCTTCCACCTGGTAACCGGTGATTTCGATAAAGGCGCGGTTGACGTGGACAATCCGCCCACGGGCGTCGGTGACCAGCACCCCTTCGCGGGTGCAATCGAACACCGCCGCCGCCTGGCGCAGGCGCTCGCGGTTTTCCTTCAAGGGTTGCTGGATGCGATGGACGCGGGCGCTACGGGCACACAACAGGAAAATAAACAGCGCGCTGAGGCTGACCCACAGGTAGCCGCGCAGCATCTGCCACTGCACCATTTCCCTGGGTTCATCGATGAAATTGATAAATACCTGCTGACTGAGCTGTATCCACAAGATGGAAATCAGCAAATACACCAACCCTGCACGCAGGGCACCTCGGTATGAAAGCAGCATATCGCTAGTAATCCTTACTAAAAAACAGAATCGCCCTACAAAGACTGCGGATTATAGGATAAGTAACATCTCGTCACTCCTATTCAAAAGGGTGACTGGTTTTATCTGTAGGCTTAGTGATAATGCGTGAGCTGTTCTTTTCTTTATCTGAGGGCCATACAGCCTATGTGGTACAACGGTTTTCTTGACTTGTCAGCCTGGCAACTGGTGGCAGTCACTCTGTTGATGACCCACGTGACCATCATCGGTGTCACGGTCTATCTGCACCGCTATTCAGCCCACCGCTCCCTGGAGCTCAATGCTGGCCTGAAACACTTCTTTCGCTTCTGGCTGTGGCTGACCACGGCGCAGAACACCCGCGAGTGGACCGCCATCCACCGCAAGCACCACGCCAAGTGCGAAACCGTCGACGACCCCCACAGCCCGGTGATCAAGGGCCTGTCCACGGTCCTGCGCAAAGGTGCCGAGCTGTACCGCACCGAGGCGGAAAACCCCGAGACCCTGCGCATCTACGGCAAGAACTGCCCGGAGGACTGGATCGAGCGCCAGCTCTACACCCGCTATCCGCTGCTGGGCGTGGCCCTCATGGGGGTGATCGACGTGCTGCTGTTCGGCACCATCGGCATCACCATCTGGGCGATCCAGATGATGTGGATCCCGTTCTGGGCCGCCGGCGTGATCAACGGCCTGGGCCATGCCGTCGGCTATCGCAACTTTGAATGCCGCGACGCGGCGACCAACCTGGTGCCGTGGGGCATCATCGTCGGTGGCGAAGAGCTGCATAACAACCATCACACCTACCCCAACTCCGCCAAGCTGTCGGTCAAGAAGTGGGAATTCGACCTGGGCTGGGCCTGGATCAAGGTGTTCAGCTTCCTGCGCCTGGCCAAGGTGCAGCGCGTCGCGCCGATTGCCCACCGGGTCGAAGGCAAGGGCCACTTGGACATGGACACCGCCATGGCGATCCTCAACAACCGCTTCCAGATCATGGCCCAGTACCGCAAGCTGGTGATCGCGCCGCTGGTCAAGCAGGAGCTGGAGAAGGTCGATCATTCGGTACGCCACCAGTTCCACCGGGCCAAGCGCCTGCTGTCGCGGGAAACCAGCCTGCTGGATGAGCGCCACCACCTGCGTATCCAGAGCATGCTGGAGCACAGCCAGGCCTTGAAAGTGATCTACGAAAAGCGCCTGGCGCTGCAACAGATCTGGCTCAAGACCAGCAGCAACGGGCATGACATGCTCGCGGCCATCAAGGAATGGGTGCACGAGGCCGAGGCCAGCGGGATCCAGTCCCTGCGCGACTTTGCCCACCAGTTGAAGACCTACTCGTTGCGCCCGGCAAACGCCTAGGTGTCACAGGAGCCGGGAGGACGCCCAGTCCTTACCGGCTCCACAGTTTTTTGGCGCCATTTCACAGTCGCCGAACATTCCGTCTCATTCGCGACTGATAACGGAACTTAGCTGCAATTCCCCTCTCTCAAACAACACTTCGCCATCCTGGCGGGCCTTGTTTTGACTGCTGTTCAATGCTACGGCATGTCCAGAGAGAATTGTGCCGATGGTCCACGAAACGGACTCCCCAACCGCCACCCCACCTGAGTCGACGGACGCGTCGCGGCCGACTGCTGCCGCCACGTTGCTGGCGTTGATGCATGCCCAGGGCGAAGTGGAGCGCCTGAGCGAGCGCGAACAGCTGTTGAGCTCGCTGCTGGTCAGTGTCAACGCCGTGCTCTGGGCCATTGAGTGGGAAACCCGGCGCGTGCTGTACGTCAGCCCTGCCTATGAGCGTATCTTCGGGCGCTCGGCCAGCCTGCTGTTGGCTGAACACCGTGGCTGGCGCGACAGCATCCACCCCGAAGACCAGCAGTACGCCGAGCAAAGCCTGGCCCAGGTGCTGGAGTTGGGGGCGGTCGAGGATCGCCAATACCGCATCATCACTGCTGACGGGCAGATCCGCTGGCTCAGCGACAAGTGCTTTACCAACCAGCAGGCCACCCCGGGAAAACCGCTGATTGTGGTGGGCATCGCTGAAGACATCACCGAAAAAAAGCACCTGGAACTCGAACTGCAACGCCTGGCCACCACCGACGTGCTGACCCGCAGCAGCAACCGCCGGCACTTCTTCGAGTGCGCCCATCACGAATTTGAACGCGCCTGTGCCCAGGGCCTGCCCCTGGCCTTCCTGTTGCTGGACATCGATAACTTCAAGACCATCAACGACACCTACGGCCACCTGGAGGGCGATCAGGTGTTGTTGCGTATCGCCGAGAGCGGGCGCGGGGTATTACGCCGTGGCGACCTGTTCGGGCGCATTGGCGGCGAAGAATTTGCGGCGGTCCTGCCAGGATGCGCGCCGGAAAGGGCCATGCAGGTTGCCGAACGCCTGGGCCAGGAAGTGCGGCAACTGGGTTTCAGCCATGAAGGCCGGCCCTATGGCGTGACCGTCAGCCAGGGCCTGGCCAACCTCACGGCCGAAGATGCCACCCTGGACAGCCTGTTCGCCCGGGCCGATGCGGCCATGTATGAAGCCAAGCGCCAGGGCAAGAACCGGGTAATTGTCGGCTGAATACCTGGCCTTTCATGGCGTTAAAAAATAGCGAAGATCAAATGTGGGAGCGGGCTTGCTCGCGAAGACGTCGGCCCAGCAAACATTGATGTTGACTGACCCACCGCTATCGCGGGCAAGCCCGCTCCCACAGGGGGTTCCGACCTGGCAGAGGATTTTGCGCACGCCACAAACAATGTGGGAGTTGTCGAGCTTTAGCGAGGCTACGATAGCGGCCGCATATTCAGCATCATTGCTGCCTGACCCACCCCCTATACAGGCTTGCGGAGGCGCATCAGCTCTGAAAGCCCGATTCTGAGCAGCCGCGCCGTCTTGCCCTTGGCCAGCGCCTCGACCCCCTCGTGCTCGCTCAGCCCCGCCAGTTGCGCCGCCATGTTCATCACCAGCGCTTCACGGGAATACACCCCACCTTCGAGGGAATACACCGCCGCAATCAATTGGCGCAACTCCAGGGGCAAGCGCCAGCGGATGCGCAGCGCCGAGCCATAGCTGGCACCAAAGCGGTCGAGCGCAGCAGCGATCATTTCGTCATCCAGCTCGCCACCGCCCTGGCACCACTCCTGCAAGCTGCGCAAGAGGGCCAGGTCGCCCAGCCGATGGAGAATCCCGGCGCTGTAGCAGCGCTCGTGGTCAAGGTCGAGCATACGTGCCAGCGAGCGGGCGTAATGCGCGGTTTGCCGGGACAGTTGCCAATGGTGCTCGGCGTGTTCCATCAGGCGGGCATCGCTGAGGATCACATTGTGCTTGAGGGCCAGGCCGAGGATCAGGTTCATGCTCTGCCCTGCCGCCAGTTTGTGCAGCGCCATGGACAGGGTCTGCACCGGCGTACCGTGATGGCCGGCGCTGTTGGCGGCGGCGATCAGCACTGCCGTGATCTGTGGATCGACCTTGACCTGCTCTTCCAGTTGCTTGAGGTCCAGGCCCTCCGGCGCCAGGCTGCCGTGCACAGCGGCTTTTACATCAACCCGCAGCGGCGCGCCGTCCGACAGCTCGCGGCGGTGCTCCAGGAACACCGGCAAGGTCATGCCCGCGGCCAGGGCCGGGATTTGGCAATACACCGTTTCGCCCTCATTGAGCAGCAGGTCCTGCAGGCGTTGCGTGAGGCCTTCCATGTTCAGGGGCTTGGTCAGGTAAGCGGTGGGCGCCAGCGGCAATGCTTCGCGCACACTGGCACTGTCATTGCGCGTACTCAACAGGATAAACGGCAACGCCGGCCCCTCCCGGCGCTGGCGCACACTGCGCAACAGGCTCAGGCCATCAACACCCGGTAGCTCCCAGTCGGCAATGATCAAATCGTAGGGTTTGTCTCGCAGCAACTCGGCGGCGTGCTGCCCGTCGGCGCACACATCCAGCCGCGCGTCGCAACGCACATTCAACAACACCTGCTTGAGCAAATCCCGCGACCAGGGGTCGGTCTCGGCAATCAGTACACGGGGTACAGCAGGTAAATCAACCGCAGTCATGCAGCACGCTCCATCGGCAATCCCTGCACATTAGACAAAGAAGCCGCCCGTGAGCAAAAAAAAACCGCATACGCGGTTTTTTTGTTCACGGGCGGCGTCTTTGAGCGACAAGCTGCAAGCGTTACATCACTTGCAGCTTATAGCTTGCCGCTCAAAGCTCTGCGAAGCACTCTTCGATGATCGCCAAGCCTTTGTCCAACTGCTCATCCGGCGAGGTCAGCGGGACCAGTACGCGCAATACGTTGCCGTAGGTGCCGCACGACAGCAGGATCAGGCCCTTGTCACGCGCCTTGGCTACTACGGAGGCAACCGCCGCAGCGTTCGGCTTATGGCTGTCGCCATCCTCGAACAGCTCGACCGCGATCATCGCGCCCAGGGCACGCACTTCGCCGATTACCGGGTACTTGGCCTGGATAGCCTTGAGGCCGGTGACCAGACGCTCGCCAACCGCCTTGCAGCGGTCCAGCAGGTGCTCTTCTTCAAACACTTCCATCACCGCCAGGGCTGCGGCGCAAGCAATCGGGCTACCGGCATAGGTGCCACCCAGGCCGCCCGGGGCGATGGCGTCCATGTATTCGGCCTTGCCGCACACACCGGCCAGCGGGAAGCCACCGGCGATGGATTTGGCGAAGGTAGTCAGGTCGGCGGTAACGCCCATCTGTTCCATGGCGAAGAAGGTCCCGGTACGGCCGGCACCGGTTTGCACTTCGTCGGCGATCAGCAGGATGCCGTGCTTGTCGCACAGTTCGCGCAGGCGCTTCATAAAGGCTTTAGGCGCGATGTAGAAACCGCCTTCGCCCTGTACCGGCTCGATGATGATGGCTGCGATATCACGCGGCTCGGCATCATTTTTGAAGATGCGTTCGATGCTGGCGATGGAGTCGTCAATACTCACGCCGTGCAACTCGTTCGGGTACAGCGCACGGAAGATGCCGCCAGGCATCAGGCCCATGCCCGCGGAGTACGGCACGACCTTGCCGGTCAGGCCCAGGGTCATCATGGTACGGCCGTGGTACGCGCCGGTGAAGGCGATCACGCCGGCACGGCCTGTCGTGGCCCGCGCGATTTTCACGGCGTTTTCCACGGCTTCGGAACCGGTGGTGACCAGCAGGGTTTTCTTGGCGAAATCACCCGGGACCTTGGCGTTGACTTTTTCGCACAGCTCCACGTAAGGCTCGTAGGCCAGGACCTGGAAGCAGGTGTGGGTCAGCTTGTTCAACTGCTCGGTCACGGCCGCAATGATTTTCGGGTGCAGGTGCCCGGTGTTCAGCACGGCGATGCCGCCGGCGAAGTCGATGAACTCGCGACCTTCAACGTCAGTCACGGTGGCGTTCTTCGCGGATTCGGCGAAGATCGGGTGAATCTGGCCAACACCGCGCGGTACAGCGGCTTCGCGGCGTTTCATCAAGGAAGCGTTGGTCTTGTTGCTCATAAAGTCCTCATTCGCCACTCATCGGGTGGCGCGGTCCAAGGATTACGTGGTGGGGAGGCAACTACGCCAGCATGCGATGATCGACTGCCGCAGCTTTCCCGGCCACTTGTGAAATAACATTCAAAACACGCAAAGGGTCAGCGCTCTCGTGCCCTTTGCGTTTCACGCAATGCCTTGCCGGGTTTAGATGCCCAGGCAGAGGTATTTGATTTCCAGGTAATCCTCGATCCCGTACTTGGAGCCTTCACGGCCCAGGCCCGACGCCTTGATACCGCCGAACGGCGCCACTTCGTTGGAGATCAGCCCGGTGTTGACGCCGACCATGCCGTACTCCAGGGCCTCGGCCACACGGAACACACGGCCCAGGTCACGGGCATAGAAGTAGGACGCCAGGCCGAACTCGGTGTCGTTGGACATGGCGATCACTTCGGCTTCGTCTTTGAAGCGGAACAGCGGCGCCAATGGGCCGAAGGTTTCTTCCTTGGCCACAGCAGCGTTTTTCGGCACGTTGGTGAGGATGGTCGGCTCGAAGAAGTTGCCTTGCATGACCTTGCCGCCTGCCAACAGGGTCGCGCCTTTGCTCAGGGCATCGGCGATGTGCTCCTGGACCTTGGACACGGCTTTTTCATCGATCAGGGGACCGGTGGTGGTGCCTTCTTCCAGGCCATTGCCGATCTTCAATTTGGCGACGGCCACTTTGAGCTTTTCAGCGAATGCGTCGTACACCGAATCCTGGATGTACAGGCGGTTGGCGCAGACGCAGGTCTGGCCGTTGTTGCGGTACTTGGAAATGATCGCGCCTTCGACGGCCTTATCCAGGTCGGCGTCGTCAAACACGATAAATGGCGCGTTGCCGCCCAGCTCCAGGGACACTTTCTTGATGTCCTTGGCGCATTCGGCCATCAACTGGCGACCGATTTCGGTCGAGCCGGTGAAGGACAATTTACGCACGGTCGGGTTGCTGGTCAGCTCGCTGCCGATATCGCCAGCGCTGCCGGAAACCACGCTGAACACGCCGTTGGGGATGCCGGCACGCTGGGCCAGTTCAGCCAGGGCGAACGCCGAGAACGGGGTTTGCGACGCCGGCTTGAGGACCATGGTGCAACCGGCAGCCAGGGCCGGGCCGGCTTTACGGGTGATCATCGCGGCCGGGAAGTTCCATGGCGTGATGGCAGCGGTGACGCCGATTGGCTGCTTGATCACGATCAGCCGCTTGTCCGGCTGATGGCCAGGGATCACGTCCCCGTAGATACGCTTGGCCTCTTCGGCGAACCACTCGATGAACGAAGCGGCGTAGACGATTTCGCCCTTGGCTTCGGCCAGTGGCTTGCCCTGCTCCAGGGTCATCAGGCGCGCCAGGTCATCCTGGTTCTCGATGATCAGCTCGAACCAGCGCCGCAGCTTGTTCGCACGGTCCTTGGCGGTCAGTGCACGCCAGGCCGGCAAGGCCTTGTCGGCGGCTTCGATGGCCCGCCGGGTTTCGGCGGCGCCCATCTTCGGCACGGTGCCCAGGATCTCGCCAGTCGCGGGGTTGTTGACCTTGATCGTTTGACCGTTGTCCGCATCGACCCAAGCGCCATCAATAAAAGCTTGTTGGCGGAACAATTGGGTGTCTTTAAGCTGCATGTCGGCTTTCCTTAACAGCACCGCGCGCGCGCGGGGCAAATTAGAGTTGTTGAAAGGCGCCTTGAAGGCTGCCGTCAGGGAAATCAGTCACTGGGCGCAAGCAAGCACATAGCGCACGGGAGACAGAGCGTTTGAAATCTCAAACGAATCCTAGGATCAAAGGGGGGGTAGGGCAATAGTCTGTTCAAAAAAAAGAACGAAAAGGGCATATTTGCCGGACTATTCTGACAAGCGTAACGGACCCGAATTGCGCATCACCGGCACACACCGCCCGGTACAGAGCCTCGCTACTCCAGAATCCCACCAGCAGACGGCCAAAAACCAGCATGGACGCCCAAGGTCGACATGGGTATGATGGCGCCCGCACAAGCATCCGTAGCTCAGCTGGATAGAGTACTGCCCTCCGAAGGCAGGGGTCGTGGGTTCGAATCCCGCCGGGTGCACCAGATACAGATAAAAAAGCCCCAGGTCGCAAGACCTGGGGCTTTTTTGTGGCTCAACGCTTTTGCAACGCCTCCAACCGCGCAGGCAGGTTTTCCTCGGGAAAACGCTTGTGCAAGGCCAGCAGCTTTTCATCCGCCGCCCTGCTCTCACCCGCCCGGCGCAGGCGCACGATTTCCTCAAGCCCTTGCTTCAGGGACTGGGGCTTGGCGGCCATTTGCTTGCTCATTTTTGCCACGGGCTCATCGGCCATGACCGCCGCCATCTCGGTCTGGACCGGCGTGCTGTCGGCCTGCGGCACCATTGCCATACGCGCCATCGGCGCTGGGGCGGCGGGCGCAGAGAGTGCCTGAGGCGGCGGCGCGGCGGCGTACTGGGTAACCTCGGGCTGGTTGAGGTCGGGCACTGGCGAGCGCATGACCACGCCAATCAACAGTGCGACCCCGGCCACGGTAGCAAACGCCATCTGCCAGCGTGGCCGTTGGCAGGCGTGCAGCCAGCGTTGCCACAGGCTTGGCGCTGGCGTGGGGGCTTCGCGGCGGGCGGTGGCGAGGATGAAGGCGTCGAGGGACGCGGACGGCTCGCTGGCGCTGTGTTGGCGAAAGTGCTGGATCAGCCCTTCGTCTGTCGGGTCCTGGGGGTGTCGGGAGTCAGTCATACGGGTACCTCCTCGGCCAGCAGCCGACGCAGTTTCTGCTGGGCGTAACGCAAGCGGCTTTTTACCGTTTCCAGTGGGCTGCCGGTGAGGGCGGCGATTTGCGGCAGTTCCAGGTCGCCGTGCAGGCGCAGCATAAACACTTCGCGCTGGTCTTCGGGCAGGTCTTGCAACGCCGCATCGAGGCGGCCCTGGTCGCGGCTCAGGCTCAGTTGCTGCTCGGGGCCGGCACTGTCGTCGGGTTGGGCGTGCTGTTGTTCGTCGTAGCTGTCGTGCAACGGGTTGTGGATGCCGTGCTTGCGCCAGTGGTCGATCAGGCGGTTGCGGGCAATCTGGAACAACCAGGTACGAAAACTCGCCCGGCCCTGTGGCTGGGTAGTGCTGCGGATCAGGCTGAGCCAGGTGTCCTGGTAGATTTCCTCGGCCAGTTCGGCCTTGTTGCACAGGCCCACGAGAAACCGGTAGAGGCCCTGGCGGTGCCGGGCATACAGGGTCTCGAATGCAGCAGCATCGCCGGTGCGGTAGCGGGCCAGCAGCAATTCGTCGCTGGGTGGATCATCTGGTACGGCCATGTTAAGTGGCGAACTCCTTTCGATGGATCACTGCAGATTACCTGTGGGAGCCGGGCTTGCCCGCGATGGCGGTGGGTCAGGCACTATCGGCGGCACTGGCCCACCGCCATCGCAGGCAAGCCAGCTCCCACATTGGCTCTATATCGTGTGCAAGATCAGTGTTTGAGGCTTTGGGCCAGTTCCACCAGTTGTACGAATTCATTACGCAGGCCGTAGGGGTCATCAGCGCGGGCCGAACGGGCCAGGGTGGCGGTGTCCTTCAGGCTCATGGTGCCAGTGTAGCGGCCATCGCCCTTGAGCTGTTGGGCGAAGGCAGCTACAGCCGCCGCGAAGCGCAGGTCGGCGCTGGCGGCCTGTTGAGCATTCTTGATCGGGTGTTCGATCAGACGACTGCTGCCACCCGCCGCTGGCTTGTAGCGTACCCGCAACATGGCCAGTTCTGATGCGTTACCCTCGGCAGCCTTGGCCTGGGCATAGCGCAACGGTTCCAGCCAGCCTTTTGAACCCTTCGGTACAATTTCATACAGCGCCGTCACGGTATGCCCGGCGCCGATCTCACCGGCGTCTACCTTGTCATTGCTGAAATCCTCACGTTTCAAGGCGCGGTTTTCATAGCCCAGCAGGCGATATTCGCTGACCTGGGCCGGGTTGAATTCCACCTGCAACTTCACATCCCGCGCTACCACGGCCAGGGTCGAGCTGAGTTGCTCCACCAGCACCTTGCGGGCTTCGCGCAGGTTGTCGATATAGGCGTAGTTGCCATCGCCCGCGTCGGCCAGTTGTTCCATCAGGTGTTCGTTGTAGTTATCCACGCCAAACCCCAGGGTGGTCAGGGACACGCCGCTTTTGCGCTGGTCCACGGCCATTTGCTTGAGGCTGTCGAAGTCGCTGATGCCGACATTGAAGTCACCGTCAGTGGCCAGCAGGATGCGGTTGATGCCCTTATCGATAAACCCTTCGCGGGCCATCTGATAGGCCAGCTCGATGCCCGACGCCCCCGCTGTGGAGCCGCCGGCGGTCAGTTGCTCGATGGCGTTGCGGATTTTTGCCTTGTCGCCCCCGGATGTGGGCTTGAGCACCACCCGCGATTCACCGGCATACACCACCAGGGACACGCGGTCCTGATCGCGCAGTTGCTCCACCAGCAGTTTGAGGGTGCTTTTCACCAATGGCAGGCCTTCGCGGCGGTCCATGGAGCCGGAAACATCCACCAGGAACACCAGGTTGGCCGGCGCCAGTTCGGCCACGGCACGCTCGGAGGCCTTGATGCCGATACGCAGCAGGCGTGTATTGGGGTTCCAGGGGGTGGCGGCGACTTCGGTGGTCACGCCAAAAGGCGAGCCATCGGTGGGCAGCGCGTAGTCGTAGGGGAAGTAATTGACCATTTCCTCAAGTCGCACGGCGCCTTCGGGCGGCAGCTGGCCTTGGTTGAGGAAACGTCTGACATTGGCGTAGCTGCCCGTGTCGACATCGACGCTGAAGGTTGAGACCGGGGTTTGGGCCACGCTGTGCACCGGGTTATCCGGCAGGTTTTGATATTGCTCACGGGGTTCGGCGCGGTATTCCATCGCCACGGCGTCATGCATGGCCATCGGGGCCGGCATCGCCATCCTTTTGAGCATGGCGCTCTGGGCCTGAACGGGCGCGCTGTGCAGTTCGGGGACGGCAGCCGCTTCGGGCGCCTTGGCCTCGTCACGGGACGACAGCCCACATCCGGCGAGCGCCACCAGCAAGGTCACGGCAAAGCCCTGGGCAGCGGGACGTAGGAAGAGAAGAGGATGGGACATGGGCTGAACCTCGTGAGTGAATGATGCGTTCACAAGGTCAGACGTAGGGGCGTTGGGATTCGGGTTAGCGTGCGGTCACTCAATCCAGGTGGGAGCTGGTTTGCCAGCTCCCACATTGGATCGGCAGTGACTGGTCCAGATCAGTCCGAGCCGTACTTGGGCGAGCGCGGGCCGTACAGCAGGCCGGTGCGTTGCCCGGCCGACAACAGGCGCGCGCTGGTGATGCCGGCAATCGGGTGCGCCGCGTCGGTGGAGCTGTTGATCACTTGCTTGACCGCCGCCGTGATCAGCATGCCCACCAGGCCGCCCCCGTTGTTGTTGCCTTCCTCGCTGGAAGCCCGTGCCGAGCCGGTCCACAAGGTGGTGCCGGTGCGCAGGTCGACCAGTTTGGCCGAGGCCATCACCGAGGTGTCGCTGGTGATCAGCATGTACTGGGTGCCGTACTCGCTGACGGTGATGTACAACGCCGCGTCTGCGCCGAAGATCTCGTGCAGCTTGCCCGGCGCCACGCCCTGGATATCGTTGGCGGTGGTCAGGCCGTTCTGGCGGAAGGTTTCATCCACCAGGGCAATCGGCATCACGTAGTAGCCGGCTTCGGCCAACGGGTAAGTCACCTGCGATACCAGGCTGTAGGACGCCTGCACTTCAGGGGACTCGTTGATCGGTGGCAGCACCAGGATCGACTTCGGCCGCGCCTGCTTGTACGCCGAGTAATCGACAGTCTTGGGCGCCGCGCAACCACCCAGCAAAGCCAGGGCCAGCAAGGCGCCGGTGAGTTTCAAAAAGCTCATTGCTTCACCTCTGGGGCCTTGGCGTTCTTGAGCAAAAAGTCCATGTAAGCCGCAGACTCGGGGAACAGCGCCTTCTCGGTGCGGAACTGCTGCACCATCTGGTCATCCTTGCCCATGCTCAGGTACAGCATGCCCAAATGGGCGTGGTAGCCCGGTGGGGCCTGGCGGCCACTGGCGTTGATCTTTTGCAGGTCGCGTTCCAGCGCTTCGACCTGGGCTTCCTTGGGCTCGCCCTTGAAGTACTCGTAAACCTGTGGCTGGTAGCTTTCCCATTGATACAGGGGCTTGGGCGCCGTCTGGCACCCTGCAACCAGCGCGGTTGCTGTCAGCATCAGCGCTAACTTCACTGCCTTGCTCATCCGTGTACTGCTCCTTGAAAACACTTAAATCAGTTACGCGGGTTCCAGGCGCCGGCATTGATGCCGTCGACCAGGCGATTGATCGCTTCGCGCATGGCCAGGTCCAGGACCTTGCCATTGAGGGTGGAGTCATAGCTGGCGGTGCCGCCAAAGCCCACGATTTCACGGTTCGACAACGCGTATTCACCGGCGCCCTGGGTGGAATACACCACTTCGGAGGTGCTGATGTTGACGATGTTCAGGTTGATCTTGGCGTAGGCCACCTGGGTCTTGCCACGGCCAAGGATGCCGAACAGTTGGCGGTCGCCGGTCTCTTTGCGGCCGAACTCGGTCACATCGCCGGTCACCACGTAGTCCGCACCCTTGAGCTTCTGCGCGGTGCCTTTGATCTGCGCTTCCTGAGAGATTTCGCCCATGTTGTCGCGGTCCAGCACGCTGAAGCGGTTGGTCTGCTGCAAGTGGGTGATCAGGATGGTCTTGGCCTGGCCACCGAGGCGGTCCACGCCATCGGAGAAGATCCCGCGCATGTAGCTGGAGCGGTTATCGAACTTGCCCACGGCAATCGGCACGCGTACGCCGGAGTAGGCGACGCTGGCGCTGGCGACTTTTTCGATCGGCAGTGCGCGGGAGCTTTCCGTGGCACAACCGGCCAGGGTCAGCAGTGCCGTGGCGGCAAGGCCGGACAGCAGGATTTTGCAGAGTGATTTCACAGGGTGCTCCTAGGTGAATAAATCCGGGGTATTAGCGTGAGGGTATGGCGCGCAGGTCGTGCACGATGTAATTGCTCAAGCCACCGGTGAAATGGCGCTCGATATTGGCGTTGCCTTCATTGGTCAGGATCCCGCCAATGGTCTTCCATTGCTGCACCTGGCCGCCCCAGTTATTGGGCACCAGGCCACCCCGATCCTGGGCAAAATGCAGCACCTCGGCGTCGGCCTTCTTGACCTTGACCTTGTAGCCAAAGTCGATGCTTTGCAGGATGGTGTTGTCGTCGACCACCAGGCTGGTGATACCGCCCTTGGAGTCGAGGATATGGCGCACGTAGACGATATCCACGTCCAGCAGGTAGTCCGCGGTCTGCTTGCTGCTGGCATAGCGCTTGGCCTTGAGCAGGCGGTCGACCAGGTCCACGCCCAGTTGCTCGCGGACTTTGGCGTCCGACATGAAAATCCGGCCCTGCCCCACCACTTTGACGTCGAAGGTATCGACCCAGAAGGTGGCGGTCTTGGGAATAGTCACGGGGGCTGGAGAGATGTAGTACGGGGGTTTGGAAGCACAGCCAGCCAGGAAGGACAGCGCCAGCAGTAAGGCAAAAATGCGCATCTTTGAATTCGTCCCTGATTAAGTGCTGCGGCATTTTACGAGGTTGAGAGCGGTTCTCAAGTTGTTTCGCACATATGGGGGCAGGCTTATGTGGGAGCTGGCTTGCCTGCGATGCAGACACTGCGGTGTTTCAAGCACACCGCAGGGATGCTATCGCAGGCAAGCCAGCTCCCACACAAGCTCGCCCTATAAGGACGGCTTAGAACGCGTAACGGGCCTTGAGCATGACGCCATCGGCATCAAACCCGCTGCGGGCCTGGCGGGTGTAGCTGGCGCCAACGCTGAACGCCGAGACCTGGTAGTTCACGCCTACGCTGGCCTCATAGCTGTCGCGCGCCACCGATGCGCCGGTCATGCTGAACGTCGAGCCACCGTTCACAAAGCTTGACGTCTGCGCCACGCGATCACCCATCAGGTCGTGATAGGCCATCAAGGTCGCTTCCGGTTGCAGAGTGCCGGCACCCAGCGGCAGGTTGCCCGCCACACGCAGGCCGGCGCCCAGTTCACCGACTTCGTAACGCTGGGAAGCGGTGTTCAGGGCTGCCGATGAGCCCTTCTCATGCAGGCTGTCCATGTGCACGCTGGAGTAACGTGCGGCGACACGCGGCTCGATCAGCACGCTGTCCGACGCCTTGAAGCTGTAACCGCCGACCACACTGGCCGACAGCGCCTGGCTGTCGTAGCTGCCCTTCGCTGTAGTGCCGGCGATGTGGCGCTTGCTGTCGTTGTCGTTGACGCCATAGCTCAGGCTGCCATCGACAAACCAGTTCTGCAGCGACCAGTTGCCGTACAACGACAGCGCGTTGCCCTGCACTTCGGTCTTGTTACCCAGGTCCGAATGGATGTTGGAGTTGAGGTAGCTGTATGCCACACCCACACGGGTGCTGTCGTTCAAGCGGCCGTCCACGCCGACAGCCACACCACTGCTGTTGGCCGAGTAACCGTTATCGCCACCGCGACCGTCCTGGTCCATGTTGCTGCTCAGGCCTTGCACCCACACACCGCCGCGTTCGCTGCCATCGCGCTGGCCGGCCAGGCGGTTGAGGATCGCGCCGTTGATCACGGTCTGCCCGGACAAGGCCACGTCCAGCGCACCACGGTTTACGTCAGGTTTGAGTTGTTCGCCGATCTGCGCCAGTTGCTGGGCGCTGCCAGCGTTGGCCACGGCCTGGAACACCGCGTCATCCTGGCTCAGTTGCCCCAGCACTTCGTTTTTCAACAGGTTCACCGCAGTCACCGCCGAGGTCGTAGCCCCAACGCCGCCGAGGTCGGTTTGTACCTGCTCGTCTGGCTTCAGACCCACCACGGCCTTGACCGTCTGCGCATCGGCCGAGTAGCTGAGCACATCGAGCAGCGACGAGCTGCTGGCGACCGTCAGGCCGTTGTTCTGCACGCTGCCGGCTTGCAGCAGGGTGTATTCGGTGCCGCTGGGCGCTGCGGTGAAATCACCGGGCTTGGCGCTCAAGGTCACGCTAGACCCCTGGGCGAAGTTCGCGGCGCCGCTGACCGTGAGGTAAGGCGTGGTCGGTACCACGCTGTTGGACAGGCGCATATCAACCCCGGCCCCGCTGGCGACATTCAGGTCGCCAGTGATGGTGGTGCCGGCGCCGGACAGGTTCAACGAACCCGCGTTGACCGATACCGGGCTGCCAAGGCGCGCGCCGGTAAAGTCGGCCTGGCCGTTGATGTTCACAGCCGTGACACCCAGCACATCACCGACGATTTTGCCGCCGCTCCAGTTCAGGCTCGCCAGGTTGCCGCCGTCGATAGCGGTGCCGGAGTTGCTGCGAATTTCCCCGGCTTGCTGGTTGATCTCGAACGGCGTCAACTGGTACTGCGGGTTGACCTTGATCGCCGTCGCGTCGGCGCTGATCAGGCCACGGTTGATCAGGCCGCGCTCACCGCTCGGCGAGGTGGTGTTAAAGGTCGCGCCTTGCACGTTGAAGGCCATGGCGTTGCTGCCGCTGGCTTCGATGGTGCCGGTGTTGAGCAGGTAATCGTAGGTGCCCGCATCGAGCTGCACGGCAATCGCCTGCCCGCCGTTGACGGAAACCAGGCCGCTGTTTTCGATACGCAGGGGGTTGGTATCGGTTTCGATCTCGATCCCCAGGGCCTCTTCACCGGTAACGCGCAGGGTCCCGGAGTTGAGCAGCTTGCCACCGATGGTGACCGGCATGTTGTTGTGGGTATCGAGGATCAGGCCGTAGCCGTAGTAGGACGTGACATCCACCACACCGCTGTTGACCACGTCGCCCGCCACGGTGGTGCCGTTGAGGTAGAGACCCTCGGCGTCGGATTCATCGCCAGAGCCGGGAACTTCGACCAGGGTGATATTGCCCGAGTTGATGATGCTGCCGCCCACGTTGCTGGCGCCCACTTCAAAGCCTTCGGCCCAGATGGTGTTGCTCAGGTGGATATTGCCAGCCTGGACGATATCGCCGCTGATTTGGCTGCCGGTGGTGGTGAGCAGTTGATCCAGCGCCCCATCGACGATCAGGCCACGTACGGCTTTGCCGCCAGCATCCAGGGTCAGGTTGGCGTCGTTGCGCAGCGTGCCCTGGATATTGGTCAGGGAAATATTCACGCCATCGGCACTGGGCTGGGTCGAGACGACATTGCGCGTGCCCACCAGGGTTACAGGCTCGTTGAACGTCTGGGAGGCCCACACGTTCTGCCCTGTGCTGACGTCAAACTCCACCGCGCTGACTTGTGCGGCAACGGCGCTGACCATCATGGCCAACAGGCTTTTCTGGAACTGCTTGCGCTTCATTTGAAACTCCATTTACTACGACAACACCGCCAATGTGCCCGGCGGTTGTAGGGTGCATGATTCAGGACGCGGGGACGGGAATGCGCTGCGCAGGGTCGGTGATGTCATAGGCATGCTGCTCGCAGCCGGCGCCGACAATCACGAATTCCACCAGGTAAACCTTTTGCTTTTGCGGTTTGAACGCCGAGGACATCGGGCCGCAGGCGTAGACAATTTTTTCGGCGTAGCGGTAGTAGTTCGAGTCATACACCCGCGACTCGCCCAACACTTCAAGCGTCTGCTGCGGGTCGGCCAGCACTTCCAGCTGCGGGAAGCGCTTGACCGTGGCGCTGTTGGCCACCTCGCTCATCTTGGCGATCCAGCCGAACACCTTGCCCCGGCCCGAATCCACCACCGTGCCGAGGATCTCCGGCCGCTGATCGGCATCGCCGCCACGGCGCACGGAGAACTGCACCGGGTAGGTAAACCCGGTGGCGCGCATGATCACTTTGGCGTGTTCGGCATCGGCCACGACTGTGTTCTGCTGCAACTGCACGCCATCTTTCAACAGGCTGGGCGACGAGTCGCGGGCAGTGGAGTGGCAGCCCGCAAGGGCCAGGGCTGCGAGGATGAAGGTAAGTTTTTTCATGGGCGTCTTTAGATCCAAAGGCTTATACATCTGAGCGCCCAAACAACCGCGCCAGCCAGCCGGCTTTTTCTACGCGGGCAGGGGCTGGTGCCGGGATAACGTCTTCACTGGGGTGGAGCAAGTCGCCGGGGTAATGCTCATGCCCCAGGCAGGCGCTGTCATCCAGCCCGAACGCCTTGACTGCGGCAACCGCCTCAAAGCACCAGCGGCCGAAGTAGCTACCCATCTCAAGGGGGTGTTTTACCGGGTCGCCATAGACATACCACCAGGGTTGCTGTTTACCGCGCCGGTTCAGCTCCGGGTACCAATGTTCCACGAACGCCCGCAACAGCGAGGCCTGTTGTTCCTGGGGCGCGTCGATGGCCTTGAGCAGCCTTGCATAAGGTTTGGCGTGCAGTAGCTGCTCACCGATCACGCGCCCTGGCTGGCGGGATGCAATGATTCGATCCAGCAGAACGTCCTGTCCGCCTTCGCCGATCAAAGCGACCAGCCGACGCCACTGGTCGTCGGGAATCTCCAGCGCCAGCGCCAGGCTCACCAACCAGAAACACCAGATGTAGTGGTTCAGGTCCGCCAACTCGAATGTCCAGTCACGGCAAGTCTGGAGATTATTCTCAGCACACAAACTGTCGGACTCTCGATTGGACAGCTCCCACGCGTCCATCGCGGCGGGGAGGTAGGTGGCCATTTCGGCAACATTGCCACCGCTCGAATAGACCCGAATGGCCGCACGCACATTATCTTTGGCGAAGTCGAACGTAAATTGCGCTCGGTACAAGGGGTTGGCCGACGGTTGCGCCAGCATTTCACTGACGCGCTCAACCCATTGCCGATCCTTGGCTTCACGATCGTCCCAATACGGCTTATCCCCCAAGGGTGCACGAATCATGGATAACCCTTGAAAAAGGGGACAGATTTATTTTTATCTCGAAAAATAAATCTGTCCCCTTTTTTGCAATGTAGTGCCCACTAAACTCATTTGTTATCACCTCTCCGTTAGGCCCTCGCCGAAACATACCACCTACTAGAGTCGACCCGTCAGATTTTATAGTCTCTGCCAACTGTTGATGCGGAGAGCCTCCAAGGTTACTTATAGGCTTACCGACAGCGAAAGTATTTGTTTTAGGATCAAAAACAAATTCAATGGAACCATTTTTTGTGCTAGGGAAATAATTCTGTATCGCCTTAGACGAGGCGGACCCCGGCTCCAAACCTAGTACTCCAGGTGCAGGGCCTGAACCCTGCCAGCTTGTGGTTGCTTTTGCACCTACTCGACAATGAAACTTTTCGCTAGAGTCATTGCCTCCAAAAAGCCAGAAAATGGAACTTTCAAAACTGCGCTATTTAAATCAGCGAAAACTTCTACCTCTAAACGATCAACTCCCTGATCCTGATTAATCTGAGCAATAGGTTCGCCTTTATATTGAATTTCGACAGTCAGTTTCTCATAACGACTATCACTAAATCCAAGAATTTCAAAATCCAGATTACTTTCAAGTTTCATGGTTTCGCCTTAGGCTCCAAAAATCCCGAGAGTGAGCCATCACGATTATAGCGCAGACCTCTCCCATCAGGAGCCCGGACCTCTAGCCCACCGCGACTCAAATTTGAGAATGTTGAACTCGGCGAAAAGGGGACAGATTTATTTAACCAAAGAAAAAATCTCTAAGAAAATCAAATAAATATGTCCCCTTTTTTCTCTCAGCACATCAAAGCAATCATCAATGCCTAACCAATCGTTATCAAGAGAACAGCCGACTCGGGCGTTATAACTTGACCATGTGTTGAAAATAAATCTGTCCCCTTTCCCCTAAAAACCAACCCCAAAAAATCGTAATCTGACTCGATTACCCTCGAAGTGCTAAAAATAAATCTGTCCCCTTTTGGTCCCTTTTGGAGCTCATGAACTGCTTGAGGTCGGTGAGTGCCGGGTTAGTCTCGATCAGGTATTTGTGGCTGTTATCTACCGGGGCGATGTCCGGCAGGCCTTGCGAAAAAGGGGACAGATTTATTTTTATCTCGAAAAATAAACCCGTCCCCTTTTTTGTCACCGGGTGTTGCTGATCGAGTCAGAGCCGCCACTTGCTCAGCGGTGAGGGCCACGCCCAGTTGCAGATTGAGCGAGTCGCGGTAGCCAATGGCGTTGTCCAACAGGTAGTCAGAGAAAAAATGGGAACAGATTTATTTGATCATTTCGCCGCCCGCTAGAAGCAAAAAATAAATCTGTCCCCTTTTGCGGTCCCTTTTGCGCTTTTCCCCTAAGAAATCACGTCAAGACGACCACAGGAAAACCGAATCAAATCGCCGACGCTAATTTCTCCGGGCAAAACATCATCTAATTCAACGACAACTGAGCCAACCACCACTAACCGCTCTTTTAAATCAATCACCTCCGCCAGAAACTCATGAGCAAAACTCTCACCTAAACGTTGCATTACTGGCTGAGCATTCAATTCCGCCTTGGTTACTCCCCTAATCGAGATGGCAAGCAAAGGCTCGCGTAGGCGATCCCCTACCTGCATGCTGCATGGATGAGAAAAAGCCACGCACTCAAAATTTTCATCACCAATTGTCAGCATTGCCTCTTGCGCATCTTTAGAAATCCATTCACACCGCTTAACGATCATTTAGAAAACCCCAAACTAGGTGCTTTTCTTGCCAGCTCACTTACAGACTTAACATGGAATGTAGTTATATTTCCTGTTGCCCTATCCAGACCTACAAACCCATATTTAGCACTTCCTTCGCCGCCAATTAGCCTTACATAACCATTCATTTCCGGAACAAATGTTCTGTTTTTAATTACAGGAAAAAGGGAAAAAGGGGACAGATTTATTTTTATCTATCGTGCCGCGGCCTACCTTGCCCTCGATATGCGATTCGGATTCCTGCGATACGCTCGACCTCATCGATGAAGCGAGTAGTTCCAGTAAGTTGCCCACGCTGTAGAGCCAGACGTATCGTTTTCAACTCATCGCTTGAAACAGCCTGATTTACGAAGCTCTTGTAACTTTCCTGCCGATCCTGCTTTGTATCACCCAGCATATCAAAGCAATCATCAATGTCTAACCAATCGTTATCAGGAGAACAGCCGACTCGAGCGTTATAACTTGACCATGGGTAGTCTGCTGCACTCGCAACAATATCGGCACGAACAGGATTCAGCTCGATGTATCGACAGCACGCCAGAAGATATCTTTCGGACTGCACCACGCTCGACTTATATCGACCCTCCCATAAAGTACCTGTCCGCCCCTCTATCCGGTTCCGATAGCGAGTAGCTCGTGCTGCAAGCGCTTTCATAAGTTGCCCCAAACCAGCAGCCGACTCGGTTGGTGTGACTAACAAATGAATATGATTGGTCATTAAACAATAGGCATATACTTTTACGCCAAATGCCTCCTTCAGTTCCCGAAGATCCCCTATATAGCGTTGGTAATCTTCTGGCGCGGCAAACACAACCTGACGATTGTGACCACGTTGTACAATATGGTGCGGATAGTTTGGCAGAACAACACGTCCCATCCTAGGCATAATGAACCTCCTTCCTTAAGAGTTTATAGCCTAGCAAAGGGACAAAAATAAATTTTTCTTTTTCTGCTTCAGCGTATAAATATCACAATAAAAGGTCGTTTTTTAGCCGAACGATTTAGTTAAAAGTAAAACTTCCAACGACATAAAAATAAAACCAAATTATTAAAGAACAAAGTAACACAGCCTCAAAAAAACCATCCCCCCCCCTAAAAACCAACCCCAGAAAAATCGTAATCTGACTCTGTCACCCTCGAAGTGCTAAAAATAAATCTGTCCCCTTTTCCCAAGATCATCTACCTTACCGGCAGCGTCACCAGTTGCTTTTGCACCGATTAGCCTTGATACAATTTAAAACACTTCATGTCTCAGCAACTTAAAGTCACCACCTTGCCTAATCGCTTTCTCTATATCAGACGAACGATTTGTAGCGTTTACATAGAGCAAAATCTTATAACTCGGATAATTCTGCTCTACTGGATCACCGTCAAAAGGATCAATATTCAATTTTAAAACAAAATTCTCTGAATCACTCCTACCCAACATGTAGTAAACACCACCTTTATAAGAACTATCTCTTTCCTCAAAAGTCTCTCCCAGCGCTCTTTCTACATCACCTCTCGCCGACAGAAGACATAATTTTTCCGCACCATAGAGATCATACACAATAGTCATTTTGGTAACACCGCACTTGGAGCACGACTTGCGGCTGTTGCCGCAGAGTCATAGATCATAAGATTAACTTCGCGTCCCGCTTGGACGCTCAGCTTACTCGACAAATCCTTCAGGCCAAGGGCTTGCAAGTCTCTCACACTCAATGGCCCTGTACGAGTCCCGCCACTCCTCAAACCTATTCCTAAGGATTGAGCACGTTGCAAAAGCTCTGGACTTGCCAGCGCAATATCAAAATCACTCACCCTGCCAACGTCAAACTCTTTCCCAGTTTTAAAACTTTTGCCTGTTACGGCACTTCCTTGAAGAATTGGCTCTACATTCCCATAGCCAGCGCGTGCCAAACCATCTCGCGTATCTGTGCCAAAGCGTACAAAGTCATCTGTACTTGAAAAACCTTTTGGAATGACAGCCCCTTTTGCACCGGCGCAGGGCCGGTGTCAAATCGAGGCTGGGATCTACAGATAAATAAGCACCCTGGGTTTCCGGAGATACTTATTAACTATTTCGATTTAATGTATCCAGAAGCTTTTCAAATGCTTTAGGGGCAAGATCTTTTTCCTCTGGAGAAAGCAAAATATTCATGACCTGCTCATCACAAGCACAGTCATATATATCAATGCCTATCCAGCCTTCAGACCAAAATTCTACGGTCGCCAGCTTATTAAAGCCTTCCAGCTCTATCCGCTCAAGGTTACCAAAATCCCCGTTGGCGAATTTTGAATACTCTACGGAGTAGCCTTTCAATAGAGACTTAACTTCTTTATTAAACTGAAAAGCATCCATAACCCCTCTCACTTACTATCTAGCACATTAATATTTTTTACCTCAGGGAGATGTTCTCCACCCTGTTTATTAAGCAAATACTGCTGGGATTTACTTGCGTCCGGACCAATCATTTTATACCAGCCTTCCTTACCACCCTGCAATAATCCACTACTTGGAACATCAAACTCGACATAGACGGAACCTTTAGACGCAGCCCCCTTAAAATCAGCGGCACCGTTAGTTGAGATAAAGGTTTGCCCGCCGCCTCCCTGAACAATTTTGTTACTACTTTGCATCTGTGCCAGCTCATCAGGAGACATCCATCTCCCGACACGAGTCATGCTTACATCATTAATAGTTTGGGTTTCGCCAAGCTTCAATGCGGTATTAGCAGTACCTTTTGCACCCGAAGGTAATTTTCCTTTCCCTGCCCCGGGCTTAATAGCCACAACACCAACACCGGCCTTAACACCCTCAGCGGCCAGCGCTTCCAAAGCACCGCCATCTGCAGCTTTTATCTCCGCTGCAATTATATTAGTCGCAAATAAATTACTGTCAATATAGCTGCCAACGGCAAGCGCCGCGCCGCCTTTACCCTCAGCCCTCAAGCGGCTAACTAATTCAACTAATCCCTGATCATCATTGACAAGTGATGCTGAAATAGACTTGCAAATATCTGGTGTCTGAGTGCAAATCTCGCCCAACTTTTCGTTTCGCTCCTGGTCGCGCTGGGCGTATCGGTTTCTAACCTCCCTTTTTTCTTCTTCCGTGTTTTTACTATCTACCTCCTTAATCATCTCCTCCACTTCGCGATGCAACAGGTAGTTGTACTGCGTAGCATTCTTCGCAACCCAAGCCCCCTTCTCAATCTTGGCCGCATCCGCATCCTTCTGCCCGGCCGCCGCCAGCACGCCAACGATCTGCGAACTCATCGTCAGCAGCTCTTCGTTACCTTTGACCAGCGTATCCAGATGAGTAACCAGCGTCTCGTTCGCCCCTGCCGCCAACGCACCGGTTTTAAAGTCACCGCCCGTAGCCTCAGCCAGCAAGCCACCCACCATTGCGTGAATTGCAATCTTGGGTGCCGAACCATCGGCAACTACACCTTGGGTGTAATTCCCCACTAGGTTGAAACTGGCTGCCGCCAACGTATTGAAAAGTGCGCTTTTCAGCGCATCGCTGGCGCTACCGCCCTGCCCCAGCGCCTTGCTCAGCAGCATGGATGTGCCGCTTTGCAACGTCTGGTTGGCGGCAAACTTACCAACACCACTCCAAGTATTCAGTAGACCTGGCGTCGTAACTTTCCCAGTGATTGTGTTTGTTTGGGTCCCAGTCCAATCACCAAAATAGGCCGCCGTCAGGCCTGCTGTAGCGCCAGCAATCACATACCCCTTCATCGCATCCGAAGAAGTTACATCCTTAAGCACTGCGCCCAGGTTCCCACGATTGTTAATGACACTAACCGTAGCGTTGGTGGCCGCTCCCGCCGCAACAGCGCCTGTCGCAGCAGATATGCCAGCCGCCGTTTCTAGAGAGAGTGTTCCCGCCGTGACCATGCCGCCGGTAGCCGTCCCCATGGCGCCCGCCGCCATCGGCCCAACCACCGCAGCCATCACAATCGCAATAATGATCTGCGACGCCGGCCCCAACCCCGAGTTGTTGTACTTGAAGCTGTCATGAATCTCCTTGACCTGCCTCCAGTCCACATCCCCGCGTGCCTGAGCATCCTTGATCCACGCCAACTGCGGATCAGCCTTTACCATCGCGTCGATGGACTGGCTGACGGTCTGTTGATTGACCTGTGTAACGTCGATCTTCAGGCCTTCCACCGCCTTGATCGCGATATTGCCTTCGGCGACCATCTGGGTCTGGCGCAGCGTTTCGTCGGTGGTGCCTTTGCCTTTGGAGGACACCCAGAAGGCATTGTTATTGCTCTTCTCATGACTCTCCTGCCGCAAATCCTTAACCGCCTCAAACGTCACCGCCCCCCCACTGGCAATCGCAATATCCCCGCCACTGTCGAGCTTCGCCGCCTGATACAACTGATCCCCACCGCTCTCCAGCGTCAGGTCACCCCCGGTCTTGATCTCGCTGCCGATGTTTTTCACATCGGTCACTTCATCACGTTGGGTTTTCTTGCTGCCCCAGTTGCCCTTTTTCTTCATGTCGTACAGCGAGTAGTTGCTGTCCTGCGCCGCCAGCATGTTCAGCTCGTTATCGGCATGCACATAGGCTTCATTGCCCGCGCTGATTTTGCTGGCGACCAGGGTCAGGTCGGTGCCGGCGATGGCGATCAGGTCGCCGCCTGCCTTTAGTTCGGCGCTTTGTTGGGTGACGGTATCCAGTTGTTTGGTGGTTTTGGTCCCGCCTTTTTTGCCTTTGGAATAGTCGTGTTCCTCGTTGGCCGCCGCTGCCAGGGTCATGCTTTCGCCGGCCTTGGCGCTGAGGTTTTTCTCGGCGCTGACGCTGCTGCCGATCACGGCCATGTCGCGGCGGGCATCGAGGGTCAGGTTGCCGCCGACTTCGACGCTGGAGGCGTGTTGCAGGATGGTTTGCTCAGTACTGCTGACGCGTCGGCGCTGGAACGCCGCATCGTCCTGTTCGGCCTGGCTGGCGATGATGACGTCGCGCCCGGCCGCAAGGGTGGCATCGCCACCGGCCTTGATGGTGCTGCCGCCGCTGTATAGGTCGCGCCCGGCGCTGATTTTTACGGTGTCGGTGGCTTCAAAACGTGAGCCCGAACTCACCACGTCGTTACGCAGTTGGTAGCCCTGGCCTTCAGTTCGGAAGGTGGTCACCGTGCGCTCGTTGATAACGTCGCCAGTAACGGCGGTAGCGCTGATATCGCGCCCGTTGATCACCCCGCCCCGGGTGTTGCGGATCGAGTCGGTGGCGAGCATGTCCAGGCGGTTGCCGGCTTGCATCAGACCACTGTTGTCGATATTGACAGCGACCATGTTCAGGTTGTTGGTGGCGCGCAGGGTGCCGCCGTTATGCAGGTCGCCGCCAGTGATCAGGCTCACGTCCTGGCCCTGGATCAACGCGCCGTTGGATGCCAGGCGGTTGTTGGCCTGGGCCAGGTAGAGCACTGGGGTCAGGACTTTTTGGCCGTTGACCTGGGCCTCTTCCATCCACACGATGTCGTGGGTCAGTGCCGCCACTTGTTCGGCGGTGAGGGCCACGCCCAGTTGCAGGTTGAGCGAGTCGCGGTAGCCGATGGCGTTGTCCATCAGGTAGCGGAACAATGCGTCGTCGCTGGTGAGGCCATCGATGTAGCGCTGGCCGGTACGGGCGATCACGGCTTCGCGGATCAGGCGTTGCTCGTACAGGCCATCGCCCAGGCGCTTCCAGCTGTCATCGGGGTTATAGCCGAGTTTCGCCAGCAGGTAGTCGGAGCTCATGAACTGCTTGAGGTCGGTGAGGGCCGGGTTGGTCTCGATCAGGTATTTGTGGCTGTTGTCTACCGGAGTGACAGGCGGCAGCCCTTGCACGCGGTTGATCGATGGTGCGCCGGTGTCCAGTGCCAATGGGCCCTGGCCGTTTGGCTGGCCGTCGAGGTTGAAGCCGCGTTCTTGCACGGCGGTGTAGTCGAGGGTTTGCTCTCGGTCCTTGGCGGTAATCTGGCGGCCGCCGACGCTGAAGTCCGCAGCGTTCGTCGAAGCGCTGGAAACACCCTCAGCCTTGGCTTGCTGGCCACTGAGGCGGAACAAACCGTTCTGCCCGGCGGGCAGGCTGAAGCCCGGCAAGGTCACAGGGTTGACCTGGCGCTGGGCCAGGTCCGGCGGTAATTGCGCGGTGACCGCCGGTTTTACGGTCGAGGCGAAGACATCCGAGTTGGTGTTGCGATTGGCCGCCGGGGTATCAATGGTCGTGGCATTCGGGCGGATGACGCTGTTGTTGATTTGCTGGGTGGCGTTGACTGTGACCGCGCCGGCCGCCTGGATCACGGCTTGAGCAAGCACGCTGCCGGAAGTCGGCACGGTAGAGCTGGAGAATTTGTAGAAGTTGCCAATCCCATCCCTGAGCTTGTCCATGGTCATTTCGCCAGGACGGTAGTCAGCGGAGTTGGGATCGTTATAGAGATTGAACTGGTTTCTGCGGTTGATGAACGTGTCGTATTGGCTGGTATCCCGAGTATAGAACTCCGAGTTGTAGAGGATATCCTCACCACCCGCCGCGCCGGTGTTGTTCAACACATCGGTATTGATCAGGATATTTTTGGCCGCCGAGACCGAGCTGTAGAGGTTGTTGAAGGCCTGGCTGCCCACTGTCAGGTCGCCACCGCTATTGATAAAGGCTGAGGCCGAGCTGCCGGTGACCACGTCCTCATAACGCTCGACGGCACTGAAGTGGACTTCACAACCCTTGCCATCACAGAAGTCGTCGAAGTAAGTGTTAACGCTACCCGATACCAGCTTCTTTTCCGTACTGAACTGGTCGCGACGGTTGCTCAGGGTATCGGCCAACAAACGCATGTTGCCGTCACTTTCCAGCGTGCCGGAGATGTTCTCGATCAGGGCGCTGCGCCCGTTGGCGTCATCGCGGGCAATGTCCAGGCCACCGAGGCTGTAGACGTCGCCAAAACGGTTGCTGAAGTCATTGACCCGCAACGTCATGTCATCGCCGCTGAAAATCAGGCCCCTGTCGTTGAGCAGGTGAGTAGCGTTCAGGCGGACCTTTTCAGAGCCACCCAGGGTGCCGTAGTTGTTCAGGGTCGTGGCGTTGACGGTCAGATCGCCAATGGAGGTCAGGCGCCCTTGATTGTTCAGCAGCGCGCTGTTGATTTGGGTGAGCGCACCGCCAGCAACCCGGCCGTTTTCGCCCAGGTCCATGCGGGCGCTGGTGAAGGTCATGTCACCCAGGCTGCTGACCCGGCCATTACCACTGTAGCCACCGGTAAGCGTCAGGTTCAGGCTGCCGTCACTGGCCAGCAGGCCTTCGTTGGTCCAGGTGTCGCCAATACCGGTCAGGCTTTGCGAGCCCAGCAACTGGCCGCTGGCGGTCTGGGTGAATTGGCCGATATCGAGATTCAGGCGGCCGGCCTGGATCACGCTGCTATTGGTCCAGCTCGCCGCCTTGATATCCAGTTGGCCGCTGGTGACGAAGCTGCCGCCAGCGCGGGTGACTTGGTCGGAGGTCAGGTCGAATGTTCCGCTGCCACTATGGACGATGCGCCCGCCGTTGTTGTCCAGATCGCCGGCTTGCAGTGTGAGTTGTTGATTGGCACTTTCCAGCGCGCCAAAGCGGTTGTCGAACAGACCCGAGGTGCGGATCTCGGTAGTGCCGACGCGGCCCATGGCCCGCAGGTTGCCGCCCACGTTATTGAGGGTTTGCGCGGCGAGGCGCAGGGTCTCGTCGCTTTCGATCAGACCAAAACCGTTGCTCAGGGTGCCCGTGAGGCCGAAGTCGATGTTCCGTGCACCGACCTTGCCGCCGTTGCCAACCGCTGTGCCCTGGTTATCAAAATCCTTGGCCGTGACCTTGAGCAGAGTGTCGGCATACACACCGCCACCCTGGTTGTTCAAGGTGGTAGTGACAATCTGGCTCTCACCGGCAAGGGCCGAAAGGTGCCCCAGTTGGTTGAGCAACCCGCCTTTGGCTTCGATATCCAGGGATTGCGCCTGGGTGATACCGCCGCCGTTGTCGAACAAGCCCGTTACCAGTTTGATCCAGCCCTGGCTGCTATTGAGGACGCCACCCGTGGTGTTGGTCACGCTGGCCGAGTTCAGGTCCAGGTTACCGCTGAGGCTATCGACGCGCCCACCCTGGTTGTTCAGGGCTGCGCTGAGCCGTAGCAGGTTGTCGGCCTGGCTTTGCAGTGTGCCTTGCTGGTTATTAAGGGTGCGTGCAGCCAGGTCGAGCTTGCCCTTCTGGCTGAAAATCAGGCCGTCTTGCTGGTTGTTCACATCACCGGCCAGCAGTTTGAGCACCAGGTCTTTCTGGCTGGCCAGGGTGCCTTTGTCGCGGTTATCCAGATCGCCACTGGCGAGGGTCAGGTCGAGCCGGTCCTGGCTGACCAGTTGGCCGCCACGGTTGTCCAGGCTCGCCGCGCTCAGCAACAGTGCTGCGCCGCTGGCCAGACGGGCTTTGTTAGCATTGATCAGCGCGCCGCTGAGGGTGCCATCGAGTGCGCCCTGGCTGATCAGTTGGCCGGCGCTGTTGTCCAGGCGCTGGCCGATCAGGCGGATATCGGCGGCGTTGATCTGCCCGCCACGGTTGAGGATTTCAGTTTGGGTGTGGTTGAAGTCCAGGGTTTTGGCGGCGGAGATCAAGCCATTCTGGCTGTTGTCCAAGCGCCCGCTCACTGTGAGAGTGACGTCGTCCTGGCCCGAAATAACCCCTTGATCGTTGTTCACGCTCGCCGCATTGAGGGTTTGCTTGCCCTGGCTGACCAGGGCGCCCGAGTTGTGGTTGTCCAGGGCGCCGGTCAGCGTGGTTTGTAGGGTGCCGCTCTTGCTCGACAACGTGCCTTCGGCGCTGTTGTCCAGGTTGTCGCCAACCACCGTCAAGCCGTTCCAACCCGAGATCAAGCCCTTATTGGCGTTGACCACTTCGCCCGCCTCAAGGCGTAATTGATCAGTGCTGAGGATGACCCCGCGATCACCGTTATCAATGCGCTGGGCTTTGAGGGTGAAGGCGGTCTGGCTGGAGATTTCGCCCTGTTCACGGTTGCTCAGGTTGCCCAGTCGAGCAAAGGTCAGCGGCCCTTTGGCGCGGATCAAACCCGCGTTGTTCTCCAGGTCGCCGCCTTGCAGGTCGAGGGTCACCGCGCGTTCGCCGATCAAGCGGCCCTGGCGCTGGATCAACTGCTGGACGGTGAGTTGCAAGTCGCCCTTGGCCGATATCTCGCCGTCCAGGCTTGAATCGACCTTTTGCCCGGTCAGGGTCAGGTCACCTAGGCTGTTGATTAGCCCAGCCCTGTTGTCGAGGCTGCCGGTGGTCAGGTTCAGCGCCTGTTGGCTGCCAATAACGCCGGAGCGGTTATCCACAGCGCCAGCGTTGGCGGTCAGGCTGATGTCGCTGACAATCTGTCCGCCCTGGCGGTTGTCCAGCAGGCCCGTGACCGTCAGATCCAGCGCGCCCTGGCTGGCCAGTGCGCCAGCGCCTTGGTTGTTCAGGCTATCGGCTTGCACCTGTAAGGTGCTGTGTGCCGACACCACGCCTTCGGCGCTGTTATCCAGCGCGCGGGCAACACGCACTTGCAAGCTGTCGCGACTGATGATTTTGCCACCGCGGTTATCCAGCGCATCCGCTGCTAACAGGAAGGATTGCGTGCTGGAAATCTCGCCGCCCTGGCGGTTATCCACAGCCCCAAGGTTGCGCAGCAGCAACTGGCCCGGCGTGGCAATCAGGCCACGGTCGCGGTTGTTCAACAGCCCGTTTTTCAAGTCCAGGTCGATGCCGGCCTGGCCGACCAGTTCACCGCGATCCTGTTGGTCCAGCCCGGTGACAGTGGCTTTGACTGACGACTGGGCGAAGATCGAGCCTTGCTGGCTGTTATCCAGTTGCCCGGCATCGAGGGTGATGCCCGCGTCGCTGCGGATGCTGCCGCGCTGGCTGTTATTGAGGCCGGCGGTGCGCAGATCAATGCTGCTTTTGGCGCTGATCACGCCGTCCTGGGAGTTATCCAGCGCACCGGCCTTGACCGTTAACTCGCCCTCACTGAGCAGTGTGCCCTGGCCTTGGTTGAGCAAATCGCCAGTCACACTGACGTTGATATTTTTCTGGCTGGTGAGACGCCCACCCTGGCTGTTATCCAGTTGGCCGCCGTTCACTAGCAGGCCTTCGCGCCCAGCCAACAGGCCCTTGTTCTGATTGATCAGGCGTTGCACCGTGAGGTTCAGGCCGTTGTCGCCGATCACTTTGCCGGTGCTGTTGTTCAACTGGTCGGCCACCACCAGCACCTTGGCCTGGCTGGAGATTTCGCCCAGTTGGTTGAAGATCTCCTGGCTGCGCACTTCCACGCCGCCAGTGGCCGCGACAAGACCACCGTTGCGGTTGTCCAGCGTAGTACCGCGCAGGCTCAATGCGCCTTCGCTGAGCAACTCGCCCGCTTGTTGCTTGAGGATACCGACTGTCGCCTGCAGGTCGCCCGTGGCACTGATACGGCCAGCAGCGTTTTCGAGCTCGGCGGCGTTAAGAGTCAACTGACCCGCACTGCTCAACTTGCCACCGTTGCTGTTGTTCAGGCTCGTCAGCTCAACCTGGGTATCGGCCTTGCTGCTGATGACGCCCTTCTGGCTGTTGTCGAAGCTACCGCCGGTCAGGGTCAATGCCTCGTCGGCGATCACCAGGCCACCCTGGTTGAGCATGTTTTCGCCACGCAGCGCCAGGGTGGTTTTGCTGGACACCAACCCGCCCTGGCTGTTGTTCAACTGCCCGACGACGATTTGTTGGGCGCCCTGGCTGACCAGGTTGCCTTCATTGCGGTTATCCAGGCTGGCCGCCTGCACCGTCAGCAATGTGCTGGCGGAGAAGATCCCCAGGCGGTTGTCGATGGCGCCACTGGCCGTCACGTTCAACTGGCTACCGAGCAACTTGCCGGAGCGGTTGTCCAGGGCCGTGGCAGTGATATTCAGCGTCTGCGTACCGAGCACGCGGCCGGTGCGGTTATCCAGTTGTCCGGCATTAACCTGCGTTTTCGTGCCGCTCAACGTGCCGCCCTGGTTGTCCAGAGCCTGGGTGGCGGTTACGCCGAGGCTGCGACTGGCAACCACACTGCCGGTATTTTTCAGGCTGGCGGCTGACAGGCTGACATCGCCGCTGGCATTGCGGCTTTCATCAGGGTTGACCCCCGCTTCGATAATGCCGCTGTTGAGTAGTTGCCCGTTGCTGGCGAGGGTAATGCTGTCGCGGGCGGCGAGGCTTTTCTGGTTGCTTAAGCCCGTGGTGGTTTGCACATCGATACGCGTGCCGGCGTACACCGCGCCCGTGGCGTCCAGCTCACCGGCCTTGATCACGACCGCTTCGCTGGCCTTGGCATTGGCCATGGTCAAGCGCCCATTGGCATCCAGTTGAATATCGCCCGCGCTGGCCGCCAACGTACCGTCCAGTTTCACCCCGACACCAGCCTCAGTCCCCACCAGCCTGATCGCGCCGGCATACATCCCACCCAACGCCGACGAGTCAATCGCCAGCTCCGGCTTGGCACTGCCATCATCTGCACGCGCCGTGGCATTCAACGTCTGTGCATTGACGTCATTACGCCCGGCAATCACGGTCAAATTACGCGCATTGATCTGCGCATTGATCTTGGCCGAGCGGGTGATGATCTCAAAGCGGTCAACGTTGTCGGCATTCAAGCCCTGGCCGTCGATGGTCACCGCGCCGCCATCGACCTGGTAGCGGTCCAGGCGGCCGTTATCGAGGATGGGTTTGCCGGTGGTCAGGGTCACGTTGGGGGTGTTGATAAAGCCGCAGCCGTTGCAGGTCACGCCATAGGGGTTGGCGACGATGACTTTGGCCGACTGCCCCGCCACTTCGGTGTAGCCGCGCAACTGGCTGGGGCTGCCGCCGTTGACTTCGTTGAGGATGATATTGGCGGCGCCGCCCTTGAGGTTGGGGTTGCCGAGGATGATGCCGCCCAGTTGGGTTTCTTGCGTGCGGCCTGTGGCGTTGTTGAGGATCAGGCCGTTGGCACCGACGTTGTAGTCCTTGAATTGGTTATGGGACAGGCCGCTGCCATTGGGCGTGGCAATGTTGACCACCGGTACGCCATTGCCCGCCGCGCCCACCGTCGTGCCCGGGCCGCTGACCACAATGCCCTCGGCCTGGACCAGCAGCGGCTGCCAGAACAGCGCGTTGGCCAGGATCAGCGCCAGGCCGCTTTTGGGCACGCCACAGAAGGTGTCACGGCGTTTTACGGCAGCGGACGGTTGGCGGGCGAGGAAAGCAAGCTGGCGAACATCCATATCAAATTCTCAATGCAGCGAGGCGTTGAATTACAGGTAGAAATCCATTCGGAAGTAGATCGGCGCTTCGCGCTCGCTCATCACCGCCGGACGTTCCAAAGAGTGGGCAAAGGTCACGCTGGTGCTGACATGTTTGCCACGGGCAAACAGCTCCACCGAGTTGCTGGACACCCGGCCGTGGGTGGTGCCGTTGTAGCGGTCGTTGCGAATCACGCCCTGGTCGTAGCCCAGACTCACGCCGTATTCGCCGAAGGCCGGGCGCAGCCAGTCCACCAGCACCGGGCGTGACCAACGCAGGTCGTTGCGCCAGTAGCCGCCGCTGTCACCGTTGAGCTGCTGGTCCTTGAAGCCACGCACCGAGGATGAGCCGCCAAGGCTCATGCGCTGCGGGCTGAACAGCATGTCTTCGCTGCGTTGGCCGGTGGCCAGGCTGGTAAAGCTGAACGACTCGCCCCACAGCATGAAGGGTTGCAGGTAGCTGACGGTGGCGGTGTATTTGCGGTAGCGCGAGTTGGGTTGGCGACTGCCAAAGTCGCCGCGTTCGTCCTGGGCCTGGGCATCGAGCAGGCCGATGCCGTTCTGCATGCCCAGGTCCATGTTGACGAAGGCACTGCCGACCCGCCGGCCGTGGTTGATGCCCCATTGCATTTCGCTGAGGCGATGGCTGCTGACATCCAGGCGGCTGCCGTCGATGTAGTTGTTGGTACGCAGGTGGGCCAGGCCAACGCTGAGCGAGGTCTTGCTCAGTGCATCGCGGTGCACCACGCGCTCGGCGCGCAGTTGGTGGTTTTGGCTGTCGCCGGTCTGCTTGAAGTCAAAACTGTCGCCCTGGATCAGCGAGCGGCTATCGCTCTGGTTGTAGCTGTAGCTGAAGTTCCACCAGCCCCACGGCACGTTGTAATAGAGCATGGCGTTTTTCGAGGTTTTCTGGTGGTCGCTGATTGCATCATGGCCACCACGCAAAATCAGCTGGTCCGCCAGGCCCAGGGGGCTGTCCCACTCAAGGCCGGCGCCCCACTGCTGTTCACCGGAGCTTTTCTGCCCGTCGTTATTGCGCGACAGGCTGGCGCGCCAGGGCTTTTGCGGGGTGTTTTTCACCAGTACCGAACTGCCGCCAACAGCATCGCCGGGGGCCAGTTCCATTTGGGCCCGGTTGGACGGCAAGCGGTTGAGCTGATCGATGGCCTGCTCGATTTCCCGCAGGTTGAGCAAGTCGCCGTTTTTGCCGGGAAAAGCCATGGCCAACTCACGGTCCGAGAGTTGGCTGTTATCGGCGCCTTTCAGGCCTTCGAGCTTGCCTTCGACCACCAGCACTTGCAGATGCCCTTTGGACAAATCCTGCTGCGGCAAGTAGGCACGGCTGGTGACCATGCCCTTGTCGATATAGTGGTCGGTGACGGCCTTGAGCAGTTGATTGAGCTGGGAGACGCCCAGGCACTGGTCGATATAAGGCTTAATCAAACGCTCGCGCTCAGCGGCAGACAAGCTATCAGCGCCTTTGAGTTCGATGGTCTTGATCGGGAAGCAACGACTGTCCACCGGGGCGGCGGGCGTTGCGGGTTTGACTTCCTTGCCGGGCAGGTTCTTGAGCTCTTCAAGGCGCCGCTGCTGCTCTTCCAGCAGACGATTTTGCCGCTCGCGGATCAGGTCCTGATCACCTGGCAGCGTCGCCGCCAGGGCACCGCTCGACACCAGGCAAAGCAAAAGACAGAGGCTCAACCGCAGCCGAGTCCGTAGCACTAATAAAGGCATATTCAATCCATCGAAAACAAAGGGCCAGGGAGGCCCACAATGAATGTGCGACGATCCAGGATGTTTAACGGCGGGTTAGCGCCGCGATTGTCACTGGATCGCCCGAGCAAACTAAAGAGGACATCACCTAAATAAACCTAGGAAATATCCTACAAAAAAAGACCAAATTACCTACACGGCTAGCTGTCCTGCCCCACCACAAGCTTCAACTCTGGCCGCCGCTCCTCACGGGACAGATGAGCCGTCACCGCCTGCACGCCGCCCTCCTGATCGTTATGAATCACCAACACCCCCGGCCGGCGCAGTTGTTCAAGCTCGCCCGCCGCCAGGCGGAAGCTCTCGCTCAAGCCATGGTCACTCAAGGCCTTGCCCGCCGCCCGGCGCTGGGCGAAGCGCTTGCCGCGCCGCTGCTGGTAACGCGCCCAGACAATCAGCAGCAGCGCATTGAACAGGGCGATCCACAGGTAGATCTGCAAAGTGTTCAGCGCAGCAAAGATCGGCGCCTCGATGCGCGGGCCGCCCTGGCTGTCGAGCATCGGCACCAGGCCGCGTACCAGCAAAATCACCAGCCCGGCCCAGGCCAGCAGGGTCAGGAAAATATCAATGGCCTGCATCACAGGCCGCTGGGGGGTACGGATCAGGTTCATGGCTTGACTTCCTTGGCAGGTGCCTTGATGCCGCGATCCGGGCTGACCCAGCGCGCGCGTTTTTGATGTTGGCGGAACAGGACTTTGGGGAAGCTGACCAGGGTGGTGAACAGGCTCACCAGCCAGAACACCAGCGGGTACCAGACGGTCCAGAACAGGGTTTTCCACAGGCCGCGCTCGTAGCGCCGGTCAATCATGATGCTCACGGCAAATTGCAGCAGGCACACCACCGCCAGCAGCAAGCCGGTGAAGGCCGGCGGCATCAGCGAGCCGACGGCGATCGCCTCGGGCAACGGCACGACTTTGCCCACGCCCCAGAAGATCACCGACAGCATGAAGGTGAAGGCCCAGCCGGTGGACAGGCAGTACTCGAACAGCAACGGCCACAGGTAGCGGTGGCGCCACTGCCAGATCCCGCGAATATTCTTGAACAGCACTTCGGCGCCGCCCTGGGCCCAGCGCAGGCGCTGTTTCCACAGGCCGCCGAGGGTTTCTGGCATAAGGATCCAGCACAGCGCGCGCGGCTCGTAGAAGATGCTCCAGTGGTCCAGTTGCAGCTTCCAGCTCACGTCGATGTCTTCGGTGATCATGTCGGTGCTCCAGTAGTCGACCCGGTCCAGGGCCGCCCGCCGAAACGCCACCACCACGCCAGACACGGTGAAGATCCGCCCGAAAACCCGCTGGGTACGCTTGATCAAGCCGATGATCGAAGAGAACTCGCCCACCTGCACCCGGCCGATCAAGGTCGAGCGTGTACGGATGCGCGGGTTGCCGGTGACCGCACCGAGCCGTGGGTTGTCGAGCATCGGCGCCACCAGGTAGGCCGCGGCATTGCGGTCGAGCAAGGCATCGCCGTCGATGCACACCAGGTATTCACTGCGCGCCGCCACCGCGCCCATGCGCAAGGCCACGGCCTTGCCCTGGTTTTGCGCCAGGTGCAGCACGCGCAGGCGCGGCTCTTGCAGCGCCAGGGCATCGAGCACCTCGGCCGTGTTGTCGCTGGAGCCGTCATTGATCGCGATCACTTCCAGGTTGCGATAACGCTGGGCCAATGCTGCGCCGATGGTCTCGGCGGCGTTGTCGCCTTCGTTGTAGCAAGGGATCAGGATCGAGATCAGCGGCTCGCCCTTGAGCGCCGGCGCCGGGGTGTCATCGGCCCAGGGCCAGTGGCGCTCCCAGTGCAGCCAGAAGTACAGGCCGCCGGCGATCCACAGCCCGGACATGAACAACGGGTAGAAAAACACGAACTCCATCAGGAACTGCCCGGTGACCAGGAAGATCAGGCCCAGGGGCACACCCAACACCAATGCCAACACGAGAAGAGCAAGGATTCTGTCGAACATGAGTCAAGGATTCCATTTGTTGGAAAGGGCCGGACGCACGGTGTTCAGATCCGGCGAATTCTCCAGGAAGTTGTCGGGGTAGTAGCCAAAACTGCTGGCGCCCTGGCGCTTGAGCACGCCCATCCACTCGGCCATTTGCGCGCCGGAAAGATCCGGGGCGGCCGGGGTGCGCCAATCCTTGGCCTGTAGCTCGAAGACCGTGCGCTGCATCGCGCCGGGCCGGGCCTTGACCGTGGCCACGAGTTTTTCCAGCCAGGCGTTGGAGTTTTTCAGCGACTGGCCTTCCATCAACGGCATCGCCATGGGCGCGGTCCAGTCGTAGTGCTGGAGGAAGTCGTCGAGGTTCTGCGCAAACCAGGCTTCGCTGGCCGGGTTGAGCATCGGTTCGGCGAAGATATTGCGCGCGGTGAGCACTTCCGGGCCGCGCTGGGCACGGACCTTGGCGGTCAGTTCATGGGTGAAATCGATCAGGTAGCGGCTCTTGAAACGGGTCCAGCGCTGCATCACCTCAGGGTCGGCGCGCAGCGCCTGGATATTGCCTGGCAGGCCGTTGGCCGCGTAGGTTTGCAGGGCCTGGGGGCTGGCGTCTTCAAAGTCCGAGAGCACCGCGTCGTCGTGGAACAACACGCCGTGGATAGCACTGGTACGGGCCAGGTCTTCGTAAATTTCACCGATGATTTTGCGCACCTTTGGATCGAACGGCGACAGGCGCTGGTACTGTTTCGGGTCGACGGCCACCTTGCCGGTGGCCGGGTCCCAACGGGTGACGCGGGGCAGCTTGGCATCCAGGGCAAAGCTGAGCACGGGCATCCAGGCGTAGACTTTGACCAGGCCGCCACGGGTATGCAGCTGCCAGCTGACACGGTTGAACAGGTCGGCGCGCATCGGCAGATGGCGGTTGGGGAAGTACAGCGAACGCACCAGGCCATCGCCCTTGGGGTCGGCGAATGCCTGGAGGAACACCGTGTCGACCCCCATGTCCAGCACCCGCTGGACCAGCGCGTCGAGGTTGCGCGCCTCTTGGGCCTTGTCCGGGTCGTAGACATGATCGAGGTCCACATGCAGCACGCGCATCGGCGCTTTGACCTGTGCCGAGACCATGCTGTTGGCGAAGTCTTCGGCGTACGGGTCGTTGTCCACCAGAAAGCGCGGGCTGCTCATCAAGTTGCCGAGGTTGTCGAGGCCGTCCTCCAGGGTCAGGGCCATCTGGTAACCCTGCTCACCCACCACCGCCAGGGAGGTGCCATCCGCCGCGCCATACGGCCATACCCACACACGCGGCGCCTTGCCGGTGACCGCGCGGATCTTGTTGGAAATCGCCACCACGTCGGCACGCATCCGCGCCTGGAACTGCGCTTCGGACTCATAACGGTGGGTGGCCGGGTCATAGCGCCGGGTGGCGGCGGCCGGTTGCAGGTTGCCCTGGGGGTTGGCCAGCACGCCCTTGTGACTGGCGTCGGTGTGGGCGGCGATCTCCACCAGGCCCGATTGCGCCACTTCGCGCACTTGTTGCCAGGTCAAAAATTCCGCGCGGTTACGCGGCACGCCGGCAAAATCCACCGGCTGGTTCAACGGCGTATCGACCCAACTGCCCACCGGCGCCAGCACAGCCGGCCACTGGTAGGCCCGCAAAATCGGCATCACACGGGTGTAGAAGCTCGAATAGCCGTCGTCGAAGCTGAGCATGATGGCTTTGGGCGGCAGCTGTGGCCCGCCTGCGCGGGCGGCGAGGACCTGGTCGACGCTGACCGCCTGGTAGCCGTTCTCGCGCAGCCAGGACAACTGTTCGATCAGGCGTTCGGTACGCACCGCCACCACTCTTTGGTCGGGGTCGCGGTCGTTGACATCGTGGTAGGCAATGCCCAGGAAATGGTTTTTCGGCCACGGCGCTTCGTTGACCGGTTTGAGTCGTTCGGCAGGTGGCGTGAAAGGCGCGGGTGACTGGGCACAGGCACTGCTCAGCAAAAAACCCAGGGCCAGCAGGCAACGGGAAACAAGGGTCATGATCGGACTCTTCTAGAAACGGTAAGTGAGGTCGACGAGCAGGCGCACATCGCTTTCGCGCTCACCGTCATAAGGTCGGCTGATCCAGCTCAGGTTGGCGCCGGTTTCCAGTACGTCGTTCCAGCGATAACGCTGGCCATAACTGAGCAAACCGATTGCGCCGGTGGAGTAATCGCGCTGGCTGTAGCTGCCAGCACCGGCCTGGAACTGCTGACTCCACTGGGTTTCGTAGCGGTGATAGAGCACATGGTTGACGCTCACCGTGGGCAGCACGCTGAAGTCTGAGCGTGGGTTGAAATACGCGGCCTCTTCCTTGCTGTTGCGGCTGGTGCCGACTTCCAGGCCAAGGTCCACTTGCACATCCGGCGAGCGGTAGACGCCCTCGCGCCCGGTGAGCAACGCTTCGACACGGTCGTTGCCGTCGCTGAAGTGGGACGGGCTCAGCGCCAGTCTCCACTCACGGCTTTCATTGGCGCGCCAGCGGATAAAACCGCTGCCGCCGTTGGCGGTGACGTTGGCATTGAGTGCGCGCAACGGCGTGCTGGCGGCCAGGTAGTCAAGGCTGCCGCCGTACTGCCAGTGGTCGTTGATGTCACGGGCAATCGCCAGCCGCGCGCCTTGCTTGGTGCCTTTGCCGTAGGAGTGGTTGGAGACTTCGGCCTCCAGGGTCATGTCGCGGGTACGCCGCTCCACACCCAGGCGCTGCCAACGGTGGTGGCCCGTGCCTTCCTCAAAGTCGGCGGTGGCGTAGCCGATACCGCCGAATATCCGCCAGTCTTCATCGATGGGCGGGCTGTAGAGCAGGGTTTCGATCCCCCAGTCGCGGCTACCGGCAACCGCCCCGCCGCCATTACTTTTGCCGGTCTCGGCTTCGATGCGCAGCTCGGCCATCTCATGCACCTTGCGCAGGCGCTCAAGGCGTTGGACCTGGCGATTATCCGGGGCGCGGACGACTACGTCATCGGCCAGCACATCGAGCTGGCGCCACTCCTGCAGCACCAGGGCGTTGTAGCCTTGGGAGACTTCCAGGTCGATGTGGCGCGGGGTCTGGTTTTCGGCGTCCTTGAGGGCCCTCTCGGCACGCCGGGGCCAGGCGCGGGCGCGGAACATATCCGCCTGAGCCACACGCATGCCGACATTGCCGGGCGAGGTGCGCACCAGGGTCTCCAGGTTTTTTTCACTGGTCGGCAGATCGGCGCCGTAGGTCGCGGCCTGGGCTGCCAGTTGCTGGGCGTCCAGCCAGGCGTTATTGGGGTTCCCGAGGGTCAGCCCCTTGAGTTCAACCCGAGGGTTTTGCGTGCTCGCCAGGTGGTTTGCGAAGGCACGGGCTTCGCTGGTCTGGTCGTTTTCCAGCAAGGAGTAGTAAAGGGCAGTGCCGTCTACAACCTGGTTGCTGGGGTCGGCATCCGGCGCGGCCACCGCCTGGCGATACAGCGGCGCGGCCTTCTCGGGCAAACGTTGGTCGAGATAGGCCGCCGCCACCCAGCGCAGGGCGTAGTTGGGCAGTTGCACACCCTGGGCGTCCAGGGCTTCGTAGTCGTGGATCAGCTCGGCGGTGCGCGCACGGGCCTTAAGCGCGCCCAGGCGGTCGATGCGCCAGCGCACCACATCGTCATGGGCACTGGCGTCCGGGCCCCAGGTGGCGAGCAGTTGGTCGTAATCCTTGAGGGCACGGTCGGCGATCACAAAGCGTTCACTTTCACTGCGCGTCGGGAATTCAGCCAGGCGCACGCGCTCAGCAGCCAGGTCGCCTTCCAGGCGGCGCTGGATCACCGGGTCCAGCAGACCCGGGTGGCGGGCGCTCAGGCGCAGGGCCGGCTCAGGCATACGGGCACGTTGCAGGGCAATGATGTATTCGCGCACCACCTCGGGCCGGTTGCCGGCGCGGATAAACGCCTGGTCGAACTCGAACAGTGAATCAAACGGTTCCCCGGCCCGGGCCAATGCATAGCCCAGGGTCATGCGCCGCTCGACATCCTCGGGCTTGGCCGTCACCAGGGTGCGGGCACGCTGTACGGCTTCGGCGGTTTTGCCGCCATCGGCCAGGGTCAGGGCCAGGCCCAGTTGCAGGTCCGGGTTGTTCGGTTCGCGCAGCAAGGCCTGGCGATACACAGCCTCGGCAGGCGCCCAGCGCTGTTGATTGCGGTAGGTGCGGGCCACGACGGTCAGCGCTTGGGGGGTCAGTTGGCGCTGGCGTCCCTGGGTTTCATAGACCTTGAGTACTTCGTCATCCTGGCGTGCCCAGCTGGCAATCAGCAGGTGATCGCTGACCTGGCCAGAGGTCTGGCGCTCGGCAGGCAATTGGCGCAGCAGGTTGAGCGCCGGGGTGTAGTGACCGGTACGGGCCTGGCGAATCAGGGAATCGTAGGCAGGATCGGCCACGGCCAGGGTCGGCAGCAACAAGGCGGCACCGATCAGTAGACGCAGTCGGCCAGGGCCGGAGGGGCAGAAATTACGCAGCATGTCGTCAGCTTCCTTACTCGGAAAGCTGTAGCGATAGGTTCGCCTGTACAACACGCATCAGGCCGCCGGTGTCTGATGACCCGGCCAAGCTTTCCTGGGATGTAATATCCCTGAGCGGGGTAAGGAATAGGACAAATCAGTACAATTGTTCAGAATCGTCCTACAAGCCAGTGAAGATCAAATGTGGGCTTGTGTGGGAGCCAGCTCCCACACAAGCCAGCTCCCACATTTTGGTTCGGTGTTGGCCTACAGAGCCTTACTGCGCGCCGCTGACCGCCCCCAGCTTGCCGAGTACGCCGCCGATAAACTGCTCGACGGTCATTTTCTGGCCATTGAAGGTCACTTCATTGTTGGCGTAGTGCAGCTTGGCCAGGATGTCATTGCCTTCCAGGGTCGCCAGTTGCGTGCCCACGGCCATGTTGCTGAGCATCTCGCTGGCCATCTGCGATTGCTGCTCGATGGCTTTCGGGTCGGTCACGCCACCGATCTGCGCTTGCAGGCCGGCCACGTCAGCGATCATTGGCTTGGACAGGGTCAGGTTGGCATCCAGCAGCGTGATCATCTGCTTGCCCAGCTCAACCGGCGGCAGCTCCATGGTGGACGGCTTGGTCAGGTCCACCACCAGGTTGAAGCGGCTTTCGCCATTGGCGGTCTTGAGGGACAGGTTTTCCAGGGCCATTTGTGGTTTGGCGGCCAACAGCTGCTCCACATTGGCCTGGGCCAGCACTTGTTCGGCTTCGCTCAGTTGCAGCTCGGGGATCGGTTGGCCGGCCGCTTGAGCGGCCTGCACCGGTTGCATTTTGTCTTGATACAGCTTGGTCAGCACCATGGTTGCCGGCACGTCGATGTTCTTCATGCTCACGGCCATGGCCGCCGAACCCACGGGTTTGCCCTGGTAACCGATCTCGGCGATTTTGTAGTCGACACGGCCGCTGAGGTTGTTGTCCCGGGTCTCGCTGCTGTCTTTCTGCTCGAAGCCTTTGACGGTCAGCACCGCTTGTTGCGGGCCGAAGGTGAACTGGGTGTTGCTCAGTTCGATGGTGTTCTGGCCGACGTAGAAGCCGAAACTGCTCTTGGACAGGTTGCTGGCCACGGTCAGGCCGTTGAGGTGCGCCTGGAACGGTGCGCCATCCGGGTCGACCAGGGCGACCTTGAGGGCATCCATGTAGCCGTTGACCTTGATCTCTTCACCCTTGGCGGTGTTGAAGTAATCAAGTTTCAGGCCCGAAAAATTAACGCTGGTGGTGGCGTCCTTGAACTCCAGGGGCAGTAGTTCCAGGTTGCCGCTCACCGAACGGTTGAAGGCGATGTTGGCCACGCCCTTGATCGGCGAAACGTCTTGGGTGGCGGCGAACCATTTTTCGGTGGTCGGGTTCTTCTCCAGCGCCAGGTGGCTGGTGGCCAATACCGGCCACCACTTCAGGGTGACCAGGCGCGAGACAGGCAGCGGGCCGTGTTCGATACGGTCGACAAACAGCAGTTCACTGTCTTTGTGCTCTTCGCCGAACACCGCGCCCTGGGCCTTGAGGCGGAAGTGACCGGTGCTGCTGAACCAGCCGCGATCCAGCGAGACCATTTCCAGGGTCACTTGGCCATCGATGCCGGCCATGGAACGTTCCATTTCCTTGTTGACGTCTTCAATCGAGGTTTTCAACACCCCTTCCAGCTGAGTGCCGGTGTACCAGGCGCCACCGGCACTGACCACGCCGACGGCGGCAACAAAACCCAAGAGTACAACGGCTGATTTATTCATGAAGTGTCCTGATCCAATCCTGTGCGAAGTGGGCTGTCTTCCCTGAGCCCCGAAGTGGGGCGTCGGCTCAAGCCCGCCGAAACCGGGGCAAGGTTAGCACTGGCGAGGGGGCTTGTCGCAAGGCCCGGCACCGACAAGGCGCGGTGGGGGGTCAGGAATATTCCATCTCGATCTCATCAAGTTGATGATCAAAACTCTTCAGTCGTGCGGTCCAGGTGTACACCAGCACTTCAAACTCGCGGTGAATCACCGCATTGCCCGGGGTATCGGCCTTGGGGTCGTAGAAGTCCAGTTGGTAACGCTCGCGGGCCATGGCCGTGGCGACGTCGGACAGCTCCCGGGCGTTGTTCAGCCAATGCCGCCCTTCGGCCACTTGCCGGTCGAGTACCACGCATTGTTGCTTCAAGGCTTCGAGGCTTTTTTCCAGAGGGGTGCCGGTCAACTCGCCCATGACTTCCTGGAACGTGCGCCCCGGCTGCCAGTAGCTGCCCCAGAAATAGCGGTCGAACACGGTTTCGACCCGGCGCAGGGCAACCTTGGTGTCCCAGATCGCCACCCGCGTCTTGCCTTGTTCGAGGATTTTTTTCTGGGTGCGCTGGCCCTGGTAGGACGCCCAGGCCACCATGCCGACAGACAATGCGGCGATCAGCGCGCAGGCGCTGTCGAGGAACACCATGGCCTTATCCAGTTGATGGGCCAGCATGACGCCGTAAAAGTAAGTCGCCGATAACAACACCAGTGCGAAGAGCACGCACCAGAACGCGGGAGCATAAGGGTTTTTCATTATTGGAATCCCCATGAGCAACGCAGGCAGTGATCAGCGGGCCATCACGCAAGCCCGACTGATCAAAGCATAGCAATCGCCTCAGGGTTTGCCGGGTTCTGTGCCTTGCGTTCGTCCGCTTTCCCAGCCACCGCCCAGGGCCAGGAACAGGTCGATCTGGCTCATGGCTACCTGGCTATTGGCCTGGGCCAGTTGCGCGCGCATATCGGTGTAGGTGCGCGTGGCTTGCAGGTCGGCGAGAAACGACTCGCGGCCGGCCTGGAAGAAGCGGTGCGTCTGGTCGGCGGCCTGTTGCGCCGACTGCTCGGCCTCGGCCAGGGCATCGCGGCGCTGCAATTGCGCGGTGTATTGCGCCAGGCCCGTCTGGGTCTCGCGGATGGCGTTGAGCACCACCCCGTCGAAATGCGCCAGGGCGCCCTGGGTCGCGGCTTCGGCTTCATGGATGCGCGCACGCGAGCCGTTGGACGGCACCGTCCAGCTCAACAGCGGGCCGAAGCCCCAGCGGTTGGTGGCCGGTTTGCCGAGGTTGTCGATAATGCCCACGGTGCCGATGGAGGCGCCGATGCTGATATCGGGGTACAGCTCGCCAGTGGCCACGCCAATGCCCGCCGTTGCGCCGGCCAACTGGCGTTCGGCCTGGCGCACGTCGGGGCGGCGCTTGAGCAGGGTTGCGCCATCGCCCACCGGCAGCAACTGGGCGATATGCGGCAGTTCGGCGCAATCGTCGGTGCCGGTGGGCAATTGGTCCAGGGGCTTGGCCAGCAGCATCGACAGGCGGAACAACCCGGCCTGGCGCGCCGCCTCAAAGCGCGGCAGTTCGGCGCGCAAAGACTTGAATTGGGTTTGCGAGCGGGTGACCTGGGTTTCATCGCCACGCCCGGCATCGCGCAGGCGCTGGGTCAGGCGCGTGCTTTGCGCTTGCAGGTCGAGGGACTGGCGGGCGATGTGCAGCTCTTCGTTGGCCGCGCACACCTGGGTGTAGGAGCGCACCACGTCTGCCACCAGGGTGATGCGCGCGATATCCACGGCGGCCTGGGTCGCGTCGGCATTGGCCTGGGCGCCTTCGATACCGCGCTGCAGGGTGCCGAACAGGTCGAACTGATAGGAGGTGGTGAGGCCGATATCACCGACATTGGCCACCGGCACCTTGTCCGCCTGCAAGAAAGCCTCGCCGGACTCCTGCAAACGCTGGGCGCCAAGCTTGACCCCGCCGCTCCAGCCGCCCGCCGATTGCGCCTCCTGCACCTGGAAGCGCGCCCGTTGCAGGTTGGCCGCCGCCACGCGCAAATCGGTGTTGGAAGCCATGGCCTGGCGCACCAGTTCATCCAGGCGCGGGTCTTGGTACAACTTCCACCAATCGGCGGGCACCGGGGCCGAAACGACGTGATTGCCCTGCCCGGCCAGTTGGCCTTGCAGGTCGCCACGCTGGACTGCCGCCTCGTCCGGCACGTGGTAGTCCGGGCCCACCACCTGGCAGGCGGACAGCAGCAGCCCCAGCCCGGCGCTCGCCAGCAGTCGCTTCATGGCTGGTCTCCGGGCGGGGGCTGGTCATCGATGATCGAGACGGTGGCGGTTCGCCCGGCAATCATGCGGAAATCCGCCGGCACATCGTCAAAGGCAATACGCACCGGGATCCGTTGGGCCAGGCGCACCCAGCTGAACGCCGGGTTGACGTTGGGCAGCAGGTTGGCACCGCTGGTGCGGTCGCGGTCTTCAATGCCGGCGACGATGCTCTGCACATGCCCGCGCAAGCGCGCGTTGTCGCCGATTACGCGGATATCCACGCGCTGGCCGACCTGAATGCCGTCCAGCTTGGTCTCTTCAAAATAGCCATCGATATGGAAGGAGTTGCTGTCCACCACCGACAACACCGGGCGCCCGGCGGTCACGAACTCCTGGGCCCGGGGCGCACGGTCGTTGACGTAGCCGTCCACCGGGCTGCGGATCACCGAGCGGTCGAGGTTGAGCTGGGCGCTGTCCACCGTCACCTGCGCTTGGGCCAGGGCCGACTGGGCGCGGGCCACGCGGGACTGGCTTTCTTCCAGTTGCTCGCTGGCCACCAGGTTGCCCAGGCCACGGTTGCGCCTGGCTTCGCGCTGGGCCTGGGCCAGGGTTTCCTGGCGGTCGGCCACGGCGGCCTGGGCCTGGCGCAGGGCAAGCTTGAAGCGGTCCTGGTCCACCGAAAACAGCACCTGGCCCCGGGTCACCAACTGGTTGTCGCGCACGTCCACTTGCTGGATCAGCCCGGACACGTCCGGGGCGATCTGCACGATGTCGGCGCGGATATGCCCATCGCGGGTCCAGGGCGCGAACATGTAGTACATCACCATGCGCCAGACCACGACGCAGGCGAAGGTCACTACCAGTAGCGTCAGGACCACACGGCCGATCGTCAAAAAAGGTTTTTTCATGTCATCAGGTATCGACTGAGTGAGTCCACAGCGCCCAGCAACAGCGCGTAGAGGGCCACATTGAATAATGCCCGGTGCCAGACCAGGCGGTAGAAGTGGACGCGGGTCAACAGCCCGTGCACCACCAGGTAGAAGCCATACGTAATGCCCATCAGCACCAGCAGCGTGGGCAGGAACACCCCGCTGATATCCAGGTCACCGATCATAGAGGCGCTCCATCGGGTAACGGCGCGTCCATCTCGCCGGTGCTGACAAACTCCACACCCGGCAACAGCGCCAGGCGCAAACCACTGAGGGCATGCAACAGATGCAGGCGGGTTTCGCCCTCGCCTTGCAGGCCCTGGCCATTGAGGGCGCGGCGAGTGCGGTCCAGGGTCATCAGCAGAGCGCCGGGGGCCGGCAGGCGCTCGCCGGCCTTCAGGCACGCCTCGAAATACACGCCGACCTCGGCCACCACCTGGTCGAGCAACACCCGTGGCACGCCCAGGATGCGGGGGGCGTAGGCCAGCAGGTCGAGCAGGTTCAGCGCCACGCGCACCTCGCGCAGGGCGATGCCGGTGTCCTGGCCGGTCATGGCCAGGCGCGGCAGGTGCTGCATCAGCCGATCGAGTATCTGCACCCCCAGCCGTCGGTGCTCGGCGAGGGTGGCCGGTTGCGTAAGGCCGACGATATCGCGCCAGCTGAAACGGGTCAGGCGCTTGGCCGCCAGTTCGGCGCCAAAGGGCCGGGCGATCAGGGTCCAGACAAAGGCAAACAGCAAGCCGACGGGGCCGGCGAGGTTGGCGTTGGCGAAGCTTAAAAAGTCCGCGTCGTAGGCGCCCTGGATGCTGATAAAGGACGATGTGTTGACGATGGTCAGCAGCATGCCCAGGTAGAAGCGCGGTTGTACCGTCAGGGTGCCGACCCAGATAAAGGGCACGGCGAAAGCCAGCACCAGCATCGGGAAATCATGCAGGTTGGGCAGGATCAAAAACAGGTAGAGGCTGGCGAACAGCACCGACATCGCGGTCCAGAAAAAGAACCGGTAGATCTGCGGCGCCGGGTCGTCCATCGAGGCGAAGAAACTGCACGCCACGGCTGCGAGGATCACCGCGCTGCCACCGTCGGTCCAGCCCAGCAGAATCCACAATACCGAGGCAACGATAATCGCGCTGACCGTGGAGAACGCCGAGTAGAGCATCAGGCCACGGTCAAGGAATGGCGTCAGCCGGCCCAGGCGCCAATGGCGGTAGACCGCGCGCCACGGCGCCTGGTTTTCACTGTGGATGGCGGCTTGCAGGCTGCGGCAGTCTTGCCACAGGTCGATCCACTCGCCGAGGCGATACAGCGCGTTGGAAAACAGCAGCTGATGACGGTCGTCCAGGGCCTCGGCGGCGGGTTGCAGGGCTTCGAGCTGGTCTCGCAGGGCGCGCCAGCGCTCCACCGGCGCCTCACGGGTGGTGCTTTGCAGCCACTCGGTGGTGGCCGCCAGCAGCGGCGCGAACTTGCCGACCAGCTCCGGGGTGCGGCGTTCCAGGGCATACAGCGCGTCATCCAGGGCATCCACCACCGGCAGCAGATGGATCATGCGCCCGCGCAGCTCCTTGGTGTTGCGCACCGTTTGCGGCCGTGCGCCTTCGTGGGGCAGTTGGCCGATCATCAATTCCAGGGTGTTGAAGGTCGCCACCATGCCGCCGCGCAGGCTGCTGACTTCCTCGGGCTGCACGTTGCGCTTGAGGAAGCGCTGGCTGTAGACCGTCGCGTCGGCAAACCATTTGCGCACCGAGTCATCGAACACCGGTGCCAGGCGCCGTGGCCAGAACATCGCGCCGACCACTGCTGCCACGGCGATGCCGAGGAAGATTTCTTCGGTGCGCGCCTCGGCCACATCCCACACCGCCAGGGGGTTATCCACCACCGGCAAGGCGATCAGCGGCAAGGTGTAGCCCGCCAGCATCAGGGCGTAACTGTTGGCGGTGCGCAAATGCAGGGACAGGAACAGCAAGATGCCGGTCCACAACGCAATCACCACCACCAGCAGGAACGGCGTCTGCACAAACAGCGGCACGAAAAACACCGCCGCCATCGCCCCCAGCAGGGTGCCGGCGGCACGGTACAAGGCTTTGGAGCTGGTGGGCCCGACAAACGGGCTGGACACGATATACACCGTGGCCATCGCCCAATACGGACGTGGCATTTGCATGAGCATGGCGATATACAAGGCGATCATCGAGGCGGCAAAGGTGCGCACACCGTAGAACCAATCCCGGGCCGGCGGCACGCCGGTAAAAAATCCGTTCAAGAAGCCACGACCACGGGCGGCAGGCTGGCGTCTTCAAACGCGCGCAGCACACGCAACGCCACGGCCAGATCGGCAGGCGTCAGGTCCGCCAGCACTTCATGACGCAGGCGTACCAATTGCACTTCCACCGCCTGCACCAACGCCCGGCCACGCTCGGTCAGGCTCAAGGCCTTGGCGCGGCGGTCGTGCTGGTCTTCGGCACGGCACACCAGCCCTGCGCTGCACAGTTGGTCGAGCAGGCGTACCAGGGACGGGCTTTCCATCCCCGAGGCCTGGGCCACCTTGACCTGATGCACACCGTCGCCGAGACGGCCGATCATCAGTAAAGGCACGGCACAGGCTTCGGAAATACCGTAGCTCACCAGCGTGGCCTGGCAGATTCTGCGCCAGTTACGGGCGCCCGCCACCATGCTGCTGCTGAGGCTCATATGTAGGGTTTCGAGGGTTTGAGGCACGGGATCATTCGCATACAGTTAGTTTGCTAACTATCAATATGGTGGAGGAATGGAATCTCGTCAAGTTTTGATACAAATTCACAGATAGGTGGTGGGACCACCCAAATAAAGCGCCCACCCTGTGGGAGCTGTCGAGCCCCAGCGAGGCTGCGATGGCGGCGGTACTGCTTGCATTGATGTTGGCTGATCCACCGCTATCGCAGCCTCGCTGGGGCTCGACAGCTCCCACATTCAATTGCCGCTATCTTGAACAATGAGTTCACTTAAGCACGGCCGCTGCGCAGCAGCACATTCAGCTCATCCACCACTTCCGCCCAATCCGCATCCTCCAGAATTTCTTCGCGCAAAAACGCCTTCTGGCTATCCGTCCAGAAAAACGCATCTTCAAGTTTCAACTCCGGCTTGAGCGGTGAATGCACCGTAACAAAACGCTCAATGCTGGTGGCGTCATCGGGCAGCCCGAGTTGCTTGAACAAGGACGGCAGGCTGTGAACAGGCGATTGCATGACAACTCCAAAAATAAGTGATCGCCTACAGTCTAGACCGATAAAGCCCACAGATTGGCGGCCACTCGTGCAACATTTTGCAATGTTCACGCTATCATCCCCATCTTTAGCCCAGCGGCATTCACGGACTCCCGGAATAAGGACAATTCATGCGCATCGGTCTTCTGTCATCCCTGACCCTGGCACTGTGTGCCGGCGTTTCCCTGCAAGCCCAGGCCAGTGGCGACGACTCGTGCTACCCCGACTGGCGCGTGTCCCGGGATTCGCTGACCGCCTGCAGCAACATGCCGTTCCTGAGCCCCGGCAATGACAGCCGGACCAACCTGCGCCTGTTGCTCGCGGCAAAAAAGCATGCGCCCCTGACCCCCAATGCGCTGGGTGAAGACGACCTGGCCCAGGGCTTTGGCCCGGTGCCGTTCCCGGTGTATCGCCTGGTGCCCCACCCGCCCGAGGGGCCGACACGCGAGGAACAAGGCGCGGAACTTGCGCAGCTGCTGGCCTCGCTGGGCATCCAGCGCGAGGCCACGGCGGCGGCGGGCGACCAGTTTTTGTGGGGCGAAGGCAGTCGCTGCCGCAGCAACAATGTGCAGAGTGCCACCGACTTTGTGCGCCAAGTGATCAAGGCCGATGTGCCGGCGAATGAGCGGGCGCTGCTGGCCAATGCACGCCTGAAGTTGCTCGGCACCTGCGACTGGCAGGGCGAAGTGTTGCTGGAGCCGCAGTTGATCACTTCCACCCAGGGCCGCGAACTGACCACTTACCTGCTCGCCGCCTCTGACTTTTACAGCGGGCGCTTTGTCTATGCCGAGCGCGGGTTTGCCGCCGTTACCGTCACCGCGTTGCCGTGGCTGAAGGAAACGGCGGTGTACATGATCGCCCGTGCGTCGCTCAACCATGCCCAGGAAAACGCCTTCGATGAATACGGCATGCCCCAGCGCGAGGCTGTGGATAAGTCTGCCCTGGAAGAAGCCGAGCACAGCTTCCTCAGCTACCTGAAAACTTATCCACAGGGTGAATATGCTGCCTCCGCGCGCGGCCTGCTGCGCCGGGTGCACTGGTTGGCCGGCGATGCAACCCGCCTGGCGGACGACTACGCCTGGCAACTGACCGAGGCCAGCGATGCCGAGCGCAACGGCTCCATCGATGAACTGGTGGAAGAAACCGACAACAAACTGCTGACCCACTACGCCGAGACCATCCGCAACCCGTTGCTGCTGGTGATCAACGACCTGATGTGGATGCGCGCCAACAACCCGCCCAAGCTGACCCGCGCCATTCTCGACGGGCAAAAGGCCGCGTTTGCCAATGAACCGGCGCTGTACGACTACCTACAGGCGGCGTTCGCCCTGTATGTCGAGCACCAACCCGACCAGGCCTTAAAGCGTCTGCCGCAAGACGTACCCTCGAGCCTGGATTACTTCACCTTCAGCCAACAGACCCTGCGCGGCCTGGCCCTGGAAGCCAAGCAGGACTGGAATGCTGCCCAGGCGCTGTGGCTGCAACTGCTGCCCCTGGCCAAGCAGCCCCTGCAACGCGACCAACTGGAACTGGCGCTGGCGATGAACTACGAACGCAGCGGTCAAGTGGCCAAGGTGTTCGCCGCCGACTCACCGATCCAGACCCCGCAAGTGCGCTATAGCCTGTTGCGCAGCGTGGCCGGCCCCGAGTTGCTGCGCCAGCAGATCAGCCAGGCCAGCGACCCGCTGGAGCGCAGTACCGCGCAATTTGTCTTGCTCTACAAAGACCTGCTGCGTGGCCAGTTCGCAACCTTTGCCGAGGACTTGCAACAACTTCCGGCCTCCCCGGCGGCTGACAAGCTCGGCACCAGCCTGGGCTATGTGTACGACGGTGGCCAGGCGCTGACGTTGTTCCGCTGGAGCGGCGACAAGGCCGCCTCCGGCTACACCTGCCCAACCATCGCGCAAACCGCCAGCACCTTGCAGGACGACGCAAAAAACCCGCACGGCCTCAACTGCCTGGGTGAGTTCATCCTACGCAACGGCCTGGACGGCATGCCCCTGGAAGAAGCGCGCTCGGCCGGTAGCCTGGGCAGCACCGCATCGGCCTTCAAAGGCGAAACCTTCTCGCGGCTCGATGGTTACCAACAGGTGATCGCCAACCCCAAGGCGCCCCGTGACGACAAGGCCTACGCACTGTTCCGGGCGATCAACTGCTATGCGCCTTCGGGCTATAACAGCTGCGGTGGCGAAGATGTCGACAAGGCGGTGCGCAAGGGCTGGTTCCGCCAGTTGAAAACCGGGTTTGCCGACACCCAGTGGGGCACGTCGCTGCAGTACTACTGGTGAAACACCTGTGGCTAGGCTTGCTGCTGTTGGCGAGCCCGGCCTTCGCCACCGTCGACGCCCACGACTATGACGCTTTCTGGCTGTGGAGCGGCGTCGCGCCACAGCCGGTGCTCAAGCAGGCCAAGACCCTGTATATCCTCCAGGGCCAGATCAACTCCACCCGCCGCCAGCCCGAACGCGGCGTGCAGTTCATCGCCCAGGGCATGAGCGTGCCGCGCATCCGCCAGGGCGAGGTGTGGGTCGTCTATCGCGCCCACACCTTGCGCTGGCCAGAGCCGGTCTACACGAAACTGCTCGGGCAGGTGCAACGCTGGCGCGCAGCGGGCAACCCGGTGGTGGGCATCCAGATCGATTTCGACGCCCGCACCCAATACCTGCACGAATACGCCGCCTTCCTCAAAGACCTGCGCCAGCGCCTGCCAAAGGATTTGCGCCTGAGCATCACCGGCCTGATGGACTGGAGCAGCAACGCCGACCCGGCCGCCATCGCCCAGCTCAAGGGCGTGGTGGATGAAGTGGTGGTGCAGACCTATCAGGGCCGCCACAGCATCCCCGATTACGCGGCGTACCTGCCCCGGATGAACCGGCTGGGAATGCCGTTCAAGATCGGTTTGATCCAGGGCGGGGAATGGCAGGAGCCCGAGTATTTGCAGGGGAGTGAGTGGTTTGGGGGGTATGTGGTGTTTTTGCAGAATCCGCCAAGACCTTGACACCATTGCAACGTCCGTGCAATACATTGTCCACAGTCCATGGACAGTGGACGGATCAGGCCGGTTGCAAATGAAAAGTCAAGATATCGTAATCCTCTTCAAGTTGATCAGCCTGAACCTCCAAACCAGAGGGGAGCGGGTCAAAAAACGCAATTTCACTGTCTCCCTTGACCATGACGAGGCCATGGATCGGGTGCCGATTGATTCCCAGGATTATCTGGATCGCTTCCTTGACCTGCGCATGACGGGAAATATCGAGAAAGTCGACCTCTCACAGGGCCAGCGCTGGGAGGGATGGGAAGATATTGAGGAGGACGCGACCCCACCGAATATGGAGAGTTACTCCGTCCGAGCACTCGCGGCTTCACTGGCATTAAGTAAAAGTGAGGTATCCAATTCGCTGAATCGCTGCCGTGACATCGGCCTTATTCATACCGACCGCCTGAGCGGTCTACCGATTGTCAGGGCCCAAGCGCTTCTGGATTTCGTGAAATATGGGGTGCGCTATGTGTTCCCTGCCAAACCAGGCGCGATCGTGCGAGGTATCCCCACAGCATTTGCCGCGCCGATTATGGCCGGCAAAGTCCTGACTGGCGGCGACCTCATTCCTGTGTGGCCAGACGCTTATGGAAAGAACAAGGGTCAGGCAATCGCCCCCTTGTACAAAACCGTTCCTGGAGCCGTGAAAAAAGACGAACTGCTTTATCATTTTCTGGCTCTCGTAGACGCCATTCGTATTGGAGGCCCGCGAGAAACCAAGGTCGCAGACGCCATGCTGCGGGAGTGGATCCTTTGAACTCAACCAAAGCAATGATGCTGCTGATGCTCGAAGAGGTCGCCCAAGCCCTGGGCGAAGAACTGAGGGACCAGGTGGCCTTTGTCGGGGGATGCACAACCGTCCTGCTGATCACCGATCAATACACCCAAGAATCGATTCGCGGCACCGACGATGTGGATCTGGTCATTCATCTGAGCAGTACTGCCCAGTGGTATCGACTGGAAGAACAACTCAAATCCAAAGGCTTCAAGAACACCGGCCAGGACACTGTCACCTGTCGCCTGCGGTTAGGCGCCCTGAAGGTCGACTTCATGCCGACTGACGAAAAGGTACTGGGCTTTTCCAATGCCTGGTTCGTGGGAGGCCTGGCGAATGCCATCAATCACCAACTGCCAAATGGCACTTGGATCAAGGTGTTTGCGGCACCCTGGTTTCTTGCGGCGAAGCTGCAGGCTTATCAGGGCCGGGGTCATGGCGATGTGCTGATGTCCAACGATATTGAAGACATCGTTGCCCTACTGGATGGCCGGGAAGAACTGCTTGAGGAAACAAAACAGGCGCCTGCTGCATTACGACATTTCGTCAGCGAACAACTTGGCGCATTGCAGAGCCTCACAGCCTTCCATGATGTCATCCAGAGCACTGCCCAAAACGCCGAGCGCGAGTCGCTGATTCACGAGCGCATCAATACGCTGATTGCCCATGGGATACACGCTTGATCCTACATTCGAGCGTCACCCGACAAGGAACCGGAAGAACAGAAAACCGCGATGTCACAGGCTCTGCGGACAACAGCGGCATATACCTCTACGTGATAGCAGACGGCACCTCCAGGCCCGGCAGTGAAAAGCTGGCAACCGCTCTGACTGGCGGCCTGCTGAAGTCTTTTTCCAACGCAAGGCCAGCAAGCATTTCTTGCCTCGACACAGCTCTTGAATTGACGCTGTCCTCGCTCAGCGCAATACGTTCAACATTCTGCCCTGACTACCCCTTTGCATCAGCCAGTTACCTCGCGTTACTGGTGCTTGGCGATACTGCTCTTTCAATACATGCAGGGGACTGCTGCCTGGGATTGCTCGATAAAGAAAAAAACCTGAAATGGCTGACCGCTCCCCACTGCGGCCCCAATTGGAAGGGCAACTTGAGCCACACCGCCATCGCCAACAACCCGGCCCGCAAAACGCTGCTCAATTGCATGAGCCATCGCAGACCACATGAGCCACAGGTTCAATCCTTGGACGTTGTACCTGACACAAGATGGATTTTGGCCACCGACGGTTTTTGGGCCGAACTCTCCATCGAAGACCAGTTCAAGGCGATAGAAGAGTCCAGTCTTGAAGGCTGCCCAGGTGAGGACGATTGCACCTTTATGTTGCTAATGCCTTAGGGGCGACACGTCGCTATCGCCAGCTTGCCGGCCCCTACCATGACAGTGCCTTACCAGTCGTAAGTCAGGCTCGACACCACCGTACGCCCTTCGCCGTAGTAGCAATCCAGGTCGCTGGTGCACTGCGACACGTAGGTTTTATTGGCAAGGTTCTGCACGTTCATCGCCAGCTTCACGCCTTTGAGTTTCAGAGGCGAGGCGCCCAGGTCGTAGCTCAGGCTGGCATCGTAGACGGTGTAGGACGGCACCGTGAACGCGCCGGCAACGTAGTCACCCATACTGCTGCGCGAGTAGCGGGCACCCAGGCCGGCGCCGAGGCCGGCCAACGGGGTGTCGCCGATCACGCTGTAGTTGACCCACAGCGCTGCCGTCAGGGGTGAGATACCGGCCGGGTGGCGGCCTTCGCGACCTTCGTTGTCCTTGGTGTACTTGATGTCGTTGCGCGCCGCCGAAGCGACCACATCCCAGGCATCGTTCAACACTGCCTTGGCTTCAAACTCGACGCCGCGCGAACGCATGGCGCCGCTCTGACTGCTGAAGTTGGTGAGCGGAATGGCCGTCAGGATATTTTCCTGGTCCAGTTGATAGACCGAGACCTGCACAAAACTTTCCTGGCCCGGCGGCTGGTACTTCACGCCGACTTCGTACTGGTTGCCGGTGGACGGGTCGAAGGGCTTTTGGTTGGCATCGGTGCCGGACAGCGGCAGGAAGGATTCCGAGTAGCTGATAAACGGCGCCAGGCCGTTATCGAACAGGTACACCAGGCCCGCACGGCCGGTGAAGGCCTGGTCCTTGCTGCTGGTGCGGTCGTCGCTCAGCGGCGCCTTGTTGACCACATTGGCCCAGTCATAGCGCCCGCCGAGCACCAGCGCCCATTGGTCCCACTTGATCTGGTCCTGCACGTACAGGCCGGTTTGGGTGATGGTGTTGTCCCAGCGATAGGGCTGGCCGAAGTTCAGCGGCTGGCCATACACCGGGTTGAACAGATCAATGATCGGCGGGTTGCGGTCATAGAGGCCGAGGAACCTGGAGTTGGAGTGGTAGTAATCCAGGCCCACGATCAGGGTGTGGGAGAACTCGCCGGTGGTGAATTCGGCCTGGGCGATGTTATCCACGCCAATCACTTTGTTGTTCTGCCTCCAGTCCACGCCGAAGCGTTGCAGGTAGCGTTGATCCATGGCGCCAGTGGTCGGGTTGGCGACAAAACGGTAGCCGTGCAACGGCGCCACATAGCGGTCGTCCACTTCGGCATAGCGCGCGTTTTGCTTGAGGGTCCAGGTGTCGTTCAGGCGATGGGACAACTCGTAGCCGAAGGCAAATTGTTCGCGGTTGTACTGGTTGACGCCTGGCTCGCCGATAAACACATCACGGTCGATCTTGCCGTTGGGGTTGCGCCAGACCGTGCCGGACGCTGGTAGGCCCTGGGCTTCGGGCACGCCCTTGTCTTTCTGGTACTGGGCAAACAGGGTCAGGCTGGTGTCGTCGTTGGGCCGCCAGGTCAGGCTTGGCGCAATGAATTGGCGGCGGTTCTCGAAGTAGTCGATCTCGCCCTGCTCGTCCTTGAGGCGCCCGGTGAGGCGATAAAAGAATTGGCCTTGATCGTCCAGCGGGCCGCTGAGGTCGATGGCCGCGCTTTTGTGCTCGTAGGTGCCGGCTTCGAGCACCACCTGGCGCACCGGGGTCTCGCTGGGGCGCTTGCTGACCATATTGACGATGCCGCCCGGCTGGTTGTGGCCGTACAGCACCGATGCCGGGCCCTTGAGCACTTCGATGCGCTCCAGGGAATAGGGCTCGATCTGCAACGCGCCGCCGGTACTGCCGCCGCCATAAGGCAGGTGCAAGCCGTCGAGGTACAAGGGGGTGGGCGAGAAGCCACGGGAGGTCGGCTCGTCGAACAGCTTTACCCGGTCGGAGAAGCCCCCGGCACTCATGCCAGGGGTGTAGAGCAGCGCCTGGGTCACGCTTTGTGCGCCACGCGCCTTGATTTCGGCGGCGGTGATCACGTTGATGGTCTGGGGGATTTCCACCAGTGCCGCATCGGTCTTGCTGCCCGTGGCGCTGCGGGTGGCGACGATGCCATCGACCGGGCCCCAGGCGTTTTCCGGGGTCTGCTGGGCGCTGATCTGAGTTGCACCCAACTGCACCGAACCGTCCCCTGCAAGAGCCTGCACCGACCAGCCGTTCCCGGCCTGCATCGCCACCAGGCCGCTGCCTGCCAACAAATGCTCCAAGCCCGGCCCGGTGGCATAGCGGCCCTGCAAGCCAGGGCTGCGTTTGCCGGCAGTCAGTGACGCATCCACCGAGAGCAAAATCCCCGAGGCGCTGGCGAAGCGGTTCAACGCCTGGTCCAGGCTGCCGGCAGGGATATTGTATTGGCGCAAGGCTGCGCCGGCGCTCTCCTGGGCCTGGACCAGGGCCGGGACGAGCGGCACAGTCGCCAGCACACAGGCAAACAGGCCACGGCGCAGGGCGCGGGCCAGGGGTTGGATTGGGCGGTGCGGCATTGCAGGACTCCCCGTGAGAACGCTTCTTGATTGGCTTTCAAGAGGTATCCCGGACGGGATTGGAAAACCGACAAAAGAAAATCAAAAAAAACGGTGGCCACAGATTTTCCAAACTAAAACACCATCAATGTGGGAGCTGGCTTGCCTGCGATAGCGGTGGGTCAGTTGGCCCATCTGTCACTGATACACCGCTATCGCAGGCAAGCCAGCTCCTACAGTTGATCGAGTCAAACCCTGGGTTTGATGGTGACCCAATAGCGGGTCACCGCCTGCACCCGCACCGGCAATGAACGCTCAAGGGCGGCGAGGATCGCGTCAGTGTCATTGAGCGGAAACACGCCGGTCAGCAACAGCCCGGACACGGTCTCGTCACAGCGCAACAACCCTGGCCGATATCGGCTCAGTTCAGCCACAAACCGCCCCAGCGGCTGGCGCTCGGCAATCAGGCGGTGCTGGGTCCAACTGCTGGCGTTGGCATCCAGCGCGGTCACTGCCGAGGCCTGCGTTGCGCTGAACCACAGGCTCTCGCCCGCTTTCATCAGCACCGGCACCCCCTGCGCCGGGCGCACCTGCACGCGCCCTTCATACAGATCGACGCGGCTGCCGTCGTGCAGTTCGCGCACGGCAAAGCGGGTGCCCAGGGCCTGGATATCGCCTGCGGCGGTTTCGACGATCAGCGGGCGCGACGGATCGTGGCCGCTGGTCAGCAGGATCTCGCCGCGGATCAGGCGGATACGCCGCTGCGTGGTACTGAAGCGCAGGTCGATGGCACTGTCGCTGTTGAGGTCCAACTGGGTGCCGTCGCTCAAGGTCAGGTGGCGAATTTCGCCGGTGGCGGTGCGCTGCTCGGCAAACGCCGCCTGCCACGGCTGGCTGCCCTGCACCAGGTAGCCGCTGCCACCGGCCACCAGCAACAGCCCAAGCAGTTTCAACGCCGCCCGACGCTGGGGGTCCGGCGCGTCGCGCAACACTGCGCGGGCGCTGTCGGCGGGTACGCCGCCCAAGGTCTGCTGCAACTGCTGCAAACGCTGCCAGGCGCGACGATGCTCCGGGTCGGCCGCCTGCCAATGGGCGAAAGCCTGGCGCTGGGCCCCGTCGAATTCGCCCCCCCATTGCAGCATCAGCCACTCGCTGGCCTGTTCGACCACGGCCTGGGCAATCGGCGCGTCATGGCGGGTTCTCATTCTTCGTAGGCCACCTGGTAGCAGGCGATGATCGCGCGGGTCATGTACTTCTGTACCGAACTGATCGTCACCCCCAGGCGCTCGGCGATCTGCGCATAGGTCAGGCCCTCGAACTGCGACAACAGGAACGCCCGCCGCACCTTCTCGGGCATACGGTCGAGCATGGCGTCGATCTGCATCAGGGTTTCGAGAATCAGCGCGCGGGTTTCCAGGCACGGCGACTCCGGTTCCGGCAGATGGGCGATGCTCTCCAGGTAGGCGCGCTCGATGCGCAGGCGGCGCCATTGGTCGATCACCAGGTTGCGGGCGATCTGCGTCAGGTAGCTGCGGCTTTCCTGGGCCCCGGGAAAACGCCCCGACACCAGCAGGCGCAGGAAGGTGTCCTGCGCCACGTCGGCGGCGTGCTCGCGGTCGCCCAGGCGCTTGCGCAGCCAGCCTTGCAGCCAGCCATGATGGTCGCGGTACAGGAGATGAAGCTGTTGCTGGCCGTCAGTCGCGGTGTCCATGAATTGCCCGGATACACTATTGAGAGCAATTATCATTACAGCTTGTATCGCGACTGGCAAAAAACTTTATCTGTTACCGCCCGGCGGTCTGCAACGGATACACCGACTCCCAGCCTCCGCCCAGCGCCTTATACAGGCCGACCATGGCCAGGGACACGCCGGTGGAGCTTTCCACCCATTGCTCCTGGGTCGCCAGCAAGGCGCTCTGTACCGTGAGCACGTTGACGAAATCCACCACCCCTTCGACGTACTGGTGCTGGGCAGTGTCCAGGGCAATCTGGTTCTGGCGCACCGCTTCGGTCAGGCTGTCACGGCGCAGTTGGCTGGCGTTGTAGCGGGTCAACTGGTCATCGATTTCATGCCAGGCACGCAGCACGGTCTGCTGGTAAGCCAGGGCCGCTTCCTGCTGCTGGGCTTCGCGCAGGTCAAGCATGCCCTGCAAGCGGCCGCCGTTGAACAGCGGCAGGCTCAGCGACGGGCCGAAAGCAAAGGTGCGTGAGCCCCAGGAGCCCAGATCCGACAGTTGCATGGCCTGGGAGCCGAGGCTGCCCGACAGAGTGATCCGTGGGTAGAAGTCGCCCTTGGCCACGCCGATGCTCGCGGTCGCCGCATGCAGGCGCGCCTCGGCCTGGCGGATATCCGGGCGGCGCTGTGCCAGTTGCGACGGCAGGCCAATCGCAACCTGGCGCTGGGTCTGGGGCAGCGCGGCGTCCGGCGACAGTTGCGCATGCAAGGCTTGCGGGGCCTGGCCCATCAACAGGCTCAGGGCGTTGATCAATTGGTCCTGGCGCTGCTGCAAATCCGGCAGGCGCGCTTCGATGGTGGCCACTTGCGCGGCGGCTTCGGCGACATCCAGGTGGGTGGCCACGCCATCGGCCAAACGCAGTTGCGAGAGCTTCAGGCTACGCCGTGCGACGTCGAGGTTTTGCTCGGTGACCGCACGGGTGCTTTGCACGCCGCGTAGCTGGATGTAGTCCTGGGCGGTCTCGGCCAACACCGACAGCAGCACACTGCGGCGGTCGTTCTCGGCCACTTGCAGGGTGGCGTCGGCGGCTTCGGTTTCGCGCCGTACCCGGCCCCAGAAGTCCAGCTCCCAAGAGGCGGCGAAACCGGCGTCCCACAGGTTGAAGGCCGAACGGCCGTTATTGCCGGAGGGATCGCTCAGACCGTTGGCGCTATTGCGTTTGCGCCCGTAGTTGCCGTCGGCACTGAGCTGTGGATAGCGCTCGGCGGTCGTCACCTGGCGCACCGCGCGGCTTTGTTGCAGGCGGCTGCTGGCCAGTTTCAAGTCGAGGTTGTCGCTCAGTGCCCGGCGCACCAGGGCCGACAGTTGCGGGTCGTGGAACACGTCCCACCACTGCTCTTGCAATGGGTCGCTGACCGCGCGGCTGGCGGCCTGGCGGCCCTGGGGCTCGGCCCAGTGCGCCACCGGCTGGGCGTCGGGCCGTTTGAAATCCGGGCCGACGGTGCAGGCACCCAGGCTGAGCAGGCTGAGGGTAAGCAGTGCAACTTTTCTCATTGCTGCGCCACCTCACGCTGCTGCGCACGGGGATGGGTGTTGACGCTGGCCTCCACCGACATCCCGACCCGCAGGCGATGCACCTGCGCCTGGCCCGGCTCCAGGATGATTTTCACCGGAATGCGCTGCACCACCTTGGTGAAGTTGCCAGTGGCGTTGTCCGGCTTGACCGAAGCAAAGGTCACCCCCGTGGCCGGCGCCAGGCTTTCCAGGTGGCCGTTGAGCACTTCACCGTCGAGGCTGTCGACCCGCACTTCAACCGCTTGCCCGGCATGCATATGGGACAGTTGGTTTTCCTGGAAATTGGCCACCACATAGGCGTCGGCCAGCGGCACCACGGCGAGGATCTTGCTGCCCGGGGTGACAAAGGCACCGACCCGCACCGCCCGCTCGCCGACCATGCCGTCCACCGGCGCGACAATGCGCGTGTACGACAGTTGATAGCTGGCCATTTCCAGCGCCGCCTGGGCGCGTTTCAAGCCACCTTCGGCGGCATCGCGCTGGGCGCTGAGGATTTCCACCTGCTTGCGTTCAGCCGCCAATACCGCCGTGGCATTGGCCAGGCGTGCGGTGGCCTGGTCGATGCGGGTCCTGGCTTGCTGGGCGTTCTGCACAGTGCCGGCGCCGACCCCGGCGAGGTGGTTGTAGCGGTTCAATTCGTGTTCGGCAAAGGCCACTTCGGCGCGATCGGCGGCCACCGTGGCTTGGGCCTGGGCGATCACCGAGCTTTGCCGCTCAAGGGTGGCCACTGCGTTTTTCAGCTGGGCCTGGGCCATCAGGGTTTCGGCATCGGCGGCCTGGGCGGCGGCGCGCAAGTCGCGGTCATCGATCAGCGCCAGCAACTGTCCGGCCTTGACCTGCTGGTTGTCCTCCACCAACACCTCTTTGATAAAACCGGCGACCCGAGGCGCCACCAGGGTGTAGTCGGCAGCAACGAAGGCATCGTTGGTGGTCTGGCGCTTGCTGCCAAACATGCCCGGGGCCAACAGGTAAACCAGCACGCCCACGGCGAATACGCTGATAACAGTCACGGCAATCTGGTCTTTGCGTTTCATAAAAATCCTTTATCGGTGTCAGCAATCAAGCGGGTGCACGCGGCGGGAAAATCCGCGTCGGCATCCAGAAAATCAGGAGGATCAACGCCACCGCGACAGCGGCCATGACGTAATAGAGATCCGAAGACGTCAGCACCACGGCCTGCTGGTGCAGACGATGGGCCAGGCCCGGGGCCGTGCTGTCGGCCAGGGGCGAGTTGCCCAGGGCGTCCACCAGCATGCTCGAGTGAAAATGCAGGCGGTGGGTGGTCAGCACCTCGATCACCCCGGTGGCGACCACCGCCGCCAGGCCCTTGACCGTGTTGAACCAGGCCGAGGCAAACGGCCCGTCGGTGGGCACGATGCTGCCGGTAGACAGCATCAACAGCGGCAACACCGCCATCGGCTGGCCAAAGATTTGCAGCAGTTGCAGCACGTAGAATTCATCCCGGATCCACGCCGAGGTCAGTTGCGCACCGCCAAGGCAGGACAGGGTCAGCATGCCCAGGCCAATCCCCAGCACCCAGCGGCAATCCACCCAGCGCAAGTTGCACAGGGCAGCCACCAGGGGCAGCGCGAGCAACTGCGGCAGCGCCATGATCAGCATCACCGGTGCGGTTTGCAGCGGCCGGTAGCCCTGCACCTGCGCCAGGTAGCTGGAGGGCAGGATGATCACCGCCTGCAATACCACCAACACCCCGGCCAGTACGAGCAAGGCGAACGACAGGTTGCGCAGGCCGAGCATCTGCAACTTGAAGAACGGCAGCGGGTGCGACCATTCATTGAGCATGAACAGCACCAGCAACAGCGCCCCGCCCACCAGCAGCGTGCTGATCAGCGGCGACTCGAACCAGTCCAGGCGGTTGCCCTGCAAGATGCCAATCACCAGCATGCAGATCGCCGGGAAGCCCAGCAGCAGGCCGCGCCAGTTGAACTGCTTGAGGCGCTCCAGGCGCAGCGGGTCCTGGGGCAAGCCGTAGGCCACGGCGGCCATGGCCAGCAGGCACGGCGCGACGATCTGCCAGAACGCCCACTGCCAGCCGACGTATTCGGTCCAGAGTGCCGCCAGCGGCGTACCGAGGCTGGGGCCGAAGGTGGCGGTCAGGGCGTAGCCGGCCAGGCCGTAGAGCTTGACGTTGGCCGGCAAAAAACGCAGGGCCACGGTCATCAGCATCGGCGGTAGAGCGCCACCGGCCAGGCCTTGCAGGGTGCGCAGCAGCAGCAGGCTTTCGTAGTTCGGCGCCAGCGGGCACAGCACCCCCAGCAAGGTGAACAGGCCGATGGCCCACAGGGTGAAACGGCGCAGCGAAAACGTCACCGAACACCACGGTGCAAAGGCCATGGCCGAGACGGAGGTGGCGGTGTAGGCGGCGACCAGCCAGGTGCCTTCGTCAAACCCGATGTACAGCGCACCGCGAATATCGGCGAGGGCAACCTTGGTCACCATTTCGTTCAGGCCCGAGACCAGCACCGCCAGCAGCACGCCGACCAGGCCGATAATGATCCGTGGGCCGAACACAGGGGGGCTGACGGCGGCGGGTTTGGCGGCGGCCAAAGGCGCGGGGGCAGCGAGGGAGGTCATGAAAGTACAACTCGGCAATAGAATACCCGAGCAGTTTAATAAGGCTTAGACATGACGAAAACTGACTTATCGGAAGGTTATAACTGCGCCAGACGCAATGATTGAATGTGGGAGCTGGATTGCCTGCGATAGCGGTGTGTCAGCTAAGGCATCTGTCACTGATACACCGCTATCGCAGGCAAGCCAGCTCCCACACAAGCCAGGCTAGCTCCACACAGTTGGATGGGAGTCGTCAGGTGGGCTGGGCTTCGCGCCAGGTGGCCGCGCAGCTTTCGCGCATGGTTTCGCGCAACCATCGGTGCGCCGGGTCTTTGTCGAAGCGCGGGTGCCAGGCCTGGGTCAGGACCAGGGTCGGCAGGGAGATGGGCAGGGTAAAGGCGCGCAGTGGCAGTTTCAGGCGATTGGCGCTGTACAGCGCTTCCTTGGGCACCGGCAGGAGCAGGTCGGAGTCGGGCAACATGAACATCGCGCCGTGAAACCCCGGCGCGATCATCGCCACCCGGCGTTCCAGGCCCTGGGCATTGAGGGCGGTGTCGATCGGCCCACGGGCGATACCGCGCCGCGAGATGCTGATATGGGAATAGCTGGCAAAGCGCGCGGCGGTGATTTCTTCGTCAAACAGCGGGTGGCCTTCGCGGGCCAGGCCGACGAAGGTGGTGGAGAACAGGTTCTGCACTTTCACTTCCGGGGTGATCGGCATGGTATTGCCGACGCGCAGGTCCAGGCGCCCTTCGCGCAAGGCTTCGTCGTCACTGTCGCCTTCCGGGACAAAACGCAGCTCGCAGTGGGGTGCCACCCGTTCCATGGCATCGAACAAACGACCGCCATACACGCCGACAAAAAAGTCATTGGCGCGCACGCTGAACCGCCGGCGCAAGGTGCTCAGGTCAACCTCGTCCGCCGAGCGGAACAACAACGCCGCCTGCTCCACCACATTGCGCACCTGGCCCTGCAACTCCAGGGCCTTGGGCGTCGGCACCAGGCCGCGACCGGCGCGCACCAGGATCGGATCGCCCACCGCTTCGCGAATGCGCGTCAGGGTGCGGCTCATCGCCGCCGGGCTGAGGTTCATCCGCCGCGCGGCGCCCACCACACTGCCCTCGTCGAGCAAGGCGTCGAGGGCCACCAGCAGGTTCATATCCGGTAATTGCATGCCAAGCACTCGTGATGGGTTTGGAGTACAGCGCACGCAATCGTAGCAGGCTTTACCGGTACTGTTTCAGACTATGCGGCAGGTAATCGGCGTAGGTGGCGGTGGACATGAGATCACTTCCTGGCAGTCAGGAGAGTGACTTTATAGATATAAGAATTGGAATTTAAATACCGTTAGAGAATAATTATATGGCCTTTTTGCGGCAGGGAATGGGGGATGGGGTGAGGTTGAGGGCCCTATCGCAGGCAAGCCCGCTCCCACATTTTGACCGTGTACACCGATCCAATGTGGGAGCTGGCTTGCCTGCGATGAGGCCAGGCCGGGCAATCGAGATCAACGCTCCTGCAACGACTCCGCCCGGGCCTTGATGATGGGCTTGAGCAGGTAGCTGAGGATGGTTTTCTTGCCGGTGATGATATCGACCGAGGCGACCATGCCGGGGATGATGATCAGCGGTTTCTCATCGGTGCCCAGGTGGCTGCGGTCGGTGCGCAGGGTGATCATGTAGTAGGTGGTTTTCTTGTCTTCATCGGTGATGGTGTCGGCACCGATACGCTCCAGCTTGGCCTTGAGGCCGCCGTAGATGGTGTAGTCATAGGCGGTGAACTTGACCACGGCCTCTTGCCCTGGGTGCAGGAAGGCAATGTCTTGCGGGCGGATCTTGGCTTCCACCAGCAGGGTGTCGTCCAACGGTACGATTTCCACCATGTCGCTGCCCGGCTGGATGACCCCGCCAATGGTGTTGACCAGCAGTTGCTTGACGATCCCACGCACCGGCGAGGTGACCAGGGTCCGGCTCACTCGGTCTTCAAGGGCTTTGCCGGTGGCCTGGGCCTTGTTCAGGTCGGTGCGGGCTTCGTTGAGTTCGGTCAGGGCTTCGCTGCGGTATTTACCGCGGGTTTCGTCGATCTTGCGCTGCACTTCCTTGATCGCCGAATCGGCGCGGGGGATGGCCAGGGTGGTGGCGTCCAGTTGGCCACGGGTTTCCATTTCTGCACGCTTGAGGCGCAGCACTTCCACTGGCGACACCGCACCCTGGGCGACCAGGGGCTCGGACATGTTGATTTCCTGGCGCTGCAACGACAGCTGGCTACGGTACTGGCCCTGTTTGGAGGTGTATTCGCGCATCTCCTGCTGGCGCTGGGTCAGTTGCTCTTGCAAGCCGCCGATTTCGTCCTTGAACTGCTGGCGCCGGCTTTCGTACAGCGACTGCTCGTTGATGGCCTGGGTGGGCGCCGCGGCCCGCACGTCTTCAGGGATATTCAATGGCCGGTCTTCGACCTGGGCGTTCAAGCGTTCGATGCGCAGCAGCAGGGACAGGCGCTGGGCCTCGGTTTCCCCGGCGTTGGAGACAAAACGCGTGTCGTCCAGGCGAATCAGCGGCGCGCCGGCTTCGACGATCTGCCCTTCCTTGACGTACAACTCGGCGACGATGCCGCCTTCCAGGTTCTGGATCTTCTGCAGCTTGGAGGATGGAATGGCCTTGCCGTCCCCACGCGTCACTTCGTCGACCTGGGCAAAGCCGGCCCACAGCAACATGCACAGGAAAAACCCGATGATCCCCCAGATGGTCAGCCGCACCACGCGCGGGGCATCTTCGATCAGGGCCTTCTTGACCTCGGGCAGTGGCTGGCCATCCAGTGAATCGGAACCAATAAAGTAACGACGGACCGCGTCCTTGAATTTACGCAACACTGATCTGCCCCTTCTTCAACGCTTCCATCACGATGGCTTTCGGGCCATCCGCGAGGATCTGCCCACGGTCGATGACCAACAAACGGTCCACCAGGGACAGCAACGACGCACGGTGCGTCACCAGCACCACGGTCTTGTTGGCCACAACGGATTGCAGACGCTGTTTAAGCCGCTCCTCACCGGTGTTGTCCATGGCGCTGGTTGGTTCGTCCAGCAGCAGGATCGGCGGGTTGAGCAGCAGGGCACGCGCCAGGGCGACGTTTTGTCGCTGGCCGCCAGAGAGGTTCTGGCCACGCTCGCCCACTTGCAGCTCGTAGCCTTGCGGGTGCAGACGGGCAAATTCGTGGACACCCGCCAGTTCGGCGGCTTGCAGCACCACTTCATCTTCAACGTAGCGGGCGCCGGAGACCAGGTTGTCGCGCAGGGTGCCGGCCAGCAGCTGGATGTCCTGGGGCACGTAGCCGACGTTGTGGCGCAGTTCGCTGACGTCGATCTGGCGAATGTCTACACCGTCTACCAGCAAGGCGCCGGAGTCGGGTTGGTAGAGGCCCACGATCAGTTTGGCCAGGGAGCTTTTACCCGAGCCGCTGCGCCCGATGATGCCGATCTTCTCGCCGGGCTTGATCACCAGGTTGATGTTCTTGAGCGCCATGTTCTGCTGGTTGGGGTAGGTGAAGTTCAGGCCCCGGCACTCGATGGCGCCTTGCAGGGTGCGGCGGCTCAAGGGGCGCTCTTCAAAGTTGCGCTCCTGGGGCAGCTCCATCATCTGGTCGGTGGAGACCATGGTGACTTTGGCCTGCTGGTAGCGGGTCATCAAGCCCGACAGCGACGCCAGGGGGCTGAGGGCGCGGCCACTGAGCATGTAGCAGGCAATCAGGCCGCCCATGCTGAGGTTGCCGGCGATGATCTGGTAGACGCCGAAGACAATCATGATCACGCCCGCCAGTTGCTGGATCAGCAGGGTGATGTTCATCGACAGCCCAGAGAGCATTTTCACCCGCAGCTCAAGGCGGCTGAGGGTGCCAATGGTCTGTTCCCACTGGTACTGGCGCTCGCTTTCAGCGTTGTTGACCTTGACCGCATCCAGCCCGGCCAGGGTTTCGATCAGGCTCGACTGGCGCTCGGAGGCCAGGGCCATGGTGCGTTCCATGGTGGCGACCAGTGGCTTTTGCAGCAGGTAGCCGATGCCCAGGGCAATCGGGAAGGCCAGCATGGGGATCCACACCAGGTGCCCGCCGAGGATGGCGATCACCAGGAAGATCAGCAGGGTGAACGGCAAGTCGATCAGGCTGGTGAGGGTCAGGGACGCGAGGAAGTCGCGCAGGCTCTGAAACTCGTGGATGTTCTGGGCGAAGCTGCCGACCCGCGCCGGGCGGTACTTCATCGACATGCCGACAATCCGCTCGAACAGCGTGGCCGAGATGATCAGGTCGGTTTTCTTGCCGGCCAGGTCCAGGCACAGGCTGCGCAGGCTCTTGAGGACCAGGTCGAAGACATAGGCGATAAAAATACCGGTGGCCAGCACCCACAAGGTGGCGATGGCCTGGTTCGGCACCACGCGGTCGTAGACGTTCATCACGAACAACGGCGCGGCCATGGCAATCAGGTTGATCAGGAAACTGGCGGCGATGGCATCGGCGTAGAGCCAGCGCGAACGCTTGAGGGTGTCGCGAAACCACGAGCGGGCCCGGGGGATCAGGGTGCCGTGGCTGACATCGAATTTGTGCTGGGGCTGGGCGAAGAACACTTTACCGATGTAGTCATCGGCCAAGGCTTCACGCTTGACGATGGTTTCACCGCCATCGCTTTCGCTGAGCAGCACCTGGGCCTCGTCTTCACCCTGCCAGCCAAGCAGCACGGCACTGCGGCCGTCCTTGAGCAACAGCAGCGCCGGCATGGCAATCGCGGGAATCGAATCGAGCTTGCGTTGCAGCAGCCGCCCTTGCAAACCGGCGCGGGCGGCGGCCCGGGCCAGCAAATCGGCAGTCAGTTGCTGCGATGGCAATGGCAGACCGGTGGTCAGCATCGCCGCACTGGCGGGCTTCTGGTGCAGGGCGCAGAGCGCCAACAACCCGTCGAGTAACGGGTCGTCGTGCAATGTGCGTGGATCATGACTGAGATGGACTCGACTAACTTCTGATTCCACGCGGGCTCTCTCAACTAACGGATAGGTCTATAAGGAATAGCTCAATTCATCCCCGGCAGTTGAACTTTCGGCTTCACGTCGTTCTGTACGACGGAGGCCATCGGTGCGACCACTCCCTGGCTCTTGAGCAACTCGCCCATGGTCGCCTTGATTCGGTACTGAGTAAATAACTGAACGTTTTTTATATCTTCCAGACGACGCGAAGCGGTGAACAACTCGTTTTCACTGTCGAGCAAGTCGAGCAGGGTCCGCTCGCCCAGGGTGAATTGCTTCTGATAGGCCGTGCGCACACTGGTGCTGTGATCGACGTATTGCTGAGCGATCGGCACCTGGGCGTTGGCGTTGTTCAAGGCGTTCCAGGCCAGGCCCAGCTCTTCGTTCAGCACGCGCAGAGCATTGTTGCGGATATCCAAGGCCTGATTGGACTGATAGGACTTGGACTCCAGATCGGCCTTGTTGCTGCCACCGGCGAACAGGTTGAAACGCATGCGGACCATGGCTTCCCAACCGTTGCTGTGGGAAGGCTGACCACTGATATTATTGTCGGCATTCGTGCCCAGTTCGGCATCGAAACGTGGGTAGAAGGCAGATTTGGCGGCTTCATACTGCTTTTCGGCGGCGACGATATCGGACTCGGCCGAACGCAGGATCGGGCTGTTGTCGAGCATCTGGCGGCGCGCTTCGTTCAGGTCGGCGGGCAGCATGGCAAGGCCACCCGGACGCTCCAGTTGGTCGGGCATCTGGCCAACGGCGCTGAAGTAATTGGTCTGGGCGTCGGCCAGGTTGGTCTGCTCGGTAATCAGGTTGTTGCGGGCCTGGGCCAGACGGGCTTCGGCCTGGTCCAGGTCAGCGCCGCTGCCCACGCCACGCTGGGCGCGCAGCTTGATCTGGTCGTAGATACGCTCGTGGTTACGCAGATTGTCTTCGGCCAGGCGTACAAACTCGCGACGGGTCAGCACATCCAGGTAAACCTGGGCGACGGTCAATGCCGTGCGCTCGGAAGTGCCGAGCAACGAGTAGGCACGGGAATTGACGGTGGCTTGTTGACGCCCGACTTCGTTGGAGGTGGCAAAACCGTCAAAAATCATTTGCTGCAAACGCAGGCTAGACTCACCACGGCTCAGAGTATCCCAATCCTTGGAGCTGCCACGGGAAGCATTGTTGGCACGGGTCGTGGAATTATCAGTGCCTTCACGGCCATAACCCGCCAAAGCATCCACCCGCGGCAGGTAACCGCCCTGGGCCGCCTTCAATTGGTAGTCGGCAGACAGGCGGCTATTCACCCCGGCCTGGATTTCCGGATGCACATCCAACGCTTGCTGCATTGCTTGCGGCAAGGTTTGAGCTTGTACAAAGCTGGTAGCGAGGACGAACGGTATTGCCTTGAGCAGGTGCAGACGCATTTAGGAATTCCCCAGGACTTCTTGTCTCAAGTCACAGCAGATCAGGCCGCTGTGTCGGAAAATGGCAACCGTAATGACCGTACGTCGGAAAGTTCAAAAGCGGAACTGGTTCACACATGTAGGACGGTTCGCCGCGCAAATATCAATGTGACATTAGTGGAGCGATTGTTTAGGATGGCGCCAAGAAGGTCAATAGTTTGGCATAAAGTTAATTGCGAAATAAAGAAGCCAAAATATTGACGAAACAATCGTCAAATTTCAAAGCACCTCCAACCTGGCGTCTAACTAGTGGCCAGGCCTATGGAAGTCACCCGAACGGATCGCCGGAGAAATCTTCATGAGCAGTGTTGTTGCCATCGTCAAAAGCATTGTTGGCCAGGTTTTTGTTATTTCTCCGGAAGGGGCGCGGCGTGTACTCGTTGAAGGTGACCGCCTGTTCGCGGGCGACCAAGTCGACACCGGTATGTCGGGCGCCATCAGCCTGGAGCTGGCCGATGGTCGCATTCTGGACCTGGGCCGCGATACCCAGTGGAGCGCCGCGACACCGGACTCCAGCACCGACCTGGCCGCAGCGACCGCCCAGGCCGCGCCGTCAGTTGCCGAGCTGCAACAAGCCATTGCGGCCGGCGCTGACCCGACAACCGACCTGGAAGCCACCGCCGCCGGCGCAAATGCTCCCGGTACGGGCGCTGCGGGGGGCGGTCACAGCTTTGTCCTGCTGGATGCGACTGCGGGCAGCGTTGCGCCGCAGATTGGCTTCCCGACTGGCGGCCTGGGCTTTGCCACTTCGCCCCTGACCCAAGACATCGGAGGGCTGGGCACCAATGCAGGCCTGGTCCAACAGGCGGCCACCCTGACGCTGAGCGCAACCCCGACGATCACCGAAGCCGGTGGCGTGCTGACCTATACCGCCACCGTGACCCAGGCATCGAGCGGCGACCTGAATGTGACCCTGTCCAACGGTTCAGTGATCACCATCCCCGCCGGCCAGTTGACCGGCTCCGTCAATGTACCCTTGGCGCCCAACGACAGCCCGTACATCGACCCGGGCCAGATCACCGTCACCATCACCGGCACCACTGGCGGCGCCAACCTGATCGTGACCACCGACCCAACACCGGCCGTGACCCAGATCACCGACACCATCGACACCACCACGGTCACCCTGACAGCAGGCGAAACGGTGACCGAGGGCGGCCCGATCACCTACACCGCCACCTTGACCAACCCGGCGCAGACCCCGGTCACCATCACCTTGAGCAACGGCTCGGTGATTACTATCGAACCGGGCAAGTCCACGGGCACCGTGGTGGTCGAAACGCCGGCCAATGACGTCTACAACAATGGCAGCACGGTCAGCACCACGATTACCGGGGCAACCGGGGGCAACTTTGAAAACCTGGTGCCCGACACCACGCCAGCCGTCACCACGATTACCGACTCGCTCGACGACACCGGCCTGACCCTCACCGCCACCAACACGGTCACCGAGGGCGGCCAGATCACCTACACCGCGACCTTGACCAACCCGGCGCAAACCCCGCTGACGGTCACCCTGTCCAACGGTTCAGTGATTACCATCAAGGCCGGTGAATCCGTGGGCACCGTGGTGGTCGACACCCCGGCCAATGACGTCTACGTCAACGGCAGCACGGTCACCACGACCATCACCGGGACCACCGGCGGCAATTTTGAAAACCTGGTGCCCAACCCGGCGCCAGCCGTCACCACCATCACCGACTCGGTCGACACCACCACCGTGACGCTGACCGCACCGGGCGATGTCAGCGAAGGCGGCCAGATCACCTACACCGCCACGCTCTCCAATAAGGCGGAGACTGACGTTACGCTGAAGCTGGATAACGGTTCGACCATCATTATCAAGGCGGGCGAAACCATTGGTTCGGTCACGGTCGATGCTCCGGGCGATGACGTGTTTGTCGATAAGAGCACGCAAACCGTCAAGATCACCGAGACAACCGGCGGCAACTTCGAAAAACTGGAAGTGGCGGGCGATGGGGCAACCACCACCGTCAACGACACGCTCGACAAGGTCGATGTGGTCCTGACCGCGACGACCACCGTGGGCGAAGGCGGTACTATCGTCTACACCGCGTCGCTGGTGGACAAGGCTGGCAACCCCGTGACCAATGCCACCAATCCGCTGACCGTGACGCTGGACAATGGCCAGACCATTACTATCGGCGTCGGCCAATCCGCCGGCACCACCACCACGGTTGCGCCGAACGATGTGTATGAAGGCAACCAGACCGTCACCACCGCCATCACCCAGGTGACCGGCGGCGCGCATTTCGAGAACCTGGTGCCAGGCACTACGCCGGTCAACACCACCGTAACCGACACCCCCGGCACCACCGACACCACCACCGTCACCCTGACCGCGCCAGGCGAGGCCAACGAAGGCGGGACCATTACCTACACCGCGACCTTGAGCAACAAGGCCGGCAGCGACCTGACCCTGACCCTGAGCAACGGTGACGTCATCACCATCGCCAAGGGCGAGACAACCGGCCAGGTGACCTCCAAGGCACCGGGCGACGACGTCTTCAAAGACGCAGGTCCGATCAACGTCACGATCAATCCAGACTTCGTGGGCGGTGGTTTCGAGAAGCTGGATATCGCACCGGGTGGGGCGACAACGCAGATCAACGACACCATCGACAAGGTTGATGTGGTTCTGACGGCGACCAAAACCGTGGGTGAAGGCGGCGAGATTGTCTACACCGCCACGCTTGTGGATAAAAACGGCGCACCGGTGCTGAACACCACCGGCCCTGTGACTGTGACGCTGGATAACAACCAGGTCATCACCATCGGCGTGAACCAGTCGAGCGGTACTGTTTCGGTTGTGGCGCCGGATGACGTGTACAAAGGCGACCAGACTGTTACTACCGGCATCAAGGAAGTCACCGGTGGCGAGCACTTTGAAAACCTGGTTCCGGGTACCGATAAAGTCACTACCGTTGTGACGGATACACCGGGTACCGATAACACCACCACTGTGACTTTGACGGCTCCGTCGGAAGTGAGTGAAGGCGGCAAGATCACCTACACCGCTACGCTTTCTAATAAAGCGGATACCGACGTCACCCTGACGCTCGATAACAAGCAAACCATCACCATCAAAGCTGGCGAAACTGTCGGTACCGTGACGGTGGATGCCCCTGGCGATGACGTGTTCATCGACAAGTCTTCGCAAACCGTCCAGATCACCGACACCGCCGGCGGTAACTTCGAGAAGCTCGTGGTGGCTGGCAATGGCGCGACTACCACGATCAACGACACCATCGACAAGGTTGATGTGGTCCTGACTGCGACCAAAACCGTGGGCGAAGGCGGCCAGATCGTCTACACCGCCACGCTTGTGGATAAAAACGGCACACCGGTGCTGAACACCACCGGCCCGCTGACGATCACTCTGGATAACAAACAAGTCATCACCATCGGTGTAGACCAATCGAGCGGCACTGTTTCGGTTGTGGCCCCGGATGACGTGTACAAAGGCGACCAGACTGTTACTACCGGCATCAAGGAAGTCACCGGTGGCGAGCACTTTGAAAACCTGGTTCCGGGTACCGATAAAGTCACTACCGTGGTGACGGATACACCGGGCACCGATAACACCACCACCGTCACCCTGACCGCGCCAAGCGCCGTCAACGAAGGCGGCAAGATCACCTACACCGCCACCTTGAGCAACAAGGCTGACACCGACGTCACCTTGACCCTCGACAACAAGCAAACCATCACCATCAAGGCCGGCGAAACTGTTGGCACGGTGACGGTGGATGCCCCTGGCGATGACGTGTTCATCGACAAGAGCACCCAGACTGTCCAGATCACCGACACCGCCGGCGGCAACTTCGAGAAGCTCGTGGTGGCTGGCAATGGTGCGACTACCACCATCAACGACACTATCGACAAGGTCGATGTGGTGCTGACGGCCACTAAAACCGTGGGCGAAGGCGGCGCAATTGTCTACACCGCCACGCTTGTGGATAAAAACGGCGCACCGGTGCTGAACACCACTGGCCCGTTGACTATCACCCTGGATAACAAACAAGTCATCACCATCGGTGTGGACCAATCGAGCGGCACTGTTTCGGTTGTGGCCCCGGATGATGTGTACAAAGGTGATCAGACTGTTACTACCGGCATTAAAGAAGTCACCGGCGGTGAGCACTTTGAAAATCTGGTTCCGGGGACCGATAAAGTCACCACCGTGGTGACGGATACACCGGGTACCGATAACACCACCACTGTGACTTTGACGGCTCCGTCTGAAGTGAGTGAGGGTGGAAAAATCACCTACACCGCTACGCTTTCTAATAAAGCGGATACTGACGTCACCCTGACCCTCGACAACAAGCAAACCATCACCATCAAAGCTGGCGAAACTGTCGGCACCGTGACGGTGGATGCTCCAGGCGATGACGTGTTCATCGACAAGTCTTCGCAGACCGTCAAGATCACTGACACCGCCGGTGGCAACTTCGAGAAACTCGTAGTCGCAGGCAATGGCGCCACTACCACCATCAACGACACTATCGACAAGGTCGATGTGGTACTGACGGCCACTAAAACCGTGGGCGAAGGCGGCGCAATTGTCTACACCGCCACGCTTGTGGATAAAAACGGCACACCGGTGCTGAACACCACTGGCCCGTTGACTATCACTCTGGATAACAAGCAGGTCATCACCATCGGTGTGGACCAATCGAGCGGCACTGTTTCGGTTGTGGCCCCGGATGATGTGTACAAAGGCGATCAAACCGTTACTACCGGTATTAAAGAAGTTACCGGTGGCGAGCACTTTGAAAACCTGGTTCCGGGTACTGACAAGGTCACCACGACTGTTACTGATACCCCAGGTACCGATAACACCACGACTGTGACTTTGACGGCTCCGTCTGAAGTGAGTGAGGGTGGAAAAATCACCTACACCGCTACGCTTTCTAATAAAGCGGATACCGACGTCACCCTGACACTCGATAACAAGCAAACCATCACCATCAAGGCCGGTGAAACCGTCGGTACCGTGACGGTGGACGCTCCAGGCGATGACGTATTCATCGACAAGAGCACCCAGACTGTCCAGATCACCGACACCGCCGGCGGTAACTTCGAGAAGCTCGTGGTGGCTGGCAATGGTGCGACTACCACGATCAACGACACCATCGACAAAGTCGATGTGGTGCTGACCGCAACCAAAACCGTGGGCGAAGGCGGCCAGATCGTCTACACCGCCACGCTTGTGGATAAAAACGGCACACCGGTGCTGAACACCACCGGCCCGCTGACTATCACCCTGGATAACAAACAAGTCATCACCATCGGTGTGGACCAATCGAGCGGTACTGTTTCGGTTGTGGCCCCGGATGATGTGTACAAAGGCGATCAAACCGTTACTACCGGCATTAAAGAAGTCACCGGCGGCGAGCACTTTGAAAACCTGGTTCCAGGTACCGATAAAGTCACTACCGTGGTGACGGATACACCGGGCACCGATAACACCACCACCGTCACCCTGACCGCGCCAAGCGCCGTCAACGAAGGCGGCAAGATCACCTACACCGCCACCTTGAGCAACAAGGCTGACACTGACGTCACCCTGACACTCGATAACAAACAAACCATCACCATCAAAGCTGGCGAAACCGTCGGTACCGTGACGGTGGATGCCCCTGGCGATGACGTCTTCATCGACAAGTCTTCGCAAACCGTCCAGATCACCGACACCGCTGGCGGTAACTTCGAGAAGCTCGTGGTAGCAGGCAATGGCGCCACTACCACCATCAACGACACCATCGACAAGGTTGATGTGGTCCTGACGGCCACTAAAACCGTGGGCGAAGGCGGCCAGATCGTCTACACCGCGACCCTGGTGGATAAGAACGGCACACCGGTGCTGAACACCACTGGTCCGTTGACGATCACCCTGGATAACAAACAAGTCATCACCATCGGTGTGGACCAATCGAGCGGTACTGTTTCGGTTGTGGCTCCAGATGATGTGTACAAAGGCGACCAGACTGTTACTACCGGCATCAAGGAAGTAACTGGCGGCGAGCACTTTGAAAACCTGGTTCCAGGTACCGATAAAGTCACTACCGTGGTGACGGATACACCGGGCACCGATAACACCACCACCGTCACCCTGACCGCGCCAAGCGCCGTCAACGAAGGCGGCAAGATCACCTACACCGCCACCTTGAGCAACAAGGCTGACACTGACGTCACCCTGACACTCGATAACAAACAAACCATCACCATCAAAGCTGGCGAAACCGTCGGTACCGTGACGGTGGATGCCCCTGGCGATGACGTCTTCATCGACAAGTCTTCGCAAACCGTCCAGATCACCGACACCGCTGGCGGTAACTTCGAGAAGCTCGTGGTAGCAGGCAATGGCGCCACTACCACCATCAACGACACCATCGACAAGGTTGATGTGGTCCTGACGGCCACTAAAACCGTGGGCGAAGGCGGCCAGATCGTCTACACCGCGACCCTGGTGGATAAGAACGGCACACCGGTGCTGAACACCACTGGTCCGTTGACGATCACCCTGGATAACAAACAAGTCATCACCATCGGTGTGGACCAATCGAGCGGTACTGTTTCGGTTGTGGCTCCAGATGATGTGTACAAAGGCGACCAGACTGTTACTACCGGCATCAAGGAAGTAACTGGCGGCGAGCACTTTGAAAACCTGGTTCCAGGTACCGATAAAGTCACCACCGTCGTGACGGATACCCCGAGCACCGATAACACCACCACCGTCACCCTGACCGCGCCAAGCGCCGTCAACGAAGGCGGCAAGATCACCTACACCGCCACCTTGAGCAACAAGGCTGACACCGACGTCACCTTGACCCTCGACAACAAACAAACCATCACCATCAAGGCCGGTGAAACCGTCGGTACCGTGACAGTTGATGCTCCAGGCGATGACGTGTTCATCGACAAGAGTACCCAGACCGTCAAGATCACCGACACCGCTGGCGGTAACTTCGAGAAGCTCGTAGTCGCAGGCAATGGCGCAACTACCACGATCAACGACACCATCGACAAAGTCGATGTGGTGCTGACCGCAACCAAAACCGTGGGCGAAGGCGGCCAGATCGTCTACACCGCCACGCTTGTGGATAAAAACGGCACACCGGTGCTGAACACCACCGGCCCGTTGACTATCACTCTGGATAACAAACAAGTCATCACCATCGGTGTGGACCAATCGAGCGGCACTGTTTCGGTTGTGGCACCGGATGATGTGTACAAAGGCGAGCAAACCGTTACTACCGGTATTAAAGAAGTTACCGGTGGCGAACACTTTGAAAATCTGGTTCCGGGTACTGACAAGGTCACCACGACTGTTACTGATACCCCAGGTACCGATAACACCACGACCGTGACTTTGACGGCTCCGTCGGAAGTGAGTGAAGGCGGCAAGATCACCTACACCGCTACGCTTTCTAATAAAGCGGATACCGACGTCACCCTGACACTCGATAACAAGCAAACCATCACCATCAAAGCTGGCGAAACTGTCGGTACCGTGACGGTGGATGCCCCTGGCGATGACGTATTCATCGACAAGAGCACCCAGACTGTCCAGATCACCGACACCGCCGGCGGTAACTTCGAGAAGCTCGTGGTGGCTGGCAATGGCGCCACTACCACCATCAACGACACCATCGACAAAGTCGATGTGGTGCTGACGGCCACTAAAACCGTGGGCGAAGGCGGCCAGATCGTCTACACCGCCACGCTTGTGGATAAAAACGGCACACCGGTGCTGAACACCACCGGCCCGCTGACTATCACCCTGGATAACAAACAAGTCATCACCATCGGTGTGGACCAATCGAGCGGTACTGTTTCGGTTGTGGCCCCGGATGATGTGTACAAAGGCGATCAAACCGTTACTACCGGCATTAAAGAAGTCACCGGCGGCGAGCACTTTGAAAACCTGGTTCCGGGTACCGATAAAGTCACTACCGTGGTGACGGATACACCGGGCACCGATAACACCACCACCGTCACCCTGACCGCGCCAAGCGCCGTCAACGAAGGCGGCAAGATCACTTACACCGCCACCTTGAGCAACAAGGCTGACACTGACGTCACCCTGACACTCGACAACAAACAAACCATCACCATTAAGGCCGGTGAAACCGTCGGTACCGTGACGGTGGATGCCCCTGGCGATGACGTCTTCATCGACAAGTCTTCGCAAACCGTCCAGATCACCGACACCGCTGGCGGTAACTTCGAGAAGCTCGTGGTAGCAGGCAATGGCGCCACTACCACCATCAACGACACCATCGACAAGGTTGATGTGGTCCTGACGGCCACTAAAACCGTGGGCGAAGGCGGCCAGATCGTCTACACCGCGACCCTGGTGGATAAGAACGGCACACCGGTGCTGAACACCACTGGTCCGTTGACGATCACCCTGGATAACAAACAAGTCATCACCATCGGTGTGGACCAATCGAGCGGTACTGTTTCGGTTGTAGCACCGGATGACGTGTACAAAGGCGACCAGACTGTTACTACCGGCATCAAGGAAGTAACTGGCGGCGAGCACTTTGAAAACCTGGTTCCAGGTACCGATAAAGTCACCACCGTCGTGACGGATACCCCGAGCACCGATAACACCACCACCGTCACCCTGACCGCGCCAAGCGCCGTCAACGAAGGCGGCAAGATCACCTACACCGCCACCTTGAGCAACAAGGCTGACACCGACGTCACCTTGACCCTCGACAACAAACAAACCATCACCATCAAGGCCGGCGAAACTGTTGGCACGGTGACGGTGGATGCCCCTGGCGATGACGTGTTCATCGACAAGAGCACCCAGACCGTCAAGATCACCGACACAGCCGGCGGCAGCTTCGAGAAACTCGTAGTGGCTGGCAATGGCGCCACCACCACCATCAACGACACCATCGACGATGTGAAAGTTGTGCTGACGGCCACCACCACCAGCGTCGCCGAAGGCGGCCAGATCGTCTACACCGCCAGCCTGGTGGACAAGAACGGAGCGGCCGTGACCAACGTCGGCTCCGACCTGGTGGTCAAGCTGGACAACGGCTTGAGCATTACCATCGGCAATGGCAAGACCAGCAGTACTGCCAACTTCACCGCGCCGAATGACTTCTATGTGGGCGCCAAGGATATTTCCGCCAAGATCACCAATGTGGTCAGCGGTGGCGACAAGTATGAAAACCTGATCGTGGTCGGCACGCCAGTGGTCACCAAGGTGACGGACGTGACGAACAACACCGTGATCAGTATCGCGGGCGATGCCTCGGTGACCGAAGGCCAGACCGCTCACTACACGTTGAACCTGACCCAACCGGCGGACACTGAAGTCACGGTGACCCTCTCGTATAAAGGCGTGGCCCAGGACGGTTCCGACTTCACCGGTGTGTACACCGTGAAGATTCCGGCCGGCCAAAGCAGCGCGACGTTCGATATCAAGACTCTCGACGACAAGCTGACCGAGCCTACGGAGAAGTTCGAGATCAGCATCTCGGGCACTTCCGGCGGCAACTTCGAGAACCTGGTGGTCAGCCCTACCAACGGTAAAGTCGAAACGTCGATTATCGATAACGATGCACCACCGGCCATCGACCTGGATGCCAACAACTCCAGCGGCGCCACCGGGAACGACTTCAAGACCACGTTCACCGAAGGCGGCACTGGCGTGTCGATTGCTGACACTGACATCAAGATCACCGACCCGGACAGCACCCAACTGACTGGCGCCACGGTGGTGCTGACCAATACTCAGCCGAACGACTCGCTGAGCTATACCAACGTCCCCGGCATCAACGTGACCTCGGCCACGGACCCTGCCACCGGCAAGATCACCCTGACCCTCACCGGTGCGGCGTCGCTGGCTGACTACATGCAGCAGATCAAGAACATCACGTTCAACAACAGCAGCGACGACCCGAGCACCACGCCACGGACCATCACCGTGACCGTGACCGACGGCGGTAACTACTCGAACGTGGCAACCACCACGGTCAACGTGGTGGCAGTCAACGACGCGCCGGTTGCCACTGGCAGTGCCATCACCGGCACCGAAGACACGTCGCTGAAGCTGACCTGGGCCAATTTCGGGGTCAGCGATGTGGATTCTCCGCAGGCCAGCCTCGGGGTGAAAATCACCGAACTGCCAGTGGCCGGCAAGCTGCAGTACCTGGCAGCAGACGGCACCACCTGGACCAACGTGACCGCCGGCCAGACCTTCACCAAGGCGCAGATCGACGGCGGCCAACTGCGTTTCACGCCAAATGCCAACGAATCCGGGGCCGACGGCTACGGCGGCACAGGCGTGGGCAACAAGCAGGCGGACTACGCACAGTTCAAGTTCCAGCCCACCGATGGCAAGGATCTGGGCACCAGCACTACCGTGAAAGTCGATATCACTCCGGTTGCGGATGCGCCAACCTTGAGCGTTGCCGACAACAACATCGCCTCGGTCGGCCTGACCAAGCAGAGCTGGAACAGCATTGCCAACCTGGGTACCAACGGCAATGGCGCCTCGCCGACCGTGCTGAAAAATGCGATCGACAAAGCGGGCACGCCAAACAGCACGACGATTGCCACCGACGTTGCATCGACTGCTGACGTACCGGGCGGCGCGGGGTCGAAGACCTCCGGCCTGATCTACCTGGAAGCCGGCAAGACCTATACCTTCAGCGGCTATGGCGATGACAGCATCCTGATCAACGTCGGTGGCAAAGACGTGGCCAGCGGCACCTGGGGCTCGAACTCCGGCCAGTTCAGCGGCACTTACACGCCGACCAGCAATGGCTACTACAGCATTGATATCTACCATGCCAACCAGGCGGGTGCCGGCAGCTATGACGTCAACCTGTCGGTCAACGGTGGTGCGACCACGAACCTGAGCAACACCAATATCCCGATCTACACCGGGGTCAATGACCTGATCAACGCCGGGGCCCAGGTGTCTGACCTGCACGGCACCAATGGCCAGGGCTACTACGACGCGTACAAGCTCAATGAAGGGCTGGAAAACGGCACCGTCAAGCTGAGCAAAGTCACCACCGGCCTGACCGATACCGACGGTTCGGAAACCCTGAGCGTGAAGATCGGCAGCATCCCGGTGGGCGCAGTGCTCAGCGACGGTGCCGGGCATACCTTCACGGCGACCCAGGGCCAGACCGAAGTGGACGTCACCGGCTGGAACCTCAACAACCTGAGCCTCAAGCCACTGCCTTACACCAGCGGCCAGTACAACCTGACCGTGACCTCGACCTCCACCGAAAGCCTCGGCGGCTCGGCCCAAACCGTTGCCCAATTGCCGGTCAAGGTATACCCGGCCACGTATAGCGGGACCACGGCGACCTCTGGCGATGACAATGTTGCCGGTACCAGTGGCAACGATATCATCGTGGCGGACGTTTCTGGCCTGAACGTAGTCCAGGGCAAGAACTACAACATCGCGTTCATGATCGATACGTCGGGCAGTATGGGTTCGGACTCGGTAGCGGCGGCGAAAGCCTCGTTGACTACCGTGTTCAACTCGCTGAAAGACAGCATTGGCTCCAGCACATCTGGCACCGTGAATATCTTCCTGGCGGACTTCAGTGACCAGGTCAATCGCACGGTTACAGTCAACCTGAAAGACCCGGGTGCACTGGATGCGCTGCAGAAAGTCCTGGATAAGATGGTGTCGACCGGCGGCACCAACTACGAAGACGTGTTCAAGGCGGCATCCAACTTCTTCAAAAGTGGCCTGGCGACTGGCAACACTGGCGCAATCAACACCACATACTTCATCACTGATGGTGAACCGACGTTCTATCAGCGTGCTGAGCAGACCAACCCGACCTTGTACGGCAACGTCAAGCTTGATGACGTCGTTAACATGAACAACTACACCTTAGGTACCGCCACCCGGATCAATATCGAGTCGAATATCTCCCTTGAGATCAACTCTGTCGGTAAGGTGACCCTCTGGTACTACGGCACAGCGTACGACCGGGGGACCATCCACGCACAAGGGGATGGCACCTATGAGACATCCGTTCGTGACGGTTATGGCAACTACACCGATACAGCCACCGCTACCAACTCCCAGAACGCGTTCGCGCTGCTCAAAGGCCTGTCCACAGGTGGCGTAGAAGCCATCGGCCTTAAAAGCGGGGTCGGCCTGGAGCAGTTGGCACCGTACGACAGCGACAACAAGCCACAAGCCAACATCGATCCCAAGGACCTGGCCAACGCCATCCTCGGGAGCAGCGAGGCCACCCTACCGGGTGCCGACCGTGTCGACGGGGGTGACGGCAACGACATCCTGTTCGGCGACCTGGTGAGCTTCCCAGGCGTTACCGGCGAGGGCTACAACGCTATCCAGTCCTACGTGGCCGGGAAAAACGGCGTGGCCGTGTCGGCAGTCACCGGCCAGGATGTGCACAAGTACATCACCGAGCATTACAACGAGTTCAACACCTCGGGCGCCAAGGACGGTAATGACACCCTGCTGGGTGGCTCGGGTGATGACATCCTGTTCGGCCAGGGCGGCAACGACTACCTGGACGGTGGCAAGGGCAACGACATCCTGTTGGGCGGGACCGGCAACGACACGCTGATCGGCGGCCAGGGCAATGACATCCTGATCGGCGGCACCGGTGCCGATACCTTCATCTGGAGATCCGGTGACGTCGGCAACGATGTGATCAAGGACTTCAAGGCCTCGGAAGGCGACCGGATCGACCTGCGCGACCTGCTCAAGGGCGAAACCGACAGCACCATCGACAACTTCCTGAAGTTGACCACGGTGGATAACGTGACCACGCTGCAGATCAGCTCCGAAGGCAAGCTCAACGCTGCCGGCGGCCTGGCCAACGCAGATGTGACGATCAAGCTCGAAGGCAACAACTGGTCCGGCCAGACGATCAATTCGTTGATCAGTGGTGCTGACCCGACCATCAAGGTCGATCACACCTAATGCACCCATGACCCGGCCGCCTCTTGAGGCGGCCGATTCATTTGCGGCCACCGTTCACTGGCATGGGGCAACGATTGCACGGCATACTCATGCCCAATCGCGCGCCGTTGGCCTATGCTGCTGACAGGCTGTCGTCAGTTCTGCTCATGAGGGATGTTCAATGTTCTACGTGCAACGTGATGCACAGGGTGAGCTGATTCGCGCCGAAGCGGTCGCCTTCGCCGAATCGACGGGCACCCTGCCAGCGGATCACCATGAGATCCAGGCCTGGTTCGCCAATGAAGAAGCCGAGCTGAGCCTCAAGCAGCTCAAGCACAGTGACGCGGAGATGATCCGGGTGCTGGAAGACTTGATTCAGGTGCTGATCCAGAAAGGCGTGATCAACCTGACGGACTTGCCGGTCGCCGCGCAAGCCAAGCTCAAGGACCGTAGCAACGCCCGGGAATCACTGGGTGGCCTGAGCCACCTGATCAATGATGATGAGACCGGCCTGATCTGAGGCCGGCCTGCGGCCTCAACGCCAGGGTGCCGGTTCGCCAAACAGCTGGCCCTGCACACCGAAGATCCCCATCTCGCGAATCACCTGCAACTCACCCTCGGTTTCGACCCGCTCGGCAATCAGCGGCAAGTCGATGCTGTGGGCTGCGCGCTGGATGGCTTCGATAAACAGGCGCTTGTCGCTTTCCTGGTCGATATCGCGGATATAGCTGCCATCGATCTTCAGGTAGGCCAGGCCCAGGCGCGCCAGGTTGCCGATCATGCTGAAGCGCCCGCCAAAGCGTTGCAGGCTGAGGGAGAAGTGCAGCTCCCGCAGGCGCCGGGTCAACTGCTCCAACATGGCCTGCTCGGGCAATTGCTCTTCACCGATTTCCAGGGTTAGGCGCGGGCCCAGGTTGGCATGTTGGCGTAGCAGCTCGAACACGCGATTCAGGGCTTGCGGGTCGGCCAGCGTGGCCGCAGACAGGTTCAGGGCCAGCGAATGCTTGTGGCTGGCCATCTGTTGCAGCACCAGCTCCAGCATCAACCGGTCCAGGCGTGCCGTCCAGCCGAACCGCTCAAGCCAGGGCAGGAAACGTCCGGCCGGGATCGTATGGCCCTGGTCGTCAACCAAGCGCGAGAGCACTTTGTAATGCAGGATCCGTTGCGGATCCTGGCTGGCCACCACCGGCTGGAAGTACAGCTCGAAACGCTGTTGGGTCAGTGCCTGGTCCAACAGGGAGTGCCAGGCGTGGTGATCGTCGCCGACACTGGCCGCGGCACTGTGATCCAGGCAGACCCAGCTGACATCGCCCAGGGTTTCGGCCTGGGCCAACGCCTGGTCGGCCAGGGTCAGCAGGGCTTGAGGCGAATCACCGTGGCTGAACGGCGCCAGACCGATACAGGCGACCGGCGACACGTCACTGGCGCCGGTGGCTTGCAGGCTTTGCAGGGTACTTTCCAGATTCTGTGCCAGCTGCAACGCCTCTTCCCGCATCAGCCCCGGCGCCAGCACGGCAAACTCGCCACCGCGGATACGGGTGACCAGGTTGTGGGTTTCCGGGTAGGGCTCGCACTGGCGCAGCAGTTGCTCGCCAACCGCCTGTAGCAACTGGTCGGTACGCTGGCCGCCGAGGCGCTGGTTGAGGCCCGCCAGGTCCTTGACCCGCAGCACCAGCAAGTAGCCTGAACTGGTCTCTTCGGGATTGCTGACCCGCGCATTGAGTTGCATCTCGAAGTAACGACGGTTGGCCAGGCCGGTGAGGTTGTCCTGATAGGACTCCACCCGCAGCTTTTCGCTGCGCTCGGCCTGTTCCTGGAACAGTGCCTTGAGCTTTTCCACCATCTGGTTCATCGCCTGCACCACGCGGCGCAGTTCCGGGGTGCGCGGCAGATCCGGCAGGCTCAGGAACTCGCGGCGGGCAATGGCGTGGGACTGCTTGACCATGTAGTCCAAAGGCTTGAGTTGCCGGCGCAGCAACAGCGCGCCCAGCACCGCACTCACCGCGCCGCACAACAGCAGCCAGCCCAGGCTGCCCAGGGCGCTCTGCCACAGCTTGGCCAGGGCGAACATCGGATGGCTGACCACCTCGACCCGCGCCGCCTGTTCCCAGCCACGGCTGACCAGGGCATCGCCACCGGCCGGCTCCAGGCCGATCAGCTTGACGAACCAGTCGGGCACGCCATTGTGGTCGGGGATACCGCTGCGCTCGACGATGACCTGGTCATTGGTCACATCGACCACGCGGATGCTTGCGTAGTAACCGCTGTCGAAGATCGAGCTGACCAGCAGCTCGACCATCGCCGGGTCGTCGATATTGGGTGTCAGGGACAGCGCCAGGGCGGTCGCCGCGTCCTGCGCATGGGAGCGCAGTTGGTTCACGTATTGGGCGCGCGAGCTTTCCAGGCTGACCATGAAGCTGCCGCTGAAGGCGACCACCAGGAACAGACAGATAGCGATCAACAGCTGTTTGAACAGTGACATCTGAACAGTTACTCCTAGTTGGCCGACTCGGCAGGGAAGCCTTCCGCACGCATTTTTTTCAACACATCCTGCCAGCGCGACAGGCGCTTGGTGTCGCCCACCTTTTTGTTGCCCTTGGCGCCGGGCAGGTACAAGCCTGCGGCGTTGAAGGAATAGACCGGCAGCAAGTCGGTCCGTTGGCTGGCAGGCTGGATTTCATCGATCAGGCTGTCGAGTACCAGCGGCATGGCCTCTGGCGTCGAATAATAGGTCAAGACCATATGGGCACGATTCTGCCGCAATGCCTTGACGTAGGTAATGCGCAATTTGTCGCTGGAGACGCCCAGGTGACGCAGGCTGAAATACTTGGCGATGGCGTAGTCTTCACAATCCCCGGCGCCTTTCCACAAGGCTTCGATGGGGGTTTCCCAATAATCGACCTGGTTCCACAAGTCGATATCCTCGACATAGCGCACCCGCTTGTTGAAGAACAGGTTGACCACCTTGAGTTGCTCCAGCTCGCTGCCTTGCTTTTGCGTCGCCAGCAGTTGCTGCCAGTCGTCAATACGCTGCTGGCCTGCGCCCAGCGGCCCATAGAGCGTGGTGGCGCGCCGGCTGATCTGGGAGAAATCCCAATCGGCATGCAGCCCGCCAGGCAGTAAGCCAGCCAGCAGCAGTGCTGAAAACAGCCAGCACAGGATCCGCGAGGGAGCAAAACGTACCGCCAATGGCTTCAGTCCGTGGAAAGTGACGGAGAATCAAGCGATGGTGAAGGGTCGGCCAGCAAAAAACAATGGCACAGTGCAATCACCCAGTGCCCATTCAGCTAAAGCAATTGCGCCCTGTAAGGCGCCAGCAAGCCATAATGTGCGAAGAAAAACCGCGCTGTTGAGTTGCTTACAAAGGGAAACCTTGCTTGTTTGACAAGCCTGCATGCAATCTCTAGTGTTCTTTGGATCCAATTAGCCAAACCCACTCCAACAAGAAAGGAGGATAGCGTAGTCGTGACGCACAAGCCGAACCCTTTGAGCAGCATCAAGATCAGTGGGCCCATTCCCGCTCACCTCGCTCGCTCCGTTATTGAAGAAACATTGCGCAACGCCATACTGGATGGCCGCCTACCGTGCGGTACCGCCATGCGCCAGCAAGAGCTGGCCAGCCTGTTTGGCGTCAGCCGGATGCCGGTGCGCGAAGCCCTGCGCCAACTGGAGGCGCAGTCGCTGCTGCATGTTGTCACCCATAAAGGCGCCGTGGTTGCCCCGCTGATTGAAGATAACTCGGCAGAGACCTACGCCCTGCGTATTCTCCTGGAGTCGGAGGCGCTGCGCTTATCGATCCCGTTGCTGGGCCCGAGCGATATCGAGCAGGCGGGCGCCTTGATCGACACCCTGGAGCGCGAAATCGACTACACCGAAATCGGCCGGCTCAACCGCCTGTTCCATATGGCGCTGTATGGCAAGGCACCCAACCAGCGGCTGCTGAACCTGGTGGAGCACGGGCTGAACGAGGAAGAACGGTTCCTGCGTTTCAACCTTGAGGCCATGGGGCTGGGCGAAACCTCCCAGGAAGACCATCGCGAACTGCTGAACCTGGTCGCACAGAAAAAGGTCGAGGAGAGTGTGCTGACACTGCGCAATCACCTCATGCGAGGGATGGAAGTGATCACTCATTACCTCAACAGCCTTGAACAGGATAACGACAAAGGGCCGCGTTGATTTCTTCCGGCTTTGGCCGCCAAGCGCGCGGCCTGGAGGACCAAGCGCCACCCACGTCCAAAGCCCGCCCATGTCTGCCGTCCCCTTCCTGGACGGTTGCGCCAACAGACTCGACATTGACCGGCAGAAACGTCCAGCGTTGCAAACGCAATAACGGATCAAACCCTGCCCGTTAAGTCCACCCACTTAAAACTCGCAAACAACAAGGAAAGTTCCTACTTAGAACAGTAAGTTCAATTACAGCACTCCCCTTCCTGTAAAAAAACCTTATAAAACTTAGAAGCTATTTGAACACTTAACCAAGTGATTATTCTTTAATTGGTCTTGGCACTTCAGTCGAAAACGCAGGCACAGGCTTGGGCGCAGCTGTGGACGACGCTCTTTCCAATAAGACCTGGGTGCTTTGTCACTATTTGTTGCTTGCCGGGTAACCAAGCCAACCGAGAAAGCCCCGCGCCAAGGCAACAAAGCACTCACCAGAAACACACACTTGGCTTCACACACTTTTCATTTGAGTCGACATCACGACTTATGGGCATTGACCATGTTTCAACTCCAAGAACTACTTAGACATAAAAAACTACAACTACATGAACATCCGATTTTCCTGGAAATCAACTCTTTCCCTCAACTGCAACACTTTATGCAAAACCATGTGTTTGCCGTCTGGGACTTCATGACACTGACCAAACGCCTGCAACAGGACCTGACCTGTGTGCGCCTGCCCTGGCTGCCACCGACAGACCCGCAGGCCGCCCGGCTGATCAACGAAATTGTCCTGGACGAAGAATCAGACCAGCGCCTGGGCGACGGGCACGGCAGTCACTTTGAACTGTACCTGGAGGCCATGCGCGAGGTGGGAGCCTGCACCGCCCCCATCGAACGCTTCATCGCGTTGCAGCGAGAGGGTGCAAGCGTCGACAGCGCCTTGGCACAGATCCCGGTTGATCCTGCGGTAGAGCGCTTTGTCCGGCATACCCTGGACGTTGCCCTGAACGCGCCCACCCATTGTGTGGCCGCGACCTTCCTGCATGGCCGCGAAAGTGTCATCCCGGCGATGTTCAAACGCATCCTTGAGGGCTGCAATGTCGCCCACCGGCAAGCCCCCAGCTTGTGTTACTACCTCCAGCGGCACATCGAGCTGGACGCCGAAGGCCATGAGCCGGCCGCAGAGCGCTTGCTCCGGCGGTTGGCGGGTGCCAGCCCGCTGCACGGGGAACAAGCCTGGAAAGCCGCCCTCAGCGCCGTGGAGAGCCGCATTGCCTTGTGGGACGGCCTGCGCGCAGGACGCCAGGAGGTAGGCCTGTGAACGCTACCGACTACCGCTCGTTCGCGACCGACTGGGAGCATCAGGCGACCATCCGCACTCGCCCGCGACGCCTGCTGGAAGATGACGACAAGTTGATCTACCCCCTGTGTCGCCAACCGTTGGTACTCAGTGCGGGGTTTCTCCAGCATTGCCCGCAGTGGCGCGATTTTGTCCTGGTGCAGACGTTCTACAAATTCATCAATGACGTGGTGATCTTTGAAACCGAGATCGTCGATAAAACCGCACGGAACATCGCCAAGAACCGTTTTTCAATCCCCTTCCCTGCGGCCTGCCGCTACGACGCCATGACCGTGGTAGTCGATGAGGACTACCACGCCCTCGTCGCCCTGGACTTCATGCAGCAAACACAGGAAAAGACCGGGATCGCGCCGCTACAACTGCCCGCGGCCATCGAGTTGAGCCGCGCTATACCCACCGCCCTGGCGCAGGCGCCGACACATCTACAGGATGCCGTAGAGCTGATTTGCGTGGCGATTGCCGAGAACACGGTCACCCATGACGTGGCGGCGTTTGCCAAGGACGACAGCGTCAAGCAGTCGGTCAGGGGGTTGATGGCTGACCATCTGGCTGACGAGGGCCGCCACGCCAACTTCTGGACCGCCCTGGTACGGCTCTACTGGCAAACAGCAAGTGAAGAAGACCACCGCTGTATCGCCCGGGTCCTGCCGGTCTTCCTGCAACACTATTTGACCAATGACCTGCAAAAAGACTTCGACCTGCGGTTGATCGAACATCTGGATATCAGCCCCAGCGCCCGCGAAGCCTTGCGGGTCGAGGTCAACGCCCTGGCCTTCCCCATCACCCGCCAGCACCCGCTGATCAGCAACATCATGGCGTTCCTGCGCCGCAGCGGGCTGCTGCAAACACCTTGTGTCGCCCAGGCGCTGAGCGCTTATCTGCCCGCCTCCGGGAGCCAGTCATGAGATGCCTTGGGATTAAGCTGGTCGGTACCAGTGCGGCCTTGCATGAGCTGCGCCAGGCCCTCAAGCCTTATGGTCATGACCTCGCCGCGCAGGCAGCGGCCATTGACCTGCTGATTGAAGACGGCAGCCAGAGCGGCGCACAGGATCTGGCCGGCATGGCCGTGATGAGCCTGCGCCTGTCCATCGGCCCCTTGAGTGAGTCTGGCCTGCCAGCCCTGCAAATACGCTGCTATGACCGCGTACGGCAATTGCTGGCCGTGCTGGACGTGCCACCGCCCTCCAGTGGCAACGGTCAACAGCTGCGACGCCAGGCCGTGGCACGCCTGGTCGAGTGGGTCACGCTGCAGGTCAGCGGCTTCTCGCGCAACCCTGGACACTTCACACAGCGCACAAGCGCGTCCCCCCGCCCAGAACAAAGCTTGCAAGGCCTGGAGGGACTGGCCTACCTGCATCGCCTTAACCGGACCGACGAGCCAGCCCTGCTGCAAAAAGCCCGGACGCCGTTGATCAAACAGTTGGAGCATAGCCTGCGGGTCTACGCCGACAGGCCGGCCCTGGAGATCGCCGGCCTCACCCTGAGCTATCGACAATTGCTGCGGCACAGCCTGGCTGTTCAGCAGGTGCTACAGCCGTTGCTCGGGCCTGGGCAGACGCCGGTGGTCGGTATCTGCCTGGGCAAGTCTGTCGGGCTGTATGCGAGCATCCTCGCAACCCTGGGCTGCGGCGCCGTGTACCTGCCGCTGGAACCGGGCCACCCGCTGCCGCGCCAACGGGCCATGCTGGAGAATGCCGGGGCCATAGTGTTGCTCGATGACGGCCAGCACCCATTGCGCGGGCATTTCCTGGCGGTGGATGTCAGCCACTTAGACAGCCAGCACCTGGATGACCGCTCGCCTTTGGCGCTCACCTCGCCCTCGGCTGATAGCGCCAGCATGGTGCTTTACACCTCGGGCACCACCGGCCAGCCCAAGGGCGTGTTGCTCAGCCAGCATAACCTGGCTCATTTCTCTGCGTGGTACAGCCAGTATGTCGAACTCAGTGAATGCAGCCGCGTGCTGCAGTTTTCGTCCTTGAGTTTTGACTCTTCGCTGCTCGACCTCTTCCCGGCCCTGATCCAGGGCGCAACCCTGATTGTGCCTAGTGAAGAACAGCGCCGCGACCCTCGCCAGTTGGTTGAGTTGATCCAGCAACGGCGCGTCAGCCACGCCTTTCTGCCGCCCGCGCTATTGAGCCTGTTGCCGCTGGACCGACCGCTGGGCCTGGAGCACCTGCTGACCGGCGGTGACACCTGCGAGCCCCATGTCATCGAGCAAATGACCGGGCAATGCGCCTTGCACAACCTGTATGGCCCCACGGAGGCCACGGTGCTGGTCAGCAGCCATCGGATGCGGGCCGGCGACAGCAATCTCAACCTCGGGACTCCCATCGCCAACAGCCAGGTGCTGATCCTCGACGAGCAGCGCCAGCCGGTCGAGGATCAGGTTGTGGGCGAACTGTATATCGTCGGCCCCGGCGTGAGCCTGGGTTACGTGAACCAGCCCCGGCAGACTGCCGAAAGCTTTGTGCCGCTGGTACTGCCCGATGGCCAGACCTTGCGCGCCTATCGCACAGGTGACATGGCCAAATGGACTGAACAGGGCATCGAACTGGCTGGACGTCGGGACCAGCAGGTGAAGATCCGAGGGTTCCGGGTCGAGCCCCAGGAAATTGAGCAGTGCTTGCGCACCAGCCAGCTGTTTCGCCAGGTTGCGGTGGTGATTGACCGTGATCGAAGAGTCCTGGTGTTCGTGGCAAACGCCGATCCCGGCTATTCGGGCACAGCCCTGGCAGCGCTCAAGCAACATGCCAGGCAAATGCTGCCGGACTATATGCAGCCGACTGTGTGCCAGGAATTACCCAGCCTGCCGTACGGCAGCAACGGCAAGGTTGACCGCCAGGCGTTGCTGGCGCTGGCGGTGCACGCCGCCTCGGATAACCCTCGGCGCCGGCCCCAAACGCCAGTGGAGACGCAGTTACTTGAGCTGTGGAGTGAGCTGCTGGGGTTACCGGTCAACGAGATGTCGACTGACGACAGTTTTTTCCATCTCGGCGGTCACTCTATTCTGCTTTCAACCATGCTCCTGCGGATTCGCGAGTTGTATGGGCGCAGCCTGCCCCTCAACCGGTTTATCGAAGCGCCGACGGTGCAGACCCTCGCCGCACTGATGGGCGACAGCGCGCCGGGGGAGGCGCCCAGCGGGCGGGCGATGAGCGATGCGCTACGCACGCTGGACATGGCCCTGTTGCCAGGGGAGCTTGCCGGTGATCGCCACAAGGCTATCGTGACCGGCGCCAACAGCTTTTTGGGGATACATATCGTCGAAGCCTTGCTGGTGGCCGGGGCGACAGAAGTCGCCTGCCTGGTTCGCGAAAACCCAGGGCAATCGGCGGCCACGCGGTTTGCCGAAGCCTTGTGTGAATACCGCCTGGAACACCTGGACCTGAGCCGGGTACGCGTGTACGCCGCCGACCTGCGCCAGCCTCGCCTGGGGCTGGAGGCGCAGGTCTATGAGCACCTCGCCCGCCAGTACGGGGTGCTGGTACACAGTGCGGCCCACGTCAATCACGTCATGGACTATGCATCGCTAGCCAAGGACAACGTGGAGCCGGTGCTTGAATGCCTGCGCCTGTGCGAAACCCACTGCAAGAAGGTGCTCAATTTCGTCTCTACCCTTTCCGCGTCAAGCAGCGTCGGGGTCGACGGGCAGGTGCTTGAAGCGCCTGCGGCAAGCACACCACCGCTCTACATCAAGAACGGCTACAACCTGTCCAAATGGGTGGCTGAGCGTCTCTTGGGGCGTGCCGCCGGACAAGGTGCCTGGATCAATATCTACCGGCCCGGGAACATCAGCTTCAATAGCCGCAACGGCGTCTGCCAACCGCACAAAAACCGCCTGATGCTGATGCTCAAGGGATCGCTGCAATTGGGCCGGGTGCCGCGCCTGGAACTGAACTTCGACCTGATGCCGGTGGATTTCCTCGCGCGTTTCATTGCCTTTCACAGTGGCAACTGCGTTGCCGAGCGGAGTGTCTTCAACCTGCACAATCCGCAGCCCCTGAAGTGGGAAACCTACGTGGAGTCATTTCGCCAGGCAGGTCATGCATTCGAGTTGGTAAGCGTTGCGGACTGGCAACACCACCTGCGCGAAGTGGATCGCGAGAATGCCCTTTTTGGTGTGCTCGGGTTCTACCTCAATGGGCTGGGAGAGGACATTGGCGATATCTCAATGATTCGCCACGAAAACGCACGCCATGGCGTTGAGCAGATGGGTGTGCAGTATCCCGAAAAAGAGCCCGCGTTGTTACGCAGAGGGTGCCAGTACCTCAATGCCATCGGCTTTCTGTGACCTTCGCCATCAGGAAATACTTATGAGACAGCTGCAACCCGATACGTTGATCAAAAACCCCCTGGGCAGGCCTCTGGTGTCATCTGTGGTGATTGCCTGCAGCGCCATCGAACTGTGGAGGGTCGTGGGCCGCTTCGAGGGCTTTGACGTGTTCATTCCTGCCCTGGCACGTATCACGATGACCGGCAGCGGCGTGGGAGCGCTGCGCAAGAAATGGTTCCACGATGGCAATATCGCCGTGGAACAGCTCAACAGCCACGATGCGCAGGCGATGCACATGACCTGGACGACGATCTATAACACCTTGGGTGTGGCCCGACTGTGGGCGGCGATGAGCGTTGAGTCGCTCGGGGAGCACCAGGCGCGCGCCACCTGGACCATCATCGCCGAGCCTCTTGAGGCCAGCGATAAAGAGGGGTTTGAACAGTTCATCCAGGATTTCGCCGACCGTGCACTGGGAAACGTGCGCCGATTGCTGGGCTGAAAAAAATGGCGCAGTGCCTGGCTGCACTACGCCACCTTTACCGCCGGGTGATCAGATCTTGAAACTGTCGACCAGTTGCTTCAGGCGATTGGCTTGTTGTGACAGTGCGTCACAGTCTTTCAAGGTCTCGTTGAGGTTGGCCACACCTTGCTGGTTCAGCAGGTTGATCTGGTTGATATCAACATTGAGCGTCTCCACCACGGCAGTCTGTTCCTCAGTGGCAGCTGCTACCGATTGGTTCATGCCGTCGATCTCGACGATGCGCTGGGTCACGCTGACCAGGCGCTCGCCGGCCTGGTTGGCGACCTCGACGCTTTCCTCGCTGGACACCTGGCTGGCGTTCATCGTGGTGACCGCTTCGCGTGAGCCGATCTGCAACGAGGTGATCATCTTGTGGATCTCCTCCGCCGACTCCTGGGTGCGGTGAGCCAGGTTGCGCACTTCGTCGGCCACCACGGCAAAACCACGGCCGGCTTCACCGGCACGGGCGGCTTCAATCGCGGCGTTGAGGGCCAGCAGGTTGGTTTGCTGGGAGATGCCCTTGATCACATCGAGAATGTGGCCAATGTTGTCGGTACTGGCATTCAAGGTTTCGATCTGCGTGCAGGACAGGCTGATCTTCTGCGACAACTCGGACATCGCCAGGATGGTTTTCTCCACGACCTGGCGGCCATCATCGGCCTGCTCACTGGCGCCACTGGCGTGTTGCGAGGCGTCAGCGGCATTACGGGCGATTTCCTGGGTGGCGGCACCCAACTCGTTAATGGCCGCGGCCACGCTGTTGGTACGGGCGCTCTGCTCGTCCGAGCCGATAATCGAGGCGTTGGACGATGCCATCACGCGCTGGGAAAGGTCGTGCACATGCCTCGTCGCCGAAGACACTTCACTGATAGAGGCATGGATACGTTCGACAAACTGGTTGAACGCACCACCCAGCTCGCCAAATTCATCTTTGCTTTCCACAACCAGGCGGCGGGTCAGATCGCCTTCGCCCTGGGCAATGTCCTGCATCGCACGGCCCATGGTGGTCAGCGGACGCATCAGCACCTGAATCAACAGGCTCAGCAGCACGGCAATCGCTGTAACGGCAATGAACATCGCGATCAAAGCGGAGGTGCGGAATTTACTCAGGGGGGCGTAGGCTTTGTCTTTGTCGATTGACAAGCCTATGTACCAATCTGCGCCAGGCAAGTCGCTGATCGGGGTAAAGGACAGAATGCGCTCCTGGCCATTGAGAACGACATCCTGGTTGAGCTTCTCAATACGGACGCTGCTGCCTGGATAGATGTCCTTGAGGTTTTTCATCACCTGGTCCTGATCAGGACTGACGATCACCTGGCCGTCGCCACTGACCAGAAATGCATGGCCAATGCCACCGAAGTCTACCGAGTTGATGATCTTCACCAGGGTTTGCAGGCTCAAGTCGCCACCCACTACACCCAGCAGTTCACCATTGTTCTTGACCGGCATCGCGATGGTGACGATCAAGCCACCGACGGCGGCCATATAAGGCGGCGTCAGCATGGGTTTATCGGCAGCGACCGCCTGCTTGTACCAGGGGCGCTGACGCGGATCGTAGCCATCAGGCATTTTCGCGTCTGGGCGCTGGGTGAAGACGCCGTTGGTGGAACCGACGTATGTGAACTGGAAGTTCGAGGTGAATGCCGGTTGATCAACCAGGCCGGGCAGGTCGGCATTGCTGCCTTGGTGAGCAACGTTCTGCGCAAGGTTTTCCAGGACCAGCACCCGGCCACTGAGCCAGTTCTGCACGCTGCTGGCAGTCAGGTCACCCGACTGCTGGATGGATGACTGCAGGTTTTGCCTGATGGTATTGCGCTGCAGGTAGTCGTTGTACAACGTGAAGAGCGCGAAGGCCAAAACCACGACGCCTGACGCGGCCAACAGAATTTTATGACTGAACTTGAGATTCATTTCATCGACTTCTTTTTGCCAAAAGGGGGTGAGCGTGCCGAATGCAACATTCCATGTACGGGATAGGCGGACTCTACGACCGCTCTATTTCGGTGCACGCATGGCTCGTCAGGCTTTCGGCCAAGGTTGGATAAATCTTAGGAATTTGTGGGATACATCTTCTTTTTATGTAGGAAACCGACAGGCGGTCAGGAGAGGCCGTTTAGGATCCCAAAACGACAAAACCCCCGCTTGCGTTAGCAAACGGGGGTTTCGGAATTTGATCTTGACGATGACCTACTCTCACATGGGGAAACCCCACACTACCATCGGCGATGCATCGTTTCACTGCTGAGTTCGGGATGGGATCAGGTGGTTCCAATGCTCTATGGTCGTCAAGAAATTCTGTGTACCAGAGCGTTGCGTGAGCAACGGTCCGGTGAAATTCATGGACTTCTACATAAACAAAACCCCTGTCTGCGTTAGCAAACAGGGGTTCTGGAATTTAATCTTGACGATGACCTACTCTCACATGGGGAAACCCCACACTACCATCGGCGATGCATCGTTTCACTGCTGAGTTCGGGATGGGATCAGGTGGTTCCAATGCTCTATGGTCGTCAAGAAATTCGGGTACTGAGTCGTGGCAAATGCCTCGCTTCAGCAAATTGGGTATGTGACAGCTTTCGGTGTTTTGTGAGTATCGAACTTTCGGTTCATTTCGTCTTCACACACCGCAATCTGATGCTCTTTCGAGTAGTCAAATTGCTTGGGTGTTA
>NZ_MNPU01000079.1 GCF_001983165.1 Pseudomonas gessardii | reverse complement strand
GAATAGTCCTGCGTTGCTGCCTGCCTGAAGGTGTCCGGATGGCCGTGGAATCGGTGTCCGGATGCTTGTGGAATTAGTGTCCGGATGTCGGTGGAATGGGTGTCCGGATGATCATGGAATCCGCAGCATGCCTGACTGTCAGTCAGGTGCAGCCTTTCCATAGGTTGCGGCACCAGTGGCTGTGTCGTTGTGGATGGCGACGAATCGGATTTGTCAGGCCGATTGTCACGAGGAGAGTTGCGGCAATGCCTTGTACGACGTGGCTTGCAGCAGTGGTACGAGCGCCCGTCTCTTTCCAGGAGAAAGAGACGGGCGCAGTCTGGCGCAGCGAGGTGTGCAGAGAGGTGAGGTTGCTGCAGCGCAGCGAGGTAGGTCCATCGTCTGCCGCAGTGGACAGATCAGTCGAGTAGGCATCCATCACTCTTGGGGAGTGACCGTGCGAACCGCCGGACGCTAATCGCACTTGGGGAAGAACCATCACGCAAGTGGCGTAGCCTTGAAGGTTCTGGCTACCTGGGCAGGTGCTGTCAACGACAGCGATCCATGCGCCAATTTTTATACCCACTCGAAAAGACGGTCAAGCGTCACGGCCAAAGCGTGCAAAAAGTGGCGACTGTCGCCACTTTTGTCGCCACGCTGCAGGGCATGTCCGACGTGGGTTGTCGCCGGTGTCGCCGGTGTCGCCACTGCTCTAGCCATGACCACGGCAAGATCCGTTCTTACAATGTGGCGGCACTCGAAAAGTGATTACTGATGGGTAACGAAGGCTTGATGCTTATTGAAATTCAAAATGAGATTGTGGAACGAAGTGGCTCGAAAAAAACGGCTGAACCCTCCAACCGGCGCGATCAAAGATCGCTGGATCGGAGGGTTTGGCGGGAAAAGCAAAATCTCAAACGTCAAATACAGCCTCAAGCATCAAGCTAGTTGATTGGGAAGTGGCGGCTTCACGCCCCATGACCAGCGGCTGCTGCAAGCATGCAGTATCAATAAGATATACATCCGAATGAGGCTGCCAGCCAATCGACTATTTTTCTTCAATTCAGTTAAGCTCGGTACCGTAGTTTTTTTCGACGATGCACTTCAACAGGAGAGTCAATGCACAAGGTTTTGCTTGCCGTCAGAGCCATCCAGAAAGGTGATGTGTTCGGCTATTACAGCCATCAACTCACCCTTCCCTTCGCACCGTTCCCAGGCCTTCGTTTTGAGCAAGGAACCAGTTGCACGTTGTGGGAAACGATGACTGGCTCGGAGCTTGCTCCATCTGTTGAGCAGGTCATCTACGACTTGGATGAGGAACAATTCGTCTGCCTATTTGATGTGGACATCCCATTGAAGGCATCTTTTTGGACTGATGATGTAGGTCTGAAGCCCGGATCTGTCAGCGCTATCGGCGAATACTTCCGTAACATGCCCATTCATAGGTAGCTAAGAGCCCAGTACGCCAGCCTTTTCATAAGGAATTATTACGATGAGCGAAACCATGACTGCCGACGAACTCAATCTACTTCTGGACAACATTCGCCTAGAGATTGGTTACCAAGGGGAGGTTACGACCCTCACCTTGAAGCCGCGTCAGGCAGAAGAAATTGATGCTATCAAGAACGGCCTTTACGTTGAGGGGCGTACCTTTCAGTTCAACTCAGCGACCAACAAGCTCACTGTTGACTCGACGAATTGCCCCGTCCACGAGTGATATGTACTAAGGCTGACCCACCGAGCTTTTTCACACATACGCAAGGATGCGAGCAATGCCCGTGCTCAAGAAAAGTCTTTCGAAAAGCCTCATAGCCGTAATCGCCTCAGTTGGTGGCGCCTGCCTTGAAGCCACTACCGACATAATCAAGAAAAACCTCGAGCCCGCGTTGATCAGCGTACGAAACAGCTTTGAGGATCGACTCTCGCCCCTTCCAGAACACGCGTTGATCGGACTAAGTTTGGACTTCTACATGCCTTCGACCCTGGGCAGTGAAACCAGCGCTGAAGGCGTCTCAGCGTCCATCCCAGGAAGAAGCTGTCGCAAGTCTGGTGGACATGACATCGTTCGCGTATTTGACGAGTCAGCAAACGCTCATCGCACGAACGCCGTAATGATCATTCATTGCAGTCCCTCGGGGCGTGTTTCGGTAAGCCTTGCTCCACAAAACGGCCAGATCGTTCCAATTTATGAAGGCCACTTCAAAGACGGTGAGAAAGCTGGCTTCCCGGGAGTACCCGGCAGTTATTACGCCGGCGTTCTGACAATACATCGCCTTGACGCAGTAGAGCCAAAGGGTCCTTGGGTACCGGCCAATAAATGTCAGGTAGACAACAGCTGTAACCCTGAAGATTTTTCGATCAACTAAGGCCCTGTGTACCCGCTACTACCCTAGCCATGCCTAGGCTATCGGAGACCAACTTGTCAGAAACCTCTCTCACTTTCAAATGCCTAGGCCACACCATGCGTGAGGACGGCTTGATTGGGCGCTACCACCTAAAGGTGACCGATATCAGGAGTGGCAGTACCGCGACAATCTCTGTGGAGCCCAGGCACCTTGCCTCCGCCCGAAGCATGAAAAGGATCCTTCTAGCTCGGTGCATGTTCTACAGGGCAACACGCGCATCGCACGACAATATGCTACTCGACATTCTTGATCCGCAATCTGGAGGAACTCAAGATTAGCCTGGCCTGTCTGGCTTTTCGAGCATCATCAGTTTTCTTTTCGCAAGTTCCATCACCGAATCAAAGAACCTATATGGTGTCTAGCCAGAATGACCATGGAACTGAACAGAGCGTTGAGTGTTCGGCAGATGACATCAGTGCGTATATAAAGATGCGAGTTGCAGTAGTCAGCGTCCTGGCTTTATGGCCGCCCAATGTTATCCAGGAGGCCCTAATTAAGCTTCTCCTGTGGGACGAGCAAATTTCTTTAGGAAATAGAAAAACACTTGCAAGGGCTAGGCGAGTCGGTGGAAATCTTCATGTCCGTCAACCCTGACGAATACGATGACGTCAGCTGGAGCACGTTTTGGCCTGCGCCCCAACACTTGCAATCATGTGATAAAGCTATTGCGAAGCAGCGCAATCGCTGCGCCTACTGCTGGCGCCTGCAAGCGGTTTCTGTGGGAAAATCATTCCCCCTCACGCTACCATCGCTCACAAACGAACAAGGCTGTTTATGAGTGTTGGCGCTCTGGAGAATTATGCACATTTCCAAAATGACTTTGGTCAACTACCGAAACTTCAGCAATACAACGCTGAAGTTTCAGCGGGGCGTCAACACCATCATCGGCGAGAATGGCGCAGGTAAGTCCAATATCCTACGCGCAATCCGTCTACTACTGGATGACACCATGGTGCGTGCCGCCTATCGACTGGAGGAATCGGACTTCTGCCGATCGCTCGGCGAATGGCGAGGCCACTGGATCATCATCAGTGTTGAGTTCGAAGAGATCAGCGCTGACGAAGCCGTGCAGGCGCTATTCCTTCATGGCACGGCTGCGCTCGAAGGCGGACCGCTGGCGAAGGCCACCTATAACCTCATCTTCCGTCCGAAAAAGGAGATCCGGCTCAAGCTGGCTGCTCTCGATGTTTTTGATGATGAAGAGCTTACGAGAATACGTAATGCCATCACGATTGACGACTACGAAACTGTGTTCACAGGAAGAAGCGGTGCCGATTTCAGTGACCCCTCCGTCTACCAATCGATCGTGGGCGATTTCGATACGTGTATTTTCAGTGCCGAGACTGAATTTCCTGAGATAGGGGCTAAAGTCCCCGGATTTCTCTCGGTTACGAAAGAAGTGTCACTGACCTTCATCCAGGCCCTTCGGGATGTCGTGGCCGAGTTTCACAACAACCGAACGAACCCGTTGTTTACGCTTCTTAAAAGCAAGAGCGGCGAGATCGATCCAGTGTCGATGCTTCCCATAACCGAGATGGTCAGGAACCTGAATGCCTCTATCGAAGGCCTCGAAGACGTGCAGTCGGTTCGTAACCACATTCGGGAAACCATCAAGGATGCGGCCGGAGAAACCTATTCGCCTGCTTCGCTTTCGATCAAATCTGACCTACCAGACGAAGCAGAAAAATTATTTCAGTCGCTGCGCCTCTTCGTCGGCGAGACCGATGACGGGTATGAGGGTGGTATCCATGAGCTGAGCTTGGGCGGAGCGAACCTTATCTACCTGACGCTGAAACTCCTTGAGTTCAAGTATCAGCGCGAGAAGCTTGCCATTGCCAATTTTCTGCTAATAGAGGAGCCCGAAGCGCACATCCACACCCACATCCAGAAAACTCTGTTCGACCGTATTTCCTACAGCGATGCCCAGATCATCTACACGACGCATTCGGCCCACATCTCCGAAGTGAGCAATGTGAGTAACGTCAACATTCTGGGACGGCAAGGCTCATATTGCGAGGCTTATCAACCCGCTACGGGGCTCGAGCCATCAGAGGTGAGAAGCATCCAGAGATATCTGGATGCCGTTCGTAGCAATTTGCTGTTCGCTAAAAGCGTGCTGCTCGTTGAAGGCGATGCGGAGGAGATACTGATCCCAGTCTTGGTGAAGAAGCTGCTAGGGCTGAGCGTTGATGAGTTGGGTATTAGCGTCATCAACATACGCAGCACGGGGTTCAAAAACGTCGCGGTCCTTTTTCACGACCTCCGAATCCGCAAGCGCTGTGCGATAGTCACTGACCTTGATACCACCTTCTTTGATGTGACGCCGCAGCCAACTGACCTTGAATTTCTGGCAAGCAAGAAGCGCAAGGCGATAGGTTCCCAAAAAGCTGGCGCCGAACGCAAGGTTGGCCTCGATGCCTTTGTCGCTGGAAACCCTTGGATCTCGGTCTACTATGCACCACACACCTTTGAAGTTGACCTCGTGTCAGCGGGCAACGAGGAAGCGTTTGTTCGAGCAGTGAGTAAGATCTATAAAGCGCCGCACACTATCAATGAAGCGGTGGAGGCCCTTCGATCAGGTCAGCCTCATCTGGTAGGTTTTCGTGCACTGTTGATGGCTGAGCATGAAGGGAAAGGCTGGTTTGCAATCATGCTCGCCGAAGAACTGGACCATCAGGTAGCGATCCCTCCCTACATCCTGCAGGCCATTCACTTCGCACATGGGCACATATCCCCTCTGCTGCTCACCAGAATCCTACACTATCGAGTTGCCCGCCAAATCCATGCCGATCCCTCAGGGCAACCACGACTAGCACTCCTCGGGGGGCAGGTTGAGCGCTTCCAACGCGGCGAAATCGATCTGATGTTCCTAAAAGCTGCGGTCGCCCTTGCGTTACCAGGCGATGCCATTAATTCGTTCATGGCGGGCATTGCCTAATGTTTGCCTGGGATCCCCGTGAATTGAACGCGGAGCAGTCAGCCGCAGTGGAAGAACCTTCGAGCGTATTCCTCATCGCATGTCCTGGTAGCGGAAAAACTCGGACTTTGACCTATAAGATCGCTTATGAGCTTTCGCGGAGCATGGACAAGCGGATTGTCGTGGCGATTACTTATACGCACCGCGCTGCAGATGAAATCCAGGAGCGCATAGAAGATCTCGGCGTTGACACGTCAAAGCTGTGGATCGGGACCATTCACTCATTTTGCCTCGAGTGGATCATTAAGCCATATGGCATCTACCTTCCAGAACTTTCCCGCGGCTATCGAGTTTTAGACAAGCACGACCGCGAACTCATGCTTGATCGGCTATGCGCGCCCTACGCAAAGATCACCCACTGGGATTGCGATTACTACTTCAGCGAAACGGGCTATCACCTAGGCTGCAAAGATGTTTGGAAGCATGAGACACTCCATAAAATTCTTGGCGAGTATTTTCGCGAACTCACGGACGCGCGTCAGATCGATTTCGAGCTGATCCTTTGGTATGCGCAGATACTAATGCGCGATCAAAAGCAAATTGCATCGATTCTCGCTTCGGTCTTCTCATATGTTCTGGTAGACGAGTATCAGGACACGAAGCAAATTCAGTATGGTCTTCTTACTGCTATTTTGCGTGCCGGAGCAGGGCGAACGAAGACCTTCATCGTCGGCGATCCGAACCAAGCTATCTACGGCTCGCTCGGTGGCTACGCAATTCCGGTGGCTGATTTTCGTGCTAAAGCTGGCATCCCGATAAGAGAAATGGCACTTACCCGAAATTACCGTTCGAGCAAGAGGATCATTTCCCATTTCTTGAATTTCAACGTTTATCCGACATCAATCGAGAGCGCAGGATCGAATGCGTCGTTTCCGAGCAAGGTTTCGTACAACCAGCACGTAACACTCCCCGATTTGCATGACGAGCTAGTACGACTGATCCAGGCAAGCCTCGCTGCAGGGTATCCACCTGAGGAGATCTGCGTGCTAGCCCCATGGTGGATTTTATTGGCATCGACGACGCGTCAATTAGTACGGATGCTTCCGGATCAACAGTTTGACGGCCCTGGTTTAGTCCCCTTTAGCAACGATATAGACAATTTCTGGTTCAAAGTTTCGAAAATCATCCTGACTGAGTCATCGCCGAAGATGCTTGTTCGCCGCATGCGATGGGCAAGAGATGTGATCAGCGACTTGGTTGATCTTGGCGTTGATACATCGCGTCTGACGCAGCGGCTCCTGTTGAGGGAATGCAACGCAATTTCAATCTCCGAGATGGATGGGATTGCCTACCTTGACCAAGCCTTCACCGCACTGCTTGAACGACTCGGTGTAGCCTTGAATAGTTTCCCCGCATTGGTGGAGCATCGCGATGCGTTCTTTCGCAGCTCACAATCTCGGATCGACAGGCTCCAAAAGGACGGAGCCCCGTACATCAACGACATCTCTTTCTTCAGGAAGGTATTTCGCGAGCGGACAGGTATCACCGTTTCGACGATCCACGGTGTAAAAGGTGCCGAGTACGATGTGGTCATCGCGTTCGGCCTTCTTGAGGGGATGGTGCCTCATTTCACTGAGGCAGCAAGCTTGGATTCCGCTAACAAACTGCTCTACGTCGTAGGTTCCCGTGCCCGCAAACATCTACACCTGATTTCTGAGAGCGGACGTCCCCAAGGTCGCTATGGGAACTATGCGGCTACAGAGGCCCTATTCGCATGTGCCTTTGACTACGACGCAGCCGAGTAGCATCCCGCCTGATTTTTGCCATCTGAAGTACGCCTCGTCCGTGCACATTGTTGGTCGCGGTAGGGACGGCAGTTACCTGCCGCCCCCCGCACAGATCCGTACATGCGGAACTACCGCATACGGCTCCTGCCTCGGGTAGGTTCCTTCCTCGTTTCTGAATCAACGGGTCATTCAGTTCTAAACCAACGCAGACGCCTTTACAGCGCAAAGCATGAAGGCCGGCAGCGTAGTAATTCAATCGCTTTCAGCGTTGATATGCATCGGGCGGGGGGAGGGGCTCGGGAGGGGGCGACATTGCAGGGACTTCTTTCCCTACGCGGCGAGCCATTATTAGGCCATCCCCGTGTAGAATGAGCCGAAACAGCCATTCGTGCAAATCGTTGATGTGCTCGGGGCCGACAACCTTCCATGATGGAATGCGAGATGCAGCAAGCAAATTTTCAGGTTGACTCCCGACTGGCAACGTTGCTCAGCCAAGATTACTCGACGACAGAAAAAGCTCTTAAAGAGTTGGTTGATAACGCATGGGATGCGGATGCAGAAGAGGTGGTTATCGAACTACCTGAGCCATTGACCAATGGCCCTATTGTTATACGCGACGATGGTAACGGGATGACTCGCCGGGAGCTTGAGTCTCATTATTTGAAAATTGCATCTGATCGACGGATGCGGACTAATGTGCGTATTTCGCTCATCGTGACCGGTCATTTCGCTAACAACGTGACCGGTTTCTCCACCCGATTGCGCGGGGTCTAAATTCTAACCGCATCGGTCACGATGCCGCTTCTTCTTCCGTCTTTTTACGTCGCAGCGACTCACCCTTCATCACGATTCGATACGCGCTGTGCACCAGCCGATCCAGCAAGGCGTCGGCCACTGTCGGGTCGTTGATCCAGCCGTGCCAGTGATCAACCGGCAGTTGGCTGGTCAGTACCGTCGACCGCAAGCCGGCGCGGTCGTCGATTACTTCCAGCAGGTCGTGCCGGGCGTTTTCTTCCAGCGGTGCCAGCGCCCAGTCGTCCAGGATCAGCACGTCGACCTTCGCCAGTTGCTGCAACGTGCGGCCGAAGCTGCCGTCGCCATGAGCGATCCGCAGTTGTTCCAGCAGGCGTGGCGTGCGCAGGTATAGCGTGCTGTAGCCTTGGCGGCAGGCCTGGTTGCCCAGAGCGCAGGCGAGCCAGGTTTTGCCGACGCCGGTTGGGCCGGTCAGCAACAGGTTGTGCTGTTGGCGGATCCAGTCACCGCTGGCCAGGGTTGCGAGCTGGCGTTCGTCCAGGCCTCTGCCCGGACGGCGGTCGAGGTCTTCCAGGCAGGCACCGGCGTATTTGAGCTTGGCTTGTTTGCGCAGCCGTTCCAGGCGTTTGTTGTCGCGCCAGGCCAGTTCGCGGTCAAGCAGCAGACCGAGCCGATCATCGAAGCTCAAGCTGTGGCAGGCCGGCAGTGTCCATTGCTCTTCCAGCGCAGTGGCCATGCCGCTGAGGCGCAGGTGGTGCAACTGGTTAAGCGTGTGTTGCGTCATCATTGAACAGCTCCTTTTGGGTGTAATAGTCAGCACCGCGCACGTTCTCGTGACGGGCGGGTTGAGCGGCGGCGGTGGTCTTGGGCAGCGGTTGCTGGTCGAGCCCTTGCTTGAGCAGGTTGCGCACGGTGCGGCTGTTGAGTGCACGCAGTTGCACCGCGCGGCTGGCTGCCGCCTCCAGGCGCTCGTTGCCATAGTGGCGAGCCAGCGAGAGCAGACCCAAGCAGGAGCGGTAGCCCATCTCCGGATGGGGTTTGTGGGTCAGTTGATGTTCGACGATCTGCCGGACGTGCGGGCCGATCCGCTCGCCCCAGTCGAGCAGGCGCTGGGGTGTCCAGTCACGATGGGCCTTGTGCGAGGCCGGCATGTGTTCGCTCTGGGTGCTGTAGGCGCCGCGCCGTTGCAGCAGCAGGTGGCTGGCGACTCGCCGGTGTCCATGCAGGATTTCGACGGTATGGGCGCTCACTCGGGCGTCGACGCTTTGCCGGGCCAAGGCCGAGGGCACGCTGTAAAAGCCGCCATTCACCTCGATGTGGTAGTCGATGTTGACCTTGCAGCGTTTGAAGGTCACCACCTCATAAGGATGCGCCGGCAGCGGTTTCAGCGCCGGCTGGTCGAGCTGCTCGAACCAGTCCCGCCGGCATCCGTCGAGCTTTTTGAACGGGCGTCGGTTCAAGTCCTCCAGCAAGACGGCAATGGCCTGATTGAGGGCATGCAGGCTGAAGAACTGCTGATGCCGTAACCGCGCCATGATCCAGCGCTCGACCACCTGCACCGCCACCTCTGCCTTGGCTTTGTCCTGCGGCTTGCGCGGGCGCGCCGGGAGCATGATGGCGCCGTAGTGCTGGGCGCACTCCAGTGCCGCACGGTTCAGACCCGGCTCGTAACGGTCAGGACGGGCCACCAGGGCACGCGGGTTGTCCGGGACGATCATTTCGGGGACGCCACCGAAGTAGCCGAGGGCCTGGCTCAACGCCGTCAGCCAGTCCACTTGCGTTTCGCCCGGCGTGGCGCACGCGTAGGTGTAGTTCGAGGCACCGAGGGCCGCGACGAAAATGTGCGCCTGGCGGATCTCGCCGGTGGCGGCGTCGATCACCGGCAACGTTGGCCCGGCATAGTCGATGAACAGCTTTTCACCCGCGCGGTGCTGCTGACGCATCGAACGTTTGAGGGTACGGGCGTAGCAGCGGTAATGCTCGACAAACTGGGTGTAGCGGTAGGTCGGCTGGTCGGGATGAGCGGCGGTGTATTCCTCCCACAGCAGTTGTAGCGTCACGCCTTTGCGACGCAGTTCGCGGTGCAGGGTGATCACGTCGGGCAACACGCGGCCGCCGCGTGAGTGCACGACATTGGCGGCCGGCATCAGGGCGGCGCCAAGCGCCGCTTCATCCAGTAGAGCCAGCGCGGGCCACTCGATGCCGGTGTCGCGCGCCGCCTTGATGTACTTGCTGACCACGCCCTTGGACAGTTGCAAGGCGCGGGCGATCTTCTCGTGGGACAGGTCGGCCTCGAACTTGAGGCGCAGGCATTCTTTGATATTACGCATGGCTACTCGCTGCGCCGCCATCCTTCGATTCCCCGAAATGGGACTGAGGGTGGCGGTGCGTCAGGTCATGCGCAACGCAGTGGAGGATATTTCGCTAACAACGTGACCGGTCATTTCGGTAAGAGCGTGACCGGCTGTTTCGGAACAGGCGGAAAATCGGTCACGTTGTTAGCGAAATGAGCGGTCACGCGTTAGCGAAATGGGCGGTCACGATGTACCGAAACGGGCGGTCACGATGGGCCGAAATACGCACTAATGGACGTACCTCAAAAAAACGGCGTCCGATCAAAGGCAAGAAAGGGATCGGAAAATTTGCTGGGTTGATGTCCGCTTCGGTGATGCGTCTCACCACAATGGCCCGTGGCCAACAGATTTCGTTCACGCTTGGTATTGAGGACCTTGAGTCGGCGTCCGATATTGAGCACTTGACGCTACCACTTGAGGTGAGCGAATGCAGCTTCGAAGATCATGGAACCTGCGTGACACTGACGCATCTTCGTCAAGGGCTACGTTACCCAAGTGCTGATCGACTACGCCAAGAACTGATCATGGAGTACGGTCGGCAGAAGGACTTCAAAATTATCATCAATGGTAAACCGCTGGGCATTGATGATCTTGAAGGCGAATTCACTGAGGTGCAAGGTACGTTTCCTGATGCGGGGGATGCAACTCTTCGTTTTGCCATTAGCAAAAAGAAAAGTGGTCTGAGACGCCCCGGCATTACTTTGATGGTGGAAGGAAAGGCAGTCGGTAAGCCTAGTTATTTTGGCTTGGAGAACAGTGATGAGATTCCTGCTCGTCTGCTGAGAAAGCTGTATGGCGAGGTCGAAGCTGACGGGCTGATGGACTATGTAACTGCCGGTTGGGACTCGGTAATCGAAAACAGCGAGGCTTACCTACAGATCGTCACCTTCGTGCAGGCAAATTTGGTTGAGGCTTTCCGCTCTACACACGGTATGGAAATGCGGATGGCGCATGCTCGCTTGCAAAAAGCGGTCGCCGGCCGATTGGAAAAACTGCCCCAGCACAAGCGCGAGTTTGCAGATCGAGCAATCAAGAAGGTTTTGAAAAAGTATTACGACGAACCTGCCCACAAGGTACAGGCTCTCGCATTTGTCGTTCTTGAGGCCGTAGAACGTACCGAATACCGCTCTATCATCGAGCATCTCGCTGAAGCAAATCGCGGCGATATCGTTAACCTTGCTGATGCGCTGGAGAGCTTTGGCCTTGCCGACATGGCCGTTCTGGTCGACCAAGCTAAAGCCAGACTGCAGTTCTTGGATGACTTGGAGCGCCTAGTCCGAAATGAAGGCTGCCTTGAGTCAACGGTACACAAAGCTATAGAAGTAAATCTTTGGATTTTGGGTGCTGCATTCACGATCTTTAGTTCCAATATCACTTTGAAACGGCAGATTGAGGAGCTGCTGAAACAGAAGTACTCCGGAGCGCTAGGCACGACCCGTCCAGACTTGCTGTTGAATGAAAGCCTGCTGGGGGAGTTCTTACTGATCGAGTTTAAGCGTCCCTCGCATCCTTTGAGCTTTGCGGATTACCAGCAAGCAACTCGGTATCGGCATGAGCTTACCGGGTATAGCGCTAAGCCAATAAAAATTCTAGTAATAGGAGGGCGGATTGATGGCTTCCCGACCCGAGAGCTTGAGCCTGGAGTCAGCTGCCTATTGTTTACAGATATTATTTCCACAGCACGCCGACAAATTGAATGGCAGCTTCAACGTGCACCGGGTTTTCCTGGCGCACTGCTGATGTAGGCCGTATTTTGTGGGTTTTGGACAGATTCCTGGCTCTAGCCTTCGGAATCCAGCAGCCCCGGGAGGGCTTGCCATTTTGGCTTGTGACAACACCTTAAGCATGGCCGAACGTTTCAGCCCAGGAAAACGAAGCAATTTACGGCATTGCATACCTGCATGACCGCGTGGTTTTTAAAGCCCAAAATAGAGCGCGGGCGGTACAAACATTGAATCACAACCCAACTGTATGTGCAGAATCCACAGCTGTTTTTCCGTTCATCCAGTCTGGCTATCAGAGCAAATCGGTCAACCGCTGAACTCAATACAGTCGTGCACACTGTGATGGGGGGGCACCCTCGAACACGTGAGTAGGAGGTACCTGCTCTGCGTTAGAGCAAGTAAATCTTCTCGTGCGCGCCACTCTTCCTGATTTTCGTCGTTTCGAACGCATAGTCATGTTCGTCAAAATTACACTCCGAAATAAAGTGAGTGTATTTCAAACTCTTCACGCGGGTCATGGCCTTGCTTTTACGCAGGTCCGTCGTTTTATTCTGAACATTCATTTCAGGTGAGAAGTAATTGATCAAACCGGCTTCGGCGGCGAGCACGAGATTTTCTTCCCCCAGGTTTAGATAGTCGTTAGGCTGTTTGATGGCCATGCCGTCGCGAGACGCCATCGCCTCGAATCGTGGCGTGAAGAAGTACAGATAGATTTCCGCTTCGTCCTCGCATTCTGCCTGGGCTTGCTGCACACGCTTGTGCCCGTCCATTCGGTCAGACAGCTCCATGGCCTTGCCGATGTACATGACTTCGTATTTTTCCGGAAGGTCATCGGTAACACGCAGCAGTTGATGAGCAAAGATGATATGCCTGTTTTTATCCTTGGGCGTCGGGTCCGCAGGTGTCAGGAAATGGTAGGCGATTGCCCGATCCGCGCGCTCCTTCTCCCCGCTTCCCGGCATGACGGCTGCGACCAAGGGCTCTCGCTTCAGCAGGCGCTCATACTCATCCGCGGACTTGACATATTGAATCATTGATTGCAAATGGGCCGGGGTCGGAAAGTATTTTTTATTGATAGCCGGCGCGCCATGCAGCAGTTGAGCAATGTTGACCTTGTGCGGGCGCGACAGCATGCCCTGCGAGGCATACTTAAACACGATCTGGCATTTTTTGCTTAGACAGACACTGGAAAACCGCGCTTTGCGTCGTTTGACAAGAAAATAGATTCGTCCACTTCTGAATCTATCCACTGCCTCTAGAGGTTCCTCGAATTCGCGATATAACTTTTCGGCCGTAATGAAAAACGCATCCACTAGATGAGATTTAAGAATTTTGAACGGTGGTTTTATCATGACTACTCCTTAGGCGATGTCATTCCATAACACCTGGCGCATCATACTGGATCGCCTCTGGCTTTTTTTGACGCTGAGTGACTGCCCCTGGCCGTTCACTGCTGGTCATGGTTGCGAGGGGTTGGGTCAAATCCATTACAATGGCTGGTTAGGTCGACTGCAAATGAGTCGTCAAGTCAGTGCAACTACCCAGGTGTCAGCGGATCTAGAGAAGTGGCCGCCAGCCAGCGGCGTGTTCAGCTAGTCTTCCCACACCAGTGACTCAAGGACGATCCCCATGCCAGATAACTCTGAAGCCAACATAGCCACAGCGGATGCTCTCACGCTGCTCCTGCACAACCAGCACGCCCTAGCAGCGGCCCTTGAAGAAGTGACCAAATGGATTTCAGAGAATGGAGTGGAAAGTGTCGCCGCTAACGCAATGGGGGCCATGGAAACGCTGGACAAAAATGCACGAGCCGTCACCGATGCGATTATGCGCCTACGCCTGTTATAGGCCCTGAATTCAACACATAAGTGCAACGCTCACCCCTGTATGCACTTCGTACGGCGTCTTCCAGCCCAAGCGCTTGCGCGGGCGTAGATTGATCCTCGCTACTGTCCGATTGACGGCTTCGACGGTCAG
>NZ_MNPU01000078.1 GCF_001983165.1 Pseudomonas gessardii | reverse complement strand
GTGAATAGTCCTGCGTTGCTGCCTGCCTGAAGGTGTCCGGATGGCCGTGGAATCGGTGTCCGGATGCTTGTGGAATTAGTGTCCGGATGTCGGTGGAATGGGTGTCCGGATGATCATGGAATCCGCATGGATACGGCCTCATCAATTTAATGGCGGGCTAACGCCGGCTCAGGCCGAGAAAAAACTTAACGTCGTGTCCGGGATTAGTTGACCACTACAGTTGGTATTGCTACGGATCTGGCGCTTTAGGTCAAGCAGGAGGCCGCTGAGCGGCTTATTGGCAGATCGCTTCATCTGCCTCAGCCTTATCACTTTTTCAGCGACGTAATGCGCTTCTCTGCGATCTCAGCGTCTTGCTTGTACAGTTCCTTAAGTTCCTGCCTTAGTCGGAGGTATTCGGCTACCGGTAAACCTTCTTCCAACTGCTGCTCAAGGTCTTTTGAGAGTGTGAAGTACTTGTCCATAGCCAGTGTAAGGTGCGTTGAGCTAAGGGTCTCGGTGTAGCCCGACAGATCCCTGAAAGCGAGATGGATGTAGTTCTCCACCGAGTCTGGGTCGAGGTGACCAGTCCATTCGGCGACCTCGGCTTTGAAGGTTTCGGTGTCCAAAAGCGCACGCCGAAAATCATCCGCGTTGTTCAGCTGATGCCGTGCGATGAACTGGGTGAAGAGGCGAGTGATCATGGCATGCCGGAACATGTGCGGGCAGACTTGAGACTCGATACCTGCGAGCTTTCGAAGGTGTAGGATTTCGTTAGAGAAGTTAGTATCGCTGAGGGGCTTGCCTGTACGCGAACAGACGAACAGATATCCGTGATCCTTACCCCCTTTGTAGACATCACGCATGAGCTTTCGCCGGGGGCCATCTATGAACTGGTCTAGTTTCCGCAGCGTCGGGCTAAGAACGGGCACAAACCGCTCAGCACCCTCCTCACGCTTGAGGGTATCCAGGCGTAATACCGGAGACTCCAGGCCTAGCGCGAGCGCATTACGGACATCTTGCACCTTCAAATTCGTCAGTTCGCCGCGCCGTGGGCCAAGGTCGGTGAACATTTCGATCATTGTGAGCCGCCGCATTTTCACGAAGTCGGAGGCCTTGTCTTTTCGATTGGCCGCCCTGAGCATCTGGATTTGCTCGCTGGTCACAGGGTCGCGATGACGCACGCGGTGAGGCTTCCCGAATGAGTGGTGCCAAAGATGGGACTTTAGAACTTTTCTGCCTCCCCGGACTTTGATGTAGTAGGTCTCCTCGCGCGCACGGATGGTGCCGTTCTCTGAAACGAAATTCGGGTGACGATAGAAGGTGCCCACAAAAACCAAAAAATCGAGCCACACCTTGCCCGTGGCAATCACACTATTTTCTGTCTTCTTGGGCTGAGCTGGATTGTACTTAGCGGGCTCCAGTCGGATTTCGACAATGTAAGCCGTGAAGGTTTGATCCGTGAGGTTGATCGGGTCGATACCATCCCGATAGCACCGCTTCAGCAACTGTCCCACCATCCCTGCATGGCCTGCCATCGAGCCCCCCTTCGTCCCCCTCCGGGAAAGGCCATTGCGTGTGCGACCTCGGTTGTTGAGCAAAGTCTGAAGATACAAGTTGCCGATGAGGCAGGGCGAACCGTTCGGCCAACACAAGAAGGACATGTTCGTCGCCTCTTTGGTGCTGAATCGATCGACAGAGTAATGGCCGAAAAATGTAAACTCACCGAGCAGAGAATGAAGCTTTTTCTTGGTCACGGCTTGCATGACTACCCCTTCCTGTAATCGGCAATGTTGGACACGTCGGCGGAGGGTGCCGGCGCTTCGACAGTGTGCAGGGTATTGAAGGGTGGCATCGCCATGCTGAGGATCGCTCTTAGGTTCTCAGCTGCATCCTGCGCCGCCTTTTCCCGCAGCAAGTGGGAGGAGGCGTTGTGGATGTTGAAAAACCAATCGTGGGACTCTGCCAGCGCTTTAAGCAGGAGCATGTTGGTCTGGCGATGCAGCAGAAGCTCATGCTCCAGTTCGGCAACCTTCAGCGTGAGGCCAGAGCGGCTGCGCTTGTTGGCTCGCTCTTCACGATTCTCCGCAATCTTAAGGGCTTCTAGCGCTTTGAGCCTTAGGTCATTGAGGGCCTTGAACCCGCCAGGTAAGTGACTTTCGGCGTAGGTTTTCAGAGAGTTCAGGCTCATGGCCATGATCTGTAGGGATTCGCCACGATCGCTGGTTACCATGCGTTCTAGAGCCGCAATACCACCTTGGCTCTTCAGCGCTTTAAGAAGCTCCTGGTCGGCATAGTACTGCTTAGGCCGTTTGATAGCTTCAACAAGTAATGCGTGCAGCCCACGCACCGACGGCACGGCCTGTGCGGCCAGTGAAACCCCCTTGCCCTTGCTCATGCTGCCTCCGGAGCACGCTTAAGGCGCGCCACAATCTTGAATTTGTTGCCTTCGTGATCGCTGAAAAACTCGGGCTCGATCTCGACCCAGCCTTCCTGCATCAACTCCACAATTTGATCTTCCAGGTCGTGGGTGCTGATCAACGTGAATTTTTCAGTACCGTAGCGTTCCTTCAGCAGCTGCGTGAGCTCCATGAAGTTCTCATAGTTGCCTTGGTGCAGTTGCTCGGCCACGGCCTGCGCTTTCGCGCTGGCCAGCACTGCACCATCAGTCGACTCCGTGATGTAGCGGTATACGTGCTTCGGATCAGTGTGTCCGAGCATCCATTGCAGCGTATCGAGCTTGGCGAAGCTGCCGCAGTAGAAGAACAGCATCGCGAAGAACCGGCGCATCTGATGCTGGCGGAAGTAGTGTCGTTCCCCCTTAGCCGTCAGCGGGGTCTCAAAATAGTCGCAGTAGAGATCCAGGTTGCGGTTGTATACGTAGGCACTGGAGTCTGTCAGTTTCGCTGCACCCTTGAAGTTCGGAACAGAAAAGAGCTTTTGAAGTTTCGGGATGTAGCCAATACGACGGAGCACCTTCTGCATTCGAATGAGTGTCTTGATCATATCTGCTGCGATCGGCTCGATCGGCCTAGCCTCTCGGCGGCGCATGCCAAACAAGTGCCGTGTGCTTTTTGCGTTCCGGAACAGCAGCCATCCCTCGGTCTCATCGAGGCAGTCTTTGGCGTTCAACTCGTACAGCTCGCTGACCCTGCGTGCCATCAGGATTCCCACAGTCAGCTGTACGCAGCCTACGTAGACGCCCAGAAGCTCATAGAGGCCATTATTGGCCCGCAGGCTCTCAAAATAGGATTCTTTGGTGCCCTTGATATTGCTCTGGTATGCCCCGTTGTTCACCGAATTCATAGCCAAGCAGAGCTTGCTTACACCGAGTGCTGCCAGCTTGGGCCCTACCAGCTGTTGAACCTCTGATGCTGTCAGGGCGCTCGGGGAAACCTTGCGCTTGCGGCACTCCAGCGCGATCCGGCAAAACGCCCTGGTAAGCTCCTGGCCATGGTCGAGGTGAAACTCGATTGCCTGGCGCAGTCCCGTGAAGACTATTTCGGACGGAAGGGTGCGGAAGCGCCCGATGGTCGACAGATCAGGCTGGAATTTTTCCGCCTTAATGAGGGCTTCTTCCCTGGGGGCTGGCAACTCCAGTTCATGAAGCACGCCTAGCTGATAAACCGCGCGCCGGTAAGTAACGTATGCAGAATCGCGCATTTTTTCTCGGGCGCCGCTGGTTACAGGCGCACCTGGAAACTCACGATCAAACTGCGATGAGTCATCATTATAAATGAGGATGTCATACATCACTTTGGGTTGGTTTTTCCCCCAAAGGGTCTCTAGATAGATCTCCTGCGATAGCTGAGTGGTGTTCGGTTGGTTGCCCCCCACCTGCTTGTGGTAGAAACCTTTAAGGTAGAGCGCGGCGCGAACTTTAGGAATCAGCTCACAAGCAATCCCAAGGTTATTTTCGACACGCTGCTCATCGGAAATCTCGGCAATTTGGGGCATGGCCTGAATCAGTTCGGCCAATGCGATAGGGCTGGTAGCTTCGACAAGCTCCAGGCAGTAATTTCGCAGCCGTTCACGCCAGTTGTACACCGACTCCGCAATGAGTGGAGTGTCAGCGAGCGTTTCAAGAATCTCTATCAAGTTTCCGGCAGTAAGACCTTCCAGGCCATACTTTGCTAATCGGTAGCGTTTGCCATTAATCAGCAAGTAATCCAGGATGTGGCATGCATGACAGAAGCGCTGAAGCTGCTGGCCCTGGACTTCATTTGTCTCCTGAAGATAGCCCGAATCGTCACGAGTGCAGGACGTTAGGTAGTACTTGAAGCCCAGCAGAAGATTTCGGTTTTTGGCATCCGTCAGCAGACTTCCATCACCCAACTGCACCCGCCAATCAAGGTTCTTGGGCTTTTTGTAGCCAAAGCTGTACTCCCAAACCTCTGCGTCGAAGTCATTCAGCAGCCAAGACGCGTAGCGATACGCCTCTGAGGCCTCAACCAAGAAGGGGGCAAGGAAGTCGAGCTCAGGAGGCAGTTGCATAGATCAGGTCTTCCATGTGAGCGGCATTGGCGTGCTGTTGAGCGGCTTCGAGGTGATCAATCAAGTCGCTGTCCAGGCCTTCCTCAATATCTTTGACCACCAGATCCGTGAAGCGCGCCCAGTAGATGGCCTTCGAGCAGAGCTGCCTGCCTGTTGGGTTTGTCTTGGTTGCTTCGACAACGGCGGCTTTTAGCGACAGCAGGGCCGTGAGCACGCCGGTATCGATCGAAACGATCACCTGGCCAGGCTTGTCAGCATCAGAATCGTTGGCTGCGGCTGCGGGCGTCTTGAGATAGTCAGGGTTCTGCAAGTGCTCCGGGATTTCCCGCAATGCGTGGTTTTCCAGGAATTTATGGAGCTCCTCCATGCTTGCGAAGTGGGCGATTTCTAGCAGGCGCGGGCTGTCTTTCATAGCGCGGCAGATAATCCCGCGCTGAAACAGACGGATCCAGCGTGTCTGGAAGAAGGCCAGGATGGGCTCTGGCAAGTAGCTGCTAAGCAGTGTGGAGGTGTATCCCTTGTGGCCCAACGCCCTGGCCATCTCCTCAACGTCGTGATCACGCAGGAAGATCTCGACGGCTGCGGAAGCGCGAAATGCTGTGACTGACAGCCTAGAAATGAAGCGCACGGTCGCGAAGTCGCTACGATTTCCAAGAACCATGAACTCTTCAACCATTTCACGTCTGAACTTAATGGTTTTATCATTCAGCTTAATGGACTCTGGCTTAGACGGTGTAGCAAATCGTCCTGCGGTGTGAAGGAACATATATCGCCACTCGTCGTTACCTGCTGCTCGAAGCTCGTCTCGCAATACTTGGTTCATGGAAAGCGTAAGCTGTACCCACTCGGTCTCTTCATCCGATAGCAGGATCTTTCTCTCACTATTATGGCCGCCAGCCCTGTCTTTATATCCGGTCAATTGATAGGCGCCCGACTCTGTTTTTGTGAGCGCTGTTAGGTCGCCTCGCTTATCATAAAGTTCTAGGCCCAAGAAAAACGCGTCGGTGACATCTGGATGTCCGTGGATCAATAGCATCTGTAGAGCGAAGACGGTCTCTACGCTGGGAATGCCAAGAAGCTTATAGGCTTCGCCTTTGGGAGCTTTGCCCAGGATGCTCTTTAAGTTGTTCTTGAAATATGTGATCCCTTTTTTTAGGAAGGTCGCACATATATTTTCTGCGCCAACTTCGTCGATAGTTTTTGCGTTGCTGTTACCACCGGTGATAACAGTTCCTCGTTGCCCACGCTCTACGCAGGCCTCGTATGCTTCTTTGGCTTTTTGCAGTCGATGTCTCGCCCATTTCAAAACGAGCGCGTTGTCTTCATGGATGTTTTTGAACAGAATTTCGATAGCTTCGCTATCGGTAAGGTGCATAGGAACTTCTGTAATCAATTTGTCCTTTACAACTGTTCCGTCAGCTTTCTGTTTGGTATTTGTCTTTGTACCTGACGTCGACTTTGAAATTGGCCTGGGTAGAGCGCCCGAGAATGGCTTAGCCCAAATTCCGGATTGCAGAAAAACCTCATCCATTGAGAATACAAATTTTGAGTAGGAGCGGCTTCGGTTATCTAAGTCTGTACCGTTTTCTAATGCCTGTGTGAAACTGTGGAACATGAAGTCAACGAATAGTCGCCTGATTTCCACTGGATTTTGGAATGTCGAGATTGGCCAGCGTTCTTCGTTGTTCGCGAGATAATAGACAAATGTATTGAAGTCAGAATGGGATGGGCTCAACTTTTTCGACATGTTGTTGCTGTAGTGTTCGTACACACTTTCAGCGAACTCATGGCCATGAGAGTTCCACAAATAAGCAATGGGCACGTACCCGTTTTTTCCATTGCGGCCTTGAACCGTCCAGCCATTCCAGTACCGCAGAGCAATAGGATCCAGGTGATGTTGCATCTCCTGCCACACGTGCTGGTAGAGCTTAGGTTGCCAGTCTGCGGTGGTGAGTTCCGGCAGCATCGGAATCTCTTCACGCATCTTGATCATTAGCTTGACGAAGCTCCGCTGGTACTCCCTCCTGGCTTGATATCCCACGGGAACTAGCGAGTCGCCATCGAGGGCCCCCAAAAAGCCTTGGATGACTTTTTCGAATCCCGCGTTCGAAAGTGACAGGTAGGTGATGGGCGTAGCGGTCACATGACAGTAGGCATCGAAAACGGGAATGAGGTTGCCAGCCTTTGTATTGGAACGTGTGGCTAAAGCATCGAAAGAACGCTGCATGAGCTCCAGGACGTCAGGAGGGATCGCTGTGATCGGATAGAAAGGCAAACACTGCATTTCCTTGATGATTGTCAAAGTGTTTTCCATCCGTACAAATCCATTCAATCCACTGTAATAACTACATTTTTTACATCTTTGATAAGTTTGTGCAAGTGGCAATCTCCACGAACGCAGCCTCGACGCCGACCTGGCGCTGGCCCTGAGCCTCAACGGCCGCGAGCTGTTGCGTGACGAGCAGCCGCTGAAAATCCTCCTGATGTCCGCCACCCTTGAGGGCGAACGCCTGTCGGGTCTGCTGGACGACGCGCCGATCCTGCGCAGTGAAGGGCGCATGTACCCGGTGCAGATGCGCTGGGGCCGGCCGTTCCAGCCCGGTGAATTTATCGAGCCGCGGGTGCTGCAGACCATCCTCGAAGCCCTGCACGACGAAACCGGCAGCGTGCTGGTGTTCCTGCCGGGGCAGGCGGAGATTCGCCGGGTCCATCAACAGTTGGCGGATGCCCTGGGTGAGCGCGGCGATGTGCTGCTGTGCCCGTTGCATGGCGAACTCGACCTGGCCGCCCAGCGGGCGGCCATCGACCCGGCGCCGGCGGGCAAGCGCAAGGTGGTGCTGGCCACCAACATTGCCGAGACCAGCCTGACCATCAATGGCGTGCGGGTGGTGATCGATGCCGGGCTGGCGCGGGTCCCGCGTTTCGACCCCGGCAGCGGCATGAGCCGCCTCGACACCCAGCGCATCTCCCGCGCCAGTGCCACGCAACGCGCGGGGCGGGCCGGGCGGTTGGAGCCGGGCGTGTGCTATCGGTTGTGGTCCGAGGACCAGCATGAAGGGCTGGCGGCCTATAGCAGCGCAGAGATCCTCTCGGCGGACCTGGCCGGCCTGGCCCTGCAGCTGGCGCGCTGGGGCGTGACGCCGACGCAACTGGTGTGGCTCGATGTGCCGCCCGCCGCCGCCTATGCCCAGGCCCAGGACTTGCTCGAACGTTTGGGCGCGCTGAAGGACGGGAGCCTGACCGCCCACGGGCAGAAAATGGCCAGCCTGCCGGCGCACCCGCGCATCGCCCATTTGTTGTTGCGCGGGCAGGACCTGGGGCTGGCGAGCATGGCGAGTGATGTCGCCGCGCTACTGGGTGAGCGCGACATCTTGCGCGGTGCGGGCGCGGACTTGCACAGTCGCCTGGCGTTGTTGTCTGGCGAAGAGCGCGCCCGTGGCACTCAAGGCGGCGTACAGCGGGCCAGGCAACTGGCTCGGCAATATCGCGGTTATCTAAGGGGGCAGGCTGCGCAACCGGTGGCCGATCCCGAGCATCCGCGCTGGCTGGGGGCCTTGCTGGCGCTGGCTTACCCGGACCGGGTGGCCCAGCAGCGCCGCGCCGGGGGCGCTGAATATCGCCTGGCCAACGGGCGTGCAGCGCTGTTTGCCGAAGCCGACAGCCTGATGAAGCAACCGTGGCTGGTGATCGCCGACCTGGGCAGCCGTCAGGGCCAGCGTGAAGAGCGGATCTACCTGGCCGCCGACTTCGACCCGGCGCTGTTCGATTCGGTGTTGGCCGAACAGGTGCGCAGTTTCGACCACTTGGATTGGGACGAGCGCGAAGGCGTGTTGCGCGCCGAACGCCAGCGCAAGGTCGGTGAACTGGTACTCAGCCGCGAGGCGCTGACCGGCCTCGACGAATCTGCCCGCAGCCAGGCGCTGGTCAACCTGGTGCGGCGCAAAGGCCTGGAACTGCTGCCCTGGACCCCGGAACTGCGCCAGTGGCAGGCCCGTGTCATGCTGCTGCGCCAGTTGGACGCCGGCCAACCCGGCCAATGGCCCGACGTCAGCGACAGCGCCTTGCTCGCCAGCCTGGAGCAGTGGCTGATGCCGTACCTGGGCAAGGTCTCGCGCTTGAGCCATTTCGCCCACCTGGATATCTCCAGCTTCCTGCATAACCTGTTGCCCTGGCCGCTGCCCCAGCGCCTGGACGAACTGGCGCCCCATCATTTGAAAGTACCCTCGGGCTCATCGGTGCGCCTGGACTACAGTGAGCAACCACCGATTCTTGCGGTGCGCTTGCAGGAATTGTTTGGCCTTGCCGATACCCCGCGCATTGCCGGTGGGCGGCAGGTGGTGAAGTTGCACCTGCTGTCGCCCGCGCGGCGGCCGGTGCAGGTGACCCAGGATCTGGCGAACTTCTGGCGCAGTACCTACGCCGAGGTGAAGAAGGATCTGAAGGGGCGGTATCCCAAGCTATTCCATAAGTTAGACCCTTGGGTTGAATCACTTAACAAAAAAGGATTGACAAAAAAGGATTGATATTCATCTCGTAACTGTGAACATTGACGCATCTACGCATTGAGAGGCGGATGTGCACATGTCGTCATACGAGAACTCTGCTCATACAGGCAGGCTGGTCATTGTCCCTCGAGTGCGGGATGCTTTTGCTGATCTGTACGTTTCTAACAAACCTCGTGGAGCGACCCCCACGCTCTTGGTAGCCACTCAGCCACCCATTGAACTATTCCAGGTCAATGAGTTTGGTAGCAAGAACGGCGAGCGCGATGTGTACAACTTCCCTGTGTTGTTCCATCGCTGCGGTCTGCCGTGGATCGAGGCGAACTCATATCTTCTTAACCTCGTCAAAAATAAGCATGCACGGACTAGGCCGACAGACAAGGCCCGTCGCACTGCAAGCAGGCTCTTAGACTACCTGTTGTTCTGTGAGGATCAGGAGATTGATTGGAAAGACTTTTCCGGCAAGCGACCACCGCTTAGACCAACATACCGCTATTTCAGGCATTTGATTGATGATGGCGGAAAGTCTCCTGCGGTAATTAACCAATATACAAATATCGTATATGATTTCATTAAGTTTGTTTCGTTGAATTGGCACTATGAAATTGATATGGAGCGCGTTGATACGGTAAAGAAAGTTAGGCTCTTGCTGGAAAGTGGTCGCGGAGCCAGGATGATTGAAGTTGAAAAGCGCAGCCAGACGCTTCCAACGTCTAAGGAAAGTAATGTTCCCATTGGCTTTGTCCGTGACGATGGTGAAGATTTAAGACCGCTCACCAATGAACAGCTTTCCGAGTTGTTGGCGATAATAGATGATGAGAGAAATTGGTCGCAGCAGGAACGACTGATACTTCTTGTTGCATTGATGACTGGCGCGCGGAAGCAGACAGTCCTGACCTTACGTATGAAGCACCTTGAGGGTTTTACAGAGGACAATCTTCATCGTGACAAAACATACCATCTGCATGTGGGGCCTGGGACTGGTATTGATACCAAACGCGATAAGCCTCAGATGCTTCATGTACCGAAGCAACTGGCTGATGACCTGAAGGTTTTTGCTAGCAGTCCTATGGCAGTCAAGAGACGGGGATTGTTGCGCGAGAAATTAAAGAAAGAGCATAGCAGTCTTGAAGCGTTGAATGATGACGATATGTATGTGTTTCTATCTGATCAAGGTAATTGCTATTACATGGCGGAAAGTGATCCGCGTTATTTAGAGGTTAAGTCAAGGCCGACGGGGCAGGTGACCGAAACCATAAAACGAAAATTGATTAAGTATGCATCAAAAGAATTTCCTCTTGGTTTTACGTATCATTGGTTAAGGGCAACCTTTGCTTTTCAGTTGTATCAGCATTTGCTGCCGTTATTGGCGTCGGGGCGCTTGCAATATGGTGAGGAGGTTTCACTTGTTCAGAGGCGCCTGTATCATTCAAATCGAGAAACGACAGAGAATTATCTGAAGCTCTTTCGATTGCACTCTGATAAGTTGGCTGCTCAAGAGCTTTACGAAGATGAGATTTTCGGATTCGGAGACTACAGTGATCTGAGATTGGAGAGCGCTAATGAGTGATTTGGACCAAATGGTTATCCGTGAAACGGATGTGGTCACCTTGTCTCAGCTAGGACAAGATTTTCTGTATCCAGAGCGTTTGCGATTGAAGCTTGATCCTCGTGCCATTAAAAGCCCTATTGATATAGGTTCATTTGCCTATTCGGTTAGGTACATGGGAGTCAGGTCATGCAGGGAAGGGGTTCCAGTTGTTATTGGATCGTTCATTAGTGGTCGGAGGATGCTGGTAAGAACCATTGGTGATTATTTCAATACTGGTGGATTAAGAGATAGAAGCATCCTTGGTGAGTTTAAAAGTTTTAAGTTTGTATTGGATTGGTGTGATGCCAGTGGGCATGTAGACGCGTTCGACAATGTAAAGTCTGCTAGGGTGGCATACAAAGGATTTAGAGAATTTCTTCTGCATCAAATTTTGGCTCTGGGGAAGTTAAAGCCAATCAGTTGCTTTGCTCGTCAGAGGGCATTTAAGCTTCTTATTGGTCTTCACTTCAAAGATGGTGCTGATTATATTACAAGAGGCGTGCCTGGTATTAAGGCGAACCGGAAAAGCCCTGAGCCTCCGAGAGAAGATAATGTAAAAAGCTACATAAATGTCTGCATTGATGTTGCGTCTCGATTTAGTTCTTTTGTCATGAGCGGGGAGCCATTCCCCTGTCGGGTTAAATTTTCAGGTCTAGAGGCTGTAGTTTTCCCTATTTATGGCGCGACGCTAACCCCGTATTCGAATGGTAAGAGGCTTCACTGCCTTAATCTCGTGGAAGCACGGGTGGCTACGCCAGAAGAATATATGGCTAGTGGAGCACGAGTTAGTAAGCTGGATATAATTCGCCGGTCGCTTGGCGATACGCAAAAAACCATAGATGAAGCGAATACGGATCTTCGGCATGAGCAAAGGATGCGTTTGGCATCCATGTCTGCCAGTGCATATGCATGTCTTTTTATTTTGATTACAGGGGCAAATCCTAGCGAGTTTGTGCAGTTTGAATATGCAGAAGCTCTTGAAATTGAGCGGTCGGCGATAAAGAAAGAGTTGACGGCGGTGAAGTTTCGGGCGAAGGGAAGGACGACGCGCTATCCAATCGGTAGAAAGGGGCTTCAGTTGCTAAGAGCCTATTTGAAGCTAAGACAATGGATGCTTAACGGACAGAGCTGCGAGTATCTTTTCTTCAGAATGCGTAAGGATGGGGTCTATTCTGGAGAATATAGTCAGTTGAACGAGAATTTTTCTAGTGCATTTTTTAGGCGGCTTAGAGGAGTGTATTTGCCACCTGATGCGAAGAATATCCCAGCATCTGCGGTAAGAAAGTTCAAGAGTTTGGTTTTACATGAATTGAGAGTTTCGCCATCATTAGTAGCCGAGTCGCTGAATCATTCACAGCGTACGAATGCATCAAATTACTCAGAAACCACGGTGGAACGGCAAGAGCAGGAGTTCGGTATCTACTGGGAAGCTGTGCGCAAGGCTGCGGAGGTGGTTCGAGAGCGTGGTGCCAAGGAGGAGGCTGCCACTGTTGTAGGGCACTGCGAAGACTTCAATCATCCAGTGCAAACACGCGAGGAAGTGCCGATTCAACCGAATTGCGAGACGCAGTACGGGTGCCTCTATTGTGAGAACTATATGTGTCATGCGGATGAAGAGGATGTTCACAAACTCCTAAGTCTTCAGTACGTTGCTAACGCAGTGAGGAAAACTACCGCAGATTTACAGCATGCCGAAAGGCTATTCAAGGACCTTTCTATTCGCATTGAGTTTATCCTTGAAGCTGTCTCCGAGCGCTCAAAGGAGAGTTCGACCCTAGTCGCTGAAGTTAAGTACAGAGTGCAAAAATTGGGCGATCTGACGCCTTTTTGGGAGAGGCGCTTGCAACGTTATGAGAAGGTGGGGGTGGTATTTTGAGTTCTACGTTTTTTAGTGATTTGTTCTCTGGCGTGGCGGGAGTCGGCTCTGTTCCACCGGATCCTTATGATGAAGAGGACGGCGTCCCTCCTGATAGCTTTGTGATGTGTCGCGATAGAGATGGGAATGCTACAGCGGTCTATGGGGATGATGTGTGGGATTTCAATCCTTATCGCCTTAGCGCGAACAGAGTTAATTTGTTTCGGTTTGACGGCATGTTGGATGGTGAGGGCGTTGAACGGCGGCGCTTGATAAATGAAGTAAAATATATTTTTTTCTGCCTTATTTTTTATGTAAGTGCGGGGCATATTGGTCGGCTTAGCCCGTCTTCTTTGTTACAGTATTATACTGTTCTTCGCTCTGCCGTTCGGTATTGTTATGCGCAGAGGGATAGAGAAATGGTCGGGGTGTTGTCACTCCAGCAACTTTTTACTATTCCGGTATATCTTGCTGCCTTCCTCAGGGAATGTAAGATGTGTCAGAGTAAGGTCAAGAAGCTTCGTGCGCTGCTGCGGCACTTAGTTTCGGTAGGGGAGAAACGCCTTGGGTATCGAATTCAGGGTGTTTTTGATGTGGATTTCGGATTGGAAGGGTATAGGGAAGGATTGCAGCACCCTGTTATACCAACTCGTATCTATCTTGAGATAATAAATATTCTCGGTGATAGGGTTGATCAGATTTTTTCTGGTATTGATTCTCTTGAGGAGTTTATTGCCTCCTTTGAGGATAGAGTTTACGGCACAAGTATCAATTTTCAACGCTGCACTATGAAGGTTTCGAAGCGGGATGTCCGGCCTATATTTGAGGAAGCTATTGCGCAGCACCAGTTGAATAGCGTTTTTGCTGGGGATTTTATCTGTAAAGAGCGAATGGGGTTGTCGTTAGCGTTAGCTAAGGTCCAGTATATTATTAAAACTATTATCCACACCTATACAGGGATGCGCGATCAAGAGGTCGCGAGACTTCCGTATAATTGTCTTTCACAGTCTGTCGTTGTTCCTGATACGACGGATAGTCGGGGTGTTGTCCGAGATCGAGCAAGGATGGTTGATCTTATATCCACCACGACAAAATTTGAAGGGTACAGGCAAGTCGAGGCTTGGCTTGCCACTGAAGACGTAATTAAGGCGGTCAAGGTGGGGCAGGCAATCTGCCGAGGTCTTTCAAAAATTTATAAGACTGATGTCAATGATATGCCGCTTTTCCTTAATCCATCAATCATTGTGAGAAAAGGCGATATAGAGGTTGGCGTTACGATTTGGAGGGTCGAAGCAAAGCCTGAATCACTGGCAACATCAATTCTGATTGAACAGTCGGATTTGGCTGAGCTTGCGGCCACCGACCCAGGAAGAGATTTTTCTGCTGAAAACTCTTTTGCCGTTGGCATGCCTTGGAATTTAACTAGTCATCAGTTTCGACGCTCACTGGCATTTTATGGTAGCAGTAGCGGCTTTATATCACTGCCTAGCTTGAAGAAACAGTACAAACACATGACGTTACAGATGGCGCGCTACTATGCCAACAATTTTGAAAATCTCAAAACTATCTTTGGCTATTACGATTCGGAGAAGAAAGAGTTCGTTCTACCCCAGAATCACATGGCGTATGAGTTTCAGATGGGAATGCCGATGAGTGTCGCCTATGACATTCTGACGGAGGTTCTGGGAGAAAACATACCTCTCTTTGGAGGCGTTGGAAGTTACATCAATAAGCAGCGTCAGCGCCTTGAAAGCGGGGAGGCTCAAATTGCTGATGTGCGCGCTGAAACGATGAAGCGGGTCGCTAATGGTCACCTCCGATATCGCCCAACGCTGCTCGGTGGTTGCACTAAAGTTGGGGAGTGCGATTCCTATCTTCTTGGTGACTTTACGACCTGCTTGAGCTGTGAGGGCTCAATCATCAAACCTCAGAAACTAGATGAAGGGCGGCGGCAAAAACTGAGTGCAACACCTGACCTTTCCGGTACGGTGCTGCCCTATGTCTTATTCCGAACTCAGCGTTGAAGAGCGTGCCACCATTCAAGTTAGTCATGCCCAAGGCCTCAGCTTGCGCAGGATTGCCTGCTTGATCAACCGA
>NZ_MNPU01000077.1 GCF_001983165.1 Pseudomonas gessardii | reverse complement strand
TAGGAACGGCGTTGTGGCTGCATGAAAGACCCTCTTAAAAGGCTAGAAGTGGTGTCCACTTAAATAGGTGGACACCATCGCCTTTGGCGGTGGGGTCAGAAAGGTGTGTTTGCTGGCCGGTTACGGTATTCGGCCATCGTGCCAAACCCTGACTGATGATTGTCGATGCCGGACAGCAACATCGAGCGGCTCAACGAACACGTCGGCCCGGCATAGAAGTCCCCCAGGCGGACGCCTTCCTGCGCCAATTGCTGCAGGTTCGGCGTGGCGATTTCACCGCCAAAGGGTTGGGTGTCGGAAAAGCCCAGGTCATCGGCAACGATCAGCAAGACATTGGGACGTTTCGCCCCTTCTGCCTGGCAGATCAGTGATGCCATCGACAGGAACAGCAACCACACAAAACGCGAAAGCTTGCACATGGATTCACCTTATTATTGTTGGTTTTATTGATCGAAGCAGGCCCCTCTGGCCATTGGCACAACCCTCTCAGACATCCAGTACGACACGCTCGCCCACCCGACGCACCGCGACGGGAACCAATTGCGCCCCTTTGCAGGGCCCATCGATACAGGCGCCATCCTTGAAACGAAACATCGCGCTGTGGTGAGCACACATCAACAGGTTGCCTTGATAGGTGCAGAACCGTTGCGGGTGATAGTTGAGCGGCACCGAAAAGTGCGGGCAGCGATTGATGTACACCCACACCTCCCGGCCCTGGCGCACCGCCACCAGGCCCGAGGGGTGCAGGTGCTGATGCCCGGGCAACCCCAGGGCACCGCCATCGGCGATGTCTTCCAACTGGCACAACGTGATGCCGCTCATGTCGGGTCCTGAAGGTGTGGGTTGCCCAGGCTCCAATGCCAAGGGCGGATCTGCAGCGAGGCAAACAACCCGCCCTGGACATAGGGGTCGTCCTGAACGAATGCTTTCACGTCGGCCAGGCTGCCGGCTTCGATGACCAAGAGCGTGCCGTTCATGTTGACACCGCCGTCATCGAGGGTCGGCCCACCAAACCGCACCACCACCCGATGTGCCTGGGTTGCCCGCAAGTGCGCTTGATGACTGGGGCGCAATCGCTGGCGCAAGGCCAGGGAGTCGGGGTGGTCAGAGGCGAATATCGCAAACAGCTGCGCCATGGCTTACTCGGCCTCCATGACAAATTCATAACTCGCACGCTTGAACGGCAAGGCGATCCCCAGTCGGGAGGACACATCGTCATGGGTCACCCGATCTTCATAGATCACCTGCAAGGACTGTTTGACGCCAAACACCGCGTCAGACTCCAGGTACGGATCATCCCGATTGAACAAGTGGGTCACCAGTGTGCGATAGCCCGGTTGCTCAATCAGGAAATGCAGGTGCGCGGGGCGCCATGGGTGGCGGTTGGCAGCCTTGAGCATGCGGCCGACGGGGCCGTCGGTGGGGATCGGATAACACACCGGGACTATCGTGCAGATCGCAAAATAGCCATCGGCATCGGTGCGGTAACGCCCTCGCAGGTTGCCCAAAGGCTGCTCTGGATCCTGGCCCGAATACATGCCATTTTCAGCCGTCTGCCAAACGTCCAGCACGGCACCGGCCAGGGGGTTGCCATGGGCGTCCACCACACGCCCGCGCACCAGTGCCCTCTGGCCCGGGGTGAATGCCATGTTTTCGCCGTAGGCCCGCTCAGGCATGCCTTCGATATAGAACGGCCCGAACACCGTGGTTTGCGTGGCATCGATGCTGTGTCGGTGGTTGATCGCATCGACCAGCATCGACACACCGAGGGTATCGGACAACAGAATAAATTCCTGGCGCACCTGGCCATCGCACATGTGCCCGGTGTCCGTCAGGAAGCGGATCCCGTCCAGCCATTCGCGCTCGGTCAGTTCAACCTCGCGGACAAACCCATGCAGATGGCGAACAAGGCTGTGCATGATCTGCTTGAAGCGCGCATCGGGGGTATTGTCGAAACTGTTCAGCACCTGCTGGGAAATCTGCGCCTCAAGGTCGGTGTTGTGATCGCTCATTGTGGTTACTCCGAAATGACTGAGAAGACGCCACCTGTGATCAATCGGCTGGCGCCAGTCCGTTCCTGGCCCGCGTCAACAGCGCCTCGATGGGCTGGCGCTCGAACGGTCGCGGGTTGTAGTACGGGCTGGCACAGGCGATTTGCGCCGCTTCGGCCGGTCCGTGCTCAGGCAGGCCGATTTCAGCCAGGGCCAGGGGAACCCCCAGTTGTTGGTTCAAGGCGTACAACAGTTCCCCCACCTCTGCGGCCTCATTGCCCCCCAAGGCACGGGCAGCCCGCTGTAAAGGTCCAGCAGCCGCCTGCCGGTTGTAATGCGCGGCATGGGGCAGGACGATCGCGTGAGCCTGGGCATGGGGCAGGTTGAACGTCCCGCCCAGGGTATGGCAAAGCTTATGGTGCAGGGCCATCCCCACCGACCCCAGGCAAATACCGGCCAACCACGCCCCATACAACGCCTGGCTGCGGGCGTGTGGGTCATTGGGGTCCTTGACCACGCCCGGCAAGGCCTGCGCCAGGGAGCGAATGGACTCCTCGGCCATAAAGCCGATGATCGGGTTAGCGTCTTCGGCATACAACGCTTCCACCGCATGGGCCATGGCGTTCATGCCGGAGCACGCGCTAATCTGCGTTGGCAGGCTCAGTGTCAGTTGCGGGTCGTAGATGACGGTCTTGGGTAAAACCCTGGGATCGCGCCCGGTTTTCTTCAAGCGATTTTCGGTCAGCCCGTAAATCGGGGTCATTTCCGAACCCGCATAGGTCGTCGGCACGGCGACGATCGGCAAGCCCGACTCCATCGCAATCGCCTTGCCCAGGCCAATGGTCGAGCCGCCGCCAATGGCTACGCAGCAATCGGCCCCAAGACGGGCCGCCTCCAGGCGCGCCGCTTGCGCCACCTCCAGTGGCACATGCATCACCGCCTTGGGATAGATACCGGCCGCACGCTCCCCCAGCAGCGCCGCTACCCGCTCGCCAAGCCCCTGTTGTTCCGGCGTGGTGAGAATCAGCGCGCGCTTGGCCCCCAGACGCTCGATCTCTTCGGCCAGCGCCGAGAGCTTGCCCCAGCCGAACACCACACGGGTCGGCAGGCTTTGGTACACAAAAGAATGCATGGCAAACCTCAGCGTTTGAAGTGAGGAGGGATTTTGGCGTCGACATTGACCCAGACCGATCGCGCCTCGGTGTAATCATGGATCGCCTCAAAGCCCATTTCCCGGCCGTAGCCCGATTGGCCGACGCCACCAAAGGGGCTGCCGGGGCTGACGCGCTTGTAGCAGTTGATCCAGCACATACCGGCGTGGATGGCATTGGCCATTTTGTGGGCCCGGGTCAGGTCCTGCGTCCACAGGCCGCTCCCCAGCCCGTACTCGGTGCTATTGGCGATGGCCAGCGCCTCTTCATCGGTGCTGAAACGCATGACCGTGACGAAGGGGCCGAACACCTCCTCCTGGCACACGCGGTCCTCAGGCGACGCCTCGATAACCGTCGGCTGCACATAGAAGCCGTTGGCCAATGCCGGATCATCGGGCGCCTTGCCACCGGTGAGGATTTTGCCGCCCTGCGCCAGCGCAATATCGACATAAGCCAGCACGCGGTCACGGTGCAGGGCCGAGGTCAATGGCCCCATTTCGGTCGCCGGGTCCATCGGGTCGCCCAGGCGAATGGATTCGGCCAGCGCGATAAAACGCTCAAGAAAGCGCTCGGCAATATTCTTGTGCAGAATCAGGCGCGAACCGGCAATGCAGGCCTGGCCCTGGTTGTGAAAGATCGCCCAGGCGGCGCCGTTGACCGCCGCGTCCAGATTGGCATCTTCAAACACAATGTTGGCGCCCTTGCCGCCCAGTTCCAGCTGAATGCGCTTGAGGTTGCCGGTTGACGCCTCCACGATCCGGCGACCGGTCGATGTCGACCCGGTAAAGGCAATCTTGCCCACACCCGGGTGCTCTGCCAGGGCCTGGCCGGCGGTATGGCCATAACCCGGCACAACGTTGACCACGCCCTTGGGGAACCCCACCTCGGTCATCAGCTCGACAATGCGCAAGGTCGATAGCGGCGTGATTTCAGAGGGTTTGATAACGATGGTGTTGCCGGCCGCCAGGGCCGGCCCCATTTTCCAACTGGTGAACATCAGCGGAAAGTTCCACGGCACGATCTGCCCGACCACACCGATCGGCTTGCGCTGCACATAATTGAGGAACCCGGCCTCCACTGGAATCACGGCGCCTTCGATCTTGTCGGCCATCCCCCCGAAGTAGCGGAAACAGGCCGCCGTACGCGGCACATCGAGGCCCCGGGAATCACGAATCGGGTGGCCGGTGTTCAGCGACTCAAGCTGCGCCAGTTCTTCAGCGCATGCTTCGATCCTGTCCGCCAGCTTGAGCAACAAGCGCCCGCGCTCGGCGGCGCCCAGCGCCGCCCAGGGCGCAAACGCACGCTGGGCGGCGGCGACGGCAAGATCGATGTCAGCTGCTTCGGCGGCGGCGACACGGGTGATCAACGAACCGTCATGGGGCGACACCACGTCAATGGTGCCACCGGCGAGCGCATCCACGAATCGGCCATCGATATAGAGCTTATTTTGCATAATACTTTCCTCACACCGTGCCACCGGCACAGCGTCTGACGACGTGATTCTGGAGAACATGGCCCGGCAGGTGCCGGGCCAGGCGCGAAGCCCTAGAACTCGATCGGGTAGGGTTTGAGCTCGCCGCTTTCATAGCGTTGCGGCAGATCGGGGGTCGCGTTTTCCCACACCAGCAGCATTGAGCGCTTGGTCGAATACCCCTGGTGACGGATGTCTGCCGGCATGGCGCAGATATCGCCGGCGCGCATGGTGATGCGGGCTCGCGGGCTGCCGTCCTCCTTGTCGCCCACGTCCCAGATGATTTCGTCGGACAGTTGCAGGAACCACTCGACCCGGTCATTGCCATGGAACACCGGCAGGATGAACTCCTCCGTCGTTGGGCAAAACAGGCTGGCCTTGCACACCGAGGTCACCGAGGGGTTCCAGGTCACATCGGAACGCGACAGGTACTTGAACAGGCTGAAGGCATGCAGTTGCCCCTCGAAACCCGCGGCGGCATGCACTTGTGGTTCGTCCTGGTCCACATCGCTGAATTGACGGTTGACCGGCAGGTCGTTACGCAGTGGCGAATCATCCGCCAGCCCGGGCATGCGCTTGGTGGCAATGCGAAAACGCTCGATGGCCTCGATGTTGTGACCGTTCTTGCGCCCGAATGCGGTTCCGGTTTCTTCCGGTGCCGCGAACGGATCGAAGGTGGCATTGGTCCAGTCGTACAAAATGGCTTTGAAGGTCGCCATGATCAACGGCGTTTCAAAATTCTCGGTGTAATTGACGCCCGCCGCCTTGAGCGTGCCATTGAATGTACCGGCGTACAGATCGACTTTGCCGTAATAATTGCGGGTCCCGATAACGTGGTCGAAGTTGACCCAGCCGTAGAAAAAGCCCCAGGCCACGTCTCGCATCATGGCGCGCAAAAAGGCGTCGATGGGCATCAGGTGCGAGCGGGTCTGCCCCTTGGCGGGCCAGGTAATCCGGGCAAAGTATTCATCGCGTGACAGCTCGAAGGCGCCAAGCGTAAAGGTGCAATAGCCGGTGACCGCATGGGGCGCGCTGGCCTGGACGTCGTGGTCGGCAAAGGATGGCAGGTCGACAGTTTTTTCAAGCATGGCCATGACGGCATTCCTCTTATTGGGCTGATGGCGCTTGTCACAAGGCAACAAGGCAGGTCACTGCAGGCAGATGTCTGCCCACTTCTCGACCGACAACACGCCCTTGATGGTTTGCTGCAAGATCACCCCCGGGTGGCGGCTGTCGAAGCGGTATGCCGTGCCGGCGGGCAGCACACACTGGTGACCCCGCTTGAGCAGCACATACCCCATCGGTTTGCCCGCCGGCAGCTCGCCGGCCAATTGCGTGCCCTCGCCGGCGGTCAACGGCGCATCGAGCTTGAGAAAATCCACGCGGACCTCGCCATCCATGACAATGGCGAATTCGTCGTGCGCGGCCGTGAACCAAGGCGACTGGCCTTCGGCACGCAGGGTTTCAATGACGTAGCCGAGGTTGAGGCCGACCACGACTTTTTCGTAAGGCGCGGACTTTTGCGCCACTTCAAAAATATTTGAAAAGGCATAGTGACTGGCCTGGCCCTTGATGATTTCAACCGAGCCTTTGTCGTATTTGTCCAGCGAGCCGAAGATCGTTTCGATTGCAGTGCTACCCATGGTGTTCACCGTCTTGTTGTTGTCACAGTGGGTCAACGATACGTCGCACATCCCTTGGCAACAATGACTGCACCGGCGACAACAGTGTTCGCCAAACGCAAACACTGGCAGGCCAGGCACCTCACTAACGCACCCAGCCGCGCGCCAGCAAAGGCTTGTCCCAGCAAGGCTCGTCACCGAAGTTTTCCACCAGGAAATCAATCAGCGTGCGCACCTTCAAAGCCCGGCGCTGGGTCGCCGGATACACGGCGGAAAAGTTGAAGGATGACAACGCGTATTCAGGCAGGACCGGGATCAGCCGGCCACTGAGCAAGTCATCGCTTGCCACCAGTGTCGGCAAGCAAACAATACACACCCCGGTTGCCGCGTAGTCGCGCAGCAAATGCACCGAATTGGAGCGCACCTGGCCCGGCAGGCTCAGTTCCACCTGCTCATTGTCGGCGGTGAAGATCCAGCGGTTACGTGACGGATAGCCCTCGTACAAGGCGATCTTGTGTTGCAGCAGTTCTTGCGGGTGCCTGGGCGCGCCGAACTCGGCGACATAATCGGGCGACATACAAAACAAGCGGCGCACGCTGAACAGCTTGCGCTCGATCAGGGTCTCGGCCATGGGCGGGAACATCTGGAAGGCCACATCGAAGCCCTCTTCGATCGGGTCCACCACCCGGTCGTTGACGATGACGTCGACCTCGATGTCCGGGTACAACCCGGTGAACTCGGCCAACATCCTGCCGAAATGACCGATGGCAAAGCCAGGCAGCATCTGCACGCGCAATTTGCCGGTGGGCTTGGCGCGCAACTCGCGCATGTGCTCGGTCAGCGAGTTGAAGCTGGCGACCATATCCGCGCATTCCTTGTAGTACGTCTCGCCCACCTCGGAGAGCCGCACATGCCGTGTACTGCGATGGAACAGCGGGGCATTGATGAACTGTTCCAGTTGTTGAATACGGTGGGTGATCACCGAGCGGGTCACGCCCAGTTGCAGGGCTGCCTTGGCGAAGTTGCCGGTCTCGGCCACACGCACAAAGGCTTCGACACTGAGTAAACGGTCCATGGGGTAGGTTCTCTGGCGGCTTTTGTTCTTATAGGAACGGCGAGGTTAGCCTGCTAACCCCTTTCCACTCCACCACCTTGGCACACGCTACGTTTGCCCCGGGACCGACAAGCGCCGCTGCATGGGGAAAACCTGCCAACCCAGGCGTTCGCTGATCAGGCCCCAGACACCTTGCGGCGCCTTGAGCATCATCACCACCGCCACCACACCCAGGATAATCATGTACAAGGCCCCGAACTGGGCCAGGCAACCACGCAACAGGAAGTAAATCAGCGTACCGATCAAAGGCCCCTCCAAGGTGCCGATGCCGCCAATGATGACGATAAAGATCACCACCGCGGTCCAGTCCTGCAGGCTGAACGCGGCATCCGGTGAAATGCGCAGCTTTTGCAGGAAGATCAGCGCCCCGATCACCCCCGTGCACCCGGCGGCCAGTACATACACCATCAACTTGACCCGGAAGGTGTTGACCCCCAGGCTGCCGGACGCCGGCTCGGAATCGCGAATCGAAGCCAGGGCCAGGCCCTGTCGCGAACGCAGCAACAAAAACACCACCGCCACCGCTGCAATCGCAATGGCCAGTGCCGTGAAGTAGACCAGCATTTCGCGCTCGTCCCGGTCACTGCCGATCTGGCGCACGATGGCGGCGGGCAGGCTTTGCCCGGAACCGCCACCGAAATGGCTGATCTGCGCCAACCCCAAGCGAAAGACTTCCGCCACAACCCAGGTCCCAATTGCGAAATAGGCACCGCGCAAGCGAAACACGATCAGCGCCGTGGGAATCGCCAGCAAGGCCACCAACACACCGGAGAGCAAAACCGCGAACAATGGCGGCACCCCCACGTGCATGGACAACATAAACAACAGATAGCCGCCCAGCCCGACGAACGCCTGCTGCCCCACCGAGACCAGGCCTGCGTAGCCGGCCAGCAGATTCCACATTTGCGCCAGGGCCAGGTAATAGGCGAACTCGATGACCAGCCGCAGGCTGGAACGCTCGGCCCAGAACGGCGCACTGATCAACACCACGACACAGATGCCCAGCAGGGACAAGCCGATCAGGCTGCTGGTGGTGCTTCTGTGTACTCGATAGCCGGGCGCAGGATTATTCAGGGCATTCATCAGTCGACACTCCGAGGGAACAGGCCACGCGGGCGCACGACCAGGATCAGCAGAAACACCAGGTGACCGGCGAGGATTTGCCAGCCGGGATCGATTTTGGCGCCCAGGGTCTGGGCCACACCGAGAATCACCCCGCCGGCCAGGGTGCCCCAGAGGCTGCCCAACCCGCCAATGATCACCGCTTCAAAACCGTACAACAGCCGCGCCGGCCCTACCGTGGGGTCGAAACTGGTGCGAATCGCCAGGAACACCCCGGCAATCGACACCACGGCCATGGCCAGCGCCATGGCCAGGCCGAAGATATGCCTGTTGTCGACCCCCATCAGGCGCGCCGTTTGCGGGTCATCGGAAGTGGCACGAAATGCCCGGCCGAGCGCGGTTCTGTAGAACAGCAATTGCAGGCTGGCGATGATCAACAACGCACTGCCAAACACGATGAGCGGCATCAGCCCCACGTTCAGACTGCCCAGGCTGACACTGGCGACCTCAAGCTCGCCCTGGGACAACTTCTGGCTGTCGGCGCTGAAAAACTCCAGCAGCGCGTTTTGTACGATGATCGACAGACCAAAGGTCACCAGCAGTGGCGGCAGAATGTCCTGGCCGAGTGTGCGGTTGAGCAACAACCGTTGCAGCAGATAGCCGAAACAGAACATCAGCGGCACCACCACCAGCAAACTGGCCAGGGGGCTGAACCCCAGGTGATTGACCACCACCAGCGCCAGGTAAGAGGCCAGTACGATAAAGTCGCCATGGGCGATATTGACCAGGCGCATGATGCCGAACATCAACGACAGCCCCACCGCGAACATCGCGTAGAGGCCACCCAGCAACACGCCCTGCAGCAATGCATTGAGCCATTCCATAACTAGATCCCGAAGTACGCGGTTTTGATATGTGCCGGATCCACCTCTGCCGGGCGACCGCTCAGGGACACACGCCCTTCCTGGAAGCAATAGAAGCGGTCGCAGACACTCAAGGCCTGATTGATATCCTGCTCGACCAGAATCACCGTGGTGCCGTCGGCCTTGATCGAGGGCAGTGCCGCATAGATATCCTTGATCGTGGTCGGCGCCAGGCCCAGGCTGATCTCGTCGCACAACAGCAGGGACGGGTTAGCCATCAAGCCCCGGCCAATCGCCACCATTTGCTGCTGGCCGCCGGACAGGGCAGTGCCAGGGCGCTTGCGCAGTTGCTCCAGCACCGGGAACAACTGATAGATCCGCGCCAGTGTCCACGGCCCGGGCCGCCGGCTGTAGGCGCCGATCAAGAGGTTTTCCTCGACACTCAACGACGGGAACAGCTTTCTGCCTTCCGGCACCAACGCAATGCCTCGCTCAAGCACTTGATTGGCCGCCATATCGCCAATGGCCTGGCCCATGAACTTAATGGCGCCGGGCTGATTTTTGATCAGGCCGGCCAACGAGCGCAGGAACGTCGACTTGCCCGCACCGTTCGAGCCGATGATCGCCACGGTTTCGCCCTGCGCAAGGGTCAGGTTGATATCGAACAGCGCCTGAAAGTCGCCGTAACCGGCACTCAGTTGTTCAACGCACAACACCGTTGAAGAGATCGGCATGGTTCAGCTCCCGATACCCAGATAGATGCTCTGGACCTGGGGGTCGGCCATCACGCTGCGCGGCTCCCCTTCCGCCAGCTTGGCCCCGAAGTTGATCACCGTCAGACGGCTGACCACCGCCAGCAACGCATGCACGATGTGTTCGATCCAGATGATGGCGACGCCCGCCTTATGGATGCCCTGGATGGTTTCCACCAACGCCAGGCATTCCGGTTCGGTCAGCCCGCCAGCGATTTCATCGAGGAGCAACAGGCGCGGTTGGGTCGACAAGGCACGCGCCATTTCCAGGCGTTTGCGCTCAAGCAGGGTCAATGAGCCCGCCAGTACGTTGGCCTTGGGGATCAGGCCTGTCAGCTCCAGGATCTGGACGCACCATTGGTTGGCGTCCTGATGGCTCAAGCGCCCGCCAAAGGTGGCGCCGACCAGCAGGTTCTCGAACACGGTCATTTTTACGAACGGATGCGGGATCTGATGGGAGCGGCCAATGCCTTGGTGGCAACGTTTGAATACGGGCTCGCGGGTAACGTTGCGGCCCTCGAAATGGATCGTGCCGCTGTCGGCCGCGACGCCTCCGGCAATCAGGTTGAACAGCGTGCTTTTACCGGCACCGTTGGGCCCTATGATGCCCAGGGCTTCACCCGGTTGCAGGGCCAGACTCATTGCCTGCGTCACCTTCACCGCCCCATAGCTTTTATGCACATCGTTCATGTGTAGAAGTGGCTGTTGCATGGTGCACCCGCTTTTGTTGGAGCGATCAATACGTAATGGCCTGCATCTCGCCACCCAGGGGGATGCCCGGTGCGGTGGCGTTGCTGGTCACGATCAGGTCGTATTGCTGGTCTTTGCCCAAGCGCCACTGGCCGCTGACCAGGGGGGTCTTGGCGACGTTCTTCACCGGCCCGTCGCGCCAGTTGATCGGCCCGACCACCGTATTGAGCCGGGTCTTGAGCAAGGCATCCCGCACGGCGTGAGGGTTACCGAGTTCCTCGGTACGCTTGAGGATGTCCACTGCCAGTTCAAACAGGGCATGCACAAAACCCAGCGGTTGCGTCCACTGCTTGCCCGTTGCCCGGGTAAAGTCCTGAGCCAACTGTGCGGCGTTGGCGCCGGTCAGCGAGGAACTGAACGGATGCGTCGGGCTCCACCAGATTTCGGTCGACAGGTTGTTACCGGCCTTGCCCAGCGCCTCGACCGCCGTGGGAAACAACAAGGCCTTGCCGACCGATACCACTTTGGGCTTGAAACCTTGCTGGCGGGCCTGGGTCCAGAAGGTGTTCAGGTCTGGGGGAATGACCACCCCCGTGACGATTTCCACCTCAGCGCGCTTGAACGCGGCGATCTGTGCCGAAAAGTCATCAGTCAGGCTTTGAAAGCGCCCGGGATCGATCAGCCGCAAGCCCTTCTGCGCCAACACCGGCGGGAAGCCTGACTGGGCGTCGCCCCACGCATTGCCGTCACCGTCGTTGGGGAACAGGCCCCCCACGGACTTGTTGGTCGGCATGCCCTCCCACATTGCGGTGTACGTGCCGATGACATCTTCCAACCCCCAGAAGAAGTGGTAGGTCCACTCGAACCCTTGATCGCGCTGACCACCACGGGTAAAGAACCAGGGCTGCCACGGCGCGACCGTGGAAATACAGGGGATTTCGTTGATTTCACATTGATCGCAAACTGGGTTGGTGGTTTCCGGCGTTGACGACACCAGCATCAGGTCCACCTGGTCAGACAGAATCAGCTCACTCGCCACCTCTGCCGCTCGGTTGGGGTTGGACTGGCTGTCCTTGACCAGCACCTCCAGGCGATAGGCCTTGCCGGAAACGTCGAGCGTATTCTTCAACAAGCGCTTGAGCGATTCGATGATGTACTGATCGGCCGCCGCAAAGGGTGCCAAGGGGCCGGTCTGCGGGCTGACATAGCCGATTTTGATCACCCGTTCGCCGCCCACGGCGAAGCTCAATGGCAGGCTCGACAACGCCGCACCACCGGTCACAACGCCGGCGGCCCCCAGGAAATCACGGCGCGAGAAGTCTCGGCCAAACAGTTTTTTATCATTGTTATCTGTCATGTCGTACTCCAAAACGGCTGCGTATCAGCAACGTCCGGGCGCTCAAAAGCGCAGCGTGCAGGTATAACCAACATGCCGGGGCAGATGCTTTACGCAAGTGGACGGTTTAGAAAAAGAAACTGACGTTGCATTCACCGCGCTCGGTTGTACGTCAGGCTACAAGCCCGCGATTACCCCAACAATTCTCTTCTCGGCGACTACAGTGTTTGCGAATCCAGAACAATCGATTGACCTGCCCGAGGTCACTGACAACGACAAAGGGGCGAGGCCGAATCTCTCATTCGCCCTCGCCCCTCTCTGGATACCAACCGCCACGTTCTTACCGACCCACCGGGCGATATCAGACCAGCGTCAAGGTCACCTTGATATTGCCCTGTGTCGCATTGGAATAAGGGCACACGATATGAGCCTTCTCCACCAGGCGTTCGGCCACATCGCGCGGCATCCCGGGCAGCGAGATCTTCAGTTCGACTTCAATGCCAAACCCGGTGGGAATAGGACCAATCCCAACATAGCCGTCGATAAGGGTATCGGCCGGCAACTTCACCTTGTCGTTGGCAGCCACAAAACCCAGTGCGCCCAGGAAGCAGGCCGAATAACCCGCCGCGAATAACTGCTCCGGGTTACTGCCCGCCGCTCCGTTACCGCCCAGGGTCTTGGGCATTGTCAGCTTTACATCGAGCACCCGATCTTCGGTAAAGGCTCGCCCTTCTCTGCCGCCACTGGCCTGGGCATGCGCGACATATAACGTTTTTTCAACTGGCATATAAACTCCACCATCAGATACAACGGTTTTAAATGGCTTGCCAAGCGTCAAACACACTTACCTGGCACGCCCCATGACCTCTTCCAGCCGGGCAATCAACTGGGCCTCAGACACTTCGCCAACGGCCAGCAATGTCCGCTCGCCTTTTCGTTCAACCAGGATGCTGGGGAACGCATTGATCCCCCAACTGCGGCAACTCTTGAACTCCTGCTCCACCCGTCTTTTCATCATGGGCGACTCGAACAGCAATACGAACTCGGAAAAGTTCAAACCCAGGTCACAGATACTGCGATAAAACTCCACCTGCGTCGGGTCCTGGCCTTCAACATAAAACTTGTATTGAACCGCCTTGAAGAAATCCAACACGGTGAACGTTTCAAGTTCCTGCAGTTCAATCATCATGGCGGCAGTGACCACCGCGCGGCAGGCCGGCTCCGTGTCGTAGTTAAACGTGTCTCTGGACAATAAGTCCCCGCCGAACGGTTGACCGGTCACTTGCTGGATATGCGCCCACTCGTTTCTCAAGAATGCCTTGAAGGGTTCTGTCCATGGGTCGCCACCGCCGGCACGCAGGCCACCGACCGTCAAAACAAAAGCGATGCCTTGTGCTGAACAATACGCAGCCAGACCTTCAATGACCGGGGAAATCCCCCAGCACCAGGAACACATCGGATCACCGATATAGTGCACGACATATTCGGTTTGCTTTTTGCCTAGCGTCAAACCAGGGGTACTTGCCTCGCCATCAACTGAACAGGTGCGCGATTCAGTATCACATTTAATCATTGCAGCCCCTCAGCGCTTATATATCCACAAACCTGAAATCAATTAACGTTGCTTGGGCAAGGTTAATTCACAATCAGCACTTGAAAAATATATAAAAACTTAAAGGACTAATAAGCTTTGTTGAAATATAGGGTGCCATCGCCAGCCGGCGCCGACGATGCCCCGGCCCTCAATTCCGCGGGCTGTGCCGGTCGATCAGTTCACGCAAGACTTCCTTGAGGGCCTCGATCTTCTTCGCCTCGAAGGGGGCCAGAATTTCACGCTCGTGTTTCTCGGCCAAGGCCACCAGGCCGCTGACCAGGCGTCGCCCCGTAGGCGTGACACGCACCAGGGTATAGCGGCGATCGTCAAGGCTGGTGGAACGTTCGACATACCGCTGCGACTCAAGCCGGGTCAGCAGCCGGGTGACGGTCGGCTGCTTGCTTACCGTGGTCTGGGCAAGGGCGCTAATGGTCATGGCCCCATCACTGGCCAACGTCGACAACACGCGCCACTCCAGCACCGAGAGCCCGTGCTGCTCGACGATGGCATGAAACTGGGTGGAGACCAGGTACCAGGCCTGGCCGAGCAATGCGGGCAAATAATTATCAACAAACGCCTTTGTTCTAGCCATTCCAATCGCCGCCTCGTCCTCTTCCTGAACCGGCGACGATTCTAGCCTCTTTGACGGCGGCGGGGGGGAATTACCCGTACCCCGCGACATGCCTCAAGGCCTCCCGGACAGCAGCGGGCAGGCAATCACTGGCCGTGGACGACTCATGGCACAAACTCCTGGCTGGGCTCGACTGACGGCTCCTCGACGGGGCCAATATCCTCGAAACGAGCCGACTGTTGCGGGCGGCGATTGATCCGCAGGTCAAAGATGTCAAAGCGGTTGTAATGACCGGCGATGTCGTGCATTTGCCGAGGCTGGATGCAGCGCGACAGGTCGATATCGGCGTAGACAATGTAGTGGTCAACTAATTCCGGACACCTCGATAGGTGGTTTCGACGCCATCGCCCGCTCGTAAACGGTCGGTGGCAGATATCCCAGTTTCGAGTGCAGCCGCTCGTTGTTGTAAAACCCAACGATGT
>NZ_MNPU01000076.1 GCF_001983165.1 Pseudomonas gessardii | reverse complement strand
CTAGCTTCTTCATGCGATACAACCGAATCAGGCTCCACAGCTACAACAACTACCTGTCGCCAATAGCCATGGAGCAAAAAGCGGCATAAACACCGTAATCGGTGTCCGGGATGACTTGACCAGTTCACCCATCGCCGGATCATAAAACCTGAACGTGTTGTAGTGCAGTCCCGTTTCCCGGTCCAGATACTGCCCTTGGAAGCGCAGATTCTGATCCTCGATGTAGTACGCCTTGCGCTGCTCTTCGAGGGTAGCGCCCCAGGTTGTGTAGCGGCATTGCCAGAGTACCCCACCATCAACCTCAGTAAGCTGTTGCGGCAATCCATTGAGATCGTTGTGGTAATACCGGATGGTTTGGTGCTCTCCCAGGCCATCGACACGGGCAAGAGGCTCGTAGGTGTGGTCAACGTAGAGATAGACACTGGTTTGGGTGTTCTGCTGTTCTTGCAGCAGGCGCAGGCCGTCCCAGATGAAGTGTGTCTGACTAAGTAGGGTGCCGTTTTGGTTGTGTTCGGTTTTTGCAATGCGCCGACCCAGCGGGTCATAGGTCATTCGCACGGTATGGCCATTGGAGTTATGGACTTCGATCAGCCGATGTTCCGCGTCGTATTGCAACAGTTGGCGACCTCGACGGCGACTGTGTTTTTCCACCAGCCGGCCGAAACCGTCATAAAGATAGCGGTTGTCCTGGTAAGTCAGCAGGCGGTTTTGCCGTACGAAACTAACATCCGGGCTGTCCAGCAGATTAGCCGCTGGGTCGTAGGCAAAAGCCTCGAACAGGCCTTGATTGTCTTGCCGGGCGCGAATGCGACCGGTGGCGTCGTAGTGCAGATGCTGATGGCGTGAGTCGTCAAGGATTGCGATCAGGTTATCGCTGGGATCGTAGTCGAAACGGCGTTGTATCGGTGCCACATGCGGGTGAGGTTGGCTGGCAGGACGCGTTTGCCGTGTGCACAGACGGCCGCTGCGGTCGTAATCGAAATGACTGGTGAGCTGGCCTTGGCTGCGCAAGACTTCACGGTGCAGTTGATCACGCTCAATGTCGCAGATGACTTGGCCATCCAGGTTGAGCTGATGCAAATTGCCACTACCGTAAAGCAGCCGGTTGAGTTGACGTCCGTCGGGCAGTCGGGTTTGGGTACGATTCCCAAGGGCATCGTAAACATGCGTAAGGGTGCCAGCACTGCTGGTTTCTTGCAGGAGTTGACCAAGGCCATCGTAGGAAAAAGCTAATGTTTGTTGGCGGCTATCGTTTGCAGTAAAGGTGATGGCAATCGGTTGGTCATTGGCATCGTAGCGGTAATCTGTCAGGCCACCGACAGTGGCTTTTCTGACGAGGCGACCCAGGGGATCACGCTGAAATTGCTGAGCCGACACGGCTTGATCCGAAGCGGGCCGGTGCTCGACAGTCAGCAAGTTGCCCAGGCCGTCATAGGTAAACACCCGTGTACTCTGATCAATATCCAGTTGCCGGCTCAGGCGGTCGGCGGCGTCCCAGGTAAATCGATAGACTTCGGCGTTTTCATTGCTCAGGGTCTGAAGTCGGCCATAGCTATCGTAGAAAAAAGCGATACCGCGCTGAAGGGCATCCAAGCGCTGAAGCACCCGACCATCTCGATCGCGAATGTAACGCGTAGGGTTGCCGGCAGGGTCGATATGAGTCAGTAACTGGCCGCTGGGATCGTGCTCAAAGCGCTCCTGGCGACCATCGGGGAGCTGGCTTTTCAGCAGTCGCCCAAGGACGTCGTATTGGAAATCGAACGGTTCACCCTTGGCGTTGATGAGCCGCGTCAGATGGCCGAAGGCATCATATTGATAGCGAGTGGTATAGCCAGAGCAGTCACGGTATTCGATCAGTTGCGACCATTCGTTCCAACGCAGAGTCATACTTGTATCGTGGGCGTCGGTGATGCACACCACCTGACCAAAATCGTCGTAGGCGTAGTGGCTGCAATAGCCCAAAGGGTCGATGATTTCGGTGCAATTGCCCCTGGTATCGTAGCGGTAGTACCAGCAGTTACCGGCCGGGTCGGTCTCACTCAGCGGCAGTGACCAGTGTTCTAACCACAGGATAGTACGGCTCTGGCCCAGAGGGTCGGTGCTGACACTCAGATTGCCGCATGCGTCATAACTGAACGTCCAACGACCAGCCATGGGATCGGTAGCACTGAGTAGCTGGCGCTGGTCGTTCCATTCAAATTGCCAGGTGTGGCCCAAAGCATTGATAAAGCACGTGACCTGGTGTTGGGTATTCCAATGGCGAACGCTGGTGCGCTGCAAGCCATCGGTGATACGGGTAATACCGGGCGCGTACTCAAACCGGTATTCGTCGCCGCTGTCAGTCCAATGGCGACTGACACGAGACTCATCGCCACATGTGGTCCATTGGTAGAAACAACGTAGGCCACCTGGCAATTGGTGTTCAATCATCCGCCGCAGGCCATCATAGGCAAAACGCCGTTTTACATGGCCTGTGGCATCGATGACTTCGCTTAAATCCCCCACCTTGTTGTAGCGGTAACTGACCAGTACATCGCATCGTCCCCCGAAACCCTGCACGTAGCGCCGTTCGACATGGCTAACCCGCCGGGGATGCTCGGCGCTGTAGCTCAGCATCAATTGCAGCAGATTGTGGCTTTCCCGCAGTAAGACAATTCGCCCCTGCTCGTCGTACTCCAGAAAAATCCGGCCTTCGTTGCGATCAGCCAACTGCACCAGGCGCAAGACACACAGGTTAAACGGATCCGCCTCAAACAGGCGATAAACCCCGTCGACACTTTCGATCGATAGCCCGTCAGCGTTGCGCCGTACGGCGAGCCCTTCGCCAGAGCTGAACACTGCACTGGACAGAGGCACGTGACCCAGATCTATCCGCCGCCCCTGTTCATCGATATAGATCAGGCGCTGCTGATCAATCTCGACGGTCACCTCATACGGCACGCTCCAGCCTGCACCAAACAAGCCGCCGCGCCGCATATCCCGACTGTTGTAGAACCGCTGCCACTCCAGGGGAAACAATGCCGGCACGACAAAGTCCCGCTCATCTTCGCCCCCCAGTACCTTGGCTCCAGTGGCGGCATGCACCGGGTTGGGCGAGCCGTTCACAGCTGCCGCCAATGCTGCCCCCACTTGCCCGGTACCATAGGCCACCACCCCGCTCGCCAACAGGCACGGCAGGTTGCTGACAAACTTCACCGGCCCACCCCGTAGCGTCAACAGTGCGCTGACAGCCAAGCCCACACCCGGCGTCTTGCCGCTGCGAATCTCACGGACGACAACCGGGGAGCCACCGATCACCACATTGGGGGAAATCAGTCCTTCGACCGATCCGACCGTCGCCTCACAGGTGCTGCGATCGCCACTGCGCACAGCAGGCTGCCCGTTGATGAAAACACGACTGGAACCCTCTGCTAGATATTGCTCGGGCATGGGTGGGTGCTTGGCACAAACGACGCCATCCGCTGCACAGGGCTGAGCCTGAGAAACCGGTGTGGCCACCGTCGGACGCCATAACTGCGAGAATAGGTTTCCAGCAATATCAAGGTAGGACGCTGGCGCATCGAGCGCGACAGGCAGCGTGGAAATTCGCCCGGCGGCTCGCGCGGCAGGCTTGCCATTGATAAATACATCCAGCGAGCCACTGCTGATAAAGGCGTCAGTCACTGGGCCAAACAACGCCCCCGCGACGGTTTCACATAAGCGTGAAAGCCCGGCATCCGCCCCGGTTCTGTTCATGCCGATGCCGACCGCCACTCCCACTACCGCGCTCAGCACCAGGCAACCCAGCCCGCCAGTGACCACGGTAATACCGGTAGCCGCCACCACCGCAGCCGTGACCAATGCGGTCACTGCCACAGTGGCAGCGACTTCAAGCACACCCCCCAGCACATCCGCGAGCAGCGAGCTATGCAGCAGTGCATCGCCTTCACGGGCGGCCCACAAGGTGTCGGTCATCTACGGCAATCCCTGTCCGAAAAGCCAGGGATCAAATCATGGGAGAGTGCCGTTGCTCAGTTGGGTAATTCCGTAGACGTCGTAGGAAGGCTCTTAAAAGTCGTACTTGACGCTGGTCATCAGGTTGCCCGGCGCGCCGTACATCCCGCAGTTACCGGCATAGCTGAAATAATCGCAATCAAACAGGTTGTTGAGGTTGACCGAGGTACTCAACTGCGGCGTCACGTCGTAGCGCAGCAGCAGGTTGGTGATAGCGATCTGCCCTGGCTGAACGTATGCAGGTCTTGATGCGTTTGTCATCGGCATCTGTACTGACTGCATAGGCGTAGCCCGCAGACGCTTGCCCGTCTTCGGCCAACTGGCCGTTGAGTTCCAGCTCGCCCCCGCCTCGCCACAACAAGACTTCTCAGTCTTCCAGCGGTTGCGGCGCGTGTTTGCCAGGCTTGGCCTTGGCCCCAGGCTTGCCTGCCGCCGGTGCGGCGGGTTCCGGCTCGGCGGGCGCGGCGGCTTCTTTTTCTGCCGCCGGCATCTTGTCGACGGCCGCAAAGAACTCTGCAAGGTCAAGGGTATCGGGGGGTACGGTCTTTTCGACTTTCTTCTCGCCGTCCTTGCCCACCAGGATCACTTTGGTGCCAGCACTGGCCCCCAGCTTCAGGGCGCGGATCAACGCGTTGGTGTCCTGGGCGCCAAGGTCCTTGCCGTCACGCTGGCCGACGGTGCCGATGCTCGTATAGTTCACGGTGTAGAGCACCATGTTGCGCTCGGTGAACTTCTGTTTGTTCTCAGGCTGTTCAAGGTCTTGCTTGAGCTGGACCTGAGTCGGGTCGATGGAGCTGGGTGCAATCACGATCAGCAGGCGGAATTTGCCTTGATCCTGTTCCAGCGGGCCTCGGTTATCCGCAGCCAACAACGGCCCCGTAAACGCCATCAAGGTAGCCAGGGTCAGCGACCGGACGAGCATGCGTACCTCCTTCCAATTCCATGCAGAGTGTTTGAGTTTCATGTCTGCGACAGTCAATTTCAAGGATGATTCCTACGCGACCTTCAGAAAGAGTAGGCCAGGACGCCCGCGACGCAAGGGCTTCAGGCGCTTCGGGGCTCATTGTTTCTTCTGATTGCCAAGGTTTACGGCTTGGGCCAGTGCCAGGCAGGCACCGGGGCCGGGTGAAGCGTCAGCCACAGGTTAAAACAAGCCCATCTGACCACCGACCAGGGTGCTGAAGTCATCATCGACAAACGGCAGGATCGCATCGGCCACCGGCTGCAATTGCCGGGTGACGTAGTGGTCATAGTCAATCGGCGCCTGGCGCACTTCCAGAGGTTCGGGGCCGTTGACGGTGATCACGTAGCGAATCCAGCCACCGTTCTGATACTGGCGTGGGCGGCCCTGGCGGTCGTTGTATTCATCCGCCAGGCGCGCGGCCCGTACATGGGGCGGCACGTTGCGTTCGTAGTCACCCAGTTGCCGGCGCAGGCGCTTGCGGTAGATCAGCAGCTCATCGAACTCGCCGCTGAGGGTGCGGCGCACGTAGTCACGCACATAATCCTGGTGGGGCTGGCGATGGAAGATGCGCTGGTACAGCTCCTGCTGGAATTGGCGGGCCAGGGGCGACCAGTCGCTGCGCACAGTCTCCAGGCCTTTGTAGATCATCTCTTCACTGCCATCGGCATGGCTGACCAGGCCGGCATAGCGTTTCTTGCTGCCCTCCTCCGCCCCGCGAATGGTCGGCATCAGGAAGCGGCTGAAGTGAGTTTCGTATTGCAGCTCCAGGGCGCTTTGCAGGCCGAATTCGTTGTGCAGGCGTTCGCGCCACCAGTGGTTGATGTGCTGCACCAAGCCCTGGCCGATGCGCGTGGCCTCCTCCTGGGAATGGGCACTGCCAAGCCAGACAAAGGTGGAATCGGTATCGCCATAGATCACTTCATACCCCTGGGCTTCGACCAGCTCGCGGGTCTGGCGCATGATCTGGTGGCCGCGCATCGTGATGGACGAGGCCAGCCGCGTGTCGAAGAACCGACAGCCGCTGGAGCCCAGCACGCCGTAGAAGGCATTCATGATGATCTTCAGGGCCTGGGACAACGGCGCGTTATGCTCGCGCTTGGCCACTTCGCGGCCTTCGGAGACCCGCGCCACAATGGCCGGCAGGCAATGCCGGGTGCGGGAAAACCGCGCGCCGCGAAAGCCTTCCACCGACGCGCTGTCGTCAGGGTGGCGCAGGCCTTCGATCAGGCCTACGGGGTCGATCAGGAAGCTGCGGATAATCGACGGATACAGACTTTTGTAGTCCAGCACCAGCACCGACTCGTACAGCCCCGGCCGCGAGTCCATGACAAAACCGCCGGGGCTGGCCTGGGGCGGCTTGTCCCCCAGGTTGGGCGCGACAAAGCCCTGGCGATGCATCAGCGGCATGTACAAATGGGTGAACGCCGCCACCGAACCGCCGTTACGATCCGCCGGCAGGCCAGTGACGCTGGCCCGCTCCAACAGGAACTTGAGCAGTTCGGTCTTTGCAAAAATCCGCGTCACCAGCTCGCAGTCCTTGAGGTTATAGCGCGCCAGGGCGGGCTTGTCCTCGGCGAACATGCGGTTGATCTCATCCATGCGCTGGTAGGGTGTGGAAATCGACTTGCCTTCGCCGAGCAGGGTCTGGGCGACGTTTTCCAGGCTGAATGACTCAAAGCTCCAAGTCGCCGAACGCAGGGCTTCGATGCCATCGATGATCAGCCTCCCGGCAGCGGCGGCGAAGTAATGGTTGCGGCTGCCGTGTTCACGCCAGGCCATGGCCTCGCCACCACGACCGAGCAACAATGGCACCTTGAGGCGTTGGGCATGCTCGTGGAGGACCCGCAGGTCGAACTGCACCAGGTTCCAGCCGATGATTGCGTCGGGGTCGTGTTGCGCCAGCCACTGGTTCAGGCACTCCAGCAGTTGGGCGCGGCTGTCGCAGTAGTCGAGCTTGAAATCCACCGCGTCCGTTTTGTTCGGCGGGCCAAGCATGTACACCTGGCGCTCGCCGCAGCCTTCCAGGGCGATGGAATACAGTTCGCCGCGCGCGGTGGTTTCGATGTCGAGGGACACCAGCTTCAACGCCGGGCGGTAGTCGGGCGCCGGTTTCATCTGCGCCTCCAGCAACATCCCGCCCTCGCCCGGCGTGCCGCCAAACGCCACCGGCGCGGTGATAAAGCGCTCCATCATATAGCGCTCGGGCGGGCGCACATCGCCTTCGTAGACATCCACACCGGCCTGGCGCAGGCGTTTTTCCAGGTCCATCGCCTGGCGATGCTGGCGGGTATAGAGGCCCAGGACCGGGCGGTGGTGGAAGTCGCACAGTTGCAGCGGGCGCAGTTCTACCTCGCGCTCGCCCTTGAGCACCCGTTGCGCGTGCTCGCGATGGGCCAGCGGAATAAACATCACCGAAGGCTGCACCGGAAGACGGATATACCGCGGCCCCTGGTCGGTCGCCAACCAGAAGCTGACCTGCGTGCCCGCCGGGGTGTCGCGCCAATGCCGGGTCAGGACAAAACCCTGCTGTAAATCCACCTTGCCGCACCTCAGGAATCGCTTTCAGGGCGCGATTCTACTCGGCATCCGCCATCAGGCCTTAATAGAAATTTCTGGCCTTCAGATACGTCGTACCTCACACACTAGTTTGTAAAGCGCCATTGAGCTGACCCAGGGCGACCCACGGGTGGCCAAGCTGTCGGCGAGCATCGAGTTCTAACCGACACATTACTCAAGGCAGCAAAGATCAAAGGTGGGAGCTGTCGAGCCCCGGCGAGGCTGCGATGGCGGAGGGTCAGTCACCATCAATGCTGGCAATGCCGCCGCCATCGCAGCCTCGCCGGGGCTCGACAGCTCCCACAAGGGATCGGCGGTGCCTCCAACGTTGTATCAACAGGGGGCAGACGATTGGACAGTCCGGTCCCAACTGCGTAGTTTTCACAGACCGCGCACAAGGACTCTGGCATGGCCCCCGATCTTACTTCCATCGCGCTGTTCCTCAAGACAGTCAAGCTCGGCAGCCTGTCCCGGGCGGCCGAGCAGTCGCACCTCTCGCTGTCTGCGGCCAGCCGGCGCCTGTCGTTGCTCGAGCAGCATTTCAAGGTCGCCCTGTTGTATCGCTCTTCCACCGGCGTCTCGCCCACGGCGGCCGGCGAGGTGCTGGCCGGGCATGGGCTGGCGATCTTGCGCGCGGTGGATGGGATGCACGCCGACCTCGCCGACTACGCCAAGGGCGCCACCGGCCGTGTGTGCCTGTATGCCAACAGTTCGGCGATGAGCCAGCAACTGCCCAGCCAACTGACCCAGTGGAACGCCCTGCACCCCGGTATCCGCCTGGATATCCGCGAGGAGCGCAGCCGCGAGATTCTGCAGGCGGTGCGCGATGGCGTGGCCGATGTGGGCATCGTCACCACCCAGCCGGGCGGCGAGGACTTGCGCTTTGCCCCGTACTGCCAGGACCGCCTGTGCCTGCTGGTGCCCGACGATCATCCGTTCAAGATGCGCCATGCACGCTTTGCCGATTTGCTGGGCTATGACTTTGTCGGCCTGGAGGACAACGCCGCCATCACCGCGCTGATCACCGAGGCCGCCGCCGCGATTGGCATGCCGCTGCGCCTGCGGGTCCAGGTGCGCAGCTTTGAAGCCGTGTGCCGGTTGATTGCCGCCGGGCAAGGGGTTGGCGTGTTGCCCCAGGGTGCGGTGCAGATCTTTCGCAAGGAAATGGCCTTGCGCTTTATCGAAATCGACGACCCATGGGCCGACCGCCAGATGTACCTCTGCATGCGTCAGGAAAAGCCTTCTCCTACAAGCCTGGCGCTATTCGACTACCTCGCTGCCTAGTACTGCGCATTGTCGCTGGCCTTCGAGTCTTGCGAAGGCCACTTCCATAATCAGCAATTCCCCCACCGCGGCAGCTGTGCCAAGAATGTCCCCGCCTCACTGACAACAACAAAAACAGGAGACACGGCGTGTCCAATTCCACGACCAGCACCCCTCATCGTATTGCGGTGATTCCCGGCGACGGTATCGGCCGCGAGGTGGTGCCCGAAGGCCTGCGCGTACTAGAGGCCGTCAGCCGGCGCTTCGGCATTGCCTTTGCGTTCGATCACTTTGCCTGGTGCAGCGAGCACTACCTGGCCCACGGCACCATGATGCCGCACGACTGGGCCGAGCAGATCGGCAGCCATGACGCGATCTTCTTCGGCGCCGTGGGTGCCCCGGATATCATCGCCGACCATACGGCGGTGTGGGAGTCGCTGCTGAAGATCCGCCGCCAGTTCGACCAGTACGTCAACATCCGCCCGGTGCGCCTGATGCCCGGCGTGCCCTGCCCGCTCGCCGGCCGTGTGCCGGGGGATATCGACTTTATCGTGGTGCGGGAAAACACCGAGGGCGAATACTCCAGCGTCGGCGGGCGGATGTGGGAAGGTACGCCACGCGAGATCGCGGTGCAGGAGTCGATCTTCTCCCGCGAAGGCGTGGACCGGGTGGTGGACTATGCCTTCAAACTGGCGCAGCGGCGACCGCGCAAGCACCTGGTGGCCGCCACCAAATCCAACGGCATTTCCATCACCATGCCGTTCTGGGACGAGCGGGTGAACCTGATCGCCCAGCGCTACCCGGACGTCAAGAGCGCCAAATTCCACATCGACATACTGTGCGCACACTTCGTGCAGCACCCGGACTGGTTCGATGTGGTGGTGGCCTCCAACCTGTTTGGCGACATCCTCTCCGACCTCGGCCCGGCCTGTACCGGCACCATCGGCATTGCGCCGTCGGCCAACCTCAACCCCGAGCGGCGCTACCCGTCGCTGTTCGAGCCGGTACACGGTTCGGCGCCGGACATTGCCGGGCTGGGCGTGGCCAACCCCATCGGGCAGATCTGGTCGGCCGCGCTGATGATCGAGCACCTGGGCAATGGCGAGCCGCTGTACCAGGAGGCCGCAGCTGCGATTGTCTCGGCCATCGAGACGGTGCTTGCGCAAGGCCCACGCACCCGGGAAATGGGCGGCAGCGCCAGTACGATTGAAGTGGGCGTGGCCATCGCCGAATGCATCGCCGGGAACAGGAGCTGAACATGATCAACGCACATTACATCGCCAACCAATGGCAGGCCTCGACGTCGCGGGAAGACATCCCGGTGATCGATCCCAGCAGCGGCAAAACCTATTCCAGCCTCGCCCGTGGCACCGCTGCCGATATCGACGCCGCCGTCCGCGCCGCGCGCCTGGCCGTGGGCGAGACCTTCGATGGCCCATGGGGCAGCTTGTCGGCCCTGGAGCGCAGCCGCCTGCTGGCCAGGCTTGGCGCGGCGGTACTGGAGCATCACGAAGAACTGGCGCAGATCGAGGCGCGGGACACCGGCAAGGCGTTGAAAGTGGCCCGGGCCGATGCCACCGCCCTCGCCCGTTATTTCGAGTACTACGCTGGCGCGGCCGACAAGTTGCACGGCGAGACCCTGCCTTATCAGAACGGCTACACGGTGCTGACGGTGCGCGAACCCCATGGGGTAACCGGGCATATCATCCCGTGGAACTACCCGATGCAGATCTTCGGCCGCAGCGTCGGCGCGTCCCTGGCGGCGGGCAATGCCTGTGTGGTCAAGCCGGCCGAGGACGCCAGCCTGTCGCTGCTGCGCCTGGCGCAGATTGCCGCCGAGGTGGGCTTCCCGGCCGGCGCGATCAACGTGGTGACCGGCTACGGCTACGAGGCCGGCGCGGCGTTGTGCAGCCATCCGGGTATCGACCACCTCTCGTTTACCGGCTCCAGCGTGACTGGCACGGCGGTGTCCAAAGCCGCCGCTGAACGGCACTGCCCGGTGACCCTGGAGCTGGGCGGGAAATCGCCGCAACTGGTATTCGCCGATGCCGACCTGGACGAAGCCTTGCCGGTGCTGGTCAACGCCATTGTGCAGAACTGCGGGCAGACCTGTTCGGCGGGCAGCCGCCTGCTGGTGGAGCGCAGTATTTATGAAACGCTGGTGGAGCAACTCAGCCAGCGCTTTGGCGAACTGCGCACCGGGCCTTCGGCGCTGGACCTGGACATGGGCCCGCTGATCAACCAGAAGCAGCAACGCCTGGTGCGCGAGTTCGTGCGCGAGGCCGAACAGGCCGGCATCACCGTGGCCGCGCGCGGCCAGGTGGTGGCCGAGGCTGGCAGTGGCGGTTACTTCCAGGAAGCGGTGCTGTTTCGCGATGTGCCGCCCGACAGCCGCCTGGCCCGGGAGGAAGTCTTCGGCCCGGTGTTGGCCGTGATGCCCTTCGACGACGAAGCCGAGGCCATCCGCCTGGCCAACGGCACCGATTTCGGCCTGGTCGCTGGCGTATGGACCCGCGACGGCGCCCGGCAGATGCGCCTGGCGCGCAAGCTGCGCTGTGGCCAGGTATTTATCAATAACTACGGGGCCGGCGGCGGGGTTGAACTGCCCTTCGGCGGCGTCAAGGCCAGCGGTTATGGCCGGGAAAAAGGCTTCGAGGCCCTGCTGGGCTTTACCACCTTGAAGACCATTGCGATCAAACACGGCTAAGCCCTTACAACAACAAGAAAGGAGCACACTCCATGCGTCTAGCAAACAAAGTGGCCATCGTCACCGGCGCCGGTTCCGGCTTTGGTGAAGGCATCGCCAAGACCTTCGCCCAACAGGGGGCGCGGGTTATCGTCGCCGACATGAACGCCACCGGCGGCCAGCGGGTGGTCAATGAGATCGCCGCCACTGGCGGTCATGCGCATTTCGTCGAGGTCAATGTGGCCAATGATGAAAGCATGGGCGCGCTGCTGCGCGCGACCCTGGAGCAATTCGGCGGGCTGGATATCGTCATCAACAACGCCGGCACCACCCACCGCAACCGGCCGATGCTGGAGGTGGACGAGGCCGAGTTCGACCGGGTGTTCGCGGTCAACGTCAAAAGCATCTTCCTCAGCGCCAGGCATTTTGTGCCGCACTTTCGCAGCCAGGGCGGCGGCGTGTTCGTCAACATTGCCTCGACCGCCGCGATCCGCCCGCGCCCGGGGCTGGTCTGGTATAACGGCAGCAAGGGCGCGGTGGTGGTCATGAGCAAGACCATGGCGGCAGAGCTGGGGCCGGACAATATCCGCGTCAATTGCGTGAACCCGGTGGTCGGCGCAACCGCGTTACTCAGTGAGTTCATGGGCGTGCCGGACACCCCGGAAAACCGCCAGAAGTTCATGGCAACCATCCCCCTGGGACGTTTTTCCACCCCGCAGGACGTGGCCAATGCCTGCCTGTACCTGGCCTCGGACGAAGCGGCTTTTATCACCGGCACCTGCCTTGAAGTCGATGGTGGGCGCTGCGTGTAACTCAACGACCAAAGGGATCGGAGTCGATATGTGTGACTTACATAACAAGAACGAACCGAACACCAGGCAATTACTCGAAGGCCTGCCAAAGAACTGGGGTAAATGGGGACCGGACGATGAAGTCGGCGCCCTCAATTACCTGACCGAAACCGAAGTGCTGCGCGGCGTGGCCGCGGTGCGCCAGGGCAAGACCTTCACCCTGCAAGTGCAGATCGGCCATCCGGGCGGCGACCCGATGTGGCCGGCGCGCAACCCGTCGATGCGCTTCAACACCCTGGATCACAGCCACTATCACTTCGGCAAGCAACCCGAAATGACCGGCGGCGCGGCGTATTGCGACGATGTGATCTTCATGCAGCTGCAAGGCTCGACCCAGTACGACGCCCTGGGGCATGCCTGGTATGACAATCAACTGTGGAACGGCTACGACGCCATGAGCACCGTCGGCGGCATGGCCAAGGCCAGTGTGCTGGCGATTGCCGAGCGCGGCGTGGTCGGGCGCGCGGTGCTGATCGACATGGCCCGCCATCGTGGCAAGAAATACCTGGGCCGTGGCGAAACCTTCAACCACCTGGACTTGCTGGCCGCTGCCAAGGCCCAGGGCGTGACCATCGAAAAGCGCGACATTCTGATCATCCGTACCGGCTCCATGGGTGCGTTCTACGAGTATGGCAAGACCGAGTTCTTCAAGGACCTGGTGGAGCCCGGCCTGACCTACAGCCGGGAACTGGTGGAGTGGTTCCATGCCATGGAAATCCCCAACCTGGTGACCGATACCATCGCCAACGAGGTGATCACCGACCCGGTGTCGGGGGTGCAGATTCCGTTGCATTGCGCGCTGATGCGCAACCTCGGCATTGCCTTTACCGAGATTGTGCTGCTGGAGGAACTGGCCGCCGATTGTGCCGACGACGGCCAGTGGAAATTCCTCTACACCGCCGCACCGTTGAAGATTGTCGGCGGCAGCGGCGCGCCGGTGAACCCGGTGGTGATCAAGTAGTTCACCACTCGTAGGACACGGCCAGGGACGCTGTGCGTTTCTGGCCGTGTATTTGTGACGTTTAGCCCGGCATCAGACGCGTGGGTCGCCCGCTGACTTGGCGGGGGTTGCATACTGCGGTTTCAGATGGCCTTGCTGGTCGAGCAACCAGGCATCCATGATCTGGCGTACCACCGGGCCTGCCACGCGGCCACCCGCCTCGCCGTTTTCAATCATCACTGAAATCACGATCCTGGGGTGCTCGGCCGGGGCGAAGCCGACAAACAACGCGTTGTCGCGGTTGCGCTCGCGGGTTTTCAGGCGGTTGTAACGCTCGCCCTGCTTGATCGCCACCACCTGCGCGGTGCCACTCTTGCCGGCGATCCGATACTGTGCGCCGGCGGCCGACGCCCGGGCAATCCCACGCGGGTCGTGCATCACCATTTGCATGCCGTGGTTGACCTGATCCCAGTCGCGGGGGTTCTTGAGCACGACATTGGGCATCGGGTTTTCGTCCACGGGTGGCACGCCGTCGATGGTCTTGGCCAGGTGCGGGCGATTCCATACCCCCTTGTTGGCGATCAGCGCGGTGGCCTGGGCCAGTTGCAACGGGGTGACCTGCATATAGCCCTGGCCGATGCCGAGGATCACGGTTTCCCCGGGGAACCAGGGCTGGCGCCGGGTCGCACGCTTCCAGGCCTGGGATGGCATCAGGCCAGCGGACTCTTCAAACATATCCAGGGAGACTTTCTGGCCAAGACCGAATTCGGCCATGTAGTCGTGCAGGCGGTCGATCCCCAGTTTGTGGGCCAGGTCGTAGAAGTAGGTATCGTTGGAGCGCATGATGGCGGCGTCCATATCCACCCAGCCATCGCCATTGTGGTTCCAATTGCGGTATTTGTGAGCAAAGTCCGGCAGTTGGTAGTAGCCGGGGTCGAAGACCCGGGTCTGAGCGGTGACCACACCACTGTCGAGACCGGCGATGGCCACTTCCGGCTTGATCGTCGAGCCGGGTGCATACAGCCCGCGCAGCACCCGATTGAACAGGGGGCGGTCGAGGGAGTCATGCAGCGCGGCATATTCCTTGAAGCTGATGCCGGTGACGAACGCGTTGGGGTCAAAGCTGGGTTTGCTGACCATCGCCAGCACTTCGCCAGTTTGCGGGTCGAGGGCCACCACTGAACCGCGACGATCGCCCAGGGCTTCTTCGGCGGCTTCCTGGAGCTTGATATCCAGGCTCAGGACGATGTTTTTACCAGGGACCGGGTCGGTATGCTTGAGCACCCGCAGGACCCGGCCCTGGGCATTGGTCTCGACCTCTTCGTAACCCACATGGCCGTGCAATTGCGACTCATAGAAACGCTCGATGCCGGTTTTACCAATCGATTGCGTGCCACGGTACTCGACTGAATCCAGCGCCTTGGACTCTTTTTCGTTGATGCGGCCCACGTAACCAATGGAATGCGCAAAGTGGGCGCCCAGCGGGTAGTGACGCACGAACTGTGGCTCGACCTCCACGCCGGGTAGGCGGAATTGGTTGACGGCCAATAGGGCGATCTGTTCTTCAGTCAATTCATAGAACAACGTCACGGGTACAAACGGGTGACGCGCCTGCTTCAGGGCCTTGTCGAAGGCTACGCGGTCTGCAGCGGGCAGATGCAGCAACGTGATGATCGAGTCCAACTCCCCTTGCAGGTCGCTAGCCCGTTCGCGGGTGATGGTCAGGTTGTAACTGGGACGGTTATCGGCCAAAACCACACCGTTGCGATCATAGATCAGACCGCGAGTCGGGGTGATAGGCAGGATGTGGACACGGTTGTTTTCAGAGATGGTGGAGTGATAGTCGAACTCCACCACTTGCAGGAAATACAGGCGGGCGACCAGGGTACAGGTGATGCCAAGTACCAGCACGGCGCAGGCCAGCAGGCGTTTGTTGACCAGGCGGTGTTCTTTTTCGTGGTCTTTGATCGGTATGGCTTGAGGCATTTCTACAGCATCTCGTTGAATAAGGGCGATGCCGCATCCTGCGGTTGAAAAGGTCGTCCCTGAAAAAGCTGCTGCACCTTATCAAAATTACCGAAACACTTTGTATTGAATTGACCGAAGGGCAGTTGGATGGCGACATGCCAAAACCTTTTCAACCGCCCAAAACAAAACCCCAACTGCTTTCGCAATTGGGGTTTCGGAATTTAATCTTGACGATGACCTACTCTCACATGGGGAAACCCCACACTACCATCGGCGATGCATCGTTTCACTGCTGAGTTCGGGATGGGATCAGGTGGTTCCAATGCTCTATGGTCGTCAAGAA
>NZ_MNPU01000075.1 GCF_001983165.1 Pseudomonas gessardii | reverse complement strand
CCTCTGGCTAACACTTCCCCTTGCCGGGTGTGTAGAGGACTTTCACCTCCCAGTCACCAGCGTGGCCACCACAGCCAAGCTGGTTGCGCTTGCGCGCAACGCGCCATGCCTGGCGCACCAAAAAAAATGGCCCCTTTTCGAGGGGCCATTCTTTATGCGGCTTCAGGCACTTCAGAACAACTTGCGGCCCTTGTTGGCCGCAATGCGCATGCGCAGTGCGTTGAGTTTGATGAAGCCGGCGGCGTCGGCCTGGTTGTAGGCACCGCCATCCTCTTCAAAGGTCGCGATGTTGGCATCGAACAGCGACTCATCGGACTTGCGCCCGGTAACGATCACGTTGCCCTTGTACAGCTTCAGGCGCACAACACCGTTCACGTGGACCTGGGAAGCATCGATCATCTGTTGCAGCATCAGGCGCTCAGGGCTCCACCAGTAGCCGGTGTAGATCAGGCTGGCGTACTTGGGCATCAGCTCATCCTTGAGGTGAGCCACTTCGCGGTCCAGGGTGATGGACTCGATGGCGCGGTGAGCGCGCAGCATGATGGTGCCGCCCGGGGTTTCGTAGCAGCCACGGGACTTCATGCCCACGTAGCGGTTTTCCACGATGTCCAGGCGACCGATACCGTGTTCGCCACCGATACGGTTGAGGGTCGCCAGCACGGTGGCCGGGGTCATTTCGACACCATCCAGCGCGACGATGTCGCCGTTGCGGTAGGTCAGTTCCAGGTACTGCGGCTTGTCGGGAGCGTTCTCCGGGGAGACGGTCCACTTCCACATGTCTTCTTCGTGCTCGGTCCAGGTGTCTTCCAGCACGCCACCTTCATAGGAGATGTGCAGCAGGTTGGCGTCCATCGAGTACGGGGACTTTTTCTTACCGTGGCGTTCGATCGGGATGGCGTGCTTTTCAGCGTAATCCATCAGCTTTTCACGGGACAGCAGGTCCCATTCACGCCAGGGAGCAATCACTTTTACGCCTGGCTTCAAGGCATAGGCACCCAGCTCGAAACGCACCTGGTCGTTGCCCTTGCCGGTGGCGCCATGGGAAATGGCGTCTGCGCCGGTTTCGTTGGCAATTTCGATCAGGCGCTTGGCGATCAGCGGACGTGCGATGGAAGTACCCAGCAGGTACTCGCCTTCGTAGACAGTGTTGGCGCGAAACATCGGGAAAACGAAATCGCGGACGAATTCTTCGCGCAGGTCGTCAATGTAGATCTCTTTGACGCCCATGGCTTGCGCCTTGGCTCGTGCAGGTTCGACCTCTTCGCCCTGACCCAGGTCAGCGGTAAAGGTCACCACTTCACAGTTATAAGTATCCTGCAGCCACTTGAGGATCACCGAAGTGTCCAGGCCGCCGGAATACGCGAGAACGACCTTGTTTACGTCGGCCATGCCATCACTCCACGGGGTTTTACGGAAAGGCGTCGATTCTACCGATCAAAACCGTGAAATTACAGGGGCGCGACAGCAAATGAAGATAAAGCGACAGATTATGTCGGGCGAGCGACGAATGGCCACACCTAAGAGGTCGCCGCCGCATTCGCCGGGGCCGTGGCCTGGGGTGCCGGTTTCTCGGGAGCCGGCACGCGGTCGAGGTGGATATTCACCCGCCGGTTCTTCGCCCGGTTGGCTGGATTGGTATTGGGCACCAGGGGGTAACGTTCACCGTGGAAACGCAGCACGATCTGCGACTCGGGGATGCCGTTGGCCTTGAAGAAGTCCATCACGGCCAGGCCGCGGCGGCGGGACAGGTCGCGATTGGTCAGGCGATTGCCGCTGTTGTCCGAATGGCCGTCCAGTTCGATATGGTTGACGGTAGGGTCGGCCTTGATGAACTCAAGCATCACCATCAACTTGGCCTTGGCGGCCGGATCCAGGTCGATACCGCCGCCCGGAAAGCCGACTTCAGCCTGCTTGACCTGCTCGAAATTCATCGGCAGCAATTTCGCGGTACATAACTGGTAATCGCTGTAGGCCTTGTTGAAGCGCACCGGCAGCAAGCGGATTTCCGAATAGCCGCCATCCCGGGAATAGTGGCGCACGGTGGGGCTGCGGCCATCGAGCAAGCCATTGAACAGACGCCCGGCCTGGGCCTGGGAGCTGTTGAACAACACATCGCCGCTGCCTGCCCGCACGGCACCGAGGTTGATATCACCGCGCCCGGGCTGCCACGGCGCAGCCGCCGCCAATAGTGTTGCGGAGCCAACGCCCAGCGCACTGTTATAGGCTTTGAGACGGAATGTCGCCTGCTCGCCGGCCCGGCGCACGAACTCACCCGAGCCAAAATCGGTGATTGGCTGGCTCAAGCGGCACTCGAACTTGTCGCCTTCCACCTTCCACTCAATATTTTCCAGGCGCGTCTGGAACGTCAGGGCCATCGCGGGCAGGCTGGCGAACACGCTGAGCAGGGCTAGATATTGCTGGCGCACGGGAGGCTCCACTGGTTTCTACAACACAACAAGGCGTCATACATCGTTAAGGCATACCCAGGGATATCGGTCACGCCCTGCAAAACTTGATAGCGAGTGCCTGCAAGAGTCTTTTCCGGTAGCATTCCCACCAGATTGACCCGCCTGGAATCCCCAATGTCCGACCGCCTGACCCTGCTGCGTCCCGACGACTGGCATATTCATCTTCGCGATGGTGCTGCGTTGCCCCAAACCGTGGCCGATGTAGCGCGCACGTTTGGCCGCGCCATCATCATGCCTAACCTGGTACCTCCGGTACGCAATGCCGCAGAAGCCGACGCCTATCGCCAGCGCATCCTCGCTGCACGACCGGCCGGCAGCCGCTTTGAACCGTTGATGGTGCTCTACCTGACCGACCGCACCCAGCCCGCCGAAATCCGCGCGGCCAAGGCCAGCGGTTTCGTGCATGCCGCCAAGCTGTACCCGGCCGGTGCCACGACCAACTCCGACTCCGGCGTGACCAGTATCGACAAGATCCTGCCCGCCATCGAAGCCATGGCCGAAGTGGGCATGCCGCTGCTGATCCACGGGGAAGTGACCCGGGGCGATGTCGATGTGTTCGACCGTGAGAAGATCTTTATCGACGAACACATGCGCCGTGTGGTCGAGCTGTTCCCGACCCTCAAGGTGGTGTTCGAGCACATCACCACCGCAGACGCCGTGCAGTTCGTCACCGAGGCTTCGGCCAACGTCGGCGCGACCATCACCGCGCATCACCTGCTGTACAACCGCAACCACATGTTGGTGGGCGGGATCCGGCCGCACTTCTATTGCCTGCCGATCCTCAAGCGCAACACCCACCAGGTGGCGTTGCTCGATGCCGCCACCAGTGGCAGCGCGAAATTCTTCCTCGGCACCGACTCGGCGCCCCACGCCCAGCATGCCAAGGAAGCGGCCTGTGGCTGTGCCGGCTGCTACACCGCCTATGCGGCGATCGAGCTGTACGCCGAAGCCTTCGAGGCGCGCAACGCCCTGGACAAACTCGAGGCCTTCGCCAGCCTCAATGGCCCGCGTTTCTACGGCCTGCCGGCGAATACCGACCGTATTACCCTGGTCCGTGAAGACTGGACCGCCCCCACCAGCCTGCCATTTGGCGAGCTGACCGTTATCCCGCTGCGCGCCGGTGAAACACTGCGCTGGCGCCTGCTGGAGGAACACCCGTGAGTGAAGACCATTACGACGACGAACAGGAACACAGTGGCGGCGGTTCGCGCCACCCGATGGCCGAGCGTTTTCGCGGCTATCTGCCTGTCGTTATCGACGTAGAAACCGGCGGCTTCAATTGCGCCACCGATGCGCTGCTGGAAATTGCCGCGACTACCATCGGCATGGACGAACAGGGTTTTGTGTATCCCGAACACACCCATTTCTTCCGCGTCGAGCCGTTTGAAGGCGCCAATATCGAAGCCGCGGCCCTGGAGTTCACCGGGATCAAGCTCGACCATCCGTTGCGCATGGCCGTCAGCGAAGAAACGGCCTTGACCGACATCTTCCGTGGCGTACGCAAGGCCTTGAAGGCCAACGGCTGCAAACGCGCGATCCTGGTCGGGCACAACAGCAGCTTCGACCTGGGCTTCCTCAACGCCGCCGTGGCGCGCCTGGACATGAAGCGCAACCCGTTCCACCCATTCTCCAGCTTTGACACCGCCACCCTGGCTGGCCTGGCTTATGGCCAGACCGTACTGGCCAAGGCATGTCAGGCAGCCGGTATTGACTTCGACGGCCGTGAGGCCCACTCGGCTCGCTACGACACCGAGAAGACCGCCGACCTGTTCTGCGGCATCGTCAACCGCTGGAAACAGATGGGCGGCTGGGAAGACTTCAGCGACTGATTACATCGCTAAATCCCGCGCATAAAAAAACCGGCCCTCTCAGGCCGGTTTTTTTTCACCGCGAACCTGGCTTACAGCTTGCCAGCGTTCTCGGTCAGGTAAGCCGCAACACCTGCTGGCGAAGCGTTCATGCCTTTGTCGCCTTTTTTCCAGTTGGCCGGGCAGACTTCGCCATGCTCTTCGTGGAATTGCAGAGCGTCGACCAGGCGGATCAGCTCTTCCATGTTACGGCCCAGCGGCAGGTCGTTGATGATCTGCGAGCGCACAACGCCCTTGTCGTCGATCAGGAACGCGCCACGGAAAGCCACGCCGCCTTCGGACTCAACGTCGTAGGCCTTGGCAATGTCGTGCTTCATGTCGGCAGCCATGGTGTATTTGACTTTGCCGATGCCGCCATCATTGATGGCGGTGTTGCGCCAGGCGTTGTGGGTGAAATGGGAGTCGATGGAAACGGCAACCACTTCAACGTTACGGGCCTTGAAATCGTCCATGCGGTGATCCAGGGCGATCAGCTCGGATGGGCAGACGAAGGTGAAGTCCAGCGGGTAGAAGAACACCAGGCCGTATTTGCCTTTGATGGCTTCAGACAGCTTGAAGCTGTCAACGATTTCGCCATTGCCGAGGACGGCCGGGACGTCGAAATCCGGGGCTTGTTTGCCGACGAGTACGCTCATGGGTTATCTCCTGATGGTAATTGAAGTAAATGGACCGCCCTTGAGTCTGCCGTGCATTGACGACAGGCCTGTGACGCGATCACGCTTCGTAAAGACCGACCATCATACCTGAAAAAAACCGTTCGTCAGTGAGGGCCCCATGGCAGGCAACGGTTTGAGAAAGCACTTTGACAATCATTCTCGTTAACATTAAGATCCATCGCACTTAAGCCTTAAACCGCGATGGTTCTCCCTTATGTATGTCTGCCTCTGCACTGGCGTCACCGACGGACAAATCCGCGAAGCGATCTATGAAGGTTGCTGCAGCTACAAAGAAGTGCGTGAAACCACCGGCGTTGCCAGCCAATGCGGCAAATGTGCCTGCCTTGCCAAGCAAGTGGTACGGGAAACCCTGACAAAGCTGCAGGTGGCCCAGGCCGCGATCCCCTACTCGGCAGAATTTACACACGCCTAATTTGACGTGTTTTAAAGAACCGGACTTAGTGTCCGGTTTTTTTATGCCTGTAATTCAAACAGTTAGCGCCAAGACGCGGAACACAAACATTCTTATTCCGATTAATTTTCATTTATTATTCAATAACTTAGGTTTGACACTCGTCATTGTGCCGCTCAAACTCCGCCCTATATACAACGAACACAGGGCAGGACCCCAATCATGAAAGGCGACATCTCAGTCATCCAGCAACTCAACAAAATCCTTGCCAATGAACTGGTCGCGATCAATCAGTACTTCCTGCATGCCCGCATGTATGACGATTGGGGCCTGGAAAAGCTCGGCAAGCGTGAGTACAAGGAATCGATCAAGGCCATGAAGGACGCAGACGCGCTGATCAAGCGCATCCTGTTCCTCGAAGGCCTGCCGAACGTCCAGGACCTGGGCAAGCTGAACATCGGCGAGCACACCCTGGAAATGCTCAACAGCGACCTGGGCTTCGAGCGCAAGAGCCATGCCGACCTCAAGGCCGCCATCGCTCACTGCGAAACCAAGGGCGACTTCGGTAGCCGCGAACTGCTGGAAGATATCCTGGAAGACCAGGAAGAACATATCGACTGGCTGGAAACCCAAGTTGGCCTGATCGACAAAGTGACCCTGGAGAACTACCTGCAATCGCAGATGGGTGAGTAACCCATCGCCTGCCGGTAAACATCAGGCACAAAAAAGCCCCGCTCTCGCATGAGAAGCGGGGCTTTTTATTGTGCGCCAGTTACGCTTCGGTCTTGGCCGCCGCTTTTTCGGCAGCGTCCTTGATCAGCGCCTGCAACGAACCATCAGCCGCCATTTCGGTGATGATGTCGCTACCGCCGACCAGCTCACCGGCTACCCACAGTTGTGGGAAAGTAGGCCAGTTGGCGTACTTGGGCAGGTTGGCGCGGATTTCCGGGTTTTGCAGGATATCGACGTAGGCGAACTTTTCGCCACACTGCATCACGGCCTGGGAGGCCTTCGCGGAGAAGCCGCACTGCGGGGCATTCGGGGCACCCTTCATGTAAAGCAGAATGGTGTTGTTAGCAATCTGCTCTTTAATCGTTTCGATGATATCCATGGAACACCTCGGCTGGAACTTTGCGACTCACAGGTCGGCACGGTGGCGCATTGTAACGCAAAATCCCAGCGTGGTGCTCGGGCTCCCCGACAGACTCACTGCGTCACGCCGCCGCGACCTGCACCGGCACACCGTTCAACGCCGCGTTGCCCGACAACTCGTCCAACTGCCGTTCATCCGTCAGGTCGTTGGCACTGGCCCCCGGCTGCGCGCTGGCAATGCTCATGTGCACGCCCGGGCGGTCATGACCCCAGCCGTGGGGCAGGCTGACCACGCCGGGCATCATCTCCAGGCTGGCCTGCACTTGCACTTCGATCATGCCGATCCGCGAACTGACCCGCACCCGCTGCCCGTCACTGAGCTGGCGACTGGCGAGGTCATCCGGGTGCATCAGCAGTTGATGCCGCGGCTTGCCCTTCACCAGCCGGTGATAGTTATGCATCCATGAATTATTGCTGCGTACGTGCCGGCGGCCGATCAACAGCAACTCATCGACCTTGGGCAGCGGTAAGGCGGCAAACCGCGCCAGGTCCGCCAGGATCACTGCCGGTGCTGCCTGCACCCGACCACTGGCGGTTTTCAAGCGCCCGGCCAGGTTGGCCTTCAGTGGCCCCAGGTCCAGGCCATGGGGATGTTCGGCCAGCATCGCCACCGACAGCTTGTGCGTGGAGGCGTCGCCATAGGCCCCCGCCCGCAGGCCGAGGTCAATCATCTGCGCCGGTGCCAGGGTCGGCTTGAGCGGGTGGCCGGTGCGGGCCGCAAACGCCTGGGCCAGGCCGACGAAAATCTCCCAGTCGTGCAACGCCCCCTCGGGCTTGGGCAGAATCGCCCGGTTGAAGCGCGTGACATTACGCACCGCAAACATATTGAACGTGGTGTCGTAGTGGTCGTTTTCCAGGGCCGAGGTCGATGGCAGGATCAGGTCGGCATAACGGGTGGTTTCGTTGATATACAGGTCCACGCTGACCATGAACGCCAAGCCATCCAGGGCCTGCTCCAGTTGCCGCCCGTTGGGGGTGGACAACACCGGGTTGCCGGCCACCGTCACCAGTGCACGGATTTGTCCTTCGCCCTCGGTGAGCATTTCTTCGGCCAGGGCCGACACCGGCAGCTCGCCGCTGTATTCCGGGCGCCCGGACACCCGGCTCTGCCAACGGTTGAAGTGCCCACCGGAGGTGGCCGCCACCAGGTCCACCGCAGGTTCGGTACACAAGGCGCCGCCGACCCGGTCCAGGTTACCGGTGACCAGGTTGATCAACTGCACCAGCCAATGACACAAGGTGCCGAATGCCTGGGTCGACACCCCCATGCGCCCGTAGCAGACCGCCTTGTCTGCCGCCGCAAAATCCCGCGCCAACTGGCGGATCTGTTCGGCCGGCACCGCGCACCGGGCGCTCATGGCCTCGGCGGTCAAGCCCGCGACGGCGCGGCGCACCTCGTCCAGGCCGTCCACTGGCAAGTGGCTGTCACGGGTCAGGTGCTCGCTGAACAACGTGTTGAGCAACCCGAACAGCAACGCCGCATCGCCACCGGGGCGCACAAACAGATGCTGGTCGGCCATGGCCGCCGTCTCACTGCGCCGAGGGTCGACCACCACCACGCGGCCGCCCCGAGCCTGGATGGCTTTCAAGCGTTTTTCCACGTCCGGCACAGTCATGATGCTGCCATTGGAGGCCAGTGGATTGCCGCCCAGGATCAGCATGAAGTCGGTCTGGTCGATATCCGGGATCGGCAGCAACAGGCCATGGCCATACATCAGGTGGCTGGTGAGGTGATGGGGCAACTGGTCCACGGACGTCGCGGAAAAGCGATTGCGCGTCTTCAACTGCCCGAGGAAGTAGTTGCTGTGGGTCATCAAGCCATAGTTATGCACGCTGGGGTTGCCCTGGTACACCGCCACCGCATTCTGCCCATGCTGCGCCTGGATCCCCGCCAGCCGCTCGGCTACCAGGGCAAAAGCCTCGTCCCAGGGGATCGGCTGCCATTCGCTGCCCACCCGCAACATGGGTTGGTGCAGGCGATCGGGATCGTTCTGGATATCCTGCAGAGCCACGGCCTTGGGGCAGATATGGCCACGGCTGAAGGTGTCCTGGGCATCCCCTTTGATCGAGGTGATGGCAATGCTGCCATCATCCGAGGTGGTGGTTTCCAGGGTCAGGCCGCAAATGGCTTCGCACAGGTGGCAGGCACGGTGATGGAGAGTCTTGGTCATGGCCAGTCTCTTTATTAGGGCTTTGGCCCGACTATGGGCCGCACTCCTCAGGGGCGCCAGCAACGTTCGCCCCGTGAATCAATGGGCATCAGGCCAGGCCATGGGTAAGCATGAGCAAATGTTTCAAAAACCTCCCACCCCGCCCTGGAAACCGACACAACCGGGCCCGGCGCCGCCATCACGCATTGCAAAAGGTCGCGACGCCAGTGTACAAATGACCCGCTGCTGTCCGTAAACAGGCCTCAAAAGTGCAATTCCCGCCCCTTTGAACCCCCCTAAAAAACCGTAGCCTATTGGTAAGACGCGACATTTAGTGTCAATATCGCGCCTTCCCCTATTTCGTCGCCCCGTGCGGCTTTCGCCGCAGGTCTCGCCCGTTGTCACAATAAACAAGGCTTTGAGTATCTGCGGTCTGTTGCAAAAAGGTAGTTAATGATGAGCGCAAGGCACTTTCTCTCCCTGATGGATTGCACGCCCGAAGAGCTGGTCAGCGTGATCCGTCGAGGCATTGAGCTTAAAGACCTGCGTAATCGCGGCGTACTGTTCGAGCCTTTGAAAAACCGCGTACTCGGGATGATTTTCGAGAAGTCGTCCACCCGTACCCGCCTGTCTTTTGAAGCCGGCATGATCCAGCTCGGCGGCCAGGCCATCTTTCTGTCGCCACGGGACACCCAACTGGGCCGTGGCGAGCCGATCAGCGATTGCGCCATTGTCATGTCGCGCATGCTCGATGCGGTGATGATCCGTACCTTTGCCCACAGCACCCTCACCGAATTTGCCGCCAACTCGCGGGTGCCGGTGATCAACGGGCTGTCCGATGACCTGCATCCGTGCCAGTTGCTCGCCGATATGCAGACGTTCCTCGAACATCGCGGCTCGATCCAGGGCAAGACCGTGGCCTGGATCGGTGATGGCAACAATATGTGCAACAGTTATATAGAAGCGGCGATCCAGTTCGACTTCCACCTGCGCATTGCCTGCCCCGAGGGCTACGAGCCGAGCGCCGAATTCCTGGCCAAGGCCGACGCCCGCGTACAAATCGTGCGCGACCCGAAAGACGCCGTGATCGGCGCGCACCTGGTGAGCACCGACGTCTGGACCTCCATGGGCCAGGAAGACGAGACCGCCAAGCGCCTGGCCCTGTTTGCGCCGTATCAAGTTACCCGTGAGTTGCTCGACCTCGCCGCGCCGGATGTGCTGTTCATGCACTGCCTGCCGGCCCATCGCGGCGAAGAAATCAGCCTCGACCTGTTGGACGACCCGCGCTCTGTTGCCTGGGACCAGGCAGAAAACCGCCTGCACGCGCAGAAGGCCTTGCTGGAGTTCCTCGTGCCGCCGGCGTACCACCACGCATGAGCCAGCCACTTCTGCTGAATCTGCGCAATCTGGCATGCGGCTATCAGGACCAACGGGTGGTGCAGAACCTCAACCTGCACCTCAATGCCGGCGATATCGGTTGCCTGCTGGGCTCCTCGGGTTGCGGCAAGACCACCACCCTGCGCGCGATTGCCGGGTTTGAGCCGGTGCACGAAGGTGAGATCAACCTGGCGGGCGAAGTGATCTCCAGCGCCGGCTTTACCCTGGCACCCGAGAAACGTCGCATTGGCATGGTGTTCCAGGACTACGCACTGTTTCCCCATCTCAGCGTGGCCGACAACATCGGCTTCGGCATTCGCAAACACCCGCACAAAGAGCGCGTGGTCGCCGAGCTGCTGGAATTGGTCAACCTGAAGAACCTGGGCAAGCGCTTCCCCCACGAACTGTCTGGCGGCCAGCAACAGCGCGTGGCCCTGGCCCGTGCATTGGCACCGGAACCGCAATTGCTGCTGCTCGACGAGCCATTCTCCAACCTTGACGGTGAACTGCGGCGCAAGCTCAGCCATGAAGTGCGGGACATCCTCAAGGCCCGTGGCACCAGTGCGATTCTGGTCACCCATGACCAGGAAGAAGCGTTTGCCGTGAGCGATCACGTCGGCGTGTTCAAGGAAGGCCGGCTGGAACAGTGGGATACGCCCTACAACCTCTATCACGAACCGCTGACACCCTATGTCGCGAGCTTTATTGGCCAGGGTTACTTTATCCGTGGCCAGTTGAGCTCGCCGGAATCGGTCAGTACCGAACTGGGCGAATTGCGCGGCAATCGTGCCTATACCTGGCCAACCGGCTGCGCGGTGGATGTCTTGCTACGCCCGGATGACATCGTGTATGCACCGGACAGCGCCTTGAAAGCACAGATTGTCGGCAAGACCTTCCTCGGTGCCTCGACCTTGTACCGCTTGCAGTTGCCGACCGGTGCCCAGCTGGAGTCGATTTTCCCCAGCCATGCCGATCACCTGGTAGGGGCGCACGTGGGGATCCGCGTGGCGGCCGAGCACCTGGTGTTGTTCCAGGCTTCGGGGAGCACGGCGGCGCAGATTGCGCAGGTAGAGTCCGGTGTGCGGCGCTATAGCACCGCCAGCTGAAGAAACCGAGTCCACCATGTGGGCTTGTGCTTGTGTGGGAGCTGGCTTGCCAGCGATAGCATCACCTCTATGTGGCTGACAGACCGAGGCGCCTGCATCGCGGGCAAGCCCGGCTCCCACAGAGGCCAGCTCCCCCATTTGATCCCATGGCTCTTGAGGTCAAGCCCGGCCAATCGGCGCAAATGCCCCCTGGGTATGTTCGGCCAACACCATCGCCGCCAACTCCACTTCCAACCCTCTCCTGCCCGCGCTGACAAAAATTGTCGCAAAAGACTGCGCGCTCACATCGATGAACGTGCGCAGGCGCTTCTTCTGCCCCAACGGGCTGATCCCTCCCAACAAATAGCCGGTCGCGCGCTGCGCCGCCGCCGGGTCGGCCATTTCGACTTTCTTCACGCCTGCCGCGTGCGCCAGGGCCTTCAAATCCAGGCTTCCGACGACCGGCACCACCGCCACCAATAACTCATTTTTTTCACTGCTGGCGAGCAAGGTCTTGAACACCCGCGCCGGGTCGAGACTCAACTTTTCCGCGGCCTCCAGGCCATAAGAGGCCGCCTTGGGGTCATGTTCGTAACTGTGGATACGATGTTCGGCGCGAACTTTTTTCAACAAGTCCAATGCAGGGGTCATGGGGGCTCCAGGCTTGGGGGAGACGTGGAAAAGCAGACCGCCGATTCTAGGACAAACCCAGGTAAAACGCTCTAGTGCAGGGGGCTGTGCGACGAATCCGCGCAGAGTCTGGCCATGCTTGCCACCCGTTGCGTCGCCGTGTTGCCGCGATCATTCATCACATTAATAGTTTGAAAATGACCAACCGTTCACTTTCGACCTTTGACAGCGGTGTTTCTTGTCTATATTTTTTCGTTTCCGAATACTGCGGAAATCTATCCACAGTGTCCGAGCAGTAAGCCGTGGCCAGGATGGGGGTCCTTGCCACGGTGAAAATCGCGCACCGCCCGTTGTGGCACCGCGCCAGACAAGAAAAAAAACCGAGGTTTTCAATGACAACTGCTCTTCAACAGCCTTCACTTTCAAGCCAATGCATGGCCGAGTTTCTCGGCACCGCGCTGCTGATCTTCTTCGGCACCGGTTGCGTCGCTGCGCTCAAGGTCGCGGGTGCCAGCTTTGGCTTGTGGGAAATCAGCATTATCTGGGGGATCGGCGTGAGCATGGCGATCTACCTGAGCGCCGGCATTTCCGGGGCTCATCTCAACCCCGCAGTGAGTATCGCGCTGTGCCTCTTCGCCGATTTCGACAAGCGCAAACTGCCCTTCTATATCATCGCCCAGGTTGCCGGCGCCTTTTGCTCCGCCGCGCTGGTCTACATGCTCTACAGCAACCTGTTTTTCGATTACGAACAAACTCACCAGATGGTCCGAGGCTCGGCAGCCAGCCTGGAACTGGCCTCGGTGTTTTCCACCTATCCTCACGCCCTGTTGAATACGGCCCAGGCATTCCTGGTAGAAATGGTCATCACCGCCATCCTGATGGGCGTGATCATGGCCCTGACCGATGACAACAACGGCTTGCCCCGTGGCCCGCTGGCCCCACTGCTGATCGGCTTGCTGATCGCGGTGATCGGCAGCGCCATGGGCCCGCTGACCGGGTTTGCGATGAACCCGGCCCGGGATTTCGGGCCCAAGCTGATGACCTTTTTCGCCGGCTGGGGTGAAATGGCCTTCACTGGCGGGCGCGATATTCCTTACTTTTTGATTCCGATCTTTGCACCGATTGTCGGTGCCTGCCTCGGTGCTGCGGCCTATCGTGGGTTGATTGCCCGCCATCTGCCCAGCGCCGCAATGCCTGCTACAACTGTTACACCCGAAACCGCCGCCAACGGCAGCACCCGAACGTCCTGAAACGCTAGCCTGGGCCCCCTGCCCCTTGCGGCCCAGGCTACTGACCCATTCCCTTTTTCCGTCCAAGGCAATCGACATGACCGACACACAGAATAAGAACTACATCATTGCCCTTGATCAGGGCACCACCAGCTCGCGGGCGATCATCTTTGATCGTGATGCCAACGTGGTGTGCACTGCCCAGCGCGAATTCGTCCAGCATTACCCACAAGCCGGCTGGGTCGAGCATGACCCGATGGAAATTTTCGCCACCCAGAGCGCCGTGATGGTCGAAGCCCTGGCACAAGCCGGCCTGCACCACGATCAGGTCGCCGCCATCGGCATCACCAACCAGCGTGAAACCACAGTGGTCTGGGACAAGATCACCGGCCGCCCGATCTACAACGCCATTGTCTGGCAGTGCCGGCGCAGTACCGAGATCTGCCAGCAGCTCAAGCGCGACGGCCATGAGCAGTACATCAGCGACACCACCGGCCTGGTCACCGACCCGTACTTCTCCGGCACCAAGCTCAAATGGATCCTCGATAACGTCGAAGGCAGCCGCGAACGTGCGCGCAACGGCGAGTTGCTGTTCGGCACCATCGACAGCTGGCTGATCTGGAAATTCACCGGCGGCAAGACCCACGTCACCGACTACACCAACGCCTCGCGCACCATGCTCTTCAACATCCACACCCTGGAGTGGGACGCGAAGATGCTGGAGGTGCTGGACATCCCGCGCGAGATGCTGCCAGAGGTTAAGTCCTCCTCCGAAATTTACGGCCGCACCAAAAGCGGGATTGCCATCGGCGGCATTGCCGGCGACCAGCAAGCGGCGCTGTTCGGCCAGATGTGTGTCGAGCCGGGCCAGGCGAAAAACACCTACGGCACCGGCTGCTTCCTGCTGATGAACACCGGCGACAAGGCGGTCAAATCCCAGCACGGCATGCTGACCACCATCGCTTGCGGCCCCCGTGGCGAAGTGGCCTACGCCCTGGAAGGCGCGGTATTCAACGGCGGCTCCACCGTGCAGTGGCTGCGCGACGAGCTGAAGATCATCAATGACGCCCACGACACCGAATACTTCGCCAACAAGGTCAAGGACAGCAACGGCGTGTACCTGGTGCCGGCCTTCACCGGCCTGGGCGCTCCGTACTGGGACCCCTATGCCCGTGGCGCGCTGTTCGGCCTGACCCGTGGCGTACGGGTCGATCACATTATTCGTGCGGCCCTGGAGTCGATTGCCTACCAGACCCGCGACGTGCTCGACGCCATGCAACAGGATTCCGGCGAACGCCTCAAATCCCTGCGGGTGGACGGCGGCGCCGTGGCCAACAACTTCCTGATGCAGTTCCAGGCCGACATCCTCGGCACCCAGGTCGAGCGCCCGCAAATGCGCGAGACCACAGCATTGGGCGCGGCCTACCTGGCCGGCCTGGCCTGTGGTTTCTGGGGCAGCCTGGAAGAGTTGCGGGGCAAGGCGGTGATCGAGCGCGAATTTGCACCGCAACTGGATGAGCCCGCCAAAGAAAAACTCTACGCCGGCTGGAAAAAAGCGGTCAGCCGCACCCGCGACTGGGAACCCCACGAAGGCGCTGAATAAGCCAAGCGCTGGACCCACTTAGGGTTGTAACTGGCAGGGAGCAGATTCCTGCGTCATCATGGGCCACTTTTTTGTACGGCAGCCCAAAGGACGCCCCATGAATCTGCCTCCCCGTCAGCAGCAAATCCTCGAACTGGTCCGCGAACGCGGCTACGTCAGTATCGAGGAAATGGCGCAGCTGTTCGTTGTCACCCCGCAAACCATCCGCCGCGATATCAATCAACTGGCCGAAGCCAACCTGCTGCGTCGCTACCACGGCGGCGCCGCCTATGACTCCAGCGTCGAAAACACCGAGTACGCCATGCGTGCCGACCAGATGCGCGATGAAAAACAGCGTATCGGCGAAGCCATTGCCGCCCAGATCCCCGACCATGCCTCGTTGTTCATCAATATCGGCACCACCACCGAATCCATCGCCAGGGCGCTGCTCAACCACAGCCACCTGAAGATCATCACCAATAACCTCAACGTCGCCATGATGCTCAGCGCCAAGGACGACTTCGACGTGCTGCTGACCGGCGGCAATGTGCGCCGCGACGGCGGCGTGGTGGGCCAGGCCAGCGTGGACTTTATCAACCAGTTCAAGGTCGATTTTGCCCTGGTGGGGATCAGCGGCATCGACGAGGACGGCAGCCTGCTGGACTTCGACTATCAGGAAGTGCGGGTTTCCCAGGCGATCATTGCCAATGCGCGCAAGGTGATCCTGGCGGCGGACTCCAGCAAGTTCGGGCGCAATGCCATGATTCGCCTGGGGCCCATCAGCTTGATTGATTGCCTGGTTACCGATCAGCAGCCGGTGCCGGCGCTGGTGCAATTGTTGAACCAGAACAAGATTCGCCTGGAAGTCGTGTAACCGCCCCCGCACCTCTAGCGCCTGTACCGGCGCCATCGCGGGCAAGCTGAACTGGCCTAATGCTCCCGGACACCTCTTAAGGGCGATATGATTCGCCCAATCAGGAGGTTCCATGCAAGAGCGAAAGACCTACACCCGCGAGTTCAAGCAACGTGCTGCAAGCATGGTTCTTGA
>NZ_MNPU01000074.1 GCF_001983165.1 Pseudomonas gessardii | reverse complement strand
ACGGGCGACTTGAGCACTTACGAGGTACCGCCTTGGGCTTTAGAAATTTAACCAATTACATAGCCAGGTGCTTGCTGAAGTCAGGAGGGTTTAGAAATCAGCTACACCCTTAAATGCGAAGAGCCCCTTTACCCTGATGCCCGGCGGCGCCAGCCACATGGACAAGAGCCAGATGTTCCCGGGGAACTACAAGGCCCGATACCAGGAAAATGGCAAGGACACGACGATTCCCGAGCCGTTCTACTCCAGCGATTTCTACACGGATAAGTTGCTGGGCTATCTTGAGCGTGATCGTCAGGCAGACAAGCCGTTCTTCGCCTACCTGGCCTTTACCGCACCGCATTGGCCCCTGCAGGCGCCAGACGAATACCTGGCCAAGTACAAGGGAGACTACGCCCAGGGTTATGAAGCGCTACGCCAGCAGCGCCTGGCCAGGATGATCGAGACGGGGCTGGTGCCTGCGGGGACCACGGCCAACGATCCGCTCAAGGACAAGCTGCCTGCCTGGGAGGACCTGAGCGAGGCGCAACGCCAGGAGCAAACCCGGGCCATGCAGATTTATGCGGCCATGGTCGACAACATGGACCACAACATTGGCCGGGTACTTGAACACCTGCGCAAAAGTGGCGAGCTGGATAACACCTTTATTCTGTTCATGTCCGACAACGGCCCGGAGTCGGCGACCCCCGAGTCCCTGGGCACAACGGCCGACCGTGACGGGATCCGCGAGTGGGTGGACAAGACATTCGATAACAGCCCGCAAAATATGGGACGAAAAGGTTCCTACGTGACACTGGGGCCACGCTGGGCGCAGGTCAGTGCGACGCCATTCCCTTACTTCAAGGGCTTCACGGCCAACGGTGGGATCCATGTGCCGGCGATTGTGCGTTATCCAGCGCTCAGCGCCAAAGGCACGATCAATCGGCAGATCCTGCATGCCAAGGATTTCTTGCCGACCGTTCTTGAATTGGCGCAAGTGAGTTATCCCAAACAGTACCAGGGGGCTGCGCTTTTGCCGTTGCAGGGGCGCTCGATGCTGGCTGCGCTTGAGGGCCGCCAGCAGGCGCCACGGATATTGGGCTGGGAGTTCAATGGTCGACGCGCGTTGTACAGCGGCCAGTGGGTTGCCCAGCTCCAGGCGCCGCCGTATGGCAGTGGGCGCTGGGAGTTGTATGACATGCAGCAGGACGTGACGTTGGCCCATGACGTCGCGGCGGACAACCCGAAGAAGCTCGCCGAGCTGACCGCCGACTGGGACAAGTATGCCCGGGACAGTGGAGTGGTCCCGGCCCCGGTCCGTTATAAATACGGTCAGATGTTTTGCCTTTTCGACCGTTGTATTCAGTGACAACCCTTTAAACAGGCGCGCTTGCACGGCGCGTCTTTCTCTTTGCAGCGGCTGCGGCTCCGGTTGGCGAATGCCTGACCGGTGTTGACGGCTACCCAATAAAAACAAAAAAGAGAATCTGAAGATGTTGGGAACCGTGATTTCTAGACGTTCTTCGACGCTGTTGGCAGGTGCAAGCCTGATGGCACCGTCACTTTTACTGTGTGCCGATCTGGCACTCGGCAACCCTTTGGAGCAAGAGCGCCCGTTACGCCCGGGGTTACCGCGCTGGATGGAGGACTATCGTTTTCTCGACGATGCGCGCAAGCGGACCGATCCGTTCGATGCCTTGCGTTTTCATCGCCTGTCCGACTCGGCCTGGTTGCAAACCGGTGGCGAGGTGCGTTACCGGGCCGATACCGTCGACAGGCCGTTTTTTGGCCTGCGGGGCGGGCATGACGATTCCGCCTTGATGCAGCGGCTGCAAGCCCATGCCGACCTGCATTTGTTCGACGGTGGCCTGCGTATTTTCACGCAGGTGCAGAATACCCGGGCCTGGGGCAAGGACTCACCGTCGCCGGCCGATGCAAGCCGCAACGATATACAACAGGCCTTCATCGATGGCCGCTTCGGGCTGGGCGATGCAACGCTGACCGCGCGGCTCGGGCGCCAGGAAATGGCCTACGGTGCCCAGGCATTTGTCACTTACCGGGAAACGCCGAATGTGCGGCAGGCCTTCGATGGTTTACGGTTGACCCTGGAATGGGCTCCGCGCACGCGGCTGGATGTTTTTGCCGTACGTCCGGTCAGGCTTGGCACCGACTCTTTCGACGATGGGTCGAACAATCAAGTCAAGTTTTACGGTCTCTACGGCACGTTACCGTTGTCGTCGCAATGGAACATCGACCTCTACGCCTTTGGGCTGGAAACCGAGCGCAGAACCTTGGCCGGGCTGACCGGCGCGGAGCAGCGTTACACCTTCGGCACAAGGCTATTTGGAAACAGCGGCGCGCTGGATTGGAGTTGGGACCTGGCCGGGCAGTCCGGCACGCTGGCCGGCGGGGATATACGTGCCTGGGCCTTCTCGACGGACAGTGGCTACACCTTTTCAGCGCCCTGGCGCCCGCGCCTGGGGTTGCGGGTCGATGCGGCCAGTGGTGATCGGCAGGCTGGCGACAAACAGGTCGAGACCTTCGATCCGTTGTTCCCGCGCAATGGAGTGTATGGCGAAGCGGCGTTGATCACCCTTTCCAACGCCATTATTGTCGGCCCGGTCCTGGCGTTTTCGCCATGGCCTACGGTGCGCATCGAGCCTGGGGTGTTCAAGGCCTGGAAGCAGCGTGCCGGGGATGCCGTGTATGTCCCGGGCATGGTGCCCATCGTGCCTTCCGGTCAGGGGGCGGGGCGCGAGATCGGGACGATTGCCAGGGCCAATCTGAGATGGCTGGCTTCAAGCAATCTGACGATCGACCTGGATTACAAATACTACGCGGTGGCAAAAATGGTGCGGGAGGCAGGAGGGGATGACAGTCAATTCTTGTCTGTTCGTGGCACCTTTCGTTTTTAGGCGGCCAAGGCCAGGGGGGCTCCCGGTTGACCCGGGAGCCCAGTCCTGGGTTATTGGCAGGCTGCCAATGCCTTGATAATGCCGCTCCCATACTCGGGATCGGCCTTGGTGCAGTGCTCTATATGCAGGCGTTGGATAGGGGTGGAAACCCCCGCCAGGGCGCGTGCGGTGTTATCGAACAGCGCTTGTTTTTGCTCTGCGGACATTTTTCGGAACAGGGCGCCGGGCTGGGAGAAATAATCGGGATCGACCCGATGATTCCAGTGGCCGGCCGCGCCTTCCAGGGTCAGGGGCGGCTCTTGAAAATCGGGCTGCTCTTGCCATTCGCCACGGGTGTTCGGTTCGTAGGAGGTGGTGCCTCCGGCATTGGAATCAACCCGCATCAGTCCATCGCGGTGATAGCTGTTGACCCGGGTGGCGCCTCGGGGGGCATTCACCGGGATTTGCTGGAAGTTGACGCTCAAGCGGTAGCGCTGGGTGTCGCCATAGGAAAACAGACGGCCCTGGAGCATTTTATCCGGTGAAAAACTGATGCCCGGGACGACATTCGCCGGGGAGAAAGCGGCTTGTTCGACGTCGGCAAAATGGTTCTCGGGGTTGCGGTTCAACTCCATGACGCCGACTTCGATCAGTGGGTAGTCGGCTTTTGGCCAGACCTTGGTCAGGTCGAAAGGGTTGATGTGGTAGGTGCCCGCTTCCTGTTCCGGCATGATTTGCACAAACAGCTTCCAGCGCGGGAAGTCCTGGTTCTCGATGGCTTCATACAGGTCGCGCTGGTGGGATTCGCGGTCGCGTCCTATTAGTTCCTGGGCCTGGGCATCGGTGAGGTTTTCGATGCCTTGCTGGGTGCGCAGGTGGAACTTGACCCAGTAGCGCTCATTGTTGGCATTGATAAAGCTGAAGGCGTGACTGCCAAAACCATGCATATGCCGCCAGGTGCGCGGCAGGCCACGGTCACTCATGATGATCGTGACTTGATGCAGGGTTTCGGGCAGTTGGGTCCAGAAGTCCCATTGGTTCTCGGCGCTGCGCATACCGGTGCGCGGGTCGCGTTTGACCGCGTGGTTCAGGTCGGGAAACTTGAGCGGGTCGCGCATGAAAAACACCGGGGTATTGTTGCCCACCAGGTCCCAGTTGCCTTCTTCGGTATAGAACTTCATGGCAAAGCCGCGGATGTCGCGCTCGGCATCGGCGGCACCGCGCTCACCGGCCACCGTCGAGAAGCGGGTGAACATTTCGGTCTTCTTGCCGATCTCGGAGAAGATCTTGGCCCGTGTGTAGCGGGTAATGTCGTGGGTCACCGTAAACGTCCCGAATGCACCCGAGCCTTTGGCATGCATGCGCCGCTCAGGAATGACTTCCCGGTCGAAGTGGGCCATTTTCTCCAGCAGCCAGATATCTTGAAGCAGGGCAGGGCCGCGCGGGCCGGCAGTTTGAATATTTTGGTTGTCGACGACTGGAGCGCCAAACGCAGTGGTTAACTTTTTCATATCTATTCCTCATCGATTTGGGTGGAGCAGGGGACAGAACAGAAAATAAAACAGGGAGGGCAGAACTCAGTGCAAACCATCCTGCCGGGTACTTGGGTGATTAATGTTGCCCTTCAGGGGCTCGCAGGTAGATCACCCAATAAGTCAGGCCGACCAATAAGCCTCCGCCAATGATGTTGCCCAGCGTGACGGGGATAAGGTTGTCGAAAATAAAGTTATTGATAGTTAAATGAGCAAACTGCTCAGGGGCTGCCCCCACCGCGTTCCAGAACTCGGCAGTAGCAAAGTGCTTGATTACAATGCCCATGGGAATCATGAACATATTGGCAATACAGTGCTCGAAACCACTGGCGACAAACATGGCCACCGGCAGGATGATCGCGAGCATTTTATCCGTCAGGCTGCGGCCGGAATAACTCATCCAGACGGCCATGCACACCATCAAGTTGGCCAGGATGCCAAGACTCACGGCCTCAATAAACGAGTGCTGCAACTTGTGGCTGGTGGTTTGCAATACATTCAACCCCCATAAGCCATTGGCGGTCATGTATTGGCCAGAAAACCAAATCAGCGCGACAAAAAACAAGGCTCCAATCAAGTTGCCGACATAGACATTCAGCCAGTTCCTGGCCAGTTGCCCCCAGGTTATGCGGCCGCTGGCCTTGGCTATCACATTCAGGATGTTAGACGTGAACAGGTCTGCACCACAGACGACCACGAGCATCAGCCCCATGGAGAAGCAGATGCCGCCGACCAGTTTCACCAGCCCCCAGGAGCTGCCAGCGAGGCCGGTGGTTGCCGTGATATAGAACACAAAACCGATGGAAATGAATACACCGGCAATGATGGCCAGATAGAAAGTTTTCAGCGGTTGCTTGGTGGCTTTATACACGCCCGCATCTTCAGCGAATTGTGCCATTGCGGCAGGCAGAAGCAGGGCGAAGGGACTGTCTTTTTTCATGTGGACTGTCACTCTTGGGTATTAGGTTTGCACGCGCGGATTTATCGGTTTCTCCGTTGAGATTGATGAGCGCCGCGAGGTAGGTTACAGGGCGCCATTATTTGGCGCCCTGCACACGGGTCAGCGTAAAGCTTCGATACCCGCGCCGAAGTTGATATGGAAGGCTTGTCCGTCAATTACCAATGCCGGCACAGACTTCACACCAAAACGCTCGGCCTCTGCAACGCGGCCTTTGGCATCTCCCAAGTGAACCACTTCGACTTGATAACGTTGTGGATCCAGCGCTGTAACGAACTGTTGTTCTGCGCTGACGCACACCGAGCAACCTGCATGATAAAAAATAGCTTTAGATAACATGATGTCTCTCCAACGGTGGTTTGATTTCAGACAACCTGAACCAGGCATGTCATTTAGTGTTGATCCGAAACCATAATTTCGCGCGGCAGCGCTCTCTTGTCAACATGATTTCGATCCGATACTAAAAAATCGTCCGGGCGTTGGGTCAGAGGGTTACTTTTCAGGCGAGGGTTAAACTGGACAACGGCAGGGTGCATTGAGGGGAGGGGCCGCCAGTGTGCTGCTCCTGGCGGCGCTCAAGTACGGGTTAAGCGGTCAAGGCTTGTGTCGTATGCCCCGGGGCGCCTGGAAGCGCCAGCGCGCTCAGTTTTTCGCGCACGTGCAGCAGTTTTTCCTGGTTGGTACGGATGAAGGCCGAGCGCTCATCAACGGTGGCGACGATTTTTTCAAACTCTTTGAGCTGTGGTGCAAAGAAGTCGAGCAGCTTTTCGTCATCGCCAATCAGATCGTAGATGTCCTTGAACGAGCTCTTGATGACTGTGGTGATGGACTCTTTGGCCGCCTTCAGTTCCTGTTCGAGTTCGTGAGCCTTGTAGGCGCTCAGAAGGTCCGAGGTCAGGGTGAAGGCTGCACCGGCTGGGCCGGCCCATTTGGAAATCGCCCCCGCGATTTTGGTTGCTTGCCACGGTTTGAACTTGAAGACCACGCCCGTCACCGAGCCCAAGGCATCTCGTGCGGCAAACACGGCACCCTTGATGATATCCGGGCTCAGGTTGGCGATGCCTTTCGCGGCTCCGCCCATGGACTTGAGGGCGCCCTCGCTCATGGCATTAAGGAAGCTCTCACTTGAATTGAGCTGGCGGCCGATGTCCTGGGAAATACGGCTGGTGACCTTGGATGATTGGTCGAACGAGCGGTCGATGGCGGCCTTGATTCTCAGGTTGAGTTTGTAGCCAACACCTTCCTCGGTGTAACCGATCTCGTCTTCGAGAAAGTCGCGGATATGCTCCAGTGACAACGGCCGGAGCTTGCCAAGCAGTTCATTCTCGACATTTCGCAACTCCTCGAACAGCTCCCCGGCAAGACGCTTGACGTCGCGACGGCCCTTGGAAATATCCTGGTTGATCCGCACGGACTCCTCGGCGTTCTGTTGTGCGAAGGCATCCAGCCGGCCCAGTTGCTCTTCGGCCCGGGCCACATGCTGGCCGACGACATCGCGCACCACGTCCATGCCTGTCTTGGCCATCAGTACTGCGGGTACGTTGTCCTGCAGGATGCGAGCGGTCATGGCCTTCAGGTCGTTGATCCGCGAGCGGCTTTCGTAATGCTCGGGCTTGCCGAACCAGAACTCCAGGCCTCGGCCTCCGGGGTTGGAGGCCAGGCAAACGATATTCAGGCGGGCCAGTTCTTCCGACGTCAGGTTGGCTGCCCGCTGCAGCTTGGCTTTGAGGTTATCCTTTTTGATGGCTGCCTGATCATCGAACAAGACCTGCTCGGTCAAATCGGTCACTTCATCCATTTTATTAATGACGAAGACCGTCGAAGACAGCTTGTTCAAGTCGCGCAGTACCCACTTGGCGATAGCGCTGTGGCTATCCTTGAGCGGGTTGGTGGCGTCCACCACGTACAGGATCAGATGCGCTTCGCAGATGTAGCGCTTGGTCAGGTCTTCATAAGCCAGCTGCTCGCCATCGACGGTCTTTTCCTTGTCGCCGAAGAGCCCCGGGGTATCGACGATCTCACAGTGCCCCGGCAGACCTTCTGGCGTGTAAATCGCCAGGCGATCGGAGGACTCATCCATATCGATCTTCATGTCGGCCATGACTTTGCCCAGCCAGGCGGCAATGACGCTGGTCTTGCCATCAGAAAAGGCACCCAGCAGCGCAATGCGCAGAACGTCGGACTCGATCGTCTTGATCGCCGAATCGATTTTTGCCATTTCAGCGTTAACGTCAGCGCCTAGCTCACCCAGCTCTTCCAGGATGAGTCTGAGCTGATCCAGGCCGTTGAGCGCGCTCTGTTTATCAACGCTAAATTGCGTGAATTGTTCCATGGGGCATTTTCTCCAGTTGATCTTTGGTGCGCTGCATCAACGCCATCTGCTGCTTGATGATGTGCAGCGGGCGAATCAGCGAGGCATGGATGTCGTTGACTTGTCCGAGGAGCTTTTCTTCGATTTGGCTGCGAACTGGCGCGAGCAAACCCTTGAGTTCATCACGCAGGGAGTCGATAGCCTTGGTACGGGCCTCGGCGATCTTTTCCTGGACTTGAGCCTGGGCTTTGCGCATGCGTTTTTCCTCGCTGAGGAGGAAGTTCATGAGGTTGATCAAAAAGCCCACCGCCGCGCCGATAGCCGCACCAATCAGGTTGCCGACAACCGGGAAGGCGGTACCGATCCCGGCTCCTGCAAGGGCATAGGAGCCGACGTTGAACAGCATCCAGCCATAATCCTTAAGATCCAGGCCCAGGCCCAGATCAGGTGTCTTGTAGCTGGCAGTGAGGTCTGCACCTGCGTAGGCGACTGCCTGCTCGAACTCAACCCGCGAAACGTCCTCCAGCAAGCGTTGCATGGCCTGGACAAGGTCGCCCTGCAATTGCGCGAGGCATTTTTCGAACTGTGTCTGCAAATCGTCTTTCAATTGTTCCTGGCGTTCCTTGAAGGCGCGCTGGATCTTGGTGGAAATTAAATCGTTGTTGCCAAAATGCGCCTCAACGATGTTGTTGGCGGCGGCACTCAAGTCGATGAATAGCCCGTTCCAGAGGTTTTTTCGGCCATCCAGTAACAGGCGCTCGAACCTGGCCTGCCCATCGTTGATCGCCGCCCGACACTTTGCAAATTCCGGCTCTGTCCTGGCCACGAACAGCTCGTGGCTGGTGTGCAGCTCTTGCAGGATGCCGAGGTTCTCCACCAGCAACTCATGCACTTTGCTCTTGTTGCTTTCGATCATGTCTTCTTTGAACGTGCCGAGTTTTCCGTGAAGCACCTGGGCGACTGACTTGATCTGGCTGAACTCATACATGGCCTTCGACGAGGCGAAGTATTTGCGGTAATTGCGCTGGTGAATGACCAGGTTCCGCTCCCGGGACGGGTGGATGGTCGTGTGTTCGGTCCCCGGCGCAACGGCCAGGGACGAGAAGGCGAGCAACCCCTGCACGCAATGTCCAGGGTGCAGGGTCTTGGCGCCCAGCACGGATTCAAGCACGTCGACGGTCTGCTGCAAGGCCTTGGTCGAGTCACCCTCGCTTTCGAGGTGTGCGGGGACCCCATCGAACTCGTATTGGTCGGCATTGCCGCGCACGTTCATCAGGGGGCACACCTGGGTGCCGAGACGCAAATAGCTGCGGATCTTTTGCGCAGTCGCCTTTTCAGGCTTCTTGTTGGTGCCGTTGACGTAGAACACCAGGTGCGCCTTCGCCACCGCTTCGCGGACGCAATGAGCATACTTGCCTTCGTCCCCCTCAATACCGGGCACATCGATCAACTGGAAGCGTTTGCCCTTGTAGTTGAGGGTATAAAACGTATTGCCCTTGGTGAAGTCCTCTTCGCCCGTGCCGATGATTCGCCCGTCTATGCGCGAGGCCAGCGCTTTTTTCCGGTCAAGGGCCAGGGCCCCGGAAAACACACGGGCCAGTCGATGGTTCAGTACGTCATCCATGGCTGCCGAGTGGCTCTTGAGGTGTGCAAAAGGGTTTACGCTAACCCCTTCTTCAGACACGGCGTTCGCTTGATCGAACAGTTCGTCGAGCTCGAAGTTGCTCATCTCAGGCTCCTGCCAGTTTCAAGAGCAGCGCCGAGGCGCCAGCGCCCAGAACCAGCCCGCCGCTGGCAAAAGCAATCAGCTTTGTCCTGATGTTGGCATTGGATTGATCCTGGGCCAGTTGCAGGCGTTGCGCGGCTTCTTCCTGTTCGATCTTCAGCCGTTGGGTCGCTATGGCTTGTTCGGCGGCCAGCCGTTGCGCAGCTTCTTCCTGTTCGGCCTTTAATCGGGCATTGGCCTCCTGCTCTGCCAGTGCCGTACGGGCCTGGGCCTGGGCTTGGACGAGGCGGTTCCTGGCCATGGCCTCGTCCTGCAAAATCTCGGAAAGCCGGCGTACCCCCTGGCGGATGTCAGTGATTTGCGTCGCATATTCCTGGTAAACCGCATTCAGGCTTTCGCGCAATTGATCGATATGCTCGGCCAGCGCTTTTTCGTACTTCACCAGGTCATGGGCATTGTGTTCCAGCAAGGCTTGCCGGGACTCTTCTTTGAACAAAATGCGCAACGACTCGATGATCGTGCTCTTGCCTGCATTGGTTTCGCCGAAAAACGCCATGGTAAACATGTCCCACTCTGCATGGGTCTTCAACTGATCGAGTTCGCCATCGAAGCGCACCTGGATTGCGCGAAGCTTCTCGGTCATGTTGCCCACTTCGCGCTTGCCATCTTTGTGCTCGACATTCAGTTCCAGAATATCGGCCATGGCGCTGGCGATGTTGTCAGAAACGTCAGAGTACAGGCGGTTAAGGTCTTGGGGCGCGTTCATTACGGTTCCTTGTGTGTTGGCAACGAGGGGTGATGACATACTGGGAAGTGCTGGGTGTTAGGCGAGCCAGCGGTATTGTGTGTCGTGCCCGGAGCGCCGATGAAATCGGTAAATCGCAGGAAGCCGCCATCGCCCATTCAGCGAAACGGTAACCATGCGTGCCGATGGGGACAGATGAGGTGGGGCGAGAGGTCGGCTCAAGGAGAACCGTGGAAATGGGGATTGCCCGAGGCATGCACAACATCCTTGTTGGTGTGGGACTGCATGCCTGCGGAGCATGGTCCATCACTTTGCATCGGCCTCGCTGATAAAAGCTTTAGTGGGACTGTAGCGTGATTGATGAATTTTCCTGTGTGGCTCAATTTTTCGCGCCCTGGCCTTGTTCATACCGTTGAACAATATTCTGGCTGTTGTGGGGGCCGTTATCATCGCCCGGACAGGGGATGAGGTTGCCCGCCAATACACGTCGAGGGCGCAGGACATTGAAGCCTTGCGCAGAAGGCCGTGCGGCAGTTAGTGTCCGCCGTTAAATGTATTCCCGTATCAGGCAAGGAAGTCAGTATGACGCAATGGGCAGCTCAAACAGTCTCATCGGTGTGGGCAAGGTTGGGTGAATTGGGAGCGCTTCAAACACCGTCGCGACGTGCTGGGTTCGGTATTGAGAGTGTGACGCTTGATCGGGTCAAGGTGGTTGTCGGTGATAGCACGCTTGTGATCTCGAAGGCGGCCTTTGGAGCGGTACTGGACTATTTGCACGTCAACCACCACCACGCGGGCAATCCGTGTGTGATCAAATCTGATAATGATCCTGAAAAAGCCGGCCCCCTTTGCAACGTCTCGCGAAAACGGCCTACCGGAACCTACGGACCGCGAAACATCACCTATGTGCTTCCGATTCTTGAGCGGCTGGGGGTCGTGACGATCAGCGCGAAACTGCCCACTGCGGTGTGGTTGACGGCGGTAACGGCTCGCGAACCGAGCCCGCGGCGTGGTGAAAAGATGCCTGTTGGAGGTCTGAGCCCGGTTCAACAGGCGTTTGCTGAGCATTTGGCAACGCTGTGGTCAGGCGGTCCGGGTTCTTTTGAGCATCGTTATTCCATCACCCGGTATCGGGCGTGGAAGCCATGGAAGGAGCGCACCCAGTCGCAGAGCAAGGACTGGTGGTGTGTGTCCCTGGCCCAGGCTGCCGAGCATTACTCCTGGCCGGAAAGCAAAGCACCTGATGACTTTGCCAGTATTGCGCTACGACTGCGCGCGGCACTGGCTGCGAACGATTGCGTGGCTGCGCGAACGGCCTGCCTGGAAATATTCAAATGGGGAGGTGTCGCCAAAAAACCGGATGATGCTTCTTTGCAGTGGGTCGAGGCACAGGCTGTCGAGCAGACCTTGTGCCGCTCTATCCTCCGTGCGGTCGAACTGCTTCTGCCCACAAGCGACAAATCACTCACGGCTTTTGATGGCACGAACCTGCTGATGAACTCCGCGATGACCAAGGTCTATGCTGCCGCCGCCCCGGACGGCATCATCATCTACGATGGCCGGGTGGGGGCCGCACTGGGGTTGTTGGTGCGTAAATGGCTCGATGGGCTCGGGCAAGGCGTGGTCCCGCCAGATCTTGCGTTTCGCTGGGGCCCCAATCAGAAAACCGCCAAGAACAAGGTCGAAACCCGCAACCCTTCGCAAGCGGGGTTTAAGTTTGTTTGTCTTTACACAAAAAGCACCGCCAAGCAGCCGCATCAAGCCGAGATTTGGGCCGGGCTTATACGGACCACCAGTCGCATCCTGCAAGAAGTGATTGGGGTGCTCAATGCACAGGGGCAGGGCGCAACGCTGCTGAGTCTGGAGCGAGCCTTGTTCATGGTGGGTTTTGATGTGCGTTATCCGTTGGTCACCGACAGCCCTATGGCTCGATAAGACAAGCCTCGACCCGCGTGGTAACGGTTGACTGACACAAGATTGACCTCGATCAGGTGACTGCCCTGGCCCGGCCTCTACCCTTGCGCTTCCATAAAAGGCCAAGGATGGCTCAAGGAGCCTGCGGCCATGCCTTCTCAAGGAAGAGTCAGTCATGCGGTCATTGAAGATCATGTTGTTGTCGTCGGCGTTCAACGGGTTGACCCAGCGGGCCTGGCTGGATTTGCGCCAGTTGGGCCATGAACCCAGTGTGGTGCTGTTCACCGATCAAGCCACGGTGTGCCGGCAGATCGAGGCATCGGCGGCCGACCTGGTGATCTGCCCGTTTCTCAAGGACCGTGTGCCGCAGCAGCTCTGGAGCAACCCGGATCGCCCGGTGGTGATCATTCACCCAGGGATCGTCGGCGACCGTGGCGCCAGCGCGCTGGACTGGGCCATCACCCAGCAGGTCAAGCGCTGGGGTGTCACGGCTTTGCAGGCAGTGGAGGAAATGGACGCCGGCCCGATCTGGTCGACCTGCGAATTCGACATGCCCGCCGATATGCGCAAGTCCGAGTTGTACAACGGCCCGGTGAGTGACGCTGCGATCTCTTGCATTCGCGATGTCGTAGAAAAATTCGCCAGGGGCTTCGTGCCGACGCCTCTCGATGACACGCAACCTGACGTGATCGGGCGTTTGCAGCCCAACCTGAAGCAGGCTGACCGCACTTTCAGTTGGTACGATTGCGCACGGTTTATCAAACGCACTCTCGACGCCGCCGACGGCCAGCCCGGAGTATTGGCCAGCCTCGCCGGCGGGCAGTATTACCTGTATGACGCGCACCTGGATGCGCGTCGCGGTACGCCGGGGGACATCCTCGCGGTACAGGATGATGCGGTGTTGGTTGCGGCCGGCGATCACAGCCTGTGGATCGGCGCACTCAAGCGCAAAGCCCTGCCAGGGGAACAAACCTTCAAGCTACCGGCCCGTCATGTGCTGGCCGGGCAACTGGCGGATGTACCGGTGCTGGACGGTTCGATCGTCCACCCAGGGTTCGATGAGCGGGTGTACCAACCGATTCGTTATCGAGAGTCCGCTCATGTTGGCGAACTGACCTTCGAGTTCTACAACGGCGCCATGAGCACCGAACAGTGCCAGCGGCTGGTCGCGGCGCTGCGCTGGGCCAAGGCCCGGGACACCCAGGTGCTGCTGGTCAGGGGCGGGCGCGGGAGTTTTTCCAATGGTGTGCACCTCAACGTGATCCAGGCGGCCGAGGTGCCGGGGTTGGAAGCCTGGGCCAATATCCAGGCCATCGACGATGTTTGCCGGGAGTTGCTGACGGCCCGGCAACTGGTGGTCAGTGGCCTGACGGGCAGCGCTGGCGCCGGCGGCGTGATGCTGGCGCTGGCGGCCGATATCGTATTCGCCCGGGCGGGTGTGGTACTCAACCCGCATTACAAGACCATGGGCTTGTATGGCTCCGAATACTGGACCTACAGCCTGCCCCGCGCAGTCGGCAGTGAAGTGGCGCATAGGCTGATTGAAGAATGCCTGCCGATCAGCGTTGTCCAGGCCCACCACTGGGGGATGATCCAGGGCATCGGCCCACGCTGCCCACACGCATTCGGTTCATGGTTGCTGCAACAGGCCGGCAATGCGCTGACCGATGCGCAGTACGCGGGGCATCGCGCGCGTAAAGCCAGCCAGGACCTCGCACAGCTCGAACGCTGCCGCGCAAACGAGCTGGCACAGATGCAGTTGGACATGGTGCACAACCGCCAACAGTTCGCCGAGAAGTGTCGCAACTTCGTGTTCAAGCGCCAAACCTGCCAGACCCCAGCGCGCTTGATTGCGCTGTGGGCATTGGCTGGTTGATTGAGAGGCAGACTCTCTGCCGGGTTGAGCCCATGGCGAGCCTTTTTGAGTGAATATGTGTGTATTCCAATGATAGTGACCACTCATTCCAGTGATAGTGAGCCACCGCGCTGGTGGTTGTGAGCCACCAGGACTCTGCCTACTTGTAGCGGCTCGCGCTTGAAAAACATGCGGCCCGCACTTATCAGACTTTCTGACAAGTTAAGTGCGCCAGCGCTGCTTTGGAGCGATTGCCTCTTGAAGTGGCTTCCATCGTGATTCCCCTGAAATCTTTTGCATGCTTAGCCTGCCGCCTTTGGGAAATGTCCTATTTACTCTCGATGTTTATGTGTGCAGCCTTTGGCGCATTATTTTGAGCGTCCGCCCGTGGACGCGGAGCTTTGACTGGACTGATCTGCAAGAATTGACTAGGGAAATATGGATATGACAACGCCCATTCAATGGCAAGAACAGATCGCGAACGTCTGCACCCACATTGGTATACAGCAGGTTGATCTACTGCTCGACCAAGCTGGATGGGGCAACCGTGCTGTGCCTGCCTTGGAGATGTTGACGCCAAAAGCCCCCTGGTTCTCGCTGTTCACCGGCACGCCAGAACAGAATCTGCTGGATCAAGCCCCTCTATTGATGCGTCTGGACTTGACACAGTGGCGACATATGGCCTGGCTGGAAGAGTTGGTGGAGCACGCTACCGATGGCCGCCTAATGGTGGTGATCTCGTCATTGCCCTTTGAAGTCTTGAGTAAAGCCCTGCAAGGGTTTTCGCAATTGGCCTGGGGTGGACAAACAGGTTTGTTACGGTATTACGACTCACGCATCTTTCCCCTGCTGATGTCCTCGATCCTCATCGATCAGCAGCGTGCAGAGTTTATGCAAGTCGCCAGCTATTGGGGCTGGCTTGATCGGGATAACCAGCAGCAGTGGCTACAGGGCACGGGCCTGACGCATCAGAGCAACATTCAGGTCAGCCCTTTCGTCGAGTTGAACGATCAGCAATTTGACCAGATCGACTGTATCAGCGACGCACAGCAACTACTGAATGACAAGAGCTTTGATTTCTTGGACAAGAGCCAAGAGCAGCGCTTTGCATTGTTCTACTCACTCGCAGTGCAAGCCAGCCAGGAAAACCACTTCGGTGATTTGGCCAAGTATGTGAAACAGAACTTAAGTGGAACGGTTGAGCCTGCATAGCCACCGTTTATGCGGTCATGACAATCAGCAAGGAAGTTGCTAGCGATGCAATCGATTATCAGAAAAACCATACAGCAAGGTTTGTTTGTCTTGTTGGGATTAGCGTTGTTCGGATGTTCTTCAGCCGACAACGAAATGGCCGGGGGAAACCTGCAAGCCGTCAATCATACCGTGCACGGTATTAACTGGATGTCGGTCAATGGCTACCGGGCGGACGGTGGTGGTGGTGCGTCATGCTGCATCATCATGCCGACTAAATGGCGTCCTGGCTTGAAGGCTAATATTGAATGGGAGGTCGATCCCGAGCCTTTTGGTCCTACGCCACCCTTAGGAACGGATGAGTTCAGAGCTTTTATGGTTAAGCATAAAGCCAACTACCAGCGCCACAGCACCACCGTGGATATTCCAGAGTGGCCTGGAACGGAGTCTTGTGGCTTGGAAGTGCACTTTTTGGTTTGTAATAAAGTTAAGGTTACCACGGCATGTTGGGGGTATGGCTCACCCCACAACCCTATTAAAGAACCTCTCCATATGAAGGAGCCAGCAGTATGTCCGAAGTGAACAATAACTCAAAAGACAAAGCCTGGGGGCCACCAGTTTTTCCAGCTGTGGGGCGTTTCCGACTAAGTGCAAGCCAGCCAGGAAAACCACTTCGGTAATTTGGGCAAGTATGTGAAACAGAACTTAAGTGGAACGGTTGAGCCTGCATAGCCACCGTTTATGCGGTCATGACAATCAGCAAGGAAGTTGCTAGCGATGCAATCGATAATCAGAAAAACCATACAGCAAGGTTTGTTTATCTTGTTGGGATTAGCGTTGTTCGGATGTTCTTCAGCCGACAACGAAATGGCCGGGGGAAACCTGCAAGCCGTCAATCATACCGTGCACGGTATTAACTGGATGTCGGTCAATGGCTACCGGGCGGACGGTGGTGGTGGTGCGTCATGCTGCATCATCATGCCGACTAAATGGCGTCCTGGCTTGAAGGCTAATATTGAATGGGAGGTCGATCCCGAGCCATCTGCAAAAATGCCCTCTGTAACATCAAATGAGTTCAGGGAGGTTTATGCAAAACATGCAGCCAACTACCAGCGTCACAGCACCACCGTGGATATTCCAGAGTGGCCTGGAACGGAACGATGTGGCTTGAAGGTACACTTTTTGGTTTGTAACCAGATCAAGGTTACGAGTTCATGTTGGGCATTTAACTCAGAGCATTACCCGATTAAAGAGTCCTCGCAAATGAAGGAGCCAGCAGTATGTCCGAAGTGAAAAATAATTCAAAAGACAAAGCCTGGGGGCCGCCAGTTTTTCCTGCTGCGGGGCGTTTTCCGACTAAAACTTCGGATGTGACAGATAACTACAATAAACAAAACGCTGAACAAAATTCCTTTCAGCAGGAACGTGATGACCAAGGGCGGCGCACGCAACGTTTTACCTGTTGCCATAGCCTGCATATCAGCCTGTTTTTCGATGGCACCAACAATAACGAGAAGAACGACACCCAGGACGGTCATCCCACTAATATCGCCAAGTTGTTTCATGCCTCACTACGAGGCACCGAGGCCAATGGGCAGGGTTATTTTTCGTATTACATGCCCGGTGTCGGCACGCCATTCCCCGAAATTGGCGAAATGGATTACAGCGATGGCGGACTGCAATTTGCTACTGGGGGTGAAGATCGAATCAACTGGGCCTTAGTACAGGTGGCCAGCACGTTATCTTATGCTCTGAACAATAAAAACGGAATTGATGACATTGTCGCCAAGACCAAGGTCGAGGCCATGAGCACCTTAAAGGCCCCGATGATGAGTGCCTTTGGCGAAGGTAATCGCCGGCGAATCATGAAGGAGCTGCTGGCCCCTTTACAGGATCGTAAGGACAAGGCCCAGCCTAAAGTGCTGTCGGTCAAACTGTACGTGTACGGCTTCTCTCGCGGAGCGGCAGAGGCTCGCACGTTCGTTACCTGGTTGAGTCAGTTGTTCGACACCCCTGAAGGGGCCGAACTGCCAAAACAAGAACTGCTGGGCTTGCCTGTCAGCGTGGAATTTCTCGGTGTGCTGGACACGGTGGCTTCGGTGGGTATTGCCCATGTGGCCCCGTTCTTTGCAGGGCATATGGACTGGGCCGATAACACCCAGTTGTTACCTGACGCCCGGCGCTTCCCGAACTTGGTCAAGTGTTGCCGGCACTTTGTCGCGGGTTTTGAGCAGCGCTCATGCTTCCCGCTGGATTCGATCCGTAACGAGAACGGCCAGTATCCGGCAAATACCTACGAAGTGGTGTACCCCGGCGTGCACTCGGATGTGGGCGGCGGTTACCCGAAAAATGACCAAGGTAAGGCTTGTGAAGGCACCCATGAGCTGGTATCTCAGATTGTCTTGCACGACCTGTATGCCGCTGCTTTTGCGGCGGGTGCACCGCTGCAAGTGCCTGAAGAGGTACTGCCGAACACATTTAATAATAGCTCGGAGAAGTTATGGCGAAAAATGGGGCCTAGGACTTCGTCGGAGTTTGTGGTCAGCCAGCAACTGATTGAGCGCTTCAACGCCTGGCGCCTTAAAACCCTACGTAAGCGCTCCATAAACCCCACCTTCAAATGACCCAAGTACGACCTGATGCTGTGCTCCCGATTTTCTTTCTGGAGCCAGCCCATGATGCGCCCCGATCCCAAGGTTAAAGCCGTTTATCTTTAT
>NZ_MNPU01000073.1 GCF_001983165.1 Pseudomonas gessardii | reverse complement strand
TTCGATACGATCTTTGTTTCAGCAGTTTCACTTTGATAAACAACTACTTCGGCTTTAGCGACATCCACTCCAATGATTGATTGCGAGACAGTCATTGCCATGAGAAAAGCTCCGGGTTAGGGTTTACGGGCTTGTCGGGGCTTCACCGTTGCGCTGGCTTGCTTCTATCGTGGGTCATGGCCGATGCATTCCTTATCGGCGCTTTGGTGAAGGGGTGGGACGAAGTCTCCCACGGTCTGTACTGGCTAGAGTCAGATGCTGGCTTTTAGTCCCACCACCCCTACAAGTCTAACCATACAAGCGGGCTTGCCCGCGATAGCGGTGGTTCGGCAGCCAATGTATTGACTGACACTCAGCCATCGCGGGCAAGCCCGCTCCCACAGTTTTAACTGCATTCCAGCCTTAGAACTGGGTCTGCACGGCCAATTCAAAGGTGCGCGGCGAGCCCAGGTAATACGCTGGCGACACATGGGCAAACTGCGCATACACCTCATTGGTCAGGTTGCGCACCCGGCCCGTCACCGAGGTGTGTTGATCGACCTTATAGGTCAGGAACGTGCCAAACAGGGTATACGCCGGCACCGTCAGGGTATTGGCATTGTCGGCATACACCTGCGCCACGTACCGCGCGTCTACGCCACCTTGCCAGGCGGGGGCGATGTCATAGGTCAGCCACAGGTTGCCCACCCGTTTCGGTACGTTGGTCGGTGTATTGCCCTTGCGCGACACCACTGCGCCGCTGGCGGTTTTCTCGTTGAAGTCATCGTATTGCGCGTCGACCCAGGCGAAGTTGCCTTCCGCCAATAGCTTGGGGGTGATGCGCAATGAGCTGGCCAGCTCGATGCCCTTGGACGACTGCGCACCCACCGCAATGCTGCGGGTGGGGTCTTGTGGATCGGTCACGGCAAAGTCTTTGCGCTCGATGTGGTAAGCGGCCACGGTGGCTGAACCACGCCCGTCCAGATAATCGAACTTGCTACCCACTTCCCATTGCTTGCCGGTGGAGACATCAAACACCTGGGTGGTGCTGGTGGGCTGTTCGGCGGCGGTGCTGTATTGCACGTAGACATTGGCCGACGGGATGAACTGGTAGGTCAGGCCCACCCGCCCGGTGACCGGCTCCCAACGGCGCTTGACGTTACCCAGGTTGTCGCGGTGGCTGGTCACGTCCAGATCGATGGCGTCATAACGCAGGCCGGTCAGCAGCGACAGCGTGTCGGTCAGGCCCAGGCGGTTTTCGACAAACAGCGCCTTGGTCGTCACGTCGGTGGTCTTGTCCTTGATAAAGCCGGGCCGGGTGCCGGGCAGGTCGTAGAAATGCCCCGGATCGTAGTGGTTGGGGTCCACCGCGTTCTTGGGGGATACGTTCAACGGGCTGTTGGTGGTGCTGTTGACCTTGTATTCGAAACCGCCGGACCAGGTAGTGGCCAGGCCGAACACACTGCTGTCATGGCGCAGCTCGAACTGGTTGCCGTTCTGTTCGCCCTGATGCCGTACCTGATAGGCCGTCGAACGGTTCACCACGCGGTTGTCTGGGCTGTACTGGTAGGTCTCCAGGTTGCGGTAGTCGCGCTGGCTGTCCAGGTGGTAGAGGGTGTTGCGCAGGGTGGTGCTGTCGTTGATCCGATAGTCGATGATCGAGCGGGCCCAGATCGTGCGTTGTTCGTAGCGGCCATCGGCGACGTTGTAGTTGTTGAAACGGTTGTGCTTGTCGATCTTCAGCTCGCCGGCCTTGGGGTTGAGCACCGGGGTGCCCCAGTACGGGCTGTCTTCGTGTTCGTCCTGGTATTCCAGGGCCAGAGTGTGGGACAGGTTGGGCGTCAGGTCGCTGAGCAGGGAAAACGCCACGCTCCAGGACTCCCGTTGCTGGCGGTCGATATGGGTGTGGTTGGTGTTGCGGCTGACATCCAGGCGCGCATAGTGCTGGACCTCGGCGCCGGGCTCGGTTAGGGCGTGGTTGAGGCCCAGGGCGATGCCGGTGGTGTCGTAGCTGCCGTAGTTGATCTGGCCTTCGACGGCCTGTTCTTCGCGGTTGGCCAGCTTGGTCACGTAGTTCAGCGAACCGCCCACGGAGCCGGCACCGTTGATCAGCGAGGAGGGGCCGCCCACCAGTTCCACCCGGTCATAAATCCAGGCATCCACCGGTCGCGCCAGGCCACTGGCGACGTTGATGCCGTTGAACATCTGGGTGATCTGGCTGCTGGTAAAGCCCCGGTAGGAGATAAACCCGCCAAACCCCGGCGGCGCACTGGCGTTGACCCCAGGCAGGGTGTTGGCCGCATCCTGGAAGGTTTTGGCGCCACGGCGTTCGATATCGTGGCGGTCGGCGATGCTGATCGAAGCCGGGGTTTCCCGCACGCTTAGGCCCAGGCGCGAGGCCATGCCGCTGGATTGGTCCAGGGCCAGGCCAGGCTCGTTGGTGGCGGCGCCGTCAATGGTGGTGGGGGCCAGCTCAAGGGCCCAGGCGCTGAAAGGCAGGCAGCCGAACAGGCCCGCCAGTAGAGGTAAATGTTTCATCGGTAAATCCTGAAAAGCAGGGCTTGGAAGCAGCGCACAGCCGTCCGCGCTTCCGGGGGGAAGCTGCGCGGTGTGCGGATCAAAAAGCGCAGGTATCAGGCGTAGGCGGGCGGGGCGCGCGGATTAGCCGCAGGCCAGGTAAAACGGGTGGGAATGTCAGCGGTGAGCACCACCGCCGGAGGTGGCGCATGGGGCTGGGGAAGGACCGCGACGTTAAGGCTGGAGTTCAGCGCCGGGCCCATGCCGCCGGTGGAACACAGCGGGCAACCGAAGGCCTTGGACAGCGTGGGCAGCGACTCATCGCCCGTATTGACGGGGGCTGGCGCCTGGGTGCGTGGGTCTACCGTACAGAACTGGCCGCCAATGCCGTTGAGCTGCATGCCGACCATTTGCCCATGACCAATACTGCAGGCGAACACGTTGAACAGGACGCAGCCATAGAGCATCCAGGCAATCAACGAGCGGTCGGCACGGGCGAGTTTCATGGGCCGGCACTTTAGCATCAGACGACAAAATCCCTGCAAAAAATCTGAAAGGGACTATCCTCTTTCGCACTTTTCCAGGGGTGTCCAGCCATGAGCTTTGTTATTGCGAGGTGGGTCGTCGGGGTCTTTACGTTTATCAGCATGGTCCATGTGTACTGGGCCGCAGGCGGCAAGCTAGGCAGTACGGCGGCGATCCCGCAACTGCCCGGCGAGTTCGCCAGCGGGCCGCGACCGGCGTTCAAACCGTCAGCGCTGGGCACCTTCCTGGTGGCGGTGGGGTTGGTGCTGATTGCCTTGTTGGTAAGCCTGCGGGCGGGGCTGTTTTTCCAGCCGGTGGGGCATCAGGCCCTGCAGTGGGGGATCAGCGCGATTGCCTTGATCATGTTTGCGCGGGCGATTGGTGATTCGGAGCTGGTGGGGTTCTTCAAGAAAGTCGGCGGGTCGCGGTTTGCGCGGCTGGATACGTTTTTCTATTCGCCGCTGTGCCTGATGCTGGGGACTGGGCTGTTGGTCGTGGCCTGGGCCTGATTGACGGTATGCAGGGCCAAATGTGGGAGCGAGCAAGCCCGCTCCCACATTGTTTGGCGCGTATATTCAGAGGGATCAGCTACCGCTGTCAGTCCTGCGGCTGCTGACCTCGGCCGGTACATTTTCCCCCGCCATGCGCTTGCGGAACAGCGACGTGCGCGCCAGCAACAAGGTGGTCACCGGTACGGTGATCGACAGCAGGATCGGGATCAGCCAGCCATGCAGCACCGGCCCGGACTTGAGGGTCGAGAAGTAGATAATCGACGCCAGCGCCACGCACCAGGCGCCCAGGGTCGAGGCCAGTGCAGGCGGGTGCATGCGCTGGAAAAAATCCTTCATGCGCAACAGGCCTAGCGCGCCAATCAGCGCAAACAGGCTGCTGAGCACCAGCAGGATCGCCACGAGGATTTCTACCCACAGTGGCAGTTCACTGACATTGATCATTCGATCACCTCCCCACGCAGCAGGAATTTGGCCAAGGCAAACGAGCCGACAAAGCCGAATAGCGCAATCAACAGTGCCGCTTCGAAGTAGGTGTCACTGGCATAGCGTATGCCCAGCACCAACATCATCAACATGGCCAGGATATACAGGTAATCCAGGGCCAGGACCCGGTCCTGGGCCGAAGGACCCTTGAACAGGCGCACCAGGGTCAGGACCATGGCCAGGGAAAACAGGAACAGGCTGAGCAGGATCGCATTGGCGAGCAGGGCACTCATTCGAAGATCTCCATCAGGGGCCGCTCGTAGGCCTGCTTGAAGTGCTCGATAAACTGCGCGTCGTCATCCAGGTCGAACACGTGCAGCAACAGGATGCTACGGTCCAGGGCCAGTTCCGACCACACGGTACCGGGGGTCACGCTGGTGATCATCGACAGCACAGCCAGGCCGTTGGCGTCGCGCAGGTCCAGGGGGATTTTTACAAAGCGCGAGCGCGGCGGCCGCGAGCCGCAGGTCAAGACGCCCCAGGCCACGTGCAGGTTGGAGATGAAGACATCGCGGCCGACCAGGAAGAACAGGCGAATGATCACCCCTGGGCGACGGATCCGTACCGGCAGCGGGCGCAGCGGCGCCATCATCAGCGGTGCGAGGAAGCCAAGGATCGCCCCCAGCAGCAGGTTGCCGGGGCTGATCGACAGGTTCAGCACCAGCCACAGCACCCACAGTGCCAATGACAGCCACGGGGCAGGAAACAGGCGTTTCATGGCCGCACCTCCACGGCGGCGGCCTGGGCTTGCGGGCCCGGCACCGGGCGGGTGGCCATGACGGCCATCACGTAGTGCTCGGGGTTGTTCAGGCTGTTGGCGGTGTCCTGGGTAAAGCGCATGAGCATTTCTGCCTTGAAGGTCAGGCCAATCGCCAGGCCGAGCAAGACGAAGATCGGTATGCACTCAAAGCGGCGCAGCAGCGGCGAAGGCCGTTCTTCCGGGGTCCAGAAGCGCTGGATGCCCAGCCGCGCAAAGGCGATCAGCGAGGCCAGGCCCGAGAAGATCAGCAGCGCGAACAGGCCCCAGGCTGCCGGGCGGATCGGCTCCGTCACGGCATGGCCCAGGCCCAGGGGGTTGACCAGCGCACTGAGCAGGCTGAGCTTGCCGATAAAGCCTGACAGCGGCGGCATGCCGATGATCAGCAGGGCGCAGGCTATAAAGCTCAGGCCGAGGAAGGCCATGGTCCACGGGATGACCTGGCCGACTACGGCCTTTTGCTCATCGTCGAGGTTGGTGCCCCTGGGTGGATGCAGGGATTCCACCGGCGGTGGCAACACTTCGATTTCATCGTCCAGAGGTAGCTCATTGGCCGAGCGCGAGCGTTCGATCAGTTCCGCCAGCAGGAACAGCGCGCTCAGGGCCAGGGTCGAGCTGACCAGGTAAAACAGCGCGCCGGCGGTCAGGTTGGGCTGGGCAAAACCCACCGCCGACAGGAGGATGCCGGCCGAGACCAGGATACTCAGGCTGGCCATGCGCTCCAGGCGTTGGGCGGCAAGCATCGCCAGGGCGGCGCAGAGGATGGTGGCCATGCCGCCGTACACCAGCCAGTCACCGCCAAACAGCGCCGAGGCGCCGGCCTGCCCGGAAAACAGCAGGGTCCACAGGCGCAACACGGTGTACACGCCGACCTTGGTCATGATCGCAAACATCGCCGCCACCGGCGCACTGGCCGAGGAGTAAGCCGGCGCCAGCCAGAAATTCAGCGGCCACATCCCGGCCTTGGCCAGGAACGCCGTGGCGAGGATCGCCGCGCCGGCATGCAGCAGACCGCGATCGGCTTCTGGCACCAGCGGGATCTTCAGCGCCAGGTCAGCGAAATTCAGGGTGCCGGTGACCCCGTAGATCAGCGCCGCGCCAATCAGGAACAGCGATGAAGCCAGCAGGTTGATCGAGACGTAATGCAGCCCCGACGACACCCGCGCCCGGCCCGAACCGTGCAGCATCAGGCCGTAGGACGCAGCCAGCAGCACCTCGAAGAACACGAACAGGTTGAACAGGTCGGCGGTGAGGAAGGCCCCGTAGAGGCCCATCAACTGGATCTGGAACAACGCATGGAAGCTGGTGCCGGCGCGGTCCCAACGGGCCATGGCGAACAGCAGGGCGCTGACGCCGATGATCCCGGTGAGCACCAGCATCAGGGCCGACAACTGGTCCACCACCAGCACGATGCCAAACGGCACTTGCCAGTTGCCCGGCAGGTACACGCCAATGGAGGCAGGGCCGCCTTTTTGCGTCCAGTACAGCATCAACATCGCGATGCCCAGGCCGGTCATGCTCGACAGCAGGTTGATCTTGGCCTTGAGCGGGCGGTGTTTCTCGCCCAGCATCATCATCAGCGCAGCGGTCAGCAGCGGCAGCAGGATCGGCGCGATGATCAGTTGGTTCATCCAGCTCATTCCTTGGGCTCCCGGCCGTCCACATGGTCAGTGCCGGTCAGGCCTCGGGACGCCAGCAGCACCACCAGGAACAGCGCGGTCATGGCGAAGCTGATCACAATCGCCGTCAGCACCAGGGCCTGGGGCAGGGGATCGGTGTAATTGAGCAGGTCCTGGGGCACACCGTCCTTGATGATCGGCTCCTTGCCGATAAACAGGCTGCCCATGCTGAAGATGAACAGGTTGACCCCATAGGACAACAGGCACAGGCCCATCACCACCTGGAACGTCCGTGGCCGCAGCACCAGCCAGACGCCGGAGGCCGCCAGGACCCCAATGGCAATTGCGATGACTTCTTCCATCAGGCAGCAGCTCCTTGTGGTGGCGTGGCGGCGGCTTTCGCCTGGTTGCCGGGTTTATGGGCCCGTACCGATTGGTGGCCGAGGGCGGTGAGCATCAGCAGGGTCGAGCCGACCACCATGGCGTACACGCCGACGTCGAAGAACAGCGCGCTGGCGATATGGATGTCGCCCAGCACCGGCAAGCTCAAGTGCAGGGTGTGGGTGGTGAGGAACGGGTAGCCGAAGAACAGCGCCCCCAGTCCGGTCAGTGTCGCCGACAGCAAGCCAAAGCCCATCCAGCGCATCGGCCGCAGGTTCATCTGCGCCTCGACCCACTGGGTACCGGCGACCATGTATTGCAGGATAAACGCCACCGACATCACCAGCCCGGCGACAAAGCCGCCGCCCGGCTGGTTGTGGCCGCGCATAAACAGGTAGAACGACACCACCAGGGCAATCGGCAGCAGCAGGCGCACCAGCACCGCGGGCACCATCATAAAGCCCAGGGCGGTGTCGCTGGCCTGGCGTGGGTTGACCAGATCGGTGTCCACGTCCGGCGCCAACAGCCGCTGTTGCGCGGGCAGTTGCTCGCTTTCCTTGGGCGGACGGAAGCGGCGTAGCAGCGCATAGACGGTCAGGGCTACGGCGCCCAGCACAGTGATCTCGCCCAGGGTATCGAAGCCCCGGAAGTCGACGAGCATCACATTCACCACATTGCTGCCGCCGCCTTCAGGCAGGGCGCGGCTGAGGTAGAACGAGGAAATATCGTTGGGGGTCTGGCGCGTCAGCATCGCGTAAGACAGCAGCGCCATGCCGCCACCGACCACGGTCGACAGCAGCAAGTCGCGCAAGCGTCGGATGCGCGCCTTGCGCAACGAACTCGGGAGTGGCGAGACTTCTTCGATCCGCCGTGGCAGCCAGCGCAGGCCCAGGAGGATCAGGACCGTCGTCACCACCTCGACCACCAGTTGCGTCAATGCCAGGTCCGGTGCGGAGAACCAGACAAAAGTCACGCAGGTCATCAGGCCGCACACGCTGACCATGGTCAGGGCTGCCAGCCGGTGGTACTTGGCTTGCCAGGCGGCGCCCAGGGCGCAGGCGATCGCCAACAGCCACAGGGTGACGAACACGATGGAACCCGGGATTTTCGGCCGGTCGCCCCAGCTCAGGCTGCTGCCCAGCATGGGGATCATCCCGGCAATCACCGCCACCAGCACCAGTAGGAACAACTGGGTCTGCAGGCGCTTGGTGCTGATGTGTTTCTCGATCTTGCGCACGCCACGCATCATCACCACCAGGCAGCGCTCGAACATGCGCTTGCCGTTGAAGTAGCTGATGATCGGCGGGTACTTGAAGCGCCCGCGCTTGAGTTGCTTGCGCAGCAGCAGGTACAGGACCACACCGCCGGTCATGGCCACCAGACTCATGATCATCGGCGCGTTCCAGCCGTGCCAGATCGCCAGGCTGTACTCGGGCAACACGCCGCCGACCACCGGCAGGGCAGCGGCGGCGAGGATCGAGCCCACCACCTGGGCCGGGAAGATCCCCACCAGCAGGCAGGTAAACACCAGCAGCTCGACCGGCGCACGCATCCAGCGTGGCGGTTCGTGGGGCGTGTGCGGCAGGTCGGTGGCGGCCGGGCCGAAGAATACATCCACGGTGAAGCGCAAGGCATAGGCCACGCTGAAGGTGCCGGCGATGGTCGCAATCACCGGCAGGGCGATTTCTACCCACTGGGTCGAGGAGATAAACACGGTTTCGGCGAAGAACATCTCTTTGGACAGGAAACCGTTGAGCAACGGCACCCCGGCCATGGAGGCGCTGGCAACCATGGCCAGGGTCGCGGTAAACGGGATCAGGCGCACCAGGCCGCTGAGCTTGCGGATATCACGGGTGCCGCTTTCGTGGTCGATGATGCCGGCGGCCATGAACAGCGAGGCCTTGAACGTGGCGTGGTTAAGGATATGGAACACGGCCGCGACGGCGGCCAACGGGCTGTTGAGGCCCAGTAGCAGGGTGATCAGGCCCAGGTGGCTGATGGTGGAGTAGGCCAACAGGCCCTTGAGGTCGTTCTGGAACATCGCGCAATACGCGCCGAGCAACAGGGTCAGGGCGCCGGCACCGCCGACCATCCAGAACCACTCTTCGCTACCCGACAGCGAGGGCCACAGGCGGGCCAGCAGGAACACGCCGGCTTTCACCATCGTGGCCGAATGCAGGTAGGCCGACACGGGGGTCGGTGCAGCCATGGCGTGGGGGAGCCAGAAGTGGAAGGGGAATTGCGCGCTTTTGCTCAGGGCGCCGATCAGGATCAGCGTCAACAGGACGGGGTAGAGGGAGTGGGCACGGATCTGGTCACCGGCGGCGAGCACCTGGTCCAGATCGTAACTGCCGACGACATGGCCGAGCAGCATGACCCCCGCCAGCAGGCACAAACCACCCGCACCGGTGACCATCAGCGCCATGTAGGCACCCCGGCGCGCATCGGAACGGTGGTGCCAATAGCCGATCAGCAGGAACGAGAACAGGCTGGTCAGTTCCCAGAAAAACACAATCTGGATCAGGTTGCCGGAGATCACCAACCCGAGCATCGCGCCCATGAACGCCAGGAAAAACGCAAAGAAACGCGGCACCGGGTCATTCGGCGACATGTAATAACGGGCGTACAAAGACACCAGGCTACCGATGCCCAACACCAGCATCGAGAACAACCAGGCAAAGCCATCCATGCGCAACACGAAGTCCAGGCCCAGGCCGGGCACCCAGGAGAATTCTTCGCGGATCACGCCACCGTCGGCGATCTGGGGGTAGAGCAGGGCGACTTGTACAGTACCGACCAGGGCCACAAGGCCGGCCAGCAGGGATTCAGTATTACGTGCGTTGTGCGGCAGCAAGGCCGCCAGACAGCTGCCGATAAAAGGCAGAAGCAGTAGAACTATCAGGGACATAGGCTTCTAATCTGCGGTGGTTTGGGATGCATCATACGTGCCGGAAACCGGATTACCAAACGGCAACCTGTGGCAGGATCCTACAAGATGGACCGTAAATGCCTATCTGTCGTGGTGTAGGTGCGGGCTCCTACAGGGAGACGGGCTTTCGCTCTCGCGCCTTGATCTCACTGACAATCACCGCCGCCACAATCAACACCGCCCCCACCATGGCCATCGGCGGGAAGCGCTCACCGGCAATCCGTCCGATCACCCCGGCCCACACCGGCTCGCCGGCATAAATCAGGGTGGCACGGGTCGGCGAGACGCTTTTCTGCGCCCAGTTCATCGCCAATTGGATCACCGCACTGGTCAAGCCCAGGCCGACGGCGCTGAACAGCAACACCCAGGAAAAGCCCGGCAATGCCTCGCCGGTGGGCACTACCAGCAGGAACGACAGCAGCGAGGCGGTGGCCAGTTGCACCACGGTCACCCGGCGTACATCCACCTGGCCCGCATAAGCGCTGATCAGGATGATTTCGGCGGCAATCGCAATCGCGCCGATCAACGTGGCGATTTCCCCGGGGCTGAAATTCAGTGATGCGCCGGCCGGGCCGGTCAGCAGCATCAGGCCGGCGAAGGCCAGCATAATGCCGATGCTTGGCATCAACCCCGGGCGTCGCCCCAGCACCAGCCACTGCAGCAGCGGCACAAACGGCACGTAGAGCGCGGTGATAAACGCCGACTGGCTGCTGAGGATGGTCTGCAGACCAATGGTTTGCAGGCCGTAGCCAAACATGATCGCCGTGCCGATAAAGGCGCCCGCCTTGAGCTCGAACAGGGTCAGGCTGCGCAGGTTGCGCCAGGAAAACAGGCCGACCACCAGCGCCGCTGCGGCAAAACGCAAGCCGACGAAGAACATCGGCCCGCTGACGGTCATGGCGTGTTGCACCAGGATAAACGTACCGCCCCAGATCATGGTGATCAGCACCAGCACGCATTCGGCTTTGCTGAAGCGGGAAAACAGCGGGGAGGCGGTCGAGGTGGTCATGGCGGCTCTGGTCTTGCACAGGAAGGGCGCGGAACGCACAATGCGCCGCAGCTGGGCAGTATACTGCGCAACCCCACCGAGTGAGCAATATAGTGCACAAAGAAAATCCGCAACGGGCCTCGGTCCTGCAGCACGTCAGCCAGAACGTTCGACGCCTGCGCCATGCGGCCGAACTGAGCCAGACAGCCCTGGCGGAAAAGTCCGGGGTCAGCCGGCGCATGCTGGTGGCCATCGAGGCCGGTGAAAAGAACGTCAGCCTGTCCACCCTGGACCGCGTGGCCGAAGCCCTGGACGTGGCCTTCAGCGACCTGATCCAGGCCCCTGACGCCCGTGACCACAGCCGCATCAACGAACTGGCCTGGGCCGGTGAAATAGATGGCAGCAAGGCCGTGTTACTGGCCAAGGCCACCGCCCGGCGGGAGGTGGAACTGTGGGAGTGGCGCCTGGAGCCTGGCGACCGCTATTGCCCGGATCCCGACCTGGAAGGCTGGAGCGAACAGTTGTTCGTGTTCGAGGGTAGCCTGACCCTGGTGGTGGGTGACGTCGAAACCACCATCGCCGCTGGCGAGTTCTTTATGTTCCCCAGCCATCAGCCCCATGCCTATCGCAATGACGGGCCAGTGGCGGTGCGCTTTATCCGCAACGTGGTGATCTAGATCCACACATCATTGCGCTGGGTCCGTTCGCCGCCCTGATCGCCAGTGTTCAACACGCCGCAGGGTTCGACCAGCAGCAGCTTTACCTCGCCCTCGGCATACGGTTTGTGCTCGATGCCCTTGGGCACCACGAACATCTCGCCAGCCCCGAGCTGTACCGCGCCATCGCGAAAATCAATGCGCAGCGCGCCCTCGAGGACGATAAAGGTCTCGTCGGTGTCCGCGTGGCTGTGCCAGACAAAATCCCCTTCGATCTTCACCACCTTGAATTGGTAGTCGTTCATCTGTGCGACGACCTTGGGTGTCCATTGCTCGCTGAACAGGCTGTATTTGTGCGCAAAGTTGATGGCGGTATAGGAGGGCATGTCCGTTATCTCTGTTGATCCGGGAAAGGCCAGACCTTAAATGCAGCGCGGCAGCAAGTATTGAATGATCGTGCGATTGTGAGTTTAAAAGAAACGTTATATTGTATCTCTTGATAACGATTCTCAGGCGTTGTCGCGCTTGAGATCGCCCCGCTTATTTTCGGCTCAAGGGATTGCAGATGAACCAGTTGCACGGGATAGCTCCGCGGTTTCCCACATTTTTGGCGGTGGGCTTGGTGTCGTCGCTCACCGGCCTACCTGCTGCTGCAGCGCAAGATCGCGAAGAATCGGTCACCGAGCTTGAAGCCATACGAGTCAGCGCGCCGCTGAACAAGGCCCTGGAAGTGAATGCCGGTGGCTTCGGCGCCAAGGACGCCATGGAAATCCCCCTGGCCATCCAGAGTTATTCCAACAAGACCATCGCCGACAGCTCCGCGCGCACCGCCGTGGATGTGCTGAGCCTCGACCCCTCGGTGCTCAGTTCGTCGGGCGGCAGCGGCTTTGACAACTTCCGCCTGCGCGGCTTTGCCATGGACAACTTCAACACCATCCGCCGCGATGGCCTGACCCTGGCCCCGCACCACGACGTACCCCTGGAAAACGTCGAGCGCATCGACGTGCTCAAGGGCCCATCGGGTTTCCTCTACGGTTTCAACTCGCCGGGCGGCACCATCAACTACATCCTCAAGCGCCCGACCCTGGAGCCACTGCTCAATGTCAGCGTGCAAGGCTCGTCGTTGCTCGGCCGCTACGTGGCGATTGATACCAGCGATTCATTCAACGACGGCGCCTTTGGTTATCGCCTGAATGCCGGCTACGAGAAAAACGGCGACTTCGATCACGCCCGCGACATGGAACGCAAGTTTATCGGCCTGGCCACCGACTTCCGTCTGAGCGACCGCGCCCTGTTGCAGTTGAACGCCGACTGGTCGCGCAAGTCCACGGTCGCCGACCCATTGCTGCGTGCCGACCAGAGCGGCCGCGCTAACCCTCTGGACCCGTCCAGCTACGTGCTGCCACCCAAGGTCAATCGCCGCGATCTATTGACCGGCTCCTGGTTCCGTCACCAGACCGAAGGCGCCAACCTCGACGCCAAGTTCGAGTACGAGCTGGATGACAACTGGACCTCCGTGACCCAGGGCAACTACTCGCGGGTCGAGCGCCACGGCGGCTATAACGACCTGTTCGGGATCAAGCCCAACGGCGATATCGGCTCGGCCGACTTTTACGTGTCCCGTGGCGAAGTGTTCAGCACCTGGTCGCTGCAGTCGTACCTGGCCGGCAAGTTCGCCACCGGCAACATCTATCACGACGTGTTCTTCGGCACCGGCTACAAGCAGTTCAAGGACGTCAGCCCGTTCTGGGATTTGGTCGACAGTGGCACTCCAGGCATCGGCATTGGCGATGTCTCGGTGGGTAATATCCGTCACCCGGTCAACCCGCCCAAGTGGCACTTCGGCTCGGAACAGCCCACTGACTTTGTGTCCTCCATCAAGGAGACCTCGGTTTTCGCCAGCGACCTGATTTCCCTTACCGAACAGTTCCAGGTGATGGTAGGCGGGCGTTACATCTGGTACCGCGCGGATAAACTCTCAGCCACCGCGCCTTCGCAGAGCCACGACGTGTTCGTGCCCAGCGCTGCGCTGATCTACCGGCCCTGGGACAGCGTGATGACCTACGTCAGCTACTCCAAAGGCTTTGAAAAAGGCGACTACGCCCCCCAACACGCGACCAACGCCAACCAGCCCACCGACGCCATCGAGTCCCAGCAATATGAGGTGGGCCTGAAGCTGGACCTTAACGATCGCCTGAACCTGGGCCTGGCGGTATTCGATATCCGGCGCAAGGCCAGTTACCTGAACACCAGCAATACCTATGTGAGCAATGGCGAATACCACCACCGTGGCGCCGAGCTGACCCTGTCCGATCGCGTCACCGACGCCCTGACCCTCACCGCCAACGCCGCCTACCTGACCACGCGCATGGAAGATGTGGATGACGTCACCGTGGACGGCAAGCGCACTGAGAACGTGCCCAAGTGGAAAGGCGCGGTCGGCGCCCTGTACACCGTGGCCGCTGTGCCTGGCCTGTCGTTGGACAGCACCCTCAGCTATGTCGGCAGCCGCCCGGTGGATGCGCAGAACAGCGGCTACATCCCCAGCTACACCTTGCTCGACGCCGGTATCAGCTACCGCTCGAAACTGGCGGATACCCCGGTGACCTACCGCCTGCACGGCAAGAACCTGACCAACAAGTACTACTACGCTAGCGCCTATTACCTGGGCGGGCTGGATGTGGGGCGCGAGCGCGAAGTGTTCCTGTCGGCCAAGTTCGAGTTCTAGAACCATGACGTATTCCAGTTCATTGCCCGGCCTGCGCCACCTGTGGGTCGAGCGCCTGCTTGAGCGGCACGCGGGCACGTTGACCGAGTTGGTCGATGGCCTCGGCTCGCCGCTGCATCTGGTATGCCCACAGGTTTTTCACGCCAATGTCGAAGCCTTCCAGCACAGCTTTACCCAGGCCCAGGTGCGTGGCAGCGTGTTGTTTGCGAAAAAGGCCAACAAGGCCAACTGTTTTATCCAGGCCTGCGCGCAGTGTGCGATTGGCGTGGATGTGGCCAGCGTCGGTGAGTTGCAAAAGGCCTTGGCGGGTGGGGTGGCTGGCACTGATATCGGCGTGTCCGGGCCACGTAAGAGCGATCAGCTGCTTGGGCTGGGCCTGAGTCATCAATGCCTGCTGGCGGTGGACTCGTTGGAGGAGCTGCTGCGTATCCAGCAATTGGCGCTATCCCTGCGCCAACGTGCGCGTCTGTTGTTGCGCTATTGCCCCAGCAGCCAGGCCCATAGTCGTTTCGGCCTCAACCCACGGGAGTGCGACCAGGCCCTGGTGTTCTGCCGCCAGCACGCGGCGAATCTGGACTTGCAAGGCTTCTCGTTTCATCTGGGCGGCTACGACACCGCCCAGCGTGCACACGTCGCCAGCCACTTGGTCGACCTGTGCCGGGCCAGCGAGCTGGACAACTGCCGCACGGTCAACCTGGGCGGTGGCTTTGCCGTGCGCTATGTCGACCCGGAGCAGTGGCAGGCCTTTCTGGCCGAGGACTGCGCCGAGCGCTATCACAACGACAAGGGCTTCGCCGGCTTCTATCCCTACGGCGCGCTGCGCGCGGGGGCCGAGGCCCTTGACGATATCCTCGCCACGCCCGTCAGCCCCGGCCTGAGCCTGGCGCAAAAGGTCATCGAGCACGGCGTGCGGCTGATTATCGAACCCGGCCGCGCCTTGCTCGACCAGGCCGGTATCAGCGTGTTCCGCGTGCAGGGCGTCAAGGACCGCACGGCCAGTGATGGTTATGCCCAGGTCACTGTGCAGGGCAGCAGCTTCAACCTCTCCGAACAGTGGTTCAACAGCGAATTTCTACCCGACCCGCTGCTGTTGCCGGCCTCGCCACGGCCGCGGTCGCCGTTTGTCGCGTGTATTGGCGGGGCCACCTGCCTGGAGTCGGACATGCTGACCTGGCGCAAAGTCGCCTTTGATTACCCGATCCAGGCGGGTGACTTGCTTATCTACCTCAATACCGCCGGCTATCAGATGGACTCCAACGAGTCGCCTTTTCACGAAGCGCCCTTGCCACACAAAGTGGTGCTGGAGCTGCGTAACCCACACCTGCGCTGGAAGCTGGACAGCCTGGCTTAATCGTAAAGCCACTCAACAAGGAGCCTCGAGTGAACAGTTTGAATAAACCCGCTGCCCCCGCCGACCTATGGGTGCTGCCCCAGGCGGCGCTCGAAGACCTGGGGGTGAGTTACCGTGAAGTGCTGCAGGTAGTCGAGCAGGCGTACAAGGCCTTGCGCAATGGCGACTCGCAGAACCCGCTCAAGACCATTGTCGAACCGATGGACCGCCATTCCATCAGCTACTCGATGGTTGGCCGGGATGGCGCCAGCCACACCGTGGGCTTCAAGGTGGTGTACGAGCATGACCCGCAACGCACCCGCGATGCCTATCAGTTCCACTCGTTTATCTTTCTGTGTGATGACCGCACCGGCCGCCCGATTGCCTTGATGGACGTGGTCAAGCTCGGCCCGTTGCGCACCTCGGCCACCTCGGCGTTGATGGCCAGGGCCGCCTGCCCGAATGCCCGCAGTGCCCTGGTCGTCGGTACCGGCGTGCAGGGGCAGGTGGCGTTGCCCATGTTGCTCGCGGCCATGCCGGACCTGGAACGTTTGTATGTCTACGGGCACTACGCTGAAGGCCTGCGCGCGGTGCAAGACACCCTGCACAAACACTACCCGCTGCGCGATGTGGTGGTGGTCGATGACCTGCCGGCGGCGGCTGGCGAGGCCGATATCATCCTTGGCGTCGCCGGGCTTTCGGCGCGCCAGCAAGTGCAGCGTGCCTGGCTCAAGCCCGGCGCCGTGGCGGTGCTGGTGGGCTATGGGATTGATGCCGACGTGTTGCATGGCGCCGACTACCGCATTGCTACCGACACCGCGCAGATGCAAGTCACCAGCGCCGACCTGGCGGCCGCCGACGGCAGCCTGCCCGCGGTGGACGCCGAGCTGCCGGACATCCTCCTGGGCCTGGCACCCGCACGCCGCCATCCCGACGATGTGGTGTTCGCCTACAACAGCGGCATGGTGGTGACCGACGTCGCCCTCGGGCGCTTGATGGCCGACCGCGCCCTGACGCAGAACCGTGGGCAGAGGGTCCAACTATGGTCGGCCTGACTGCCGCACAACCCGGCGCCTGGCGCGCCGACAGCCGGGCTCTGCTGTTGCTGGCGCTGCCCCTGATCCTGACCAACCTGGCCTATGTGGCCCTGACCACCATCGACATCGTGGTGCTCGGCATGCTGGGTGCCAAGGAGCTGGCAGCCGGTGGCCTGGCCATCGCGCTGTTCAACCAGTTGCGCACCACCGGCACCGGGCTGGTCACCGGCGTCAGCAACCTGGTGGCCCAGGCCAATGCCCGGGGCGATGAAGCCCAGGTGCGGGCGTTGCTGGTGGCGGGGCTGTTCTGGGCGACCGTCAGCGGCCTGGTGTTTATGGCAGTGTTGCTGGGGTTGCGCCAGCCGCTGACCTGGCTGGGCCAGGATGCCAGCGTGGTGGCCAATGCCATGGACTTCCTGCTGATCATTGCTCCCGGCCTGCTGCCTTGCCTGTGGTTCCAGGCGCTGCGCCACTTTACCGTGGGCCTGAAATTCCCCGGGCCGTTGCTGGCGATCACCCTGGTGTCGATCTTCCTCACGGCGGCGCTCAACTACGTGCTGGTGTTCGGCAAGTTCGGCGTCCCGGCCTATGGGCTGGCGGGGGTGGCAATCACCAGCGCCGTGGTGTTCCTGCTGTCGTTCCTGATGTTTTTCGCGGTGGTACTGACCCATCGGCGCCTGGCCGGTTATTTCAAGCTGGCGCACTTGCGCTTTTCGCCGGCGGCGATCAAGGCCGTGTGGAAGCTCGGGCTGCCGATTGCCGGGACCTATGCCAGCGAGGCCGGGTTCTTCAGCGTACTGACGCTGCTGATCGGCACCCTGGGTATGGAGGCGCTGGCGGCGCAGACCGTGCTTAACCAGATCATCTACATCGTGTTCATGTTCTCTGCGGGCATCTCCCATGCCGCCTCGATCCATATCAGCGAGGCCTGCGGCACCGGGCAGTATCAGCGCGCGCGGCAACTGGGGCGCCTGGGCCTGGGCCTTGGGGTGCTGGTCATGCTGCTGTTTGCCATTCCTTACGCGTTGCTACCCGAACAGGTCATCGGCCTGTTTATCAGCACCGAGCACGCCAACAACCTGGATGCGGTGCGCCTGGCCACCACCGGTTTGTTGATTGCCATCGTCCTGCAGGTGTTCGACGCCAGCCAGAACATCGGCAACGGCATCCTGCGCGGCATCGGCGATACGGCGGGACCGCTGCGCATTTCCCTGTTCGGCTACTGGCTGGTGGGGCTGCCCGCTGCCTGGCTGCTGGGCATCGTCAGTCCTTACGGGATCTTCGGCGTGTGGGCCGGATTGGCGATAGGCCTGGCGGCTACCGCGTTGCTGCTGATTGTCTCGTTTGAACGGCAACTCAAGGCGCTGGACCGCGCGGGCGCCGTCGCACTGTCATAACAAGGAGGTGTTCCATGCATCAAGACGACCCTGCACACCGCGTCGAGGCGTTGGTGCGCCCCAGCGTGCGACGTTTGCCCCTGTACGACCCGGGCGCCGATCCACATCAGCTCGGTACGCCGACGGTGATCAAGCTGTCCAACTGCGAAAACCCGCTGGGCATGTCGCCGGCTGCTGCGGCGATGCTGGCGCATCATGGCGGGGCAGGGCTGGAACGCTACCCCGACCCCAGTGGCCGGGCCCTGCGGCAGCTGATCGGCGGCCAGTTGGATGTGGACCCGGCGCGGGTCATCCTCGGCAACGGCTCGGAAAATATCCTCGAACTGTTGTGCCTGGCGCTGCTCGATCCCGAGGACCGGGTGGTGACCCAGCAGCCCTGTTTCAGCCTGCATGAAAGCCTGCCATTGATGATGGGCGCGACGGTGGACAAGGTGCCGCTCAACCCGGATTTCAGCGTTAACCTGCAGGCCTGGGCCACGGCCCTCGAGCAACCGGCGAAGCTGTTGATGCTGAGCACCCCCTGCAATCCGGTGGGCACGGCGCTGTCCAGCGCTGAACTGACGGCGCTGGTCGCCGCCGCTCACCCCGACACCTTGTTGGTGATCGACGAGGCGTATTTTGAATTCGTCGAGGACGCGGCTGACGCCCTGGCGATCCTCGACGCGCAGTCGCGGCCGTGGATCATCCTGCGCACGTTCTCCAAGGCGTATGGGTTGGCGGGGCTGCGGATCGGCTATGGCATCGCTTCGCACCGCAGCCTGATTGATGCGCTGCACCGGGTGCGCACGCCGTACAACGTCAATCAACCGGCCCAGGAGGCCGCCAAGGCCGCCTGGCTGGACCCGCAACACGTGATTCGCAGCCGCGAATTCGTCGCCATCGAACGCCAACGCCTGACCCAGGGGTTGCAGGCTGCGGGTTTTCGCGTGGCGCCGTCCCAGGCCAATTTCCTGTTTATCGACACCGCTTGCAACGCCCTGGAGGTGGTCGACGAATTGCTCAAGGACGGGATCATCGTCAAGGCCTGGCGCGAGCCGGGATACACCAGTTTTATCCGCGTGTCCCTGGGCCTGGCCCAGCAAAACCAGGCGTTTCTCGCCAGCCTGCAACGCGCCGTCGCGACCCTGGCCGGGTAAGCGCCGCGCCGGTTTTTCATACTGCCCAGAGGTTGTCATGATCAAGACTTGCCTGTCCGAACTGATCGGCGATACACCGCTGCTCAAATTGTGCGTCACTGAAAACGGCAGCTGCGTGCTGCTCAAGCTGGAACAATTCAACCCCACCGGCACCGCCAAGATCCGCATGGCCCGGCAGATGCTCGACGAGGCGCAGGCCTCGGGGCAGCTCAAGCCGGGTGGGCGGATTGTCGAGTCGACCTCGGGCAACACCGGATTGGGCCTGGCGCTGCTGGCCGCCGAGCGCGGCTACCGCTTCACTGCCGTGGTCGACGAACACGCCAGCCCCGACAAACTGCGGGCGATGCAGGCTTTTGGTGCGCAGTTGGTGCGGGTCGGCGACCCCGGTGGCGGGCTGTCCACCGCCGACCGCGATGCTACCGCCGAGCGTATTGCCACGGAGCAGGGCGCCTACTGGACCCGCCAGCACCACAACCCGGCCAATGCCAATGGCTACACGCAGCTGGCAGCGGAATTGCGCGCAGTGCTGGGCGATGAAATCCACTACCTGGTGGGCGCCGTGGGCACCGGCGGCTCGTTATGCGGCACTGCGCGTGCCTTGAAACGCCATGCCCATGGCCTGCAGGTGATCGGCGTCGAACCCTGCGGCTCGGTGATCTTTGGCGGCCCCGGTGCGCCGTATCATCAGTCCGGCACCGGCACCCCGGAGGGCGCAGAAATCGGCGCCGTGGTCGACTACGCGTTGATCGACAAAGGCCTGACTGTCAGCGACGCCCAGGCCTTCGAAACCGCGCGCTACCTGGCGCGGCATTACGGTCTGCTGCTCGGCGGCTCGGCCGGCGGGGTGATCTACCAGGCCCTGCGCGAGGCCTGGCATGCCCCGGCCCACAGCGTGATCGTGGCACTGGTGTGCGATGGCGGCGAAAAATACCTCGACACGGTGTTCAACGACCAATGGATGGCGGATCGGCAACTGCTGGCGCCCCAGGTTCATCGTGAGCTTGAGCAATGGTTGAGCGCGCTGCCCCAGGTCAAACAGCAAGCCTAGCGGCTTGCCTGGGGCGCCGGCCTTCGCTACTGTGGCGCCCCGCCTGCGTGAGCCCCGCCATGAGTGACACCACTGTCGAACTGATCCAGACCGGCCCTGAACAGGCCGAACTGATCTGCAACCTCTACCAGTTTTATGCCTATGAATCCTCCGATTGGGAGCAGGAAGACGTCGAGCAGGACGGCCGTTTCTATATCCACGAGGAACACCTGGCGCGCTACTGGCAAGAGCCGCAATGGAGCGCCAATCTGCTGCTGGTGGACGGTTACATCGCCGGTTTCCTGCTGATCGAGCGCAGCGAGCTGCCGGGGATCAATGCCCTGGAACTGGCTGACCTGTTTATCTTGAAACGCTATCGGCGCAAGGGCATAGGCCGCGCCCTGGCCACCCAGGTGTTGACCAGCGGCGAGGCGGACTGGCTGGTGCGGTTCTATGACCAGGACGAGGCGTCCCAGGCGTTCTGGCGCAGCGTATTGGACAACCTGCCGCGCCCGGTGCAGGCCATCGAGCTGGATGACGAGCCGCAGTTGCTGAGCTTTTTGGTGACCCGGGCGGTTGTTCACTGACGCAGTCCGTGCGGGCTCGTGTGGGAGCGGGCTTGCCCGCTCCCACAGAGGGTATGTGTTTGTTTGAATTACCGCTGATTTACGTGGGTTGAACGGTTGGGCGGCTATGCTGGTCAACTGACCTTCAATGTCGACGCAAAGAGGTGACCGCAATGGCCAAGACTTACAGCTACGCCGCCCGTGACGCCAAGAACGCCCTCAAACCCTTTACCTTCGAGCGCCGCGCCCCCGGGGCCGACGATGTTCAAATCGACATCCTCTACTGCGGAGTGTGTCACTCCGACCTGCACACGGCGCGCAATGAGTGGAACAACACCCTCTACCCATCGGTGCCGGGCCATGAAATCGTCGGCCGGGTGACGGCAGTGGGGGCCAATGTCAGCCGCTTCAAGGTCGGTGACCTGGCCGGCGTCGGCTGCATGGTCGACAGCTGTCAGCACTGCGCATCCTGCGCCGAGGGCGAGGAGCAGTACTGCGAGAACGGCTTTACCGGCACTTACAACGGCCCGGTGTTTGGCGGTGAAAACACCTTTGGCGGCTATTCCGACAATATCGTGGTCAAGGAGAAGTTCGTCCTGCGCATTTCCCACGATGAGGCGCAATTGGCGGCCGTGGCGCCGCTGCTGTGTGCCGGGATCACCACCTACTCGCCGCTGCACCATTGGAAGGTCGGCCCTGGACAGAAGGTCGGCGTGGTCGGCCTCGGCGGCCTGGGCCATATGGCGGTGAAAATCGCCCATGCCATGGGCGCCCATGTGGTGTTGTTCACCACCTCGCCGAACAAACGCGAAGACGGCCTGCGCCTGGGGGCTGACGAGGTGGTGGTGTCGAAGAACCCGGACGAAATGGCCAAGGTCGCCAATAGCCTGGATTTCATCCTCAACACCGTGGCCGCGCCCCATGACCTGGACGCGTTCCTCAACCTGCTCAAGCGCGACGGCACCATGACCCTGGTGGGCGCGCCAGACAGTCCGCACCCGTCGCCTTCGGTGTTCAACCTGATCTTCAAACGCCGCAGCCTGGCGGGGTCATTGATTGGTGGCATCCAGGAGACCCAGGACATGCTGGACTTCTGCGCCCGGCACGGGATCGTCTCGGAGATCGAGATGATTGATATCCAGGGCATCAACGAATCCTACGAGCGCATGCTCAAGGGCGATGTGAAGTACCGTTTTGTGATCGACATGGACAGCCTCAAGCGCGAGATTCAGGCGGCCTGACCTTAATCTGGCGGTGGGCGCTGGGTTGTTTGTGATGGTCATGAGTCTTTACGCAGCGCTCTTTTTGGGTTGTTGGGGTTGTGTACATATCCGTTGTTGCGGTTATGGCGGCTATTGGTTCCGCCCTTACGGCGGCTCACTTTGGAAGAGCCCCAAAGTAAGCAAAGCGCTCTTGCCCCACCACTCGGCACCTCGCCTAGGCTCGGTGTGCCCGTCATCCGACATTGATTTGGGGGGCCGCCGCGCTGGGCCATCCATGGCCCAGCGCGGCTAAACCGGCGTCCTGCCGGTTTACCCCCCAAATCAAAATCGCATGACGGCCAGCGTGGTTTAACGGGGCGCCTCAGATCAAAAGCAAAGCGAGGCGGCCTGACAGCCGACCTGATCGTCGAGGCGTACACATATACCTGTGGGAGCTGGCTTGCCTGCGATGACGGTGCATCAGTCGATAAATGTATTGGCTGATGAACCGCCATCGCAGGCAAGCCAGCTCCCACAGGGGAATGCAGCTTCGCGCTCTGGCTTTGCTGTTGCTGTTGCTCTGCTTTTGATCTGGCTTTTGATCTTGATCTCAGGCGCCCCGTTAAACCACGATGGCCGCAGGCAGGTATTGCGCAGTGGGCACCCCGGCATGGATGCCGGGGTAGCCGCGACACGGCCATGGATGGCCGATCGCGGCGGGCCCACGGAGCAATGCCTGACTGCGGGCATGCCGAGCCTAGGCGAGGCACCGAGTGGTGGGGCAAGAGC
>NZ_MNPU01000072.1 GCF_001983165.1 Pseudomonas gessardii | reverse complement strand
CGACTCAAGCCCTGGTCATCATTGGCCGCAAGCTGGCGCGCATCGCCTTTTCGCTCATGAAAAACCTGAGCGAATACCAGTCAAAAGCGGTTTTGGGGGCTTCCCCAAAACCATAGAATCTCCCACAGGGGAATGCAGCTTCGCGCTCTGGCTTTGCTGTTGCTCTGTTTTTGATCTGGCTTTTGATCTTGATCTCAGGCGCCCCGTTAAACCACGATGGCCGCAGGCAGGTATTGCGCAGTGGGTACCCCGGCATGGATGCCGGGGTAGCCGCGACACGGCCAGGGATGGCCGATCGCGGCGGGCCCACGGAGCAATGCCTGACTGCGGGCATGCCGAGCCTAGGCGAGGCACCGAGTGGTGGGGCAAGAGTCCTTTTGGTTACTTTTGGCTGGGCCGGCACTCCGGGCTCTTTTCCAAAAGTGACCCGCCGTAAGGGCGGAACCAATAGCCGCCGTGACCGCAGCAACGGATATGTACACAACCCCGCCATCACCGACAAGCCAGCTCCCACAAAGCCCCGTAGCTTTGCGCTCTGGCTTTGCTGTTGATCTTGGGCGCCCCATTACCATTTACAGGTAAACTCCCCTCCTTTCCCTATTCCCCACGGAGTTCGCCTTGCGTCTGTTTCACACCTCCGACTGGCACCTGGGCCAAAACCTCCACGGCCAGGAACGCGACTTCGAGCACGCCTGTTTTCTCGAGTGGCTGCTGGGCCAGATCAAGCTGCACTGCCCCGATGTGCTGTTGATTGCCGGCGATATCTTCGACACGGTCAACCCGCCGCTCAAGGCCCAGGAGCGTCTGTATGACTTCATCATCAACGCCCATGAACAAAACCCCGACCTGACGATTGTGATGATCGCCGGCAACCACGACTCCGGCTCGCGCATTGAGCTGCCGGCGCCGTTGATGCGGCGTTTGCGCACCCATGCCCTGGGCCGGGTGCTGTGGCTGGATGACGGGCAACTGGATGTGGAGCGCTTGCTGATTGCTCTACCGGACAAAACCGGGGCTGTGGCCGGCTGGTGCCTGGCGCTGCCGTTCCTGCGCCCGGCCGAGGTCACTGGCGCACTGCTGGGCGACGATTACCTCAAGGGCATCGGCCAGGTGCATGAGCGCCTGATCGCGGCGGCCAACGCCAAGCGCCAGCCGGGCCAGGCGCTGGTTGCCATCAGCCACGCGCATATGGCCGGCGGCTCGGTGTCGGAAGACTCCGAGCGCAGCCTGATCATCGGCAACGCCGAAGCGCTGCCGGCCAGTCTGTTCGATGCCAGTGTCAGCTATGTCGCCCTCGGCCATTTGCACAAGCCGCAGCGGGTCAATGGTGAGGAGCGCATCCGTTATTGCGGCTCGCCGATCCCGCTGTCGTTCTCCGAAATCGGCTATCAACACCAGATTCTCGACGTGCAACTGGACGGCGACACCCTGGTCAGCGTCGAATCGCGCCTGATCCCCCGCGCCGTGCATCTGCAACGCCTGGAAGCCGCACCCCTGGCCGAGATCCTCAAGCAACTGGCGGAGCTGCCCGATGTCGACCTGCTGGCCGAAACCCAGCGCCAGCCGTGGCTGGAGGTGCGGGTGCGCCTCGACGAACCCCAGCCCGACCTGCGCCAGCAAGTGGAAAACGCCCTGCTGGGCAAGGCCGTGCGCCTGGTGCGCATCGCCGCCGAGTACGCCGGCAGCGGCGCACGCCAGGACCATGGCCAAGAGCAGTTGATCGAACTCGACCAGCTCACGCCCCAGGAACTGTTCAGCCGTGCCTGGCAGGAAAGCTACGGCAATGACGTGGACGAACAGACCCTCAAGGATTTCGCCGTGCTGCTCCAGGAAGTACAACAGGAGGAGCAACTGCCATGAAGATCCTCGCCATCCGCCTGAAAAACCTCGCGTCCCTGGCCGGGCCATTCGAGATCGACTTTACCGCCGAGCCCCTGGCCAGTGCCGGCCTGTTTGCGATCACCGGGCCCACCGGCGCCGGCAAAAGTACCTTGCTCGACGCCCTGTGCCTGGCGCTGTTTGGCGCCGTGCCACGCCTGGGCGATACCGGCCAGGCGAAAATGCCCGATGCCGATACCGATATCTCCATCGGCGACCCGCGCACCCTGATCCGCCGCGGTACCGGCGGCGGGTATGCCGAGGTGGACTTTATCGGCGTCAGCGGCCGGCGCTACCGCGCGCGCTGGGAAGCCAACCGTGCCCGCGACAAGGCCAGCGGCAAGCTGCAGAACAGCCGGCAAAGCCTGATCGACCTGGACAGCGAGCAACTGCTGGCCAGCCAGAAAACCGAATACAAGACCCAGCTGGAACTGGCCCTGGGCCTGAACTTCGAACAGTTCACCCGCGCCGTGCTGCTGGCGCAAAGTGAGTTCAGCGCCTTTCTCAAGGCCAACGACAATGAGCGCAGCGAACTGCTGGAAAAGCTCACCGACACCGCGCTCTACACCCAGTTGGGCCAGCGTGCGTTCGTCAAGGCACGGGAGGCCAAGGAAGCCCACAAGCTGCTGCAAGACCAGGCGACCGGCGTCACGCCGTTGCCGGCCGAGGCCCGCGCCGAGCTGGATCAACAGTTGAGCGCAGCCCAGCACCAGCTCAAGACCCAGCAGGCCCAGCTCAAGCAACTGGAACTGCAGCACACCTGGCTCAAGGAACTGCGCGAGTGGCAAGAGCGCCAGCACAGTGCAGCCGAACAGTTGCAGCAAGCCCAACAGCAATGGGACAGCCAAGGCCAGCAGCGCCAGGACCTGAACTACTCGGAGCAACTGGCACCGCAGCGTCATCATTTCGCGCGGCACAGCGAATTGACCGGCCAACTGGAACCCCTGGCCGCGCAGATCCGCCAGCACCTTGAACAACAAAGCGCCCTGCACACGCGCCAGGAGCAGCTGCAACAGCAGCAAGCCAGCGCACACAGCGCCTTGGCCGCAGCCCTGCAACAACAGACCGACGCGGTGCCGCTGCTGCGCCAGGCCTTCGAGGAACAAAGCAGCCTCGCCCGCCTGACCCGCGAGCTGGCCCAAAGCAACGAACAGCTGCAACTGGGGCAAACCGCCTGCACCGAGGGCCAGGCCGCGCTCGATGCCTTGCACGCCCAGCAACAGCAGGTCACCAGCCGCCTGCAACAACTGGCGGCACAGCTTGAGCGCAGCGCCGGGCTGGCGCCCTTGAGCGACGCCTGGAACGCCTACCGTGACCGCCTGCAACAGCTGATGCTGATCGGCAATCGCCTGAACAAGGGCCAGGCCGAACTGCCGCAACTGGAAGAACGCGCCAACCGCGTCAGCGAGCAATGGACTCAGCAGCGCGCGGCCCTGGACCTGCTGTATCAGGAAGCCGGTGCCGAACCCCATGCCGTGGCCGAGCAGATCCAGTTGCTCGACAGCCTGCTCAAGGACAATCGCAAGCAGCAACGGGCCTTCGAAGACCTGACGCGGCTCTGGGACAGCCAGCAGCAGCTGGACCAGCAACAACAGGAGTTGGCCCTCAAGCAGGCCACCGCCCAGCAACAGCGCGAGCAGTTGAACCAGACCGGCCTGCAAGCCAAGGCCGAGCTGACAGTGGCCGAGCAGACCCTGAGCGTGACCAAGCAGTTATTGGAGCGTCAGCGGCTGGCACGCAGTGCCAGTGTCGAGGAGTTGCGCGGGCAATTGCAGGATGATCAGCCCTGCCCGGTGTGCGGCAGCGTCGAGCATCCTTACCATCAGCCCGAAGCCTTGTTGCACAGCCTCACGCGCCACGATGAAAACGAAGAGGCCACTGCACAGCTCGCCGTCGAGACCCTCAAGGAAAAGCTCACCGACCTGCGCGGCGAAGTTGGCGGCTTGATCGCCCAGCAGAAGGAGTTCCTGCAACAGCAGGAGCAGTTGGCGACCCAGCGCCTGGCCCTGGCGCCGAGCCTCGAGGCCCATCCGTTGAGCGCCACGCTGTTCAACCAGGACAGCGGCAAACGCAGCGCCTGGCTGGCGCAGCAACTGAGCCAGCTCAGTCAGAGCATCACCCAGGACGAACAGCGCCAGGGCGCCCTGCTCAACCTGCAACAAAATGCCGGGCGCCTGCAGCAACAACTGCAAGCCGCCCAGGATGCCAGCCAACAGGCCCGCCAGCAGTTGATCGACCAGCAACGGGAGCTGGCCAGCGACCGCGAGCGCCTGGATGAAGAGCTCAATGCTTTCGCCAGCCTGCTACCGGCCGAGACCCTCGAAGGCCTGCGCACGGAGCCCGCGGCCACGTTCATGCTGTTGGACCAACAGATCAGCCAGCGCCTGGAGCAGCTCGGCTACCAGAAGGATGAACTGGCCGAGCAGCAACAGCGCCAGCAAACCCTCGAAAAAGAACAGGACCGCCAGCAACATCGCCAACAACAGCTGGCCGTGTTGCAGCAACAATTGGTTGAACTGAGCGCCCAACAGCAGGCCGCCCAGGCACAACTCAGCGCCCTGGTGGGTGAGCACAGCAGTGCCGAGCACTGGCAGCAGCACCTTGAGCAGGCGGTGGAACAGGCGCGCCAGAGTGAGACCCAGGCCAATCAGCAGTTGCAGGACACCCGCAGCGAACTGATCCAATTGGCCGCCGACCTCAAGGCCCGCCAGGAGCGCCAGCAAGCCCTGGACAGCGAACTCCAGGCGTTGCACAGCCGTATCAGCGAGTGGCGCGCCCAACATCCGCAGCTTGACGACGCCGGCCTGGCGCACCTGCTGGCCTTCGACGAGGCGGCTGTCAGCGCACTGCGCCAGCAGGTGCAGCACAGCGAAAAAGCCATTGAGCAAGCCAAAGTTCTGCTGCAAGAGCGCGAGCAACGCCTCAAGGACCACCAGGCCCTGCACAACGGCAACCTCGACGCCGAACAGCTGGACGCGGCCCTGGCCGACCTTAATCAGCAATTGCACAACGCCGAGAAACACTGCGCCGAACTGCGCGCCCAACAAGCCGAAGACCAGCGACGCCAGGACGCCAACCAGAGCCTGGCACTCACCACCGCCAAGGCCTATGAAGAGTGGCAGCGCTGGGCGCGGCTGGATGCGCTGATCGGCTCGGCCACCGGCGACAAGTTCCGCAAGTTCGCCCAGGCCTACAACCTCGACCTGCTGGTGCACCACGCCAACGTGCAACTGCGCCAACTGGTACGCCGTTATCGCCTCAAGCGCGGCGGCAGCATGCTCGGCCTGCTGGTGCTGGACACGGAAATGGGCGATGAACTGCGCTCGGTGCACTCGCTGTCCGGCGGCGAGACGTTCCTGGTCTCCCTGGCGCTGGCCCTGGGGCTGGCGTCGATGGCCTCCAGCACCTTGAAGATCGAGTCGTTGTTTATCGACGAAGGCTTCGGCAGCCTGGACCCCGAATCCCTGCAACTGGCGATGGATGCCCTCGACGGCCTGCAGGCCCAGGGGCGCAAGGTGGCGGTGATTTCCCATGTGCAGGAAATGCACGAGCGGATACCGGTGCAGATCCAGGTCAAGCGCCAGGGCAATGGCCTGAGCACCCTGGAGGTCAAGTGAGCGAGACGCTGCTGTTTTCGTTCCGTCGTTGCCCCTACGCCATGCGCGCGCGAATGGCCCTGCGGTATTCAGGGGTGGCGCTGCGGATTGTCGAGGTCAGCCTCAAGGCCAAGCCGGCCGAGATGTTGGCGCTGTCACCCAAGGGCACGGTGCCGGTGTTGTGTGTGGGTGGCCAGGTGATCGACGAGAGCCTGGCGATCATGCACTGGGCGTTGGCGCAGAACGACCCCGAGGACTGGCTGCTCGAGGCTGATCCGGCGGCGCAGAGGTTGATGGCGCAATTGATTGGCGAGAATGACCAGGCCTTCAAGGTGTATTTGAATCGCTACAAATACGCCGAGCGCTACCCGGAGCAGCCGATGGAACACTATCGCGCCGAGGGCGAGGTGTTTTTGCGCCAGCTGGAGGGATTGCTGGCGCAACGTGATTACCTACTGGCCGATCACCTGAGCCTGGCGGACGTGGCGCTGATGCCGTTCATTCGCCAGTTTGCCCATGTGGATCGGGAGTGGTTTGCAACAACGCCGTATCCGCGTTTGCAGCAGTGGCTGCAGCGTTTTCTGGCGGCGCCGTTGTTTACCGCAGTGATGGCAAAAACCTGAAGCCGAGTGCTGCTCACTGCGGGGTCTTGTGATCCAGGGCGGCGTAGAAGTTGGCGCTCTGTTGCAGGTATTTCTGGGTGTAGGCGCTGGTGCTGGATTTTTTGCTGCTGATCTCCACGCTGGCGCTGGCTGGCAAGGCGACGGTGGCGGAAACAGCGGAAGCGGCAATGATCGAGAAGAGATTGAAGTTCATGGCGGTAACCCTTGTGTTCAGTTGGCTGGATGGCTTGTGAAGGCCTTGGAGCAAACTTACGCCTGGGTTCCGGCTCGCTGAAATGCTTTGAAACAGTAGCCGTTATCACTGGGATTAATACAAGGAGTCAGGCCCCGTACACCGGGGCCTGTGGCTTATTGACGCACCAGGAACTTGAGATCGCTGGGAGCATCAATCGGCAGTTTTTGTACCGTTTTGCCCAGTTGGCCGGTCTGGCTATCGCGCTCGATCACCACGATCTGGTTGCTCTTCTGGTTGGCAATCAACAGGAACCTGCCGCTCGGATCCAGGCTGAACTCACGGGGATGATCGCCGTCCACGGCGCGGCGCTGGATCTCTTTCAGCTGTGCGTTGGCCGGATCAATGGCGAACACCACGATCTGATTGGCGGTGCCACGGTTACTGACGTAGAGGAACCTGCCGTCGCTGGAGGCGTGCAATGCCGCGCCGGCCTTGTCCGACAGCGGTTGCCCGGCGGCAAAGTCCACCCGTTGGCGTTCGCTCAGTTTGCCGTCCTGGTAGTCGTACACCGCGACCTGCGCGCTCATCTCGGTGGTCAGCCAGGCATGCTTGCCATCGGCACTGAACAGCAGGTGACGCGGGCCACTGCCCGGCGGCAACTGCACGGAATCCGGATCGGCGGGGGTCAGCGGCCGCTCAGGGTTGGCCTTGGGGTCGTAGCGGTAGGCAAAAATCCGGTCCGCCCCCAGGTCCTGTACAAACACGTACTTGCCATCCGGCGACGACACCACCGAATGCACATGGTTGGACGCCTGGCGCTCGGGGTTGACGCCGCTGGCCGGGTGCCCGCTCAGTTGCACCGGTGGCGCCAGCCTGCCCTCGGCATCGACCGGCAGGGCCGCCAGGCTGCCGCCCGGATCTTGCAGCACCGAGTAGTTGGCAACAAACAGGTAACGCCCATCGGCGGCCAGGCTTGAGTGGGTGGGTTCGTTGCCCAGGCTCTGCACCTGGTTGATCAGGGTCAGTTGGTGGTTGGCCGGGTCAATGCGATAGCTGCTGACACGCCCGACTTCGTCCTGCTGGCCCGGGCCGTTTTCATTGACCACGAACAGGCGTTTCTGGTCCGGGGACAAGGTCAGCCAGGACGGGTTCTGCGCCTTGGCCGCCAGCACCGGCGGGCCGCTGAACTGGCCGGTACGGCTGTCGAACTGCAGGCGATAGATGCCTTCGCTGGTGCCGGCGGTGTAGCTGCCCACCAGCAGATCAAAGGTATCGGCCGTGGCGGCCTGGACCGACATCGCACCGACACTGCCGGCCATCAGCAGGGGCCAGAATTTACGCATCAGCATGTTCGTCGTCCTCGTCTTCGTTGCTGCCGGTGATGGCGCTCAGGCACACCAGGCGGTGCTCGCCCGAGTCACCGGTGAGCGTCCAGCTTTGCAAGGCTTCATCAAACGTCGCGGCCTGCACCTGGGCGATGCTGAACGTCCAACGTTTCTCGGCCCGACCGTCCATGCTCTTGATCAGCAACTGCCGGTCATCGAAGGTGAAATCAAAAGCATGCAGGCCATCGATTTCGAGCATGTCGCTGGTGTGGAGTGCAGTAGGCAGAGTGGCAGCAGTCATCAGGATCATTCATCAGTGGAAAAACGTTGATGATAGGCCAAACCGTGTTCGCCGTCGTGTCGCGATAACCGGCTACCACACTGCGGCCCCAGCGGCTTGCCATTCTGCGGAGGAACCCCATCGCGCAGAACGGAATCTTTTATGCCGGACACTTTACCCGCCCCACCCCCTGGCCCATCGCTGTTCACTCACCGCAGCAACACCCCGGCCCTGGCCGTCGCCCGCCAGTTCGCCGATCGCCCGGGCTTGCGCCAGGTGCTTGAGCAACACCTGCAGGAACGCCTGCTGGAACACTTCCCGGTGCTGCGCCTGGATGTGTCTACGGTCAGGCTGGCCACCCCCAACCAACGGCGCGGCTGGGATCTCAAGCGCCTGATCGACGTCGTCCTCGATCACCTGGGCAAGGGCACGGCCCTGAACCTGACCCTGGTCATCGACGAACGTCGCTGCTTCCTGTCCCAACGACCGCCGTCGCGCCTGACCTATGAGGCCAATGGCCCCCGCGAGCCGGATATGACCGTCATTGAACGGGTGATTCTGGACCTCGCCTTTACCCTGCCTATCGCTTTGCAACACGCCCTGACGAGCTACTGGAACCTCGACGCAGATACCGGCGTCAGCCGCTGGCAATGGCTTGGCGACCTGCTGTGCGACACCCTGAAAAACACCGCAAGCCTGCTGCCGAGCGGCCCCGCCCGGAACATGCTCGATAGCGTGACCGGCGAGCCCGATCGCCGCGAGCGCCAGGCCGCGCCCGCAGGTTTCGTGCATGCCTACTGCCTGCAAGCCTGCGTGAGCAACCAGGACCGCGAAGCGCGCCTGCTAAGCACCGACCTGCTGTTGGTGCAGGGCACCCAGATCCTGCTGTGCCAGGCGTCGGGCAATGTCGAGCCCTTTGCCTCAATCGAGGCCTTCACCCACACCTGGGGCCAACGCCTGGCCAGCCGCTTGCAAGCGGACACGCTGGTGGTCAAGCGTTACGAGCCCGATGGCAATCTCTTCGATACCCAGGCCGCCTTACTGCTCAACCAGCAACTGGACGACCTTCAAGCCATCCGTTTGCCGGCTACCGAAGGGGTACGCGCCCTGGAGCAGCAGGTCACCGACGCCAGCGACCCTGTGCCCTTGCTTATCGCCGCCCCCGCGCCGGACCCTACGCTGCAACCTGTCCTGCAGGCGGCGCTGCCCCCCTGGCTGCTGGCAGCCGATGCCGAGCAGCGCTTTGCCTATCGCCAAGGGCTGTTGGACCAGGCGCGCCTGCAACGGCAAACCGGCGGTGCATCCTTTCTGAGCGGCGTCGAAAACCTGCAAGCCTTCACCACCCGCACCCTGCGCGAGCAGATGCGCCGCGACCACCCCGAGTCCAGCGTGGAGCCGGACAACCTGGCGCTGACCTTCCATGTCCCGGTGGGAGACCTGCGCAGCGGCTATCTGGCACAGCAGACCATGAGCCTGAGCGAACTGGCGATCAACAACCTCGCCGCCGCGCCCCAGGGTCGCCTGACCCTGCGCGACACCTCGGGGGCGGACGTTCCGCAGTGGCTGACCGAAGACTACGTCCTGGGGGAAAAGGGCCTGCTCCATAGCACCCCAGGGCTGATCCGCCAGGTGGACGTCGGCCGGCACTACCCGCAGACAATCCGCGAACAGCTGTTGGGGGACACCGCCCAAGCCCGTCGGCGTGAAGCGCTGTTCGGCCAGGAGCTGGCGGTACAGTTGCCGCGCCAAGCCCTGGAGTTGGCGATTCGCGGGCAACAGGGGTTTACCTTCCTGGGTTATCGCTACGTCAAGGCGGTACTGCACAGCAACCTGTCGGGGCGGGTGGTGGATGCCCAGGACATCGTGATCCGCCCTCTGGCCTTCGCCCATAAGCCCGGTGCCGTGCCGGATATCGTCAGCAACATGTTTATCATCGAACCGCGCGCTAGCGACGCCGGGCCGCCGATTCTCTACCGCCCGTTGTACCAGGACGCGCTGCAGCAATTCAGCAGCCGTGCGGCCCTGTTCGACGCCATCGCACAACCCGGCGCGCTACAAGACAGCGTATTGTCCTGGATGACGGACAAGGCCCGGCCGATCTACAGCCATAATGGCTTTCACAGCCCACATATCCTGCGCTTCGGCCAGGGTGACGACAGCGTGCAATGGCCTGCCCCACCGCCCGCCCAGTTGGCGCAGGACAGCCATGGCGGCGAAATCCCCGGTTCCCTGGCGCAGGCACTGGCCACGGGCAACCTGACCCAATACCTGTACGGCAGCAATGCCCGGGCGCTGGTGGACCTGGCAGACCGGGATTCGGTGTCCAATGCCGAAAGCCGCTGGAAAGTGCTGCTGGAAGGTGGCTGGCTGCTGTTCAACGCTCTGCTGCTGCCGCTGCTGCGCGGGCCGGCAATGGTGGCGGGCTGGATGGCACAACTGGCAGTCAGCCTGCGCCACGATATTCTCGCCCTGCAAGGCAATGACGCCGCTGCGCGGGAACTGGCCTGGGTCGATGTGCTGCTCAACATCGGCCTGATTCTGTTGCACGTGGCCTCCCGGCCCACCCCCACCCTTGAGCAGGCGGCGCGCCCCACCGAGCCGGCCTTGGCGCTGACCCTCGCGGCACTGCGCCGCCCGGCGACGACGGCCCACCCGCCGACAGTGATCGAACAAGGCACGGTGGGCCTGCCCGCCGAGCCACCGGCCGGCGACCAGACCCTGGTGGACTTTATCCACTCCAACGCGCGGGACAGCAGTCGCAGACGCCTGCTGGAGGCCCTGCACGAACTGCATGTACCCTGGCCGGTGCCGCCGCCCTTACCGGCGAGCATCGGCGCCTTCAAGGGCCTGTACCGCATTGATCAGCAGTGGCATGCCTCGGTGGCCGGCCTGCTGTTTCGCGTGAATGTCCTGCCGGACCTGGGCCAAGTGTTCCTGGTTCATCCGCACAAACCGCAGCACCCCGGCTTCCAGCTGACACGCAATGCCCAGGGTCGCTGGAGCCTGGACCTGGGCCTGAAACTGCGCGGTGGCGGGCCGAAGAACCGGCTCAAGGCCAAGCTGGCGCAAATCGATCAGCAACGCAGCCAGGTGTCGGAGGAAATTAATCGCATCGGTGATCAGATCAGCGTCCTGATCAAGCGCCTGCAACCGATCGACCAGGTGCTGGATGCCGCCCGCTTGAAGTTCGAGCAAGCGCATAACGCCTTGGGCAAAACGCGCCTAAGCTTGCGCAGCAAACCGGACGACCCGGCGCTGATAGCCGAGCACCGCGACAAAGTCGCCCAACGCTCCCGGACCAGGACCGCCTTCCAGCTTTTTCAGGAGCGCTTCGATCAGGCCGCCGCCGAATTACTGCAACAGCGGCGCGAGCTGATCACGGCCTATGGCCAAATGAAAGAAGTGGACAGTCGCTTCGACTACGAAGGGCAGTGCGTCGAGCAATATCAGTCGATTCTGGCCACCGATGAAATCCGCGTCAGCCAGTTGTCATCCCTCTACCTGGCAACATTCATTTCCGAACAGGGCGAGTCGCTGATCGAACTGCAAGGCGCAGCCCACGATGTCGGGGCGATGCGCTATGTCAAGGATCTGCTGGAGACCAACTTTGCGGTTTCCGAGCGCCACGCCCAGGCGATGACTGCCATTGAGAACACCCTGGAGGAAATGGCCGCACGCTTGAAGACCGGCCCCGCGCAACGCCTCAAGTACCTCAATGGTCACCCCAAGCGCCGGTTCTACAACCGCCTCAACGCCACCCTCGAATCCCTGGATGTGCTGACCGAGTTGAGCATCGACCAGACGATCCCGGCCACCACGCCCCAGGAACACTACTTCCTGGCGCGCCATGACCACCTGCAATCCTCGCTGTCGCCTCTGGAAGACTCACACCTGGAGCTACTGACCACCGAAGGCTTCACCCCAGCCGAGCGCAAGGCCGTGCTGAGCAACCTGATCAAGCATTACCGCCGCCGACTGCAAATTTACCAGAGCCTGCTGGAACTGGACTCGCCCCTGGCACACCCACGGTATATGCCGCTGCTGATCGAGCGCCTGCACACCGCCCGTGACAGCGCCGAGACGGATCTGGCGGCCCTGTTGCGCGAGGATGAATTCCTGCCGCCACAACCGACGCCGTTTAAACCGGTACGCACGACGTCGCGAACCAAACGCGTATTCAAATCACGGGACAAGGGAGCCCTGGTCGGCGAGTTGGAACCCGCGCAAAGCGACATCCCCTTCCCCACCATCGTGACCCGCAACCCGATTACCCAGCAGGTCAGCGGGCGCTTTATGGAGCATCCCAATGAGGGCTGGGTAGAGATTGTCGACGCCCAGCCCACCGCGCCGGTCGAGCCATCTCCGGCGCCGTCCCTGGCGACCTTGCGCACCCAGGCACAACGGCTGCTGGAAGAAGTGCCCGGTATCGAGCGCTCTATCGAGTTCCAGAAAAAGAAGCTCAGCGACCCGACACGCCGCGATGAACTCAACCCGCAAGACTGGCGCGACATGCTCGCGCACCAGGCCGAGCGCCTCGAAGCGGTCGCGACAGAGTTGGCCAACCACCATGGGGACAAACCGGACATGCCGCAGACCGTGGAACGCTTGCGCCGGCGCGCCAGCGACTTGCGCAGCCAAGGCACGCAGCAGTGCATCGAGGGCTACAAGGCCCAGCGCCCGCGCCAGGAACACATTGAGTTCCTGCGTAGCCACGGCGCGATTGATATCGGCCTGGTCCACGGCGCCCAACGTACCACGTCCAGGGACTACGTGTCGGAGTTCGCCGTGCGCGAGAAAAACAGCCTCACGGTGCTGTGGTACGCCCACTTCCACTACAGCCAGGCCGACAGTTTGCCCAGCGCCTACACCGCCGCCCATCTGAAGCGCCCCGAACAGCGCTTTGTGACCCTGCGGGACTTGATCGCCCAGGCCGGTGCAGACAGCCAGGCCATCGTGCGAGACCTGTACCACCCGATCACCGCGCCGTTTGACCAACGCCTGTTTCTCAGCCTGTTGCCCGCCTAAAACCCCGCCATGAAGGCATCTACTGCCAATAAAAAGGATGTTTATGCAAAACCTCACCCCCTCCTCCATCGCCCATGCCGTGAGCGCTCGATTTGCTGATCGCCCCGCGCTGGAAACGGTGATCCGCCAACAACTCGCCGCGGCCATCGGCGCCCGATACCCAACGCTGACGATAGACCTGAGTCGCACGCGCCTGGCCCGGCCGCAACGCCGCAGCTGGCTGTTACAGCCATTTATGCCAGTGGTACAGGATGCGCTGGCCAGTGGCATAGCGCTGGATTTCAGCGATGTGGACAACGTGCCCTGGTACCTCTCCGACGAGCCGCCAAAACGTCTGAAACTGCCCGGTTTGACCGGGGAACAACTCAATATGCGGGTCATCGCACGCCTGGTTGGCGAACTGCCCCAGACCCTGCCCATCGCCCTGCAAAATGCCTTGGCCGAGTATTGGGACGCCGGGCATTGGCGCTGGCTTGCGCACGTGCTGATGGACACCTTGCGCGTATCCGCCCTTCGCCACACAGGCCTGGATGCCCAGGCGCAGGAGGCGATCGACCAACTGGTGGCCATCCCCGACCGTGAAGCGCGAATCGCCCGCCATGGCCAGGGTGTGGTGTTCGCCTATGGCCTGGAAGTCACCCTCAAGAGCGGGGAACAGAGCAGCCACCTGCTGAGTCCGGAACTGGTGCTGGTCCGCGCCGTGAACGGCAAGATGCCGGTGCTGCTGTGCAGCCCCGGCGGCGGCATTGAAGTGTTCGCCTCCATGGATGGGTTGGTCCAGGCCTACGGCCAGCGCCTGGGCAGCCAATATCAGGTCGACGATATCCTCATCCAGCGCTACGAGCCCGACGGCGATATCTTCGAACACCAGGCGGCGATGATCCTCAATCGCCAGTTGGCAGACCTGGGCAACCTGCGCCTGCCCACGGCCCAGCCCTTCAGCGCCTGGCAGGCGCTGTATGCTGAACTCACCGATCCCGGCCGGTTTTTCCGCGACTCGCCGGCCGCCCCACCCCAGGCCCTGGACACTCTGCGCCCATACCTGCCGAGCTGGCTGCAACAGGCCAGCGCCGACGACCGCGCGACTTACCGGCGTTATGCCCTGGCGCTGGCCAGCGCCAAACAGCGCGGCGGCGGGCGCCACTTCCTCAGTGATCTGGACGATATCCGCACCTACACCGTCAAGACCCTGCTGCAAACGCTGCAACACGACGCCGTGAACTTCGATTCCCTGATGCCGACGCCGCCGTCTGTCGCCGCGCTGCACCCCGACGACCTGCAACTGACCTTCGCCGTCACCGCTGGCTATCCGGGCACCGTCGGAATTATCCGCCACGAGCGCATGAGCCTCACGGACATGGCCATCGACAACCTGGCCAGCCGCCCCAGCGGCACCGTGACCCTGACCCATCGCCACGGCCTGGCGCTGCCGTCGTGGCTGACCGCCGACTATTTGATGGGCGCCGGTGGCCTCATTGAAAAGGTCGATATCGGCCAGCACTACCCCCGCCTGCTGGAGCAGCACCTGCTGGGCGACAGTCCCGAGGCGCAGCAGCGTGAAACGTTGTTTGCCGATCAGCAGGCCGCGCAACTGCCGTTGCTGGCGCTGGAGTTGTGCCTCAAACAACAGGCCGGCGTAAGCCGCCAGGGCACGCGCCTGGTGGCCGCGCTGATGCAGGGCAATGTTGCCGAGCAGCAGGTTGATAACCGCCAGGTGGTGATCCGTCATCTGGCGTTGGTGCGAGCCCCTGGCGCCTCTCCCGACAGCGTCAGCAACATGTACTTGATCGAAACGCGGGACGCCGAGGTCGGCCCTCATCTGCTGTACCGCCCGTTGTATGCCCAAGCGCTTCTGGAATTCGCCAGCCGCGAGGCGCTGTTCGAGGCCATCGCCCAGCCCGGCGAGCTACAAGACAGTGTGCTGACCTGGCTGAGCGACAGCGCCCGGCCGATCTATGCCCACGGTGGCTTGCGCGAACCGCATTACCTGCGCTTCGGCCAGGGCGATGAATTTGCCCCCCTGAATAAGCCGGTGCCGGCGCGCCTGTCCAGCGATGGCATCAACGATGAATTACAACAATGCCTGGTGACCGGGCGCCTGATGAGCTACCTGTTCAGCGACCACGCCCGTGGCTTGGTGCAACAGGCCAACCGCGAGTCGGTGTCCAACAGCGAGAGCCGCTGGCGGGTACTGCTGGAAGGCAGCAGCCTGTTGTTCGGCAACCTGCTGCTGCCGTTGCTGCGTGGTCGGGCGATGCTCACCGGCTGGTTGATGGCCCTGATGGCCAGCCTGGACCAGGACATACCGGCGCTGGATGCGCCCGACCGCCAGACCCGGGAACTGGCTGCCGTCGATCTGCTGCTCAACCTCGGCCTGCTGCTGTTCGAGGCGACGCCCGAGGTGACCGCGTCTTACCCGCCCCTGGCTGCCGGGCTCAAGGCGCGTGCACTGCCTTCGGCCCTCGCGCCGCGTATTGCCGAACAATGGCCGGTGCCCGCGGCGCCGACGGTTCGCGAGGGAGCCGTGGCCCTGCCAGGTGTGTTGCCGGACACCCGCCGCAATGTGCTGGACTTCAGCTTTGCCCAGACCCGTCAACGCCTGACGCCTGCCCAGCGCGTGCGGCTGAGCAGCTTCAAGGCCATCCGGCCGACGCCCCTGCCCCGCCCCGTGCTGAATGGGCCACGCAGGGGGCTGTATCTGGTTGAAAACATTTGGCACGCCGAGGCGAACGGCGAGTGGTTGCAAGTGAGCCTGGAGCCGGAGGGCGACATCAGGGTCGTCGCCCCTGGCGACCCCAGCCGCAGCGGCCCTTACCTGCGCAGCGATGCCAACGGCGTGTGGTCGGTAGACACCCGCCTGCGCCTGCGCGGTGGCATGCCCCCCAGGCGGATCGCCGCCGAACGTCAGCGACGGGCTGAACGGGTCAGCCAACTGAAGCGTTCTTACGAACAGTTCATCCAGGGTCAGGTGGCCCGGCAAAACCGGATCGAGATTATCCTGGGGGTGATGACCAGGACCGCCGAAGACCCACGCTTCAGCGAAGCGCAACAGGCTGACAGTCGCCAGCGCTTCGATACGGCCCTGCAGGAACAGACATTGGAGTACCAGCAGCAGTTGGACAGCCTGAAAGAACGCAGCGAGCTGGGGATTGCCTTGCCACCCGAATCGGTGGCGAGCTTGCTGGAAAACATCGTCAACAATACGCGCAAGCATGTGGTGGTGGCCGAGAAAGATCGCGGTGCGCTGTACCGCAACAACAGTCACTTCACGTCCCGAAGCACACGCCTGGCCGAGGCTGTGCTCAGTGACTTTGCGGCTTACCAGCGGTTCATCCGCGAAATGATTGCCATCAATGAGCGTTCGATCCACTGGCTGGAGCTGCGCGACCGCTACCTGGACCAACTGTTCAACCTGGGCACCGCCGGCAGCGAATACTACAACCGTCTGACCTGGGACCGTCCGCAGGAAATCAGCGCCCTGGCCGTCAAGGATTTGCTGATGCGCAACTACGAACTGATGACCCACAAGTACCCGGATCATCCACTGGTCGATGTACTGATCGACATCCTTGAGCCCCTGCAGGAACACTTGCGTACCCACAGTGAGCTGAACGACCTGGAACTGACGGCCGAGGACCGCGTCAGCGTGCTGGAAAGCCTGGTGGAACACTATGGCCGGGGCCTGGATTCGTTGCAGGGGCTGGGTATCGTCAATGCCGATGAGCTGGACAGCGAATATTTTGCCAAGCTGGTCACGCTGGTAGAGGGACTGTACCAGGACGCCGCCAAGCAACTGGCCGGCGAAATCAAGCCCGTCGCCCAGCCCCCCAGGCGCCCGAGCCGACGCAACCCGGCAATGATCGGCAAGCCTCTGAAAAAAGTGATCCGTACCCCGAAAAAGGGCACCTTTATCGGTGAGGTCAAGCCAGTGGGCTCGGTGGAAACGGTGGAGGTTCGCTCCCAGGTCAGTGACCAACTGCTGGCCATGTATTCACAACGGGGGGACCAGTGGATCGAATACAAGGAGTCGCGACCACCGGCCTCTGCGCCAGCACCGCGCAGTCTGAGCCTGGTCAAGGGTGAAGCCCGCAAGCTGCTGGCCATGCTCGAAGAACACCTGCGCCGTGGCGAGCAATACCGGAGAATCTCCCGGCACCCGCAAGAAGTGCAGGAAGTGCTGCAATTTGAAGCGGTGCGTTACGACAAACTGGCCAACGAACTGCATCTGGCGATTCAGGCCCAACCCGCCGAGGCGCGTACGTCAGCGGATCAAACCCTGGTTAACAACATGCGCCAGGCGGCGGTGCGTTTGAGTGAGCAAGGCCTGGCGCTGCGTACCCAGCTGTGCCTGGACCTGCCCCCGACCCACGGCAACCTCGAGTACCTGATCGAACAGAAGCGCGCCAACATAGGGTTGCTGGGGGAGCGTATCCAACTGAGTGGCGAGCGTCGGGATTTTGTCCAGGAGTATGCGGTGAACGACCAGGGCGGCTATCCGTTGTGGTATGCGCACTTGCACTACCCGGCGGCCGATACGCCCAAGGAACTGTATACCGCCGCCCACCTGAAAACCCGGGAGCAGCGCAAGCAGAGTTACTACTCGCAACTGGCCAGGGCGCAAAGCCCCCAGGCAGTCGTGGATGTCCATCGCGGGTTGATCGGCAAGGCGTTGGTGCAGCGCTGGTTCCTGCCGCTGGCCCCCTGACCGGCTGTGGCGAGCGGAATTGCCCGCTCGCCACAGGGGGGGCTTCTTGGGTCAGTGGGCGAACAAGGAGTTGCCCTTCTGCCCCGCCAGTTTCTCCGGTTTGATCAGGAACCGCGCCAGTGCCGGCAGCAGCCACAGTGCACCGAACATGTTCCACAGCAGCATGAAGGTCAGCATCAGGCCCATATCGGCCTGGAACTTGATGGCCGAGAAGATCCAGGTGCACACGCCGATCGCCAGGCACAGGCCGGTGAACAGTACGGCTTTACCGGTGGATTTGAGGGTCTGGTAATAGGCTTCCTGCAACGGCAGACCGGCGCGCAGGAAGCTTTCCAGGCGGCTGTAGATGTAGATGCCGTAGTCCACGCCAATCCCCACCCCCAGCGCCACCACCGGCAGGGTCGCGACCTTGACGCCGATACCCATGAACGCCATCAGCGCGTTGCCCAGCACCGAGGTCAGTACCAGCGGCAGCACGATGCACAGGGTCGCCGCCCAGGAGCGGAAGGTGATCATGCACATGGTCGCCACGCACAGGTAGACCAGGATCAGGATGGTCAGCTCGGCTTCCTTGATCACTTCGTTGGTGGCCGCTTCGATCCCGGCGTTGCCGGCGGCGAGGATGAACTCCAGGCCTTCCTTGTTGTTTTCCTTGGCGAAGTCCTGCACCGCATGCACCGCACGGTCGAGGGTCTCGGCCTTGTGGTCGTTGAGGAACACCAGCACCGGCGCCAGGGAGCAATTGTTGTTGTACAGGCCATCGGCACGGGCGATGGAGTTGTTCAACACATCCGGGTTACGCGACAGGGTTTCCCATTTCAGGTTGCCCTCGTTCATACCCTTGATCATCTGCTTGGACACGGTCACCAGGGAGATCGCCGACTGCACCCCCTCGGTGTTCTGCATCTTCCACATCAACTGGTCGATGGGCGCCATGGCTTCGTAGCGCGAGCAGCCTTCTGCCTTGGTCTTGACCATCACCACCAGTACATCGGAGCTGGTGGAGTAGTTGCTGATGATGAAGTTGTTGTCTTTGTTGTAGCGCGAATCCGGGCGCAGTTCCGGGGCGCCCTGGTCGAGGTCGCCGATCTTCAGGTTCTGGCTGTACCACAGGCCGCCACCAAAGGCGATCACGGCCAGGGCGACGGAGATCGGCGCGACTTTCGGGCTGGCGAAGTTCGACAACAGGCGCCAGAACGGATGGTCGCGGTTGGCGTCCTTTTTGCTCTTGGCAATCGCGCGTTTGCTGATGCCTACATAGGAGATCGCGACCGGCAGCAGGATCAGGTTGGTGAACACGATCACTGCCACACCGATGGAGGCGCCGATGGCCAGTTCACGGATCACGCCGATGTCGATGATCAGCAGGGTGATAAAGCCCACCGCATCCGCGAGAATCGCGATCATCCCCGGCAGGAACAGTTGCCGGAACGTGCGGCGGGCCGCCGTCAGGGCGTTGTCGGCCTCACTGGATTGCAGGGCGATGCCGTTGATCTTCTGCACGCCATGGGAAATGCCGATGGCGAAGATCAGGAACGGCACCAGCATCGAGTACGGGTCCAGGCCGAATCCGAAAAAGTGCATCAAGCCCAGTTGCCAGACCACTGCCACCAGCGTGGTAATCAACACTGCGATGGTGCTGCGTACGCAGTTGGTGAACCACAGCAGCAGCACCAGGGTGATCACGAACGCGACACCGAAGAACAGCACCACCATGATCAAGCCGTCGATCAGGTCGCCGACCTTCTTGGCGAACCCGACGATATGGATCTGGACGTTGGGGTTCTGCTCCTGGAACTTGGTGCGGATCTTGTCTTCCAGTTCGTGGGAAAACTTCTGGTAGTCCAGGGCCAGCAACTTGCCCTGGTCCTGCGGGTCCGGGTAGGACTCCAGCAGCGGGATATCGACGATGCTCGACTTGAAGTCGTTGGCCACCAGGCGCCCGACCTGGCCGGACTTGAGCACGTTGTTGCGCAACTGGTCGAGGCTTTCCGGCGAGCCGTTGTAGCTCTGCGGGATCACTTCGCCGCCGGCAAAGCCCTCCTCGGTCACTTCGGTCCAGCGTACGCTGGGGCTCCACAGGGACTTGAGGCCGGAGCGGTCGACACCGGAGATATAGAACACTTCGTCGTTGATCTGGCGCAGGGTCTCCATGTACTCCTTGGAGAAGATGTCACCGTCCTTGGCCTCCACCGAGATGCGCACGGTGTTGCCCAGGTTCGCCAGGTCGTTGCGGTGCTCCATCATCTTTTCGATGAAGGGGTGTTGCAGGGGGATCATTTTTTCGAAGCTGGTGGACGGGCGAATCAACGTCGCCTGCCAGAACAGGAAAATGCTCACCAGCAGGCAGATGACGATCACTGCCGGGCGGTTATTGAAGATCAGGCGCTCAAGAAAGGTCGCTTTATCGTTGTGATGACTGCTCATTCTGTCCCCGCCTTCTTATTGTTTTTTGCGTTCGGCGCCGGTTGGCTCGGCGACGCGCACGCCACCCTGCCCCACCAGAATCAAGTCGCCATTGCCCGCCGCCGTCACTGCCGAGAGTGAAATGCGGTCCGGGCGATTGAATACGCTGAACGTCAGGCCATCGTCGTGGCTGACCACCACGCTGCCGCCGTTACCCACCACCACCAGGGTGCCGTCGTCGAGCAAGGTCGCGCCCGACAGGCCGAACTCCAGGGCGCCACGGGCGGCCTTGAGCGCCACCGGCTCCCAGGTGTCGCCAAAATCGGTGGAACGGAACAGATTGCCGCGCAAACCGTAGGCCAGCAGGGTCTTGGGCTGGGCGGTGCCGATCACGCCAAACAGCGAGCCCTCGTAAGGGCCTTCGAGTTTTTCCCAGGTCTGCCCCTCGTCGCTGGAGCGGAACATGCTGCCCTGCTCGCCGACAATAAACAGGCCGGCATCCTTGACCCGGGCAATGGCGTTGAGATGGTACTGGTCTTCGTTGTCGAGGCGGTCGCTGACATCCTCCCAGGTCTTGCCGGCGTCGGTGGTCTCGATCAGCGCACCGTAGGCGCCCACGGCAAAGCCGTGGTTGGGGTCGTTGAACAACACGTCCAGCAGCGGTGCTTCGCGGCTGAGGTCCTTGAACTGCTCGCTCCAGGTGGCCCCGGCATCGCTGCTGGCGAGGATCTTGGCGTCATGCCCGACCGCCCAGCCATGCTGGTCGTCGATAAAAAACACCGCCGTGAGCAATTGCCGGGTCGGCACCTTGGCCTGCACCCAGGTGGCGCCCTGATCATCGGAATAGAGGATATGCCCGCGATCACCGACCGCCACCAGGCGCTTGCCGGCCTGCACGACGTCGATCATCAGGCCTTTTTCGGCCCTTGGCGATTCAATGGCAAATGCCGCAGGTTCTGCGGCGTCGGTTGCAGCCTGGGCAGCCGTCGACAACGCGACAACCCCCAGCAGCGAGAGCGCTGTAGCCAGCACCGCGACCTTGCGCGACGCGAGCGGGCGGCAAAAACCCACACCCATGACAGGCTCACTCATAGACCTTTCTCCCATTTATTATTGTTAGGTCGTAACACCTTCCAGGGTGTTCGCAGTGCGCAAACCTGCAATCTAGAGCCCCTTGAGGAAGCAGGGGCCATCCTATCGGGCTTTCGAATCGTCTGACAATCGGCGCTACGTTATCTTTTGTTAACTAAAGGCCTTTTGCCCTCGCGCTGAATATAGCTGCATTCGCTGAAATGATGAGTTGCCCGCGTCCTCTGGGCGATATTTTTATTCCATATATTGATCATTGGGAATTTTTATTCTATTAATTGCGCTCCTGAAACAATAATTCAAAAGGACCACCGCCATGCGCTCACTCGGAATCGGCCTGATCGGTACAGGCTTCATGGGCCGTGCCCACGCACTGGCGTTCAATAACGCCCGTGCGGTGTTTGAGCTTCCCTTCAACCTGACGCTGGCGGCCCTGGCCGATGCCGATACCAAGCGCGCGCAACGTTGCGCCAGCGCCTGGGGCTTTGCCCAGGCCCATGGCGACTGGCAACAATTGATTGATAACCCGCACGTGGACCTGGTCGCTATCACCACCCCCAACCACCTGCACTACCCCATGGCCATGGCCGCACTGGCGGCGGGCAAGGCGGTGTATTGCGAAAAACCCCTGGCGACCAGCCTGCAGCAAGCCGACGCCATGCGCCTCGCCGCCTACGAGGCTGGAGTGGTGACGCGGGTCGGCTACAACTACCAGCACAACCCGATGATCGCCCTGGCGCGACAGATGATCGACGCGGGCGAGCTGGGGCAGATCATCAGTTTCCAGGGCGAGTTCAGTGAAGACTTTATGGCCGACCCGGCGTCGCCCTGGTCCTGGCGCTGTGAGGTGGAGCATGCCGGCGGCGCCCTGGCGGACCTGGGCAGTCATCTGCTGGCGATGGCGCGTTACCTGGTGGGCGATGTGAGCAAGGTGTGCGCCGACAGCCAGACCGTCCACGCCCAACGCCCGGCCAGCCCTGGCAGTACCGAGTGGCGTTCGATTGCGGTGGATGATCAGGTACATGCCTTGCTGCGTTTTGCCAATGGCGCACGCGGCACCGTCAGCAGCAGTTGGCTCAAGCACGGCTACAAGAATCACTTGAGCTTCGAGATCAGCGGCACACACGGCACCCTGGCGTTCGATCAGGAGCGATTGAATGAATTGCGCCTGTTTCGCGCCGGTGAACAGGGGTTCCAGCGTTTACTGGCGGGCCCCGCCCTGCCCGGCTATGCCGCGTTCAGCCCGGCGGCGGGGCATCAGTTGGGGTACAACGAACTGAAAACCCTGGAAGTGCAGGAGTTGATCATGGCCCTGGCCGGGCAAGGTGCCGCGGGTACTAATTTTGAAGCGGCATGGGAGGTGGAGCGGTTGGCGACAGCGCTTCGGCTGGCGGCGCGGGAGGAGCGGTGGGTCAACGTGAGCGAAATTTAAAGACCTGCACCGATTGATGTGGGCTTGTTCGCGATGGGCATAGGTAGCTATACAACTCTCTTCTGGGGTTGTGTACATATCCGTTGCTGCGGTTACGGCGGCTATTGGTTCCGCCCTTACGTGAACTGCCCCCCGAATGTTGGACAGGGACGCTATTGATTCAGCGTCTGGATACGAAATTGTACCGGACTCAAGCCATTCAGTCTGAGGCTTATGCGGTCTTGGTTGTAGTA
>NZ_MNPU01000071.1 GCF_001983165.1 Pseudomonas gessardii | reverse complement strand
GTAAGCGCTTCGATTTCAAATGTCCTATCGAAGTCATGAGCGAAGTGATGCAGAAAGCCTTGGCTATGCAATATGATGCTCCTGCGTCAATTCAATAACCGTGTTGCACTCAGCTCCTGCAACCGCCCTGTCTAAAATAGATGGTGTGATTGTCGCGCGCGTACACGTTGTATTGCCCGAGCGCATCGCGCCGGGAGAGCCCATCCAGCCCGCATCGGCCTCAGTATTTATCAAACACGATCCGCGCCTTGATCCCGACAACATCCGTACACGCGTGCGTCGACTGGTCGCGAGCAGTATTCCTGGCATGACCACTGCGGAGGAAAACCCGCAAAAACTCACCGTGATATTTGTACCGGCCGCAGCGTATCAAGAGCAACAACGCCTGGTCTATTTTGGGCCGTTTCTGGTGCCTGGGGAGGATCTAAGGTTTTGGCACTTGAGCGTTTCATTCTCGTTACTGGGCCTGATACTGACGGTGGGCACCCTGCTGTTCTTGCGCCTGCGCCGACAACGGCAACAAACGCTAGCCCCTAAGGAACCGGTCGCGCCTGCTCATGACACGTAGAGCCCCTCGTCCGATCAGTGATCATCTAGCTTGGGCACAATGGTGGGCGTTCCCCTGGAAACCCTCACATCAATCCTGGAGATCCGCAGAAAGGTTCCCTGCCATTGATGCGCTGGAGCGTATAGCAAGCCGGTTACCAAAGACCATTGCGGCCATTGCCCCGTGCCTGCCCCCTGCGCCCCAGCCCACGGAAGTACGGCTGGCACTGGCCTCAACCGAACAACTCAACTTGATGCTCGCACTGCTTCACACGACCTGCCGCCCCGAAGACGCAGCCCCGATAAGCAAAAGTCATCACCAGTGGTGTATTGGGCTTTCCAAGGCGCTGCCTCCTGACATGCTTTTACACAAAGATGATCCGTTGCAACTACTGCGTAGCTGGGTGAAACCCGATACATGGCAGCGTCTTCGACTGCGCTTTCCCTGTGAGCGGGTACTTGAAATGGAAAAAAACACCCTCTCCCTCGAACACGGCAACAGTCGACTCAACACCCTGTGGCAAGCCATTGTCTGGCGCGCCACCGCAACGCCCCACGCCCCCCCCGGATCGCACGAACAAGGAGCATAACAATGCTGGCTCGACGCAAAATCAACCTGCTCGCAGACTCCCAAAGACAACCCCACCCCCTGATCCCACGCGAAACCCTTACCGATTATGCCCAGGCCCACCAGGTGCTGAGCCGTGCTCGAGCCCAGGCAAATGAAATGCTGAAGCTGGCGAAAGAGCAATCCAAGGCACACTTGCAAAAGCTCACTCTTGAGTTCTGGCTGCGCGCCGATGCCCAGCTAAGCCGCTGGAATAATGACCGTCAGCAGATGTATGACAACCTTGAAGAACACGCCACCTCAATCACCACCCAAGCCATTCGCCTATTGCTTGACGATACGCCAGACCCCAAACGCCTGGCCGCCATGATCAAGCAACTGCTGGCAAACCTGCCACCCGCGATCAACGCGACTCTATTCTGCAACCCACATGAAATTGAAGATGCAAAACACTGCCTTGCCAGTCATAGCACCACGGCCTGGAATCTTCAGCCTGATGAAACGGTCAAGCCTCAAACGCTCGTACTTAAAACAGACGAGGGCGACTATCACATCAGCTGGAATTCAATGCGCGAAGCCATTTCAACCACAAGAGCCAGCCTCTGAAAGCAACATACTGTTACACACAACTCATTACATAAAGGAACCAGATAGCGAATTAACACCACAACAAGCGTACACAAGAGGAAAACTTATGAAATTTTTTAGCGACCTATCACGTCAACTTTTACACACAGGCAGCAAGGTACAAAGAGACCTAGATGCAAGTATTAAAGACGCAATAGAACTTGAGGGCGACGCTGAACAATTTTATAAATTATTAGAACATCTATTTTTCACCGACTTGGCTTTTCATGAGCAGGGTCGTGCAAACCATATGATGGTCAAGACAACTTTTGACAGCTTCCAATAAATTGAACGATCTCATTTCTCACTGGTTCAGTAGCCGTCAAGAACAACTCATCGTGTTTGAAGGCGACGATGAGATCAACCTGCGACGCCATGCGCACACGCTGCTACTGAGTGTGCAACTTACCCACAACCGACCTGAAAAATCACTCCTGACCGGCTGGATGCGGCTAGGAGGCGTGAGCCTGAATCACTTCCAGGGTGCGCTCAGCCAGGCACCAGGCACTGGCATGCTCTGGCTGGTTCAATGCCTGCACACCGGGTGCGCTGAAAAACAGTTGCTGGAGGGTATCGAGTCCCTGCTGAACCAACGCGATACCTGGCGCGCCATTGTCGCGCGCCAGGCCAGGCCGCCTCAGAAACTCACTCCCACCTCGCTACGGTTGCTGCCGCACTAATCAGAGAACGCCCCATGAACAACAAGCACCACAAGCGCATTCGCTTGCGCGCCGTCTCGCCTGCTGATGCCCGCAAAAAAACCAATTGGCGCTGCCTGCTGGTACTGCCCTGGTTGCTTATGCCTCTACAAAATACGCTCGCCGCGATCCCCACCGAATGGAAGAACACTGCGTATGCCTATGAAGCCGAACATAAGCCGGTGCAAGAAGTCCTGGAGGACTTCGCCCAGACCTTTGGCACACAGTTGCAGATCGACGGCCTGCTGGAGGGCAACGTCAATGGCAAGATCCGCGCTAATACCCCGCAGTCGTTGCTCGACCGACTGGGGGTAGAGCATCGTTTCCAGTGGTACATGTACAACAACACGCTGTACATCAGCACCCTGGACCAACAGGAGTCCGCGCGCCTGGAGGTCTCCTCCGAAACGGTGGCTGACTTGAAGCAGGCCTTGACCGACATTGGCCTGCTCGATAGCCGTTTCGGCTGGGGAGAATTACCCGACGAGGGTGTGGTGCTGGTGTCGGGCCCCAAGCGTTATATCGACCAGATCAAACAGTTCAGCAGCCAGCGTAAATCTCCCGATGAAAAACAGAGTGTGCTGACGTTCCCCCTGAAGTTCGCCAACGCGGCAGACCGCCCGATTGATTATCGTGGCGAAAAATTGACCATCCCCGGAGTGGCCAGCATGCTGCGAGGGTTGCTGGAGCCTCGGGACACCTCAGTGCTTTCGTCGATGACCCCGCGTCCCGCCTCGTCATCGCAACCCTCCCCTGTCACCCCCATCCTCCCCCGCCTGGGCAACCCGATGCTGGACCAGATGCTCGGCCCGGCGGCTCCCCTCGGGCAGATGAATCCAGGCATGTCGCTCACCTCCAGGGCACCGGTTGCAAGAGGCCGGATCCGCGTCGAAGCGGATGTGCGTAACAACGCCGTATTGATCTATGACCTGCCGGAGCGCCAGGCCATGTACCACGAGCTGATCGCCCAGCTCGATGTGGCACGCAAGCTGGTGGAGATCGACGCGATCATTCTCGATATCGAGCGCACGCAACTGCGTGAGTTCGGGGTCAACTGGGGTTTCCAGAACAGCCGCTTTCGTGGCGGGGTGAACATGGCGCCGGGCACCTCCGCGCAGATGTCGATTGAAAACCGCGACCGTTTCTACGCCGATATCCGTGCCCTGGAGGCCAAGGGCCTGGCGACCATGGTGTCCAACCCTTCGGTGCTGACCCTGGAAAACCAGCCGGCGGTGATTGACTTCAACCGCACCCAGTACCTGACCGCTGGCGTCGAGAACGCAACCATCTTGCCCATCACCGTGGGCACCAGTTTCCAGGTGGTGCCACGGGTCATCACTTCGCGCGGCAGCCATCAGGTCCATCTGGCGGTGGATATTGAAGACGGCAACTTCGACGAAACCAACCCCGAACGCATCGGCCCCGATGTACGCCGCGGCAAGGTCAGCACCCAGGCGGTGATGGCGGAAAAACGCTCGCTGGTGGTCGGCGGCTTCCATGTCAGCGAAAGCGCCGACAGACGCAACAAGGTGCCGGTGCTGGGCGATATCCCGTTACTGGGCAAGACGCTGTTCTCTTCCACCGAGCGCCAGAACAACCGCCGCGAACGCCTGTTTATCCTGACCCCGCGCGTGATCGGCGACCAGGCCGACCCGTCGCGCTATTTGCCCCAGGACGACCAGGTGGAACTGCAGGCCGCCCTCAGGCCCTTGGCCAGGCGCTATGCCGAGCACCAGCCGGTAATCAAGCGCAGCGATATCACCAGCGCCCTTGCGCACCTGGTCACCGGGCAAGTGCCCAATGCGTTCAAGGCCGAGCCCATGCCCCTGGGCCTGAACACCTTGTGCAGCACCCGTGACCTGCTGGCGCTCAATACCGAACGCAGCCAGTGGTACGCCGGCCCGCAGTTCAACGTGGCGGTGGTGGTGATGCGCAATCAGTTCAAGCGCAACGTACGCATCGATGAAAACGAATGCAGCAACTCCCAGACCCTGGCCGTCAGCGTCTGGCCTCGGGCCTGGCTCAAGCCCGGTGAAGAGGCGGAGGTATTTATCGCCATGCGCCCGGTGGTCAAGGATGAACATATCGGTGTCTCCCGCCCCTCCCTGCTCACTCCAACACGGAAGACTGCGCCATGAAACAGCGACTCGCCTGCATCACCCTTATCAGCCTGGCCCTGCTGATGGTGGGGTGTACACCGACCTGCCGGGGTGACTCGTGCTCCCGGCCACAATCGAGCGCCGGGAAAATGGTGGTGTGGTGGCCGCCGCAGATGCGTGTCGAACCCGGCCCATCGGGGGAGCGCGCGGATTACCAGACGATTTCCCTGGAGCGATGACGGCCATGGGGTTACACAGCGCAGGTTCGCGTGGCCAGGGGTTTCTGGAAGACCTGGTGAGCGGCCGTGCCGCTTACCACTCGCTGCACCCGGGCATTGGCCTGTACCGTTTGAATGCCGGGCCGCAACCCGGCCTGGCCCTGCAGATTGCGCCTGAGGCATTGCAGGCCGGCCAGTTGGAGCGGGTGCTGGAGCGGCGCTTTGAACACGCGACGGTGTTCGATGGGTGCTTTGTGTTCCTCGATGCCAAGGGCAGCCTGGTGATCTGGCATGCCTTGGCGCCCAATGGCCGCTCACCCGATGACATCCTCAGCCGCCTGCTTTCCCTGGCCCGGCTCGAAACCCTGGATGTACACCGCGCGCCCTAGCGGCGCGCAAGCTCCGGTAACTCCAGGGTCTGGCGCTTGGCCTCATCATCGAGGGTGCGCAAGGTACGATAGATGATCGCAACCGCCTGCAAGGTCTCCCGGGGAATGGGCGCACCGAGCTTGCGCTCATACAGCATGCGCGCCAACCATACGCACTGGATCACCGGCACATCGGCGGCCTTGGCCCGCGCAATCAACTGGCGGGCCCGGGTGTCCGTACCTTTATCCACCAACATCGGCAGCGGGGTTTTACCCGGCCGGTAATACAGCGCCACGGCAAAGTGCGTAGGGTTGACCACCAGCATGTCGGACTCTTCCAGCTTGGGCAGCTTGACCTTGGGTTCTTCCTGGGCGAGTTGGTAGGCCAGGGAGCGGCGCTGGCCCTTGACGTGGGGGTCGCCCTCCATGTCCTTGTACTCCTTGACCACCTCCACCTGGGTCATGCGCATGCGCTTGGCAAAGAAGTATTTCTGCATGGCCAGGTCGATCAGCGCGAGCACCAGCAACAGCCCCAGGCAGGCATGCAGCAAGTGGCGGAACAAGGTAATCAGCGCCACGATATAGCTCTGCAGATCGCTGGTGGCCAGGTTGATCAACACCTGCAAAGAGGGGGTGATGACCACATACAAAATCAGCGAGAGCAGCAATGCCTTGCCCAGCCCCATCAACAGGCTGATCACCGACTGGGCGGAAAACATCTGCTTGAGCTGGTTCAGTGGATTGAGGCGATTGAAATCCGGTTTCAGGCTTTCCGGGGCAAACAGGAAGCCGAACTGCATCCAACTGCTGATCAGTTTCGTCACGATCGCCACCGCGCACATCAACAGGCCAAACGAGAAAAAAACCACCAGGCCATCCATCAACACTTCTTCCAGGGCGCGAACAAACGGTTGGCCCATGCGCGAAAACGGCAACGCCATCAACTGCTGGAAGCGCTGCATGCTGGTTTCGGCGGTGAGCAAGGCAATCTCGCTGATCGCGGTGAGCACCAGCAACTTGGGCACATCCTGGCTTTGTGCAACCTGGCCTTTCTGGCGTTGGTCCTTGAGCTTCTTGGGGGTTGCCGCGTGTTTTTTCTCGCCGGAATCGCTCATGGCCCGCCCCCAAACATGTGGCCCAGCGAGTGCTTGAGGTCTAACAGCAAGCCCATGCGCCCGGCGATCAGATCCGATAACAGGGGAAAGTACAGGATTAAAAAGGCCAGGCCTGCCAGGCTCTTGGCCGGCATGGCCAGGGTCGATACCTGCAGCTGCGGGCTGTAGAGCCCCAGCAAGGCAAAGCCGAACTCCAGCAGCAACAGCACCGCGATAAACGGCGCCGCGTAGAGCATCATGTGCACGAAGGTATCGCCGAGCAGCCCCAGGAACACACTGAAGCCGTTGACGGCGAGCAGTGGCACCCAGGCCGTGGGTGGCCAGATCAGATAGCTGTCCCAGATCACCTGTGTCAACGCCCCCAGCCCGAGGGTCGTGATCAACAGAAAAATCGCCAACTGCTTGAACAGATGCCCGACCGGTGTCGCATCCGGTCCCAGCGAGGGGTTGAGCTGCCCGCCGGCCAGGGCGCCGCGCTGGTTGTCAAGCAACGCACCGACCGACTCGACCATCCAGAACGGCATGAACAGCAAAACGCCCAGCAACAGGCCCAGGACCGATTCCTTGAGAACCAGCCCGGCAAGCAGCAGCGCAGAGTAATCCTTGCCCATCAACGCGGCGTGAATGCCGGGCGCGGGGAACAAGGCCACCACCATCACAATCGTGTGCCGGGTCATCCCCCGCACATGCTGGAAACAAAACGCCGGCACCAGGAACATGCACGGGTAGATGCGCGCCATACTGATCAACAGGCTGGGCAAAAACTCAAGGTAAAGGAGCAAAGGTTGTTCCTCAGTTCAGTTCAGTGCCGAGCGGGCAATCATGTCAAAGGTCATATTGATCAGTTGAATCAACTCCACACCAATCCAGCGCCCCGTCAATATCAGGGTGATGCCGACGGCCACCAGCTTGATCCCAAAGGGCAGCGTCTGGTCCTGTATCTGCATCAGGGCCTGCACCAGGGATGTCATCACCCCAACGATCACCGCGACGATCAGCGGTGGTGCCGAGAGCACCACCACCAGCAGCATGCCCTGCTTGAACAGCACGATCGGTTCCATAAGTCACTCACAGATAAGAAAGGAACAGACTGTCGAGCAGCCGCGACCACCCGGAAACCAACACGAACAGGAGCAATTTCAGGGGTAGGGAAATAGTCATCGGCGAGACCATCTGCATGCCCAAAGCCAGCAGCAGGTTGGAGACAATCAGGTCGATGACGATGAAGGGGATATAGATCAAAAAGCCGATTTCAAACCCCGCCTGCAATTGCGAGATCACATAGGCCGGGATCAGCAATATGAAGTCGTCACGGTGGGCGTTTTGCGCCATCTCCGGCGGCCACATGCGTGCGGTGTTTTCCACCAGGTGGGTCAGGATGTCGGGGTCGGTGTTGCGGGTCATGAACAGGCGCAGCGGCTCGATGGCCACAAGCCCCGTTTCCTGCAGACGCTGCACATTGCTCAGGTCTACAGGGGACTGCTTGACGTTCTCGGCAATGGCGTAGCCCACCGGCGCCATGATGAACAGAGTCGCCGCCAGCGCGATACCGTTCAACGCCATACTCGGCGGTACTTGCTGCACGCCAATCGCGTTACGGGTAATCATCAGCACAATCACGATTTTCAGAAAGGACGTGCACACCACCAACAACATGGGCATCAACGACAATGCGCCGAGAAACAGCGCCAGGATAAGGGGGTCAATCCCCTGCAGCATCATCGTGCGAAAATCACACGGGACAACTGCAAACCCAGGCGCCCATCCACCTCCACCAACTGGCCCTGGCCAATCGGTCGGTCGCCGTAGTAAAGCCCTGCCATGCCCGGGGCGTAGCCCGCGATGCTCAGCACCGCGCCGGGGGCCAGGTTGCGCAGCTCCCCAAGGGTCAGGTTCAGAGTCCCGCAGCGCACATTCAAGGCCATGCTCAACTCATCGAAAGGCTCATGGCCAAAAACATCTACCACGGGTTCATCAGGATCATGCTCGTCATACCCTGAGTAATGTTGTGCTGAAAGATCCTCGTCCACAGACGTGTCCTCGATAGATATAAGTGTCAGGCACATAGGCCCCGATTCATCATCAATGCGCCCATGCACGCGATGCCTTCCAAGCCCCAGCCGACCATTGCCGTGCACATCGAAAAAGGCCTGTTCCAGCATCACCACATCCCCGGCACGCAGGCTGCGAACCTGGGTCAGGGGTAGCTGCAAGCGCCCCAACGTCACGGCAATCGCCAGTTGAAACGAGGCTGGCAAGGGCTGAGCTGTCGGTTGCCAGCGCCCCGCTTCACACAGCGCCAATAAACTCTCGGGAGCCAGCAACAGATACCCCACCACCCTGGAGGGCCCCAATGTCACCGTGAGCCGACAACCAAAATTCAGTTTTCCCGGAGATGGCCGTAGCCGCAGGTAACCAAAAAGAGCGCTCACCTGAGGGCTCAAGTGGTGCTGGAACAGCTCCCAGAACCAGGAATCCGGATCATTGCCAGCCTCTGCCAGCGTCACCGGGCATTCCCCCAGCAGGCTGAACATCGGCCCCGGCTCGCTGAAGGCCAGCAGGCCGCAAGCACTGTCGAAGTAAAGGGGGGCAGCGCTTCTGGGCGCGCGCCCGGGTTCAAGCAGCAACTCCCCCTGCTGGTCCTGGACCGTAAACGCCATGCGCAAGCCACGCCCCAAACGAAGCCTCGCCGCCACCGTGCCGCTTTTGACCGATGGAATAACCAAGGTCGGCAGGATCATGCCGTACCCACATGCACCAGATGCACATTGACCGGCTGGCCCAACCCTTCGGCCAAACGCTCCTCACACCCCTGGCGCACGCCCCCCAGCCAACGGGCGGTCAGCTCCTGCTCCGCCGCCAACTCGATGCTCCTGGCCCCCTGTTCACGACGCACGCTGGCGTTGATCCGCCCCAGGCGCGGCAGATACAGCAACGCCTGCAAGGGCCATTGCACCCCTCCACGGATCTGGGGGAGCAACTGGCCGGTCATGGCCTCAATCATCAAGATATCGGCGGACGCCGCAGCGCCCATGGTCGCTGAGCCGTAACCGGCGCCCTCTTCGTTATCGCCAAGCAGATGAGTAAACAACTGCCCCAGCTCCCTGGCCATGCCGCCCACCATCACCGGCTCCCTGTCGTCCCGAGGCTCACGCAGACGCGGGCGTTCGGGTTTGTTTGCTGGAACTTGCGTCATATTTCTTCCTGTATGTCTTCCTGAGCCAACAAAACGGACAACTCCTGAAGTTTCTCGACCTCCTTGAGGCATTGGCTCACCTGCTTCTGCGCACTGGCGACCTGTACCACCTGCTCCTCACGCCGACCATGCAGCTCATGCAACTGCCCTTCTTCACGCCGGGTCCCGGCGGATAAGGTGCGCTCCTGGGTTCCCCAGGCCTTGAGTTGGGACAGCGAGAGCACCTGCCCCTGGTGCTTCTCCAACAGCTCTGCGGTTTTCTCGATTTCCTCCAGGCGGGTCTGCTCAAGCGCTTGCTGCGCCTGCTGGATTTGCGCCAACAAGGCCTGCTGGTGCCGCTTGGCCTCACGCAACGCGCGCTCGGCCCGGTCGGCGCGATGCCTGCGCAAACGCCGCAAGGTGTCGAGTTCAGAAAGGGACATGGGTCGTCAGGCTCATCAATTGATCGAGGGTCATCGGCATCGATGCCGGCTCGCGCAAGTCCTGGCGCAGGAAGCCATCCACCGCCTGGCGGCTGTCCACGGCCAGGTCCGTCAGGGCATCGTTGCCGGGCTGGTATTCCCCCAGCTTGAGCATCAGCTCGATCTGCTGGTACGCCGACAACAAGCGGCGCAGTGCCGTCCCGGCCTGGATATGCGCGGGCTCGGCGACGTTGCTCAAAATCCGTGACAGGCTGGCCAGCACATCCACCGCCGGGTAGTGGCCGCGCTCGGCCAATTTGCGCGACAAGACGATATGGCCATCGAGCAGCGAGCGCACTTCATCGGCCACCGGATCGCTCATGGAGTCCTGCTCGATCAGCACCGTATAGATCGCCGTGATCACCCCCTCGCGGGTCAGCCCTGCACGCTCCACCAGGCGCGGCAGCAAGCTGTACACCGACGGCGGCAGGCCGCCACGCCCCAGCGGTTCGCCGGCGGCCAGGCCGATCTCGCGCTGGGCCCGGGCAAAACGGGTCAGGGAGTCGATCAGCAGCAAGACCCGCTTGCCCTTGCGTCGGTAGCCTTCGGCCAATGCCGTCGCGGTGAAGGCCGCGCGAGCGCGCTCCATGCTCGAACGATCGGATGTCGAACACACCAGCACCGCCTTGGCCCGCAGTTGCTCATCCAACTCGTGATCGAGAAACTTGCGCAACTCACGGCCCCGTTCGCCAATCAGGCCGAACACAATCACATCGCAGTCAACGTTACGGGCGATCTCCGCGAGCAAGGTGGTCTTGCCGCAACCGGCGCCCGCAAACAGGCCCACGCGCTGGCCTTCGCCCAGGGTCAGCAGGCCATCGATCGAGCGCACCCCGGTGGCCAATGCGCGGTTGATCCGCGGACGTTCGGTGGGCAGCGGCGCCTCGCACAACACCAGGCTGGTGTCCTGCGCGTGCGCCTCGACAAAGGCGCTGGCTCCCTCCCCCGCAATCGGGCGGCCAAAGCCGTCCAGCACCTGGCCCAACAGGTCATCGCTGACCCGCACCCGATGCGCAACCCCCAACTGCTCGACACTGGCCCCCACGCGCACGCCTTCAAGGTTGCCCAGGGCACTGAGCACCGCATCCTGCTGGTCGAAGCCGATAATTTCGGCCAGCATGTAGTCACCCGTGGACTTTTCCACCTGGCACAAATCACCGATCCGCGCGTCGGGCAAGCGGCATTGCAGCAACATGCCGTTGACCCGCTGGATCCGCCCACGCACCGAGACCGGCGCGAAATTGGCCAGCGCCTGTGCCCGGTTTTGCTGCCAGGCTTGCAGGCGTGCCTGCAACTCGGCGCTCACCAGCGCACCTCATAGCGCTGTACGCCGTCGAACACCACCTTGCTGTTATCGATCAACACCAGGCGCAAGCCATCCACTTCATCGCCGACAAACAACCGGCTGCCCTCGTCCAGGACCACATGGCCATTGGGCCCGCCGACGATCTGCAGGATCTTGAACGGCAGCTCGGCGCTGCGTTCCCTGACGCGACTGATCACCGGCACAGACGTCTCGAACTGCTCGCCAAAACGATTGAGCATGCGCGACACCAACCCCACGTCGTCCTGGGACACATCGCCATCAAGGGTCACCTGGCCATTGATCACCTGCAGGCGGACCCGATTGCCCAACTCACGCTCGTTGAGCATTTTCAGCAGTTGTTGGCGGACGTCGTAGGGTGAGTCCAGCGCGTTTTTTTGACTTTCCACTGGCATCAACGACGCCTGGGCCTCATGGTCGCCCGTGGTGGCCAGGCCCACCGCCGTGATGATCACGGCAATCACCAGTACCAGGCTGATCATGCGTTTCTGCTGCGGCCCGGAGATCGAGGACAACATCAACGCCGGCCCCGCCTGGCCGGCCGGCCTGGGCGCCGGCGCAACGGCCGCGGACACCGGTGCCTGCGGCCAGGGCTGGTCGGCCAGAGTGACGCACAGGCGAACATTGCCAATCATAAAAGGCGTACCCAGTGCCAGGTCGGCAATCTGCGCCAGAAGCCGACCGTCGCTGGCCCGCACCAGCCCTTCTTCGGCCTGTACCGACCAGCGCTGTTCAATAAAACGCAACAGCACATGACGCTCGGCAATACCTTCGTCATACAGCGAAAGATCCGCATCCGGGTGGGCCCCAATAAGCCACTGCCCGCCAAACAGCGGCAGCGCAGCCCCCAGGTGCAAACCATCAAGCACGCGCAACTCAAACATCACCAGGCCTCATGACCGCAGGAATGACAACAGCCTTCGACGTCCTCATGCCACCTCCTCGCGCATCAGATCGTCCCGAGCCAGATCAAAGCGCCCCAGCACCTTGACCTTGGACGAAGCACTGAGCTCGGCAAACGACAGGACCGGCACATGGTTGAACTCCTCCAGCAACAGGGTGCGCAAGGGGCTGCGCAAATCCTGCGCCACCAGCAGCACACTCTTGCTCTTGGGCCGCACAGCAAAGGCTTGCTTGAGCAGGCTGACCAACGCTGCACTGCTTTCGTGATCCAGGGAAAAGAACACCCCCGTCTGGGTCTGGCGCAGGGCATCGCGCAACACGTTTTCGGTGTGAGGTGACAGCAGCCAGGCATGCAGGCCGTCGGCTTCGCTGTACTGGTGCAGGATCTGCGACTTGAGGGCTATGCGCGCATAGTCGGCCAGGGCATCCGGTTCACGCTCATGCTGACCGTGTTCGATCAACGCCTCGACAATCAGGCGCACAGCCCGTAGCGGTACGCCCTCACCGGCCAGGCGTTGCAATACCGACGAAAAACGCGACAGCGGCATGATCCGCTGCAGCTCCTGCACCAACTCCGGCTGGTTGAACTCCAGCCAACTGAGAATCGCCTTGCTTTCCTGGATCCCGAGGAACTGCGGGCCGCTGAGCAGCATCGCCCGCGTCATGCGCTCCTGAAGCAAGCTGTACGCCGTCGAACGCGCCAGGTGTTCGTCCGCCAGCACCGGGTCATCGGGGGCAAACCACATCCAGTCCTGTTCGTCGCGTTCGACCAGGCCCCGGGTCCCGCTTTCAGGCTCGCTGGCCAATGCCGCAAGCTCCACGCCCACCCAGTGCCCCAGCGTCGCCTTCAACGTGGGCACCTCATGGACACAGAAACGAAACTCATCGTCGGCCAACGCAGGCGCGTACTCGACCTCAAACGGCGGTAGCGTCAAGCCGATCTGGGTGACCAGGCTATTGCGGCTCTGGCGCACCCCGTGGATCACTTGCGCAACCAGCGGGCTCTCCTGCAGGGCCAGCGGAAACTGCAACAGGTACGGCCGTGAGGGATCAAAACCACGCAAGTCCTCCACCCCGTTCTGCTCTGGCGGGACGCTATCGGTAACCGGTTCCTGCGACTGTTCCTCGCGCTGGCGCCGGCGCGTCAGGTAATAACCGAGGCTGCCGGTCATCAACGAAATAAGGATAAACACCACCGTGGGCATCCCCGGTAGCGTGGCGAAGGTGAGCATGCCCACCGAGGCGATCATCCAGCTCTTGGGCTCGCTGGTCATCTGCCGGGCAATCTCGGCGCCCATGTTGTTGCTGCCTTTGTTGCGCCCGGACGGCGCCACACGGGTGATGATCATGCCGGCTGTCAGCGAGATCAGCAGGGCCGGGATCTGCGCGATCAGGCCGTCACCGATGGTCAGTACCGAGTACAGCGCCATGGAGTCGGCGGCGCTCATGCCATGCTGGAACATGCCGGTGGCAAAACCGCCCAGCAAGTTGATCACCACAATGATCAGCCCCGCGATGGCATCCCCCTTGACGAACTTCATGGCCCCGTCCATGGCCCCGAACAACTGGCTCTCGCGCGACAGTTGCTCACGCTTGTCCCGGGCCTGGTTGCCATCGATCAGGCCGGCGCGCAGGTCGCTGTCAATGGACATCTGCTTGCCGGGCATTGCATCCAGGCTAAAGCGCGCCGCCACTTCCGCGACCCGCTCCGAGCCCTTGGTGATCACCAGGAAGTTGACCAGGGTCAGGATCATGAAGATCACCAACCCCACCGCCAGGTTGCCGCCTACCACAAAGTTGCCGAACGCCTCGACAATGTCACCGGCGTCCTGCTCCAGCAGGATCAGGCGCGTGGTGGCAATCGACAACGCCAGGCGAAACATGGTGGTCAGCAGCAGAATCGACGGGAACGAGGAAAAGGCCAGCGGCCCCGGCAAGTACAACGCCAACACGATCAGCAGGCACGAAATACAGATATTGACCGCAATCAGGATATCCACCAGCCAGGTGGGCAACGGCACGATAAAGATAAACACAATGGCCATGACCACCACCGCGCCCAGCACCTCGGCGCGTTGTGCAACCTTCAACAACATCGCATTGATTGCCCGTAAAGCATTCATGCCTTGAATTCCGGCCAAGTGTGGGTATGCCGCGCGCCTCGCTCCTGCATGGCGTATTCATACAGCACCTGCTTGTAGCTGTTCACGGCTTCTTCGCGGCGCCTTGCATCACACCACCAGGCCAGGGGCAGTGCCTTGATCTCCGGGAAAAAGGTGCTGAGGAAACTCAACTGATGAGCCCGGTCATTGCCCCCCAGGTCCCGGGCCAGGTGCCTGATTTCGTGGGGCGTCAGACCGCTGGCTGCATACCCCAGCATGCGCTGCAACAAGCCCACCGGATCCAGGTGCAGTTCGGGATGCAACAGAAGGGCCTGCCCGATCAGCGTCTTGCAGCTCGCGAGCACGCCACTCAATCGGTTACAGTCTTCGAGGCTCCGCAGCAAGGATCGCAACTTGCTCCGGTCGACCGACGAGTTCTCCGCGCCAGCATCAGCGGCCAAGGCCCCTCTGATCAGCCTCAACCCGGACTCGAAGCGGTCTTCACCGTACAGCCCCAACAGCGAACTCATCAGGTTCGCCAGCGATTGGGTCTCGACCACGCTGGTGTAATACATGCTGCGCACAGCCTGGCGCATCTGCGGGTCATCACTGCCCGCCTGCAACGCCATCGCGGTATTCAGGCCCGCCTGGATCTGCGGCTTGTAGTCAGCCTCCAGGTCAGCCAGGGAGCGGCGTGCCAGATTAGCCTCTGTGGTACGCCCCTCGGTATCCGCCTGAAGCGCCACGTGCTTGAGCACCACATAGGCCCGCGCCGGATCGTTGCCGGAGATATCCATCACCTTGCCGACGCTGGCGCCAAGCAGCAACTGAGTGCGGATATTACGGGCGACAGTCGCCATTTTCGCCTGGGCCGGATGCCCCAGTTGCTCATAGAGCTGGGTCAACTGCTCGGCGGGCATGGGGCGCAAGCCCAATTGGCGCTGCCCCAACGCCTTGCCGTGGAACTCGACCTCTTGCGCGAACAGCGTACTGAGATCGTCAACGGCCGGCGTATTGACCTGTGGAGGTTGCCCACCCTCTATCCGTACAGGTGCGGATTGACTCAGCGGTGGGTGATTTTGCACATCGAGGTTGGGATCGACTTTCATGGGAGTGCCAGGACAAGAGATTCGTATCCTTGTGTGGCTGGAACGCCCGATACAGTTCCATCTTCATCCGCTTGGCACGAGCGATGAAAATACCGGCACAAACCCACGGTGCTTTGTGCAAGGCCTTGCAAAAAAAACACCTAAAACAAGATATTTCCTTAAATTTATCAATTAGATAGAGACTTTCCGCGCTTGGCACAAGCGGTGCTAACAGGGTTCTCGTCGAAACCATTTCGACTGCTTATACCCTGAGGAAAAATCATGGATATCCCTATCAGTGTTTTAGTAAATCTTCCCCGAGACCCTGGCCAATCCATCCAGGATCTGTCCGACGACCACCACAAACGCCTGCGCAGGTTCATTCATAAGCGCGTACTGAACCCGGAGGATGCGGACGATATCGTGCAACTGACGTACCTGGAGGCCTGGCGCAACCGGCATCACTTCAGCGCACAGGCGTCACTGAGCACCTGGATGTGCGGGATCGCGCTGAATTTGATCCGCAATCACTTTCGCCGTATCTATGCCAAGCCGGTGCATTGCGAGTTCGATGAATCGCTGTCCCACGGGCAGAACGAAGAGCAGGACCTGGCCCGCCAATTCGAGATCAATCGCCGGCTGGAAAACACCCTCAATGCAATCCAGCACCTGCCCCTGGAAATGCGCAACACCTTGTATGCCTCACTGGAAACCGACGGCAGCTACCAGGACACCGCCAATGCCCTGGAGATCCCGATTGGCACCGTCCGCTCCCGCCTGTCGCGGGCACGGGAGCAGTTGAAACGTGCGACAAAATCTCACCCGTTCCAGTAGGAGAGGGATCGCCCAGGGATAGGGCGCACCTCCCGGCTTCAGGCTTTTTTCGAACGCGGCAACAGAATCGCCAGCACCCCGAGCAGCGGCAGGAACGAGCACAGCGTGTACACGTACTCGATGCCGTGGATATCTGCCAGGTAGCCCAGTAACGCCGCGCCAATCCCGCCAAACCCGAACATCAGGCCAAAGAACACTCCGGCGATCATTCCTACGTTGCCCGGCACCAGCTCCTGCGCGTACACCACAATCGCCGAGAACGCCGAGGCCAGGATAAAACCGATCACCACACTGAGTACGCTGGTCCAGAACAGGTCCACATGGGGCAACAGCAAGGTGAACGGCGCCACACCGAGGATCGAAAACCAGATCACCGCCTTGCGGCCGATCTTGTCGCCAATCGGCCCACCAAAGAACGTGCCCGCCGCCACCGCACCGAGGAACAGGAACAGGTGCAACTGGGAACTGGCCACCGACAGGTCGAACTTCTCGATCAGGTAAAAGGTGAAGTAACTGGTGAAGCTGGCCATGTAGAAGTATTTGGAAAACACCAACAGCCCCAGCACCACCAGCGCGCCGAGCACGCGGTTTTTCGACAGGCCATGGGTGGCGGCCTGGCCCTGCTTGAGCTTGAACAGGTTCAGATGGTTGCGGTACCAACGGCTGATCGCATACAGCACCCCCAGGGCAAACACCGCGAACAGGCCAAACCAGGCCACATTGCCCTGGCCAAACGGAATAATGATCGCCGCCGCCAGCAACGGGCCAAACGCGGAACCGACGTTACCGCCCACCTGGAACGTCGATTGCGCCAGGCCATAGCGCCCACCCGAGGCCAGGCGCGCCACGCGGGAGGCTTCCGGGTGGAAGGTCGAGGAGCCAATGCCGATCAACGCCGCCGCCAGCAGGATCAGCGGGAAACTGCCGACCTGGGACATCATCAAAATCCCCACCAGCGTACAGATCATCCCACAGGGCAACAGGAACGGCTTGGGATGGCGATCGGTGTAATACCCCACCCACGGCTGGAGCAACGAGGCCGTGAGCTGGAACGTCAGGGTAATCAGGCCGACCTGGGTAAAGGTCAGGCCATAACTTTGCTTGAGCATGGGATAGATCGACGGCAATACCGCCTGGATCAAGTCATTGATCAAGTGCGCCAGTGCCACGGCGCCGATGATACGCATGACCAACGGGCTGGATTGCGCCGCGGCCGGCGTCGTAGCCACTGAAGGCTGGGAATTGGTAAGAGCCATGAGGAACGTTTCCGTACAGCAGATGGATGCACAGGTGCAGGTGCGACAATGTGCCATTTTTGTGGGCAGGAAGGCTATCCCGTTAGCAGGCTAACGAGTAGGTGAATCGATGCAGCGGTCACGGTTTGTAAAGGGCCAGCAAGATGAATCCCTTTAACTTGAGGGACCTTTCCTAGAGCATCCTTCGCCTTGTGCCTGGTGGGGGCGGTGGCAGCGTTGAAGACGCCCTGTTCTACAACACCTGCCTGCCCCCGTACGCGGACGCTAGAACACCCCAAATCAAATGTGGGCTTGCTCGCGATCACGGTGGATCAGCCAACTAATGTATCGACTGATACTCAGCCATCGCGGGCAAGCCCCCCACATAAGCCCGCTCCCACCCTTTGATCGGCTTAGGCTTAAGACCAGCGCAACCCCCCAGCCACGGGTCGCTTCACCCGGCGTTTTCCTTAAACAGTTGATAGCGTAGATAAATTTTCAAAAAAGCGCTTGACGCATTCCCGTTCTACGCGAATAATGCGCGCCACTTGGCTACATAGCTCAGTTGGTTAGAGCATAGCATTCATAATGCTGGGGTCCGGGGTTCAAGTCCCTGTGTAGCCACCAAGTACCGATTTATAGAGATCCAAGGATGTCTATAAATTACCTCAAGAAGCCCGCCTCGTGCGGGCTTTCTTGTATCTGGACGTCCAAGCTGGTCCACCTACATCCTTCACATCTTGTATGCCTCCATGTATGCTTCAATAAAAATTGAACTGGAGGCATACACGAGTGAAACGCAGCGATATTAAACGCCGTCCTCTCTCCGATACCGCACTAGTCAATCTCGCTCCCGAAGCGGGGGCCTACCGTGAGCTAGACAGCTCGGGGCTGTATTTCAGAGTAAAGCCTAACGGGCAGAAGTCGTGGGAGTTGCGCTATAAGAAGCCCGACGGCAAATGGTCGTGGCTCGGGCTTGGCGGTTACCCAGAAGTCAGCGGCGCCCTTGCTCGGCAAAAAGCTGCTGAATTGAGATCGGATGCAGCAGAAGGCAAAAATCCGATAGCCTCCAAGAAAGCTAGAAAAGCTGCGGAGATAGCAGCAACAAACGAAACCTTTGAAGTCTTGGCTCGTGAATGGCATACGTCTCGCTTGGCTGGCTGGGATGTCGGCACAGCAAAAAGAGTCCTTGGAGCCTTGGAACGCCACGTGTTCCCTCTTGTCGGAAAACGTCCTTATGTCTCCATCATGTCGATGGAATGGATGGAGCTTTTGAGAGGGCTCGAACGTCAGGGAATCCTCGAGCAGATGAGTCGCGTGAGGGCTTACTGCAAAGACATCTACGACCTGGCTCGCGTAACCGGCAGGGCGATGAACAACCCCTTAGAGGGGGTTCATAAATTTCTGTCATCGGGAAAGGCCGAGAACTACGCCCATGTCTCCCTGGAAGAACTTCCCGCACTGCTCAGAGCAATACGATCATACCCACACGCCAGGGATATCCAGCTTGGCCTCCAACTGCTTACTCTCATGGCTGTCCGCCCCAGCGAGCTTCGAGAGGCATACTGGGCTGAGTTCGACTTTGACAAACGGCTTTGGACCATCCCCGTTGAACGCAAAGGCCGTAAAAAAGGGCGTGAACACCTTGTACCACTCTGCAAGCAGGCACTAAGCGCTCTTACTGAACTAAGGAAAATCACGGGAGCGTACCCATTGCTGTTCCCTGGTCGAAGTGATCGAACCAAGCCTCGCAGCGATACCGTTTTTCTGATGGCGCTAAGGCGCCTTGGTTACGAAGGACGACAGACCGGACATGGCTTCCGTCATATTGCAAGCACCGTACTCAACGAGCACGGTTTTCCAGCGGACCACATTGAAGCCCAGCTCAGTCACAAGCCGTCAGGTGTCCGAGGGATCTATAACAAGGCTCAGTACCTGGAGCAACGTACGACAATGATGCAGTGGTACGCCGATTATCTTGACGGGCTTGAACAGGAAATATCAGAGCCGTATAAAACTACGGCCTCTTAGCTTCTTGCCCAGTGAAGAGAGTCCGCAGAGCGTCCTGATAGGCTTAGCTTGAAGTCGACCATTTAGGTTGCGGGATGCCACAGCTTGGTGAGCATTTATCCAAATTGAGCTGACTGTCAGCTTTAATACTTTCACACCGCCTACGAATTAGCGCTGTTGTTAACTCGTAATAGTAGACGGTAGCTGGAGCTGAGCATCGCAGGTAGTGCTTCAGAAACCATCTCACGTGCTTTTCTCTCCAGGACCAGGGCGTCGCGCAACCCCAACGCTCACGAATCGCCTCGTGCATCCTTTCTGCTTGCCTGATGTGCCGCTGCCGCGTGGCATGCGCACCTTTAAGCAGAGGGCTCAAAAACAACTCCATATCGAACTCGGACTTCATCGATGACCTCCGATGTAGGCACTCACAACGTCGATGCGGTTATGCCCCAACTCGTGGCTGATCTGCTGGCGTGCACACTGATCGAGTGCTCGATCCTCTCGATGACAACGACCGCCATTGATGGGCGCGGAGAAGCCGGTCAGTTGCTCATAGCGCTCACAGGCGTAAGCCGCCCGCAGCTCATGAAAACCTTTCAATCCATGCTCATGCAGAATGTCCCGTGCCGGTCGCACAACTACCTGCATAAAGTCTTTGTAGCTTTCGTCGGGCGCCAACAAATTCCGGCTGCCATTGGGTGAGTTCGCGCTGGCCCAATCCAGGGCATCGCGAACTTGATCCGTTACCGTAATCCAGCGCGGTGCCGATGCGCCTGATCGACCGCCTTTGGTGCCATCCTGGATGTTGATCTTGCCCAGTTGCCGACCCTCACGTTGCAGTCGGGGCAGATCGGCCAGGATCGCTTCGCGCAGGCGCATACCAGTCTCACGGGCGAGGAGCACAATGGCACTCACCCTCGATTGCTGACGATCTGACAGAGTCCGCGCGATCAACTCGACCTGCGCACGGTCTTGGCCTTGCGGAGCCTCACTACGCACGCTTGAGCGCTGCAAGCCAAGCGCCTTACTCGGACTCGGGATTTTGACGTACTGATCACCGCGCAGCGCGGCCATCGTTCGGTTCACGCTGGACAGTCGGTTCTGCGCGGTGGCAATGCCGACGTTGCCCTGATCAACCTGCTCCCGCACGTGGACGGCGTACCGCATGAGGATCTCGCGGTCTATCTGGCGCGCGTCGTTGACCCTCGGCCCTTCATCGGATCGACACCAATGCACGAACGCCTGCCAGCGATCACTATGGGCTTTGACGGTAGCAAAATGGCCGTCGCCAAACAGGTCTTTCAGTGCTTGCGGTCCAGCATAGCTAAGCTGGCGACCGAAGCCGAAATTGCGCCCCGCTCGCTTACCGACCCGAGCCATTTTTCTGTTCCTGATCGACTGCCGCGAGATCATGCAAAAGGGCTCGCCAGTGCGCACTTACAATCGCGAACTGAGCCCAATCAGTCGGGCGAAAACACAGCGTGTTGTCAGTGACGTAGAGATGCACGCCCTGCTCTTTCAACAACTGAATGATGGCTGTCGTCGAGGTGATAGTTTTACGGGTGGTGGCGACACCGGCGACAGCGGCGACATCCCTTGCCCTGCTTGGCTTTGAGCGTGGCGACAAAGTGGCGACAGTAGCGGCGACAAATTGCGCTTTCGGCTCCTTTTCGCGCTGAGCCAGATGGTTGCGCAGCGCTTCATCAAGATTGAACATGGCGCACCTCGAAGGTGTGGCCGTCGGTGATGAGCCACTGATGATCAATCAACTCGACCAGCAGCTTGGCGGCATGACGACTGCTCTTGCGGGCAAAGCGGGGACCGTTGCGATTCAATTCACGAATACTGAAACGCTTCCAATCTTTGACCTGTAGCCATCGCAGCAGCCGGTCTGCCTCCTCTTTTACTCGACACACTGGCTCCTGCTCAGTCAGGCGCTGGATCTCGGTGAGGTAGTAGCCGACTAAAGCGGAGGCACGCTGGATATGGTCGACCTCCACGGCGCTGCTCTCCTCCACAACTGCAAGAATGCCGGCGACGCGCAGCAGGTTATCGGCGGCCTTTGATCCGCTGGGCCGTACGCTGGCCAGCTCGCCAAACTCCCCCAGCTGAGCTTCGATAGCATCATGCAAATCAATCCAGCGACGGCGGGCCAACGGACTGAGGGTCAGCGGTGACAGCTGCAGAGCACCGTCAGCGGAAAGTGACCAAGGCTTATGAAACAGGGCCGAAAGGCGGTGGTGATATCGCTTTAGGACGGCGTCTTTCGACAAGTCGACAGCCTGATAGCTACGTTGTCCAGCCAGGCTGGTGGGCCAGGTCATCAGGCAGCGTCCGAGGATGCCTTGCCCCTGGAGCAACGGATCACTTAGTAACTGTATGGCCAAGTACGGTTGCAACATCAGGTGCAGGCTCACGCGTCGGTCATAGGCTCGCAGGCTTTCACCTGCCATGGAGCGCGCGCGATCTATCGGACTGCCATCCCAGAGTGACGACAAGGTTGTTACCGCTTTCAAGCGGTTATCCCGACTCATGGTGCTGCTACCGAGGAATTGTCCACCCTCATCACAGAACAGCCCCATGCTAGGCAGGTCATGACAAAGCCCCTTCACTAGGGCCTCGATAGTCGGGTCCGTGGTGATCAGCCGAGGGGCTGAGGGCTCCGCTTCGAGTGACATTCCGTTCGCGGACTCAGGATCGGCAGGCTTGATACGCTGCGCCTGTCGCTGTGCGGCACGGTACCGGGTAAGTTGTTCGCGATAGCGCTGCCACTGCTCACGCTCCCATTGCCGTGCTGGCAGCAATGCACATCGATCTGCCGCCGTTTTACGATCCCCTGACGCGGCCACCGTGATCAGGTACAGCGACAGCGGATAACTGCGCCCGTCGAGCTGTAAGCCCGCATGACCTTGAGTGGCCAGAGCCGAGGCAGCCAACATCGATTGTGCGGCCAGTGCTTGGGGCACGCCGATGACCTCGGCCATGCGCTCTACCGCAGGCCCAAGAATTCCACCCAGTGCCTGCACCGGATAAGCCTGGGCGACGGGATTCGACTCAATCAGCGGTCGAGGTCGTCGTGGTTGTTCAAGCTTCGGATCTAACTGCTGCATGGGCCCTCTCCTCGTTCATTGCTGGTTGCCCTCACGTAGTCCCGCCACGGATGTTGAGTGTTATCAGGGATCAAGGCCCCTGCGGCCTGTGAGGTGTTCACTGACGCGGAACGCACGGCTCCTTACGACCGGGAGCGAGGGCATAAACCCATGAATCTGGCCTCCTTAGACGCATCCGAAGATGCGGGCGGGTGGAGGCTGTGCCGACTGACGAGTTCGGCACCTAGAGATCCTGGGTGAGAGAAGGCAACAACATCGACATCTGGCGCATGCCTGCGGATTCCACGCCATCCGGACACTCAGCCCACCAACATCCGGACACTCGTTCCACGCTCATCCGGACAGGCAGTCGGAGCGCAGCGACGCAGGTTTGCATTGTTAGTCTGAAGCCCCTACCGCCG
>NZ_MNPU01000070.1 GCF_001983165.1 Pseudomonas gessardii | reverse complement strand
GGCGGTAGGGGCTTCAGACTAACAATGCAAACCTGCGTCGCTGCGCTCCGACTGCCTGTCCGGATGAGCGTGGAACGAGTGTCCGGATGTTGGTGGGCTGAGTGTCCGGATGGCGTGGAATCCGCAGCCAGAGTCACGGTTGCAACTTTGGATAAATCGTAAGCGATTTGTACAGCCGAGTTAGCAGCGCCAACTACGACGATGCGTTGCCCACTAAATGCTTCTGCATTCCGATAATGAGCACTGTGAAGCTGAGTGCCGCTGAAGTTCTTGAGCCCAGGGATATCGGGTACGTAGGGACGACTGAAGGCTCCTGAGGCCACGACCACCGCTCTCGCACAAAAGCTTTGTCCGTTCGCTGCAGTGATCCGAAATCCTTCGCCTTCCTGACCTACGTTCGCGACCCTAATCCCTTGAAGGATAGGTAACCGGAAGAAGTCGGCATAACCTTCCAGATAACGCACTACTTCATCCCGAGAAGGGTAGTGGCCTGCTGCTCCAGGAAATGGAAGCCCCGGAAGAGAGGAATATGCTGCTGGCGAGAACAATTCAAGGCTGTCGTAGTAATTACGCCAGTTCCCCCCAGGCTGCGATTGCTCATCAAAAATGCGGAAATTGAGGCCGTGCTGCTTCAGGTGCCAACCGGTAGCCAACCCTGCTTGGCCAGCACCAATGACAATAACATCCAACATCTGACTGTTTATGTTCATGTATGCGCACTCATGCACGTATTTATGCAAAAAAAGGCTCAGACCTTTTCGCCTGGACAGCACAGTGGAACGATGCTTTTGGTGTGGATGAGGATGGCCTCTAGACGCTTGATAATGGCTGGGCCGTCCACTTCATAGAACATCTGGCGCCCTATCTTAGTGGCTCTAACGATCCCCGCCTCTAGTAGCACCTGAAGGTGGCGAGACACAACCGAACGCTCTTGAGGTAAGTCAGCCGCAATTTCAGTGACATCAGCACGGCCTAGTAGCATTACGCGCTTCAGCACTGCGATTCGCGGTGGCTCACAGAGGGCTTTGAAGAATGCACCGTCCAGCGACTCTATGGCGGCCTCGATTGCCTGGGTTCGGTTCAGTAATAAGGTCATGTAGCGACTATATGTGCATGTACGCGCACATGTAAAGGATCGGTCGAAACTGGGCACTACCTCCCAGGCTATCGGATGGGCAGACTATCAGCCATTGTCGAATGGTAACGCCTTGCACATGTAGCAAGCCGCGCTAGGGCAAAGCCCCCTAAACTGCTCCGTCTGTGAGATCAGAGACGGCGCAGAGCCTCGCTGGTTCAGTGCGTAGCCCTGCCGTTCAAAAAAGCCTGATGCAGTTGTTGTCAGCAAGTGAAATCGAGCGATTCCCTGCCCGGCGGCTATCGCTTCAATGACTCGAAGCATTTCAGCTCCAACCCCTTTCGATCTGTATGCGGGCTCCACGACCAGAGAGCGCAGCAACCCGTTCGTACCATGCGTTTCGAATCCTCCCCATGCGACCGTCTCACTGTCCAGCGTGAACTCAAAAAAGGTTCGGCCAGGAAGATCAATATCGTCTGATGGAAGGTCAGCAGATTTCAGTGCATCGCGAAAGCGCTGCCATTGCCCACCGGCTATTTCCGTTGCCTGGATCATCATCTCCCACTCCATCCTTTCATCTCCTTTGTGCCGCTTTGCATGGACTGTTACGGCTCAAGCCGAAGCCGAAGCCATCATATTCGCTTTACCAAATATCTGCCAAAGCGTATATTCGATTTTCCATATGCATCGAGGCCAGTCATGACCCCTGCTATCAAAGTGCTTTTCGTGTGCGTTGCCAACTCAGCCCGCTCCCAGCTTGCAGAGGCTTTGCTGCGTCACACCGACCCGCGCTTCGAGGCCTTCAGCGGAGGATCCCAACCGTCTGAGGTTGATCCGCGCACGATTCAGGCGTTGGAGGCAGTTGGAGTCGATGCGACGGGCCTGCGAAGCAAGTCCATCAGCGAGTTTCAAGCTGATCGATTCGATTACGTAATCACTCTTTGCGATAAATCCGCCAGCGAGTGCCTACCAATGCCCAGTGCAGGTGAAGTCATTGCCTGGGACTTTCCTGACCCAGTAACGAACGATGATCCCGGTGCATTTCGCCACACGCTCCACGACATCCACGAGCGCATCAAGCTCTTCGTTTTGGTCAAGACCAAACACCTGGAGGATCTATGACAGAACCCATGAACCCCACCACGTTATTCAAGTGCTTGGCGGATGACACCCGAGCCAAAATTTCCCTGCTTGTCGTGAGCGAAGGCGAGCTGTGTGTCTGCGAGCTGACGGCGGCACTCGACCTGAACCAGCCGAAGATTTCTCGTCATTTGGCCCTGCTGCGTTCTGCTGGTTTGTTGATGGATCGCCGGCAAGGTCAGTGGGTGTACTACCGCCTGAACCCCGATTTGCCTGCGTGGGTAACTGCGGTTTTGAAAGAAGTCGTAGACGCCAATCAGCAATGGCTGGAAACCGAGACTAAACGCCTGTGCGGTATGAACGACCGTCCGATCAACCAGGCCGTGTGCAGCTGATTCACGCCCAACCGGATTAACGAAATGCTGATTGCCGTATTGATATTTATCGCCACCATCGTGCTCGTCATCTGGCAGCCCAAAGGGCTCGGAGTTGGTTGGAGTGCCACGTTGGGTGCCATCGTGGCGTTGCTGGCAGGCGTCGTTACTCTTGCAGACATACCCGAGGTCTGGCGCATCGTCTGGAATGCTACCGGAACTTTCATCGCGGTCATCATCATCAGTTTGCTGCTTGATGAGGCAGGCTTTTTTAAATGGGCTGCGCTGCATGTGGCCCGATGGGGAGGCGGAAGCACCCGCAAGCTGTTCGCATTTATCGTCCTGCTTGGCGCAGCGGTGTCGGCCCTGTTCGCCAATGACGGAGCAGCATTGATCCTCACACCCATTGTGATCGCGATGTTGCTGGCGTTGCGTTTTTCTCCTGCGGCTACTTTGGCATTCGTCATGGCAGCCGGTTTTATCGCCGACACGGCGAGCTTACCGCTGGTGGTTTCCAACCTGGTCAACATCGTTTCTGCCGACTACTTCGATATCGGCTTCAACGAATATGCTTCGATCATGGTGCCGGTAAACATCGTCAGCGTGGCAGCGACATTAGCCATGCTGCTGTGGTTTTTCCGCAAAGATTTACCAAAGACCTATGACCTCAACCAACTGAACAATCCGGACGAGGCAATCCACGACCGGGCCACGTTTGTAGCCGGCTGGTGGGTGCTGGCACTACTCCTGATCGGCTTCTTTGTCATTGAGCCATTGGGGGTGCCAATCAGCGCCATTGCAGCGGTCTGTGCGTTCATTCTCTATGTCATCGCGGCTCGTGGTCACGCCATCAACACAAGCAAGGTGCTCAAAGAGGCCCCATGGCAAGTGGTGATTTTTTCCTTGGGTATGTATCTGGTCGTCTATGGCTTGAAGAACGCGGGCCTGACCGACCACATCGCGCAGATCCTGAACGTGTTCGCCGGTTATGGCGTTTGGGGCGCGTCCCTGGGTACAGGGCTGCTAACAGCATTGCTGTCTTCGATCATGAATAACATGCCTACGGTTCTGGTTGGCGCCTTATCCATTCATGCCGCCGAAGTTGATGGCGTCGTACAGCAAGCGATGGTGTACGCCAACATCATTGGCTGCGATCTAGGCCCGAAGATCACTCCAATTGGCAGTCTGGCCACGCTGCTGTGGCTGCATGTGCTGGCCAAGAAGGACATCAAGATCAGCTGGGGTTACTACTTCAAGACTGGGATCGTGCTGACCCTGCCTATCCTCGTCGCCACCTTGTCTGCCCTGGCATTGCGCCTCAGTTTCTGAATCAAGGAATCTTCTGATGAAAGTCTTGTTCATGTGCACCCACAACAGCTGCCGCAGCATTCTGTCCGAGGCGCTGTTCAATCACCTGGCGCCTGAAGGCGTAGAAGCGGTCAGCTCGGGGAGCTTTCCCAGTGGCCGGGTGAATCAAAGGGCACTGCAGACACTGGAGGCGGCGGGTATCTCTACTGCGGGCTTAAGCAGCAAGGCTTCGGACGCTTTTGAAGGCTCGCCGCCAGACATCGTGATCACTGTCTGTGACCGGGCTGCAGGTGAGGCATGCCCAATCTTCTTCGGGCCAGCTTTGAAGGCGCATTGGGGGCTGGCCGACCCGTCTGAGGCTAGCGGGTCGGAAGCCGAGATCACCGCTGCGTTTGAAACCACACTCGCCAAAATTCACGAGCGCGTGAGCGCATTTCTTGCGCTGCCACTGAAGACCATCAGCACTGACCAGTTGAAAGCTGAACTGAACCGCATCGGTTCGCTTTAAAGATCAACCGAGGCGGCACCCAACCAGGCGCCGCCGTAGGAGTTTATATGCAAGAGACATTGCCGAACGTTCACGCCGACCTGATCGACATTCCTTCGTTGGAGCAACTGGCACCTCGTACGCCTTCGCTCCATAAGCCTCGAATTCTGCTTTTGTACGGATCGACGCGAGAGCGCTCTTTCAGCCGGCTGGTGACTCAGGAAGCAGCCCGCTTGTTGGAAGAGTTTGGCGCCGAAACCAAGATCTTTGACCCATCAGGTCTCCCGCTGCCGGATGACGCTCCCGATACACATCCCAAGGTCGCTGAGCTGCGCGAGCTGATGCAATGGTCTGAGGGGCAGGTGTGGTGCTCCCCTGAGCGTCACGGCTCCATGAGCGCAGTATTCAAAGCCCAAATTGACTGGGTACCGCTGGCGATGGGCGCTGTACGGCCTACGCAAGGCAAAACCCTTGCAGTGATGCAGGTCTGCGGCGGCTCGCAATCTTTCAACGTGGTCAATCAGCTGCGGGTACTGGGCCGATGGATGCGGATGTTCACCATCCCAAACCAATCTTCGGTGGCCAAGGCATTTACCGAGTTCGACGAGGCAGGTCGTATGAAGCCGTCCTCGTACTACGACCGACTCGTGGACGTGATGGAAGAGCTGATGAAGTTCACCCTGCTGTTGCGGGATCGCCAGGATTATTTGGTTGATCGGTACTCCGAGCGCAAAGAGTCCGCCGAAGAGCTTTCCAAACGCGTCAACCAGCGCTCCATCTAACGTCAGTGCGAGGAAACTGTATGAGCCAGATCACGATCTATCACAACCCGCAATGTGGCACCTCTCGCAACACCTTGGAGCTGATCCGCAACAGCGGAGAAGAGCCGACTGTTATCGAGTACCTACAGACCCCACCTGACCGCACCACGCTTGTCAGGTTGATCAAGGATATGGGTATTGAGGTGCGGGCCCTGCTTCGCATCAAAGGCACTCCTTACGAGGAGTTGGGACTGGTCGATACGTCACTTACTGATGATCAGCTCATCGATGCCATGATGGCTCACCCCATCCTGATCAATCGCCCCATCGTCGTGACGCCCTTGGGCACACGCTTGTGTCGTCCGTCAGAGGCAGTCCTCGACCTTCTGCCGCAAGAGCAGCGCGGCAGCTTCGTCAAAGAAGACGGACAAGTCGTCATTGATGAGAATGGCCGCAGGGTTTAAACCGATGTAAAGCAGATGGGCCTGGGGGGATGCTGGTGAATCAAAACTCGAAATTTGATGTAGTGGTCATTGGCGGTGGCCAATCCGCGCTCACCGTAGCCTATTTCTTGAGGCGTACAGGCCTTTCCTATGTATTACTCGACGCCGAGTCAGCACCGGGAGGGGCCTGGCGGCATGGGTGGGATTCTCTCCGACTATTCTCGCCGTCTGCTTGGAGCTCAATTGCCGGCTGGCCCATGCCAGCAGTATCCGAGGGGACTCCTGGGCGGGACGATGTTATTGACTATCTAACTCTGTACGAGCGTCGATATGACTTTCCCATCATCCGATCCACGCGGGTAAACCGTGTCGAGAAAATCGAAGACGGATTACGGGTTGTCTCCGAGGACAGAGCCTGGGAGGCCAAAGCGGTTATCAGTGCAACAGGCACCTGGAGCCGCCCATTTATCCCAAGCTATTCCGGACAGGAGTTGTTTTTAGGGCAGCAGCTTCATTCCGCTCATTACGTTGGGCCGGATGAGTTTGAGGGGAAAACTGTCCTTGTCGTCGGTGGTGGCAACTCGGGAGCCCAGATTTACGCCGAGGTTTCCAAAGTGGCTCAGGCAACCTGGGTAACTCAAGAAGTCCCAAAGTTTCTACCTGATGAGGTTGATGGGCGCGTCCTGTTCGAACGAGCTACAGCTCGATTGAAGGCGCAACAGGATGGTGTGGAGCCTGAGCAGCCCGCTGGAGGGTTGGGCGACATCGTAATGGTGTCATCGGTGAAAGACGCTCGTGAACGCGGTGTATTGAGAGCGGTACGGCCATTCACGCACTTCACTTCGACAGGCGTTGTGTGGTCATCAGGAGACGAAACAAAGGTGGACGTTGTCATCTGGTGCACGGGATTTTCTCCCGCGCTCGACCACCTGAGCAGCCTGGGCGTTGTAGGCCTGGACGGTAAAGTGGCTGTGGACGAAAATCGAAGTGTTGCGTCACCCAATTTGTGGCTGGTGGGTTACGGCGATTGGACGGGGCTCGCCTCTGCGACATTGATCGGAGTAACCCGCACCGCTCGGGATGTAGTCAACCAAGTCCAAAGCTATCTCACTAGCGAACCCTGATGTCTCGCGACGCAAATCGAGTGTGCCTACTGTGATGCGACTTCAAGCTCAGGAAAGAGAATAGGCTCCAGTGGAGGAGTTGCCGGACACAGCCCGAGTCGCCAGTAGCCGACGTCGTGCCATTTCCCAAGCTTGAAGCCTACCTCCGGATATGTGCCGATGTGGACGAACCCCAGCGACTCGTGCAGGCCCACACTGCCTTCGTTTGGCTGCGCAATTCCGGCGTACGCTGCGCGAAATCTCTGCTTATCAAGAATCGGAAGCAAGGTCTCATAGAGCTCACGGCCAACGCCCTGCCGGCGAGCTGATTCAGCGACATAAACCGTCACGTCAACAGCCCATCGGTAGGCCGGACGAGCCCTGTGTTGGCTTGCGTAGGCGTAGCCCTTGATCTCGCCATCCTCTTCAGCCACTAGGTAGGGATATGTCTGAAGTGTCGTCGCTATCCGCTGAGCAATTTCCTCAACGCTTGGCGGGGTCTCTTCGAATGAGATCGCTGTATTTAGAACAATGGGAGCATAAATGCGCTGGATGGCTTCTGCGTCGGTGATTACTGCCGTACGAATTTTCAAACCCTTTACAGCCATCGTGAATGATCTCTCGTTGAATAGCCGTCGTTCGGCACTCGGAATCTAACTACACTCGCCGCAGCGATGCATTTCTGACTGAAGCCGGTGACTGGTATGACTTAGAGGCAGAAACGACCGGCATGGCCAATGTACCTGTTGGGCGCGCTCGTAGGCGATCAAAATTCGCATTTGGTGAATCGAAACTCATAAATGTTAGCGTTTTCGCCTGCTTTAAAGCATTTTTTATAGGTTTTCGAGGATTTTTGAGTGAAAACTCAGATTGACAAATAGGCAATTTATTTACCGTTCGTCGGCAATGTCCATTTTATTTTCACCCCCCCCTCTTGAAAATTTTTAAGCGAGACGGAGTTCTTATATTTGAGAGCAAGATAAAAGCGGCAGTGGCCCAGGCACCGCTTTTCTCACAGGATTTCGCCGGCTTTTACATCTGATATTTACGGCTTCTAGATCACACGGTTTTGAGGACTGAAGGTGAATTTGAGGTTGGAATGGTGGGGCTGGGGGCGGAGGAGAAATCGCTTTACTTTGCAGCCGTAGGCTGCTGCTTACGCTTTGACGTCAAACCAATAGGGCTTTTTTGCTGGGATCAGTCCGTCTGAAATTCCACCCGTCTCGGACAACAGGCGTCTGCAAGCGTCCGTCACCGTCATATTTTTCTAGCGAAACGCATTTGCTGACCGTGTATGCACTTTGAAAATTCTGGCCTGTAAACCAAATTTTTACACTGTAAACTCCTGTGATTAACACGTTAAAAAATTGGTTTACAGGGTGCACCTGAATTCTGGCCGCGCTTGGGGTTATGTTGCCAATTTATGGATAATGCGAGCCCGACATCGGATCCTATGACCCCACTGTCTGATAGCCAGCTCTGGTCTCTTGCCTGCGAAGCCTATGGGGATGATCTCCCTGTAATCCTTCGATCGCTTTTAAGCGCCTACGAGCGTCGTCCTGGGCTGAATAATCCTCTCCGTGTCCACAGGTCGGTCATCGGGGTTGACGGCTTTACAGCGCTTCGAGAGGCCCTTGTTACACACCGCTCCAATAGTTTCCATCAGATCCAAGGTTGCTTGGAGATCCGCGAACCTCTGGCTTGGCATCTCGTACGCCATCTGCAGCAGAAGCTGATCGTCGATGGGCATGCCCCTGCTTCAATCCGCGACCAGCGTTTTGCGGCAGACCTGGGGCTTTGACGTTGTCCAGTTGAGAACCCTAGTCGTCCATTGGGTCGAGACGATCTTGTTCGTCATCAGTTGTGTCAGCTCTCTGCCTGATTTCGATCGCAGCTGTTCGGATATCCACTCGCCCGCTTCCCTGAAGTCTTGCATCACTTCTGCGAACTCCATGGGTGTCAGGGGCCCGGAGCTTTCTTGTCCTGCATGTTGCCTCCTATAAACTCAGCAGTGGCCCAGTTCGTCATCGGGTATTTGCGCACGACCACTCCTCCTCCAGTCGGACTCACCAATACCCGTGTTTCGATGCGCGGCTTCCCAATCGCCAAGATCTGAATTAGTGTAATAGTCATTACAAACTATATAGCTAACTCTACATGAATAATTGGCTAGCTCTGATTCTTGGCTTACCCACTGCCAATGCCACCGAACGCATGCGCGCCTGGCGTGCATTGAAAGCTTCTGGTGCTGCGGTTCTGCGCGATGGCGCGTATCTGCTGCCAGACACTGGCGTCTGCCGTGAAGCACTGACGTCTGTCGAGCGCGATATCCTCGCCATCAATGGCACGGCCTACGTTCTGCCGATCGTCGACCCTAGAGGTGAGCGCTTCGTCGAGTTGTTCGACCGTAGCGATGACTACGGTAGGCTTGGTGCGGAGATAGAAGAGTGCCGTGGACAGCTGAATTCTGAAAATGCCCTGGCGACGACCAAACAAATTCGTAAGCTGCGCAAAGCCCACGATCAACTGGTCAGCATCGATTACTTTCCAGGCAAGCCCAAGCAGCAAGTTGATTCGGCGTTGCAGGAGCTAGAGACGGCGGTCAGTAGAGCCCTGTCGCCGGATGAGCCACACAGCAGCAACCAACCAATAACGGCACTCAATCTCAGCGATTATCAGGGCCGTATCTGGGCGACCCGTAACCGTCCCTGGGTCGACCGGTTGGCATGTGCCTGGTTAATTCGGCGCTTCATTGATGCGCATGCTCAGATCCTCTGGCTAAACACGCCACAGGAGTGTCCGGTAGATGCGTTGGGTTTTGACTTCGATGACGCGACCTTCAGCCATGTCGGTAAACGCGTCACCTTCGAAACCCTTCAAGCCAGCTTTGAGCTTGAAGTGCCAGGCCTGAACCGCATCGCGGCTTTGGTGCACTATCTCGATGTCGGCGGTATTCAGCCGGTGGAGGCTGCCGGCATTGAGCGGGTGCTTGCGGGGCTGCGCGAAACCATTACCGATGATGATCATTTGTTGGCTGCTGCGAGCGCTATTTTCGACGGTCTGCTCGCTGGGTTTGTAAAAGAGGAACAACCCAATGAGTAAGGTATTGGCACCAATGGTTGAAGCAGAGCTGTCGAGGCCGGAAGCGATCAGCCTACGTGAAGCGTTCTGGTTCTGGTTGAAGCTCGGCTTTATCAGCTTCGGCGGGCCTGCGGGCCAGATCTCGATCATGCACCAGGAGTTGGTGGAGCGGCGACGCTGGATTTCAGAACGCAGATTTCTGCATGCCCTCAATTACTGCATGTTGTTGCCAGGGCCCGAGGCTCAGCAACTGGCGACTTACATTGGTTGGCTGATGCATCGAACTTGGGGCGGCGTGATCGCCGGTGCGCTGTTTGTGCTGCCCTCACTATTCATTCTGATCGCGCTGTCGTGGATGTACATCGCGTTCGGCGAAGTACCCGTGGTAGCCGGACTTTTCTATGGCATCAAGCCCGCCGTGACGGCCATCGTGGTGCAGGCTGCACATCGGATCGGCTCTCGGGCACTGAAGAATAATTGGCTGTGGGCGATAGCAGCGGCTTCATTTGCCGCGATCTTTGCATTCAATGTTCCGTTCCCTTTGATCGTCTTAGGGGCAGCATTGATTGGATATTTCGGCGGGCGATTGGCACCTGAGAAGTTCAGAGCCGGTGGCCATAGCGCCGCAAAAAAATCCTTCGGCCCGGCCTTAATCGATGACGACACGCCGTCCCCTGAACATGCTCGGTTCAGCTGGTTGAAATTGGCCTCACTCGCACTGATTGGTGCCGTGCTATGGGCTTTGCCGATGGGTGTTTTGACCGCGCTCTTTGGGTGGGAAGGAACCCTGACCCAGATGAGCTGGTTCTTTACCAAAGCTGCATTGCTGACCTTTGGCGGTGCTTATGCCGTACTGCCGTATGTCTATCAAGGCGCAGTCGGTCACTATGGCTGGTTAACCCCGACACAGATGATCGACGGCCTTGCGCTGGGGGAAACCACGCCTGGGCCGCTGATCATGGTGGTGGCTTTCGTCGGCTTCGTCGGGGCCTATGTCTCGCAAGTGTTCGGGGCTGATCAGCTGTTTCTGGCCGGAGCTGTCGCAGCTGCCCTGGTGACCTGGTTCACCTTTTTGCCCTCGTTCCTGTTCATCCTTGCGGGTGGCCCTCTGGTTGAGTCGACCCACAACGAACTCAAGTTCACTGCACCGCTTACCGCCATCACCGCCGCCGTAGTTGGGGTGATCCTCAATCTGGCGTGCTTCTTCGGGTATCACGTGCTTTGGCCGAAAGGCTTCAGCGGCAACCTCGACTGGCCCTCTGCAGTAATCGCCATCGCAGCGGCAATAGCATTGTTCCGCTTCAAGCGCGGCGTCATTCAGGTACTGATGGCCTGTGCGCTCGCTGGTCTGGCAGTACATCTGCTGCGCTAGCTATCACGAGCGGATTAAACAGCGTCCGTCAGACACCCAGGCCCCTTCAGATCTGAAGTGACCAGCTCACACCAATGCCCAGCCTGACGCTGGGCTTTTGCCATTTAATGGCAGTGGTAGTCGTTGGTTTTATGGTTGCGATGGCAACCTTTTGAATCAGTACCGCCGCTGTGCGCGAAGGCAGCAACGGACGTAATCGAAAGTAAAGCGGCGATCAAAATGGCGGACAGTTTCATCAGGGCTTGCTCCTTGCTCATATTTTATATCCGTGAGAGGTCTCACGCCCGGCAGCGTATGGCTAAGTGCCTTCACTGAGCAAGCTACTTCTCCGGGGACTCGATCAAAGGTCGAATGCTTATTTCTTGAGCTACTTCTGGCTCTGGTTTAGGATGAATTCATATCCCCCTAGGGGGGATACAAAATCATCTGAAAACGAGAACTCGTAGTTCTTCTATCTTCGGGAAATCTCAGTAACCAGATAGGCGCACGCGTTTCCTTTTGAGATTTCTCATGCTGAAAATCCTAGCCAACCGAACCTATCGCCATCTTTTCCTGGCTCAAGTGATTGCACTCGTAGGGACTGGCCTTGCCACCGTCGCGCTCGGTTTACTGGCGTTCGATCTAGCAGGCGCCCAAGCAGGTGCCGTTCTCGGCACGGCGTTGGCGATCAAAATGACGGCCTACATTGGCGTTGCGCCCATTGCAGCGGCTTTTGCAGAGCGCCTGCCTCGCCGAGCCATGCTGGTCTCTCTGGATCTGGTGCGGGCCGTGGTCGCGCTGGCTCTCCCGTTTGTGACCGAGGTTTGGCAAATCTACGTGCTGATTTTCGTCCTTCAGTCCGCATCGGCAGCGTTCACTCCAACGTTCCAAGCGACCATTCCAGACATCCTGCCGGATGAAGACGACTACACCCGTGCCTTGTCGCTATCGCGTCTGGCTTACGATCTCGAAAGTGTCGCGAGCCCGATGCTCGCTGCCGCGCTCCTGACGGTGATCAGCTTCCACAACCTTTTCGCCGGCACGGTCATCGGCTTCCTCGCTTCTGCCGCCCTAGTCGCCACGGTGTTGTTGCCAAAGGCGAAGCAAGTACCACGACGCAGCATCTATGAACGAACCACCCGTGGCATGCGCATATTCCTAGCGACGCCCCGCCTGCGAGGGCTGCTGGCTCTCAACCTGACGGTAGCGGCTGCCAGTGCAATGGTCATCGTCAACACCGTGGTTCTGGTTCAGTCGCGCTTCGCTCTGCCCCAAAGCTCAACGGCATTGGCGCTGGCTGCGTTTGGTGGTGGTTCCATGATCTCGGCCCTGGTCTTGCCTCGCCTGCTGAAAAACATCAAAGACCGAACGGCCATGTTGTTTGGCGGAGGAATACTGGTCGTAGGCTTGGCCGTCGGCATCAACCTGACCACCTACAACTTCCTGCTGCCGTTGTGGATGGTGCTCGGGGTGGGCTATTCGCTGGCCCAGACTCCGAGCGGTCGCCTGTTGCGTCGCTCGGCACATGCCGAAGATCGCCCGGCGTTGTTTGCCGCCCAATTTGCGCTGTCCCATGCTTGCTGGTTGATTACTTATCCAGTGGCGGGATGGCTGGGAGCCAACATCAGCCTCACTGCGTCGTTTGTTGGCCTCGCTGTGGTGGCAGGCAGTGCACTGCTGGTCAGCATCGTGATCTGGCGCCCAGCTCATGACCAGGAGTCGATCAGACACACCCATGAGAATCTGCCCGGCGATCACGCGCACATCGACGGCCAAGACGGTGTGGATCACGAACATCCATACGTGATCGATGATCAGCATCGCCGATGGCCCAACCGATGATCGTGAGTTCCTAGGACTTGCTAAAGCTGGTGACCGGTATTCAGACTAGCAACCGTAGCGCTTGCAAAGCTGCAAGGTGGCCCGGATAGAACCAATATCCCCATTGCCGCACCGGCCAGACCTTGAAGGTGAAGGTCTGACGCAGTAGCCAGAGTCCGATCAGCGGCGCCGCGAACGCGGTGCTCAAAGCCACCAATGAATAGACCTCCAAGTCCAGCGCCTTGGTTACGATGCTACTTCGCGTATTGCTCATCAAGCATAGAGCCGCAGGCAGCAGCCAAAGAACACCAGGGCCTTTGATTGCTATTAAGACAGCCGCTGGAACAAGCGCACCGTAGAAGCCGTACATCAGTGGGTCATCCAGCACGTAGGCAATCGCGGCGGCCAATAACGCCATAGCACTGCTCAACAGGGTGCGATGTTGCCATCCCCAGGCAATCACCAGTCCCAATGCCAGCGTCACCAACACGTTGAATGACCCCGAAGAACTGATGTAGCGATACGGCACTTCTGAAATGGCGGCGAACACCAGCATCAAGGCAAGGTATCGACCATTCGCCGCCGTCAACAACTCGCCCCGTTTGGAGCGCGCCACGTTGGCCGCAATGGCGACACAGAACAACGGAAAGGAAAGTCTCCCCGGAATGAACAGGTTGCTCAACTCCGGCCACACCAACCGCAAGTGATCGATAACCATGGTCAACATCGCTAGCCACTTGATCAGATCCAGGCTATTGCTTCGGCTCTTGAGTGGGGAAAGCGGGACAGTAGGCATCGTCATTCCCACCCCAGCGTGACGGCGGTCAGCACGAGATAACGCAGGCCCTTGGCCAGGGTGACAATCAGCAGGAAACTCCAGAGTGGCTCGCGCATGACTCCGGCGACGACTGTCAGCGGGTCGCCAATGATGGGCACCCAGCTCAACAACAGTGACCAGCGCCCGTAGCGCAGATAGGACTGCTGGGCCTTTTCTAACTTGCTCTCGCTCACGGGGAACCAGCGCTTGTGGCGGAATCGCTCAACGGAACGGCCCAGAAGCCAGTTCAGAGCGGAGCCAAGCACGTTGCCAACAGTGGCGACTGCCAATAGCGAAGAAACAACGTACCGGTCGGAGAGCAGCATCCCGACCAGCACGGCTTCAGACTGCATCGGCAATAACGTCGCGGCACCGAATGCCGCCACGAACAGACCAATGTAGCTCGTGAGTTCAAACACGAAAGACTTGCCTCAAGCGTTCAGGCCGATCCAGCCATGGAAGCCCACGTACAGACCAACACCAATGATCAGCACGCTGGACAGGTACGGAGCACGACGAGCCACGGTGCCCAGCCAAGGCCAACGGTTGGAGGCCTGCTTAGCACCAATTGCCGCAGCAGCACCGACAGTGACCAAGGTGAGAGCCAATCCTATGCTGAAACACAGGACAAGCATGCCTCCCAGCGCGACTTCTTTAACCTGAAGACATAGCAACAGAACGGTAATGGCTGCCGGACAAGGAATCAGACCCCCAGTCAGGCCGAACATAACGATCTGGCCCGTGGTGACCTCGCGATTGGTGAAGCGCTTGCGGATATCGTTGGCATGCGCACGTTCATGCGCATCCTGGTAGCCATCAATCGACAACTCTAAGCCTTCCAATTCGGAATGAGCATGCCCGTGATCGTGTTCCTGATAGTGGAGATCGTAATCATGGGAGTGACCTGCATGCCCAAGACTCAAGCGTGCACTGAACTCATGTGGTTCCGGAATATCGACCGTCGACTCCAGGAAGCCGTCGCGCTCAACGAAAGAGAACGATTGGGTGCTACCGTCGGTACGAGTAGTCATAAGGCGAACATCTGAGGCAGCCCAAGCGTGCCCGATCAGTGTCTTCAGGCGCCAGTGCGGTGGCATGCCTTCCTCGAAGATCGACAGCTCGATGCGGCCATGGCCGGTATCTATTCGATGGGTCTCATCATGATGACCATGATCGTGCTCGCCGTGGTGATGATCATCACCTTGCTCGAACTTGAACATCTGCGCGCCGCGCCAGGTACGCCAGAGCATCCATAGCGCAATCACGATAATCAGTGCAGAAGAGGCAAGCTGGAAGTACGGCTCAGTGGTTTGCGCATCCAGGCCTTTGCCCAGGTACATGCCGCCGATGGCGACCAACCACACCACTGCGGTATGCGACAACGTCGCGGCCAAACCTAACAAAACAGCCTGTTTGACCGAGCCACGGATGGCAACGATGAAGGCCGCCATCATGGTTTTGGAATGTCCCGGCTCCAGGCCATGCAAGGCGCCGAGCAGGATCGCGCTCGGGAAATACAGCCAGGCGTGAGCCCCGCCTTGTTGCAGCAGTTCAGCAAAATTGGGCATGACAGACCTAGAGGTACTTGGTGATTTGCTTGAAAGCTTCCAGTGGTGCGCGCTCGCCATTGCCTAGCGCCGAAACGGTGTCCTCCAGGCAGTGATCAATGTGATCCTGGATGAGCGTACGTTTGGCCTGGCACACTGCTTTTTCAACCGCATGCAGCTGCTGGGCGATGTCCACGCACTCACGACCCTCTTCGATCATGGTGATGATGCCGCGTAAATGCCCATCTGCCCGTTTGAGACGTTTGATGATTGCCTCATGACTTTGGTGGGTGTGGGGATGGCTGTGTTCGTGTTCGTGCTCACTCATGACTTGAGCCTCAGGCCTCAATGAATTACGCTGGCATCCTATCCCCCCTAGGGGGATGCGGTCAAACGCGTAAAAGCCCTATAAACCGAGTTGAAACCCTAACGCCATGTTCAGCAGAACACTGACAACTACGGTGGTAATCGCGCTTGCTCTCGCCATGTTGGTGGCTTGGGCCGGGCATACCTATTCGTTATCAGTGGCGTCGAAACAGCCAGCCTGGGAGATCGCGCAAGATGCCCATCACTCCCACGGCGAAGAGGCTTCATCCAGCTACTCGAGTCTTTCAGATCACTACCATTCGCCATTGACCCCTGATCACCAGCACGAAACACCGCAACTCACAGCGGCGTTGATGCTGGCGACATCCCCAATGCTATCCATCCGGGTCGATGCGATTCGACACTCTGTTCCCCTCCCGCCGATATTCTTGATCGAGCGTCCACCCCGTCCTTCGTTCGCATCTTGACCTTGGCCGCACTGCGGCCTTCGATCTCTGCAACGTAGGATTGATATATGCATTCGTACTCGATGAGCGGCATTGGCGCGTTTACTGCGCCTTTGCACCGCCCCGTATTGCTGTTGTTTTTACTTGTCGCTGCACTTTTCCTGGGAATGCCCGAGGCGATGGCTCACGCTGTCGCGGAAGGTGACAAGGGTTTCATCCAGGAAAGCTCCGGCGTCATGTTGCTGCCCTTCATCTACATGGGCGCCAAGCACATGATGACGGGCTACGACCACCTGCTGTTTTTGTTCGGGGTGATCTTTTTCCTCTACCGCCTGAAAGACGTGGGGCTCTACGTCACTCTGTTCGCTGTAGGCCACTCGGTCACGCTGCTGCTGGGCGTACTTACAGAGATCAGCATCAGTTCGTACATCATCGACGCCATCATCGGTTTTTCGGTGGTGTACAAGGCGCTCGATAACCTGGGCGCGTTCCAGCGCTGGTTCGGTTTCCAACCCAACACCAAAGTGGCCACGCTGATCTTCGGCTTGCTCCACGGTTTTGGTCTGGCGACGAAGATCCAGGAATACGAGATCTCGCCTGATGGCCTGATTCCGAACCTGATCGCCTTCAACGTTGGTGTTGAGATCGGCCAGTTGCTGGCCCTCAGCGCGATTCTCATTTTGATGGGGTATTGGCGGCGCACCGGCAGTTTCTGGCGCCACGCCTATACCGCCAACGTCGCCATGATGAGTGCCGGTTTCCTCTTGATGGGTTACCAGATCACCGGCCTGTTTGTCTCCGCGTAAGGAATTCTGACCATGTTCAATACTCCGCTACCAACTGTTAATGAATTGCCAAGCACTCGCAAACTGGTGCGCTCCACTGTTATTGCTCTGCTGACTGCGGTCGGCCTGCTGGTGACAGTGGTTATGCCTTCGGAATATGCCGTCGATCCAACGGGTGTGGGCCGAGCACTGGGACTGACCCAAATGGGCGAATTGAAGATCATCCTTGCTCAGGAAGCTTTGGCGGATGCCGCGCCACCGCAAGCTCCAGCTCCAGCTCCAGCTCCACAGGTTGCGCAAGTCCAGCCTATTGCGAAACCTGTTGCTCCGCCGGCGCCCACACCCACTTCAGCTTTGAAGACTAATCAAATGAGCGTCACGCTCAAGCCCGGTGAAGGGACGGAAATAAAGCTCGAAGTCTTGAAAGGCAAGTCTGTTAGCTACGAATGGACTGCGGTTGGTGGGCCTGTGAACTTCGATACCCATGGTGAACCGTACAACGGTGAGAAGGGTTACTTCCACAGCTACAGCAAGGGCAAACAGGTCAAAAGTGACAAGGGTGAATTTACCGCCATTTTTGACGGCACCCATGGTTGGTTTTGGCGTAATCGCAGCAACAGCGACGTGACCATCGCACTGAAAACAACCGGCGATTACTTGAGCGTCAAACAGTAATTCGAAACAGCGATGGCTGTCCTACTGCCGAAAATTCACCGTTCAGCCTGCCCCCAGACCATTTATCAACTTTTGAAGAGTCCTTCCATGAAAACCCCAACCACTCTGGTTCGTTCTATGCTCCTGATCTGCTTCTTCGGCCTGATGACGGCATGCGGTGGTGGTGAGAAAGTAGAAACCTCCGACAAAGCTGAGCACGGACATTCCCACGAATAACCCCATAAAAACAAGGCCGCAAATGCGGCCTTGTTTTTTCTGCGTGACGAAAAATTTTTGCCTGACATCCTGCAAAAAAATGACTGTTTTGGGTCGATTGCTGGTAGTCACGTATGGCAGCTAATGGCCGATCAGGGTCGGCCAGCGGGCTGGTCAAATCCGACGCAAGCGACTGGTCAAGTCGAATGCAAATGGGTGGTCAAGTCCATGCAATTACTCAGCGGCGACAGTTGGATGCCAATAGGGGATCTGTGAGGCCCCTGGCTTATCCAAGACAATCGCCACGCTTTGCTCGGCCCGTGTGACCGCCACATAGAAATCGGCTGCGGAGAGGGGCAGGAGATACTCCCCTTTGCTGATGAACTTGCCGATGGGGTCGGTCGGATATATCAGCACGCGGTTGAAGGTCTGTCCTTTGGACACCCCGAAGTTCATGTAGTCGAGATCGAACTCCTTGCCCGAGCGAATGCTGTTGCGCAGGCACTGGGGTTGGAATGTCTCAACGTACTGACGGACGTGAGTCTTTCTCACGAGGAAAACGCCGTCGTGGGGTGTGATCACGTGATTCTGCGAGGTTGTCTCCGGAAACTCCCAGCTCGCCTCGAAGATAGTGTCGGAAAAGGTAGCGATTGTCTGGCAGCACCTCCACGTGACAGAGCTGAAGTTGATTTCCAGCCGGCCAGATTTCTGCTGTTTTTTGAACCATTCAATGGATTTCGAGTAGGCAAAGGCCTTCTTCATTTGACCACGAGGATTGGTGGACAAGACTGCCTGCCGGACATCCCCGACGAGCCGTATCTCAATGCGTGTGCCGAACAGCGCCTCCAGGATGTCCCAGTCGTAACCTGAAAGATCCTGAACCTCGTCGATGAGTATTTCGTCGTAAAGGCATTCGAGGCGTTGAATCAAGGCCCCGCCGCTTTGGCCAATCAGTTGATGGGCCAAGCGTGCTAGTTCCTTCGCATACACACTGTCCGACGAATCGAAAAATCGATTCTCACCGTTGGCATATCGTCCTGGATCACCTTCGAAATTGAAGCCCCTGCAGCGCTTGCCGGGGAATGCGAATGGGACGAAGGGTTTGACGAAATGACGCAGCAAAAAGCTGAACCAGCCAGAGACTTCCAAGCCGGGTCGATCTCCGGCATACCGCCTTACGCGCTCGCGCAACTCGATCTGATTGGCCTGGGCGAAGGTGATGAGCAGAACTTTGCGATCGGCTGCTAATGCTTTGCAATGTTCCACCAGGCCTTGAGTCTTGCGAGCACCCGCAACTGCCAGGGTCAGGTAGTTTTTAGCCATGAATGAACGCCGCAGCCGCAGCCATATATGGTGGCGGTGTGACCGTCTCCTTGGATTTGGCGATGAGAAGTGCTGCTTCCGTTTTCTCTCTCGACATCCATTTCTCAAGCTTGGCCCTATCAGTGGCCCCAAGAATCTTGCGCAGAGACTCTTCGCTGTTGCACGCCCTCAATTGTGGTTCCAATGTCCTGCCCGCTTCCTTCGCACCAATAAAGAGTTCGCGCTTTCCTGTTTCGAGCAGTTCGCTGACAGTTTCCTTAAGGGTTTCTGGGTCTTCTCCGTCGTTGTCTCGAAGAACTGCAACTGGGCGATCGATGGCAGTACACAGTTCAAGGCAGCGCCTCAACGTCAGCCCGTGCATGCTCATCACATCAATCCCCAGCTCCATCGGGTGCTTACCGTAGAGGTCTTTGAAGAAGCGCTCAAACAAGATCTCGTCCGAAGGGCCTTCCACCAGGACGAGCTTGTGAGCCAGTACCATCCGCAACGTGTCGAAGCCTGGGAGCTTTTGGAAATAGCCGACCGTGTCCGGATCAAGCGTCTCGATGTGAGATGCCTTGCCGCGATGCAGGAGGAGCAAGGAACTCAGGCCGAGGCGATTCAGCACGTAGGCACTGTGGGTCGAGATGAACAACTGCCGCTCGCCAGCAGCCTCCTCGATGCGCGACAGCAGCGTGGTCAAGCTTGTATGTGACAGATGATTCTCTGGCTCTTCGATCATCACGATGCTGGTCTGCTCGGACAGGCGCTGCATGGCCAGCGAAATCTTGATCGAAGCTTGCTGCCCTTGGCCTGCCAGCGCGAAGGGCACATGATCCACATGTGGTGTAACCGACCCCTCCCAGGAGGATTGAGCGCTTTGATCCATGGCCAGGGCCATCACCTGGTTATCCAGTGGCGCTCGAATATCCTTGAGGCGATCATTCACGCCACCCAGGGAGTTAGAGGTCATGGACTCTTTGATCTCGCGGTAATGCTGGGAGATCTTGGCTTTCTCGCTCGGCTCCAAATGGTCACTGAGGATCTGGCGTAGGTGATAGTCGACGCCTGAGGTTGAGCGGACGGTACGGGAATCGATAGTCGCAACGGCGAGCTGCCGGGGGCGCCGAGTCAGTACCTCATCCCCAAAGGTACGCCATTCAATCTTGTAGTACTCAACGGGTATCAATGCGCTGGGGTTGATACGCCATTGGGTCAGCTCCTCGTCATACTCAGGGTTGGGGATGACCTTGAACGAGATACCAGGGCAGGCATTCGTCTTCCTATCGCTGTTGATCGCCCCGCAGAGAAACTGCAACTCTGGCCGATTTTCTAGAAATAGCTCAATCAGGATCTCTGGTAGCGCCGATTTTTCATCCCAGGCGCAGTCTTCTAGAAATTGATTAACCAGCTCTTTGTTGAACCAGTACGGGTTCAGCTCCTCCTGAGCGGAGCGACCACCGATACGCCCGTTGAGCGCGAGACCAATTGCCTCCATCAGGGTCGACTTCCCCGCGTCATTACCGCCCACAAGGATGTTGAGATCCCTATTGGGCAGCAGCGTGAAATCGCCGTAGATCCGATAGCCCTGGATTTTGATCTTCGTGATCATTTGCTTTCCTTAGGTGGAAGGTATGTCCGATGAGTCGGTGCATTACTTGGTGCATTACTCATAGTGGAGCTCACCGAACAACCCAATCATGAGGTCGCCGTCCAGAATCTCAAAAGGTAGGGTGACGTACTGGTCAGGATGCCGAGGCAGCGCCTTTCCGTCATGTGGTGCATTTTTCGTATGCCCTTGAACCTTTTCCCCGTTCTCCTTGATGTAGGGAAGCACGACGATCCGGCCATGGTTCCTGGATAGGATCGTGCCCTCGTGCCACAAGGTGTTTCCTTCATCGCTACTGGACTCGCCACCCGTGTTTTTCACCACCCACCGTGGTACCCCATCGTCCTCATACCAGAACACGAAGCCACCGCAGACCAGCACCCTCTGGCCGCGCATCCTTGCCTCGGCGAGCATTTGCTTGACGCTCGCTAACTGCAGCAACTGATTGGCTCGGGGCAGTAAGAGTGCGCGTATCTGCGCTTTCGTTCTCCCCCAGTGATCTGCTCCCGAAAGACCGAATCCTTTGGCTGTCACTTCGCGCAGACAGATCTGCGAGCGTTTGGGAGACAGGGCTCCGATCTGCTCCCATGTCTGATCATCGACACGGCGAAGGCACGTGTTGAATCTCGGCAAGGCGACTATTTCTAGGTAAGGCGCACGCTCAAGCTCCTCGTGGAGCGGTTGCCGCAAGCTCTCCATCGTATTGTGCAGTTTCAGCTCTTGCACCGAGAGCCGGGGCAGATGGGCGTTCCGCTTGATCGCCTCACGCTCCATGAGCTCTTCTTCTCCCTGGATACGGCGCGCCGCTGTCAGTGCTTTCTCGACCTTCAGGGTGGTTGAGCTCTGAAGCACAGGATCTGGTACCGCCTGAGCCACCAGTTCATTGGTGCGGCTGTTGAACTCGTCTGCCGCTTCCATGGCCTCCTCGTAGGAGGCGAAAACAGCCGCCCTCGCATGGCCACTGCCGTTATCGTAGAAGTAACGCTTCCAGGACAATTGGGAGTCGGGGAAGAGCTTTAGTGCTCGCAGCTGCCACGTCCATCCGATACTGAATTGCCGGAACGGAAGGACGGCCAGGGTGGGCATTGAGTGGTATGGCATCTGGTCTAGGCGCATCGATTCTCCCTGCTTTTTGCGTTCTAACGCCCGTGGAGCGCTGGAGCTAATCCTAGGGGAGATAGATTCCCCCGATCTCATGGATAGCATATTGCCAGGATGAATCAATACTAGACCGCTGGTGAGGCGTTATGAGGTTGTGAGAGCCGCCTCCTGGTGTTTGTAGTGGTCTAATGAAACCGGACACTCATTTAGGCGAGAATGCTCGCCATATCGAGGTGTCAGATGACCAAGCAACGTCGTGTCTTTTCCGCTGAATTCAAACGCGAGGCTGCTGACCTCGTACTCAAACAAAATTACAGCTGCATCGAAGCCAGTCGTTCACTCGGCATTGGCGAGTCGGCCCTGCGCCGTTGGGTCAGTCAGCTTCTGCAGGAACGCACAGGCGTCACCCCGCAGAGCAAGGCGCTCACCCCAGAGCAGCAAAAGATCCAGGAACTGGAAGCCCGAATCGCCCGTCTTGAACGAGAGAAATCGATATTAAAAAAGGCTACCGCGCTCTTGATGTCGGAAGATCTCGAGCGTTCGCACTGATCCATCAGCTAAGCGCCCATGAACCTGTTGACTGCTTGTGCGAGGTGTTCGAAATCACCCGTTCGACTTACTACGCCCATCACCTCAGGCGGCGTTCTCCGGGCGTTGAGAGAATTCGATTACGCAGTCGAGTCAACGAACTGTTCACCCAGAGCCGAAACGCTGCTGGCAGCCGAAGTATCGTGTCGATGATGCAGGATGATGGCGAGCAGATCGGGCGTTTCAAGGTGCGAGGCTTGATGCGGGAACTGGGGTTGATCAGCAAGCAGCCTGGCTCGCATGCCTACAAAAAAGCAACGGTCGAGCGGCCTGACATTCCAAATACACTGAATCGTAAATTCGATGTTCCCGAGCCAAACAAGGTTTGGTGCGGTGACATCACCTACATCTGGGCGCAAGGGAAATGGCACTACCTGGCCGTGGTTATGGATCTCTATGCTCGCCGGATAGTGGGCTGGGCGTTATCAGGAAACCCGGATGCTGACTTGGTCACCAAAGCACTGGATATGGCCTATGAGCAACGCGGGAAGCCTCAAGGGCTGCTGTTTCATTCGGATCAGGGATCGCAATATGGAAGTCGCCACTTCCGTCAGCGTCTGTGGCGGTACCGCATCAGCCAGAGCATGAGTCGCCGGGGCAATTGCTACGACAACTCGCCGATGGAGCGAGTATTTCGCAGCTTGAAAACCGAGTGGATACCTTCAGTGGGTTATATGTCGGTTCAGCAGGCACAACGAGACATCAGTCATTATTTGATGCATCGCTACAACTGGATTGCGGATTCCACGCCATCCGGACACTCAGCCCACCAACATCCGGACACTCGTTCCACGCTCATCCGGACAGGCAGTCGGAGCGCAGCGACGCAGGTTTGCATTGTTAGTCTGAAGCCCCTACCGCCG
>NZ_MNPU01000006.1 GCF_001983165.1 Pseudomonas gessardii | reverse complement strand
TATGGTTCCCTCCCATAAAAAAAAACAAACATCCCCCACGTTCATTCCCCCCCTGCCCCCTCTGCCATCCCCCCATCCCCAGCCCCCCCCCACCCAACAAAAAAATACTCCCGCCCCTAAATATTCTTTTCTTGCAGCCCCCTCCCTCAAACCCCAGCAAGCTCTCAGCACCAGGAACTACCAGAGCTTCCCCCGTGATCCAGCACCAGCACCTCACCCAGCGCCTCATTCAAACCAGTGCATTCACCCTCCTAGCCGTCTGCGCATTTATTCCACACGCATTCGCTACGAGCGCCACGGAACATTCCAACCTAGCCGTAATGATCCGCCAGCTAAACGCGCTGGAAGCCACCGCCCAGCAAAGCGCTCAACTTGCTGTCGAACCGTCCAACAATCGCTTCTTCCTCGACTACCAGCGCTTAGCCTCAGACATCGAGCGCATCCGCCTGGGCCTCGAAAACTACCTAACTCCCAACCGCGCCCAGCCTCGCGATACGGTCGAAATCTCCGGCGGGTACACGCTGGAACGTGAGCCGACCCCATGAGCATGAGCCCCACACAATCCGCCGCCTTCCTGGCCGCTGGAGGCTTCCCTGCATCTGAAGGTTACCGACTGTTCGCCGGCATCGCGGTGACGGTGGCTTTTCTATGGGCGGCTTGGGCGATCTATAGCTGCTACCGGGGCTGGGCCACCGGCAATTTGGATCGTTCGATTGCGGCGACGTCGGTGATCCGCACCCTTTTGCTCTGCTTAATTCTGACTGCCTTTGTACTCAGTTGACCCTCTATGGAGACTCACTATGCATCAACACGCACGTATCTTTTTAGCCTTTGGAATGGGGGGCCTGATGTTCCCTCAGCTGTCTTTCGCCGCCCTCCCCCAACCCCAGGCCCCCAGTCGTGGCGAGGGCTCGAACATTCTTCAAACCATCCAGAACTGGGGGTTTGACGGGTTTATGTTGATCGGTCTGATTGTGCTGGGGGTGATGTTTCTTGGCGTGGCCTGGCATGCCTTCGGCGTGTACCACGAGATCCACGATGGTAAGAAGAAGTGGCGTGACCTGGGGGCAACCGCCACGGTGGGTGTGGGCATTTTGGGGGTTGGTATTTACCTCGTCACCAAAGCCACCGGCATTCTTTGAAGAGGGACTGCCATGGCTGATGTTCTTGATGACGGCACCTTGGGTTTTCTTCCCGTCCGCCTGAATTGCCAACCCGTGGTGATGGGTGGCCTGACCGCTGACGAGATGTGGAGCGCGGTTCTGCTCAGTGCCTTGGTCGGGTTTGTAGTGGGGATCCCCCTAGCCGTCCTGACTCAGGTTTGGGCGTTGATTCTGGGCGGGGCGCTGCTTGGTGCCGTGCTCGGCCTGACGGTTGCCAGTCGCGTGCTACGGCGTATGAAACGTGGGCGTCCCGATACCTGGCTCTACCGGCACCTGCAACTAACCGTCGTTCGCCGCTTCCCGACCTGGAACCCCGCAAAACTTATTACACGCACGGGTGCGTGGACCTGTCAGCGCACGGAGGGTGCATGAGTTATCGCAAAAAAGTGGATGCACAGCATGCTCATATCGGCAGCTTGCGTCTGGTCATTGGGTTACTGCTTTTCCTGTGCCTGTACATGGCCTACGGATGGCAGAGTGCGCCGTCTGAGCTGACGGTGCATGTGCCGCCGGATCTGCGCTCTGGCAGTACGCGCCACTGGTGGGATGTTCCACCGGAGTCGGTGTATGCCTTTGGCTTGTACATCTTTCAACAGATGAATCGCTGGCCAAGCAACGGCGAGGTCGACTACGAAGACAATATTGCACGCCTGGCGACCTATCTGACGCCGAGTTGTAAAACCTATCTGCAGAATGACTTCGAACTTCGCCGTAATACCGGGGAGCTGCGGCGCCGTGAGCGTGGGGTTTTCGAGATTCCAGGGCGAGGGATCAACGATCCCTCAACCGTGAACGTTGAGCAACGCAGCATCAATGACTGGACGGTGAACCTGGATATCACGGCTGACGAGCACTTGGGCGGTGAGCGAGTTAAGCGGGCGTTTGCGCGCTACCCCCTGCATATCGTCCGCTCCGACGTTGACCCGGAAACGAATCCGTTCGGTCTTGCCTGGAACTGTTACGCCGGCAACCCGCAACGTATCGAAGCCTCCGAAACGCCAACACCCGAGGGAGGTATTTGATGATGAGAGCCTTTGTGGCGGCAGTGCTGTCACTGACCTTGGTCGGGGTCGTGCAAGCCGTCGAAATTCAGCGATGGGAACGAATTCCATTGGCCTTGCCGTTGGTGGTGGGCCAGGAACGCATTGTGTTTGTCGATCAGAACGTGCGAGTGGGGCTGCCCAAACACCTGGTGGAGAAACTTCGCGTACAGAGCACGGGCGGAGCGCTCTATCTTCTGGCGAAAGAGCCCATTGAGCCTACCCGCCTGCAGCTGCAAAACGTGGCAACCGGCGAAATCATGCTGGTCGATATCGCCGCCAGCGAGGGTCAGCCAAACCAACCAGCCCTGGAACCGATCAAGATTGTGGCGGGGGAACATATGGCGGCTCGTTATGCCCAGAGCCAACCGCCACAGCCAGCCCCGGCCACGACTGACCACCCCAGCGACCCCGAACAACAGCCCGCCCGCCGGGAAACCCCAATCCCCGTGGTGATGACCCGCTATGCCGCGCAAATGCTCTACGCCCCGCTGCGAACGGTTGAGCCGATAGAGGGCATTACCCAACAGCAAGTGAATCGCCGCCTGGACCTTACAACGCTGTTACCCACGCAGCCCGTGACAGCCTCTGTACTCGGTGCCTGGCGCTTGGATGATTTTTGGGTCACGGCGGTAAAGCTGGAGAACACCAGCACTCAACACTTGATCCTGGACCCGAGGGAGCTCATGGGGGACTTCGTCAGCGTCACATTCCAGCATGGCTTTTTAGGTGCGAAAGGTGACGCATCCGATACCACTACGGCCTATCTGGTGACCCAAAAACGGGGGCTTGCGCAGTCGTTAGTCCCCGGAGCCATGGCGCAGATCGACCCCAAAGGTGGCCGCCGTGAACAGTAACCCTCTGCTCAAATACCTGGTTATCCCGTTCGCTATTGTGGCAATCATCGTCATGCTCAGGTTGTTCGGTTCGAGCGCACCTACGCCACAAGACCAACCGTCAGAAAGCCTGACGCTCACCGCAGACCAGGCAAAAGCCCTGGGCGTGGACGGTGATACGCCCAGCGACACACTACGCACTATCGTTGCCGAAAGCCGACAGTTGAAGGAGCAAGTCAGCAACGCCCTGAAGAACAACGATGAGTTGAAGCAGCAAAATGAAAAGCTGCAAAACCGGCTGCAAAACATCGACCAGAGTGTGACCACCAAGCTGGACAACGCCCAGGAAAGCCTGAGGCAACAAGCCCAACAGCAGAACCAGAGCATGCTGGACTCTCTGCAAAAACAGTTCGACGCCTTGAGCAGCAAAGAGCTGGGAACCGCCAATGGCGCAGACCTGCCTATTGGGTTTGGACTGCAACCCGGTGACGGCCAGGACTTTCAGAAGGCGCCTGAAACCGTCTGGATTGACCCGCAAGACGCCAGACCCGTAGATATCAACGGCAATCCGATCCCTGCCGGATCCAACCAAACAGCCACCCGGTTTAACTTTCCTAGCGCGTTTGGCGAAGCAGTGGAGCGCGGTCAGAACACGCTCAATACTGCGACTCAGAACACAGCCGCACAAATTTCTGCCCAGGAAGCCCGCAAACAGGTGCGCAAGGTCTACACCCTGCCCCAGAACTCTACGTTGATGGGCTCGGTGGCCATGTCCGCGCTGATTGGTCGGGTGCCGGTAGACGGCACGGTCAACGACCCCTACCCGTTCAAAGTGCTGATTGGCCCTGACAACCTGACCGCCAATGGCATTGATCTGCCCGACGTGGTGGGTGCCGTGGCCAGTGGCAGCGCCTCGGGCGACTGGACGCTGTCTTGCGTACGCGGCCAGATTCGCAGCCTGACTTTCGTGTTCAACGACGGAACGGTGCGCACGCTGCCGGCGCCCGCAGAGGAAGTGACGGCCAATCAAGGCAGCAACTCTGGCAACCCACAAAGCATCCAGGGTGGCTTGGGCTGGATCAGCGATGCCTATGGCATTCCGTGTATCAGCGGGGAGCGCAAAAGCAATGCCACGCAGTACATCGGCTCCCAATCGTTGATCACCGCCGCAGGTGCTGCTGCCGCCTCGCTGATCAAAACCGAAAACAATAACAACACCTTCGTCGCCACACCGAGCGGCACCATCGGCAGCGTGGGCATCTCTGGAAGCGAGGCCATGGGCAAGGTCATTGGCCAGGGCGTCAGCGACATCTCCAGTTGGGTGAACAAGCTCTATGGCCAAGCTTTTGCCGCCATCTACGTACAGCCCGGGGCCAAGGTGGCGATCCATCTCGACCAGCAATTAACCATCGACTACGAACTCAAAGGCCGCAAGGTCGATTACCGCTCTGGAGCCAGCCATGTCTCTACGCACCTTGATTAACCGCTACCTCAGGCTCTGCCTGGGGCTGTCGGTCACCCTTCTCGTCTCTGGCTGTTCTACCAGTAAAGAGGCCCTGCTGCCCCACGGCGACCACACCATGCTGGATGTGTGGGAGCAAGGCACCACAGGCGCGACGGCAAGCTCCAGCAATCGTCTGCTGCTCGATGCCCGTCAGGCATTGCACAGGCCGTTCGATTCAGGCCGCTCGGCGCATGACAATCGCGCCTACACGCGCACTGCACAGAACGAGATCTACAGCCAGTTCAAGCGCCTGCCAAACCCTGACCTGGTGATGTACGTCTTTCCCCACTTGGCGGGGTCCGACCCGGCGCCCATCCCCGGCTACAGCACGGTGTTCCCGTTTTACCAACGGGTTCAATACGCCATGCCGGGTGAACGCACGGAGGACTACTGATGGGCTTTTTTGAGCGTTACACATCACGAAACGATGCCCCGCCACAGGATGAACCGCCGCAACAGGCTGACGCCTCAGCGCGCTACGTCGAGCGCCTCGCAGCTCAAGGCATCCCGGCACCGGATGATTGGCGCAACCCCAAGCGCAAACCCGCCACCCACGCCGATGTCGACCGGCTGTACAGCATGAATCCCTCGTTCGTTGACCTGCTGCCCTGGGTCGACTATTTGCCCGATGAGCAGGTCATGCTGCTGGAGGACGGCGTTTCCCGCGCAGCATTTTTTGAACTGGTCCCGATTGGCACCGAAGGCCGTGACCCTGGGTGGCTGCGCAAGGCACGGGATGCCCTGGAAAATGCCCTGCAAGACTCCTTTGACGAGCTGGAAAGCTCGCCATGGGTCGTGCAACTGTATGCCCAGGATGAAACCAGTTGGGACGGCTATCTGCAGCAGCTCCACGACTACATCCAGCCCCGGGCGAAGGGCACGGCATTTACCGAGCTGTATTTGAAACTGTTCAAGCAGCACCTGGAAGCCATTGCTAAGCCCGGTGGGTTGTTCGATGACACCAAAGTCAGTCAGTTGCCCTGGAGAGGCCAACAACGACGCGTACGGCTAGTGGTTTACCGGCGCATCAAAGGGCGTGACACAGACGTACGTGGCCAGGGACCGGGGCCGTATCTCAAAGTGATTTGTGATCGACTGCTCGGCGGCCTCGCCAACGCCGGGATCAAAGCGCTGCGAATGGACGGGCATGCCATCCGCCATTGGTTGGTTCATTGGTTCAACCCGCAGCCTGATCATCTGGGGCCGACAGATACGGATATCCGGCGCTTCTACGAACAGGTTTGCGCCCACACTGCCGCCGGCGAAGACGATGAGCTGCCGCTGGCCAGCGGCACCGACTTCGCGCAAAACCTCTGCTACCGCGAGCCCCTTTCCAATGCCGAGAAGGGGTTGTGGTATCTCGACGGCCTACCCCACCGGGTGGTCATGCTTGATCGTCTGCGGGAGCCCCCCAAGACCGGGCATATCACCGGCGAAACCCGTAAAGGTGGGGACGCGCTTAACGCGCTGTTCGACAAAATGCCGGAAGACACCATCCTTTGCATCACCCTGGTGATCATTCCTCAGGACAAGCTGGAGGGGCACCTGGAGCAGTTGTCGCGCAAAGCCGTCGGCGACACTCAAGCCTCAATCCTCACCCGGGAAGACGTCCACACCGCTCGCAAGATCCTCGGCCGCAAGCACAAGCTCTATCGAGGCAGTGTGGCGTTTTATCTACGGGGCAAAGACCACGAGCAACTGCACGAACGGAGCCTGCAGCTCAGTAATGCGTTGCTTGGCGCGGGTATGGAGCCTGTGGAGCCGCGCGACGAGGTCGCACCGCTGAACACCTATCTGCGCTGGCTTCCAGGCAACTTCGATCCGAACCAACGGCGCGCTTTGGATTGGTACGTGCATCTGATGTTTGCCCAGCACATCGCCAATCTGGCGCCCGTCTGGGGGCGGTCAACCGGAACCGGGCATCCTGGGCTCACCCTGTTCAATCGCGGTGGTGCACCTTTAACCGTGGATCCACTGAACAAGCTGGATAGGCAGATGAATGCACATCTGTTCGTATTCGGCCCGACCGGTGCGGGCAAGTCCGCGACACTCAACAATCTGGTCAATCAGTTGATCGCTGTGTACCGGCCGCGGCTGTTCATCGTCGAGGCCGGCAATAGCTTCGGATTAACCGGCGATTTTGCCCAGCGGCTGGGCTTGAGTGTTAACCGGATCAAGCTCTCCCCTGGCTCTGGCGTGAGCCTGGCGCCATTTGCTGATGCGGCACGCCTGGTGGAAACACCCGAACAGGTAAAAATCCTCGATGCTGAAGACCTGGAGTCCTCCGATGCCCATCTCAACAGCCAGGAAGACGACCAACGCGACATTCTTGGCGAACTGGAGATCGTCGCCCGCCTGATGATCACCGGCGGCGAGGAGAAAGAAGACGTCCGCCTCACCCGCGCCGACCGCAGTGCTATTCGCCATTGCATCCTGGAGGCCGCAAAGGTCTGTGTTGCAGAGCGTCGAACCGTACTGACCGAAGACATCCGCAATGCCCTGCACGCTGCCGGCATGCGCGATGGAATGCCCGAGCCACGGCGCAACCGAATGTTGGAAATGGCCGAGGCCATGGATATGTTTTGCATGGGTGCCGACGGCGAGATGTTCAACCGTGAAGGCACCCCATGGCCTGAAGCCGACCTGACCATCGTCGACCTGGCCACCTATGCCCGAGAGGGCTACAACGCGCAGTTATCGATCGCTTACATCTCCCTGCTCAACACCGTGAACAACATCGCCGAACGGGATCAGTTCAAGGGGCGCCCCATCGTCAAACTGACGGACGAAGGGCACATCATCACCAGAAACCCGCTGCTTTCCCCCTATGCCGTAAAGATCACCAAAATGTGGCGAAAACTGGGCGCCTGGTTCTGGCTGGCCACGCAAAACGTAGACGACCTGCCCCCGGCAGCGGCGCCCATGTTGAACATGATTGAGTGGTGGATCTGCCTGAACATGCCACCGGACGAGGTGGAAAAGATCGCCAAATTCCGAGAACTGACGCCCTCACAGAAAGCCCTGATGCTGTCTGCCCGCAAGGAAAGCGGCAAATACACCGAAGGCGTGATCCTGTCGAAAAGCATGGAAGTGTTGTTTCGCGCAGTGCCACCCAGCCTGTATTTGGCGTTGGCCATGACCGAACCTGAAGAGAAAAAACAGCGCTACGACGTGATGCAGGCCAACGGCGGCAGCGAGCTGGATGCTGCGATTCAAATTGCTGCGGACCTTGATCGGTTGCGGGGGATTGAGCCTCACGTCATCACCTTTCCCGAGCCCCACATGATTATCGAGACCTCTGTATGAGAACACTGAACACCCTGACCCAGAACCTGATTGAAAACCTGATTCAGTTGCTTGAGCAGCCTGGGGAGGAAGCGTTGCAGACGCTGGTGGTTTGTGCGCCGATGTTGGTGGAGCAACTGCAGCAGGTTTTGCTGAGGGCTGCTGATCGACGGGATGTGGAAGCACAACTGCGTGGGGTTCTGGGTGATTGGCTTCGGCAGCATCCTCAGGAGAGAGAGGCGGAACATGCCCTGATTGAAGCGATGGAGAGGCAATCACTCATCACTCCAGCCCTCAGAGGTCATAAAACCGATAAGCCGGAAAATGGCTGAGCAGGCCAGCATCTAAAGACACAAAGCACCAGTATCAAAACTTAGCTACGAAGTCGTGAGGTAGAGCCGCAGAACTCCCCGCGTCTCCTCCACAACACCTCGAAGGATAAAACAATAATTTCACTCGACTCTTGAAGTGCCACTAGAACGATATCACATGAGGTTATACCGCTGGCGATAAGGAATTCATCCAGGATTGCCCGGACTCAAGGAAGCAACGATTATGGCAAAGCCAACCACAATTGGTGAGATCAACGATAAGTAGTAACCGAACGGGGATCACAGTTTGTGCAACGGTACCCAGTTATGCGACAACAACTCGGCGATCTTACTTGCACGCTGCGTTGGCAGTCGTGCCAGAACGTCTTTCAAGTAAGCATATGGGTCATGCCCATTGAGTTTGGCCGACTGGATAAGGCTCATCAGCGCCGACGCGCGTTTGCCGCTGCGCAGCGATCCTGCGAAGAGCCAATTCTGTGTCCAAGAGCCCATGGCCGGATCTGCTGCTCGATGTGGTTGTTATCAATAGGCACCGCGCCGTCATCCAGATAACGTGACAATGCCGGCCAGCGTTTCAGGCTGTAATCCAAAGCCTTGGCGATGGCCACGCCATCGTGCACCAGCTCGCGCTGGGCGATCATCCAGGCGTGCAGCCTATCCATCACGGGGACGGCTTTTTCTTGCCGTATTCGTCGCCGTAGATCTGGCTCCAGGTCGCGGATCTCACTTTCGATTTCGTATAGCAGCTGGATAGAACGCAGTGCCTGCTCGGCGAGCGTGCTCTTGTTAGTGGCGTGCAGATCGAAGAACTTGCGCCGGGCATGGGCCATGCAACCGATTTCCGTGACGCCCAATGCGAAACTGGCCTTGTAGCCACCAAAATCGTCGCACACCAGTTTGCCTTTCCAGTCTTGCAGGAAGTTGCGCGCATGCTCGCCCGAGCGGCTGGGGCTGAAGTCGTACACCACTGCGCTGATATCGGCTGATGCGGTAGTCGCGTAGGCCCAGACGTAGCCACGATGGGTTTTATTCGCACCAGGCATGAGCACCTGTACCGGTGTTTCATCGGCGTGCACCACGTCGTGGGTGAACACCACTTCGCGCAGGGCATCAACCAGCGGTTGCAACTGCACAGCGCAGGCGCCAACCCACTGGGCCAAGGTCGAGCGCGGGATGGCAAAGCCAGCCCGGCCAAAGATCTTTTCCTGGCGATACAGCGGCAAATGATCACCGTATTTGGCAACCATCACTTGAGCCAGCAGCCCGGCGGTGGGGATGCCTTTGTCGATGATCTGCGCGGGGACGGGTGCCTGGATCAGCGTTTCGCAGTCATCACAGATCCATTTGCCACGGACATGGCGCTCGACGGTAAATACGCCAGGCGTGTAGTCCAGTTTCTCGCTGACGTCCTCACCAATGCGCTTGAGCGCGCAGCCACATGGGCAGTGAGTGTTGTCTGATTCGTGATGGATCAACGTGCGTGGAAACTCTGCCGGCAATGCCGCGCGTTTAGGCTTTTGCTTTTTCTCAGGCTGAGTTGGAGCCGCTTGCAAGGCTTGAAGCTCAGCCTCAATCGCGGCGATATCGGTATCGATCAAGTCATCGAGCAGGCTGGCCTGCTCTGGATTCAGCTGCTCGCTGCGCTTGGCAAACTTGAAACGCTTGAGCTGCGCGATTTCGTGGGTCAGCTTCTCGATAACCGTTTGGTCGCGGTTGATCTTCTTGCCCATGGTCTCGACTTGCGACAGCAACTGCGTCGCGAGGGCGCGCAGTTGGTCGGAGGACATTTGGTCGAGATCGGGAGAAAAAGTCATGCCTTGGATTTTACCAAAGCAGGTCGCTTGCAGAAGTAGGCCAAGGCGCCAATTTCAGCTTTTTTAAAGCAGTGTGATCGCACCGCCACTGCCCATGCGTTGCCAGGGTAAACCCAACACCAAGGCCTGAAGTTGCTCGGTATTCAACTCGAGTTCAAGGCCTTGGCGAATGCCTGGCCAGTGGAACTTGCCTTGGTTCAATCGGCGAGCCGCCAGCCAGATGCCAAGCCCATCATGCACCAGCACTTTCATGCGGTTGCCTCGACGATTGGCAAAGAGATAAGCGCAGTGCGGCTTCGCCGCACCGAACACCGCGATCACCCTGGCCAGCGCAGTCTCGGTGCCGGCACGCATGTCCATGGGTTCGGTGGCGAGCCAGATGGAGTCTATGCGGATCATCGAGTGAGCCCACGGATGAATCGGGCGCACCCTTCGGGATTTGAGGATGGCCACTTTACTGTGAGCGTCTGCTGGCCAAAAGGGACTTCGATGATGACAGACATTTGCTGATCGGGTTGGATGCCGGGCTCCAGCTTCAACGGAACGAAAGCGGGTAAAGCCGGTACCTGATGATCTCGATAAACAGGTATCCATTTGCGAACCAGATTGGCGTTGATGCCGTGCCGCAAGGCTACGCTGGCGATCGAAATGCCAGGCTGTAGACATTCCTGAACGACCTGGGTTTTAAAAGATTTGGAATAAGAGCTTCGTTGGCGCATTGCGATCCTGACGATAAGGACGATGGTGTCCACGTATTTTTAAGTGGAGAACATCGCCTTTATGGCTGGGATCAGGTAGGCGACCTCACCGGCCGGTTACGTCCAGCCAAACCGGTACCCCCGTCATGTTAGATCGCCATGTTCATGAGTCTACCGGTTTGTTTGCTCGCCCACGCTGCAAATATGGCGCTTGTTTGGTAACGCTTCATGCTGTGCTAGAAGCCTCGGCTTGGATTGACGTTTACCACCAATGCCCGGGGATACTCCACCGAAAACCAATCAGCAACCATCCATGCTTACGCCATGAGCCATGGCATGAAAATCGTCACAACTTACCAAGACACTGGCAAAAGTGGCCTAGATATTGGCGACCGTGATGCTCTGCGCAGATTGCTTGACGACGTCCAGGCCGGACACGCCCAGTAACACTTGACTCTTTTATATGACGTCAGGAGTTGGGGACGCTTTCAGAACATGGACGAAAGCGCCCACTATGAATACCTTTGCACTAGCTCCAGCATCAACGTGGTGAGATGAACGAATTCAGCGGCATAAGGCCGGTGAATTCATTCACTAGGATGGTCTTTTCCTTAATTATTGGCTGAAGTAAACCTTAATTAATGGTAATGCGACAGCAGTAATTATCAGCATAATGGCTGGCGCCCAGAGGGGGATCGGTATCAGCCCCTTGAAAGACAGCCAGCATCCTACCAGCAGCGTCATTAGAGCCCACGAATAGATCATCAGAAATCTGGGAGAAGTCAGCTCGCTAGTGCTGGGCATCGCCAACGAAAGCAAAAAGCCGACAATCGACATTGCCGGAATAATGTAAATAGACATAGAACGAGCCAGCATCCTTAAGTTCCAGACTGACTGTCTGAACTCTTCGAGTCGTCGGAAGATCCGCTGAAATAATCGTAACCGTAGGCTCCTGCGAATCCACCCGTAACAGCACCTAAGGTAGCGCCAACAGCTATACCAATCGGACCCGCCACGGCCCCCACGGTACCGCCTACCCTGCCACCGAGCTGAGCGCCTGCCCATCCACCGGCACTCCCTCCAACGGCGAGACCTGCCAGGCCACCGTTCACGCCCGAATCACCACGATCCGCACCTGCAACTGCATCCATTTCCTGCTCTGTAAGAACTCTCATGACCACTCCAGATTAATAATATAATTTGCTAAGATAGTTTAGTAGTACTTTCTCTTCCTGCAATCCTACATCTGTAGGGGAGGGCGATACGCGCTCATAGCCTCAGGCTGAGGCAATACCAAGTTTTACAAGAAGTGCTAGACGGCTATCAACTTCCATTTTCTTGAAAACCGAACTCAAATGATCCCTAACGGTATATTCGCTAATGCTTACTCGTTGAGCAATTTGCTTATTACTCATACCCTCCGCCAACAAACTAACCATCAGTGCTTCGCGGTTAGTCAATTTGCTTCTCCACTCAGTCTGTTTGAATGCCGACATTGCATTCCCCCTTGCCAATACTGATCCGTTCGGATTGAAAAACCCTGTTCTTGCGTGAGAGCCACTTAGCTGATCCCAATCCCCAGGGTGCTGCTGCTAACATTTTCCGGGCAGCCACGCTCCCGTAGCCCGGCTTGCAACAGAAGTCGAGAATCCAGATATCTCCCTTTTCATTCCATTCCGAAGGGTGCAGAGTGAAGGCCGGATCATATAACAATCTTTCTTGCGTATCGACGGCCAGTGTGGCCCAAGTCATGTAAGCTAGAGGTAAACCACTATTGCTGTATAAGAAATAAATCTGCCCATGCTGGATAGCAAACTCAGTCCATTTTTGCAAGCACGCTACAGAATAAGTGCTGTAATTTTTATTGTATAACATGCATCTAACAGCCATGCCCAGCTTTTCGTACGGCTCATATGTGCGTTCTGGGTTTTGGTGATGTTTTACATAGACATTCATGCAATAACCCTTTAGAAAAAATCACGAGCGCAACTAATCTTGCGTGCAGTTAACTGTTGCAACGCGAGCCTGATATCGACACCAAGCTGATCGCTCGACAGTATCGAATTGATTTCCTGCAACATATGCTTTTTTTGCAGCTCGACGCGTATGCCGTACTTTTTGTCGATGTGAGTCCGCACCTGCTCACTTTGATCCAGCCCGCTGACGATACCTACCGCCTGGCTGCTCAGTACCTCTCGGAAGGCAGCGAGGCAGGAACTCACCTGAACTTGCAGTTTATAGTCCAGCTTGCTCAAGCCCGGGACATCAAGCGCACCACGGGGCGTCGGACTCACAATGGACGTCACGATGGCAGACAGTACCTGGCGCATAGATTCGCCACCGTCATATCCATGTCGGGCGTGATAGAATGAAATCAAGCGGGCCAGCAACATGGCCATACGATACAAGGCATAGAAGCCCGCTTCGTTTTTTATCGACGTCACATTGATTCCCACTAGGCTCAACTGCTGCATGGCGCTGCAGACATTGAGCTCTTGGTTGAACACTTGGCTTACGTGCGCTTGCAAATTTTGTGAAAACGTCCGGTCGAACAAGTGCTTGCCCAAGTACAGGCAGATATCCAGCAACCCTTGGAGCAGCATCCCGGGTTCGCAAATTAGATTGTTGAATTTAACCTTAAACTCGAAATCAAATGGGTCATCTGTCGGCGATAGGCAGTAGACCCCATTGAAATCGAGCAAGCGCCCATCGATGGAGATATTCGAAGGAGATGTTGTGAGCATAATCAGCCGAGTCCGGCAGAAAGCCATTTGCCGGGCCTGGCGTCGGGCGAGTTCGATTAAGCCTTCGGCGCAGATTCTTTCCGTACCCTGCATACCCACGTCGGGTGATGGTTCACTCGATTGGGGAAGCATGTACGGTAACTTGCCTAAGACGATACCTATGCGCTCATGGTCATGATAGATCTGGTCGATAATATGCGGCTGCGGCTTGAAATAAGGTGCTCGTTCGAAATGCGCGGGACGGATCACCGGCTCACGCACCAGTAGCGCTTTGCGAGCCCGTCGACTATTACGCTCGAAATCGATGTCAACGAATTGCTCCGTGCGCAATACTGCCAGCGAGCGCACGGCACCATAGGGCAATAACTCTGCGAGGATTTCGCCCCAAATGGATTCGTAGACAGCATAGTCTTCGGCCAGCGCACCATTGGAGTGATGTCTATCGGTACCGACGCCAACCAAAGGGTTAGCTCCGATACCCTTGACCTGGTAGCGGCCATCAAAACCACATCGTGCACCACCGCCGTTTTGCACGATTCCTCTACCACCATAGCGCTCAGCGAAAAAGGTCTTGGCTGCCGTTTCAGGAGCGGACGAATTGATCGAATAGGAGCAGGCTGTCAATAAGTCAGCTTCGTGTTCCAGGGCGCCGCCGGCCCAGATCAATTGGGTATCGATCGGCCGAGCCTGGAAAGGAACGAGGTTTTCCGGCAAATCATTCAGTGACCACTGTGTATTCATTGGTTACTATCCCTCGACCATTATTCTCGGTTGAACAGCATCAGCCTTGTTAGCTGTCAGTCTGGCGCTGCCCATAATCTGATCTAGATGTCCGGCGATAGTCTTAAGAGCCTCAGTGCGAGCCATGCCAGGGTGATCCGAATCTATATCCAGATTGGTGAGTGTGCCGCTTAAGTAAGGTCGCCATGCTTCACGGGTCAGCCAGTCTTCGGCACGAGGACGGGCAGCCGTGAAGAACAGCATGTTGCCGTGGAAGACTTCGTGTTGCGAACTGCCTACCAGGCGCCTGCTATTGATCACGACATCAATTAGCCGATCCAACGTGGCATCATCCAAGCTAGCCAAGGCATTGCCCTGGTGTCGGAGCATACCGATTACCTGCGCACGCTCCAGAACCTCGCCACGCGGGATTGTCAGCGACGGTAGACCTCGGTCAAATGGCAGTGCGATGCCAGCAATAAAAAGTAAGGCGGCCAGTGCCATGCTTTCTTCCTCTCGCGCTGATTGCTCGGTGAAGGCGAAGCGGCGCCACAGGTCACTGGGGTAGGCATCCATCAGCGCCAGCAGTTCTACGTGCCGGCCACGTTGCTCAAGCTGGGCGGCTACACCGTGAGCGATCATGCCACCAACCGACCAGCCGATGATCCAGTACGTGCCGCTGGGTTGGTGGGCGCATATCCGGTCGACGTAATTACTGGCCATAGATTTCATGGACGTGGCAATCAACGATCCTGAAGCCAACCCATCAGCTTGCAGGCCAACGATGCTACACGGCGTTTTGAGAAACCGGGCAATACCGCTGTAGCACCACGATATGCCACCGGCTGGATGAATGCAGAACAGTGTTGGAAGCCCTGCATGGCCATTGGGAGCCGGACGCAACAGCAGGGTCGGGGCAAGCATATCTAGTTCACCAGTATCGCCATGAGCAGCAAGCGCCCGAGGAGTCGGGTGAGAAAAAAGTGTGGCGATAGAAATTTTCCACCCCAGCCCAGCATTGATTCGGGCCGTAACATCGACGGCAGTCAGCGAATGCCCACCCAATTCAAAGAAGTTATGTTCAGGTCCAACACTAGTCCGCTCGAGCACATCGGCGAAGTACTCGCATAGACGCTGTTCCACCCATCCTGCTGGTACACCCTGCTTGAGCTGGTCATCGGATGGGAGAGGTAGACGGCTGCGATCGAGCTTGCCATTGCCAGTCAGAGGCAGCTCGTCAAGAAACACGACACACTGGGGCAGCATGTATTCGGGCAGATATTCGCGTGAATGCTCACGTAGTCCGGACTCGTTACAATCGCTGCTAGTTACGGCATAAGCTATCAGCCGGTCAGATTGCACTGCCGCACAAGCCGAAACGATGGCCGGATGTTTGAGCAGGACGCTGGCGATTTCTTCAAGCTCTATGCGGACCCCACGAACCTTCACCTGATGATCAGCGCGACCTAGAAACTCAATCTCGCCGTTCGCACACCAGCGTGCTAGATCACCAGTGCGATAAAGGCGTCGTTGACCATCGACGATGAATTGTTTGGCCGTCAGTTCTGGTTGTCCGATATAACCATTGGCCAGGCAAATCCCCTCGATGAAAAGCTCACCGACCGCGCCGATAGGCAGCACTTCGGCCGCCAGACCAAGAATATGAATGCGAGTGTTCCAAATCGGCCGGCCGATAGGCACTGTGCGTATACGGTAATTTGATCCAACTTCATGGTGCGTGACGTCGATGGCCGCCTCGGTGGGGCCATATAAATTGAATAAAGTTGCGTTGAATGACCGCCGGAAACGTTCGGCTAGCTCAAGGGGCAGCGCTTCTCCGCTGGCGAATACCCGAGCTAGACCCAGTGTGTTCTGGCGACGCTCTTGGGCATCGACAAACAGCGCCAACATCGAGGGTACGAAATGCATGGTAGTGATGTTATGGCGTTCGATGCAGTCGAGTAGGTAGTCAGGATCGGTGTGTCCTTTCTCGCGCGCCATCACCAGCGTGGCCCCGCTGATCATCGGCCAGAAGAACTCCCAGATCGACACATCGAACGTGATGGGTGTTTTTTGCAGCACCCTATCATTGTCATCGAGCCGATATTGCGCCTGCATCCATTGCAATCGGTTGGCAAGGGCCAAATGATTGACCATCACACCTTTCGGCTCGCCGCTGGAGCCGGAGGTGAACAAAATATAGGCGCCATCCGTGCCGGAAAGCGTTGCAGCTGGCCCCTGCCTGGTACTTGCGGGATTGTTCAGTTGCTCCAACGACCAACGAGAGATATGGCCAGGCACCTTGTCGTGATCGGGGGCTGACGCAATCACCAGGCTCACCTGCGCTTGCTTGAGCATGTGCGCCAAACGCCTAGCTGGGGTCTGCCTGGACAATGGTAAAAGTACCGCTCCTGCCCTGAGAACCGCAATCATCGCAACCTGCAATTCGACACTGCGCTCGAGCATCACACCGACGACCTTGCCCCGGGCACTCTGCAGAGCGTACTGCAAACCAAACGCTACGCATTGCGTGGTTTCTTCGAGTTCCCGGTAGGTCAGGCTACGTCTCTCATCGAGAACGGCTAGTTGTTCGGGGCCATGGCGGACCTGCCTTTCGAACAACGCCACCACATGCTCGGCCTCCAGCGGATGATCGGTAGCATTCCAGTCCTTAATTAGGTCCAGCTCCCGGTTACAGGCGAACGGCAAGCTGGCTAACGGTACGGTCGGAGCAGCCAGCACCTGCCCGATCCAGTGCTGCAGTCGCTCAAGGTGCAAGTGAAGGTCTTCGAGGGTATGACGCCCACCATTGGCGATGACCTTGATGCCATGCACCAACAGGTCGCTGCCGATCTCTACATGCAAATTCAAGTCGCGAACCGGGCCTGTCGCAACGTGCACGAGCTCCGTGACAAGGCCGTCGAAATCTAGCGTCGGTATGCATGGCAAGATGTTTAGTTCAATCCCGTAGAGCGGCAGGGCATCGCCGACGCGACCCAGTTCCCGACTGATCCACTCGGAGCGGTAACGTTGGTGAGCGATCACCTGCTTACGGCTGTGGGCAACCACCGTACAGGCTTCGAGAAAACTGGCGCTCTCACACAACTCGAAATCCAGCGGCAGGATATTACTGCGGGTTACGGCGGCCCCAGCCCCCATTGCATCCATACGTGCCATCAGCGGTAGGCCGAATAGAATGTGCTGCTGCTTGTTCAAGCGCGAGAAGTAACTGCCGAAAACGGCGATCAGAACATCGGCTAGCGATACACGTGAGTGCCAGTGCTCCCCTCTAAGCGCGACGGCATGCTCCCGGGAAAGGCTGCATTGAGCCTGAATATGGGTGCTGGACAGCTCGTAGGGTGCTGCACCGGAAAAGGTCGGAGCGGTAAAACCCTTGCCGCGCTCGAGCCAGAATTTCCGGTCAAGGCTGTACTGCTTACTCGAATGGTAGGCATTTTCTTGGGCACGCAACCCCTCCAGACTGACGTAAGTGCACGGAGCTACCGAAGTAATGCTCATCAACCCCCGGTAATGTTCCGCAGCGCGTCGATGCAGCAAATAGTAGGCATAAGAGTCGAACGCGATGTGATGGATGCGTGAAAGCCAGATGACCTCGTCATCACCTAACCGATAGAGGTCATGCTGGTGCAGTTCATCACTGTCCAGATCGTCGGCAACTTCAAGGCTGATGGTAAACAACTGTTGAACAGTACGCTCCGGATCAGATTCGCTGCTCAGGTCGCGCATGTTGACCTGTGCGGCATGTGACCGTTTTGCCATGACCGGTTTGCCGTTCACGCTGACATAACGATAACTCAAGATTTCGCAGTCCTGCACGGCGCGGGTGATAGCAATGCGTAGCAATTTCAGGTCGAGCCGGCCACGCAGCCGCAATGCTTGCGCCGTCATGTACAACGCCGATGACTGCCCTGCCTGTGAGGCGTACCAAATACCAGCCTGTGCATCGAAGAGAGAGTCGACGGTTGGGTTGACAAAATCCATATCGTGAATCGCCTAATGACAAGAATCTAATAGCGGATAGGAGATCTTGCTGTGGAGCGCCCGTTAGAAGGTCGCGCCGCCGTCCACCGTTAGGTCATGAAGCGTAATGTGGCTGGCACGCTCGGAAGCTAGAAACAAGATCGTCTGGGCGACTTCTTCTGGCATGGCGATCTTGCCGAGAGGGATCCCGGTGCGGAAGGCTTCCGGCACTCCGCGCAAAGTACGCTCCACTGCGCCGCTGTCGTTCATCAATTGCGCGAGCATTGGCGTATCGGTCGAACCCGGTGAAACGCTGTTGCATCGCACGCCATAGGGTGCCACCTCTAACGCTACGCAATGGCTCAAGCTCAGTAGTGCAGCTTTCGACGCGCAATAGGCGGCCATACCCAACCTCGGTACGCTGGCGGCGTTCGAAGCGACATTGACAATCGCACCACGGCGACGCTCTTTGAACATAGGAATCAGTATGCGGAGCAGGTGAAATGCACCGTTGACATTGACATCAAAACAATGCCTCCAGTCATCCAGAGACACCTGTGAACAATCGCCCTGCACCAGGATGCCGGCGGCGTTGACTAGTACATCAGGGGGGGGTGCTTGCGTCAGCAGTTCCTTGCATGTATCGGCCACCATCCGGGCATCGGTGATGTCCAGTTTCACGCACTCGAAAGGGTAGTGGGAGCCGCCAAAGATCATGTCCAGGCCGATGACCTGTGCACCGTTATTTTGTAGCATCGTGGCAGTCGCCAGGCCAATGCCCCGCCCCGCCCCGGTGACCCAGGCCGTTTTACCGTCAAATTCTCGAGTGTTCATGATGCGACCTCCATCATCGCGTGTGAGGTATGACGGGCCCGGCACAATACATTCCACCATCCATTGACAGTCGGCTCTTGAAGTATGTCTTCAAGGTGAACCTGCACTCCCGCCTGGTTCCAAGATGCGATCAGATTCATCACTTGCAAGGAATCCAGCCCGTAGTCCATCAAATTGGCTTCGGGGTCCAGTTCCTGGCCGACCTGGCCGGTCAAGACTTTTGCATAATGCAGCAACCCCTCGCGCGACATCAGATTGGAAGTTTCCAGAACCTGCTCCAGGGAAACAACGGAACCGCAACAATCAGCAACTTGAGCCAGTGCTTGTTGATGGAAGGGGGCGGAGAAATCAGCCAGACAATCACCCACCATGAAGGTTTGGATATCGAGCATGAATGCATCAAGTGCCGTGGCCATGCAGCCGATATGGGCATAGACGCCGCAGATCAGTAGTTGATCGCGCCGCTGTTCGCGCATGACACTTTCCAGTTCGCTATGACGAAAGGCGCTGTAGCGCCACTTTTGGATGATTAGGTCACCCGGGGCCGGCGACAAATCTCTGGAAATGTATTGCTGTTCTGCCACTGCCGCAGTGATGCCTGCTCCCCACATCTGCGACAACACCCCCCGGCGCTCGGCCGGCTGAACATGCGGCTGGGCACTATAAACAACCATCACACCGTTGCGCCTGGCCCACTCGCACAATCTGGCACAATGCGCCTTGAGCATGGGCAACAGGGCACCGTCCTGTTCAAAGAACGCTAGGAAGTATTCCTGCATGTCGTGCACCAACAATATGGCGCGTTGTGGATCGACCGTCCAGTTCACTCGGTTGGCAGGAAAGTCGGATACGGCAGGCATCGGGTAGTCAGTGATTCTTGCGATGGTCATGACGAGCTCTGATTGAAAGTTTGCCGGAGAAACACCTTGTTGATTTTTCCAACGGGAGTAAGCGGCATTTGATCGATGTATTCGATGCGATCGGGAAGCTTGTATTCGGCGATACCACATTCTCGGAGAAAAGCACGCACCTGCGGCAACGACAAGGTCGCCTCACTGACCAGAAAAGCGCAGCTCTTCTCTCCCATCAGAGGATCGGTATAAGCGACTAGTGCGGCCTGTATGATCAATGAGTGCGACAACAACAGCCGCTCAACTTCTTCGGCTGCAATCTTCTCGGCACCACGATTAATCTGGTCCTTAACACGCCCCACCACATTGAGCCGGCCATCGGCACTACGCCTGACTAAATCTCCAGTGTGATAGAAACCTTCAGCATCGAAAACCGTGGCGTTGTGCTCGTGACTCAGGTAATAACCGCGCACCGTGTAGGGGCCTCGGGTAGCAAGCGTGCCGACGCAGCCATCCGCAACGGTCTGACCGTCGGCGCCTAGCACCCGCACCTCGTCATCTGCACTCATCGGACGCCCTTGGGAAGCGAATAGTGCTTCATCGCTATCATCCAGGTCTGTGTAGGCCACCATTCCTTCAGCCATGCCGAAGACCTGCTGCAACCGACAACCGAAAGTTGGCGGCACCTGCCTTGCCAGATGCTCAGAAAAGCTAGCCCCACCGACCTGGATCAGCTTGAGTGAGCTCAGGCGCTGGGGCGGCTGGCGCGCGGCCTGAATCCAGAGTGCGACAGCCGAAGGCACCAAGGCCACATGAGTGACCGAGTGGCGCTCGATGATCCGGAAACACTCGTAGGGCTCTGGATTGGTCGCCATGACCACACAGGCGCCGATATAGAAAAAGCCTAGCGCGCCGGGCGAACTCAACGGATAGTTGTGCGCAGCAGGAAGGGCACACAAAAAGCGGTCTTTCGACAGAAGCCGGCAGACCTGTACGCTACGTCGCACGCTGTAGAAATAATCGTTGTGGGTACGTGGGATGAGCTTGGGAGTCCCGGTGCTGCCGCCAGACAACTGGAAAAAGGCGACTTGTCCGGCATCGGTAGGGGACAGCCTGAGTGGCGTAGCAGGATCCCGGGCCAGTAACGCCTCCAGTGACGTGCGGCTCTGTGGATCCGTCGAACTCAAAAGTACCTCAAGCCCAGAATACGTGCAGCATAGTTCATCAATAAAAGCGGTATCACAAAACAACGGATGGCATTGTTCAGCGATCAGCAACCGGGGCTTGATCTGGGCGGCATAGTCCGACAATTCGAGGCGCCGGTGACTGTACAGAGCGTTGATCGGAACCACGCCGATACTCAACAGTGCGAAGAACACGATGTAGAACTCGGCCCGATTGCCCAGTTGGACCAAAGCAGTGTCACCCTGTCCGATACCTCGGCTCTGCAAGTGACCAGCCAGTCGGTCAGCCAGTTGCTTGAACTGCCGATAGTCGAACTGCCGCTGACCATCGATTATGGCGATTGCGTCGGAGCGCTCCTGGGCGTGCCGTGTGAGGATTTCTGTCAATGGCAAGTCTTGCCAGTAGCCCTTGTCGCGGTAGCGTTGCGAGAACTCATTCGGCCAGGGTGTGAATGCGACAGTCATGCGCATGCCTCATCGGTGATACCCAGTGCTCGTAACAAGGTGCTGAACTTGGTACTGGTTTCCTGGCACTCGGACTCTACCGAGGAATCTGCGACAATCCCGGCGCCAGCGAACAAGCGCAGCGTACCGGCGTGATACTGGGCACAACGGATAGTCACGGCCCACTCTCCGTTACCTTGGGCGTCGGTCCAACCGACCATCCCGGCATACAAGCCTCTGGCGTGAGGCTCGAGACGGTCGATCAGCTCCCATGCCGACTGTGTTGGATAACCGCAGACCGCTGGAGTGGGGTGCAAGCGAGCAGCCAGCTCCATCGCGCTGGGCCATGGCGCCTTCAACGTTGCACTTATCGGTGTACCTAAATGCCATAGCGGCCCTGCCGGAACCAGCAGGGGGGGGGGCGGAACTCTCATAGGCTCACTGACCGGCGTCAGTAGACGGGCAATTTCGTCGACTACAAACTGATGCTCACGACGGTCTTTTTGTGAATCGAACAATGCCTGCGCCGCATGTCGGTCCTGATCAGGCTGAGAGCTCCTGGCGGCAGAGCCGGCCAGTGGAAAGGATTCGACACTGGCGCCTTGACGCCGCACCAGCAGCTCCGGACTGGCACCCAGCCAATAATGATCCTTGTCCAGCGGCAAGTAAAAATTATAAGCCTGTGGATAGAGTCTCAGCAGTCTATCGACAATCGTGTGCCCTGAGTCTTGTAACTCAACCTTGAGATCAAGTGTTCTCGACAGCACGACTTTATCCAGTTCCCTATTGGAGATTTTTCGTAAAGCTTCGGCGACGGCAGAAATAAACGAACCATCTAAAGACAGGGGACTACTCCCGCTTTTTAAGTTGAGCTTTTTACTTGTTTTGGTATCACGCCTCACAAAATCACGACTATAGGACAGCGGGATAAAAAGCTCCGGAAAAGAAGTTTTAGAAAATGGAATAGCACCAACTATCACAGGGTTTTCAATGCCAGCCATTGTCGCTTCAGTTAAAAGGTCCTGGGCATGCGCCCATAACTGTTCCGGCATGTTGGCAGAGCCGTAAATCTGTCGACTCATTCTTCGATAAACACCAGCGGTCACTATATCCCCGCTGGGAGAGTGATACCGAAAAGATATATCTGATTCTGAGCTGCAAGATGATTTACATATTTTACGCATCATTGGCATCCATTCCACGCAGTCCGCAAACCTCATTAAATTTACAATTTCATAGCTCAAACAGCTGCGTCAATTATTTTCGAAAAACTGCAGATCGCAGATATTCCGCTAATAATTTGGTGCAGATAAAACAGGTCGCCTAACAATCCGCCAGACTGATCACTGATAGTTATGCGACAATTTTCTCGGCAGCCCCTTCACGCTATCAATGAATAACGCAATGGCTTGCTAGTACCCCATGCCAGTTATCTCCAGGTACTCAGAGAAAGCTTCGCCCCTACAATTTTTCGCCGAAAAGCACCGGCGCACCCTAGGAAATAGGCCCTGCACGATCTGATTTTTCTGTGCCGCGACCACCAAATAAATAATATCATCCACCTTAGCCGGGAACCGTCTTAGAAAAGCTGAACTATCAGGACTGGCTCGTAAAACACAATAACTCGCTCGCGCTCCTGGGGGGGGGGGGCGAGTACTGCTACTGCGATGCTAGATGGTGTGGATTGCCATCACATCGTCACGCACAGCAGTGTCATAACTATAAGATTACGGAGTAAGCAGCTCAGACGTAAACTTTTAGGAAAAGAAAAACTTCGTAGTGCTTTTTAATACAAATCACGGCTGCCACCTATAAGAGGCATTGGTATACTATAACAGCTTTAAGCTTGCAAAATAATTTACACTCTTTACACTTTTTCAGCGCTAATCCCGCTACAGCCTCCTCCAAATTTCTAATTAATTGGTTTCTACGCCCACCTGAAATTTTCAAAACTCAAGTGTTTTCGGATAATTTAATTCCGAATAATCAAATCTATCCAATGCCTCCGCGACATTGATTTTCGACAACAATGCTGGTAGTTTTTTCGCCGCTCCGACATATGCATCGCGCTATTAACGGATGATAAAAAAGCACTCATGAAATGGATTGCCAGTAAGCCATGCCAGCTATCGACCGCCATTTCCGTAAAGGTCTTGTGAAATGAGCACTCGTGCCCCACTGTTTCGCAACGAAGTTTTAGTGCGCCAGAGGAAAGACGCTTTGGGTGAGATAATTCTTATCCCGCCGACGTCGTTTGCATTTTTGGCACTGGGAGCACTTTGCTTGGCTGCCGTAGTAATTGGCTTCATGTATTGGGGTAGCTATACCAAGCGCAGTACGGTAAATGGTCAGTTGTTACCAGCCACCGGGCAGGTAAAAGTCCACGCTCCTCAAGCGGGGATCGTTCTGGAAAAGCTGATCCATGAAGGTCAGTCTGTGCAGCGTGGCGACCCACTTGTGCGTCTGAGTAGCGAGCGCTATGGCAGCGACTCTGGGCCGGTGCAGGCGAATATAAGCCTGCAACTCACCGCACGGCGTGACTCGCTGCTGGGCGAACTGGAAAAAATCCGGCGCCTGCAGACACATGAGCGTGAAACACTCGATAGCAAGATTACCAGTCTGCTGCTTGAGCTGACTTCGCAAGCCAACCAAACGCAAAGCCAGCACGAGCGAGTAGTGCTGGCTACCGATGCTGCCAGACGCTATCAAGGCTTGATGGAAAAGGGCTACATTTCCATGGACCAGCTTCAGCAGCGTCAGGCCGAGTTGCTGGGGCAGCGGCAAACCCTTCAAGGACTGCAGCGCGACCGGACCACCCTGACACAACAACTGACCGAGAAGCGTAACGAACGAGCCGGGCTTGACGCTCGTCAAGACAACCAGTTGGCCGATATAGAGCGCCAAATTTCGGTAGTAGAGCAGGAATTTTCCGAAAGCGAAGCCCGGCGCGTATTACTTATCACGGCTCCCGAAGCAGGCATTATCACGGCCGCCCTGGCAGAAGTCGGGCAGACGGTGGACACCTCAAAGGCCCTGCTCAGCATCATGCCACACGATACTCCTCTGGAGGCCGAGCTCTACGCCCCGAGCAGATCCATCGGTTTCATTAATCCGGGCGATACGGTACTCATCAGATACCAGGCATTTCCCTACCAGAAGTTCGGCAAGTACCAAGGCTTGGTTCATTCGATTTCGCGCACCAGTATCTCATTCAGCGAGCTAGCCAGCATGGTCGGTAGCGTGCCAAATGTCGGCCTCAACGGTGAACAGTTCTATCGATTGCGCATACGTTTGAATGACCAAAAAATCACTGCTTACGGACAGCAAAGGCCCCTCCAAAGCGGCATGCTGCTCGAAGCGGACATAATCCAGGATCGGCGCCGTCTCTATGAGTGGATCCTGGAACCCTTGTACAGCCTGACCGGCAAACTATAGGAGCCTAGCCATGGCTGTACTGGATATGCTTGCGCTACGATTAGGCCGACCCCTTCCCATGATACTGCAGACCGAAGCCACTGAATGCGGCCTGGCCTGCTTGGCAATGGTCGCGGGCTACCACGGACACCACTGTGACCTGCGGACTCTGCGCAGCCGTTTCAATGTGTCGCTCAAGGGCACATCGCTCAAGTACCTGACGCAAAGTGCTCACAAGCTGGGTTTTGGCACTCGTGCGGTTAGGCTGGAGCAGGATGGGCTGAGCAAGCTCAAGCTCCCTTGTATCCTGCACTGGAATCTCAATCACTTCGTGGTACTCAAAAGCATCGACGGGCGAGGGGTCACCATTCACGATCCCTCCTACGGCCCGCGCTCGATTACATTCAACGAGGTATCCCAAAGCTTTACAGGCGTGGCTATGGAGCTGTGGCCGGAAAGCCACTTTGAAAAACAGTCAGTTCCTGAGCGCATCCGCCTAATAAGCATGCTAGGCAAAGTTACCGGCCTATACCGATCTTTGGTGCAGATTGTCATCCTAGCCGGAACACTGGAGATCTTTTCCCTGATCAGTCCCTTTTTCCTTCAATGGACAATCGATAACGTCATCGTTAGTAATGACTATGACCTGCTCACCACTCTGGCCATCGGTTTCGGCCTGCTGCTGCTCATGCAACAGGCGGTCAGTGGTGTGCGCGCCTGGGTTATGATGCATATGGGCACCCTGCTCAACGTGCAATGGCGCTCCAACGTGTTCGGCCATCTACTGCGCCTACCGAATCAATACTTTGAAAAACGCCACCTGGGCGATGTGGTTTCGCGCTTCAGCGCCGTCGACAGCATCCAGCAGACCCTTACCACAGCCTTTCTATCGGCGATCTTGGATGGGATCATGGCCATCGCTACTCTGGTTATGATGCTAATTTATAGCCCTATGCTGGCAGCCGTGGCCGTCACTGCCATGATCCTGTACGCGCTAGGGCGCTGGGCTTGGTATGGCCCGCTACGTAAAGCCACCGAGGAGCAGATCGTCCATGCCGCCCGGCAGCAATCTCACTTTTTGGAGACTATCCGGGGAATCCGGCCGTTGAAGATGTTTCAACGCCAAGACGAACGTCGAGCTGTGTGGTTAAGCCTGCTGGTGCAACAGATCAATGCCGGTCTACGCACCCAGAAGCTGCATTTGTTCTATCAGCAGATGAATGGTCTGCTATTTGGCGTGCAAAACATCGTGGTGATCTGGTTGGGTGCTCGGATGGTCATGGACGGCCTTTTCACGGTCGGCATCCTTATGGCATTCAGCGCATACAAGATGCAGTTCGATAGTCGTGTTGGTAGCCTGATTGACCGGTTTTTCGAACTGAGAATGCTGCAATTGCAGGGAGAGCGCCTGGCCGACATCGTCTTGCACGACGCTGAACCCAACGACGAAAAGTTAGACCAACACAACCTCGCCAAGCGTGAAGCCAGTATCGAATTGCAAGACGTGCGATTTCGCTATTCGGAGCAAGACCCGTGGGTGCTTGATAACCTAACACTGAAAATACACGCTGGAGAATCGATAGCCATCGTGGGGCCCTCTGGCTGTGGTAAGAGTACTCTGCTCAACATTCTACTAGGCAATCTGCCAGTCACTGACGGCCAGATTCGCATCGCCGGTCTGGAACTGCGTCAGCTCGGTCTGCACGACCTGCGCAGCCTTATCGGGCCGGTACTGCAGGATGATGTGTTGTTCGCGGGGTCTATTGCCGAAAATATCAGCTTCTTCGCCGCAGATATGGACATGAACTGGGTCGTACAATGCGCGCGCATGGCTGCTATCCATGACGATATACGCAGCATGCCGATGGGGTACAACACACTAGTTGGCGATATGGGAACCGTACTGTCCGGGGGGCAAAAGCAACGTGTGGTGCTAGCCCGAGCACTGTTCAAGCGGCCACGGATCCTGCTATTGGACGAAGCCACCAGCCATCTGGACGTGCAATGCGAGCAGCGGGTCAACGCCGCCATCCGCGAATTGAAAATCACCCGCCTGATCGTTGCGCACCGGCCCGAGACTATTAACTCCGCCGACCGAGTGGTGGTGCTCGACCAAGGAAGAGTGTCGATGGATGCCAGCACCGCGAGCCTAGCCGTGAAGGAACGCACCATGGCAACGACGGAACAGACCTGATGCGCGCTCAGATTGCACTGTTCGTAGGGTTAGCAATGGTTCAGCCACCAGCCATAGCCTATCAGCCTGATGTATTCGATACCGAGAAACAGGTACTTTCTCCCCAGAGACATCTGTCGGGGGCCGCTTGCACATTACCTTCTATCAGCCACGTACTAACTCTGGAAAACGTCATCGAGCATGTACTCTGTAATGACCCGAAGATCAGCCTTGCTTGGGCTAATGCTAAGGCCCAGGCGGCGCAGATCGGCACCGCCCGCTCGGCCTGGTTGCCTAGGCTCACAGGGGCTACCAGCAGCAACCGAAGTCATCAGGAGTTCGATTATGAGAATGTACCCCAGCTCTCTCGCCGCGACGGCCAGCTTAGCAACAGCTATGGGTTGTCGCTGAGCTGGGTACTGCTCGACTTTGGGCGACGGAGCGCGGCCTTGGACATGGCTCAGCAACTACTTAGTGTGGCCAATGCCAGCCAGGATGCAGCTCTGCAGAACGCCTTCGTGGTCGCTAGCCAAGCCTACTACTCAGTGTTGGCCGCGCAACGTACCTTGACTGCGGCCTTGCAAGTAGAAAGGCTGGCCGCACAGAATTTCGAAGCTGCCGACGCCAAATTCAAAGCAGGCGCTGCTGCGCTGTCAGACCGCTTGCAAGCCCAGACGGCTCTGTCGCAAGCTAGGTTACGCGTCACTCGCGACGAGGGCGCTTTCATCCATAGCAGCGGCGTGCTGGCCCTGCGCATGGGGCTATCACCGCAGACAAGGCTGGATCTGGCCAGTGATCTGGACACGTTTGCTGCTACTGACTTTGTCAAATCCATTGATGACCTGCTGATCGAAACGCGTCTCAACAACCCCGGTCTACTCTCCGCAGCGGCCCAGGTAAAAGCCTCGCAGGCCGCCATAGAAGATGCCCGGGCGGCAGGCCGCCCCACCTTGTCGCTAGTGAGTAACTTGACGCGCAGTCACAGCACCCAAACCACCAGCATCAATGGCGATTTTCGTCAGCGAGACCAGAGCATTGGGGTGCAGCTCACCATTCCGCTGTTTGAAGGATTTGAGCGTGGTTATCAGATTCGCAACGCCATGGCCAGACAAGAAGCCAGTCAAGCGCAGATGGCCGACATCGAACAACGCGTGGTTCTCGAAACCTGGCAATTTTACCAAACCCTTAGCATCGAGACTCGCAGCCTACAACGCACACAAGAGTTGGTCGATCAGTCCCGACAGAGCCTTGAAGTGGTTCAGGGTCGTTACCAGAGTGGTGTCGGTAGCATGATCGAACTGCTCAATGCGCTGACGGCTTATGCCAACGCCGAACAAGAACATATCCAGGCGCTAATCTCCTGGCAGACTGCGCGACTGAGTCTGGCTGCGAGCCTGGGGCAGCTCAACTTGTCCATGCTGCACTGAAAGGTTGTGCCGACTGAAGAACCCCGGGTTTTGTAGATACCTCTTTGCCTTAAAGGGGACGTGAAATAACGGAGGGAGCCTGCGAAAGCCCCTTGAATGCTTGAGCCAGGCAGTCCGGTAGGGTGAGGGCTGAACGTGACCACCTGGGACAGTCTTCATCTAGTGCCCTGAGCGGTTAATAAATTAACTTATTTTTGATCACGCTCAGTTTTGCTTTATGCACCGAACTGATGATGGCCTCAGCCGTTTTGTTCCATTTAAAGGGTTTGGCTGAGTGCTCGTTATGAGCTTCGATAAATTGACGGAAGCTGTTTTCAAATCGGCCACGCTGGTGAAGGCGCCCCGGTACAGAGCTCGTCTTTCCAGTTGTGCAAACCAGCCCTCCACGGCGTTCAGCCAGGATGCGCTGGTCGGGGTGAAGTGCAATTTGAAGCGTGGATGCTTTTCCAGTCACTGCTTGATGGCGGCAGTTTTGTGGGTTGAGCTGTTATCCAGAATCACATATCCGGCGGGTTCAGATAAAGCCCAATCACGTCGACAACCTTGTCGGCGAAATGGGGATCATTGCTGATCTTGAAGGTCTTCAGGCGATGGGGTTTGAGGTCGGAAGCCGCCCAGAGCTGTCGAACCTGCCACGTGGTGACCCGAGCATATTTGGCCATCACGCGAACGCTCCAGTGAGTGGCCTCTTTGGGGACGCGCTGGGTCGTCAGCGTGAGAATTTCGTTGATTTTCTTCAGCCCAAGCTTGAGTGGCTGACCGCTGCGCGGCAGATCCTTCAGCCCTTCAATTCCAGCTTCCAGATAGCGCTTTCGCCACTTGAATACCGTCGGCCGTGTGACCTGCAACTGGTCGCTGACGGCCTTGGGTGTCATTCCATCAGCCAACAGAAGCAGGATGCGAGCCCGCTCAACAAGGGCCTGTCCCAGCGTACTCATCCTCATCCAACCTTGCAGGGTAATGAGATCAGAAGGAGTTAAAGTGCAGGGAGAAGCTGGCCGAGGCATGCGTATAACCAATCCATGACATTGGGTGAATAGTATATCGTCGCTTGTAGGAAAATTAATTAACCGCTCAGAGCACTAGAGCGTGTAGCACATCTACCTGCTGTAACGGTAAAAATAAAATACTCACCCGACCCAAATCTCATTTCCCGATGCAGCGCTTCTTTGCTAACTGATTTGCTACACCTGAACTCACCTCAGGTTTGTAGTCATGACCAACCTCACCCCTTTACGCCGCAAATGGAAGCCGTTGCTTTTGTTACCCGTGCTGCTGGCGACCGCTACTGCCAACGCCGAAACATGGGTGTTCACCAACCAGGCCCACCCGGTGAGCGCCCCTGCAGATGCCCGTGTAGTTTTCATTGACGAGCAACACCACCTTGAAGAGCAACTTTCTCAGCAGCTACCCGCAGACCCAAACCAGGCCACTGAGTACTTTCAGCACTATCTGATCAGCCCCGAAGGGAAACGCCTCCAAAACGACCTAGCAAAAGCTCAGCAGGGTCTTACCGACGCTTGGAGCCTGGGAATCGAGAAAATCCCAGCGGTGGTGGTAGACCGCCGTTACGTCGTGTACGGCGAACCAGATGTGGCCGTCGCCATTCAGCTCATCAACAACGCCCGGAGCGCTCAGCAATGAAACTGAGCCCTCAACTGCTCCGATCTTTTTCCCTGGCTGCTATTTTCAGCCTGTCCTTTTCCGCCTCCGCCGCTATCAACTCGGCCGCAATCATCGCCTCGTCCCTCTCCCCGCAATGCCTGGAGTACATGGTCGTGGGTGTCTGCTACTGGCTGCGCTGTACGCCCTTCGGCTGCAAGGTCAAAACCTCAACCAAGGTCCGCCATTTTGTCCCGGATGCCGTGGTGTCGGCCTACTCCGACACTGGGATGAACCCCTGGATCGAGATGTCGCCTCTCGGCTCGCCCAACCCCATGGCGCAGGCCGGAAACGACGGGACCACCAATCACATTGGTGAAAACAATATTGCGAAGTTCAAGGAGGCCGATGTTATTGGTCATCCAGGCGGCGCGACCTTCAGCCATTTCGCCAGCGCGTCCGGCTATGCCTGCCAAGGGGCAACGCTGCCGTTGGTTCCGTATTTCCTCAGCGCACTCGACCCGATTGCCTGGCGTTACGGCATTCCCGAGTCCGTTTATCCCGAAGCCTTGATTCCGGGAATGCGTGAAGTCGGCAGCCTGTTTACCGTCGATCTGTGGGGAAACGTTTACCCCCGAAGTGGCTTTCTTCACCAACCCAATGACTACAAGGCTGGTGCAGTGATTGCCCAGCGCGCCGGGGACATTACGACGCGGGTTGGCCAACCCCATGTCTACCTGCCGATGCGTGCCCTGCCCTACCCCGGTTATTGGCCTGCCGGAGAGCTGAGGGAAGGTCTGCCCTTCACCGGCAAGTGGCAGGAGCTGACGCCCATTCCGAGTCCATCGTGCTCCGCCTTTCCCAATCTGGGGATGAACATTCAATCCCAGGATGGCGGCTATGCCTGGGCACTTTGGCGGCCGTATTCCTGCTGCCAGCGGCGCGGCCAAACCTTTCTTGGCAGCACGGACTTCCTTTGAACAGTACCTATTGGAGCAGCATATGAAACTCATCCCATGGGCCGCCGGATTGGTGTGTTGTGTTGCCAGCGCAACCGCCTTTGCCAACGACCCGATCAATATTGAGACGTCCGGCAGTGTCATTGGTGACGAGGTGCTCTACAGCATCGGCGGCGGAAATGCGGTGACGATGGGCAGCGTGGGCAATATGGACAGTATTTCCGTGGGGGGCAGTTGGAACAGCAATCTGATCTGCGGAAACATGAGCCTCAGCCACACCCTGGAGAACCAGCTGAACGGCGCCACAGAGGGCTTCCAGAACATCATGACGTCCGTGGTACAGAACGCGACCAGTGCCGTCGCGTCACTGCCGGCGTTGATTCTGCAACGTGCCAACCCCGCGCTCTACAACCTGATCACCAATGGAATCCTGCAAGCCAGGTTGGATTTTGATCGCTCCAAAGGCACCTGCCGGGCAATCGCCAACAAGATGGCAGACATTGCCGGCAACCAGATGGGCTGGGGGTCGCTCGCCGAAGGCCAGGCGATGAGCCAGGCCCTGACTTCTAACCGCGATGCAGTCTCTGCCGTCGAACAAGTGGAGGATAAAGGCGGCGATGACGGTGTGACTTGGGTAGGAGGTGATCGAGCCGGCGGGTCCGGGCAGAAGCCGATCCGTATTGTGGAAGACGTCGCAAAGGCCGGCTACAACCTGCTGAATAGACGCTCCGCCGACGACAGTTCGTCCATCAGCAAAGACACCTGTAATAACGGGCTGGTTTGTAATGTTTGGGCCTCACCGCAAGAGGCCACCACCTTTGCCAATCGAGTCCTGGGTGAGCAGCAGCAACAGACCTGCAACAGCTGCCCAAAAACCGTGACCTCTGCGGGTGTAGGGCTGACGCCGCTGATCCAGGAAACCTACGAAACCAAACTCAAGACGCTACAGGAATTGCTCAATGGCAGCAAAACCCTGTCAGCGGAAAACCTCAACGCCGCCAGCAGCAACTCGCTGCCAATCACCCGTGGCGTAATCGCCGCCCTGAAAGATGAGCGGGACCAGGACATTCTCGCCCGGCGCCTGGCTTCGGAAGTCGCACTGTCCGATGTACTGGAAAAAGCCTTGCTGCTCCAACGAACCCTCCTCGCCGGTAGCAGGGAGCCGAATGTCGCGGCCAACGATCTGGCCGTGCAGGCCGTGGGCACTCAGAGCGCCTCCCTACAACAGGAAATCTCCAACCTGAAGATGGAGCTCGATATGCGTCAGCAACTGGCGAAGAACTCGCCGATGACCATCATCGAGCGTGGTCAGGAACGCACCGAAAACTCCCGAGGCGTGCTCCAGGGCGACCCCGAAACCGGTCGACTGGATCAATTACAACGCTCCGATCAAGACAGAAGATAAGGACCTGTCCATGCCCAATGTTCAGCCCCCCAACTCAACCGCAATACCATCAATGATCAAGAGGCTTCTGCGAAGTGTCGGCATCGGGCTTTTGACGCTGTTTGTCATCAGCATCGGCACGCTCCTCTTCAGCGCCTTGCTCATGCATGTCTTTGACGATGTGGAGCAGTTTCACCAGTGGCGAGAAGACAACTACGGATACCTGCTGGCCTGGCGCTTAACCCTGTACAGCGTCGTTACGCTGTTCTGGCTCAAGCTCAAGGCTCGCCTCACCCTTTCAATGCACCAGCGTAAACGCCTGCGCAGAGCAGAGTTTCTGGTGGTTCTGCTGTTGCTGCTCGTTGAGCTGAACAAGGCATTCTTTCAATCAGGAGGTCAGGTGTGACGCTCTATACCCACGATTACCTGGAGTACTACCTGACCCTTGTGGGTTGGATCATCAATAACGGTATCTGGTCAATGATCGAGGACAGTGGCCTCTACGCCTTGCCCTTCGCCGTCATCGTGATCCGCGAATGGTTGAAGGTTCGCGGTGAGGGTGCGGATGAAGGGAACAAAGGTGTTCTGTCCCTGGCGCGTATTGAAACGAATGTCTACGTGGGGTACGTGGTGGTGGCTTTTTGTGCGCTTCCAGTGATCAACGTCGGTTTCGACACCCTGGAGTTCGACCATTCCCGGGCCAGCCAATGCCAGTATCAACTGCCCACGCCTACGGAAACGGGTTGGAATACCTCATTCAGCACCCTCGCAGGGAAAAGTGCGCAGATGCCGGTATGGTGGGCTTTTATGCACGCGCTGTCCAAAGCCGTCACCAGTGGGGCTGTGGCATCCATTCCTTGTGGCACGGATCTGCGGCAGATGCGAATGGAGGTGAATAATACGAGGATCAACAATCCGTTGCTGGTCCAGGAGGTTGCGGATTTCACTCGGGATTGTTACGGGCGTTCGCGGGCGCGGTTGTTTATGCGTAATCCTGAGGTGATCGCCGAAGACCCAAAATCAGGGGCTTTTGCCGACTTGAGCTGGGTCGGATCGAAGTACTTCTTGAACACCCCCGGTTATTACGACACAGACTATTCCCGAACGCCTAGAACACCTTGGCCATACAACTCGACGCGGGATGTCGGTCTCCCGCAAGTATCTGGGGGCGGAGGCTACCCAACGTGCAAACAGTGGTGGCTAGACAGCACTATCGGATTGAAGGCGCGATTACAGGAACAGATCGACCCCGACTTGAGATCACGCTTCTTTGGCTGGGCCAGATGGCTATCTCAAGAACAGGTGGGTGAAGCACTGACCCGGCAGTTGGTTTCACCATCCAATCAAATTACGGCGGCTGTCTATACCGATTACGGTGGCCAGGTGGGTGGAACGATTTGGAATGGTGCCGCGCGCGCAGTAGGAACGTTTGGTATCGCTCTTGGATCAGTGGGGTACTTTCCGGCTATGGACATGCTGAGACAAGCACTTCCAATGGTGATGGCATTCTTGAAAATGGCAATGGTGATATGTTTACCTATCGCCTTGATTATAGGAGCATACCAACTGAAAGTTGCGATGACTATGAGCGTGATTTTCTTCGCATTAGTCTTTGTAGACTTTTGGTTCCAGCTCGCCAGATGGATTGACAGTACCATCCTGGATGCTCTCTACGGCTCTGGATCACCACATCTCAGTCTCGACCCAGTTATGGGGCTCAACACCGCAACACAAGATGCAATTCTTAATTTCGTAATGGCTTCGATGTTTATCATTATGCCAATGTTCTGGATTGGTGCCCTTGGATGGGCAGGAATCAGTGTTGGATCATCACTGATAAGTGGCCTTCAAAGTGGAACTGACCCCGTGAAAAATGCAGGATCTCAAGGCGCAGAGTTTGCGACCCAAGGGGCAAACGATGCAATTCACGGACCTGACGAAGAGAAGAAAAGTTAAAATCAAATCGTCTAATATTAGGGAATATAGCGCATCAGTGGGAGGCTGTATTATCTGCATCAGCGTCAATTCGATAGCCGTTGATATAATAACCATATCCAGCCTCCCCATATCGATAGCCATCAGCACTCGTCAAACGTAGACCTCCTTCCTTCTTGGAGGATAATTTTGATAAATCGCCTTTACCAATAGCCCACAAAATTAGACCAAGGCTCAAAAACGACATAAAAAAACTGATAAACCAATGAACAAAATAGGCTCCAGCTATCAGTAACAACACAAGCAAAGTCAATCTTGCAATCCAGCGCACTAAAGGTTTTGAATCGAAAATCAAAAAACGCATCACCTTTCCAACCCCAAATCCTAAGCTTTGTGGAGTACATTGAAATTTCATACTGGCGCTCCCCTCTGACGCTCAAAACGAAGGCTGTTTATTGAAAAACGGTATAAACCAAAAACCGCATGCTCACAAGACTCCTAGAAAAAACTGAAAATTATCTGAAATTTCCTACATATCCCAAAAATCTTCCTATTACCACTCGCAGCACACCAATGAGATCAAACTGCAACCACCAATCAACCATCCCAAAAGGAAATGGCATGTTTAAAAGCCAATGGAATGGATAACAAAGGTAAAAGCCCTATCTGAAAGGGCCGCCTAGCGGAAAGGGCTAACACTCCTTCAGACCAATCCTCTCAATATAGTCAACCCATAAACTAACCTACACCAACTTGAACAGAAAAAACCTACATTTCAAAGAGAACCATCCTGCTTCATCATGTTTCTAAATTTGTCCAAAATGCATTCCATCAATCGCAAGCGATGTCATATCGCCCAACAATTGAGACAACCAATTGGTAATGGTTTTCCATTGAGCAGTAGGTACTGAATAGAGGAAAAGGCCGGCCCATAACCACTTATGGAGCTCGTGATGTTTTCACTCTTGCGCCGCAAAAAAGCAGCAAACCCAGCGGTCCCCTCTCACACCAATTTTTTGCAACCAGCGTCTGGCGTGGAATTGCTGAATACCCCACGGCGACAAAAGCTACTTGAGAACATCTGGCAGCGCGCATCCCTGTCACGCCTTCAATTTGCAAAGCTTTACAGGCACCCGCTTGAACGCTTCGCAGAACTGGTCCAGCAGCTCCCTGCCTCTGAGAATCACCACCATGCACACCTCGGCGGAATGCTTGATCACGGGCTGGAGATCGTTGCCTATGCCCTTAAGATCCGACAAACCTACTTACTCCCCATTGGTGCCCCACCCGAGTCGCAATCGGCACAGGCTGAGGCGTGGACGGCTGCCGCAGCCTATGGCGCGCTTATCCATGATTTGGGAAAGATAGCCGTGGATATGTACATTGAAACTGCCGCCGGGGAAACCTGGCACCCCTGGCACGGCCCGTTGAGTCACCCCTATCGATTCAAATACGTGAAAGATCGCAACTACCAACTGCACGGCGCTGCGGCATCGTTGATTTATGCCCAGGTGCTCACGCCCGAAATCCTCGATTGGCTCTGCGGCTTTCCAGAATTGTGGGCCCAACTGATATTCACCCTCGCCGGCCAGTACGAACATGCTGGCATCCTGGGTGAGATCGTCATCAAAGCCGACCAGGCCTCTGTTGCCCAGGCGCTCGGAGGCAATCCAGAGCGAGCCGTCAGCGCCCCCAGACAATCGTTGCAACGCCAACTGGCTGATGGCTTGCGGCACCTGGTGCGAGACAAGTTCAAACTGAACCAGGCTGACGGTCCGTCGGATGGCTGGCTGTCAGATGATGCTCTATGGCTCGTCAGCAAACCGACTGCCGATCAACTGCGCGCTTATCTGCTGGCACAAGGTATCGAGGGCATTCCCAGCTCCAACGCGCCGTTCTTCAACCTGCTCCAGGACCAGGGCGTGATCCAGAGAAACGCTCAAGACAAGGCGATTTGGAAAGTGACGGTCGACAACGACCGGGGCTGGAGAAACACCTTCACGCTACTCAAGCTCTCGCCCGCGCTGATCTGGAACGATCCCAAGGATCGACCTCAATCTTACTTCGGCACGCTTGAGGTCGAGGCGGGCAACCCAAGCGTCGAACCCAGCGAGGAGAAGCTCAAACAAGTCCGCGCTCAACCTCAACACAAGACTGCAGGTATTGCCGAAGCCGAGCCCATTGACCAGCACCCCACCCACCTCGGGCCAGCATCACCCAATGAACACGAAGACCTTGAGGATCTGCTGACCCTGTTTAACCGCGTCCCCTCTTCCCTATCAACTGAAAACAACTCCACCTCCATGACGGACACCCTCCCGCCGGAACCGACAACAGTCGACACGGACGTGAAAAGTGAATCTTCAGCAAACACCGAAGTAATGAAACCGATGACAAGCAATAGCACTGACCTAGGCTTGAAATTCGTTGATTGGTTGAAGACCGGGATCGCCTCCCGGCATCTCATCATCAATGATGTTAGAGCCCTGGTTCACACCGTAGACGGCACCGCCATGTTGGTCACTCCGGGGATCTTCAAGCGCTACGCCCAAGAATTCCCTGACGTGGAGCAGCAGGCCAAACCGTTGCGTCTGGAAGGCTGGGAGCTGGTTCAGCGCAGCTTTGAAAAACAGAAACTGCACCGCAAGACCGCAAAGAAACTGAATATCTGGGACTGCAATGTCATTGGCCCGCGTCGCACCAATCAGCTCAAAGGCTACCTGCTGCAGGATCCGCATGTCCTTTTTACTGAGGTCCCCTTCGACAATGTCAGCCTCAGCCTCGACACCAAGGAGGTCGCTGAATGACAACGCCCATGGACCTGGCCGAGGACTACATCGTTACCCATGACCTTAGAAACTCGACTGCAGACATCTATCGAGCATCGACCAGAGCGTTGATCCGCCACTTCAATGACAGTGCGGTTGAGGCTATTGACCATCGAGCGGTACTGGACTGGCGTAGGACGGTGCTCGATGGTGGCCTGGCTAAGACGAGCTGGAACACCTATTCAAATCATCTGCGCACGGTATGGGGTTACGCCATTGAACACGGCGCGTTACCGAGGACGTCAACTAACCCGTTCAAAAAGACCTCTGTCATCCCTCCCAAACGACGAAGCAAAACAGTCGTGCGTGACGAGATCAGGAAAGCCCGCAGTTGGCTTAGAACACTCGTTGAACAAGAGGCGACAACCAAGAAACGCAGCAAAATCACACCCGCCTGGTTCTGGCTGGCCGTCTTTGAAACGTTCTACTACACCGGGATTCGGCTTAATGCACTGCTGTGTTTGAGGTATGCCGATATCGACTGGGCGCAACGGCTGATCATGGTAAGTGCCGATACCGAGAAAACTCATCGGGAATTCTGCATCCCCATTATGGAAGGACTGCTGCCTCATTTGTCACAGGTGTTTGAGACGGCAAAAGGGCTGGGCTTTGAACCCGGGGATCAGCTGTTCAACGTGAATCGCTTTTCTAAATATCACTACGGCAAGGTAATGGACACCGACCAGGTGGAGGCTATGTACAAGAAGCTAACAGTGCAGACGGGCACACGAATGACCCCGCACCGGTTCAGGCATACCTTGGCTACCGACCTGATGAGACAGCCAGAGCGGAACATCCACCTGACGAAAAGCCTACTCAATCACTCGAATCTCGCGACAACCTTGAATTACATCGAGGTCGACTACGAGCACATGCGCAACGTGCTGCATGAACGTAGCGCGGTGCAGGGGGCATTAGGGCATGAGCACTATGTGGCTGAGCAGATTACACCAGACCCAGTGACAGAAGACCTGGAGCAGGTGCCTGAGCAGCTTTCGCTGATGGCGATCTTTGATGCGGGCTCAGACGAACTTCCGTTTGAACAAAGCCTCTCCGACGCAACGGGTGAACCGCTGTCTGTGATTGGTCCGCTCGCTGGAAGATACGGCGACTGCACCTCTCTGGAAGACAAGCCATCACCTTACGCAACAGGACTAAGCCATGAGCTGCCGTGGGACGGCCCTGGAACCTTGTGGGCGGATCTTGGCATCCAGGAGCGAGCCCCGGCTGACGACAACGAGGAGGCAGCTGTGATGCTTAGGATGATGATGGACCGCTACGGAGCGAATACATTTGGCGGGGGCTGGAGCTGAAAAGTGCCCCAGGTAGAGCTTTCCCTGTGTTACTTCGCATAGTGGAAACGACAAGCAATGATGGTCAGCGTGTCACTTTCGTAGGCATAGACAAGTCGGTGCTCTTTGTCGATCCGCCGGGACCAGTAACCGGTCAAATCACCTTTTAGCGGCTCAGGCCTGCCCAGCCCTTTGAATGGATCTCGTAGGCAGGCCTCGATCAACTCGTTCACGGCCGCATGTTTGACCGGGTCAGTTCTGTCCCAGTGCTGGTAGTCCTCCCAGCCATCGGGCACAAACGAGACGGCCACATTCTCCCGAATGTTGCGCTTATTCTTCAGCTTCTGCTTCGCTGACATTTAGGGGGAGCTCCTTGGTGAAGGTTTTCCCGGCTTTGTGCTGTGCGATGGAACGACGTAGGCGTGTAGCGTTGGACTCGGTACCCAAGAGGTACATGGTCTCAGCCATGGAGTTGTAGTCTTCCAGAGAAAGGATGACTACATGATCGCCACGCTGGCGTGTGATGACGGTCGGCTCATGATCCCGGCATACATCGTCCATCGTTTGCTTTAAACCGGCGCGAGCCTGGCTAAAGGTAATTACGTGCATTGTTTGAGTCCTTCCTGAGACTTCTCAGGTCATCCCCAGAAACTTCCTCTGGTTGGATTCAGAATCCCCTGCATGTGCAAGGTGGTGTGATATGGCGAACCTGAGGGAACTGGCGTCATTTGCAGACACCGTGTAGCAACAGGCCGTCGCCATGGTACAAAACTTTGTACCACCTTTAAAGACCACATCCACGCAACCCGATCAGCGAGCTAGCAGTACAGGGGCGATAACATGTGTTTGTGTCTGCACGGTAATTACAGCTGCTAACGAATCAGCAGCCTGACACATCTACTCATCAGATCAGTCCCTTTACCTTGCAGGAATATTCCGTGAACAGCAGAAACACCATAAGACCGGGGCTATCCTCGACTTTTTTGCTGGTGATCTTGTCCGTTTTGGCGATATCGTGCGGAGAATTATTTGACCAGATACGAAAAAGGCCCACCTTTCGGTGAGCCTTCTTTTTTCGCATGTCTCCGGGGGGAGGTTTCCACCAACGAGTCCCAGAGCGAGTAGATCAATCCTATTGATCATATTTGATCAAGTCAACAGATAGTTGAGTAGCAATATCAAGGAGAGCTGTGTGCCAATCTCTGCTGCTGACGCTCAAGCCGTCGAAAAAGTGCTTTCCAAGGAGCGCCTTGGGACCTATGCACGCACGCTAACTATGCTGAACACAAGGCAGGCTCTCACGCTTTACGCTTGGAACGCGGAGATATCAGGGGCGTTCATGCTGCCTCAGCAGGCTTGCGAGGTTGCTGTGCGCAACGCTGTTTCAGACGTCTTGAGTGCTGTCTACGGCCTCCAATGGCCATGGTCCCTAGGCTTTGAGCGAAGCCTTCCAGATCCCCAGTCAGGTTTTAGCATGCGCAAAGAGTTATGTACTGCAAGGGGAAAGGCTCGGGCTGGGAATACAAATACAGTAATTCCCGAGCTGAAATTTGCTTTTTGGGTCCGGCTTTTCACGCAACGATTTGACAATCGTTTGTGGTTGCCCCACTTGAAAGCTTCATTTCCAGGCATGCCGGCAGGGCTGACAGTTCAGCAATGCCGGCAGATGATTTACTACGAACTGGATGGGGTTAGGAGTATCCGAAATCGGATAGCACATCATGAGCCAATTTTTGCCAGGAACCTTGCTGCCGACTACACGCGGATGCTGACACTGGTGGCTTGGCGGTGTCCGACCACTGCCACGTGGCTGGATGAAATCGAGAGTGTCACCACCGTGCTTGATCAGCGGCCATGACAAACCTAAATTAATCACCGAGGCGCGTATTGTGTGATTAAACAACTCCGGGACGGTAGCCGCGAATGACAAGGCCGCATCTACATCGATACAAATAGCCCCTGACGTATTAAACCTATCCGCTCACTGACCGTCTGCCAAAGCGTGACATCATGCTGCTGTAGCTCATGACAGCTGCAGGTCACTCAACTGATGTAGTTCGAGGAAAGTCAAAAACATCTTGATGGCACTCCCCTCAACGAATTTTCCTTTAAACAAGTAGGTCAATTCCGAGAGAGACTCACACTGCTTGCGCCTAGAGCCCTCTCTATCTAGCCTGCCCACGTCGCTGCACCTCAGCGATCAGGTTTAGCAGCCTGGACCGCAACTAGGCGCACAGCGCCACCTCTGCATGGCGCTTTTTTTGGCCTGCAGCTTATGGTGGCCGTGCGCAGGGCGCCTTTGGGCGCGCCGGTTTTCCTAGTGCGCCGGTCTGCTAACCTGCGCACGGCTGCCACCCTTACCGTTTAGCAGCACAGGTGACAGCCTCCCAGTCCTTGCACTAGGAGTTGACGACATGACCCTGCCATCCCCAGACCCACCCTCCTCGACTAACCCGATCCGCACTGCTCAACTCTGCAATCGCCTTTCAAGTCCTGGAGGTCAACCATAACCCAGCAATCCGTAGTAAAAACTGTAGGCGTGACAACATTCGCCCAGTCGTTAGAGCAAGAGAGAGATGTTTTTCGTGTAAACGCCGGCATGCCGGTGAACGATGCTCTGGAACATGCCTCATCGTTACTACACTGCGCTCACAGACTCGCGGTGGATGCCGCGATGGATACACGTGGAGAGCATTACGCTTGGGCAACGCATTATCTGAGCGAAATGGCGAAAGCAGTCATTGACGACGTGAGGCAGGCACTGCTGCCGACACGGTCTGATTCTCAGACCTCGTGAATAACGGGTTTCAAAGTACGTATGAATTGTCTGAAGGCCTGAAATCCGAAGCACTCAGGGGCAGCCGAAAGCCATCTTCAGCATATTGACATCAACCCACCCGCGAAATTATTGTTCACTCCAGACGGCTGCATGTCTAACCTGTAAGCAGTACGTCACGCTCCTCAGAGAACCCCACGCTTGCCTTTGCACAAGGCAAAAAAAAACCCGGAAATCCTCACTTGCGTGGGCCTTCCGGATTTTCTAAACCGCTAAAAATGGTGGGTCGTGTGGGATTCGAACCTACGACCAATTGGTTAAAAGCCAACTGCTCTACCAACTGAGCTAACGACCCGCTGTGTGGTGGCGCGTATAATACTGATTTCTAAGGATTATTCAACACCTTATTTTAAATAAATCAGAAATAACGCGTTGGGTCAGTAATTCCGGCCGCTTGGAAGCCTTCTGCACGCAGTCGGCAGCTGTCACATTTCCTACAAGCACGACCGTCATTATCTGCCTGGTAGCAGGAAACAGTCAGCGAGTAGTCGACACCAAGCCTTACACCTGCCTTGACGATATCGGCCTTGCTCAGGTTTTGCAGTGGCGCCTGGATACGGAAGCCGTGCCCTTCTACGCCGGCCTTGGTCGCCAGGTTGGCCATGCGCTCGAACGACTCGACGAACTCTGGGCGGCAGTCCGGGTAGCCGGAGTAGTCCACGGCGTTGACACCGATAAAGATGTCACGGGCATTGAGCACCTCTGCCCAGCCCAGGGCCAGCGACAGGAACACGGTGTTACGGGCCGGCACATAGGTGACCGGGATGCCCTCAGTGGGCGCCTCAGGCACGTCGATGGAGCTGTCGGTCAAGGCCGAACCGCCAATGCCATTGAGATTCAGGCCGATCACCTTATGCTCCACCACGCCAAGGTCGCGGGCGACACGGGCGGCAGCGTCCAATTCGGCATGAGAGCGCTGGCCATAGTCGAAGCTCATGGTGTAGCAGCTGTAGCCCTCGGCACGGGCCATCGCCACCACGGTGGCGGAGTCGAGGCCGCCAGACAGCAGGATTACGGCACGTTTTTGGTCAGTGATTTGTTCAGTCATTTCAGCGTCCTGGCTCGTCGTTCCAAAGGTATTTATGCAGCTGCAATTGCAGGCGCACCGGCAGGTTGTCCGCGACCACCCAATCAGCAAGGTCGCGAGCGTTCAAGTCATGGTGACTGGGGGAGAACAGCACCTCGCCGGCGCGTCGGTCCAGGCCGTACTGGATCAGCTTGGAGTTGGCCCAGTCGTAGTCGTCCCGCGAGCAAATGACAAACTTCACCTGGTCGTTGGCGGTCAGCAGCTCGATGTTCTCATAACGGTTGCGATGCGCTTCCTTGGAGTCCGGCGTCTTCAGGTCAACCACGCGGCTGACACGCGGATCGACCGCGGAAATGTCCAGGGCGCCGCTGGTTTCCAGCGACACCTCGTAACCGGCGTCACACAGCTGCTTGAGCAAAGGAATGGCATTGGGCTGGGCCAGGGGCTCACCGCCCGTCACACAGACGTAGCGCGGCCGGAAGCCTGCAACCTGCTCCAGGATGTCGTCGAGGGTGCGAATGGTGCCGCCACTGAAAGCGTAGGCGCTGTCACAGTACTGGCAGCGCAACGGGCAGCCGGTGAGGCGCACAAATACTGTGGGCAGGCCGGCAGTGCGCGTTTCACCCTGTAACGAGTAAAAAACTTCGGTGATGCGTAATGTGTCTTGCATAGTCGCCACGGGCGTAACAGCTAAACAGGCTGTCCGCCTCCGTCAGGCACTTTGTGGGATCCCGGCAAAGCGTGAACCCCAAAAAGCGTATTTCATAAAAGGGCGTGGATTCTAACGAAAAAACCCGCGATAGGCGCGGGTTTCTTCCAGGCGGAACAGCAGTGGTTACAAACGCTGCAAATCGCGCTGGGCCAACTGGGCAGCAGAGGTACCCGGGTACTGGGCCACCACCTGTTGCAGAATGCCTTTGACCTTGTCGGTATGACCCAGGCGGCGCTCTACATCAGCCAGTTTGTACAACGAATCAGGCACCTTGGCGTGTTTGGGGTAAAGCTGGCTGACCTTGGCAAATGCCTGGCCTGCCCCCTGCAAATCACCCTTGGCCAGGTTGACCTCACCCAACCAGTACTGGGCATTGCCCGCGTATTGGCTGTTTGGATAACGCCCCAGGAAAGCGGTGAACGCCTTGCTGGCCCGGTCGAAATCCTTGGCCTTGATCAGGTCGAAGGCTGCGTCGTAATACAGCTTTTCCTTCGCCGGATCACCCGGCTCGCTGTTGGCGGCAGGGGCCTGTGTGGCACCTGCGGCTGCACCACCGGCGGCGCTTGCGGCACCACCGGCAGAAGAATTATCAGGAGTAGCGGCTGGTGTAGCGCCGGCTCCTATACGTCGGTCAAGATCCTGGTAACGCTCCAGGCCTTCCTGCTTGAGCTGACGCACTTCATTTTGCAGAACTTCAATGGTGCCTTGTTGCTGCGCCAATTGATCCTGCATGCGTTGCAGTTGGTTGAACAGTTCGCCCTGTGCCGAAGGAGCGGCCGTGGCCGCTCCTCCCGCATAGGCGCCGTTCGTGCCATAACCTGCAGGTGGATAGCTGCTCCCACTATTGTTATAGCCAGAGTTGCTATCTTCCACGGGAACCGCAGCCCACACCGCAAGCGGTGCAAGGCTGAGAGCCAATACGGTTACAACACGACGGCACGTTCGCATGACGAATTACTTACGCAGTTCGACGCGACGGTTTTGAGCCCAGGATTGCTCGTCGTTGCCGGTAGCAACTGGACGCTCTTCACCGTAGGAAACCAGTTCCAGCTGAGCTGGGGAAACACCTTGCAGTACCAGGTAACGCTGAACGGCTTTCGCACGACGCTCGCCCAGTGCCATGTTGTACTCACGAGTACCACGTTCGTCGGTGTTGCCTTCCAGAACAACGCGAGCGCCGTTACCTTTCAGGTCTTTCGCGTGAACGTCCAGAGCGCGCATGGCTTCTGGCTTCAGGTCCGAACTGTCGTATTCGAAGTAGAAAGTGGTGATTGCGCGCAGAGCAGCTTCTTCGCTCAGGGAGCCGTCAACTGCACCAGTGTTAGCGCCGTAACCAGCGTTTGGATCAACAGCTGCGCCTTCACCGGCATTGTCGCCGCCTTTAGACGAGCAACCAACGGCTACGGACAGAGCCAGAGCCAGAGCAGCAAACTTACCAAACTTCAGCATTTCCATCGTGAAACTCCTAATGAACCCCAGTGTGTTAAGTACTTCTTTTTGTAGCGCCGCGTCAGTTCAGGTAAGGGGACCAGGACGGTTCTCTGACTTCGCCTTGTGCGGTAGGAAGCGGGAGCCTTACGCGTCCATTAATGGACACGAGCATCAAGACTCCCCGGCCCTGCTGGCGGGTGGCGTAGATTACCATGGTGCCGTTGGGCGCAACAGTAGGTGACTCATCAAGAGTGCTATCTGTGAGAATTTTTACACTTCCGCGCTGCAAATCCTGGGCCGCAACCTTGAAATTAGTGAAGCCATCCTGGCGATGGATCATAACCAGGGTCTTTTCATCGGCCGAAAGCTTCGGATTGGCGTTGTAGTTGCCGATAAAGGTCACACGTTCGGCACCACCACCGCCAACACTGCTCTTGTAGATTTGCGGTTTGCCACCACGGTCCGAGGTGAAGTAGATGGTCGAACCATCCTTGCCCCAGAACGGCTCGGTATTGATACCAGGGCCGGAAGTGACACGGGTAATCTGGCGCGAACCGAGGTTCATCACGTAGATATCCGGGTTACCGTCCTTGGACAGTACAAATGCCAGGCGATTGCCATCCGGCGACCAGGCTGGCGCGCCGTTCAGGCCTTCAAAGTTGGTGATCTGCTCGCGGCGACCGGTGTCGATGTGCTGGACGAAGATGCGCGGACGCTTCTGTTCAAACGACACGTAGGCGATACGCTTGCCATCCGGGGCAAAACGCGGCGACAGGATCGGCTCGCGTGACTGCAACAGGGTCACTGCACGGGCACCGTCGTAGTCCGAACGCTGCAAGGTGTAGCGGGTGTTGTTCACCGAGAAACGCTCAGCCGTCACGTACAAGATGCGGGTGGAGAACGCACCTTTGATACCGACCAGTTTCTCGAACGATTGGTCGGCGATGTAGTGCGCCATGTCCCGCAGTTGATCGACGCTGCCCGACACGCTACCGGTCAGCACTTGCTGCTCGGTAGCCACGTTGAACAGGGCGTATTGCACCTGCAGGCGACCGCCCGCTGGCACGATGCTACCTACCATCAGGTACTGGGCGCCCAGGGCTTTCCAGTCACGGTAGATCACTTCGCTGCCTTGGGTCGGCTGGCTGATCATGTTCTGTTTCGGAATTGGCGCGTAGTAACCCGAGTTGCGCAGGTCATTGCCAATGATTTCCGCCATATCGTCCGGCAGCACGCTGCCGCCCTGCCAGCCAAACGGTACAACCGCAATCGGGGTGGCCCGATCGCTACCGCTGGTTACCAGGATGTTCTTTTCATCCGCCGCCGCTATCCCTGCCATACAGCAAATAACGACAAGCATTCCTCGAAGAAGGTTTCTCACAAGGCTAGATCCTCAGGTGTGAATGTCATCTTGAATGAACGATAGGGAGCGAAGTCGCTTGGTTTCATTCCCTGCATCTCGGTCAGGCGGCCAATATTCTTGACCGCTGCAACCGCCGAACTGTCGAACGAACCGTCGCCACTAGACTTGGCCACGCTGACCGAAGTCACCGTACCGTCCGGCAACATGCCGATCTGCAGCACGACTGTCATGCCTTTGCGTGCCGAAGGTGGACGTGTCCAGCCTTCTGCTGCGCGTGCGCGAATCAGATCGTCGAAACTGCCCGCGACTTCATCACCACGCTCATCGGCCAGGGCCTGTTGACGCTGCGGCGTGTCGGAAAGCAAATCTGCCAAGGCCTGGGCCTTTTTATCTTCGGCGGATTTGCGTGCTGCTTCCTGGGCCTTTTTCTTGGAGGCGTCGGCGGCAGCTTTCTTCTTCGCGTCGTCGGCGATTTTCTTCTTCGCCTCGTCTGCTTCGGCTTTTTTCTTGGCGTCTTCGGCGGCTTTCTTCTTCGCGTCTTCGACTATCTTTTTCTTGGCTTCTTCAGCGGCCTTTTTCTTGGCCTCTTCTTCAGCCGCTTTCTTGGCTTCTTCTTCAGATTTCTTCTTGGCTATATCAGCCAATTGTTTCTCTTCGGCTTTTTTCGCTTCGGCGGCTTTCTCGGCTTTCTTGGCTTCATCAGCCTTTTTCGCCTCATCGGCCTTCTTCGCTTCGTCAGCCTTTTTCGATTCTTCGGCCTTTTGAGCCGCCTCTTCTTTCTTTTGTTCCGCAGCAGCCTTCACCGCTTCCTGCTCGACCTTTTTCTGTTCCATCTGTTCGACTTCAGTCTGGCGCGCAGCCGACTTCTGGGCCTCACCCGCAATCTTCTGATTGGTCTGGGTGGTGGCCTGGCTTTTCGATTTCAGCTGATACAGGGTCGCCTGCACGATCGGCTTGGCTGGCGGCAACTCCGGGGTCATGGCAAAGCTGACAAACAGCATGCCAAACACCAGAACGTGCAGGGCAATTGCCCAGACGCTAGGCCAGAAGAAGCTTTCCGAGGCGGACGGCTCTCGCTGTTGCTGCATCAGGGCGCCTCGGTAATCAAGCCAACATTACCGACCCCGGCCTTCTGCAGCCCGCCCATGGCACCCATGACGGAGCCATAGTCGACCGACTTGTCACCGCGGATGAACACCTGGGTGTGCTTGCCGCCTTCGTTGCCGGCGCGGATGATCTTGGTCACCGCGTCGGTCATCTGCGGCAAGGTCATGGCCTTGTCCTGTTGCTTCTGGGTGTCGACTTCGCTGCCAAGGTTCCAGTAATAGGTCTTGTCAGCCTTGATCGAGATGGTCAGGACCTGGGTGTTGTTGTCCTGCGGCAAGGCTTCGCTGGAAACCTTGGGCAGATCAACCTTCACACCCTGATTGAGCATCGGCGCGGTCACCATGAAGATCACCAGCAGCACCAGCATCACGTCGATGTAAGGCACGACGTTCATCTCGGCGACCGGCTTGCGCTTTTTGCGAGCTCGAGCGATTAAAGCCATTGGGAATTACCTGCTTATTCTTCGCTGGTGTGCACTTTACGGTGCAGGATCGCCTGGAATTCATCGGCGAAGGTGTAGTAACGGCCAATCAGGGTTTCGCTGGTGGCGGCGAAACGGTTGTAGGCGATTACTGCGGGGATTGCAGCGAATAGGCCGATGGCAGTGGCGATCAGCGCTTCGGCGATACCCGGGGCCACGGTGGCCAGGGTCGCTTGCTGGGCCGTTGCCAGGCCACGGAAGGAGTTCATGATGCCCCATACGGTACCGAACAGACCGATATACGGGCTGACCGAGCCGACGGTGGCGAGGAATGGCAGGCTCTGCTCGAGTTTTTCTTCCTCGCGCGAGATCGCTACGCGCATGGCACGGGCCACGCCTTCCATGACCGCTTCCGGGTCAACGCCGGACTGCTGGCGCAGGCGGGAGAATTCCTTGAAACCGGCGCGGAAGATCTGCTCGACGCCCGAATCCGGGTCCGGGTTGCTGCCCGCCTGGCGATACAGCTTGGACAGGTCGATACCCGACCAGAAGCGCTCTTCAAAGCTCTCCAGGGCACGTCGACCGGCGCGCAGCAGGTTGCTGCGCTGAAAAATCATGACCCATGAGGTAACCGATGCGGCTACCAGGGTCAGCATGACCAGTTGAACCACGACACTGGCATTGCTGACCAGGCTCCACATGGAGGAATGGTCGACGACGGTAGGTTCCACGCTAAATCTCCTGCTTTGATTGTTGACCCGCGCCGCTCACGTTGGCAAAGGCCGCACGTAGAGTTTCGGGAATGGCCCTGGGTTTCAAACTGTTGGTGCGCACACACGCCACCAGGAACTGCCCCTCGCAGAGCAGCGTTGCATCCGTTGCCCGCCTGACCTGCTGTTTAAAGCGCAGGCTGACACGGTTCAATTCGATTACTTGCGCGCTGACCAGCAATTCATCGTCCAGTCGCGCCGGCGCGTAGTAACGGGCCTCGCTGGAATGCACGACAAATAACAGGTCCTCCCCTACCAGCTGGGATTGGGCAAAGCCCAGTTCCCGTAGCCGCTCGGTTCGAGCCCGCTCCATAAACTTTAGGTAATTGACGTAATACACGATGCCGCCCGCATCGGTGTCCTCGTAATAAACGCGACAGCGATGTGCGAACGACTGATCCCCGTTTTGCGCGCGCATACTCTAGTGCTTACTCCTCAGGTTGCCAATCCGGCCAGGCAACTGTTTTTCATTCTCAGCAGCATTTCTAACGAAAGAATGACGACGCCAGCCACTAGGACAGCACAAACGTCGAATAAATCGACCGCTCATGCCTTTAATCGTCCACTGCATCGAGGAATTCGTCTACCACAGGCATCTCCCCCAATCGTGACGGAATGTTTAACCCAAAGTGCAAATACGCATGGCGCGTGACCACACGCCCCCTCGGCGTACGCATGATGTAACCCTGTTGAATCAGGTACGGCTCCAGCACATCCTCGATGGTATGGCGCTCCTCACTGATCGCCGCCGCCAGGCTGTCAACACCCACCGGCCCGCCGTCGAACTTCTCGATCATGGTCAGCAGCAGGCGCCGGTCCTGGTGGTCGAAACCATGCTCATCGACATCCAGCAGGTTCAGCGCCAGGTCGGCCACGGCCTTGGTGATATGGCCCTTGGCCCGCACCTCGGCAAAATCGCGCACCCGGCGCAGCAAGCGGTTGGCGATCCGCGGCGTGCCCCGGGCCCGGCGGGCAATCTCGAAGGCGCCTTCCGGGTCCAGCGGCAGGCCAAGAATCCCCGCCGAACGGCTGACAATCGTCGCCAGATCGGCAGTGCTATAGAACTCTAGACGTTGAACAATGCCGAAACGGTCTCGCAACGGGTTGGTCAGCATGCCGGCACGGGTGGTGGCGCCGACCAGGGTGAAGGGCGGCAGGTCGAGCTTGATCGAGCGCGCCGCCGGGCCTTCGCCAATCATGATATCCAGCTGGAAATCTTCCATGGCCGGGTACAGCACTTCTTCGACGATGGGCGACAGCCGATGGATTTCGTCGATAAACAGCACGTCATGGGGCTCAAGATTGGTCAACAGCGCGGCCAGGTCGCCCGGGCGTTCCAGCACCGGGCCGGAGGTGCTCTTGATCGACACCCCCATTTCCTGGGCGATGATATTGGCCAGGGTGGTCTTGCCCAGCCCCGGCGGGCCGAAGATCAACGTGTGGTCCAGGGACTCGGCACGCCCGCGCGCCGCCTGGATGAACAGCTCCATCTGCTCGCGCACGGTGGGCTGGCCGATGTAGTCGGCAAGGCTCAGGGGGCGGATGGCCCGGTCCTGGACCTCTTCGCGGTCGCGAGGGCCGGTGGCCGCAATCAGACGATCAGCTTCAATCACTTAAATCATTCCCTTCAGGGCTCGGCGGATCATGTCTTCTGCGCTCAGGTTCTTGTCCTTGATGGCCGACACGGCCTTGCTGGCCTCCTGGGGCTTGTAGCCCAGGGAGATCAGCGCATTGACGGCATCGCTTTCGGCACTGGCGACCTGGGTCGCCGGCATATCCGGCTGGTTCGGCACCAGGGTAAACATGCTTGGCGCCACTTCCCAGGCCTTGAAGCGGTCCTTGAGTTCCACGAGCAGGCGCTCAGCGGTCTTTTTACCAACCCCCGGCACCTTGGTCAGCGCCGAGGTGTCCTGGGCCGAAACGGCACGTACCAGTTCGTCCACTTCCAGGCTCGACATCAAGGCCAGGGCCAGTTTCGGGCCTACGCCATTGAGGCGGATCAGCTCGCGGAAGAAGTCGCGGTCACGCTTGCCGATAAAACCATAGAGTAGTTGCGCGTCTTCGCGCACCACCAGATGGGTGTGCAAGGTTATCGGCTCACCGACCGACGGTAGGCGGTACAGGGTGGTCATGGGCACTTCCAGCTCATACCCCAGCCCGTTTACATCCAGAATCAGGTGCGGCGGCTGTTTCTCAGCCAGGGTGCCGCGCAAGCGTCCAATCACGGTTCAGATCCTTAAAGCTTGAGGTCAGATCGAGGCCCGACCATAACGATTGCGCTGATGCTATCAGAGACGCAGGCGCCCGCCACGACTGCGTGCCGTGCCGAGGCCATGGGGCAGCAGGCTGGACCGGGTGTGCGCATGGCAAATGGCAATGGCCAGGGCGTCAGAAGCGTCGATCTGTGGCTTGGAGGTGAGCTTGAGCATATGCATGACCATCATCTGCACCTGCTCTTTATTGGCCGCGCCGGTGCCGACCACGGCCTGCTTGACCTGGGTCGCGGTGTATTCGGCGATTTCCATGCCCTCCTCCGCACCGGCGACAATCGCCGCGCCCCGGGCCTGGCCCAGCTTCAGGGCCGAGTCAGCGTTTTTGGCCATGAACACCTTTTCAATGCCCATGGTCACCGGCCCGTAGGTCTGGATCACTTCGCGCACGCCGCGGTAGACGATCTGCAAGCGCTCGGCCAGTTCCCCTGCGCCGGTACGGATACACCCCGAGGCGACGTAGATGCAGCCACGCGGGGTCTGCTGCACCACGCCAAAGCCGGTGATGCGCGAACCGGGGTCGATACCTAGGATTAAAGTCATAACGCCTGCAGATAGAGTGAACAAAAGCCAGCATAAAACATGCAGGGCGACATGAAATCCTGTGGGAGCTGTCTCGCCCGGCGAGGCTGCGATGGTATCGCCGCGGTACACCCGACACTGCGCGTTGCCTGCATCGCAGCCTCGCCGGGCGAGACAGCTCCCACATTGGATCGGTGTTGCGGTTAAGAAAGCTGTTCGGCGACAGACTCTGGAATGTCGGCGTTGGAGTAGACGTTCTGCACATCATCCAGGTCTTCAAGCATATCCAGCATCTTGAGCACCTTTTGCGCGCCATCCAGGTCCAGTTCGGCGCTGGTGGTCGGCAGCATGACGATTTCTGCGTCGGTGCCTTTGAAGCCAGCCGCTTCCAGGGCGTTACGCACCGCATAGAAGCCGGCGAACGAGGTGAACACGTCGATGGAGCCGTCTTCGTTGGTCACCACGTCGTCGGCATCCGCCTCCATCGCAGCTTCCATCAGGGCGTCTTCATCCGTGCCGGGTGCAAAGGTGATCTGGCCCTTGCGCTCGAACAGATAGGCCACCGAACCATCCGTCCCCAGGTTGCCGCCGCACTTGCTGAAGGCATGGCGCACGGCCGCTGCAGTACGGTTGCGGTTGTCGGTCATGCATTCGACCATCACCGCGACGCCGCCCGGACCGTAACCTTCATAGGTCAGTTCGACCATGTCGTCGGTATCTGCCGCACCGGCCCCACGGGCCACGGCGCGGTCGATGATATCGCGGCTCATGTTGGCGCCCAGGGCCTTGTCCAAGGCCAGGCGCAGGCGCGGGTTGGAGCCAGGATCACCGCCGCCCTGGCGGGCAGCGACGGTCAGTTCGCGAATCCACTTGGTGAAGATCTTGCCTTTTTTGGCATCCTGACGCTCTTTGCGGTGCTTGATGTTCGCCCACTTGGAATGGCCAGCCATAACACAACTCCGAAATTCTCTAGAAACCTTTCAATCCCGCCCCAGGCGGGATTTCCCTCTTTTAAACGCAAAGGCGCATCCGAAGATGCGCCTTTTTGACTGCGTACAACCTTATCGCGCTTTCACGCCGCAGCCTTACTCAGCCTTCGGCGCCTCGCGCAGGCGGATGTGCAGCTCGCGCAGCGCCTTGGCATCCACCACACCCGGAGCCTGGGTCATGACGTCCGCAGCACTCTGGGTTTTCGGGAAGGCAATCACTTCACGGATCGACTGGGCACCGGTCATCAGCATCACCAGGCGGTCAAGGCCGAAGGCCAGGCCACCGTGGGGTGGAGCGCCATATTTCAGGGCGTCGAGCAGGAAGCCGAACTTCTCTTCCTGTTCCGCTTCGTTGATGCCCAACAGGCGGAAGACCGACTGCTGCATCTCTTTGCGGTGGATACGGATCGAACCGCCACCCAGCTCAGTGCCGTTGAGCACCATGTCGTAGGCACGGGACAGAGCGCCCGCCGGGTTGGCTTCCAACTCTTGCGGCGTGCACTTGGGTGCGGTGAACGGGTGGTGCAGGGCGCTGAAGCTGCCGTCGTCGTTCTCTTCAAACATCGGGAAGTCGACGACCCACATCGGTGCCCATTTGCAGGTCAGCAGGTCGAGGTCGTGGCCCAGCTTGATCCGCAGCGCGCCCAGGGCTTCGCTGACGATCTTGGCCTTGTCGGCGCCGAAGAACACGATATCGCCATCGACTGCGCCAACGCGGTCGAGGATCACATTGAGCTTGTCTTCCGGGATGTTCTTGACGATAGGCGACTGCAGGCCTTCAGCACCCTTGGCGCGCTCGTTGACCTTGATGTACGCCAGGCCCTTGGCGCCGTAGATGCCGACGAACTTGGTGTAGTCATCGATCTGCTTGCGCGGCATGCTCGCCCCGCCTGGCACACGCAGTGCGGCGATGCGGCATTTCGGGTCGTTGGCCGGGCCGCTGAACACCTTGAAGTCGACTTCCTTGAGCTGGTCGGCAACGTCGACCAGTTCCAGCGGGTTACGCAGGTCTGGCTTGTCGGAACCGTAGCGGCGCATGGCTTCTTCAAAGGTCATGTGCGGGAACTCGCCGAATTCCAGGCCCAGCACTTCCTTGAACAGGTTGCGGATCATTTCTTCGGTCAGGCCCATGATCTCTTTTTCATCGAGGAAGCTGGTCTCGATGTCGATCTGGGTGAATTCCGGCTGGCGGTCGGCGCGCAGGTCTTCGTCGCGGAAGCACTTGGCGATCTGGTAGTAACGGTCGAAGCCGGCGACCATCAGCAGTTGCTTGAACAGCTGCGGCGATTGCGGCAGGGCGAAGAAGCTACCGGCGTGGGTACGACTTGGCACCAGGTAGTCACGGGCGCCTTCCGGCGTAGCCCGGGTCAGGATCGGCGTCTCGACGTCGAGGAAGCCGTTCTCGTCGAGGAAGCGACGGATGCTGGTGGTCATGCGCGAACGCAGGCGCAGCTTTTCGGCCATTTCCGGGCGACGCAGGTCGAGGAAGCGATAACGCAGGCGGGTTTCTTCGCCAACGTCGGAGAACTCGTTGAGTGGGAACGGCGGGGTTTCCGACTCGTTCAGCACTTCCAGCTCGTAGCCCAGCACTTCGATCATGCCCGACGCCATGTTGGCGTTGGTGGCACCGGCCGGACGCAGGCGGACCTTGCCGGTGATTTTCACGACGTACTCGCTGCGCACGCGGTCGGCGGCAGCGAAGCTCTCGGCGCGATCCGGGTCGAATACCACCTGGGCCAGACCATCACGATCACGGATATCGAGGAAAATCACCCCGCCATGGTCGCGGCGACGGTGAACCCATCCGCAAAGGGTGATTTCCTGACCTTCCAGGGTCTCGTTCAGTTGGCCGCAATAGTGGCTGCGCATCATGGTAGTGGTTTCACTTCTCGTAATTCGAAATTCGGTGGAGTTCCTGCCCGGACACCGCACCTTTTAAGTCAGGCCACGGATAATGCAGGAGCTCGCGCGTAGAGTTCAACTCAGTCTGCTTTGTCGCCGCCCGCCAGGTTCTTCTTGGCGCCGGTCTTGAAGTCGGTCTCGTACCAGCCGCTACCGCTCAGGCGAAAGCCCGGCATGGACAACATCTTTTTCAGCTCGGGCGCCCGGCAAGCAGGGCAGTCGACCAACGGCGCGTCGCTGATCTTTTGAATGGCTTCCAACTGATGACCACAGGAAGCGCATTGGTAATCGTACATGGGCATGGAATATCTCGGCGATCACATCACTGCTGCGCCACGCCCCGTACCAGCCGGTATGCGCAGCAAAGGGCGAGATTATATCCGTTAAATCGAGGCTGTGCAGCCGTGGCAACGCGCAGCGCACGCTATAGAAACACTCCGGCCCCTCTGATACAGGGTAACCCGGCTACATAACCCCAGCCTGATCTGCGGTGGATACCTGCCCTTTCAACGCATGAACCACACACACCACCCTGACCAGGCCGCTGAAATTCTTGACCCCGCCATAACGCAGGTGCACTTCGCGATCGACGTAAGACAGCAGCGCACTGACCGAACAGGTATTGATCCTGGCGATCTCGCCAAGGATATTCCAATACACTTCTTCAAGCCGCAGGCATGTTGAGAAACCATTCAACCGGACAGAACGCGATAATGGCCGGGCCAGCGCCATATCGAACCCTTTGACGAAGGGGTCGATCTTTATCTTGTAGACGCCGGAAGTTTCCAGCACACCTTTACCCATACTACGCGACATACACTTGACACTCCCTTGCCAAACGGCTCTTGAATAAACGGCTGTTATTGACCGTTGAGCCTATAAAACATCAAGCAGGCAAAGGCAGCCAGAAGACGGAGAGTCGCTGTGCGTAGGACAAGCCAACGTATGGATCAGGAAGCAACCAGGTGAAGCCAGTGGCGCCTGCCAGGCACCACTGGCCTGCGGTGCTTACTTGCTTTCGAGCAGCGCACGCAGCATCCAGGCGGTTTTTTCGTGAATCTGCATGCGCTGGGTCAGCAAGTCTGCGGTGGGCTCATCACTGACTTTATCGAGCAACGGGAAGATCCCGCGGGCCGTGCGGGTAACGGCTTCCTGGCCATCAACCAGTTGCTTGATCATGTTTTCAGCGCTGGGTACACCTTCTTCTTCCTTGATCGAAGACAGACGGGCATAGATAGAGTAGGCACCCGGTGCAGGAAAGCCCAGGGCACGAATACGCTCGGCAATGGAGTCGACGGCCAGCGCCAGTTCGTTATATTGCTCTTCAAACATCAAGTGCAATGTACGAAATTGCGGCCCTGTGACGTTCCAATGAAAGTTATGGGTTTTCAGATAGAGTACATAGGTATCTGAAAGCAGCCGTGAAAGTCCGTCAACAATGGATTTACGATCTTCTTCGCTGATACCGATATCGATTGCCATGTTTATTCCCTTCAATTGTGATGAAAATTCATTGATCAGGCGCTTACCCACTCTAGCAAGAGTACCCGCCTTGCGCAGCCCTCGCGCCGCAGGAAGCCTGCGACAAATCGCCTCTTTGCCTCACGCTTGATGCACGAGCGACAAGGCCCGGCGCCCTGAAAAAACCGCGCACCTGTCTAGGACAAGCGTTTGCCGCACAAATGCCATAATCTTCGCAACGCCTTGAAACGCTTGATTTGAGAAGGCACAGGCTTTGCTGTTAAATAGGCAGCGTGTCGCCGCCGCTATTTCCTGTGGTAAGCGGCATAGGCTGAAAATCGCGCACGTGCCCAACGCCTCCCATTGTTCAGAAGCGAACCGTGCCAGTCAGCTCTTCCTTGTGATCCGTCTTAACGTGAGTTAATTAAAATGTTGAAAATCGTCCACCTGCTAACGGGCGCTGCAGCGTTGCTGCTGTCCTTTATCCCTAGCCTGCAACCAGAAAGCCTGCCGTACCTGCAACAACACGACGCGCTGTACCTGGCTCTGTTCGGCCTTCTCAACCTGACGCTGGCGCCAGTGATTCCCTACTGGAACAAAGGCACACGCCATCAACTGCAAAACCTGGTCAGCGCATTGCTGGTACTCACCGTCGTCGTACAAACCCTCACCCTCCTGGCCCCCATGCCTGAAGTCGGCGGCCATCCAGCCATCCTGCTCAGCCTGGCCATTGCTGTTGTGGCTATCGTTCTTCACCTGGCCATCAGTTTCTACCGTGCATCGGCCCCGGCCACCTCGCAAAACTACGATATGACCAACCGGGATACCGGGACCGTCAAGTGGTTCAACACCTCCAAAGGCTTCGGCTTTATTTCCCGGGACTCGGGCGACGATATCTTCGTCCACTTCCGGGCCATTCGCGGCGAAGGCCATCGCGTCCTGGTGGAAGGCCAGCGCGTGGAGTTCTCCGTGATGAACCGTGACAAAGGCCTGCAAGCTGAAGACGTGATCGCCGCCCTGCCGCGTCGCTGACCCCAGACCAGGCCCCAAAAAAAACCGCGATGCAGTCGAGACTGCATCGCGGTTTTTTATCGCCTGGGGTTTATCCGGGCATCAGTAATGGGGCGGCGGCGCTTCTTCCTCGGAAGACTCGAACTGCCCGCCCATTTCTTCCTGGCGCTTGAGCAAGGCCGTTATCTGCAATTGCAGGCGCTCTACCGCCCGCTGCTGGGCGACCAGGATGTCATTGAGTGTCTCGATGGTATCGTCCTGGAAAGCCAGGCGGCTCTCAAGGTCCGTCACGCGGTCTTGCAGGTCCATGGCTCAGTCCTGGGCAAAAGTGAAGTCGGGGGGCAACAACTGGCGCAGACGGGCACGGATCACCGCGACCTGAGCGTCGGTATAAGGCACTGCCGGGTGCCTGCCCCAGACTGGGGCAGGCCAGGCCGCATCGTCGCGCTTGCGCACAATCACGTGCATATGCAACTGGTTGACCACATTGCCCAGCGCGCCAATGTTCATTTTATCGGCATCGAACCCTGTATTGAGCAACTGCGCCAAGGTGGTGGTTTCGTGCCACAACCGGGACTGGTCACCGGCATCGAGCTGGAACACTTCGCTGATGCCCGCAATGCGCGGCACCAGGATAAGCCACAGGTAGTTTGAATCGTTGGACAGCAGCAGCCGGCACAGGGGAAATTCCCCGATGGGCAAGGTGTCGTTTTGCAGACGTGGATCCAAGGCGAACACCGCAGTCACTCCGTTCGGCTAGTCAGTTTCAGGCGCCCAGCATACCTGCGAATGGCGGCTGCTTCACGGGGCAATCCGCTCGCCACCTGCGAGCAATCCCACTGCCGGGCACCGACGCACCAAAATGAGTCTTTTATGCCCCGCCTTGAGCAAGGACTATCCGCCGATTACTCACTTTCAAGGGTGAACCGGTAACATTTCTGACAGTCGCATCTTTTTATCCGTTCAAAATCCCGCACAACCACGCCCCAAAATTCCAAAAAAAACCACGCGAAACGCCCGTGGCCATGAGCCTTTCACAAATCCAGCACATTTTTCACGAAAAAATGACATCCGCCTGGCCGTTTGTGCACGCTTGTTGCATTCACTCCCATATCGTCGACAACCACACCTGCCAGGAAGGCAGTGTTTCACGATAAAAAGAACAGTGAGTCAATACATAAATAAAAAGTTTTAAACTTTGAGAAGGGTATTTCCTACCCTTTTCCAGGGTATTAAACACGGTATTGAAGTTGTCAGTCTGGTTACAAAAAGACTGTAGATTTGCGACATGGATCTAGCAATTTACGACAGCCTCGTAAAGAAGCAGAAAGGATAGATGTGCAAGTATCGCCAATTATTGCCAGCGTGCTATAAGTTTACGTTGTCACAAAAAAGAAAGAGCCGCCCAGACAAAAAAAATCAGGTGGGACGGCAGTACTCTTCCTAAAACCAAAGGAGCAAATCACGATGCGCGTGATGAAGTGGAGCATGATCGCCCTGGCTGTTTCAGCAGGCACCTCGCAGTTCGCAATGGCATCCGCTCAAGATGATGCCAAAGGCTTTGTTGAAGACAGCACCTTCAGCATCAACACTCGCCTGCTGAACTTCCGCCGGGACAACCGCAACAACGAAACCGGCCAAAGCTACAGCAATGAAACCGGCCTGGGCTTCAACGGCCTGTACCAATCGGGCTTCACCCAGGGCACCGTGGGTGTGGGTGTTGACGTGATTGGCCTGCTGGGCGTGAAGCTGGACAGTGGCAAAGGCCGTAATGGCACTGGCTTGTTCCCCGAAGGCTCGGACGGCCGCTCGCAGGATCAATACTCCAAGGGCGGCGGCGCCATCAAGTTCCGCCTCTCCAATACCGTGCTGAAAGTCGGTGACCAGTACACCACCGCACCGGTGTTCGCGTCCGACGACAGTCGCTTGCTGCCGGAGCTGCCACAAGGTATCTCGCTCGTCAGCAACGAGATCAAGGACCTCAAGCTCGAAGCCGGTCACTTCACCTCCAGCGTTGCCCAGGCCCAGACCTTCAAGGACAGTATCCTCGACTTCCCTGAAACCTCCCGCGGCATCAAGCAAGCCAACTTCGTGGGTGGCACCTACGGTTGGACGCCTGAGTTCACCACCAGCCTCTACTACTCGAAAGTCGAAGACTACTGGCGCAAATACTACGCCAACGTCAACTGGACCCACGCCCTGGGCGCTGACCAGTCGGTGGCTGTCGACTTCAACATCTACGACACCAAGAGCGAGGGTGCCGGCCTGCAACGCGCCTACAAAGACGACGTTACCAAAATCGACAACCGCGCATTCAGCTTGCAGGGTGCCTACACCATCGGTGCGCACACCTTCACCCTGGCAGCGCAGAAAGTCACCGGTGATGGCGACTACGCCTACGGCATTGATGGCGGTGGCACCGTCTTCCTGGCCAACTCCGTCGCGCGTTCCGACTTCAACGCCGAAGGCGAGAAGTCGTTCAAGGCTCGCTACGACCTCGACATGGCCACCTTCGGTGTACCAGGCCTGAGCTTCCTGGCAGCTTACGTAACGGGTAGCGGTGCCAACATGGCCACCACCTCGAACGGTAAAGAGTGGGAACGCGACCTCGAAGCCAAGTACGTGATCCAGAGCGGCCCGGCCAAAGACCTGAGCCTGCGTATTCGCCAAGCGACTTATCGTTCGTCTGATGGCGTTTACTACGGTTCTTCGTCTATCGACGAACTGCGCCTGATCGCGCAATACCCGCTGAACATCTTGTAATCAACGATGCCCGAGGGCTTTGGCCCTTAATAAAAAAGCCGCTCACTTTTAATCCGTGAGCGGCTTTTTTATTGCACTTATATTTCTACCGACCAAATAACTAGCAAGCTAGCTATCGAGTTTATTATTGCGCTCAAACTTGACCCTTCAGCCAAGTTTGATCCTCGCTTCGCTTATTACTTGGCAGAGGCTTCCTGCATCACGCGAATAACGCGCTGCGGGAATGGGATATCAATCCCGGCCGCTTTCAAACGATCCCGCGCCAGTTCATTGAACATGAACAGCACGTCCCAATAATCCGCAGTCTTGGTCCATACCCGGAGGGAAACCGTGATGGAACTGTCGCCCAGGGTCGAAATCACGGCAACCGGCTCAGGGTCTGCCAGAACCCGTGGGTCCTTGGCCAGCTCCAGCAACACGGCGCGAGCCTTTTGCAGGTCGGCTTCGTAGTCGACCCCCACGTCAAATATCACCTTGCGGGTCGGCTGGCGATTGGTATTGGTGATAATGCCGTTGGACAAGATGCCGTTAGGCACGATGACCGTCTTGTTATCGCCGGTACGGATCACCGTGTGGAAGATCTGGATGCTATCGACGGTGCCCGAGGTGCCCTGGGCTTCGATCCAGTCACCGATACGGAATGGCCGGAACAGCAGGATCAGCACACCGCCAGCAAAGTTGGCCAGGCTGCCTTGCAACGCCAGGCCGATGGCCAGGGTCGCGGCACCAATTGCGGCAACGAACGAGGTGGTTTCAACGCCGATCATCGAGGCTACGCTGACAATCAGCATCACCTTGAGCACGATGTTCGCAAGGCTGGTCACAAAGCCCTGCAATGCCAGGTCGGCATTGCGCAGGGCCAGCAGGCGCCCTACCTTGTGAGTCAGTTTGTTGATCAGCCACCAGCCAATGGCCAGGGTCAGCACCGCCAGCAATACCCGGCTGCCGTATTCCATGATCATGGGGACCCAGGCTTGGGAAGCCTTGATCAATTGATCTACTTCAGCGTTCAAGTCCATCTAGATTCTCTCTGTTTACCGAACTGCAATATAAGTCGCCACAGCAATTGAGCCCCGAAGGGCTCAATCGTTTCTGCAGAGGCTGGGGCGTGGGACGTCGAAAACCCCTACGGGTTCCCCAAAACCGGATCAGTCGCGAAAGTTATTGAACTGCAGCGGCATATCGAAGGTCTTGGCGCGCAGGGCGGCAATCGCGTCCTGCAAGTCATCGCGCTTCTTGCCGGTGATACGCACCTGCTCGCCCTGGATCGCGGCCTGGACCTTGAGCTTGGCATCCTTGACGTGGGCCACGATTTTCTTCGCCAGCTCCTTGTCGATACCTTCCTTGAGCACGGCTTCCTGTTTCATCAACTTGCCCGAAGCATAGGCATCCTTGACTTCAAGGCACTGCACATCGATCTTGCGCTTGACCAGGGCCAGCTTGAGGATCTCGATCATCGCTTCGAGCTGGAAGTCGGCTTCAGCGGTCAGGTTGACCGTCAGTTCCTTTTCCTTGAACTCGAAGCTGCCCTTGCCTTTCAAGTCATAACGACGGTCCAGCTCCTTGACGGCGTTCTCGACGGCGTTGGTGACTTCGTGCTTGTCCAGTTCAGATACCACGTCGAACGACGGCATGTAGTTTCTCCAATAAAAAAGGGGCGCGGCTCAGTAGAGATGGAGCGCGCCTGGCTTGCGGGTAAAATGCCGGGGCATTATAACGACTCTTTACCCCGAGCTGCTTGGCTCACCCAAAGGCCGACGGAGCAAAATTGATGTCCACCCCCTGGCATATCCTCGGCGCAGGCAGTCTCGGCACATTATGGGCCACACGCCTGGCCCGCGCCGGCCTGCCCGTCACGCTGATCCTGCGGGATCAGGCGCGCCTGGCCAGCTACCGGGCCTCTCCCGGGCTGACCCTGATCGAGCAGGGGCATGCCCAGGTTTATCCGGTGATTGCACAAACATCCGACAGCCTCGAGCCAATTGATCGCCTGCTGGTCGCGTGTAAAGCCTACGACGCACCTGGCGCCGTCGCACAACTGGCCCGACGCCTGACACCCAACGCCGAGCTGATCCTGCTGCAGAACGGCCTGGGCAGCCAGGATGCGGTTGCCGCCCAACTGCCCCAGGCGCGCTGTATCTTCGCCTCCAGCACCGAGGGTGCATTTCGCCAGGGCGATGGCAGCGTGGTCTTCGCCGGCCATGGTTTTACCTGGCTGGGTGACGCCACCCATCCCACGGCGCCGCTGTGGCTGGACGACTTGCACGCTGCCGGCATTGCGCACCAGTGGAGCACCGACATCCTCACGCGCCTCTGGCGAAAACTGGCCCTCAACTGTGCAATCAATCCACTGACCGTGCTCTATCAATGCCGCAATGGCGGGCTGCAGGCGCATCAATGCGAGGTGGCAACCCTGTGTGCCGAACTCGCCGAACTGCTGGCATGCTGCGGCCAGCCTGCGGCGGCCGAGGACCTTCAGGCTGAAGTGGAGCGGGTGATCCAGGCGACGGCAGCCAATTTCTCGTCGATGTATCAGGATGTGGCCAACGGGCGGCGCACCGAGATCAGCTATCTGCTCGGCCATGCCTGCCAGGCGGCCTTGCGCCATCGCCTGAGCCTGCCACACCTGCAACAACTACATGTGCGCCTGGCCGGCGACCTGGACGCACGCGGATTGCCCAGCGACTGAGGCACGCGCTACCCTGCCCACTTGATCCTTGCCTGCGAACAACCTGATGCCACTGCGCCAGCGTCTCGAAAATCTCCCCGTTGGGCAGAAACTGCTGGCGGCCCTGCTGGTACTGCTGACCACCGTGCTGCTGGTGGCCAACCTGACCTTTATCAGCGCCGCCTACTGGATTTCCCAGGAAAGCATGGCCCCCCAGGCGTTGCAGGCCATTGGCCGGCTGGTTTCCAACCCGGCCCTAGCCGCGCAAGCCCTGGACTCTCCCGCCGAGGCCGACGCCCTGCTCAATGAGCTGACCAGCTATTCGCCACTACGGGCCGCAGCCCTGTACGACGCGCAAGGCAATCGCCTGGCGCAGCTACAACAGGGTGACCGCCTGCAACTGCCGACGCACTATCGCGATATCGAAGCCTGGCGGATCACCGAGTTTCGCAGTAACCAAGTCATCACCCTGCCCCGCCCCGGCCTGCCCTCGGGGCATCTGCTGCTGGTGGCCAGCAGCGAACTGCCGGTTGCCTTCTACACCGGCACCCTGACCGCCAGCCTGGGTATCCTGATTTTCAGCATCCTGCTGTGGATGGTCATTGCCCGGCAAATCAAGCGCCTGATTACCCGCCCCATCCACGAGTTGGAAGAGTTGTCGCGCCAGGTGACCCGCGAAGAGAACTACGCCCTGCGGGCCAGTCGCGGCAACCATGACGAAATCGGCAGCCTGGCCGAAGCGTTCAATACCATGCTGTCGCGCATCGAAGCCCGGGAGCAGCAGCTCAAGCGCGCACGGGACGATTCCCAGGCCGCCTATGACCAGGCCCAGGGCCTGGCCGAGGAAACCCGGCATACCAACCGCAAGCTGGAGCTGGAAGTGCAGGTGCGCAGCAAGATCGAGAAAAAACTCACCGGTTTCCAGAATTATCTCAACAGCATCATCGACTCCATGCCCTCCGCCCTGATCGCCCTGGATGAGCAACTCTACGTCACGCAATGGAACCAGGAAGCCAGCGCCCTGTCGGGCACACGCCTGGACGAAGCGCTGAACCAGCCGATCTTCCTTGCCTTTGAACCGCTCAAGCCCTACCTGCCCCAGCTCAAGGCTGCGGTGGAACAACACACCGTGGAACGCATCGAGCGCGTCACCTGGGTCAAGGACGACGAACCCAAGCACTATGCCCTGACCTTTTACCCGCTGATGGGCGGCGCCGGGCGCGGGGTGGTGATCCGTATCGATGACATCACCCAGCGCCTGTCCCTTGAAGAGATGATGGTGCAATCGGAGAAGATGCTGTCCGTTGGCGGGCTGGCGGCGGGCATGGCCCACGAGATCAACAACCCCCTGGGGGCGATCCTGCATAACGTACAGAACATTCGCCGGCGCCTGTCGGCAGAACTGCCGAAAAACCTGGAGCACGCCGAGCAGGTGGGCGTGGAACTGGAAACGGTCAACCGCTACCTGCAAAGCCGTGAAGTGCCGCAACTGCTTGACGGCATCCAGCAAGCCGGGGCCCGCGCGGCAAAAATCGTCACCCATATGCTCAGTTTCAGCCGCCGCAGCAACCGCCAGATGGCACCGTGCGATCTGCCGGCGCTGATCGACCAGGCCGTGGAGATTGCCGGCAACGACTTCGACCTGGCCATCGGTTTCGACTTCAAGGGCCAGGCGATCACTCGCCAGTTCGACCCGTTGCTGGGCCCGGTCCCAGGCACCGCCAACGAGTTGGAACAGGTACTGCTCAACCTGCTGAAAAACGCCGCCCAGGCCATCCACCTGCGCGAAGACGACAGCGAGCCGGGGCGCATCATCCTGCGCACCCGGCTCAACCCGCCCTGGGCCGAGATCCAGGTGGAGGACAATGGCATCGGCATGAGTGAGAACGTGCGCAAACGCACGTTCGAGCCCTTCTTCACCACCAAGGAGATCGGCCAGGGCACGGGGCTGGGCCTGTCGGTCTCGTACTTCATCATCACCAACAATCACAAGGGCCAGATGGAGGTTCACTCCACCCTGGGCCAGGGCACCTGCTTTACCTTGCGCCTGCCGTTGGCCGGCAGCCAGCTTGCCCCCCACGAACTGACTCAACTGGAGCACTGACCATGGGCTTTCGCCTGTCGAAAATTTACACCCGTACCGGCGACAAAGGCGAAACCGGCCTGGGTGACGGTCGCCGCGTGCCCAAGGATCACCCCCGGGTGGAGGCGATCGGTGAAGTGGACAGCCTCAACAGCCAACTGGGCCTGCTGCTGGCCGGGCTTGAGGAGCAAAGTGGCCAGCATCCAGCCCTGAAGGATGTGATCGAGGTACTGACACCCTGCCAGCATCGACTGTTTGACCTGGGGGGCGAGTTGGCGATGCCGGTCTACAAGGCACTTAATGCGGGCGAGGTGGACCGCTTGGAAGCCGCGATTGATCGCTGGAATGAAGAAGTCGGGCCATTGGAAAACTTCATCCTGCCCGGCGGTTCGGCGCTGATTGCCCAGGCCCATGTATGCCGCAGCCTGGCCCGCAGCGCCGAGCGGCGTTGCCAGCAATTGAATGCGCTGGAACCGTTGGAGGGGGTGGGGTTGGCGTATATCAATCGGTTATCGGACTTGCTGTTTGTGGCAGCGAGGGTGATTGCCCGGCGGCAGGGGGTTGCGGAGATTTTGTGGCAGGCGGCGGCCAAGCCGCACTGAGATTCTGCGGGGTTTTGTATTGCCTGATGGGACCTCATCGCGGGCAAGCCCGCTCCCACATTTTGATGTGTGAATACATTCCAATGGACTGCCCCCGAAAAGTTGGACAGTTTCAGCTAGCAGCCTCAGCAGCATGAGTCCTGTATTTCACAGGGCTCATGCCATTGAGCTTTAGCTTGATGCGGTCATGGTTGTAGTAGTGGATGTACTCGTCCAGACCGGCTTTCAGTTCCTCAGCGCTCTCGAAACGCTTCAGGTAGAAAAACTCGGACTTAAGCGTACCAAAAAAGCTCTCCATTGCCGCATTGTCCAGGCAGTTTCCTTTGCGTGACATACTCTGCTTCAGCCCTTGCTCTGCCAGCTTGTGGCGGTACTGCGAGTGCTGGTAATGCCAGCCTTGATCCGAGTGAAGCACCAGTTTCGGCTTGTTTTCCAGGCGCTTGAAGGCCTTGTCCAACATGTTGGTGACCAGCCCAAGGCACGGCCTGCTGGCCACTTCGTATGCCACAATTTCGGCGTTGTACAAGTCCATCACGGAAGAGAGATAGACCTTTTTCTGAGCCACTTTGAACTCGGTCACATCGGTCACCCACTTCTGATTCGGGCGCTGCGCGAGGAAGTTTCGCTCCAGCAGGTTGGGCGCGATGAGGCCGACGACGCCCTTGTACGACCGGTACTTTTTGGGCCGTACGAGTGAGCGAAGATCAAGCGCGGCCATCAAGCGTTCTACGACCTTCTTGTTAACCAAGGTGCCGGCGTTGCGGATCACCGCCGTAACACGCCGGTAACCGTAAAGCCCTTTTTCCTCGTGATAGACACGCTGAATCAGCTGTCTTAGGACAGCATGCTTGTCAGGTTTGACCTGCGCCTGGAGCTGGTAATAGAACGTGCTGCGAGGCAAGTCCGCCAACTGCAGAACGGCGCCCAAGGGAAACCTGTCCTTGAGCGTCGACACGATCAGGGCTTTTTGGGCCGACTTCGCTCCTGCTCCTTCAGTTCTTCCAGCTTTTTTAGGTAAGCGTTCTCCATACGCAGCCACTCAAGCTCAGCCAGCAACTGGCCGCGGCTTTTATCGGTGTCATCGGACGTCGTAGGTTTGATGGGGTAAGGCTTTTTCGACATGGCAGTAGGTTTTCTTCTCTTGGGAGCAGGTAAAGCCGGACTCCCACTGTAGTACTGCCGTGCCCAAATGCCTATCTGCGAGGACTGACCGAGGCCGAAATGGGCGGCGGTCTGGCGCGAGGAAAGCTGATGCTTGTGCATGTACTCAAGGACTGAGCGCTTGTAGGTCGCACTGTACCGCTGGCCTGGTTTGCGCAGGCTGAACTGACCATGCTTCTGAAAAGCGCAGACCCAGCGCCGCAGCAGGCTGAAGTCCACTGCAAATCGCTGAGCTACTGTTCTGAATCCTTTGCCATCCTCCAGGTAGGCCTGGACGGCGGTGAGCTTGAATTGATCTGAATACTTGCTCATGTGAACACCCCAAGAAATTGGATTTGTGTCCAACTTCTTGGGGGCAGTCCACAATGTGGGAGCTGGCTTGCCTGCGATGGGGCCAGCACTGACGACTCATACCTCAGGCCAGAACGCCCGAATCCCCGCAACACCCTGCGCCCCGCTCTCCCAGGCCTTCTGCCGCTCGTCAGGCCCAACCCCACCCAACAGGAACACCGGCTTGCTGAAGCCCTTGATCAACTGCGCCGCCTGCTCCCAACCCAAGGGTTGCGCATCGGGATGAGTCTGGGTCGGCTGCACCGGCGACAGGGTGACAAAATCCACATCCATCAATTCGGCCAGTGCCAGTTCCTCAGCATTGTGGCAAGACGCCGCCAACCAGCGGTCCTTGGGCAGCGGCCGGCCCTTGCTGGCGTACTTGCGCAGTTGCGCCGAGGTCATGTGCCAGCCCGCCGCAGGGAAGTCACCGAGCCATTCAAATGGCCCCTTGAGCATCAATTGCGCCTTGCCAGCACACAGGCCCACGGCGTCCACCGCCAGGTCGCGGTACTTGGGGTCGTAGCCATTGGGCGCGCGCAGCTGGATCAGCTTGATGCCACCGGCAATGGCTTTCTGGATACCACGCAACAGCACCGGGGTTTCCAGTTCGCCCGGGGTAATCAGGTAGTCGGCGGGCAAACGCGCAGCCGCAACGATGGGCGCGTTGGCCGCTGGAAATTCGTAGTTCTGCAAGTCCCGTGGCGCGACCCATTCCAGGGGCTGCCCTTCCGCGCCATGGGGCTCGCCGGTAAACGCCGAGACCTCCCAGACATCCAACAGCACCTGCTTGTCCGGGTAATCATGCTGGACCTGGATCAACGGCCGCGCCGTGGTGACCTGGATGCCCAACTCCTCTTGCAGCTCTCGCCCCAGTGCAGTGACAACCGACTCATCGGCCTCCACTTTGCCACCGGGAAACTCCCAGAGGCCGCCCTGGTGCTGGGTATCTGCACGACGCGCCAGCAGAATCCGGCCATCGGTACCGCGAATGACTGCGGCTGCTACATGAACTCGTTTCACGGTATTACGTCCTCTAAGCCGGCGCCTGCCGGGGCATTGCCAATGCCCCGGGCAGGTATCAAGTACGGTATTCGGCGTTGATCTTCACGTATTCGTGGGACAGGTCGGTGGTCCAGATGGTTTCGCTGCACTCACCACGACCCAGCTCAATACGGATGGTGATTTCCTCCTGCTGCATCACCGCCGAGCCCTGGGCTTCGGTGTAGGTCTCGGCACGGGCGCCACGGCTGGCGATGCACACATCGCCGAGGAACACGTCGATCTTGCTCACATCCAGGTTCGGCACGCCGGCACGGCCAACCGCCGCGAGGATCCGGCCCCAGTTCGGGTCGGACGCAAACAATGCGGTCTTGATCAGTGGCGAGTGGGCCACGGTGTAGCCGACGTCCAGGCATTCCTGGTGATTGCCGCCGCCGTTGACTTGCACGGTGACGAACTTGGTCGCGCCTTCGCCATCGCGCACGATGGCCTGGGCCACGTCCATACACACCTCAAATACCGCCTGCTTCAACGCTGCGAACAGCGGGCCGTTGGACGAGGTGATTTGCGGCAGGTCGGCTTTACCGGTGGCAATCAACATGCAGCAGTCGTTGGTCGAGGTATCACCGTCGATAGTGATGCGGTTGAACGATTTGTTGGCGCCATCGAGCATCAGGTTTTGCAGCACGTCACGGGAGACATTGGCGTCGGTGGCGATGTAGCCGAGCATGGTCGCCATGTTCGGACGGATCATGCCCGCGCCCTTGCTGATGCCGGTCACGGTCACGGTCACGCCGTCATGTACGAACTGACGGCTGGCGCCCTTGGGCAAGGTGTCGGTGGTCATGATCCCGGTGGCCGCGGCCGCCCAGTTATCCACCGACAGGTCGTCCAGCGCGGCTTGCAGGGCGCCTTCGATTTTTTCCACGGGCAACGGCTCGCCGATCACCCCGGTGGAGTACGGCAGCACCTGGCTGGCATCCACACCGGTCAACTCCGCCAGCTTGGCACAAGTGCGCGCGGCAGCGGCCAGGCCAGGCTCGCCGGTGCCGGCGTTGGCATTGCCGGTATTGGTCAGCAGGTAACGCACCGGGCCTTCGACCCGTTGCTTGGCGAGGATCACGGGCGCGGCGCAAAACGCGTTCAGGGTGAACACGCCCGCGATGGTCGAGCCTTCGGCACAGCGCATCACTACCACGTCCTTGCGCCCGGGACGCTTGATACCGGCCGAAGCGATACCGAGTTCAAAACCGGCAACCGGGTGCAACGTGGGCAAAGGACCAAGACCAACAGCCATGAATGCGCTCCTTAACGATGTGATGTCTGCACCGTCGTCGTCGACGGTGAATAAATGGCAAAACGCCGCGACGGCTGATGCCGGTCGCGGCGCGGGGTATTGCAGCGTCAGGCAAAAATCTTAGTTGATTTCGCCGTGGCAGTGTTTGAACTTCTTGCCCGAACCGCACCAGCACGGCTCGTTGCGGCCCAGCTTCTGCTCGTTGCGCACCGGCGCCTGGGCCAGGGCCACATCGACCTCTTCGCCCAGCACTTGCGGCGACTCAAGGCCTGGCGCTTCGTCATGCTGGAACTGCATGCGCGCGGCAAGGGCTTCGGCTTCCTGACGCAGACGGGCTTCTTCCTCGATCGGGTCTTCGCGGCGCACCTGAACGTGGGACAGCACACGAATCGAATCGCGCTTGATCGAATCCAGCAGCTCGGAGAACAGCGTGAACGACTCGCGCTTGTATTCCTGCTTCGGGTTCTTCTGGGCGTAGCCACGCAGGTGGATACCGTGACGCAGGTGGTCCATGGTCGACAGGTGGTCTTTCCACAGGTCGTCCAGCACGCGCAGAACGATTTGCTTCTCGAAGGTGCGCAGCGCTTCGGCACTGGCTTGCTCTTCTTTCTCGTTGTACGCGGCCAGCAGTTCGGCCATCAGTTTTTCGCGCAGGGTCTCTTCGTACAGGTGATCGTCTTCGTCGAGCCATTGCTGGACCGGCAAGTCGACACCGAAGTCGCTCTTCAACGCCGCTTCCAGGCCGGCAACATCCCACTGTTCAGGCAGGGACTGTGGCGGGATATGGGCACTGACGGTGGCGTTGAGCACGTCCTGGCGGAAGTCGGCGATGGTTTCGCCAATGTTGTCGGCGGCCAGCAACGTGTTACGCATGTGATAAATCACTTTACGCTGTTCGTTGTTGACGTCATCGAACTCCAGCAGTTGCTTACGAATGTCAAAGTTACGGCCTTCGACCTTGCGCTGGGCCTTTTCGATGGCGTTGGTCACCATGCGGTGCTCGATGGCTTCGCCAGACTGCATCCCCAGGGCCTTCATGAAGTTCTTCACCCGATCCGAGGCAAAGATACGCATCAGGCTGTCTTCCAGGGACAGGTAGAAACGGCTGGAACCGGCGTCACCCTGGCGACCGGCACGGCCACGCAACTGGTTATCGATACGCCGCGATTCGTGGCGTTCGGACGCGATCACCTGCAAACCACCGGATTCCAGCACCGCTTGGTGACGTTTCTGCCAGTCGGCCTTGATCTGGGCGATCTGCTCAGGGGTCGGGTTGTCCAGGGAGGCCACTTCCACTTCCCAGTTGCCGCCCAACAGGATGTCGGTACCACGACCGGCCATGTTGGTGGCGATGGTCAGCGCGCCTGGACGACCGGCCTGGGCAATGATCTCGGCTTCTTTTTCGTGGAACTTGGCGTTGAGGACCTTGTGCTCGATCCCTTCCTTGTTGAGCAGGTTCGACATGTGCTCGGAGGTTTCGATGGTTGCCGTACCCACCAGGACCGGACGGCCGTGGGTCATGCATTCCTTGATATCGGCGACGATGGCCGCGTATTTCTCGTCCGCGGTCAGGAACACCAGGTCGTTGTAGTCTTTACGCGCCAGTGGCTTGTTCGGCGGGATGACCATCACCGACAGACCGTAGATCTGGTGGAACTCGAACGCTTCGGTATCTGCGGTACCGGTCATGCCGGACAGCTTGTTGTACAGGCGGAAGTAGTTCTGGAAGGTGGTCGAGGCCAGCGTCTGGCTCTCGGCCTGGATATTGAGCACTTCCTTGGCCTCGATGGCCTGGTGCAGGCCTTCGGACAAACGACGACCGGGCATGGTACGGCCGGTGTGCTCGTCGACCAGTACCACCTGGCCGTCCTGGACGATGTATTCGACGTTGCGGTGGAACAGCTTGTGGGCGCGCAGGCCGGCATACACGTGGGTCAGCAGGCCCAGGTTGTGTGCCGAGTACAGGCTTTCGCCTTCGGCCAGCAGGCCGATCTGGGTCAGCATTTCTTCGACGAACTGGTGACCGGCTTCGTTGAGCTCGACCTGGCGGGTCTTCTCGTCGATGGAGTAATGACCTTCTTTGGTCACCACGCCTTCCACTTCCTCGATATGTTGCTCAAGGCGCGGGATCAGCTTGTTGATCTCGGTGTACAGGCGCGAGCTGTCCTCGGCCTGGCCGGAGATGATCAGCGGGGTACGGGCTTCGTCGATCAGGATGGAGTCGACTTCGTCGATCACGGCAAAGTTGAGTTCGCGCTGGAATTTTTCTTCCATGCTGAACGCCATGTTGTCGCGCAGGTAGTCGAAACCGAATTCGTTGTTGGTGCCGTAGGTAATATCGGCAGCGTAGGCGGCGCGCTTCTCTTCCGGCGGCTGGAACGGCGTCACGACGCCGACGCTCAGGCCGAGGAACTCATACAACGGGCGCATCCAGTTGGCGTCCCGGCGGGCCAGGTAGTCGTTCACCGTCACAACGTGCACGCCCTTGCCGGACAGTGCATTGAGGTAAACGCCCAGGGTTGCCACCAGGGTCTTGCCTTCACCGGTACGCATTTCGGCAATCATGCCTTCATGCAGGGTCATGCCGCCGATCAACTGGACGTCGAAGTGGCGCATGCCCATCACCCGCTTGCCGGCTTCGCGGGCGACCGCAAAGGCTTCGGGCAGCAGCTTGTCGAGGGTTTCACCTTTGGCTATGCGGGCCTTGAACTCTTCGGTCTTGGCGCGCAATTGCTCGTCCGACAGGGCAACCATCTGCTCTTCGAAGGCATTGACCAGCTGCACCGTCTTGAGCATGCGTTTGACTTCGCGCTCATTCTTGCTTCCAAAAAGTTTCTTTAACAAAGGCGCAAACATATCGGCAGGTTCTTCCACACATTAGGGATGAAGGGGCGCCCCGTAAGTCGCCCGAGCAGCCCTCACGGCCGCATGCGAACGAGCATTCTACCCGGAAACGAGGGTGAGGAAAGTGGCGTTGTTCCACGATGCAGGCACAGCGTTCCGGGAGGGCTTGTTTAAAATAAGGGCTTTTTGCTGAACTTCAACCCATTCGAGCGAGAAGTTACTTATTGATTTAATGGATAAACTGCTGACAAAGCAATGACCACGGTGCCGCACACGCTTTCTGCTACCATGGCGGCTCTGTTACCTAAGGTGTCTAGATCATGGCATTTCGCCCTCTTACGGCCCGTGCTCCCGCCGTGTTGCTGCGCGAAGCCAAGCCTTTAAAAGCCATCTTTGGCCATGCGCAACGCCTGGGCCATCTGCAACGCCTGCTGGAAAGCCAACTGCAACCTGCGGCCCGCGAGCACTGCCATGTGGCCTCGTGGCGCGAAGGCACGCTCCTGCTGATCGTCACCGACGGGCATTGGGCGACCCGCCTGCGCTACCAGCAAAAACGCCTGCAGCGCCAGCTACAGGCGTTTGAGGTATTTGAGAGCCTGCTGCGCATCCAGTTCAAGGTCCAGCCACCCACCGTGCCGCAAGGTGCGGTGGGCCATACCATGGATTTGTCGGTGAATGCCGCCGAAACCATCCAGGCGACGGCGGACGGGATTACAGATCCGAAGTTGCGCGCGGCGCTGGAGCGCTTGGCCAGTCATGCCAAGCCCAAGGCCTGAAAACTGCACAACCTAAATAGTGTAGGAGCGGGCAAGCCCGCTCCCACATTGAGTTGCATAGACCTTGATGGCTACTTGCGCTTGCTACCGCCAAGCAAAGACCCCAGCAGCCCACGCACCAACTGACGCCCCATCTGGTTGGCCGCCTGCTGCATCGCTGACTTGAGGGCCTTGCCCGCAGCCGTGCCCAGGAACGCCCCGGCCTTGTCGGTGAAGCTCGGCTCTTCAGCGGCAGGCGCGGCCCCCTCCTCTGGCCCCAGCGCCTTGCGGGCCATCAGCACCTCATAGGCTGACTCCCGATCAACCGGCTTATCGTAGCGCCCCAACAGCGACGAACTGGCGATCAATGCCGCGCGCTCGGCGGCGGTCAACGGCCCGATCCGCGATTGCGGCGGCGCGACCAGCACCCGCTGGACCACCTCTGGCGTACCTTTTTCCTGCAGCGTGCCCACCAGCGCCTCACCCGTACCCAGCTCGGTCAACACCGCCAGCGCATCGAACGCCGGGTTAGGCCGGAAACCATCCGCCACCGCCCGCAGGGATTTTTGCTCCTTGGTGGTAAACGCCCGCAGCCCATGCTGGATCCGCAAGCCCAACTGGGCCAGTACGTTGTCCGGCAAGTCGCCCGGCGACTGGGTGACAAAATACACCCCCACGCCTTTGGAACGAATCAGCCGTACCACTTGCTCCAGGCGGTCCTGCAAGGCCTTGGGGGTATCGGCAAACAGCAAATGCGCCTCGTCGAAAAACAGCGCCAGCAGCGGCTTGTCGGCGTCGCCGCGCTCCGGCAACTGCTCGAACAACTCCGCCAGCAACCACAGCAGGAAGGTCGCGTAGACCTTGGGCGACTCGTGCACCAGGCGGCTGGCATCCAGCAGGTGAATACGCCCCCGCCCATCGCTGGCCGGTTGCAGAATATCTTCCAGTTGCAGCGCCGGCTCGCCGAACAGGGCCTCGGCGCCCTGCTGTTCCAGCACGGCCAGGCGCCGCAGCAAAGCCTGGCTGGAGCCGGTGGTCATCAGGGCCGCATCTTCACCCAACAGCTCGGGATGGAACTTGAGGTGATTGAGCAGGGCCTTGAGGTCCTTGAGATCCAGCAGCAGCAAGCCCTCGCGATCGGCCACTTTAAACGCCGCATATAACGTCGACTGCTGGCTGTCGGTCAGTTCCAACAGACTGCCCAGCAACAGTGGGCCCATTTCACTCAAGGTTGTACGAAGCGGATGACCGGACTGACCGTGGATATCCCACAACGTTACCGGATACGCCTTAGGCGCGTAATTCAGGAACGGCATGCCGGCAATACGCTCGGCCACCTTGCCTTGAGGGTTACCCGCGGCACCCAGGCCACACAGGTCACCTTTGATATCTGCGGCGAACACCGCGACCCCGGCATCGCTGAATGCCTCCGCCAGCCGCTGCAACGTCACGGTCTTGCCCGTACCCGTGGCACCGGCGATCAGGCCATGGCGGTTAGCCAGGCGCATGGCCTGGGCGATAGGTTGGCCTTCGAGGTCTGCGCCAATAAGAAGTTGCGAGGAGTCAGGCATTTTGTCACCCATGATTAATCTTTAGCGCTGCACGGTCGATACAGACAAAGCGAGAGACCCAAAAAGTCTAAAAAAGTTAGACCAGATAATTCCTGCAGGAGCAGATGGAAATATCACACTTTATTTAACGCTGCCATTTGTGCGTTTCCATAAAAAACGCGCCTCGGACATTAAGACCTTAGCGGACACGACAAGCCATGAATAAAAATCTGCGCTTCAGCCACAAAATCCTGCTTGCAGCCGCCCTTATCGTCATTGCCGCATTTGCGTTGTTCACGTTGTATAACGACTACCTGCAACGCAACGCGATTCGCGACGACCTCGACAGCTATCTACATGAAATGGGCGACGTCACCGCCAGCAATATCCAGGGCTGGCTGACCGGACGCATTGTCCTGGTGGAAAACGCCGCCCAGAACATCGCCATCAACCCCGAGCCGACAGTGGTCGCCAGCCTGCTGGAGCAGAAAGCCCTGACGTCATCGTTCATGGCCACCTACCTGGGTGACAGCAAAGGCGGCTTCACCATTCGCCCCGATGCCAAGATGCCCGACGGCTTCGACCCCCGCGCACGCCCCTGGTACAAGGGCGCCCAGGCCAGCAATGGTTCGACCTTGACCGAACCCTATATCGACGCGGCCACTGGCCAGTTGATCATTTCCATCGCCACCCCCAGCAGCAAGGCCGGGCAAAGCGTCGGCGTGGTGGGCGGCGACCTGAGCCTGCAAACCCTGGTGGACAACATCGGCGCGCTGAACTTCGGCGGCATGGGCTATGCGTTCCTGATCAGTGCCGACGGCAAGATCCTGGTCCACCCGGACAAAAGCCTGGTGATGAAAACCCTGGGCGAGGCTTACCCGAACCAGCCCATTAAAATCAATACTGACTTCAACGAAATCGAGACCGGCGACAAAACCCGCATCGTCACCTTCGCCCCGATCAAGGGCTTGCCGTCGGTAAACTGGTATGTCGGTCTGTCGGTAGATAAAGACAAATCCTTCGCCATGCTCCGCGAATTCCGCACCTCAGCCATCATTGCCACCGTGATTGCCGTGGCGATCATCATCGCGTTGCTGGGCATGCTGATCCGCGTGTTGATGCAGCCGCTGCATATCATGACCCGGGCCATGGAAGACATTGCCGATGGTGAAGGCGACCTGACGCGCCGCCTGACTATCCAGAACCATGACGAATTCGGCATCCTCGGCAAAGCCTTCAACCGCTTTGTGGAGCGGATTCATACCTCGATTCGCGAAGTCTCCTCCGCCACCGGCCAGGTCAATGAAGTGGCACTGCGCGTGGTCAGCGCCTCCAACTCGTCGATGGTCAACTCCGACGAACAGGCCAACCGTACCAATAGCGTCGCCGCGGCGATCAACCAGTTGGGTGCCGCCGCCCAGGAAATTGCCCGTAACGCCGCCCAGGCCTCGCACCAGGCCAGCGATGCGCGCCACCTGGCCGAAGATGGCCAGCACGTGGTGGAGCGCAATATCAAGGCCATGACCCAACTGTCCGAGATGATCAGCGCCTCCAGCAGCAATATCGAGGCACTCAACAGCAAGACCGTGAATATCGGGCAGATCCTTGAAGTGATCACCAGTATTTCCCAGCAAACCAACCTCCTGGCGCTCAACGCGGCCATCGAGGCGGCGCGAGCCGGGGAAGCCGGGCGCGGGTTTGCGGTAGTGGCCGACGAGGTGCGCAACCTGGCCCATCGCACGCAGGAATCGGCGCAACAGGTGCAAAAGATGATCGAGGAGCTGCAAGTCGGCGCCCGGGAGTCGGTCAGCACCATGAGCGAAAGCCAGCGCCACAGCCTCGACAGCGTGGAGATCGCCAACCTCGCCGGCGAACGCCTGAGCAGCGTGACTCAGCGCATCGGGGAGATCGACGGCATGAACCAATCGGTGGCCACCGCGACTGAAGAGCAGACCTCGGTGGTGGAGTCGATCAACATCGATATCACCGAAATCAATACGCTCAATCAGGAAGGCGTGGAAAACCTGCAATCCACCTTGCGCGCCTGTTCCGACCTGGAGCAGCAGGCGGCGCGCTTGAAACAACTGGTGGGTAGCTTCCGTATCTGATGTAGGAGCTGTCGAGCCCGAGCGAGGCTGCGATAGCGCCCACATTCAACCTGCGTTGTTTGTGTCAGGGCCGGGCTTGTCGTACGGCTCTGACGCTTCCTGCAACTGCTCCCACAACCGGGCGGCATCGGGGAAGTCCGTGCCGTCCTCGGCATCCAGGGCATCCGGGTCATAGCGGCTCAAGCAGCCCTCACCCAAGGTGGCGGGTGCCTTGGACGTGGCTTTATCCAGGGGATCAGCCATGGTTCGATCCTCGTAGTTGATACATATAAAAAGGGCCTGGGGTGATTTAACGCCCAGGCCCTTTTTACTTCAACCCGAAACCGCCGATCAGAACACCACGGTCTTGTTGCCGTGCACCAGCACGCGGTCTTCCAGGTGATAGCGCAGGCCACGGGCCAGGACCATCTTCTCGACGTCACGCCCGAAGCGCACCATGTCTTCAATGCTGTCGCTGTGGCTGACGCGTACCACGTCCTGTTCGATGATGGGACCTGCGTCCAGCTCTTCGGTGACGTAGTGGCAGGTTGCACCAATCAGCTTCACGCCGCGCAGGGAGGCCTGGTGGTACGGCTTGGCCCCGACAAACGACGGCAGGAAGCTGTGGTGGATGTTGATCACCTTGCCTGCATAGGCGCGACACAGTTCCGGCGGCAGGATTTGCATGTAGCGCGCCAGTACCACGACGTCGGCTTCATGCTGCTCGACCAGGCGCGAGACTTCAGTGAAGGCCGGCTGTTTATTCTGCGAATCGACCGGCACGTGGTAGTACGGAATGCCATGCCACTCCACCATGCTGCGCAGGTCGTCGTGGTTGGAAATCACACAGGCGATCTCACAGTCCAACTCATCGCTGTGCCAGCGGTGCAGCAAGTCCGCCAGGCAATGGGATTCGCGGCTGGCCATCAGCACCACGCGCTTTTTCTGTTCGGTGTCGGTGATGCGCCAGGTCATGGAAAACTCTTCGGCGATAGGCGCAAATGCCTCGCGAAACGCCTCCAGGCCAAAGGGCAACGTGTCGGCACGAATTTCGTGGCGCATGAAAAACCAGCCACTGAGATTGTCCGAGTGATGGCTCGCTTCGGTGATCCAGCCGTTGTGGGAGGCCAGAAAGTTACTGACTTTAGCGACGATACCAACCCGATCCGGGCAAGCAATCACCAGACGAAAAGTGCGCATTAGGGGCAAACTCCAGAACTTCGCAAAGGCCGCCATTCTAGCGACACCGTAGAAAAACTGCAGTATTCCTCAACGCTTATTCGAGCGATTCCTTGCGGTGCCCCTAAACAGCATAAGGTTTTTACCTGAGCACTATGTCAACCCAAGCATCTGTTACCGCAATTAGCCTAGATCTAATGAGAATATCTTTAGCCGGTTGAGCGTACTAAAAAATGCATTCCCGGCTTTCCCCTAGAAACAACCAAAGTAAATTACGTAAAACCGAGCTTAAATGTTTACTTGGGGAAACTGTCTGACTATTATTAAGCCACTATCCCTGTCCCTCAGCGCCCCTTATAAGGTAGTCCACATGTCCCTGATCAACGAATACCGTGCCACCGAAGAAGCGATCAAAGAGCTGCAAGCCCGTTTGAAGAACCTGTCCCAAGACGACAAACTGCAAACCGAGCTGGAATTCGAAGGCAAATTGCGCACCCTGATGGGTGAGTACTCCAAATCCCTGCGTGACATCATCGCGCTGCTGGATCCAGAATCGAAAGTTAAAGCACCACGCGGCGCCGTAAAAGTTACCGGCACCAAGCGCGCGCGCAAGGTCAAGCAATACAAAAACCCGCACAACGGCGAAGTGATTGAAACCAAAGGTGGCAACCACAAGACTCTGAAAGAGTGGAAAGCCAAGTGGGGCGGTGACGTGGTTGAAGGCTGGGCCACCCTGCTGGGCTAAGGCTCGCCAGGTCGTCACCTGATTCGTGACACACTAAAAAACGCCAGCTTGCTGGCGTTTTTTTATTGCCCGCTTTTATGAAAGACCGATTACAGGCTCAGGCGCTGGCATAAAGCGTCAGCATATTCCTGCCACTCATCCAGCACCTGACGCTGAAACGATGTAGCACTAGCGTCCAATTCATGCCTGGCCTTATTAAAACTCTCCAGGGTATTGGGCGCACCGTAATCTGCATCTGACAAGCGTTGCTGACAGAATAATTTCCAGCGTTGTTGCTCTTCACTGTCCAGGGTGGACGTAAAGTTACGGGCACGATAGCGAAACAATAATTCCGGCAAACGATGATCATCGAAAGGCCATTGCTGGCGTGCTAGTTGCGCCGGTTCTGCGCTGCGCACTTGTTCACATAAACGCCGATCCCGATCACCAATAAAACCATCGTAGAGCTGCTGCTCCGGGTCGGCGCTCGCAGCAAAACCTTCTTCGGCATAAATCGCCGGCAATTTATCCCGCCAAAGTTCCTGTGCGTCAGTTAGTCGCAGCGCCCGGGCCTGATATTCACCCATGTCCAGGTTCAAACGCTGCTGGTCTTGCGCCCGCAACACACTCAACGGTGCGACCACCGGGCAACGATTGATGTGCACCAATTTGAGCGGCACCGGTAACTCGCCTTCGGCCAACTCATCGCGCCGGGTATACAGACGCTGGCGCAGGGTATCGGCATCCAGGTCCAGCAGCCCCTGTGGGTCGAGCCCCAGGTCACAGACAATCAACGCGTTGCGATTGCGCGGATGCCAGGCCAGCGGCAGGACCACCCCCAGGTAATGGCGCTCGGCGGAGAAACGCCCGGAAATATGCACCATGGGCTGCAACAGACGGATTTGATCCATGACCCGTTGCTTGCTACGCAGTTGAAACAACCAATCGTACAATTTGGGCTGTTTGTCCCGGACCAGGCGCGCCAGGGCAATGGTGGCACGCACGTCGGCCAAAGCCTCGTGAGCCTGGCCATGGTCAATGCCGTTGGCCGCTGTCAGGCGCTCCAGCTTGAGGGTCACGCGCCCGTCCTGCTCGGGCCAGACGATGCCGTCGGGGCGCAGGGCATAGGCCGTGCGCAGCACATCGATCAAGTCCCAGCGGCTGTTGCCGCCCTGCCATTCCCGGGCATAGGGGTCGAAAAAATTGCGATACAAACTGTAGCGGGTCATTTCATCGTCGAAACGCAGGGTGTTGTAACCCGCGCCGCAAGTGCCGGGGGCCGCCAGCTCGGCATGCACCCGGGTCATGAAATCGGCTTCGGCCAGGCCTTTTTCCGCCAGCTGGCCGGGGGTAATGCCAGTGATCATGCACGCCGCCGGGTGCGGCAGGATATCGTCGCTGAGCTGGCAATAAAGGTTGACCGGCGGCCCTACCTCATTGAGGTCAAGGTCGGTGCGAATCCCGGCAACCTGCAACGGACGGTCGCTGCGCGGGTTGATGCCGGTGGTTTCATAGTCGTACCAGAAGATCGAGGTCACGGGCTATTCCTGTGCTGAAGACCGACAAAGTCTAGGCGCTGGATGCCGCCCGGGGCCAGCGCCATGTGTACTGGATAAATATGCAGTGAAACCTTGGCACATTTTCAGGTGTTACTTCCAGCGACGACACTGCTAGCATCGACCTCTCAATTTGCCGGCTGCCCGATGAGGTTGCCCATGCCCAGCCACGCCGCACTGCCAGGGAACGCAATGCCCACCGTACCATTGGACACCCGCTACCAGATCGAGACCCCGGAAGGCATCGATCTGCCCTTGCGCCCCGCCGGGCTGATGCCCCGCGCACTCGCATTCGGGTTCGACCTGGGCCTGCGCGGCCTGATCCTCGGCATCCTGTTCATCGCCCTGGCCTTTCTCGGCAACCTGGGCATCGGCCTGGGCTCGATCCTGCTGTTCCTCGTCAGTTGGTGGTACATGGTGCTGTTTGAAGTACTCAACCAGGGCTGCTCGCCAGGCAAGCAGATCATGGGCCTGCGCGTGGTACAGGATGACGGCACGCCCATTGGCTGGTCCGCGTCCCTGATCCGCAACCTGCTGCGTTTTGTCGATATGCTGCCGTTCGGCTACTTCCTCGGCGCCATCAGTTGCCTGCAACACCCCCACTTCAAACGCCTGGGCGACATCGCGGCCGGCACCCTGGTGATTTATCGCGAACAGCCCCTGGCCCGTCCCCAACTGCCCCAGGCCCCGGCCTTGCGCCTGCCTTTTGCCCTTGAGCTGAACGAGCAGCGTGCGATCCTGGGTTTTGCCGAGCGCCAGGGTGAACTCTCCACCGAACGGACCCACGAGCTGGCCGCAATTCTGGCCACGCCCCTGCAGGTTTCCCCCGCACGCGCCGTGGAACAGCTCAATGGCGTGGCCCGCGGCCTGTTGGGGCCGACATGAAGCAAAGCCTGTTTGAAACCCGTCACCAGCCGCACTGGCAGGCATTTGCCACGCAACTGGCCCTGCTTGAGCAAGGCAAGGCCAAGGCCCAGGACCTGACGCACTTCCCCCAGGATTACCGCCGCCTGTGCCAGCACCTGGCGCTGGCACAGCAACGCGGCTACAGCAGCTACCTGATCGACCCGCTGCAACAACTGGCCCTGCGCGGCCATCAACAGCTGTACCGCCATCGCAGCCAGCTCGGCGCCAAGGTCCTGGGCTTCCTGCTCGCGGATTTCCCCCGCACGGTTCGTGAACAATGGCGCTTCGTGCTGGTGGCCAGCCTGCTGTTCTTTGGCAGCCTGATCGGCATTGCGTTGCTGGTCTACCTGTTCCCCGACTTGATCTACGCCATCGTCAGCCCCCAACAAGTGACCGAAATGCAAGGCATGTACGACCCCGACGCCAGCCGCCTGGGGCGCGCGGCCGAGCGGGCATCGAGCGAGGACTGGATGATGTTCGGCTACTACGTCATGCACAACATCGGCATCGCATTCCAGACCTTCGCCGGCGGCTTGCTGTTTGGCCTGGGCAGTGTGTTTTTCCTGTTCTTCAATGGCCTGATGATCGGGGCCATCGCCGGGCACCTGACCGAAATCGGCTACGGGCAAACCTTCTGGTCCTTTGTCATTGGCCACGGTGCTTTCGAGCTGACGGCCATCGCCCTGGCCGGTGCGGCCGGCCTGCAACTGGGCTGGGCCCTGATCGCGCCGGGAGCATTGCCCCGGGGTGAGGCACTGCGCCTGGCAGCCCGTAAAAGCGTGCAGATGATCTGTGGCGTGATTGTCTTCCTGCTGATCGCGGCCTTTATAGAAGCCTATTGGTCCTCGACCACCGCCGTGGAGCCCTGGGGCAAATACCTGGTGGGCGCCGCGCTCTGGGCGATGGTGATTGCCTATCTGCTGTTCGCCGGTCGGAGTCGTCATGCGCCTGAGTGACGCCAGTGTGGTGATCCGCCCCCGCACCTCATGGGAAGCCATGGACCTCGGGGTGTTGCTGGCCCGTGAACACCGCGTGCTGTTGATGAGCAGTTGGGCCCTGGTCAGCCTGCCGGTCTTTATCCTGATCAGCCTTGTGCTGTGGGACTACCCGTCTGTCACCATGCTGGTGTTCTGGTGGCTGAAACCAGCCTTTGAGCGCCTGCCGCTGTATATCCTGTCCAAGGCCCTGTTTGGCGAGACACCCACCCTCAAGCAGGCGCTACGCCAATGGCCCCGCCTGCTCAGGGGGCAACTGCTGGCCAGCCTGACCTGGAGGCGCTTTAGCCTCAGCCGCAGCTTTGCCATGCCCGTGGTGCAACTTGAAGGCCTCGGCGGCCAGGCCCGTCAACAACGGCTGGGGGTACTGCTGCAACACAATGGCGGCGCGGCGCGCTGGCTGACGCTGATCGGCATGCACCTGGAAAGCGCGCTGTGGCTTGGCTTGATGGCCCTGTTCTACCTGCTCCTGCCGCAACAGATAGAGCTGGACTGGGACTGGCAGCAACTGGCACTGGCCAGCGACCAGGACTGGCTCTGGCTGGAACACCTGAGCAATGCCTTGTACGCCCTGATCCTGGTGTTCTGGGAGCCGATCTATGTGGCCTGTGGCTTCAGCCTCTACCTCAACCGGCGTACCGTGCTTGAAGCCTGGGACCTGGAACTGGTGTTCCGCCGTTTGCGCCAGCGCCTGGGGTCGGCAGCCGCCGCCCTGCTGCTGGCTGTCGGCCTGCTGCTGATCCCGCCAACGCCCCACGCCATGGCCGATCAACCCGCGCCCGCCAAACCCTTGAGTACGCCGGTCGCCAGCCAGGCGATCAAGCGCCTGCTGGAACACCCCCCGTTCAAGAACCCGGAAACCGTTACCCGCTACCGCTTCGGCGAGGAAAAACCCCTGCACAAACCCAAGACCCCGGGTGATGCCCAGTTACCCGCCTGGCTTAAGTCCCTACTGGACAACCTCAACAGCGACACCTTCAAGGCCCTGGCCCTGGTCATGGAGGTGTTGCTCTGGGGCGTGCTGATCGCCGGCATTGCCCTGGTTGCCTGGCGCTATCGTGACTGGTTACACGCCTTTGTCAGCCGTCGCCGCGCCCCCCGGCCTAGCGTCGACCAGCCCGTGCCGTCACAACTGTTCGGCCTGGACATGGGCGTGGAGACCTTGCCCGAGGATATTGCCAGTACCGCCGAGCAACTGTGGGCCACGCAACCCCGCGAAGCCCTTGGCCTGCTCTATCGCGGCCTGCTTAGCCGATTGCTGCATGACTTCAACCTGCCACTGAAAAACGCCGATACCGAAGGCCAGGTCCTGGAGCGTGTGCGCCACTTGCAACAGCCGCAATTGCTGGCATTCAGCGACGACCTGACCCGGCACTGGCAAAACCTTGCCTATGGCCATCGCACGCCCCCGCCCCTGGCCCAACAACAGCTCTGCAACCACTGGCGCAGCCTGTTCGACAGCGAGGCCACGCGATGAACCGGCCACTGATCTGGGTCGGGCTGATCCTGGCCTGCCTGTTGACAGCCGGGGGCTTCTACGCCTGGCACAGGGCCACGCCCTACGACGAAGTGGTCGACCGTGGCCCATCCCCCGAAGCCCAGGCCAATCCCTACCTGGCAGCGGAACATTTTCTGCGCCAACAAGGCCTGGCCGTCGAGCATGCCCACAGCCTGGAGCGCCTGGCCACCCTGCCTGCCAATGACAACAGCCTGCTGTTGCTCAGCGAGCGCAGCAACATGACCCCGCGCCAGGTTGACCAGTTGCTGGAGTGGACCCAGGCTGGCGGCCATCTGCTACTGGTGGCCGAAGCCATATGGGATGAAGAAACCCAGGACAGTAGCGACCTGCTGCTCAACCGCCTGCAGTTGCGCCAGGCGTTCAGCGACGACTTCGACCAGCCGCCCTCCGCTCGCAAGGGCAAGCAACCGGACCTCACACGGCTCTATGTCGATAACGAAACCGCACCCGCCTTCTTCAGTTTCGACACGGACTTCACACTGATCGACCCCAGGCACCTGGCACAGTTTTCGGCCAACAGCGCCAAGTCCAGCCACCTGATGCAACTCAATCTCGGGCGCGGCCGTGTGACGGTGATCACCGACAGCGAGCTGTGGAAAACCCCGGCCATCGGCTTGCACGACAATGCCTGGTTGCTGTGGTACCTGACCCAGGGCAGCGGAGTCACCCTGCTGTCCAACACCGACGCCGAAAACCTGTTCAGCCTGTTACTGCGTTACTTCCCCCAGGCCCTGCTGGCACTCGCCGCCTTGATCCTGCTGGGGTTGTGGCGAGCCGGAGTACGCCAGGGGCCGATCCAGGCGCCGTCCCCGAAAGCCCGCCGGCAATTGCAGGAACACTTGAATGCCAGTGCCGACTTCCTGTTGCGCCGCAGCGGGCAAAACAGCCTGTTACAAGCCTTGCAGCGGGACATCCTGCGCACCGCTCGCCGCCGCCATCCTGGGTTCGAGCAGCTGGACACCGCCGGGCAATGGCAGGCGCTTGAACGCCTGACCCGCCAACCCGCTTCACTTATCAGCCAGGCCCTCGGCCCACTCCCGGCAAAGCGGCTTTCCAGCGCCGACTTCAGCCGCCAGGTGGCCTGCCTGCAAACGCTCAGGAATGCCCTATGATCCGGCACTTGAAAACCGTTAGTCGACACCTTAGAAGCCCATAGGTCTTGGTAATGAGCAATGGGTATCTGTTCAGTGCAGGAGACGGCAGATGGAGCTTGTGTGGGCTACTGAGGATTTCGTAATTGCCGGGCAGCCCTATGCGGGGTTCACGCTTGTTGTAGATGGCCTTGTGCAGCAGAATTTCCCGCAGCTTCGACCAATGCTCATCACTGAACAGTAATCGGGGCATTGCAAGCTCGTATTGGGGGGGTGAGAACTATAACGATACGATCTTGTTCATATATATCAATGACTTAGATAGAAACGGGAACAGCCCTCAGGAATGCCAACAGAAACGGGCAAAGCAAATTCATAGAAAGCTGGATGTAGATTTAAGCGTGACACAAAAAATCCGATGCCCGAACAGGCACCGGATTTTATTTCATAAAGCCAACAGTCAGATCATAAGCACAGCTGCTTGACATCAGACACGTCTGCCAGATGCCTCTTTGAGCTACTGCCGATTGGCGACTTCAAGATCCGCCTCATCCTGCCCGAGGCCAGAGAGATGAGTGCCGTTGATCATCGGCCCATAACGGCTGCTGAATTCCCAGTTGTAGGGCACGTGGTCTTTGCTGGTCCCGTTGTCCCAATTTACCGACCAGGTCATCAGGCCCTTGATCGACACGCCTTTGTCGTACAAACGCTTGAATGCATTGGTCACGGCTGTGGGGTTGATCACATAACCGGTGGCGGCCGCGTCGACGTTGGCGGGGAGGCCAATGACGAACTTGTCCGCTGGGATCTTGGTAAACCCGCGCGTTCCGCTCACCAGACTTTCGGTCAGGTAAAACAGGAAATCCTCTTTCATCGCGTCGTTGTTCTGGGCAATCCAGGCGCCGTTGCCGTTGTTGACCTCTTGCACCCAGATCCCGTCGCCACCCTGGTTGTAATATTGCGGGGCGATGAAGTCGTAATAGCCTTCCAGCGCCTGGATGTAACCGACGTATTTGCCGGCAGTGGTCAGGTACGGAAACTCCGGCGCCATACTGATGATGAAGTGTTTGCCTTCACCTGCGTAGTGGTCCTTGACCAGTTTCAACGCGGCGGGCAGGACAGTCTTGTTGTCGGCGAAATCAATCGCGCTCTGTTCAAGATCGATATCCAGGCCATCAAAGCCATAGGTTTCCACCAGGCGGATAATCTCGTTGGCCAGTGGTTGTTCGTTGCCTTTATGCAGCTCGATGTGCGCATCGGCGCCGCCAAGGGAAATCAACACCGCTCTGCCCTGGCTGTTCAGCACGCCCACCTGGCGGCGGAACTCGGCGTCGGACAGGTTGTACGGCTTGAAGGTTGGGATACCGTTGCCCTTCATGAAGGCCACGGCCACCACGCTGTAATCCCTTGGTACGTCGACCAGGTTCATGTTGGCGAACTGGCCACGCTGGTAGCCGTCGCTTGGGCCGGCAGGCCAGTTGTGCCAGAAGCCCATGAGGATCTTTTTGCCGGCAATGCTCGGCATCAGCGAAGCAGCATCGCTCAGCGGTGATTTCAGTAAGGTAAAGTCAATCTTTGACATGTTCTAATCCTTCAGAACGTGTGGGTTTAACGGCGCGGGCTTATTTGAAGTCCACGTCGAAGGCTTGATAAAAGGCGTTGCCAGTGTTGGCGACGATCCACATCAACACGATCACATGCTGGCCCTTTTTGTTAGCCGGCAGTTTCACTTCGTGATTGACCTTGGCCTTCAGTTCCCCTGCATGGCTGTAGTACGGCACCTGGGTATAGAAGTCTTCGGCGAACGGCTGGGTTTCCAGTTGTGCACGGGTAATGCGCTGTTTCGGATCCCAGCCATCCTTGGTGATCAGCCAGCGATAGCCACGGGTGGTATGCGCTGCGGTGTATTCCCAGGTGACCTTGAAGGTCTGACCCGGGTCGACATTGAGCAGCGGCCAGGTGAAGGCGCGGTTGAGTTTCTTGGCCATTTCCTCGTTGGTGAAGTTGATGCAGTCACGGGCATCGGTCTTGCCGCCGCTGAGGATGAAGCCGTCGGCTGGTGGGGTGACGCTGTCACTGTCGGTTTGATAAGGCGCCGGGAACGGACCGGCAACCAATGCCGGGAAGTTCTTGCCGCCTTCCATTTCATTGACCTGCCAGGTAGCCAACAGGCCGAGATCCACGGCGACTGCGCCACGGCTGGAAGGGGACGTGACACGACCATGGCGAAGAGGTGTCTGGGTTTGTGGTTTGTTCATGTGTTACTCCATTGAGATTGATTAAGAACTCTCCTTTCTTGAAGGAGAGGACTTCAAACTAACGGAGTTACTTTTTTTTTCCACAGGCCCATTTTTCACTCATTTTCGTTTCATGAGAGCACCGACCTGAAAATACTGGATATAAAACCAGTATTATGGAAATAACCTACGCGACTAAAGGTCGATTTCCTACAAAACTAGGCGCAAATCAACACAGTCTCTCTCGTAAATCGCCTTATCCCGTTCGTAAGGGATGGCCATTTGCATGGGATGAAGCATTGGTCTGGGCGCGCGGGATAGCAGTGGGGCGATGCAGTTTTGGAATCGGCTTTATCGCTTCCTCAAAGCATCAGGTAATGCCAGGAATCGCAGATCAGTTGGTCGCGACCAAAGCGGCGAGCGTGCTCGGCAACGTAATGCCAGCCAGTCGCCCTGTCGCGCCAAGCAACGCGCAATTTTTATGTTCTGTCCGCATCGAGGTGCAAGACGGAATGCCTCCGAGCTCTATCAGTTGCTGACGGACGCTGGTGTTGAAGAGATCGAAATCGGATGAGATAAAATTCGGCTTACCTTTTGAGTCCATGTCGTTAGGCTACTGACTATCGAAGCCACTTTTGTTCGCGATGGCATAGCCCCAGTTCCGGAGTTCGTTCTTCTGAAGGATAGGATCACTACCTACAAACATGATTGCCATCATGGCCTAACCTCCACTTCAGACGAACGCACAAAGGAGGAGGTTGCCGAAGACTTGCTACGGGGCAGCTTGGTAGTCACACACTCGTTCCACGCGTAAAAAATTTTAGAAACAGTTAGATTAGGTAAGTGACTGACTTATGGACGATAAACTACATGTAACCGTTAGCAAGGCTCCAGAACCAATGAGCGACTCTCCAGTGGACGTATCCAACACCCTCGACACCGGGCGAGCCACCCAGTTGGCCCAGGCGCTGCGCACCGAGTTGCGCAAGGCGGTGATTGGCCAGGATGCCGTGATCGATGACGTACTGACCGCGCTGATCGCCGGCGGCCATGTGCTGCTCGAAGGCGTTCCCGGCCTGGGTAAAACCTTACTGGTGCGTGCCCTCGCCCGCTGCTTTGACGGCGACTTCGCACGCATCCAGTTCACCCCGGACCTGATGCCCAGTGATGTGACCGGGCATGCCGTGTACGACTTGCATACCGAACAGTTCAAGCTGCGCAAGGGGCCGTTGTTCACCCACTTGCTGCTGGCGGACGAGATCAACCGGGCCCCGGCAAAAACCCAGGCCGCCCTGCTCGAAGCCATGCAGGAGCGCCAGGTCACCCTCGAAGGCGAAGCCCTGCCCATCGGCCAGCCCTTTATGGTGCTGGCCACCCAAAACCCTATCGAACAGGAAGGCACCTACCCGCTACCGGAGGCCGAGCTCGACCGGTTCATGCTCAAGGTGCGCATGGACTACCCCGAGGCCCGGCAGGAGCTGGAAATGGTACGCGAAGTGACCCGCTCATCCCGCGCCGACATGCTCGACGTACAGCCTCTGCGCACTGTGCTACAGGCTGATGACGTCTTGCTGTTGCAGCAGGTCGCCAGTGAGCTGCCCCTGGATGAGCAGGTACTCGACTACGCCGTGCGCCTGGCCCGCACCACCCGGACCTGGCCCGGCCTGGCCTTGGGTGCCGGGCCTCGCGCCTCCATTGCCCTGGTCCGTGGTGCCCGCGCCCGCGCCTTGCTGCGTGGCGGCGAATTCGTGACCCCGGACGACATCAAAGGCTGCGCGCTGGCGGTGTTGCGCCATCGGGTACGTATCGCCCCGGAGCTGGATATCGAGGGCCTGGAGGTGGATCAGGTACTGACCCAGTTGCTCGACCAAGTGCCGGCGCCACGCCAGTGACCTGCCCATGAGACCCACTCGCCTGTTGCTAACCTGGCTCGCGGTGTTGTTGGGCCTGAACATCGCCCTCGGAACGGCCATGGCCCTGCAACTCAACGTGCCGGCCGCCCTGCACTCCGTAGCCTGGGGCCTGCTCCTGGCGCTGTTCTTGCTGGCATTGCTCGACGCCGCCCGCCTGAAGCGCCGCCCCTCGCCACGCCTGCGGCGGCAAATGCCAGGCAGCCTGGCCTTGGGGCGCTGGAGCGAGGTGAGGATCACCCTGGAGCACGACTATCCACAGCCACTGGCCCTGGAAGTGTTTGATCACGTGCCGGACGGTTTGAGCGTGCAGAACCTGCCGCAGTCCATCGCCCTGCACCCCGGCGAACACAGCACGCTGGGTTACCGCCTGCGCCCCTTGAGCCGTGGGCATTTCAGCTTTGAGCGCTGCGAGGTGCACCTGCCCAGCCCGCTTGGGTTATGGACCGCAAAACGCCAGGTGCCGGCCAAGGATGCCACCCGGGTCTATCCAGATTTTGCCCGCCTGTACGGTGCCCAGTTACTGGCAGTGGACAACTGGCTCAGCCAACTGGGTGTGCGTCAGCGCCAACGGCGTGGCCTGGGCCTGGAGTTTCACCAACTGCGGGAATTTCGCGAGGGCGACAGCCTGCGCCAGATCGACTGGAAGGCCACGGCACGACAACGTACGCCGATCGCCCGGGAATACCAGGATGAACGCGACCAACAGATTGTCTTCATGCTCGATTGCGGCCGACGGATGCGCAGCCAGGACGGCGAACTGTCCCATTTCGACCACGCCCTCAACGCCTGCCTGCTGCTCAGCTACGTGGCCTTGCGCCAGGGCGATGCCGTGGGCCTGTGTACCTTCGCCTGCGACCAGCCGCGCTACCTGGCACCGGTCAAGGGCAGTGGCCAGTTGAACCAGCTGCTCAACGCCGTATACGACCTGGACACCACCCGGCGCGCGGCCGACTACCAGGCCGCGGCCAACCAACTGCTGGCCCGCCAGAAGCGCCGGGGCCTGGTGATTGTGGTGACCAATCTGCGGGATGAGGACGATGAGGATCTGCTGACGGCGGTCAAGCGCATCAGCCGCCAGCACCGGGTGTTGGTGGCAAGCCTGCGCGAGGAAGTGCTGGATCAATTGCGCCAGGCACCCGTGCAAACCCTGCCTGAAGCGCTGGCCTACTGTGGCAGCGTCGACTACCTCAATGCCCGGGAAGAACTCCATGATCGCCTGAAGGCGCAGGGCCTGGCGGTACTGGATGCTCATCCGTCCGAACTGGGCGCCGACCTGGTAACCCGTTACCTGGGCTGGAAAAAAGCCGGCGTGTTATGAAGGGCACATGACCCTAGGCCGAAGCCTGTAAGGGGTCAAAGCTGAAGTACTGCACCAGAGCAACGATCAGTTGCCCGTACTCGGCGGGCGCCTGCAACAGGATGAACCCCGAATCGTAATGCTGGGGGTTGATATCTTCACGGCTCCACAGGCAGGTGGCAGTGAAGTCAACGGCATGCACTGCCCCCTCCGGTCCGGGGATTTTCAAGCGCAGCTCAAAATCCACGTCGACCATCATGGGTAATTGACTGACCAGCATCAGTCCTTCATTGGAGATGTTGCCCAGGTAACCGATGGGTTTGTCCGTGAAGCGGTTGAACACCTGTAGAAAACAGGGCAACTGGTGCCGTTCAATCCGTCGGTCCTTAAACATGATGAGATCGCCGTCCAATAGTCATGACTCAGGCCGCCCCTGTGATTCGGACCGCAGCGCTGCCAGCAACGACCCTTCGCGCCCCGAATCGCGGTGCAACAGCAGCTTCTGCCCTGTCACTTACCTGCGCCGAAGTCGGGCTTTGTATCTGTTTGAATTGAAAGTTGTACAAACAGACATTCAAAGAATAGCCCAACTCTGGCAAGAGGCCAGCTATGAAATGATAAATGCCATCATAAGGCTGCTGGCCGCGCTCGTGCCGTGCTTGCACCCGGGTAGTGCCCCAGCTGTTGCAGCGTATCCAGGCGGGCGCGAGCACGGTACGCGTATTCGCTCGAAGGGTACTGGCTGATGATGAACTGATAGGTCTGTACTGCATCCACAAATAGCTTCTGCCGCTCCAGGCACTGCCCACGCAGCATCGAGACTTCCGGTTGTACGTAGCGACGGGACCGGCTTTCACGGTCGACCTGGGACAACTCCAGCGTGACCCGTTCGCAGTCACCCACATTGTAGGCACGGTAGGCATTGTTCAAATGATGGTCCATCGACCAACGGGTACAGCCGACAACACTGACGGCCAGGGCAGCAATGATCAAAACTCGCATGGGTGTTCTCCTGTCTTGAGCAGTGTATCGACCCTTGGGCGAAAATCTTCAAGGTTGTTCGTCCAGCGCCATAGACTGAAAACAGGCGAATCGACAATAAGTAGTGCAAACGAACAATGACTACAGCCAAAGAGCATAGTAGCCTTCCCCAGCGCTAGAACTCAGGAGTCCGTGCATGTCCGTCCGTCGTACCAAAATCGTCGCCACCCTTGGCCCGGCCAGTAACTCGCCGGAAGTCCTCGAACAGCTGATTCTGGCTGGCCTGGACGTTGCCCGTCTGAACTTCTCCCACGGCACCCCGGACGAGCACAAGGCTCGCGCCAAGCTGGTACGTGACCTCGCCGCCAAGCATGGCCGCTTCGTCGCGCTGCTGGGTGACCTGCAAGGTCCGAAAATCCGTATCGCCAAATTTGCCAACAAGCGCATCGAGCTGAAGATTGGTGACAAATTCACCTTCTCCACCAGCCATCCGCTGACCGAAGGCAACCAGCAGGTCGTGGGTATCGACTACCCGGACCTGGTGAAAGACTGCGGCGTCGGTGACGAGCTGCTGCTGGACGACGGCCGCGTGGTCATGCGTGTCGACACCGCCACCGTCACCGAGCTCAACTGCACTGTGATCATCGGCGGCCCGCTGTCCGACCACAAAGGCATCAACCGTCGCGGTGGTGGCCTGACTGCACCGGCCCTGACCGAAAAAGACAAGGCTGACATCAAGCTCGCCGCCGAAATGGAAGTGGACTACCTCGCCGTATCCTTCCCACGCGACGCTGCCGACATGGAATACGCCCGCCAACTGCGCGACGAAGCCGGCGGCACCGCCTGGCTGGTAGCGAAGATCGAGCGCGCCGAAGCCGTGGCCGACGACGAAACCCTCGACGGCCTGATCAAGGCGTCCGATGCAGTGATGGTTGCCCGTGGCGACCTCGGCGTGGAAATCGGTGACGCTGAACTGATCGGCATCCAGAAAAAAATCATCCTGCACGCACGCCGCCACAATAAAGCAGTGATCGTTGCGACCCAGATGATGGAGTCGATGATCCAGAACCCGATGCCGACCCGTGCCGAAGTGTCCGACGTGGCTAACGCCGTGCTCGACTACACCGACGCCGTGATGCTCTCGGCGGAAAGCGCTGCCGGCCCGTACCCGCTGGAAGCGGTCCAGGCCATGGCGCGTATCTGTGTCGGCGCGGAAAAGCACCCGACCAGCAAGACCTCCAGCCACCGTATCGGCAAGGTCTTTGAAAGCTGCGACCAGAGCATCGCCCTGGCCGCCATGTACACCGCCAACCACTTCCCGGGTGTAAAGGCGATCATCGCCCTGACCGAAAGTGGCTACACGCCGTTGATCATGTCGCGTATCCGTTCCTCGGTCCCGATCTACGCGTTCTCCCCGCACCGCGAAACCCAGGCCCGCGCGGCCATGTTCCGTGGCGTCTACACCGTACCGTTCGACCCGGCGTCGCTGCCGCCCGAGCAAGTCAGCCAGGCTGCCATCGACGAGCTGCTCAAGCGTGGTGTGGTAGAGAAAGGCGATTGGGTGATCCTGACCAAGGGTGACAGCTACCACACCATTGGTGGCACCAACGGCATGAAGATCCTGCACGTTGGCGACAAGATGGTCTGAGTGACCTGCTGAAGAACAAAAGCCCTGGCATGTGAGTGCCGGGGCTTTTTGCATTTCAGATCATGGTGTTGGGGTGGCTGGATTGGCGCTATCGCGGGCAAGCCCGCTCCCACAGTTGAAATGCATTCCCATGTGGGAGAGGGCTTGCCCGCGATAGCGTCAGTCCAGCCACTTCAGTTTCAGCGCCGGGCAATAAACCCCGACAACGCCGCAATCGCCTCCGGCGACCGCAACCTTTGGGTAAACAATGCACCCTCCGCCTCAATCACCTGGCGCAACTGCTCGCGGTCGACGTTTTTCATCAACTGCTTGCTGATTTGTACTGCCCCCGGCGCCAGAGTCTCGAAACGCTCGGCCACCTCCCGCGCCTTGGCCAAGGCGGCTTCGCCGCTGTCCAGCGCTTGTGTCGCAATCCCCCACTGCGCAGCCTGCTCCCCGCTGAACCCTTCGCCCAACAGCAACAACTCAGCGGCTTTCGCATGCCCGAGCAAGCGCGGCAGGATCAGGCTGGAGCCAAATTCCGGGCACAGCCCCAGGTTGACGAACGGCATGCGCAACCGGGCATCACGGCTGACATACACCAGGTCGCAATGCAGCAACAGCGTGGTGCCAATGCCCACCGCAGCGCCGGCCACGCCGGCAATCACCGGTTTGCGACAATTAAGCAAGCTTTTCATGAAGAGGAACTGTGGGCTGTCCAGGTCCGTGGGCGGTTGTTGCAAGAAGTCGCCAATGTCGTTGCCGGCGGTAAAACACTCGCAGCTGCCCTGGATCAGCACCGCATTGACCGTGTTATCGGCATCAGCCTGCTCCAACGCCTCGGCCAACTGGTAGTACATGGCACGGGTCAGGGCATTTTTCTTGTCGGGGCGGTTGAACTGCAGGATCAGCAGTCCACGGTCACGTTCCAGCAAAATGGCGTCGGTCATGGTGAGTCTCGCAGGTAGACATCAGCGTTCAACCACGGGGCAGGAACACATCGGCCAGCAGTTGATTACGCGGCAAGCCAGCCAGGAACAGGCGCTTGGAAAAGGCCTCGACACTGCTGGGGTGCCCGCAGAGTAAGGCCAGGGTTTGCCGGGAAACAAGCCGCAGTTGCGCCAAAGCACCGGCCAACTGCGCCGCCGTCCACAACTCGACGGTGAGGTTGCCATGGCTGGTCACGAGCTGGGCCAGGGGCTCGGCCAGATAATGGCCGCCCGTCTCATGGGCCAGGTGAATCACGCGGATGGCGCCCTGGTGGTCCTGGCGCAGGGCTTCGCGCAACACCCCCCACAACGGGCCCAGGCCGGTGCCGGATGCCAGCAGCCACAATGGCCGGGCTTGCCAGTCAGGATCATAGTGCAACGCCCCGCCGCGCAACTCCCCCAGGCGTAGCTGATCACCGGCCTGTAGCTGCCGGGCAAGATCGCTGAACTCGCCGGGCAAGCGACAATCGAGGTGGAATTCCAGGAACGGATCGTCCTGGGGCAGGCTGGCCAGGGAATAAGGCCGCGCCACCGCGCCGGCCCACAACACCAAGTGCTGGCCGGCCCGGTAACGCAGCCCACGTTCCGGTTGCAGGCGCAGGCGCAACACCGTCGGGCTCAACCAGTCTGTGCCCAGCACCGTTGCCGCCGTGCCGTCGCGCAAGGGATCAAAGGCTTCAACCTGCACATCGCCCGTGACCTGGCATTGGCAGGCCAGGCGCCAGCCGTCCTGGCGCTGGGCCGGGCTCAGGGCGTCGGGTTGCTTGTCCTCGACCTCGCCCCGACAACGCACCAGGCAGGCATGGCAACTGCCCGCCCGGCAACTGTAGGGCACGGCCACACCGGCCTGGTTCAAGGCGTCCAGCAGATTGCTGCCGGTGGCGACCGACCACTGGCGTTCGCCGACGTGCAGTTCAGGCATGAAAGCTCTCGAATCAAAATGTACGATCACTGTAACTGCTTTTTATAGGCGCCGGCTGGTCGGCGCCTGCCGGTTCGCAATCGGTAGAGTTTGACCATCGTCGGGTGTATCGGCCATCGCACCGGGTTATACTGCCGCGCCTTTTTAGCGTCGCGCCAGCACTACCCGGCGTGCCTTGGAAAAGGTGGCTTCAGCGACCGATACCCCCATCTGAAGCCACCTTTATTGAATGTTCCCTTATAGAGGAGCGCGACTCATGACCGTGATCAAGCAAGACGACCTGATTCAGAGCGTTGCCGACGCCCTGCAATTCATTTCCTACTACCACCCCGTTGACTTCATCCAGGCGATGCACGAGGCCTACCTGCGCGAAGAATCGCCGGCTGCCCGTGACTCCATGGCGCAGATCCTGATCAACTCGCGCATGTGTGCCACCGGCCACCGCCCGATCTGCCAGGACACCGGGATCGTCACCGTGTTCGTGCGCGTGGGTATGGATGTGCGCTGGGATGGCGCCACCATGGGCCTGGACGACATGATCAACGAAGGCGTGCGTCGCGCCTACAACCTGCCGGAAAATGTCCTGCGCGCCTCGATCCTCGCCGACCCGGCCGGCGCGCGCAAAAACACCAAGGACAACACCCCGGCCGTGATCCACTACTCCATCGTCCCGGGTAACACCGTGGAAGTGGACGTGGCCGCCAAGGGCGGTGGTTCCGAGAACAAGTCGAAAATGGCCATGCTCAACCCGTCCGACTCCATCGTCGACTGGGTGCTCAAGACCGTACCGACCATGGGCGCCGGCTGGTGCCCACCGGGCATGCTCGGTATTGGTATCGGCGGCACCGCCGAGAAAGCCGCCGTCATGGCCAAGGAAGTGTTGATGGAATCCATCGACATCCACGAGCTGAAAAAGCGCGGCCCCTCCAACCGTATCGAAGAGATGCGCCTGGAGCTGTTCGAGAAGGTCAACCAACTGGGGATCGGCGCCCAGGGCCTGGGTGGCCTGACCACCGTGCTCGACGTGAAGATCATGGATTACCCGACCCACGCCGCCTCCCTGCCGGTGTGCATGATCCCCAACTGCGCCGCCACCCGTCACGCGCACTTCGTGCTCGACGGTTCCGGTCCGGCCTCGCTCGAAGCGCCACCGCTGGACGCGTACCCGCAAATCGTCTGGGAAGCCGGCCCGTCGGCGCGCCGCGTCAACCTCGACACCCTGACCCCGCAAGACGTACAAAGCTGGAAACCGGGCGAAACCGTACTGCTCAATGGCAAGATGCTCACCGGTCGCGACGCGGCGCACAAGCGCATGGTCGAGATGCTGAACAAGGGTGAAACCCTGCCGGTGGACCTCAAGGGTCGTTTCATCTACTACGTCGGCCCGGTCGATCCGGTGCGCGAAGAAGTGGTTGGCCCGGCTGGCCCGACCACTGCTACGCGGATGGACAAGTTCACCCGCCAGATCCTCGAACAAACCGGCCTGTTGGGCATGATCGGCAAATCCGAGCGCGGCCCGACCGCCATCGAAGCGATCAAGGACCACAAGGCCGTGTACCTGATGGCCGTGGGCGGCGCGGCTTACCTGGTGGCGCAAGCGATCAAGCAGTCGCGCGTGGTGGCCTTCGCCGAACTGGGCATGGAAGCGATCTACGAGTTTGACGTCAAGGACATGCCGGTCACTGTTGCCGTCGACAGCAAGGGCGAGTCGGTCCACATCACCGGTCCTGCTATCTGGCAGCAAAAGATCAGTGAGAGCCTGGCGGTAGAAGTGCAGTAAGCCCCCTCCTGCAGAGATAAAGGCGACTGTGGCTGCATGCCACAGTCGCCTTTTTTTGTGGGAGCGGGCTTGCCCGCGATGCAGGCGCCTCGGTGTCTCAGTAACACCAAGGTGATGCTATCGCGGGCAAGCCTGCTCCCACACAAGCTCACTCGCCACAAGTACTGCGCATGTTATGGTGCTCGCCCCCTACTGCAGCTGTTCATTCTCGTATGATCGCGATCCCTCGCCCATTGCGTTTGACCTTCTACTCCCTGCTGATTATCGCCGGCGCCGTCCTGGCCGCCGCCCTCGCCATGCGCCAGGCTGAACGCCAGGCCCTGGTGGACGACGCCGGCCGCGCGAACCAGCAGTTGGCGCTGTATGCCAACTCCCTGCACACCCTGATTGAACGTTACCGCGCCCTGCCCGCCGTGCTGGCCCTGGACTCGGAAATGATCCGCGCCCTGAAAGGCCCGCTGGATCCGGCAACCCAGGACGTGCTCAACCATAAACTGGAACGCATCAACGGTGCCGCGCAGTCGTCGACCCTGGAGTTGATGGACCGCACCGGCCTGGCCGTGGCGGCCAGCAACTGGCGCCTGCCCAGCAGCTATGTCGGCCACAACTATGCGTTTCGCCCCTATTTCAGCCAGACCCGCAGCCAGGGCACCGGGCGCTTTTATGCGGTGGGGGTGACCACCGGGATTCCGGGGTACTTCCTCTCCAGCGCGGTGCTGGATGAGCAGGAGCAGTTTCTCGGCGCCATGGTGGTGAAACTGGAGTTCCCGGAGCTGGAGCGCGAATGGGCCCAGGGCGATGACCTGCTGCTGGTCAGCGATGCCCGGGGCATTGTGTTTATCGCCAATAAACCCGGATGGCGATACCGCAACCTGCGCCCGTTGTCGGCCAACGACCACGCCGAACTGCAGGCCACCCGTCAATACGACAAAAAACAACTGCTGCCCCTGGACACCCAGACCCTGCAGCGTTTTGACGAAAACAGCCATCTGATGCGCGTGGCCGGGCCCGAAGGCAACGCCGACTACATCTGGGAATCCCTGCCCCTCAAAGCCGAAGGCTGGACCCTGCACCTGCTGCGCAAGCCTCAGGTGGCCTTTGAAGACCAGCGCAACGCCGGCCTCGCCGCAGCAGGCCTGTGGTTGACCCTGGTGTTCCTGGTGCTGTTCCTCAGCCAGCGCTGGCGCCTGGCCCGTTTGCGCCAGCGTAGCCGCGAAGAACTGGAGCGCCTGGTGGAGGAACGCACCCGCGCCTTGCGCACCGCCCAGGATGGCCTGGTGCAATCGGCCAAGCTGGCGGCGCTGGGGCAGATGTCTGCGGCCCTGGCCCATGAAATCAACCAGCCACTGACCGCCCAGCGCATGCAACTGGCCACCTTGCGCCTGTTGCTCGATCACGGGCGCATCGATGACGCCTACCAGGCGCTGACGCCGTTGGACGACATGCTCACCCGCATGGCTGCCCTCACTGGCCATCTGAAAACCTTCGCCCGTAAAAGCCCCAGCGGCCTACGCGAACGCCTGGACCTGGCGACCGTGGTCGATCAGTCCCTGCACTTGCTCGACGCGCGCCTGCGCGACGAAGCCATCGGCACCGTGCTCGACCTGACCCGCCCGGCCTGGGTGCGCGGCGATGCCATCCGCCTGGAACAAGTGCTGATCAACCTGCTACGCAATGCCCTGGATGCCATGGCCAACAAGCCGCGCAAACGCCTGGAAATCCGCCTGCATGCCGATCAACAACTGTGGCACCTGAGCGTCAGTGACAGCGGCGGCGGCATTGCCGAGGAACACCTGAACAATGTGTTCGACCCGTTCTTCACCACCAAGCCGGTGGGTGACGGGCTCGGGCTCGGGTTGGCGGTGTCGTACGCTATCGTGCATGAACTGGGCGGGCGTCTGAGTGCTGCCAATCAGGACGACGGCGCCGTCTTTACCCTGACCCTGCCCATCGCGCTGGAGGCGCCGGACCTATGCTCAACGCAGTGATCGTGGTGGATGACGAGGCCAGCATCCGCACGGCCGTGGAACAGTGGCTGAGCCTCTCCGGGTTCGCCGTGCAGCTGTTCAGCCGTGCCGAGGACTGCCTGGCCCACCTGCCCAGGGATTTTCCCGGGGTGATTCTCAGCGATGTGCGCATGCCGGGCCTCAGCGGCCTGGAGCTGCTGGCCGAGGTGCAACGGCGCGATGGCGACCTGCCGGTGATCCTGCTGACCGGTCATGGCGACGTGCCCATGGCCGTCGAAGCCATGCGCGACGGGGCCTACGACTTCCTGGAAAAGCCCTTCAGCCCCGACGCCCTGCTCGCCAGCCTGCGCCGGGCCCTGGACAAGCGCGGGCTGATCCTGGAAAACCGCCGCCTGCACCAACAGGCCGATCATCGGGCCAAACTGGAGTCAAGCCTGCTCGGGGTGTCGCGCAGCCTGCAGAACCTGCGACGCCAGGTGCTGGACCTTGCGGCCTTGCCGGTCAACGTACTGATCCGCGGCGAGACCGGCAGCGGCAAGGAACTGGTCGCCCGTTGCCTGCATGACTTCGGGCCCCGGGCGAAGAAGCCGTTTGTCGCGCTCAACTGTGCGGCGATTCCCGAGCAACTGTTTGAAGCCGAACTGTTCGGCCATGAAAGCGGCGCCTTCACCGGCGCCCAGGGCAAGCGGATCGGCAAGCTGGAGTACGCCGACGGCGGTACGCTGTTTCTCGATGAGATCGAAAGCATGCCCCTGGCCCAGCAGGTGAAGCTGCTGCGGGTGTTGCAGGAACAGAAGCTGGAGCGCCTGGGCTCGAACCAGAGCATCAAGGTCGACCTGCGCATCATCGCCGCGACCAAGCCCGACCTGCTGGACGAAGCCCGTGCCGGGCGTTTTCGCGAAGACCTGGCCTACCGCCTGACCGTGGCGCAACTGCGCCTGCCGCCGCTACGTGAGCGCCGCGAAGATATCCCGCTGCTGTTCGAGCACTTTACCCAGGGCGCCGCCGAACGCCTGGGCCGCGAGGCCGCGCCCCTCAGCGGGCCGCAGCTGGGGCGGCTGCTCAGCCATGACTGGCCCGGTAACGTGCGCGAACTGGCCAACGTTGCCGAACGCCAGGTGCTGGGCCTGGGCGAGCCGGAGCCGGAAGGTATCGAAGCCGGGCAATCCCTGGCGGCGCAGCAGGAAGCGTTCGAGGCCCATTGCCTCAAAGCCGCGCTGACCCGGCACAAGGGCGATATCAAGGCGGTGCTGGCCGAGTTGCAACTGCCACGGCGTACCTTCAATGAAAAGATGCAGCGCCATGGCCTGACCCGGGAAGCCTTTCTCTAACCCGATCGTTCCCACGCTCCGCGTGGGAATGCAGCCCAGGACGCTCCGCGTCCGTGACGCAGAGCGTCACAGGAAGCGTTCCCACGCAGAGCGTGGGTACGATCAAAGATGCAGCGCCATGGCCTGACCCGGGAAACCTTTCTCTAACCCGATCGTTCCCACGCTCCGCGTGGGAATGCAGCCCAGGACGCTCCGCGTCCGTGACGCAGAGCGTCACAGGAAGCGTTCCCACGCAGAGCGTGGGTACGATCAAAGATGCAGCGCCATGGCCTGACCCGGGAAACCTTTCTCTAACCCGATCGTTCCCACGCTCCGCGTGGGAATGCAGCCCAGGACGCTCCGCGTCCGTGACGCAGAGCGTCACAGGAAGCGTTCCCACGCAGAGCGTGGGTACGATCAGCGTCGGCGGATTTCCGCTCATAAGCAAAAAACCATCAGCGATTTTCCGCTCAGAAATATCCGAAAACCCCTCTAGACCGGGCCCTCACCTACTTGGCACAGCTCCTGCTATAGCTCCAGCCAGGCTGCGCCCACGCGCGCTCCACAAAAACAATGACATATAAAGGATCCTTCAATGGATAACTCCAATTCCCTGCCCTTGGGGTCGGCGGCTGCGCCGGCGCAAGAACGCAGCACCTCCAGCCGCATCAAGTCGATCTTCAGCGGTTCGGTCGGCAACATGGTCGAGTGGTACGACTGGTACGTCTACGCCGCCTTCTCCCTGTACTTTGCCAAAGCCTTCTTCCCCAAGGGCGATACCACTGCCCAACTGCTCAACACCGCCGCGATCTTCGCCGTAGGCTTTTTGATGCGCCCGATCGGCGGCTGGCTGATGGGCCTCTACGCCGACCGCGCAGGCCGTAAAGCCGCGTTGATGGCTTCGGTACTGCTGATGTGCTTCGGCTCGCTGATCATTGCCCTGAGCCCGGGTTATGAAACCATCGGTGTCGGCGCACCGATCCTGCTGGTGTTTGCCCGCTTGCTGCAAGGCCTGTCGGTCGGTGGCGAATACGGCACCTCGGCCACCTACCTGAGTGAAATGGCGACCAAGGAACGTCGCGGTTTCTTCTCCAGCTTCCAGTATGTGACCCTGATCTCCGGCCAGCTCATCGCGCTGGCGGTGCTGATCGTGCTGCAACAGGTCCTCACCACCGAAGAGCTGTATGCCTGGGGCTGGCGTATCCCGTTTGCCATCGGTGCCCTGTGCGCGGTCGTGGCCCTGTACCTGCGTCGCGGCATGGAAGAAACCGAGTCGTTCACCAAGAAGGAAAAAGCCAAGGAAAGCGCGATGCGCACCTTGATGCGCCACCCCAAGGAACTGATGACCGTGGTCGGCCTGACCATGGGCGGCACCCTGGCCTTCTACACCTACACCACCTACATGCAGAAATACCTGGTGAACACCGTCGGCATGAGCATTTCCGACTCCACCACCATTTCGGCGGCCACGCTGTTCCTGTTCATGTGCCTGCAACCGATTATCGGTGGCCTGTCGGACAAGGTCGGTCGCCGACCGATCCTGATCGCCTTCGGCATCCTCGGTACGCTGTTCACCGTGCCGATCCTCACCACCCTGCACACCATCCAGACTTGGTGGGGGGCGTTCTTCCTGATCATGGCCGCGCTGATCATCGTCAGCGGCTACACCTCGATCAACGCCGTGGTGAAGGCCGAGCTGTTCCCTACCGAAATTCGCGCCCTGGGTGTCGGCCTGCCGTACGCACTGACCGTGTCGATCTTCGGCGGCACCGCCGAATACATCGCACTGTGGTTCAAGAGTGTCGGCATGGAGACCGGCTACTACTGGTACGTGACCGCTTGTATTGCCGTGTCGCTGGTGGTCTACGTGACCATGAAGGACACACGCAAGCATTCACGGATTACCACGGACTAAGCATTCGCCGGGTATAAAAAAGGGGCCATGTCATCGAGTGACATGGCCCCTTTTTTCATCCCGTCAGGACAGCTCTGCCAGCGGCTGGCGGCTATCCCTGCGCTGCACATACCAGGCACCGGCGATCATCACCAGCAGCACCGCCGCCAGCACCGCCGACGAGCCAACGGTGCCAAAGTCCAGGCCGCCCTTTTCGTAGGGCTTGGTCAAAAAATCCCCCAGGGTCGCGCCAAAGGGCCGGGTCAAGACAAACGCCACCCAGAACAGCACCACCGACGAAACCGTTGTGCAGTACTTGAGCGCCACCACCAGCAGGATGCTCGCGCCGATCAACAGGGCGCCGCCAGCAAAGCCCAGCCCCGAGTCGTCAGCCAAAAAGTCCCCCAGTGCCGTGCCCAGGGTGTTGGAGAGCAGGATCGCCACCCAGTAGAACAGCTCGCCGCGCGGGGTCTGCGCCTTGTTGACGTTCAGCGAGTTGCCGCTCAAGTGCCAGAGGGCGAAGACCATCAGCAACAGGACAATCAGGATCATCGAACCGGAGGCGTACCCCAGGCCCAGGGTACGGTCCATAAAGTCAGACATGGTGGTGCCCGCCGTGCTGGTCGACAGGATCACGATCCAGTACAGCACCGGGTTGTAGGTTTTCGACCATAACTGCGTCAGCAAGGTGATGAGGAACACGCTGAGCAGGATCATCGAGCTGATGGCATAGCCAACGTTCAAGGTCATCGACAACAAGTCCCCGGCGGTCTCGCCAAGGGTGGTCGCACAGATTTTCATGACCCAGAACGCCAGGGTAATCTGAGGAAGTTTATTCATTGTGCAGAAGGCTCCAGAGTTCAGTCTCGAAAGGCCGACTCATGGGGGGTATCGACCTGGCGTGCAGACTGGCCGTGCAGCTGTGAAAAATAGGTGGGCGATGGATGAAAATTCCATACAGCACCGCCAATCCGGTGGAAATCCGGCCCTTGGACCTGCACTATTGCGCTTTTCCCCGCCGTAGGAACCGCCGTCCATGCCTGACGATATCCATTTCTATGAACCCGCCAACGGCCATGGCCTGCCCCATGACCCGTTCAACGCCATCGTCGGCCCGCGCCCGATTGGCTGGATTTCGTCCCAGGACAACCAGGGCCGCCTGAACCTGGCGCCCTACAGTTTTTTCAACGCCTTTAACTACATCCCACCGATCATTGGTTTTTCCAGTGTCGGGCGCAAAGACAGCCTGAACAACATCGAACAGACCGGCGAGTTTGTCTGGAACCTGGCCACGCGCCCACTGGCCGAGCAGATGAACCAGAGCTGCGCCGCCGTTGCACCTGAGGTCAACGAGTTTGAACTGGCCGGGCTGACGCCGGTGGCGTCCAAGGTGATTGCGGTGCCACGGGTCGGCGAAAGCCCGGTGTCGTTCGAGTGCAAGGTTACGCAGATCATTCAGTTGCAGCGGGCTGACAAAGGGCTGGTCCCGAGCTGGCTGGTGCTCGGCGAAGTGGTTGCGGTGCATATCGCCAAATGGCTGCTCAAGGATGGGATCTACGACACTGCGGCGGCCGAGCCGATTCTGCGGGGTGGCGGCCCGGCGGATTATTTCCAGCTGGGGCCGCAAGCCCTGTTCAAGATGTACCGGCCAGGTGCCCACAAACCCTGATGGAAACCACCGTAAAAAATGTGGGAGCGGGCTTGCCCGCGATAGCGGTGGTTCAGTTAAGGCAAATCTGACTGAAACACCGCTATCGCAGGCAAGCCAGCTCCCACACTGATCGGGTTACCCCATTGGGATTGCGCTGTTCTTTAGTTTGCTGCAGCTGCCCAGGCCAGTTGGCCCTCTTCATCGATAGCGATCAAGCGCTCCAATTGCTGGGCCGCCGCATCGTCAGCGTCGTCGGCAGTCTTGAACCGTTGGCCATCGAGGATCTTGTGAAAGCGCGGGGCGCTCATGCCATCCAGGGCCTTGACGGCGATGGCGGCGCTATAGCCACCCTGGTCTTCGCGCACAAGGGCGGAAACAGCTTCGTGGTGGGCAAACTCTTTACGTGCCATGTTGCAGGTCCTGGCCAATGGAAAGTCGGCCATTCTAAACCCTAACCGGCCAGTTGCAGGTACTCGCCATAGGCATCCGGGGCAGATGCTTCGATGAAGGTCTGGAAGTCCATGCTGCGCACGACCCCGTCGTTCAACAACTCACTAAACAGCATCAGGGCTGGCGAGCTGAAGTAGGCGCTCATCGCCTGTTCGCTGCACCAGAAACCTGAAACCAACCATACGTCGGGGTCAACCTGGGAATGCTGCAACGAGAATTGCAGGCAACCCTGAGCCTGGCGACCCGGTTCGATCAAACGGCTCAAGCGCGCACCCAGTTCGGTGCTGCACCCACTGCGGGCACGGATAAAGGCCATATGGCTCGCGGGAATGGGGGTGGACATGTTCGACTCTCCCGTTGAGAAGTGATGCTCGGCAAACACGCTGAGGACGTGTTGCCACAGGATCAACGATACGGGCGCAGGCACTGGCAGGGTTAGTCGATTCCTGCCGGCTTATTGCACAATCCTGCCAGAAGCAGGGACACCCGGTTTGCCCCCAGGCTTTATGCCAGGGGCAGAGGCTTTGTTTCAGGCAGATGACAGGCCCTGTGCTTGCCTGATTCAAAAGGCGCCGCAGGATCAGGCAAGGATTGTGCAGAATCGACATAACACTGTTTACCCCGCCGCCGCTAAGCTGTGCCCATCAATGCAGCCTGCAGAGAACGCCCCATGTCGTCGCCCGAACAGCAGTCCATTCCCCTCGATACCGAGATGGAAAAACAGCGCGCCGAGCTGGCCAGTATCGTGCACCGGCATACCTGGGAAGACGGTTCCTACGGCACGGCGATCACCTCGCTGTACCTGAACCGCCACAATGCGCCGCGCGATTTCATGCCGGTGCTGGTGGAACCCGCCCTGTGCATCCTCGCCAACGGCAGCAAGGAAGTGCGCCTGGCCGATGAAATCTTTGCCTACGACCCACTCAACTACCTGGTGTTCTCGGTCGCGATGCCGGTAGCCGGGCGGGTTATCGATGCCACACCCGAAGACCCCAACCTGTCGATACGCATCAATCTCGACCCGGCGCAGTTGACCGCCTTGATTGTCGAAGCCGGCCCCATGGGCGTGCCCACGCGCCCGACAGCGCGCGGGATGTATGTCGACCGCATCGACACCCAGTTGCTCGACGCCGTACTACGCCTGGCACGCTTGCTGGATACACCCAAAGATATCGCGGTCCTGGCGCCGTTGATCAGCCGCGAAATCCTCTACCGTTTGTTGCGTGGGCCACAGGGCTATCGCCTGTACGAAATTGCCGTAGCCAATAGCCAAAGCCATCGGGTCAGCTGCGCAATCACCTGGTTGAACGGCCACTATGAGCAACCGCTGCGCATCGATGACCTGGCCAAGGAAGTGAATCTCAGCGTGTCGACCCTGCACCACCGCTTCAAGGCCATCACCGCCATGAGCCCGTTGCAGTACCAGAAGCAGTTGCGTTTGCAGGAGGCGCGCCGTCTGATGATCACCGAAGGCCTGGAAGCCTCGGCGGCGGGCTATCGGGTAGGGTATGAAAGCCCGTCGCAGTTCAGCCGGGAATATAGCCGGTTGTTTGGCGCGCCGCCGCTGAGAGATTTAGCCAGATTGCGCCAGAGTATCTGACCTACTGCGGACCGGTGTGAGAGCTGGCTTGCCTGCGATGGCGGTGGGTCAGATGTACCGCTATCGCAGGCAAGCCAGCTCCCACATAGGCTCGGCAGCGCGGCTTAGTCCAGGGTACGGGGCAGTTGCAAGGTCACCCGCAGGCCACCTTCGCGCAAATTCTGCAGGCTCACTTCGCCGCCATGGCTGTGGGCAATATTGCGCGCAATCCCCAACCCCAAACCATACCCCTGCTGCTGCCCCGCCAGGCGAAAATGCGGCTCGAAGACCTGCTCCAGACGCTGCTCCGGCACGCCCGGCCCCTCGTCATCCACATGCAGGATGAACTGCGCGCCATCGTCTTCGATACGCAGATGGGCGTTCTGCCCGTACTTCAAGGCATTGTCGATCAGGTTGCCAATGCAGCGCTTGAGCGCCAACGGCTTGCCCGGGTAGGCCGTCAACGCCCGGCCGTGCTGGGTCACCCGGCCATTGCCGTTGGGCGCCAGGTACGGCTCCACCAGGCAGTCGAGCACATGGTTGAGGTCCACCGGCTCGATGTTCTCGTGGATGTCGGTGTCCTTGACGCACTGCAACGCGCCCTTGACCAGCAGCTCCAGCTCATCCAGGTCACGGCCGAACTTAGCTTGCAGCTTTTCATCCTCCAGCAACTCCACCCGCAGCCGCAGGCGGGTGATCGGGGTGCGCAGGTCGTGGGAAATGGCACTGAACAACTGGCTGCGCTCGGTCAGGTAGCGGCTGATCCGCTCGCGCATGGCATTGAACGCCCGGCCCACTTCCACCACTTCGCTGCCGCCGCCTTCGGCCACCGGCTCCACGTCGGCGCCCAGGGACAGGTCCCGCGCCGCCCGGGCCAGGCGCTTGAGCGGCCGGCTTTGCCAGTGCACCAGCAAACCGATAAACAGCAACAAAAAGCCGCTGGTCAACACGATAAACCACACCTGCTGGGAGGGCAGGCCTTGTTCTTCGAGGCTGGTGTAGGGCTCGGGCAGCAACGAGGCGATATACAGCCACTCGCCGGCGCCCAACTCGATCTGCGTCACCAATACGGGGGGGTTGACCGGCTCCAGGGTCAGGGCGTAATGCGCCCAGGAGCGTGGCAGTTCATCGAGTTTCAGGCCGGCATTGAAGATGCGCAGGTCTTCGGCACTGACAAACTCCACCGAAAAATGCACGTCACTGCCCAGGGCCTGGCGCAGCACGTCGTCCACCACACCGAGCACCGCCTGTTTGCGCGGGGTTTGCGGCAAGATCTGCATATCCAGCGGCTTGTCGTTGAGCGTCACCACAAAACGCGTGCCGCCCATGCTGCGCAACTGGTCGAGTACCAGCGGCCGATAAGCCACCGGCAGCGAGCGGAAATAGCTGACGCTGGCGGTCATCGAATGGGCCAGGCTACGGGCGCTGGTGACCAGGCCTTCAAGCTGGGTAGCGCGCAGTTGCGACACCCAGATCACGCTGGATAAGGCCTGGGCAAACAGCACCGCCAACAGGGTCAGCAGCAGCATGCGCCCCAGCAATGAACGCGGGACCGGAATGCGCCGGCGTTCAGTGGGCATTGCTGGCAACCACATTGGCTGCCAGTTGGTAACCACTGCCACGCACGGTGCGGATCAGCCGCGGCGGTTTCTCGGTATCGCGTAGGCGTTGTCGCAGGCGGCTGACGGCCATGTCGACAATGCGGTCGAGGGGCATCAGGTCACGGCCACGGGTGGCATTACCGATGGTGTCGCGGTCAAGGATTTGCTGGGGGTGATCGAGGAACAGCTTGAGCAGGGCAAAGTCGGCCCCGGACAGGATGACTTCCTCGCCATCGAGGTGAAATAGCCGATGGCTGATCATGTCCAGCCGCCACTCATCGAACACCAACACATCGCCGCCGCTGCGTTCCTGGCCAAACTGGCAGCGGCGCAACAGGGCCTTGATGCGCGCCTGCAGCTCACGGGGGCTGAAGGGTTTGCCGATATAGTCGTCGGCGCCCAGCTCCAGGCCGATAACCCGGTCGGCTTCGTCGGAGCTGGCGGTGAGCATGATGATCGGCACCTGGGCCTGGCGCGGGTGTTGACGCACCCAGCGGCAGAGGCTGAAGCCATCCTCATCGGGCAGCATCACGTCAAGGATCACCAGGTCGCACGGTGCTTCGTCCATGGCTTGGCGAAACCCCGCGCCATTGGGCACGCCCCGCACCTGGAAGCCGGCGCGACTGAGGTAGGTTTGCAGCAACTCGCGGATTTCCTCGTCGTCGTCGACGAGAAGAATGGATTTACTGATTACGCTCACGGGGGCCTCCTTGTTGTTATGGGGTGCTCTCTAGGACCCCATCGCGGGCAAGCCCGCTCCCACATCTTGATTTGTGAACACCATCAAATGTGGGAGCGGGCTTGCCCGCGATAGGGCCATCACTGCCTACGCAAATGCCTGCTCCAACGCCACACCGGCCCCGGTCAACCCGGAATACGGCGCCGTCACCAACCACACCGGGATACCCTTGAAGTAGTCACTCATGCAGCCTTTGTCCGCAAAGCTCTTGGCAAAGCCACTGTTGATAAAGAATTCGGCAAACCGCGGGATCACCCCGCCCACGATATACACGCCACCCCGGGCGCCGGTGGTCAGCACGTTATTGCCGGCCACGCGGCCCAGCCAGATGCTGAACTGGTCCAAAACCTCCATCGCCACCGGATCACCCGCCAGCCCGGCGGCGGTAATCGCCTCCGGGGTTTCCAATACCGCCGGGTGGCCGTCCACCGCGCAGATCGCCCGGTACAGGCGGGGCAAGCCGCCGCCGCTCAGGGCGGTCTCGGCGCTGACATGCCCGATCTCGTTGTAGATGTGCTGCCACAACTGGGTTTCCCGTGGGCTGCTCAGGGGCAGGTCGACATGCCCGCCCTCCCCCGGTAGCGCCACCCAACGGCCTGCCCCCATATCCAGCAGAGTGCCCACGCCCAGCCCCGTGCCCGGGCCGATCACCACCGCCGGGCGCCACGGCTCCGGCGTGCCGGCGCAGACCACGCGGTACTCATCGGGTTGCAGGCGGGTCATGCCCAGGGCCATGGCCGAGAAGTCATTGACCAGCAACAGCTCGTCCACTTGCAATGTCCTGCAGAACGCGGCCTTGCTCAGGCGCCAATGGTTGTTGGTGAACTTGAACTCATCCCCACTGACCGGCCCGGCCACCGACAGGCACACCGCACCAATGGAACCCGGCGCCAGGCCTTCCTCGGCGAGGTAGGCCTGGATCGCCTCTTCGGGGCTGGCGTGATCCGCCGTGGCCTGCACCCGGATCGAATGCAGTGCCTGGTCCCGCCACAACGCAAACCGGGCGTTGGTACCGCCAATATCACCAACCAGTGCAAGTTTCACTTGAGTGTCTCCAGGGCAGAGGTAAAGGCGCTGGCGCCCTGCTCTGCGGAGCTTGCGGCCAAGCGCATAAATGCAAACAGCTCGCGACCGGCCCCCACGTTATTGCCCAACAGGCCCGTGGCCGGCGCGCGCGCTGCAAACTCTTCGGCGTCCACCTTAAGCTCCAGGGTGCCTTTGACGCCATCGACGCGAATGATATCGCCATCCTTGACCCGCGCCAGCGCCCCACCGCGCTGGGCTTCGGGGCTGACGTGAATCGCAGCGGGAATCTTACCCGAGGCACCGGACATGCGTCCGTCCGTCACCAGCGCGACCTTGAAGCCACGGTCCTGCAGCACACCGAGGAACGGCGTCATCTTGTGCAATTCCGGCATGCCATTGGAGCGCGGGCCCTGGAAGCGCATCACGGCGACAAAATCCTTCTCCAACTGGCCGGCCTTGAACGCATCGGCCAGGTCCTGCTGGTCCTGGAACACCACGGCCGGCGCTTCGACGACTTGATGTTCGAGGGCCACCGCCGAGACTTTCATCACCCCGCGGCCGAGGTTGCCTTCCATCACCCGCAGCCCGCCTTCCGGGGAGAAGGCGCGGGCCACCGGGCGCAGGATGGTTTCGTCGAGGCTTTCGATCGGGCCTTCGCGCCAGATCAGTTCGCCGCCCACCAAAAACGGTTCGCGGGTGTAGCGGCCCAGGCCATGGCCGGCGACGGTGTTGACGTCTTCGTGGAGCAGGCCGGCTTCCAGCAGCTCGCGGATCAGGAACGACATACCGCCCGCCGCCTGGAAGTGGTTGATATCGGCCTTGCCGTTCGGGTAGACGTGGGACAGGGTCGGCACCACTTCCGAGAGGTCGGCCATGTCCTGCCAGGTAAGGATAATGCCCGCCGCCATGGCGATGGCCGGCATATGCAGGGTGTGGTTGGTCGAGCCGCCGGTGGCGTTGAGAGCAACAATGGAGTTGACGATGGATTTTTCGTCGACGATCTCGCCAATGGGCGTGAAGTTGCCATTGGCCTTGGTCAGGCGCGTGACCTGGTGCGCGGCCTCACGGGTCAGCGCATCGCGCAGCGGCGTGTACGGGTTGACGAACGAGGCGCCCGGCAGGTGCAGGCCCATCACTTCCATCAGCAGCTGGTTGGTATTGGCGGTGCCGTAGAAGGTGCAGGTGCCGGGGCTGTGGTAGGACTTCATCTCCGATTCCAGCAACTCTTCACGGCTGGCCTTGCCTTCGGCATAGCGCTGGCGCACATCGGCCTTCTGTTTGTTGGAGATCCCCGACGGCATCGGCCCACCCGGCACGAAGATCATCGGCAAGTGGCCATAACGCAGGGCGCCCATCATCAGGCCGGGGACGATCTTGTCGCAGATCCCCAGCATCAACGCGGCATCGAACATATTGTGGGACAGCGCTACCGCCGTGGACATGGCAATCACTTCGCGGCTCAGCAGGCTCAGCTCCATGCCCGGCTCGCCCTGGGTCACGCCGTCGCACATGGCCGGGGTGCCGCCGGCAAACTGGCCGACCGAGCCGACCTCGCGCAGGGCGCTTTTGATCTGTTCCGGGAAATGCTCGTAGGGCTGGTGCGCCGAAAGCATGTCGTTATATGACGAAACAATTGCCACGTTGGCGGCATTCATCATCCGCAGGCTATTTTTATCTTCAGTGCCGCACCCGGCCACGCCGTGGGCAAAGTTGGCGCATTGCAGCTTGCCGCGCATCGGCCCGTCGCTGGCCGCGCCGCGAATCAGCGCAAGGTACGCCTCACGGGTAGCGCGGCTACGGGCGATAAGGCGTTCGGTGACCTCAAGTACGCGGGGATGCATGTGTAGAACTCCAGGCTAACGGATGTGGCGACCTGAGTGTCTATGCTGATCAAACGCCCACCGCTCATGGGATGGCAGGGAGTCGCTCGGATCATCGGACCAGTTGATTCAGGTCACTCGTTGTAGATTGAACAAAATATTGCCACTAAAAAGGCTTGTTTTCTATTTTTATGCGAATAATCTTGTAATTCTTACAACAAATCGACGACAGGCGCTTTCAAATGACTCTTCGGATTGCAATCAATGGTTTTGGCCGTATTGGCCGCAACGTCCTGCGCGCACTTTATACCCAAGGTTACCGCCAGGATTTGCAGATCGTCGCCATCAATGACCTGGGCGACAGTTCGATCAATGCCCACCTGCTCAAATACGACACCGTCCATGGCACTTTCGATGCAGAGGTGGCCCACGATCAGGAAAGTCTGACCGTCAACGGCGACCGGATTGCCGTGAGTGCCATTCGCAACCCGGCCGACCTGCCGTGGGCTGCACACAAGATCGACGTGGTATTTGAATGTACCGGCCTGTTCACCGACCGTGACAAGGCCGCCGCCCATCTTAGCGCCGGTGCGCGCAAGGTAATCATCTCGGCCCCGGCCAAGGGCGCGGATGCCACCGTGGTCTACGGGGTAAACCATGACATTTTGCGTCAATCGCACCAGATCATCTCCAACGCCTCCTGCACCACCAACTGCCTGGCGCCGGTGGCCCAGGTGCTGCATCGCGAACTGGGGATCGAAAGCGGCCTGATGACCACTATTCATGCCTACACCAACGACCAGAACCTGACCGACGTCTACCACACCGACCCCTACCGCGCCCGCTCGGCCACGCAGAACATGATCCCGAGCAAGACCGGCGCCGCCGAAGCGGTGGGCCTGGTACTGCCGGAACTGGCAGGCAAGCTGACCGGCATGGCGGTGCGGGTGCCGGTGATCAACGTGTCGCTGGTGGACCTGACCGTGCAATTGAAAAAAGAAGCCACGGCAGACGAGGTCAACGCGCTGCTCAAAGAAGCCAGCCAACACTCGAAAATCCTCGGCTACAACACCCTGCCGCTGGTTTCCAGCGACTTCAACCATAACCCGCTGTCGTCGATCTTCGACGCCAACCACACCAAGTCCAGCGGCAAGCTGCTCAAGGTCCTGGCCTGGTATGACAACGAGTGGGGCTTCTCCAACCGTATGCTGGATAACTGCCTGGCGCTATGTAACGCCGAGTAACTCCCTGTGGGAACCGGCTTGTGTGGGGGCTGGCTTATGTGGGAGCTGGCTTATGTGGGAGCTGGCTTGCCTGCGATGCAGACGGCGCGGTGTATCTGCCGCCCCCCAATGATGCAATCGCAGGCAAGCCAGCTCCCACAGGGATTCGTGCAGCTCATACATTCGCTACTTGCCATTTGTGTTGATGATAAGCATTATCATTAACTAGCAATCGGTCCGGTACCCCTGTGAGCCTATCTCGCTTCAACCAAGTCTTCCTCAGCCAACGGCTGGTGCTACTGCGCACTTTGCAGCGGATGGTGGATAACCACAGCACCGCCGAGGACCTGTTGCAGGAAACCTACCTGCGCGTCACCCGGGCCCTCAGCGAACGACCGATTGATCACCTCGAACCTTTCGTGTTCCAGACCGCGCGCAACCTGGCCCTGGATCATCTGCGCGCGCGGCGGATCCAGTCCCGTACCTTGCAGGAAGATGTCCCGATGGATGTCCTGCAAAGCGTCGCCTCCCCGGTCACGACGCCCGAAGACGCCGCCCACGCCGAGCAACTGCTGGAGCACCTGAGCGTCAGCCTCGGGCAGTTGAGCGCCCGCCAGCAGCAGATCTTTATCCTCAGCCGCCTGCACGGTTGCAGCTATCAAGAGATCGCCGACCAATTGCAGGTGTCGTTGAGCACCGTGCAAAAGGAACTGAAATTGATCATGGCCATCTGCATAGGTGTAGCCGCACGGCTCGATCACCCTTAAGCTTTGTCGGTAAAAGCTGACAGACATGTCACAACAGCTCTTGAATAAAACGTGGCGAAGACCCGAGGAACACCGTGACGGACCCGAACAAACTGCGCCCCCATGAGCTGGCTCATGAGGTGTTGCAACATGCGGCCATGGATCAAGCCCTCGACTGGCTGATCGCGTTGCAGTGCCCGCAGCCTGGCCAGCAAATCGCGTTCCAGGCCTGGCTGGATGCCGACCCGAGTCACGCCCAAGCCTTCGCCAAAGCCCAGGCCGCCTGGGGCGGTGCGCCGGTGCACAGCGCCGCCGTAGCCCTCAATGCGCCGCGCAAGCCCAGCGCCTGGCGGCGGATCAAGCCGCATTGCAAGCCCCTGGCCACGGCGGCGGTGTTGCTGCTGGGGCTGTTCAGCTTCAGCAACCTGCCGGTGCGCCTGCAGGCCGACCACTTGACCGTGGTCGGTGAGCGCCAGCGCCTGCAACTGGAGGACGGCTCCAAGGTGCTGCTCAATACCAATTCGGCGTTCTCCAGCACCATCGACGAGCATCAGCGCATCGCCCGCCTGTATCAGGGCGAGGCGTTTTTCGAGGTCGTGGCCAACCGTGGCCTGCCCCTGCAAATCGACGCCGGCCCGGTGCGCGCCAGCGTCAGCGACACGGCGTTTGCCGTGCGTTACCTCAACGGTGAAGCGCAGGTGCAGGTGCAACGCGGGGATGTCGACCTGAGCACCCCCTCCGGCAACAACCGGGTGCGCCTGAGCGCCGGCGAGAGCATCCGCGTCGGCCCCAAGGGCTTCGGCCAACCGGCCAAGCTCGATGCCACCAAGGAACTGGCGTGGGTCCAGGGCCGGCTGATCTTTGAAAACTGCCCGATGAGTGAAGTGCTGGCTGAGCTGCGGCGCTATTACCCGGGCTGGATCGTCAACACCAATGAGCAACTGGCCAGCGTCGCGGTGACCGGTAATTACCGCCTGGACCAGCCCCTGGACGTGGTGCGCTCCCTGGCCCACATCACCTCGGCCAAGCTCTCGGAGTTCCCCGCGCTGGTGATTCTCAACTGAGAATAATTATTTTTACTCGATAGCTGCTGCTGGTACGTCTCGTCTTAGCCAATGCAACTGATTCCTATTTGATTCAGGCTCGCAACTATAAGACTCGTCCCTCGGAGCGCTCTCGATGTCCTCTCGTTTCAACCGCCGGTCCTCTTCGCCCACGCTGTGCCTGCTGACCGCCGCCATCCTGCTGGCGGGCGGCCCGGTGCTGACGGCCACCGCGGCCGAACCCGCTGCGCGCAACCATGCCAATTACAGCTTCAGCATCGAGCAGCAACCCCTGGTGTCAGCACTCAACGCCTTTACCGCCGTCACCGGCTGGCAGATCGGCCTGCCCGCCGAACTGGGCCAAGGGGTTTCCTCCCCGGGCGCGCGCGGTTCGCTGACCCCGGAAAAAGCCCTGGACCGGCTGTTGGTGGGGACCAACCTGAACTACCGCAAACTGGGCAATAACAACATCGTGCTGGAAAAGCGCACGGCGGGCAGCGCCATCACCCTGCAACAAATGACCATCAGCGCCACCCGCCAGGAGCAGAGCGTCGACAGCGTGCCCAGCACTGTCACCGTGCATGGACGCGAGGAACTGGACCGCCAGAACGTCAACACCATCCGCGAACTGGTGCGCTACGAGCCAGGTGTCTCGGTCGGCGGCGCCGGCACCCGCTCCGGTAATTCCGGCTACAACATCCGTGGGATCGACGGTGATCGCATCCTCACCCAGGTGGACGGTGTAGAGGTGCCGGACAACTTCTTCAACGGCCCGTACGCCAAGACCCGCCGCAACTATGTCGACCCGGAAATCGTCAAGCGCGTGGAAATCATCCGCGGCCCGGCCTCGGCCCTGTACGGCAGCAGCGCCATCGGCGGCGCCGTCAGCTACTTCACCCTCGACCCGGACGACATCATCAAACCCGGCCAGGATGTGGGCGCGCGCCTGAAAACCGGCTACAGCTCGGCCGACGAAAGCTGGCTGACCTCCGGCACCGTCGCCGGGCGGCTGCAGGACTTCGATGGCTTGCTGCACCTGAGCCAGCGCAATGGCCACGAGATGGAGTCCTACGACGGCAACAACGCCACCGGCCTGGCCCGCACCGGCGCCAACCCCGAAGACGTGCGCACCACCAACGTGCTGGCCAAGCTGGGCTGGAACTACGGCGAAGACAACCGCCTGGGCCTGACCTACGAGAAGTACAAGGACGACCGCGACATCAACCAGAAAAGTGCAGTGGGCGGGATCTTCCTCGAAGGCCAGGGCATGAATATGTACCGCGACCGTCGTGGCAACGACACCATCACCCGCGAACGCTTTGGCCTGGAAAACAAGTTTTCCCTCGACTCGCCGTTTGCCGATCACATCAAGACCAGCCTCAACTACCAGATCGCCAAGACCGATCAGGCCACCAGCGAAATCTATCAAGCCGGCCGCCGCGTACTGCGCACCCGCGACACCCTCTACGAAGAAAAGCAGTGGGTGTTCGACGCCCAGTTGGACAAGGCCTTCGTCATCGGCGATACCGATCACCTGCTGACCTACGGCACCACGCTCAAGCAGCAGAAAGTCACCGGCTCCCGTGAAGGCGCAGCCACCTGCCTGGCCGTCGGTGCCGGCTGTACCGCCATCGGCGCACCGAGCCCAGCCCCTGCCGACAGCGTGAAAAAAGCCAGCGACTTCCCGGACCCGACCATCAACAGCTATGCGCTGTTCGCCCAGGACCAGATCAGTTGGAACAACTGGACCGTCATGCCCAGCCTGCGCTACGACTACATCCAGCTCAAACCCAAGCTGACCGAAGAGTTCCTCAACACCACCGACCCGGACCGCAAGTACCCCCACAACGACTCGAATAAAACCTGGCATCGCTTCTCGCCAAAGCTGGGCGTGACCTACGCGCTGACCGAGCAGTACACCTGGTTTGGCCAGTACGCCGAAGGGTTCCGCACGCCATCGGCCAAAGCGCTGTACGGGCGCTTTGAAAACCTTGGCGAAGGCTATGTCGTCGAGCCCAACTCCAACCTCAAGCCAGAAACCAGCAAGAGCTATGAAACCGGGATCCGTGGCAATTTCGACGCCGGCAACTTCGATGTCGCGGTGTTCTATAACAAGTACCGCAATTTTATCGATGAAGACAACGCCGCGCTGGGCCCGACCGGCACCATCTTCCAGCCGGGCAATATCAAGCGCGCCACCATCAAGGGCATGGAAGTCAAAGGCCGCTTGAACCTGGACGCCTTCGGCGCGCCACAAGGCCTGTACACCAAGGGTGCGATTGCCTACGCCCACGGGCGCAACGACGAAACCGGCCAGCCGCTGAACAGTGTCAACCCGCTCAAGGGCGTGTTTGGCCTGGGCTACGACCAGGACACCTACGGGGCGCTGGTCAGTTGGACCCTGGTCAAGAAACAGGACCGGGTCGACAGCGCCACGTTCTTTACCCCAACAGGCATCAAGGCCAACGGCCCGTTCAAGACCCCGGGCTTTGGCGTCGTCGACCTGACCGGTTTCTACAAAGTCACCGACGACCTGACCGTCAACGGCGGCCTGTACAACCTGACCGACAAGAAATACTGGAACTGGGATGACGTGCGCAGCTACGACGGTGTGGGTGAAGCCGGCGTGACCTCGCCGGCCAGCCTGGACCGCCTGACCCAGCCAGGGCGCAACGTTGCGATCAACCTGATCTGGGACATCTGACCCATGCAGCCCCGCCTCGCCGGTTTTATCGCCGGCCGGGGGTGAGGATTTTTTACTGTGACGCGTCTTCTTGTTCGTCTAGTAATAACAGCCTGGCAATAAGGCGCTTTTCCTTCTCAAGGACATCCCATGACCGCTTCCACCACCGCAGAACGCGCAAGCCTGCGCTCCCAGCGCCTGAACCAGATCACCCACGAGCCGCATACCAAGCTCGATGCCCTGGTCAAGGCTCACGCCCCGTTTGAAACCCAGGCCAACTTCGCCCGTTTCGTGGTCGCGCAGTACCTGTTCCAGTCGGAACTGGTAGCGCTGTACAACGATCCCGAGCTGATCAAGCTGGTGCCGGACCTGGCCGAACGCTGCCGCGCCGACGCCGCCAAGCTGGACCTGGCCGACCTGGAAACCGCAGTGCCAGCCCCGGTGGCCGGTGCCGTGCAGAACCCGAGCAAGGCCCAGGCCCTGGGCTGGCTGTTCGTGTCCGAAGGCTCCAAGCTGGGCGCGGCGTTCCTGATCAAGCGTGCCGTGGGCCTGGGCCTGAGCGAAACCTTCGGGGCCCGCCACCTGGGCGAGCCGGCCGGTGGTCGTGCCGAAGGCTGGAAGCGCTTCACCCGCACCCTCGATAGCCTGGAACTGAGCGCCGAAGAAGAAGCGGCGGCGGAGAAAGGTGCGGTGGATGCATTCGTACGCTTCACCGTATTGCTGGAACAGGCGTACGCTAGTGCCCCGGAACTGGCCTGATCCACTGTTGGAATGCAATTAATGTGGGTGCTGGCGTGTGTGGGAGCTGGCTTGCCTGCGATGCAGACGCCTCGGTGTATCAGTTAGACCGAGGCGATGCTATCGCAGGCAAGCCAGCTCCCACATAAGCCAGCTCTCACAACTTGATCGCATTCCAATTTGAAATCTTCGTACTCCATACCCATTGCTCCCATGACCGGCACAACCCAATCCCCCTCCAAACTCGCCCGAATCCTGTTCGGCCTGCTGGCCTACGTCAGCCTGGGGATCGGCTTGGTCGCGATTGTCGTGCCGGGCCTGCCCACCACCGAATTCATCCTGCTGGCCGCCTGGGCCGCCACCAAGAGTTCGCCACGCCTGAGCGCCTGGCTGGAAAACCACCGGCTGTTCGGGCCGATCCTGTTCAACTGGCGCAACGGCAAGATCATCGCGCGCCGGGCCAAGGTCAGCGCCACGGTGAGCATGCTGCTGTGTGCCGGGCTGATGCTGGTGATGCTCGATCACGGCTGGCCGATCTACCTGGCCATCGCCGGGATGGGCCTGGGCAACCTGTGGATCTGGTCCCGCCCTGAACGCCTGGCGCGCACCGTTGCCTGAGCGCGCTACCGCTCATCGCCTGCCCCTCATGAAATATCCGTCGGCGCCGATGTTGCGAACATAGCGCCGAATGGACTTGGCCGCTTTTCTGCTTGTATTCCAACAAGTCCAAACGCGAGTAATGCCATGTTCGACACCCTCTCGATCCGCTTGAAAATCGTGCTGCTGTCCGGCCTCTGCCTGTTGGGGGTGATTGCGCTGATCGTCAGCCTGAACCTCTACCAGTCCAGCCAGAACGACCAACTGGTCAGCGCCTCCAGCTCACGCATGCTCACCACCGGCGTGGAGAACCTGCTCCAGGCCAAGGCCGCCGAGCAGGCAGTCCAGGTCCAGAAAATTTTCGGCGAGAGCCTGTTGGCGATCACCGCCCTCGCCGATCAGGTCAAGGACTTGCGCAACATGGCCGCCAAGCGTTCGCTGGAAGCGGCGACCGTGCGCGAGGAACTCAACCAGCGGATCAAGACCACCTTCGAGCGTAATACCAAGGTGTTGGGAATCTGGCTGTCGTTTGAACCCAACGGCCTGGATGGCAAGGACAGCGAGTTCGTCAACGACAAGCTGCACGGTTCCAACGAGGCCGGGCGCTTTTCCAGCTACTGGAGCCGTGCCGGCGGTGAGAGCCTGAACACGGTGATGGTCGAAGCCGACATGAACAAGACCAGCCTCAACCTCAGCGGTACGCCCTACAACATCTGGTACACCTGCCCACGGGATACCCGCAGCGTTTGCCTGCTGGACCCGTACGCCGACGACGTCGCCGGCAAGTCGGTGCTGATGACCACGATCTCCCTGCCGCTGCTGGTGGATGGCAAGGTGATTGGCGTCGTCGGTGTCGATATTGCCCTGGATGCCCTGCAAGCAGCCGCCAATACCGCGCAAAAAGAGCTGTTCGGCGGTGCCGGGATCATGGAGGTGCTCTCTGGCAGTGGCCTGATTGCCAGCTACAGCGGCGAGCCGGACAAGGTCGGCAAGCGCATCGTCGATGTGCTCGGCGACGAAGGCAAAGAGCTCGTACAACTGATGGCCAGTGACACACGCATGGTCCGTGAGCAGGACGATACGATCCGCGCGGTGTACCCGGTCAAGCCGATTGCCGATGCCAAGCCCTGGGGCGTGGTGATCAAGCTGCCCAAGCAAGTGTTTCTGGCCGATGCACTCAAACTGCAGACGGTGCTCGATGCCGCTAGGGATCGCGGCACATTCCAGGCCTTGCTGGTGGGCGCCGTGGCCGGCCTGCTGGGCCTGTTGCTGATGTGGCTGACCGCCACCGGCGTGACCCGGCCAATCAACAGTGTGGCGGCGATGCTCAAGGACATTGCCAGCGGCGACGGCGACCTGACCCAGCGCCTGGCCTACACGAAAAAAGACGAACTGGGGGAACTGGTCAGCTGGTTCAATCGCTTCCTCGACAAGCTGCAACCGACCATCGCCCAGATCAAGCAGAGCATCACCGAAGCCCGCGGCACCGCCGACCAATCCTCGGAAATCGCGCGCCAGACCAGCGAAGGCATGCAGGTGCAGTTCCGCGAGATCGACCAGGTGGCAACCGCCTCCAACGAGATGAGCGCCACCGCCCACGATGTGGCCAACAGCGCCTCAAACGCGGCGAGTGCCGCCCGGGGCGCCGATCAATCGGCCCGTGAAGGCCTGGCGATTATCGAGCGCAGTACCCTCGATATCACCACCCTGGCCGAAGAAGTCAGCAAGGCGGTGACCGAAGTCGAAGCCCTGGCGGTCAACAGTGAGCAGATCGGCTCGGTGCTGGAAGTGATCCGCAGCATTGCCGAGCAGACCAACCTGCTGGCGCTCAATGCCGCGATTGAAGCGGCGCGCGCCGGGGAAAGCGGACGGGGTTTTGCGGTGGTGGCGGACGAAGTGCGCAACCTGGCCCGACGCACCCAGGATTCGGTGGAGGAAATCCGCCTGGTGATCGAACGCATCCAGAGCGCCACCCGCGGGGTGGTGACCACCATGCATTCGAGCCAAAGCCAGGCGCAGAGCAATGCCGGGCAGATCCAGCAGGCGGTACAGGCCCTGGGCAAGATCAGCGATGCGGTCACGGTAATCAGCGACATGAACCTGCAAATCGCCAGTGCTGCCGAAGAACAGAGCGCCGTGGCCGAAGAGGTTAACCGCAACGTTTCGGCGATCCGCACCGTGACCGAGACCCTGACCAGCCAGGCCACGGAATCGGCGGCAATCAGCAGCCAGTTGAATGCCTTGGCCAATCAACAGATGAAGTTGATGGATCAGTTCCGGGTGTAACCCCCCGGTTCTGAAAACAATGAAACACCCTATGTGGGGGCTGGCTTGTGTGGGAGCTGGCTTGCCTGCGATGCAGACACCTCGGTGTATCAGTTAGACCGAGGCGATGCTATCGCAGGCAAGCCAGCTCCCACACAAGCCAGCTCCCACATACAGCACCAGCAGATTTGCGGCGAGTCAGACACCGGTCCAGGCGCTGACAAACGCCGTGATATCTTCCTTGGCCGCCGTACGCGGCGGGTTCTGCGCGGTGCCCAGGTAGAGGAAGCCGATGACTTCTTCACCGGTCGTCAGCCCCAACCCCTTGGCCACATGCGCCGAATACGACAACTCCCCGGTCCGCCACACCGCACCAATGCCCTGGGCATACGCCGCCAGCAGAATGCCGTGGGCCGCACAGGCCGCCGCCAGCCGTTGCTCGGACTGCGGCACCTTGAAGTGGTCCTGCAGACGGGCAATCACCACCACCACCAACGGTGCGCGCAACGGGCCGTTCTGCGCCTTGTCGATCACCGCTTGCGGCGCCTCGGGGTCTTGCAGGAGGGCCGCTTCGGCCAGCAGGGTGCCCATCTGTTCGCGGGCCGCGCCTTCCACCGTCAGGAAGCGCCAAGGCCGCAGCTGGCCGTGGTCTGGCGCCCGCATGGCCGCCGCGAACAGCACTTCGCGCTGCTCGGCAGTAGGGGCCGGCTCCAGCAGGCGCGGCACGGAAACACGGTTAAGCAAAGCGTCGAGAGCCTGCATTGGCCACCTCCAGGAAAAATGTGCGGCCATTCTAGCGGGAATGGTCGGGATTGGAGCAAACGATAATTGCTCTTATTCAATCCGCCCCGCCCTGTTAGACTTTGCGCCTTGATTTTTTCCACCGTCGCTCGTCTTCCAGGATTACCGATGCTCCGTTTGCCGCTTCGCCTGTCTGTACTCTTGATGGCTGTGGGCCTGAGTGCCTGCGATGACACCCCGCCGCCGACGTTTACCCAGGCCGAGCCCGGTGAGGCCCGTTCGGGAGGCGGCACAACGGTGCGCAAGAGCGACCAGAATGCCTTTTCGCTGCCATCGGCCAACCTGGCACCGACCCGCCGCCTGGACTTCAGCGTCGGCAACAGCTTTTTCCGCAACCCCTGGGTGATCGCCCCGGCCACCACCACCGCCCGTGATGGGCTGGGACCGCTGTTCAACACCAACGCCTGCCAGAACTGCCATATCAAGGACGGTCGCGGTCACCCGCCCGTGCCTGAAGCCAGCAATGCGGTATCGATGCTGGTGCGTTTGTCGATCCCGGATTCGCCGCCCTATGCCAAGGTCATCGAACAGATTGGCGTGGTGCCCGAGCCGGTCTACGGCGGGCAACTGCAGGACATGGCCGTGCCCGGCGTGGTCCCGGAAGGCAAGGTGCGGGTCGACTACACCCCGGTCAACGTCACGTTCAAGGACGGCACAGTGGTCGAGTTGCGCAAGCCGACCCTGCAAATCACCCAGCTCGGCTACGGGCCGATGCACCCGGATACGCGGTTTTCCGCGCGCGTGGCCCCACCGATGATCGGCCTGGGCTTGCTCGAAGCCATCAGCGACGCGGACATCCTGCAAAACGCCAGCAAACGCCCGGATAAAAACGGCGTGCTCGGCCGCCCGAACTGGGTCTGGGATGATGCCCAGCAAAAAACCGTGCTCGGGCGCTTTGGCTGGAAGGCCGGGCAACCGAACCTCAATCAACAAAATATTCACGCGTTTTCTGGTGATATGGGCCTGACCACCCGCCTACGGCCGATGGACGACTGCACCGAGGCCCAGGTTGCCTGTAGGCAGGCGCCCAACGGCAATGGCGAAAATGGCGAGCAGGAAGTCAGCGATAACATCCTGCGCCTGGTGCTGTTCTACACCCGTAACCTGGCCGTACCCGCACGCCGTGATGTCAACGCGCAGCAGGTGCTGGCCGGCAAGAATCTGTTTTTCCAGGCTGGTTGCCAGGCGTGCCACACCCCCAAGTTCACCACCGCCGGCAATGCCGCCGAACCGGAACTGGCCAACCAGGTGATCCGTCCGTACAGCGACTTGCTGCTGCACGATATGGGCGAGGGCCTGGCCGATAACCGTACTGAATTCAAGGCCGGTGGCCGCGACTGGCGCACGCCGCCGTTGTGGGGCATTGGCCTGACGCAAAACGTCAGTGGCCACACCCAGTTCCTGCATGACGGCCGCGCCCGCAACCTGCTTGAAGCCGTGCTGTGGCACGGCGGTGAAGCCCAGGCGGCGCAACAACAGGTGTTGTCGTTTAACGCCGAGCAGCGCGCCGCGTTGCTCGCGTTCCTGAATTCTCTATAAGCTTTGCCCCAATTATTGAAGGGAGCTCGACATGTTCCGTCCCAAGTTGTTGTTCACCAGCCTGGCCGCCCTGGCCCTGGGCGCCTGCTCGCCGCAGGACCCGCAAGCAGTCACCTCGGCGGCCATCGCCAAGCAAGTGATCCTGCCGACCTACAGCCGCTGGGTCGAGGCTGACCGGCAATTGGCCGTCAGCGCCCTGGCCTATTGCCAAGGCAAGGAATCCCTGGAGACTGCCCGCGCCGACTTCCTCCATGCACAAAAAGCCTGGGCCGAGTTGCAACCGCTGCTGATCGGCCCGCTGGCCGAAGGCAATCGCGCCTGGCAGGTGCAGTTCTGGCCCGACAAGAAAAACCTCGTCGGCCGCCAGGTCGAGCAACTGGCCAGCGCCCAGCCGCAGATCGATGCCGCCGCCCTGGCCAAGTCCAGCGTGGTCGTGCAGGGCCTGTCGGCCTACGAATACATCCTGTATGACGCCAAGACCGATATCGCCAACGACGCCCAGAAAGCCCGCTACTGCCCGCTGCTGATTGCCATCGGCGAGCGCCAGAAACTGCTGGCCGAAGAGATTCTTACGAGCTGGAACAGCACCGACGGCATGCTTGCGCAGATGAGCAAGTTTCCTAACCAGCGCTACGCCGATTCCCACGAGGCCATCGCCGAGTTGCTGCGCGTGCAGGTCACGGCCCTGGACACCCTGAAGAAAAAGCTCGGCACACCGATGGGGCGCCTGTCCAAGGGTATCCCCCAGCCGTTCCAGGCCGATGCATGGCGCAGCCAGTCGTCCCTGCAAGGCTTGCGCGCCAGCCTCGCGGCGGCCCAGACCGTGTGGGTCGGGGTCGACAACAAGGGCCTGCGTGGCCTGCTGCCCGCCGACCAGAAGCCTTTGGCCGAGAAGATCGACGCCGCCTACGCCGCCGCCCTGAAGCTGTTCGACAGCAACCCGCGTTCGCTCAATGAACTGCTGGCCGACGACGCCGGGCGCGAGCAACTCAACGCACTCTACGACAGCCTCAACGTGGTCCACCGCCTGCACGAAGGCGAACTGGCCAAGGCGCTGGGCATCCAACTGGGCTTCAATGCCAACGACGGTGACTGATGATGCTCAGGCGACAGGCTTTGGCCATCGGCAGCGTGCTGCTCAGTGCAATCACCCTGGGTGGCTGGACGCTGTTCAAACGCAAGGGCGACAGCCCGCTGCTGCTGTCGGCCCGGGATGATGGCGATGGCAAGCACTACGCCGTGGGTTATCGCCTGGACGGCAGCCAGGTGTTCGCCACCCAGGTCGGCCAGCGCTGCCACGACATCATCAACCACCCGAGCCTGCCCATCGCCCTGTTCGTGGCCCGCCGCCCGGGCACCGAGAGCTATCTGGTGGACCTGCGCGACGGCACGCTGCTGCAAACCGTGACGTCCCAGGCCAACCGGCACTTCTATGGGCATGCGGTGATCCACAAGAGTGGCGACTGGCTGTATGCCACGGAAAACGACACCACCGACCCCGGTCGCGGCCTGTTGGGGGTGTATCGGTTTGAGGGTGAGCGCCTGGTGCACAGTGGCGAGATGTCCACCCACGGCATCGGCCCGCACCAGGTGTCGTGGATGCCGGATGGCGAGACCCTGATCGTGGCCAATGGTGGCATTCGCACCGAGGCCGAGAGCCGGGTCGAGATGAACCTCGACGCCATGGAACCCAGCCTGGTGTTGATGCAGCGTGACGGTACCCTGTTGAGCAAGGAAACCCTCGCCCAGCCGATGAACAGCGTGCGGCATATGGGGATCGCCAGCGATGGCACGATCCTCACCGGGCAACAGTTCATGGGGCCGTCCCAGGAGCGCTCCGAGCTGCTGGCGATCAAGCGTCCGGGGCAACCGTTCGTGGCGTTCCCGGTGGCGGACGAGCAGTTGCAGGCCATGGGGCACTACACCGCCAGCGTGGCCGTGCACAGCGAGCTACGCCTGGTGGCACTGACCGCGCCACGGGGTAACCGCTTTTTTATCTGGGACATGGACAGCGGCGAACTGCGCCTGGACGGGCCATTGCCCGACTGCGCCGGCGTGGGCGCGGTGGCGGACGGCTTTGTCGTGACCTCGGGCCAGGGCCGCTGCCGTTTCTACGATTGCCGGCAGCCCCAATGGGTGGCCAAGCCCCTGGATTTACCAGCCGGTTTTTGGGATAACCACCTGCATCTGATTTGACCTCACCCCCGCGCCACCTGATCGCTCCCGGCCAACGCCCGGGAGCGTCTTCTCCTGCCCCGCCAGCACCAGGCATTTCTCCTACGAAACATGTGAAAACGCCTCCCTACGGCGACCAACATTCTCACAGACACTCGCGAATTTACCCCTTATAGCACCCGCCTTTCTCGTGAAAACTGCGTGGCTCACCGGGCCAACGAGCGCGCCTGCCTGCTCGTCCATCGCCCCTCCCGCACGACATCGCCATCACAAGGAAGCCACTATGCCGGGTCGCCGGATGATTACCATGCTCAGCATCGTCCTGTTGGTCGTGCTGATGCTCGCCAGCTACAAGGCGTTCTGGGCTTACCAACAATTGCAACTTCTGCATGCGCCGAAGCCCCCCGTCAGCGTGGCGGTGTCCACGGTCCTCGAAAAGCCGTGGCAGCGCCAGTTGCCCGCAGCGGGCACGCTCAAGGCGTTGCAAGGTATCAACCTGAGTATTGAGGTGCCCGGCGTCGTCACCCAGTTGCACTTCGACTCGGGGCAAGAGGTCAAGGAAGGGCAAACCCTGCTGCAGCTCGAACACCAGACCGAGCAGGCTGAGTTGGAGGTGGCCCTGGCTGACCGGAGCCTGGCCCGGCAGAACTTTCAACGCGGCCGGGAACTGGTGGCGGTCAATGCCATTTCCAAAGGTGAGTTCGACCGGCTGTCCGCCGAGTTCAACCGCAACAATGCCGTCGTTGCACAACGCCGCACGACCCTGGAAAAAAAACGTATCGTCGCCCCGTTCAACGGCACCATTGGCATCCGCCAGGTCAACATCGGCGACTACCTGCAAAGCTCCACGGTGATCGCCAGCCTGCAGGATACCCATAGTCTCTACGTCGATTTCCATATCCCCGAGCAAGCCGTCCAACAGATCAAGATCGGCCAGTCCGTGCGCATTGAGGTCTCGGCGCGGCCTGGGCTTTTCAGTTTCGCCACGGTCAGTGCCATCAACTCCATCGTCGATGACAACACGCGCAATGTGTTGGTACGCGCCACCCTGACCAACCCGCCCGACGACATGCTCCCGGGCATGTTCGCCCACTTGCAGGTGATGCTGGCCGACCCGGGCGCGCACATCGTGGTCCAGGAAAGCGCAATTGCCTACAGCCCCTATGGCGAATACGTGTACGTCGTGGTGCCGCGCAAAAACAGCGAAGGCCGCGACGAACTGGATGGCGAGGGCATGCCGGTCCTGATCGCCGAACAACGCCTGGTCGAAACCGGCGAGCGACGCGACGGCGACATCGTGATTACCAAGGGCCTGGCCAAGGGCGAACAAATCATCACGGCCGGCCAGATCAAACTGCAAAACGGCACCCCGGTGCACATCAGCTTCGACAGGAATCAACCCGATGAGCGACCACTGGCGGCACAACGGGAGAACGCTGAATGACGTTCACCGACCTGTTTATCCGCCGTCCCGTGCTGGCCCTGGTCGTCAGCCTGCTGATCCTGCTGCTGGGGTGGCAAGCCTGGGGGCAATTGCCGCTGCGCCAGTTCCCCCAGATGGAAAATGCGCTGATTACGGTGACCACGCTCTCTCCGGGCTCCAGTGCCGAAACCGTCCAGAGCTATATCACACAACCCCTGCAGAAAAGCCTGGCAAGCGCGCAAGGCATCGACTACATGCGCTCCTCCAGCCGGCAGAATGTGTCCATTATCTCCATCTATGGCCGGGTCGGTGCCGACAGCGACCGTTTATTCACCGAACTGCTGGCCAAGACCAATGAAGTGAGGAACCAGCTTCCCAAGGAGATTGAGGACCCGGTCCTGAGCAAAGTCGCGGCGGATAACACCGCGCTGATGTATCTGAGTTTTTCCAGCGACACCCTGAGCAATGCGCAAATCACCGACTTCCTGCTCCGCGTGATCCAGCCTCGACTGGTGACACTGCCGGGCATGGCCGAGGCCCAGATCATCGGCAACCAAAGCTTTGCCATGCGTGTGTGGCTCGATCCGCTGAAACTCGCGGGGTTTGGTTTGAGCGCCAGCGATGTGACGCACGCCATCAAGCGCTACAACGTACAGTCCATTGCCGGCGATGCCACCGGTGAACTGGTGGTCACCAGTGTGACGGCCAATACCGAGCTGCAATCGGCCGAGGGCTTCCGGGCCATCACCTTGAAAATCGACGGTGACAGCCAGGTCCGCCTCGGTGATGTGGCGCGGGTGGAGTTGGGTTCGCAGAACTACGACAGCTTCAGTTCGTTCAATGGCCTGCCCGCGACCTATATCAGCATCAAACCGACCCCCGATGCCAACCCACTGGAATTGGGCAAGCGCGTACGCGAGCTGATGCCCCTGCTGCAAACACAGTTACCGCCCCACCTGCATGCGGATATCGCCTACGACTCGACGCTGTATATCAACGCCTCTATCGACCATGTGCTGTCGAGCCTGATGGAAGCCATCCTGATTGTGGTGTTGGTGGTGTTCTTGTTTCTGGGTTCGTTACGCGCGGTGGTGATTCCCGTCATCACCATTCCCTTGTCGCTGGTCGGCACGCTGTTTTTCATGCAACTGATGGGCTACTCCATCAACGTCCTGACGCTGCTGGCCATGGTCTTGGCCATTGGCCTGGTGGTCGATGACGCCATTGTGATGATGGAGAACATCCATCGGCATATCGAAAGAGGCAGGTCCCCCCTTGAAGCCGCGATCAAGGGGGCGCGGGAGGTGTGCATGCCGGTGATCTCCATGACCATCACCCTGGCGGCGGTGTATGCGCCGATCGGCTTCCTGCAAGGCTTGACCGGCGCACTGTTCAAGGAGTTCGCCCTGACCCTGGCCGGCGCCGTGGTGATTTCCGGCATCGTTGCCCTGACCCTGTCCCCTATGATGTGCGCCCTGTTGTTGCGCCCGGAACAACAGCCACAGGGCCTGCCGCTGCTCCTCGATCGCTTTTTCAATCATCTGAAGCACCGTTACCAGCGCCGCCTGCACCAGATCATGGAGGCGCAGTCGGTGGTCATCGTGTTCGCCCTGCTCATCCTTGGCCTGATCCCAGCCATGCTCACCTTCACCCTCTCGGAGCTGGCACCCGATGAAGACCAGGGCCTGATCTTTATCCTCGCCAACGCGCCGCAGCCGACCAACCTGGCCTACCTCAATCGCTACACCCAGGACTTTATCGAGCCGTTCAAGACCGTGCCCGAGTACCAGGCCTCCTTCCAGATCAATGGCCTCGATGGCGTGCACTCGGGGGTTGGCGGCTTTCAACTGCTGCCCTGGGACAAGCGCGAGCGCACACAAATGCAGGTGCTGGCGCAATTACGCGAGAAACTGGACAAGATCCCCGGCCTGCAGATTTTTGCCTTTAACCTGCCCTCTTTGCCGGGTACGGGCGAGGGCCTGCCTTTTGGCTTTGTCATCAGTTCCCAGCAAGACCACAAATCGATGCTGGGCGTGGCCGAGCGCGTCAAGCAACGGGCGATCGACTCCGGGAAATTTGCCTACGTGGATATCGACCTGGCGTTCGACCGACCCGAAGTGGTGATCGACATTGACCGGGTCAAGGCCGCACAAATAGGCGTGTCCATGGAGGACCTGAGCCTGACCCTGGCCACCCTGCTGGCGGAAACGGAAATCAACCGGTTCAGGATTGATGGCAACCTCTACAAAGTGATCGCCCAGGTCGAGCGCACCTACCGCGACAACCCGGACTGGCTGAGCCACTACAACGTAAAAAATGCCAAAGGCCAATTATTGCCCTTGTCGACGTTGATCACCGTCTCCAAGCAACAGGTACGACCGCGGCAGTTGAATCAATTCCAGCAGCTCAATTCGGTGCTGGTCTCGGCTTACCCGATTGTCGGCATGAGCAACGCACTTGAAACCCTGCAAACCATCGCCGAAGAAGAGGCACCGGCCGGCTACACCTTCGACTACAGCAACGCCACGCGCCAGTTTGTCCAGGAGGGCAATGCGCTCTGGGGCACGTTCGGCCTCGCCCTGGCGATCATCGGCCTGGTGCTGGCGGCCCAGTTTGAGAGCCTGCGTGACCCCCTGGTGATCCTGGTGACGGTGCCACTGTCGATCTGCGGCGCGTTGATTGCGTTGTTCCTCGGCTGGTCGACCCTGAACATCTACACACAAATCGGCCTGGTCACCTTGATCGGCCTGATCAGCAAGCACGGCATCCTGATCGTCGAGTTCGCCAACCAACTGCGCAAGGAACAGGGCCTGTCACCCCGTGTCGCCATCGAGGAAGCCGCCGCGATCCGCTTACGGCCGGTGCTGATGACCACCATCGCCACTGTGCTGGGGGTGATCCCCCTGGTGTTTTCCAGCGGGGCGGGCGCGGTCAGCCGCTTTGATATCGGCATGGTGATCGCCACCGGCATGTCGATCGGCACCTTGTTCACCTTGTTTGTCCTCCCGTCGGTGTATACGGCGCTGGCCAAACCTACACGCTGATACACGCCCCCAAGGAAAGGGCTGACACCCCTTTCCCACTCCTCCAAGCCCTTACAACCCGGGGGTTTGAGCCTGCCTGCCAACTGTGAAATTTACCAGTTGGAATCCCCCCGAAACTCGGAGTAATGTGCCGAATCGTTCGTCTTCGTCTGCCTCAGTTTTTTCCAAGGAACCGGAATATGCTGCGTCGTCGCATGCTGATCATGTTGGCCATTGTCCTGTTAATCGTCCTGCTGCTGGGAGGCTATAAGGCCTTTTCCATCTATCAGCAGATCCAGGTCTTTTCTGCGCCCAAACCGCCGATCAGCGTGGCGGTGGCCACGGCGGTCGAACACCCCTGGCAACAACGCCTGCCAGCGGTGGGCACGCTCAAGGCCTTGCAAGGGGTGAACCTGGCCCTGGAGATCGCCGGCACCGTCAAGGACGTGCAGTTCGAGTCCGGGCAGAAGGTCAAGGCCGGGCAACCTTTGGTGCAACTCGACAGCGCGGTGGAAGACGCCTTGCTGCATACGGCCCAGGCCGACCTGGGCCTGGCCCAGCTCGACTACGGGCGCGGCAGCCAACTGGTGGGCAGCCAGGCAATCTCCAGGGGCGAGTTCGACCGGCTCTCGGCGCAACTGCAAAAGCACAAAGCCACGGTCAACCAGCTCAAGGCGTCCCTGGCCAAGAAACACATCGTCGCGCCGTTCAGCGGCACCATCGGCATCCGTCAGGTGGATGTGGGCGACTACCTGGCCAGCGGCACGGTGATCGCCACCTTGCAGGACCTGAGCAGCCTGTACGTGGACTTCTATGTGCCCGAGCAATCGGTGCCCAAGCTGGCCATCGGCCAGGAGGTACAGGTGCACGTCTCGGCCTACCCCAAACAGACCTTCCCCGGCACCCTTAGCGCCATCAACCCCAAAGTCGAGAGCAGCACCCGTAACGTGCTGGTGCGGGCCACCCTGGCCAACCCGGACACTAAACTGCTACCGGGCATGTTCAGCAGCCTGCAAGTGCTGTTGCCCGATCCGCAAGCCCAGGTGGTGATACCGGAAAGTGCGATTACCTACACCCTCTACGGCAATTCGGCCTATGTGGTGGCGCAGAAAAAGGCCGCGGACGGCAGCCTTGAACAAGATGCCAGCGGCCAACCGATCCTGATCGCCGAACGGCGCTTTATCGAGACCGGCGAACGGCGCGACGGCCTAGTGCTGGTCACCCAGGGCCTGAGCCGTGGCGAGCAAGTGGTCAGCGCCGGGCAGATCAAGCTCGACACCGGTGCGCATATTGCCATCACTGCGGATAAAAACCTGCCGGCCACCCCTGGCCTGCCTCTGCGCAACGACGGTTCAAGGAACTGAGCCATGGCGTTTACCGACACGTTTATCCGCCGCCCGGTACTGGCCATGGTGGTCAGCCTGCTGATCGTGCTTCTGGGTTTGCAGGCCTACAGCAAACTGCCACTGCGCCAATACCCGTCCATGGAAAATGCCCTGATCACGGTGACCACCGCTTACCCCGGGGCCAATGCCGAGACGATCCAGGGCTACATCACACAGCCATTGCAGCAAAGCCTGGCGAGCGCCGAAGGCATCGACTACATGACCTCGGTCAGTCGCCAGAACTTCTCGGTGATTTCCATCTATGCACGGATCGGCGCCAACAGCGACCGCCTGTTCACCGAGCTGCTGGCCAAGGCCAACGAGGTCAAGAACAAGCTGCCCCTGGACGCTGAAGACCCGGTGTTGAGCAAGGAAGCCGCGGATGCCTCGGCGCTGATGTATATCAGCTTCTCCAGCCAGCAACTGAGCAACCCGCAGATCACCGACTACCTGTCGCGGGTGATCCAGCCCAAGCTGGCGACCCTGCCCGGCATGGCCGAGGCCGAGATCCTCGGCAACCAGGTGTTTGCCATGCGCCTGTGGCTGGACCCGGTCAAGCTTGCGGGCTTTGGCCTGAGCGCCAGCGACGTGACCGATGCCGTACGCCACTACAACTTCCTCTCCGCCGCCGGCGAGGTGAAGGGCGAATATGTGGTCACCAGCATCAACGCCAATACCGATCTGAAGACCGTCGAAGCCTTCGCCGCTATCACGGTGAAGACCGATGGCGACAGCCGGGTGCTGCTCGGCGATGTGGCCCGGGTGGAAATGGGCGCGGAAAACTACAACGCCATCAGCTCCTTTGGCGGCACGCCCTCGGTGTATATCGGCATCAAGGCCACCCCCAGCGCCAACCCGCTGGACGTGATCAAGGAAGTGCGCAAGCTGATGCCGGAGCTGGAATCCCAGTTGCCCCCCACTCTCAAGGCCGAAATTGCCTACGACGCCACGTTGTTTATCCAGGCCTCGATCAACGAAGTGATCAAGACCCTGTTTGAAGCAGTGCTGATCGTGATCGTCGTGGTGTTCCTGTTTCTCGGGGCGCTGCGCTCGGTGGTGATCCCGGTGGTCACCATCCCGCTGTCGATGATTGGCGTGCTGTTTTTCATGCAACTGATGGGCTACTCCATCAACCTGTTGACGCTGCTGGCGATGGTGCTGGCCATCGGCCTGGTGGTCGACGATGCCATTGTGGTGGTGGAGAACATCCACCGCCATATCGAAGACGGCAAGACGCCACTGGACGCAGCGCTGGAAGGTGCGCGGGAGATTGCCGTGCCGGTGGTGTCGATGACCATCACCCTGGCGGCGGTCTACGCGCCCATCGGCTTTCTTGAGGGGCTGACCGGGGCATTGTTCAAGGAGTTCGCCCTGACCCTGGCCGGGGCGGTGGTGATTTCCGGCATCGTTGCCCTGACCCTGTCCCCGATGATGTGTGCCCTGCTGTTGCGCCACGACGAAAACCCCACGGGCCTGGCCCATCGCCTGGACCTGATCTTCGAGGGCCTCAAGCGCCGCTACCAGAGCCTGCTGCACGGCACCCTGGACACCCGGCCGGTGGTGATTGTATTTGCCTTGATCGTGCTGTGCCTGATCCCGGTGTTCCTCAAGTTCACCCAGTCGCAACTGGCCCCGGACGAAGACCAGGGCATCATCTTCATGATGGCCAGCGCGCCGCAGCCGACCAACCTGGACTACCTGAACACCTACACCGATGAGTTCATCACGATCTTCAAGGACTTCCCGGAGTACTACTCCTCATTCCAGATCAATGGGTTCAACGGGGTGCAGTCGGGTATCGGCGGCTTCCTGCTCAAACCGTGGAACGAGCGCGACCGCACGCAGATGCAGATCCTGCCCGAGGTGCAGAAACGCCTGGAGCAGATTCCCGGCTTGCAGGTGTTCGGCTTCAACCTGCCGTCGCTGCCGGGCACCGGCGAAGGCCTGCCCTTCGGGTTTGTGATCAATACGCCGAATGACTATGAGTCATTGCTACAAGTGGCCACCCGCGTGAAGAAACGCGCCATGGAGTCGGGCAAGTTCGCCTTTGTGGATATCGACCTGGCGTTCGACAAGCCCGAGGTGGTGGTGGATATCGACCGCGCCAAGGCAGCGCAGATGGGGGTGTCGATGCAAGACCTGGGCAGCACCCTGGCGACCTTGCTGGCGGAGGCGCAGATCAACCGGTTCACCCTTGATGGCCGCAGCTACAAGGTAATCGCCCAGGTCGAACGGGCCTACCGCGACAACCCCGAGTGGCTGAACAATTACTACGTGAAAAACACCCGGGGCGAACTGTTGCCGCTGTCGACCCTGATCAGCGTCAGCGACCGCGCACGGCCGCGCCAGCTGAACCAGTTCCAGCAACTCAACTCGGCACTGATCTCGGGTTTCCCGATTGTCAGCATGGGCGAGGCCATCGACACCGTGCGCCAGATCGCCCTCGAAGAAACCCCGGCCGGCTACGCCTTTGACTACAGCGGCGCGTCGCGCCAGTTCATCCAGGAAGGCAGCGCGCTGTGGGTCACCTTTGGCCTGGCGCTGGCAATCATCTTCCTGGTGCTGGCGGCGCAGTTCGAGAGCTTCCGTGACCCGCTGGTGATCCTGGTGACGGTGCCGCTGTCGATCTGCGGGGCGTTGATCCCGCTGTTCCTCGGCTGGTCGAGCATGAATATCTACACCCAGGTGGGGTTGGTGACGTTGATCGGGCTGATCAGCAAGCATGGGATCCTGATCGTCGAATTTGCCAACCAGTTGCGCAAGGACAAAGGCCTGACGCCCCGTGAAGCGGTGGAAGAGGCAGCGGCGATTCGCCTGCGCCCGGTCTTGATGACCACGGCGGCGATGGTGTTTGGGATGGTGCCGTTGATCCTGGCCACGGGGGCGGGGGCGGTCAGTCGGTTTGATATCGGGATGGTGATTGCTACGGGGATGTCTGTGGGGACGTTGTTTACTTTGTTTGTGTTGCCGTGTGTTTATACGTTGTTGGCCAAGCCTGATCCCTTGGCTGATTGAGGACATATCCATTTCTGCGGTAATGGCGGCGAATGCAGCTTCGCGCTCCGCTTCTGCTGTTGCTCTGTTTTAGCCGCCACCCGGGCAAAGCACGCAGCAACACGCAAAAAACAAAAGGCCCCGCGCTGCGGGGCCTTTTACAGGGGCGTCAATCTATTCAACTCGCAGGCCTCATGCCCTGGGACATCCCAAACATAAACAGCAAAAGCTGATGATCAGGTTGTGTAACCCCAGCAGTCTTGGCGATACGCGGCAGCGGGCATTGCCCACCACTGTGCTCTGCGCTGAGGACTTCTGTGCGGGGCTGCTCCCAGGCAGCCAGGGCCAGGGAAGCGATGCCCAAGGCCCCCAACAGAAACAAACCTCGTGCTATTTCTAGCTTCATTAGGTTAAACCCTTGATAGCGCTGCCAAACGCCGTTTCGTAAAAGTAGCTGAGTTTTTGCCAGTCGGTGGCATTCCACGACGAATGGCGACGCAATTGCTGCATGTCATGGGCAGCGGCCCGGCGGGCGGTCAAACGTTGGCGGCACTTTTCAAGATCCAGCAGCGCCACGTCGACCGTCGCACCCTCACCCGCCCCGCTGACCCGCACGAAAATATGCTTGCTGTACAGGCAGCCATGCTGCCAGCGCCCCTTGTGCATCCGCGCCAGGGTTTGCGCCAATTCATCGAGCAGGCGCTCATGCGCCAGCTCCCCGCATTGCTCGCGGCCACCGGCGGCGTACCAGCTGTCGATGTCCGTAAAACCCTCCAATGCCGCCGTCACCAGCAAGGCCGTCCACTGCTGGTCCCGATCGCGACGGGCACCACAAAACACCAGTTCCGGGACGCCCACATCCAGCAAGCGCAGGCCCCTGAGCGCATCACGCTCGCGCAGTACCGTAGGCCGCCCAAAGGGATGCAGCCAACTGCGGTAGGTATGGCCGGTCTGGCGCTTGCTGTAGAGCAGGCGCCCCTGGGTACCGATCACTCGCTGTACGCCGCTTTCGCCACCCCGCCGTCGATTGGGTTCCTCGACCCATTCGCCCTGCTGTTGCCAGAAATAATCGAACCGCTCTTCGGGAGCTACGTGACTGCCTGCTACGCACTCAACTGCCATCCTGTTACCTCTTGCGCAATACATACACACGCCACATGGCGTACAGCGGTATGAAGTCCAAATACTCCTGGACGCGGAAACCAGCTTGCTCAAACTCAGCCTCAACAGTAGCAGCCGGTAACACAAATCGATTTCGGTAACTGTCCTGCTCACTTTTTTGGCGGCGCTGCTCTTCCAGGCGCTTGCGTTTCCAGGCCTTGAAATTGCCATCCACCCACAACGAGACAATCACGCTATCGCGGGTAACTCGTTGAAATTCCTTCAATATCGCCATGCGGTGCGCAGGCTCGCCGATGTGGTGCAACAGGCGCATGCAGAAAATGCTGTCCACGGCGTTATCTGGCAAATCGATATCAAAGGCAGATGTCTGCAAGGGCCGTACCTGCTTGACCACCTCGGCCGGCTGCGCACCCATGGCGATGTTGAGCATGGACTCGGAATTGTCCGCACCGATAATGATCCGGTTGGGCTTTTCGGCCAGCAACGGCCAGAAACGCCCGGCCCCGCACGGCAGGTCCAATACCAGGCCAGGCTCACCGGCCATCGCCAGCGCACCACGGGCCAATTGTTCATCACGTTTGTGAGACAGACGGCGCGACAGGGTGTCCTGATGTTTAAGCAAATATTCCTGAGCGTGCTGGTCGTCGTACTTTGCGGAAAATTCAAGCTTGATTGGGGTAGCCATCAACAGCTCTCCTGGACTGATGCCGACAACCTTAAGCAGTCGTGCGTCATCCGCAGGTCAACCCTTTGTGAAAAAAACGTCCCGTCTAATCCTAAAGAATTACAAAGTTTTACAGGGAAAAAGCATGGCATAAAGCCATTTGCCCCCGAGAACAGGGGCAGGCAAGGGGTCAGGTTTTGATCGGGTTCAATTCAACCTGGAAGCGGCAACCACTGGGCTCCATGGTGCTGAGGCTGACCACCCAGCCCTGGCTCTCGCAGATGCGCTGGACCAGCGACAAACCCAGGCCCAGGCCGTCACCGCGTTTTTCGTTACCGCGCACAAACGGCTCGAACATGGCCTCGCGCTTGTCTTCGGGAATCCCCACGCCGCTGTCTTCCACCACAAAACCGGTGGGTTCCAGGGTCAGGCGAATAAACCCCTGCTCGGTGTAATGCAGGGCATTGCGCAATAGATTGCCCATGACCGCATGCAGGAAGGTGGCGTTGTAGCGGGTGTCGAGTGGGTTGCCCGGTTGGTAGAACAACTCGATGCCCTTGCGCTCGATGGGGTCGCGCCAGATCCCCAGCAAGCCCTCCGCGACCTCGGTCAGGCTGATCTGAGGCGACATTGTGGTGTCATCATGCTGGGCACGGGCCAGCATCAGGAAGGTCTGCACCAGCTCGCGCATTTCTTCGCAGGCCCGGGCGATACGCTCAACCTGTTTGCGCCCCCGTGAATCAATCGCCGGGTTCTCCAGCAACAATTCGCAGGAACTGGCCAGCACCATCAAGGGGGTGCGCAGTTCATGGCTCACATCGCTGGTGAACAAGCGCTCACGGGTCAGCGCCTGGCGCAGGCGGCCAAGGGTGGCGTCGAAGGCCACTGCCAACTCGCCCACTTCGTCGGCCGCGTAGTCCGGGGCCAGCGGTGGGGCCAGGCCCAATAGCTGGTCGCGATGGCGCACCTGGCGCGCCAGGCGTACGACCGGTGCCATCACCTTGCGGGCCAGAACCCAGCCGAGGAATACCGCCAGCGCCAGGCTGAGGACAAACCCCACCAGCACCACCGCAAACAGTACGCGCTCGCGCTCTTCAAAATCACTCTGGTCTTGCAGCAGGACATACCGACGGCCGTCGACGATTTCGACCATGGCATGGTAGGAAAGCGCATCGCGAAACACTTCATGAAAGCCGGCGTCCAGATGCCGCAAGTCCTTGGGCAGTTGAAAATCCCCACGCCCGCCGCTGAAGTAGAACAACTGGTCCGGCTCAGGGCGGTGGCGCCAGTCCTCGACGCTGTCCATCAACAGCAGGCGTTGCAGGTCGCCGCCCAGGCCCGCTGAAATCAGTTTTTCTTCCACCAGGTGCACCGTGGCCACGATGCCCATGGCGAAGGCTCCCGCCACCAGCGCGCTCATCAGCGCAAAGGCGATGATGATCCGCTGGGCAAGGCTTTGCCTAAACTCCATCACGGCCCTCTGCCAGGCGGTAGCCCACACCATGCACGGTTTGCAGCAACGGTTTGGCGAAAGGCTTGTCGATCACCTGGCGCAATTGGTGGACATGGCTGCGCAGGCTGTCGCTGTCCGGGCAGTCATCGCCCCACAGGGCCTCTTCAAGCACTTCGCGGCGCAGGACATGCGGGCTTTTTTGCATCAACACCGCAAGCAGTTTCAGGCCGACCGGGTTGAGCTTGAGCAGACGTCCTTCGCGGGTCACTTCCAGGGTGTCGAGGTCGTAGGACAGGTCGCCGACCTGCAGCTCCCGCCGACCGCCACCCTGGGCACGACGCAGTACCGCTTCGATGCGCGCAGCCAGCTCCGACAGGGCAAACGGCTTGAGCAGGTAGTCGTCGGCACCCGATTTGAAGCCTTGCAGACGGTCGTCCAATTGATCGCGGGCGGTGAGCATGATCACCGGCGTATCGCGGCGCGCGTCTTCACGCAGGCGTTTGCACAGGGTGTAGCCATCAATCCCGGGCAACATGATATCGAGCACGATCAGGTCGTAATGCTCGGTGGCGGCCAGGTGCAGGCCTGACAAGCCGTCCTGCGCACAGTCTACGGTGTAGCCCTTGAGCCCCAGGTAATCGGCCAGGTTGGCCAGAATATCGCGGTTGTCTTCAACCAATAAAATTCGCATGGGCAGTGTCTCCGTACGCGGTAGCGGCCGTGTTGGCTCGCGCAGCTTAAGGCCAAGCCGGGCTTACCGCTAGGCCTGACAGGCTAACCTATTACTCTTTTCAACTGATTGCCTGGCGTAACGAGTTTTTCACTATCGGTTCACAGCTTGACTACAGTACCCGAGTGAAAATCGCCCCCCATTGATATAAGGAAGTTAGATATGGGTTTTATCAAAACTGCGCCAATGCGCTATTTGCTGTTGGTGACCGGCACCTGGCTGGTCATTTTTCTGTTGACCCGCAGCGTCTTGCTCGTCACCCACCTGGATGAAGTCAGCGGTAACCTGCTGCCGGTGTTCGGTGTAGGCCTGCTCTACGACCTGGGCTTCCTGGCCTATGCCGCACTACCCCTGGGCCTGTACCTGCTGCTGTGCCCGCCCGCGTTATGGCGGCGGCGTGGCCATCGCTGGTTCCTGCAAGGGGTACTGACCGTCAGCCTGTTCGCCATGCTGTTCACCTCAGTGGCCGAATGGTTGTTCTGGGATGAGTTCGGGGTGCGCTTCAACTTTATCGCCGTCGATTACCTGGTGTATTCCGACGAGGTACTGAACAACCTGCTGGAGTCCTACCCCATCGGCAAACTGTTGAGCCTGTTGGCGGTGCTGGCGATTGTCTTGAGCCTGGCCTTGCGCAAACTGTTCAACGCAGCCCTCGACTCGCCCCTGCCGGCCATGCGTGGGCGCTTGCTCAATGCCTTGGGACTGCTGGTGGTTGCCGGCCTGAGCCTGCAAATGATCAGCCAGGACAGCCCGCGCACCCAGGGTGGCAACGCCTATAACAACGAGTTGGCCAGCAATGGCCCATACCAGTTCTTCGCGGCGTTCCGTAACAACGAACTGGACTACAGCCAGTTCTACAAAAGCCTGCCGAGCGATACCGTGGCCCGCCAGCTACGCGCGGAGCTGAGCGAGCCCAATGCGCGCTTCATCGGCAGCGACCCGCTGGATATCCGCCGCACCATCGATAACCCCGGCACCCTGCGCAAACCCAATATAGTGCTGGTGACCCTCGAAAGCTTCAGCGCCAAATACATGGGCAGCAATGGGGATGCACGCAACCTGACGCCCAACCTCGACGCACTGCGCAAGCAGAGCCTGTACTTCAACAACTTCTACGCCACCGGCACCCGTACCGACCGCGGTCTGGAAGCCATTACCCTGGCCATCCCGCCCACACCGGGGCGCTCCATCGTCAAGCGCATTGGCCGGGAAAGCGGCTTTGCCAGCCTGGGCCAGCAGCTCAAGGGCATCGGCTATGACAGCGTGTTTGTGTATGGCGGCCGCGGCTACTTCGACAATATGAATGCGTTTTTCAGCGGCAACGGTTACCGGGTGGTCGACCAGAGCAGTGTCGCCGAATCCGACATCAGTTTTAAGAACGCCTGGGGCATGGCCGATGAAGACCTGTACAACCAGACCCTGAAACTGGCGGATGCCGACTACGCCAAACAACAACCGTTCCTGCTGCAGCTGATGACCACGTCCAACCACCGCCCCTACACTTACCCGGATGGCAGGATCGATATCAAGTCCGGCAATGGTCGCGACGGTGCGGTGAAATACACCGACTACGCCATCGGCCAGTTCCTGCAGGCTGCGCGCCAAAAACCGTGGTTTGACAATACGATCTTCGTGTTTGTCGCCGACCACACCGCCGGCAGCGCGGGCAAGGAAGACTTGCCCATCGCCAACTACCAGATTCCGTTGTTTATCTATGCGCCGAAATTGATCAAGGCCCGGGAAAGCGCGCAACTGGCCAGCCAGATCGACCTCGCCCCGACACTTCTGGGCCTGCTGAACCTGAGCTATGAATCGACGTTTTTCGGGCGCAACCTGTTGCAGGACAACCCGCTGCCACCGCGCGTGGTGGTCGGCAACTATCAGCACCTGGGCCTGTTTGATGGCACCAACCTGGCAATCCTCAGCCCGCGCCAAGGCCTGCGTCGCCATGACCAGGCCTTGGGTGCAAGCCAAGAGTCCCGGGTTGACAGCAATGACCCGTTGATCCAGCGCGCGATCACTTACTACCAAACGGCCAGTTATGACTTCAAGCACCACCTGCTGAGCTGGAAAGCCCCGAAAGACCCGGCCCTCAACTGAGCCAACAGTGCCCCGATAAGCGCCCATGAAAAAGCCCCGCCTGATCACTCAGGCGGGGCTTTTATGTATCAGGGGTAAGGCTGGCTTACATCATGCCGCCCATACCGCCCATGCCACCCATACCGCCCATGTCTGACATACCGCCGCCAGCCGGGGCTTCTTTCTTCGCTTCAGCGATCGCAGCTTCAGTGGTCAGGACCAGACCGCCGATGGAGGATGCCGCTTGCAGCGCGGAACGAGTCACCTTGGTAGGGTCCAGGATGCCCATTTCAATCATGTCGCCGTAGATGCCAGTCGCAGCGTTGTAACCGTAGTTACCTTTGCCGTTCTTGACTTCGTTGACCACAACGCTTGGCTCGTCGCCGGAGTTGGCAGCGATCTGGCGCAGCGGTGCTTCAACAGCACGACGCAGTACAGCAATACCCACGTTCTGGTCAGCGTTGTCGCCGGTCAGGTTAGTCAGCGCTTCCAGAGCACGGATCAGCGCAACGCCACCGCCAGGTACCACGCCTTCTTCAACGGCTGCGCGGGTTGCGTGCAGGGCGTCTTCAACGCGGGCTTTCTTCTCTTTCATTTCTACTTCGGAACCCGCGCCAACCTTGATCACTGCAACGCCGCCAGACAGCTTGGCCAGGCGCTCTTGCAGTTTTTCACGGTCGTAGTCGGACGAAGTTTCGGCAACCTGGGCACGGATCTGGGTGATGCGCGCCTGGATGTCCTGCTCTACGCCAGCACCGTCAACGATGATGGTGTTTTCCTTGGAGATGGTCACGCGCTTGGCGCTACCCAGGTTTTCCAGGGTGGCGCTTTCCAGGCTCAGGCCGATCTCTTCGGAGATAACGGTGCCGCCGGTCAGGACGGCGATGTCCTGCAGCATGGCCTTGCGACGGTCGCCGAAGCCCGGAGCCTTGACGGCTGCGACTTTAACGATACCACGCATGTTGTTCACCACCAGAGTCGCCAGGGCTTCGCCTTCAACGTCTTCGGAAACGATCAGCAGTGGACGGCCGGCTTTGGCAACGGCTTCCAGTACTGGCAGCATTTCGCGGATGTTCGAGATCTTTTTGTCGACCAGCAGGATCAGCGGGCTGTCCAGCTCGGCAACCATGGTCTCTGGCTTGTTGACGAAGTACGGGGACAGGTAGCCACGGTCGAACTGCATGCCTTCTACAACCGACAATTCGTTTTCCAGGCCAGTGCCTTCTTCAACGGTGATCACGCCTTCTTTACCGACTTTTTCCATGGCTTCGGCAATGATGTCGCCGATGGAGCTGTCGGAGTTGGCAGAGATGGTACCTACCTGAGCGATGGCCTTGGTGTCAGCGCAAGGCTTGGACAGGTTTTTCAGCTCGGCAACGATGGCGATGGTCGCCTTGTCGATGCCGCGCTTGAGGTCCATCGGGTTCATGCCGGCAGCGACGGCTTTGTAGCCTTCGTTGACGATGGCCTGAGCCAGAACGGTGGCGGTGGTGGTGCCGTCGCCTGCGTCATCGTTGGCACGGGAGGCAACGTCTTTGACCAGCTGCGCGCCCATGTTCTCGAAACGGTCTTCCAGTTCGATTTCTTTGGCGACGGAAACGCCGTCCTTGGTGATGGTCGGAGCGCCGAAGCTCTTCTCGATGATCACGTTACGGCCTTTCGGGCCCAGGGTCGCTTTTACTGCGTCAGCCAGGATGTTGACACCGGTGAGCATTTTTTTACGGGCGGAATCGCCGAATTTAACTTCTTTAGCAGCCATGATCGATATTCCTTAAATACTTTGTAGTAACGGGAAAATGGGCGGGAAATCAGTCTTCCAGAACGGCGAGAATCTCGTTCTCAGCCATCACCAGCAGATCTTCGCCGTCGACTTTCACAGTGTTGCTGCCGGAGTAAGGACCGAATACAACCTTGTCACCCACTTTCACCGCCAGCTCACGTACTTGACCGTTTTCCAGCGTCTTGCCTGGGCCAGCTGCGAGGATCACACCGTGGTTGGCTTTTTCAGCAGCCGAACCTGGCAGAACGATACCGCCAGCGGTTTTCTTTTCTTCTTCGCTGCGACGGATAACGACGCGGTCGTGCAGAGGACGAAGCTTGCTCATTGTCGATCTCTCCTAATTGTAAGTTTCATCGGCCGGTATCAGTACCGGCTGGTTGTATTCCGGCGGTGCCGGTCGCGCTTCGCCAAGCGAAACGCGGAAGTCTGTCTGGTGTCGCCACCAGAAACCTTGCGGTGACCGTTACATAAGGGCGTATATGCTTATTACAAGGGCCGCAGGTGAAATTTTTTGTGTCGGCCGGCACCCGAAGGTGCCGGGCCAGGGATGGCGTTACTTGGAGTCGCGGTGCTCGAACTCGCCTTCGATCACATCACCTTCACGCCCCAGCGGCTGGCGAGGTGCCGGGCCGCCACGGGGCTGCAGGTCATCGGCAAAGGCGCGCTGGCGGATCGCCGCTTCTTCGGCACGCTGGCGCATCTTGCCCGCCAGCAAGCGACGGGTGAAGGGCAGCAGCAGGATCAAGCCCAGCACATCGCTGACAAAACCCGGCAGGATCAGCAGGCCACCGGCCAAGGCCATCATCAGGCCTTCGAGCATGGTCTGGGCCGGCAATTCGCCGCGGTTCAGGCTTTCACGGGCACGCAGTGCCGTGGCCAGGCCAGCGATGCGCAGCACAAACACGCCGAGCATCGAGCCGAGAATGATCAGCAGCAGCGCCGGGAAAAACCCGATAGCCCCGCTGACCTTGACGAATACGAACAGCTCCAGCACCGGAAACAGCAGAAAGAGCAATAAAAAAGGGCGCATCAAATGGTTCCTCAACGCAAGAATGCCTTGCTACTAGACCTTAGATGACGTCGCCCTTTCGTGAATTCAAGCGTGCGTGCCGGCTTTTTTCGGCCAGGCGTCGGCGTGAGCCAGGAAAACCAGGGCCTCGCGCACTTGTGTCGGCGTGTTGCAAGTCTGCGCAAAAGGCAACCAGTGCAGGCCCTGGCCGATGCGCAAGTGCATGCCTTCGCTGTCGATACCGGCCAATTGCGCCGGCTCGAAGGTCGGCAGGCCGGCCAGTTCGACATAGTGGGCAATGGCCTTGGTGTGATCGCTGTTCATGTGCTCGATCATGCTCAGCTCGGCCTTGCCGGCGAACGGGTTGGCCAGGGTCAGTTGATCGACCCAGTGGATCGCCCCGAAACCGCCGATATAACGATGGCGCACCGGCTTGAGGACCCAGAAGTCGAAGTCATGGGCCTTGTGGTAGTTCGCCGAATCCGGGAAGTACCGGTAGTAACGCTCGGCGGCAGCGGCAATGGCGGCCTCGTCGTCGAGCTTTTCGGCCTCGGCCAGGTAGGTCAGGCGCCCCACGGCCTGCACGTCCTCGGCCTCGCGCTCGCCCACCAGCAACGAGCATTTAGGGTCTTTTTGCAGGTTGTGGGTGTGCTGGGCGATACGGCTGATCAGGATCAGCGGCCGGCCCTCGGCATCCAGGCAGTAAGGCACCACCGAACCAAAGGGGAAGCCGGGCATGGCCTTGGAGTGGGTGGCGAGCGCCCCACGGTATTCCTTGAGCAGTAGTTCTCGGGCATTCTGGGCTACGTGGACGCTCAACTTATGACTCCTTCGATAAATTCCGTCAAAAAACGGACTTGGGCAACCGCTTAAATCTGCTCACAGGACATGCGAATGCATCTCAACGACAAAGTAATCATTATCACCGGCGGTTGCCAGGGGCTGGGCCGTTCCATGGCCGAGTATTTTGCAAGCAAAGGTGCCCACCTGGCGCTGGTGGACCTCAACCAGGAAAAGCTCGATGGAGCAGTGGCGGCCTGCCAGTCCCATGGTGTTACCGCGCGCAGCTATCTATGTAATGTGGCGGATGAAGAACAGGTGATCCATACCGTGGCCCGGATCGCCGATGATTTCGGCGCGATCCATGGTTTGATCAACAACGCCGGGATCCTGCGCGATGGCCTGCTGCTCAAGGTCAAGGACGGCGAAATGACCAAGATGAGCCTGGCCCAGTGGCAGGCGGTGATCGACGTCAACCTGACCGGCGTGTTCCTCTGCACCCGTGAAGTGGCGGCGAAGATGGTGGAGCTGAACAACCACGGCGCCATTATCAACATTTCGTCAATTTCCCGGGCGGGTAATGTCGGCCAGACCAACTATTCGGCGGCCAAGGCCGGCGTGGCAGCGGCGACGGTGACCTGGGCCAAGGAACTGGCACGCTATGGCATCCGCGTGGCGGGCATTGCCCCGGGCTTTATCGAGACCGAGATGACCCTGGGCATGAAGCCCGAGGCGCTGGAGAAGATGACGGCGGGGATTCCCCTCAAGCGCATGGGCCGCCCGGAAGAGATCGCCCATTCGGCGGCGTATATCTTCGAGAACGACTATTACACCGGGCGCATTCTGGAGATGGATGGGGGGTTGCGCCTGTAACAACGCCGAAAAAAATGTGGGAGCGGGCTTGCTCGCGATAGCAGACTGTCAGTTAACGAATATGTCGACTGATACATCGCTATTGCGAGCAAGCCCGCTCCCACATTAAAAGTCCGCATTCGTACCGTGGCAGGCTTACCAGGTCACGCCAAAGCCCGCGGTATAACGGGTCTTGCTCAGGTCGCTGTCCGAGCTGCCGCTGATGATGTCGCGTTCGGCCTTGAGATTGAGCGAAGCCCATTCGGTGACCTTGTAGCGCAGGCCCATTTCGGCATCGAGGGAATAGTCGGCAGGGCCGGCCAGGGGCTTGCCCAGTTCGCCGTTGGTGAAGAACTCCACGGTCTTGCCGATCAGGTAGCGGTTGTAGTCCCACTTCATGGCCAGGGAATAGAAGTTGTCCTTGCCGCCGTCCTGGTATTCATAGTCCGTACGGTTGAGCAACGAACCCAGGGAAAACGCCCCCAGCTCATCATCCCAGAACTGATAACCCGGACCGGTACCGACGGTGCGCTGGCGGCGCAGGTCTTCGACCCTGTCGTGCTTGTAGGTCAGGCGCCCCTGCCAGAACCATTGGTCGGTAATAAAGCGGTCCAGCGCGTACTCGGCGCTCCAGTTGTCGGTGGTGACCACATCGTTCTGGAATTCGCGGTTGTATTCGCCTTCGGCAATATGCCGCCACTTGCCGTGACGGGCGGTGGTCTTGAAGTCGATGTCATAGTCGTCGGTATCTTTTTCCGCACGCTTGTAGTCCAGCGCCACGTCGACATTGCCCTTCCATACCAGGTCCTCGATCACCGGTTTTGGCTTGATGATCTGCTGGATGCTGGCCAACTCCACCGTCTTGGGCGCCTCGCCGTTGGCCAGGATGACCTTGCCGTCCTCGGCCGGGTGCAGGGACTTGGCCTTCTCGCCGGTGTAGGCATCCTGCTTGACCAGCAGTTCCTGGTCGCTTTCCAGGGTTTTCACCTGTTTCCAGTCCACCGGGATCGCGCCGGCGTATTCGGTCTGGATCAGCAGCTTGCCGCCGTCGAAAACCTTGATCTTGCCGGTCAGGCGATCACCGTTTTTCAACCAGACCGTATCGGCCAGCACAGGGGTAGAAGCAGTAAAGACAGCGAGGCACAGCAGGGTTCTGGACAACATAAGCGGTTACGGGGCTCAAGTTTGGCGAAAAAAAGGGGCATTATCGGCGTAGCTGAAGTCTTAGCAAGGACTGACTCAAGGTTTTCTGTTGAGTTCAATTCTCAACAGCGCTTTTACAGATGTTTCTTACCTATTGACGACTCATTTCAACCGAGCTGCCTGAACCGTGAACGAGCCCGCCGACACTCCGCAAACCCCGGCCGAAATGCGCCGCACCGCGCTGTACCTGACCCTGGCCCAAGTACCCGCAGGCTGCGTGGTGAGTTACGGCGAACTGGCGCACCTGGCCGGGCTGGGGCGCGCCGCACGCTTCGTGGGCCGTACGCTGAGCCAGCTTCCCGAAGGTTCGACGTTGCCCTGGCACCGGGTGGTCGCCGCCGGCGGTCGGATAAGTCTGCCCGTGGGCAGCGCTTCGGGCGATGAACAGCGTGCGCGTTTGCGCAGCGAAGGTGTCAGTATCCTGAACAATCGCGTTGATATTCAGCGTCATGGCTGGCGCCCGGTAGAGCACAGCGGTTAGAGTGCGCGCTTTGTTTCCGTAAATCTGAGGCAGACTCCAGCCCATGCCCCGTAAAACCTGGCGCGCCGCGCTCGCTGCCTATGCCAGCCCCTCGACGTTAGTGCTGCTACTGCTCGGCTTTGCCGCCGGTCTGCCTTACATGTTGGTGTTTTCGACGCTCTCGGTCTGGTTGCGTGAAGCCGGTGTGGCACGCGAGACCATTGGCTATGCGAGCCTGATCGGCCTGGCGTATGCGTTCAAGTGGGTCTGGTCGCCACTGCTGGACCAATGGCGCCTGCCGCTGTTGGGCAAGCTGGGGCGGCGTCGTTCCTGGCTGGTGCTGTCCCAATCCCTGGTGATTCTCGGCTTGATCGGCATGGGCTTCTGCGACCCGCAGAAGCACCTGTCCTGGCTGATCGCCATTGCCGTGATCGTGGCGTTTGCCTCGGCAACCCAGGATATCGCGGTGGATGCCTATCGCCTGGAAATCGCCGAAGACAGCCGCCAGGCCGCCCTGGCCGCCAGTTATATGTCTGGCTACCGTATCGCCGCCCTGCTGGCCACCGCCGGCGCGCTGTTTTTTGCCGAAGGCTTTGGCTCCACCGGGTTCAACTATAAGCACTCGGCATGGACCGGCACCTACGTGCTGTTCGGCGTGCTGATGATCCCCGCCCTGCTCACTAGCTTTTTCATGCGTGAACCCGATGTGCCATTGCGCACCCAGTTGCAGGCCGGGCGCTACACGTTTGCCCACCAACTGATGTCGGTATTCGTGCTGATCATCCTGCTGGTGTCGGTCCCGGCCATGTTCACCCAGCTGTACAACACCGACTTTGCCAGTGTGCTGTTCGAGGGCGTAAGCCTGCTCGACCTGCTGCTGGAAGACCGCGCGTTCCTGCGCGCCATCCTCTATATCACCCTCACCGCCCTGTGCCTCTCGGCCATGGGCCGCCGGGGCCTGGCGCCGGTGCTCACGCCGGTCAACGACTTTATCCTGCGCTACCGCTGGCAGGCCCTGTTGCTGCTGGGGCTGATTGCCACCTACCGTATGTCGGACACGGTGATGGGCGTGATGGCCAACGTGTTCTATATCGACCAGGGGTTCACCAAGGACCAGATCGCCAGTGTCAGCAAGATCTTCGGCCTGATCATGACCCTGGTCGGCGCCGGCATGGGTGGCCTGCTGATCGTGCGGTTCGGCATCCTGCCGATCCTGTTTATCGGTGGCATCACCTCGGCCGGCACCAACCTGCTGTTCCTGATGCTCGCCGACATGGGCGCCGACCTGCAGATGCTGATCTTTACCATCTCCCTGGATAACTTCAGCTCGGGCCTGGCGACCTCGGCGTTCGTCGCCTATCTGTCGAGCCTGACCAACCTGAAGTTCTCCGCCACCCAGTACGCCCTGCTCAGCTCGATCATGTTGCTGTTGCCACGGCTGATCGGCGGTTACTCGGGGGTCATGGTGGAAAAGTTCGGCTATCACAACTTCTTCCTGATCACCGCGCTGCTCGGCGTGCCGACGTTGCTGCTGATTGCCTTGCATTGGTACCAGGAAAGCCGGCGGATCCGTTTGAGCCCACCCGAAGAAAGCTGATCCCTGTGGGAGCGGGCTTGTGTGGGAGCGGGCTTGCCCGCGATGCTAGCGCCTCGGTGTATCAGGCAAACCGCAGTGATGCCATCGCGGGCAAGCCCGCTCCCACATAAAGCCAGCTCCCCACAGAAATCCAGTCAGCACCTGATGCCTGTACTCTGGCGGCGACCGCCCGTACAATCCCAGGTCACTTCAAGTCCAAGCAACCGACAACGGCCTACCATGCGCACCAGTCAATATTTGCTCGCCACACAGAAAGAAACGCCTTCCGACGCGGTCGTGATCAGCCACCAGCTGATGCTGCGCGCCGGCATGATCCGCAAACTGGCCTCTGGCCTGTACACCTGGCTGCCCATGGGCTTGAAGGTGATGCGCAAGGTCGAAGCGATCGTTCGTGAAGAAATGAACGCCGCCGGCTCTCTGGAAGTATTGATGCCGAGCACTCAGCCGGCTGAACTGTGGCAAGAATCCGGGCGCTGGGAAGAGTACGGCCCCGAATTGCTGCGCTTCAAGGATCGTCATGGCCGCGACTTCTGCGCAGGCCCGACCCATGAAGAAGTGATCACCGACCTGATGCGCAACGAGTTGAGCAGCTACAAACAGCTGCCCCTCAACCTGTTTCAGATCCAGACCAAATTCCGTGACGAAATCCGCCCGCGCTTCGGCTTGATGCGTGGCCGCGAATTCATCATGAAGGACGCCTATTCGTTCCACGCCGACCAGCCTTCGTTGCAGGTCACCTATGACCGCATGCACCAGGCCTATTGCAACGTGTTCACCCGCCTGGGCCTGAAGTTCCGCCCGGTTGAGGCGGACAACGGCTCCATCGGCGGCGCGGGCTCCCATGAGTTCCACGTGCTGGCCGAGTCCGGCGAAGACGACATTGTCTTCAGCAACGGCTCCGACTACGCGGCCAACATCGAGAAGGCCGAAGCCGTGCCACGGGAAACGTCCCGTGCGGCGCCGGCTGAAGAGCTGCGCCTGGTCGACACCCCAGACACCAAGACCATCGCGGCCCTGGTCGAGAAATTCAATCTGCCGATTGAAAAGACCATCAAGACCCTGATCGTGCATGCCGAGGAAGAAGGCAAGTTGATCGCACTGGTTATCCGTGGCGACCACGAACTCAACGAAATCAAGGCAGCCCAGCAACCTGGCGTGGCCAGCCCGCTGGTCATGGCCTCGGACGCCGAACTGCGTGACGCCATTGGCGCCGGCGCCGGCTCCCTGGGCCCGCTGAACCTGCCATTGCCGATCATCATCGACCGTTCGGTCGAGCTGATGAGCGACTTCGGCATCGGTGCCAATATCGACGACAAGCACTACTTTGGCGTCAACTGGGAGCGTGACCTGCCGGTGCCAACCGTGGCCGACCTGCGCAACGTGGTGGCCGGTGATCCAAGCCCGGATGGCAAAGGCACCCTGGAAATCAAGCGCGGCATCGAAGTGGGGCACATCTTCCAGCTGGGCAACAAGTACAGCCAGGCGATGAAGTGCGAAGTGCTGGGCGAAAACGGCAAGCCGGTGACCCTGGAAATGGGCTGCTATGGCATTGGCGTTTCCCGCGTGGTGGCAGCTGCCATCGAGCAGAACCACGACGACAAAGGCATTATCTGGAGCGACACCCTGGCGCCGTTCCAGATCGCCCTGGTGCCGCTGCGCTACGAAACCGAGCAGGTTCGCGAAGCCACCGACAAACTGTATGCCGAACTGACGGCCGCCGGTTTTGAAGTGCTGCTCGATGATCGTGACAAGAAGACCAGCCCAGGCATCAAGTTTGCCGACATGGAACTGATTGGCATCCCCCACCGGATCGTGGTCAGTGACCGCGGCCTGGCCGATGGCAATCTGGAATACAAGAGCCGGACCGAAGCGCAGGCCCAACCGTTGCCGGTGGCTGACGTGCTGCCCTTCCTTCAGGCGCGTATTCGTCGCTGAAAACCAGATCAAGAGAAGTCATGTTCAAGCGAAACACCAAAGCCCTGGGGGGCGTCGCCTTGTGCGGCGCCCTACTGGTCAGCGGCTGCGCCAATCACATGTCGCAGCGTAGCGAGCACGAGGAACGGATCGAGCGCAAATTGCTCGACCACAGCCTGCAGATCGATGTCGGCGAACCCAAAGTGCTTGAGCTGCCGCAACGCCGTGTGCGTATTCATGAACAGCGGACTTTTGAAGTCACTGAGTTTGAAGTCACGCGCCGCTATGATCGCTACACGCCCTACCAACCCTGGCGCGAACTCTATGAGATCCCGCTGGGCGCCGTGGCTGTCGTGGCGGGCGCCGGGGCCAACGTGGCCAACATCTTTGCCCTGGGCAACCTGCCCGACAGCATGACCCATGACTGGATCAGTTACGGCGTGGCCGGGCTCAACCCGTTCATGAACGTGCAGTCCCATGGCCGGGCGCAACAGAACCTGGCAGGCATTGATGAAATCCAGCGCGACCGCCGCCTGGAATACACCAGCCTGCCGTGGAGCGAGCGACCGGTGCAGGTAAAGGCCGGCAAGCAGACCCACGAGATGACCACCGACCGCAACGGCGTCCTGCGCCTGAACCTGTTGGACAGCCCGTTTGCCGAGCAGGACCTGAGCCAGGTGCGTACGTTGCGAATCAGCATTGAAGATGCCCAGGACGATGTGCATTCGGACTCATCCCTGGCCATCAGCAGCACCCTGCGCGGCAAGCTGCTGGAAGCCCATGCCTTGATCTACGACGACCTGGAGGATGACGAAGTCAGCCAATGGGTGCATCGGGTCAAGCGCTTGTCGGAGCTGGGCCTGGAAGAAGAAGCCAGCGAACTGGAACAGAGCCTGATTGAACTGACCCGCAACGACCCCGAGTTGCAGCAGGAATTTCTCAAGGCGCTGACCCAGGATGGCGGCCGGCTGGTGGCGGATCCCGGTACCCGCTGAGCTCTGGCAAATATCAAAATATGAGAGCGGGCTTGTGTGGGAGCGGGCTTGCTCGCGATAGCGGCGGGTCAGTTAATGCAACTCTGACTGACACACCGTCATCGCGAGCAAGCCCGCTCCCACATTTGATCTTCGTTGCTTTGAGCATTGCGTTCACTTAACTGAACGGCATTAGGGCAAGCCCGCGCCCACATAAAGCCCACCTCCAGCCGTCTACCAGGACAGCTCCAGCTGTTCATTCCCCCCGCTCAAGTCGAGCAAGCGCACACCAATCCCCAGCAACCGCACTGGTTTGCCCCCCCGATTGAACGCCTGGGTCAACAACTGCTGGTAACTCTCCAGGTCCCGCCCCGCCCCCGCCTGTTCCAGGGTGGTCTGGGTAAAGTCATGGAACTTCACTTTGACAAAGGGCTTGCCCGGCCGATAGCTGCTGTCGATACGCTGCATGCGCCCGGCCAGGGTCTCCATCAGTTCCGGGAGTTTTGCCAGGCAACTGGGCAGGTCCGGCAAATCGACATCGTAGGTGTTCTCTACACTGATCGATTGCCGGCGGCTGTCGTTGTGCACCGCACGTTCATCAATCCCACGCGCCAAACTCCATAACCGCTCGCCGAAACTGCCGAACTCCCGCACCAGCGCCAGCTTGCTCCACTCGCGCAATTGCAGGCAGTCCTCGATCCCCAGCCGTGCCAGCTTGTCGGCGGTGACCTTGCCGACGCCATGCAACTTGCTCACCGGCAGCTGCGATACGAAGTCTTCCACCTGGTCCGGGGTGACCACAAACAGCCCATTGGGCTTTTTCCAGTCGCTGGCGATCTTGGCCAAAAACTTGTTGGGCGCCACCCCCGCCGAAACGGTGATGTGTAACTGGTTGGAGACCCGCCGGCGGATATCCTGGGCAATGCGCGTGGCACTGCCGCCGAAATGTGCGCAATCAGAAACATCCAAATAGGCTTCATCCAGCGACAGCGGCTCGATCAGGTCGGTGTAGTCACGGAAAATCGTCTGGATTTCCTTCGACGCTTCTTTATAGGCATCCATGCGCGGCTTGACGATGGTCAGGTCGGGACACAGCTTCAATGCATGGCGCGAAGACATGGCCGAACGCACACCGTAGGCCCGCGCCTCGTAGTTGCAGGTGGCGATCACCCCGCGCCGGTCCGCCGAGCCTCCTACCGCCAGGGGCTTTTGCGCCAGGCTCGGGTTATCCCGCATTTCGATGGCAGCGTAGAAGCAATCACAGTCGACATGGATGATTTTGCGCTGCGTCATATAAAGAGAGGCGTGATCAGGAGATAAAGTGGACAGATCGCCAGTATCGCACTCACACCTGTATATAGCACCAGTACTTTGAATCATCTGACAAAGCGCTAGGAAAAACCCTGGATGAATTCATTTTTTCAATCGAAGACTACGCCCCAATAGAGCTGGAGGCCACGGCCAGACTGGCCCCAACCCCTTTCAGCCACCGACTTGGAGAGCTAAGCGATTGAAGCACAAGCGCTTTTCTTGAAATCAGCGGTTGACACCCCGGCATTCCTCTGTAGAATGCCGACACACAGACGCGGGATGGAGCAGTCTGGTAGCTCGTCGGGCTCATAACCCGAAGGTCGTCGGTTCAAATCCGGCTCCCGCAACCAAACATCAAGAAAGGCTACTCGAAAGAGTGGCCTTTTTTGTGCACGCAGGTTTTTGCCCTGCGGCCCCTGGCGATGTGCCGGTGGCGTGAAAAGTCGTTTTCAATCGAGCACTTAGGCTAATTGGCAGTTATTTTGCCCTTTATGTCATTAACGGTTGACACCTCGTCGCTGCACTGTAGAATGCCGCCCACAGACGCGGGATGGAGCAGTCTGGTAGCTCGTCGGGCTCATAACCCGAAGGTCGTCGGTTCAAATCCGGCTCCCGCAACCAAACATCAAAAAAGGCTACTCGAAAGAGTGGCCTTTTTTGTGTCTGAAGAAAAAGTTCTTTTGAAACAATGGCATGGCATCTTTCATGAAACCGCTCATGGGTTTCGGAGTCCATCCGTTTGCAGGCTATGCTCAAGTGTCGAGCCCATCTTTGCGCGACCAATAGATGCTGTCGCCGACCCTGGCGATCCGCGTTACTATTTGTAATTATTTTGTACATAGGGATTGGTAACTTGGCTGGATACCCCCATCCTGTCGCGCACAATCCACGAGGTGATTGATGCGCGCCAATTCGTCTGAACCACAAGACACCGTCACAGCCACTCAACCGATCGCCCCCACCCGCCTGCGCTGGCTGGATCTGTTGAGCAAGTATCGCCAACCCATTGGGCTGGCGGTCACCCTGCTGCTGTTTGCCATTGCCTTGATCGCCTGCCGCCACTTGCTGCTTGAGCTGGATCTGTACGCCCTCCACGACTCGATCCTGGAAGTGCCGAAGCCCTCCCTGCTGGGCGCCTTTGCCGCCGCGATCGCCGGCTTCATCATTCTATTGGGCTACGAATTTTCCGGCGCACGCTACGCCGGGGTAAAACTGCCGGCCAAGACCCTGGCCTACGGCGGCTTTACCGCGTTCGCCATTGGCAATGCGATTGGCCTGTCGATGCTGTCCGGCGGCTCGGTGCGCTACCGTCTCTATGCACGGCATGGCATCGGGGCCTCGGAAGTGGCCCATATGACCGTGTTTGCCAGCCTGGCCCTGGGTTGCGCCCTGCCGCCGCTCGCCGCCCTGGCGACCTTGAGCAACCTGCCGGCCGCCTCCAACGCCCTGCATCTGCCCGCCGCGCTGCTCGGTGGGATCGCGGGGGCGGTGCTGCTGCTCTCGACCGTGCTGTGCATCGGGATTTATCGCCGCCGCCTGCCAGAACAGCCCTACCCTGACAACCTGCTGGTCAGGGTCGGCCGCCGCACCTTGCGCCTGCCCGGGCGCCGCCTGACCTTCCTGCAACTGATCATCACCGCGCTGGACGTCGCCGCCGCTGCTACCGTTCTCTATCTGTTGCTGCCGGAAGCCCCGCCGTTTGGCCCGTTCCTGCTGGTGTACCTGCTGGCGCTCGCGGCGGGTGTGCTCAGCCATGTGCCTGGCGGGGTCGGTGTGTTCGAGGCGATCCTGCTGGCCGCGTTTGCCGACAAACTCGGCGCCGCGCCGCTGGCCGCCGCCTTGCTGCTGTACCGCATGATTTACGTGGTGTTGCCGCTGTTGATCGCGTGCATCTTCCTGCTGATCAGCGAAGCCCAGCGTCTGTTCCAGACCCAACAGAGCCTGCGGGTGGCATCGGGCCTCGCGGCACCGGTGTTGGCCGTGCTGGTTTTTTTGTCCGGGGTGGTGCTGCTGTTCTCCGGCGCCACCCCGGAAATCGACTCGCGCCTGGAAAACATCGGCTTCCTGATTCCCCACCGCCTGATTGACGCCTCGCACTTTGGCGCCAGCCTGATCGGCGTGCTGTGCCTGCTACTGGCCCAGGGCCTGCGTCGGCGCCTGTCGGCAGCCTGGATGCTGACCATGGTGCTATTGCTGGTAGGCGCCCTGCTTTCACTGCTCAAAGGCTTCGACTGGGAAGAAGCCAGCCTGATGACCACAACCGCCGTGCTGCTGGCGATCTTCCGCCGCTCGTTCTACCGCGCCAGCCGCCTGACCGAGCTGCCCTTCTCGCCGCTGTACCTGGTCGCCAGCGTCTGCGTGCTCGGCGCGTCGATCTGGCTGCTGCTATTTGCCTATCAGGACGTGCCTTATAGCCATCAACTGTGGTGGCAGTTCACCCTCGACGCCAACGCCCCGCGTGGCCTGCGCTCGCTGCTGGGCGCCGCCATCCTGCTGGTGATTGTGTCGCTGACCTGGCTGTTGCGCACCGCTCGCCCGGTGATCCACCTGCCGACCGCCGATGAGCTGGAGCGCGCCACCAAGATCCTGATGGCTTCGTCGCAGCCCGATGGCGGCCTGGCCCTGACCGGCGACAAGGCCCTGCTGTTCCACCCCAACGACGAAGCCTTCCTGATGTACGCCCGGCGCGGCCGCAGCCTGGTGGCGCTGTACGACCCGATCGGCCCGACCCAGCCACGGGCCGAAATGATCTGGCAGTTCCGCGACCTGTGCGACATTCATCACGCCCGCCCGGTGTTCTACCAGGTGCGCGCCGAGAACCTGCCCTTCTATATGGACATCGGCCTGACCGCGATCAAGCTGGGCGAAGAAGCCCGGGTCGATCTCAAGCGCTTTGACCTGGAAGCCAAGGGCAAAGAGATGAAGGATTTGCGCTACACCTGGAACCGCGGGACCCGGGACGGCCTGTCCCTGGAAATCTTCGAGCCGGGCCAGGCGCCGATGGCGGCATTGAAAGTCATTTCCGATGCCTGGCTGACCGGCAAGAACGTGCGGGAAAAGGGCTTCTCCCTGGGGCGTTTCAGCGACGAGTACCTCAAGCATTTTCGCATTGCGGTGATTCGCTTTGAGGGGCAGCCGGTGGCCTTCGCCAACCTGCTGGAGACCTACAGCCATGACCTGGCCAGCCTCGACCTGATGCGCGCGCACCCCGAGGCGCCAAAGCTGACCATGGAGTTCATGATGATCGGCTTGATCCAGCACTATAAGAGCCACAACTATGCACGCTTTAGCCTCGGCATGGTGCCGTTGTCGGGCCTGCAGCCACGCCGTGGCGCACCGCTGACCCAGCGCCTGGGCTCGATGGTGTTCCGCCGTGGCGAGCAACTGTATAACTTCCAAGGTTTGCGCCGCTTCAAAGACAAGTTCCAGCCTGACTGGGAACCTCGTTACATGGCCGTGCCCGCAGGACTTGATCCGCTGGTGGCACTGGCCGATACCGCCGCCCTGATCGCGGGCGGCTTGACTGGATTGGTGAAACGCTGATGATTCGACGCTCCTGGCGATATGTATTGGTAAGTCTGGTGGCGCTGGCCCTGATCCTGGGTGGCGGCTACTGGTACTGGAACCGCCCCGCTCCCCTACCGACCCTGGAGCAACTGCCCCAGGCCGACGGTTCGACCCTGACCCGGGTGACCCCTGGCACCACGATCAAGGCCCGCGTAGCGGTCGCCGTGCTGGCCGACGCCAGCCTTACCGACAACCAGCTGATTGCCTTGAGCCAGGGCGGCGGCGCACAGATCGTGCAAGTGATCCTGCCCAAGGACGACTGCAAACTGCAGGAGCAAGCCCTGCAAGCGGCCCTGGGCCAGCTCAAGGGCCCGGCCACCCTGGTCAGCGGCATCGGCCCTGGCGCGGCACTGGCCTGGCGCTGGCTGGCAACGCAGAACGACGACAAGGCCAACGCCATCTCCGTAGGCTTTGCCCTGGTCCAGGAAGGCTGCAAGGACCCGCTGCCCAAGACCGCTGCGCACGGCAACTGGCTGGTGGCCTGGAACGATAACCCTGACGACGAAAGCGCCAGCTTCGTACGCGACACCCCGCGCGCCACCACCAGCATCAGCGACTACGACATCAACTACCCACAGGTGCTGAACAACGAACTGCGCAAGCAGCTGGTGGGTTCGGACAATGGCGGCCTGGCGATCCCGGTGGTCGAAGTGCCAGCCGGCCAGGCCAAGGACACCGTGACCCTGTTCCTCTCCGGCGACGGCGGCTGGCGCGACCTGGACCGCGACGTGGCCGGCGAGATGGCGAAGATCGGCTACCCGGTGGTAGGCATCGATACCCTGCGCTACTACTGGCAGCACAAAAGCCCGGAACAGAGCGCCAAGGACCTGACCGAGCTGATGCAGCACTATCGGCAGAAATGGGGCTCCAAGCGTTTTGTGCTGACCGGGTATTCGTTCGGCGCCGATGTATTGCCAGCCATCTATAACCGCCTGCCGGAAGCCGAGCAGCAGCGGGTAGACGCCATAATCCTGCTGGCCTTTGCCCGCACCGGCAGCTTCGAGATCGAAGTGGAAGGCTGGCTGGGCAATGCCGGCAAGGAAGCCGCCACCGGCCCGGAAATGGCCCGGCTGCCTGCCGCCAAGGTGGTGTGCATCTATGGCGAGGAAGAGGTGGACGAGAGCGGCTGTACCGACAAGAGCGCTGTGGGCCAAGCCATGAAGCTCCCGGGTGGCCATCACTTCGACGAGAACTATCCGGCGCTGGCCAAGCGCCTGGTAGAGATCATCGAGAAGCGCCAGGCCAAGGCTGAGTAACGCCTGATGTAATCGGTCACCCATAAAAAAGCCCCCGCTGCCACCGGCAACGGGGGCTTTTTTGCAGGCCTCAGCGCACCGCTGCCGACGGCCCGGCAAGATCCCATACATCATCCTGCGCGTGACTGGCCTCCCAGGCTCGCACCTTGCGCCGCGCCTCATCAAACAGGCGCACGTAGTTGCCATGGCTGATTTTTTCTGCAACATCAGGCGGCAGTCGACTGAACAGTGGCCGAATCAGCTCGGGAAGCGCCAGGTACTGTTCGACCGTGAGGCGCTGGCCAGGCACCACCTTATCCGGCAGTTCCAGTGTGTTTTTGCTGAACATCACCGTATCGGAGCCCCATAACACCCGACTGCTGTATTGATTGAAAAAACCGATCCACTCATTGACCGGCGGCATGCCAGGCCCCGGGTGGATGATGCTCTCCTGGACCAGATCCCAGGAAATATCCACCACCCATGCCGGGCAGCTGTCCAGGATGCGGGCAACGGTCTTCAAGTGGCTGGACGTCGGCTTTACATAACGGCCCAGCCCGGTGTGCGCCCAGATCACCGAGGCCTGGGGCGCGGTGCTGCACAAATGCTTGAGAGCCGCCTCGTAGGTCCTGTCAGGGTAAATCGCTTCCACAGTGCCGTCGTAGTTGACTTCGGTCTGGTACAAGTCGTTGTGCAGCGTCACCACCAGGCCGGTCTCTTCGGCCACCTTCAGCAGGTCGGCCAGGGACTGCGCATACAGCGACATCGTGCCTTTCTTATCGAGGTCGGGGGGCAGCGGCACGGTGGCTGTGCTGCGGATGGTCTCGCCGGCGATCTTGCGTGACACCAGCTCCTTATGCACCGTGAACTCCCCAATACCGGCAAACGCCCCCGGGAAGGTCAGCAGCACCCGCTTGATGTGCTGGGCCCCATAGCGATCCATGGGGTTGAAGCCGGTAATCATAAGGTCCAGCCGACCCTGCTCCGCCGGGGACAGCTGCAGGTACTCCCTGGCATACATCGCGTCCGCGAAGGCGTAGTAGTACAAGTCCGCCCTGGGACCGATGTAGTAATTGGCGCCATACAAACGGCCGGAAGGGTCCGTCACCTGATAATTTTCAAAACTGTCCCAGCGCTGCTGCAACGGCAGCGGCATCACCACCGAACGGACCACGCTGGCCGATAAATAATCCGACAACAATGACTTCAGTGAAATGCCCTGATAGGCGTAGTTGGAAGGATGGAAGTGTGAGTCGGCGAACTGCAGTGCCTGGGGGACGACAGGCGGTGTCTCCATGGTGCTGGACGAACAACCTACGACTAAAAGCGTGATGCCTGACAGCAATCCTGAGAGTGCGCGTTTCATCTTTGGTTTTCCCTAACAGTGGATCCTCATGGGCCAGACGACAAACTTGGATAAAAAGACGTTAGCACACCCCCGGGCTTTAAAAGGCAATGAGTCCGCCACAGATCGGCAGGCCAAAAAAAACCGCGATGGCATACAGCCCATCGCGGTTTTATGTTTAACAGGGCCTACATTTCTACCTGGGTCCCCAGCTCAATCACCCGGTTCACCGGCAGCTTGAAGAAACGCAGGTTGCCGTTGGCATTCTTGAGCATGAAAGCAAACAGCCCTTCGCGCCAGCGCGCCATGCCTTCGAGCTTGGAGGCGATGACCGTCTCGCGGCTGAGGAAGTAGGTGGTGCGCATGGGGCTGAAGTCCAGGTCGTCCAAATGGCACAGCTTCAGCGCCTCGGGCACGTCTGGCTCATCGGTAAAGCCGAAGTGCAGGATCACCCGGAAGAAGCCGTCGCCATAAGAGTCCACCTCGAAGCGGCGCTGGGCCGGCACGCGCGGGATGTCTTCATAGACCACCGTCAGCAGCACCACCTGCTCGTGCAGCACCTGGTTATGCAACAGGTTATGCAGCAAGGCGTGGGGCACCGCGTCCGGGCGGGCAGTCAGGAACACCGCCGTGCCCTGCACGCGATGGGGCGGCTGCACGCGGATGCTGCCGATAAAGATCGGCAGCGGCAACCCGCCCTCGTCCAGGCGCTCGACCAGCAATTGCTTGCCACGCTTCCAGGTGGTCATCAGCACAAACAGCACGATCCCCGCCAATACCGGGAACGCACCGCCCTGCACCACCTTCGGCACGTTGGCCGCAAAGAACAGGCCATCCACCAGCAAAAAGCCCAGCAACACCGGCACAGCCAGGACCGGCGGCCATTTCCACAGCAACAGCATCACGGCGGAGACAAGGATGGTGGTCATCAGCATGGTCCCGGTCACCGCCACCCCGTAAGCCGAGGCCAGGGCGCCCGAGGACTCGAAGCCCAGCACCAGCAGGATCACGCCGACCATCAGCGACCAGTTCACCGCGCCAATATAGATCTGGCCCTGCTCGGCGCTGGAGGTGTGCTGGATATGCATGCGCGGGATGTAGCCGAGCTGGATCGCCTGGCGCGTCAACGAGAACGCACCGGAAATCACCGCCTGGGAAGCAATCACCGTGGCCAGGGTGGACAAGCCCACCAGGGGCAGCAGCGCCCAGCTTGGCGCCAGCAGATAGAACGGGTTGCGCGCGGCCTCGGGGTCGCCCAGCAGTATCGCACCCTGGCCGAAATAGTTGAGCACCAGGGCCGGCAGCACCAGGATAAACCAGGCGCGGGCAATGGGTTTGCGGCCGAAATGCCCCATGTCGGCATACAACGCCTCGGCCCCGGTCAAGGCCAGCACCACGGCGCCGAGGATCGCCACGCCGATGCCCGGATGGACCATGAAGAAGCGCACGCCCCACACCGGGTTCATCGCATTAAGCACTTCGGGGTGCTGGACGATGCCATAGATACCCAGGCCGCCCAGCACTAAAAACCAGGTGACCATCACCGGCCCGAACAGCTTGCCGATGCGATCGGTGCCATGCTTCTGGATCAGGAACAAAGCCACCAGCACCACCAGCGACACAGGCACAACCCAATGCTCCAGGCCGTCGAACGCCAACTCCAGGCCCTCGATGGCCGACAACACGGAAATCGCCGGGGTGATCATGCTGTCGCCATAGAACAGCGCCGCGCCACACAGCCCGCACACCACCAGGAAACTGCGCAGCCGCGGGTGATTGCCTGCCGCCCGTCGGGCCAGCGCCGTCAGGGCCATGATGCCGCCCTCGCCCTGGTTGTCGGCGCGCAGCACAAACAGCATGTACTTGATGGACACCACCCAAATCAGCGACCAGAAAATCAGCGCCAGAATCCCCAGCACCCCGTCATGATTGACCTGCACCCCGTAGCTGCCGGAAAACACCTCTTTAAGGGTGTAGAGCGGGCTGGTGCCGATATCGCCGTAGACCACCCCGACTGCCGCCACCAACATGCCGATTGGCTTTGCGCTGGAATGCCCTGCACTTGCCGCCTGACTATTTGCCTGACCCATCAACCACTCCTGCCCTTTTGACCTGAGGTCTTATATAAACCGCACAGCTATACACTTAAGCCCGACGCTAAGCTATACACAGCATGTGCCGCTGTACTTTTAGTAACAGATTATTTGTTGACTGCTGGCTTAGCCCCAGTGCAACTGGCGCGAAGCATAGCGCAGCACTCGTCGTATTTCCCTGCATAAAGCTGGTCAAGCGCGTTTCCCGTCGCTAGAATTGCGCACTTTTTGATCAGAGGCACATCAAGTGCCCATCCGCTGCCCTGTCGTGCCCGACTGGCGGCGTCATTCAATACCGAGGTTAGACATGTCCACCACCATCGCAAAAGCCAACCCCCTGGGTTGCCCTAGCGATTATGAAAATATACTAAACAAGAGTGGACATTGAAGAGCTTCCCAAGCTGAAAATAAGGGTTGATTCTTCACCCGCTCCACTATTTTCAAGGCCTCAAGGCCTCCAGCGTAGTCTAAGGACGCCCAATCGCGACTGGTGGCAGTTTCAGTCACAATTGCTAGGAATCCACCCTCCCCATGATTGAGGATGAACAGCCCTCGCTCGTGGATGCGCGTTGGATTTATGATGGCTAACTGGCGTGAAGCCACCACACCTACACGCGACAGGGAAAGCTCAGCATGCATGTTTATCGATATAGATCCTCCGGACTCCTATCACAAAAAGGCTTGCTCTACGATGAGTGGTACTTTGCGTCACGTGAGGAGTTGAATGACCCTATTGACATGCAGTCGAAATTTGAATTTTCAGATCAGTCAGCTGAGATTTGGCGTCAGATATCACTATCATTTTGGAATGACGACGAGCAAATCAGCATAATCTCCACCTATCTGTCGGACCTGGGGCCAATATCGTATGAACATTTACTGTTTTGCTTCGAAGAGCACAAACAGAAAATATTGAGACTTGTCTTCAACGACAAATCGATAACGATGAGCGAGATAGTCGCCTTTCGTGAAAAACTAGACGCGCTACATTCACTTCTTTCACTTCATGCGCCAGGTTCTGGCTACACAATTTCTTTATCGAAATCCCACACGGACATGCTCATGTGGTCCCACTATGCAAGCAGCCATGAAGGCTACTGCCTAGTCTATCGCCCCATTGATGGATATCTTTATCAATGTCCTGATCGTAAAAAGGATTCATTAGACGTCTCGCAGGGACATTCATGCAGTATCGGGCCAAAATTTAAAATCGAAGATATACATTACGACGATCAACTTGAAGCAATTGACGCTTTCACGTTGCTCCCCTGACAGAAAACTGGGCATGAGTTTTTTTCCCGAGAGCACAAGACTGCTGCATCACTCCAATATCCAAAGACAACTTCTAACTAAAAACAAGTGCTGGGAATATGAAAAAGAGTGTCGCTTACTACTGCCGCAACCAACTAGATTTATATCTGGGGTTTCAGACTACAGCAGCCTGCAAAGACTTTTTCACTACGACTTCAGCCAAGTTGTAGGGATTATATTCGGCGCAAGGATGGCAGAGAGCGAAAAACAAAAAATTCGAGATATCATCAATGCCAAACTACGAAAACGCTTTTCCAAACTTGGTACCTCCGACAAAAAAACTACGTTTTCGATTTTCTTTTTCAAGAGACCGAAATTTGCAGATCCTCAAGAGCCGTAAAAATAAGGGATCTTGAATTGAACTCCATGGGTTCAACACTAATCCCGGGGACTGACTACTATGAACGACAATTAGAAAAGTGGAAAAAATTCGAGGGCATAACAATCGAATCAGGTACATTTACATACGACCCAATTCCTTAAAATCAGTTATGGCAGTCAAGATTAAGAGTCTTCCTATCGCGAGTACTGCGGCAGATCGTCTCATACTTCGCTGCTCGCCGGAGTCAGTCGCTGCATTCAGGAAATTTCTCAGGGACTGACAGTTTCATAGACTCTGATCCGTTTGAAAAAAGGCGGACAGAGCCATTCAAAATCACAAAACGCCTCCACTATGGACTTTTTCTAACGATTGCCCCCGTATTCCGGGCGCCTCAGCGATCTATCCGATTCACCTCTTTTATCTGACGCAGTGCGAAGCCATTGCATTTTGTTGCACAGCCTTACACACCGTGAAAACGTGTAACGGCCCCTAGAGCCCGCAACGGGCCTAGTCGGCAACACTGATTACCCCCCCTCCCGTTTGCACAAAAAAACGACACGAAGCCCGTCGGCGGGAGGGGGATAAGTGCTTTTTCATCTGTTTTTTTCTTGTTGTGACGATTTTTTTCGGCGACCGCTTGTATCGCCGAGAATTTCACCCTGGCCAGCACCAGGTGTAAGGTTCGGACACAACCATCACCAGGTCATGGGCAAAACATGAAGAGCAAGCCGGCACTCCCTAAAATTGAAGTCATCAAAGTAGGCAAGCGTTTTAAAGTCGATTGGGACTTTCAGGAAGCGCCCGAAAGCAGGGTGTTACTCCGTGAAAACGACCACTTAACCACGTTCATTGACGGCGTTCTGGTCGGAATGGGCATCACAGAAAAACAGGTCAGTTGCGCTTCCGGCCGGACAGGAACAGTTAACAGGCTGGACGAGGCCACGGCCATTAGGTTGGCTAGTATCCTCAGCGATCTGCTACTCCCGTTGGTTACCAAAGAGCACAAACGTCTCGTCGCTCAAGCAAAGCTCCCTGAGCATCTTAGGGATGCTCCACGGGACTAATGGCCCCCGGCCCTCCATTCGCGAACAGATGTTGCATCGCGGATCATGAGCCGCTACTCTCAGCAGTACGCCAATGACGGATAGCGCATTAAGATGATATTCATTGAGTCCCCCATCTTCACGGAAGATCTTGGCGAGCTTCTGAGCGATGAAAGCTACCGCGAATTTCAGGAATACCTAGCCGAAAACCCAACGGCTGGTGATGTGATCCAAGGCACCAACGGACTGAGGAAGGTCCGCTGGAGCGCGAACGGGAAAGGTAAGAGCGGTGGGGTTCGGGTGATCTACTTCCACCTATCGGCGGCTTACCAGATCAGGCTGATCCTGATCTACCGTAAGGGGATAAAAGACGATCTATCCCCAGCGGAAAAGAAAGTACTGGCAGAGTTAAACAAAGGGTGGAAATGATGGAAAAGAATCTGTTCAACCGCCTGGTCGAAAGCATGACCCAGATGGACGAGATTGACCGTGGCGAACGCCCGCCGTCCCGTGAGTTCCATGTGGATGCGGTGAAGGTCAAAATGATCCGCAAGGCCACAGGACTTTCCCAGGCACGTTTTGCCAAAGCGATTGATGTCGCGGTGGGCACACTCCAGAACTGGGAGCAGGGCCGACGGGAGCCGGAAGGTCCAGCACGGGCACTCCTGCGCGCTATCAACAATGACCCCCAGCATGTGTTAGCGGCTCTTGAGCAACGCTAGATAGTTTAAAATATGCAATACAAAGGGCGCATATTTGCGTCCTTTGTCATTTGAAACCCTAATTAACTAGTCAATATTTACATGTTCTATGGAAAGATGACATGACAGATTTTCTATACCGTTTCAGATCAGTGGAGCGGCTTCTAGGCGACAACGAGCGTACCGGAGAACTCGAAGGTCAATATATTTACTTTGCTTCCCCAGAGCAGTTAAATGACCCACTTGAAGGTTATCGCGAGCTTTTTTTCTCAGGAGACAACATCGTATGGTCGAGTCTTTTTAAGTATTATATTCGTTGCTTGGCATTCAGGAGCGTTCAGTATCTTACGGGCCAAGATATTTCAGCAATTCCTTTTCCAATTATTCGTGCACAGGAGAACGTGCCAGCTGAAATCCCCGAGAAACTAGATAAAACCATAGAAATATTTCTGAACAATGAAAACGTAATTAAATTTATAGACAATTTGTCTAGCTCGGAAAGACGAGTAACAAAACACGAGCTTCTTGTTCACCTTAGATCTCTGCACTTATATGCTTTTCACTTGGTCACGAAGATTTTCGCGGAAATTGGTCTAGTCCCACATGACACCAAAATTTTGGAGCTAACTGAAGAAGAGTGCTTACGATCCTCTACCGGCCTTCTTGCAGCAACAAAAAATCTCGATGGTTCTGAATATGAACTTGCAGTATATGCCGCCGATGGCAAGCAGTTTCTGCGAAATTACGCAATCTATAAAAGCGGAGACAGCTCGAACTGGCATAAGATAAGTTTGAATTTTGCTGATGATTTTATAGAAGGGCTTAAAGAACTTACTCACGAGAAATGGTATACGGCTTGTTTTATGGACTCCTGCTCCAATTCTTCTATATGGGGCTCATACGGGGACAATCATGCAGGCGTATGCATGAAATTCAAACCGAGCACAAGTAATGAAATGAAACTATTGCCCTTTCACATACCCATTGGCATCGGAAACAATGGGAAATTATGGGGTGACAGCGTTCTTCATTTTCACAAGGTAAAGTATGAGGGCAATGCCCCTGAACTAGACTTTTTCAGAACAATAGGTATTTTTTCACGACCAGAGCTAGAAAAAAATTGGTATTCCGATGGCAATGGCAATTTGAGTTCGTGCGCTGACGTGCTTCGTGATGACGTAAACTGGAGGAAAAATTACTGGGATAGACGTCAAGAAAGCATTACAACTAAAATGCCTGACTGGATAAATGAAAATGAATATAGACTCATTTTAGATAGCAGCCTTTCTATTTTTGATAGTGAAAAAGATAGGTGTTTGAAATACGAGTTTAGTAGCCTGGAGGGAATTATATTTGGCATTAAAACGTCCCCCGAAGACAAGTATAAAGTCCTTAAAACAGTTGAAGCTCTTTGCGATAAAAACAAGAGAGATGGATTTCAGTTCTATCAGGCGTACCATGATGCGGAGACGAAGACCATCAAATATAGACCGCTTATAAGTGTTAGTTGTGACCCATCTGAAAAAGGCCAACCAACACTTGACTAAATCATTATACCTTTGGTTATAGTTGATAGTAGGTTTGCTTTTATATGCGCAGAAGCAAAGATAGCTGCATTGTTCGGCGGCGGACTTGAGGCGTGGACATGGGTGGCCAGATTGATATTCATCTGGTCGACCAAGTCTATGAGATCACACAGAACCTGCAGCACGTTAACCCCCTCGGATCCCAACCATGTCTTGGGAGCCACGATCCGCTGACTGACCCCCCGCCACGCTCTGGCGCAGCCCCTCGATCCTTTCCTGCATATCGCCACCCACCGTGGCGTTGTGCTTCTGCCCCACCACCAGGTTCAAGTCGCGTCCGGTCGCCTGGTGCAGGTCATCCATCGCCGCCAGGCTGGCAGAACCACCCGACAGCAGCTTGAGTGCGCCCAGGGCTTCAAGCGTCTTGATGCCCCCCACCGACTCGGTGGAGTGGTCGTCCACCGTCCTGGTGTGGTTCTGAAACGTCTCCTTGTTCCCCATCGCCTCCACTTCCCGCTCAATCACAATATCGCGGATCTTGCCGTCAGTCTGGCGCAGCCAGTTGCCGTCCGCGTCGACACGCTGCTGACAGGCTTCGCTTTGCTGCCACACCTGATCCCCTTCGGCACGCAGGGCATGCTCGGTCCGTGGGGCAGGAAGTTTGGATATAGGGCTTGTGCGGCAGGCCGTAGGCAAAGCACACCACCACCTGGGTGCCTTCCTCGGGAAAGGCATAGATACCCATCTCCTCGCCTCCGGTAGGCAGCGGCAACGGCACGCCGGCCAGGATCGGCAACTTGCTGTCTGGCTCGCCATCTGGCCCCAGGACCTCGATATCAACCGCATAGCGCGGCCGGAAGTCGTCACAGATCCCGGCGCCGGCCGGGGCGTCGGCCACGCCTACAACCCGGGCGAAGCGCGGTAGGTGATATCCGCCGGTCAGTTCGGGGAATTGTCGTTCTACGCTGCGCTTGATTGCGTCGTCCATCGGATGGCCATCTGGTTATCGACGAGGGCCACACTGGTGATGCGCTCGCCGTGGTTGATCGTTGCATCTGGTCGCAACCCGGGAAGGGCTGCAATCATCGCGCTTTGGTTGCCCTGGTAGTCGTCGAACAGTTCCGCCAGCAGCTGCAGCAGCGGGCGAGCGCCAAAGAAGCTGTCAGCCCAACGGCCCACGAACACCTCCCCATCACCCTGCTGCTGCCAGATGAAGTCGGGGATGTTGAATACCCGGGCCAGGCTGTCACCTTGTTAGCCGAGCACCGACCTTCGACTTTCTCAGGGTTGGACAGCTTTTGGGTCAGGGTGAACTGGATTAGCCAGGCGCGCAGGCTGTCGTCCTCCCGGGCCTCACGCCTTCGGTGAACATCACCTGGCACATCAGGTCGCGAGTTGCACCAGGTCAAAAAATGGAATCATCAGCGTGACCATCAGGGTTTTGGGTTTGAAGCCCTTGTGCCCCCTTGCCTGTGTTGCCGGGCAGTCTTACGTGCGACCGAAGACAGAAAGATCCTCTATAGCTGAGCTGTCGGCGGCGTAGCTATTTTTAAGACAGAAAGATAGCCAACCGCCACTATCCCTCTTAGTAACAGATACTTTGTTGATCACTGGGTTTACCAAGGCGCAACGGCGCGCAGCACTCGTCGTATTTCCCTGCATAAAGCTGGTCAAGCGCGTTTCCCGTCGCTAGAATTGCGCACTTTTTGATCAGAGGCACATCAAGTGCCCATCCGCTGCCCTGTCGTACCCGACTGGCGGCGTCATTCAATACCGAGGTTAGACATGTCCACCACCATCGCAAAAGCCAACCCCAAGGTTGGCTTTGTTTCCCTGGGTTGCCCGAAGGCGCTCGTCGACTCCGAGCGCATCCTCACGCAACTGCGCATGGAAGGCTACGACGTCGTGTCCACCTACCAGGACGCCGACGTGGTGGTGGTCAACACCTGCGGCTTTATTGACTCGGCCAAGGCAGAGTCCCTGGAAGTGATCGGCGAAGCCATCAAGGAAAACGGCAAGGTCATCGTCACCGGCTGCATGGGTGTGGAAGAAGGCAATATCCGCAACGTGCACCCCAGCGTGCTGGCCGTGACCGGTCCGCAGCAGTACGAGCAGGTAGTCAACGCCGTGCACGACGTGGTGCCGCCGCGCCAGGACCACAACCCGCTGATCGACCTGGTGCCACCCCAGGGCATCAAGCTGACCCCACGCCACTATGCGTACCTGAAGATTTCCGAAGGCTGCAACCATAGCTGCAGCTTCTGCATCATCCCGTCGATGCGCGGCAAGCTGGTCAGCCGCCCGGTGGGCGATGTACTGGACGAGGCCCAGCGCCTGGTCAAGTCCGGCGTCAAAGAGCTGCTGGTGATCTCCCAGGACACCAGCGCCTACGGTGTCGACGTGAAATACCGCACCGGCTTCTGGAACGGCGCGCCGGTGAAAACCCGCATGACCGAACTGTGCGAAGCCTTGAGCAGCCTGGGGGTGTGGGTGCGCCTGCACTACGTGTACCCGTACCCGCACGTTGACGAGCTGATCCCCTTGATGGCCGCCGGCAAGATCCTGCCGTACCTGGACATCCCGTTCCAACACGCCAGCCCCAAAGTGCTCAAGGCCATGAAACGCCCAGCCTTTGAAGACAAGACCCTGGCACGCATCAAGAACTGGCGCCAGATCTGCCCCGAGCTGATCATCCGCTCGACCTTTATCGTCGGCTTCCCCGGCGAAACCGAAGAAGACTTCCAGTACCTGCTGGACTGGCTGACCGAAGCCCAGCTGGACCGCGTCGGCTGCTTCCAGTACTCGCCGGTGGAAGGTGCCCCGGCCAACCTGCTGGACCTGGCAGTGGTCCCGGATGACGTCAAGCAGGACCGTTGGGAGCGCTTCATGGCCCATCAACAGGCCATCAGCTCGGCCCGCCTGCAACTGCGCATCGGCAAGGAAATCGAAGTGCTGATCGACGAAGTGGACGAGCAAGGCGCGGTCGGCCGCTGCTTCTTCGACGCACCGGAAATCGACGGTAATGTATTTATCGACGATGCCAGCGGGCTCAAGCCTGGCGACAAAGTCTGGTGCACGGTCACCGACGCCGACGAGTACGACCTCTGGGCGCAAAAACGCGACTAAGCTGTAAAAAATTGAAAAAGCCCTGCTTCTGGACAAGATGCGGGGCTTTTTTAGGTCTATCGTTTGCCCCATCACCGCCAACAAGCAGCAAGGAGCAGCGGGCATGGGCCAGCACTCGGTTATCCACACCCCGAAAACCAGCGACTACCCGGAGCTGGCCCGGATCTGGGAGGCATCGGTGCGGGCCACCCATGACTTTTTGCCGGAAAGTTACATCCAGCGCCTGGGACACCTGGTGCTGACGCGCTACCTCGACGCGGTGATGCTGATCTGTACCAAGGACGCGCGCCAACGGATCACCGGGTTTGCCGGCGTCGCGGCAGGCAAGGTAGAGATGCTGTTCATCGACCCGCAACACCGGGGCCAGGGCCTGGGGCGGCAATTGCTGCACTATGCGGTTGCGTCGATGAATGCCGATAAACTGGACGTCAACGAACAAAACCCCCAGGCCCTGGGCTTCTACCTCAAGCAGGGTTTTGAAGTGATCGGGCGCACCGAGCATGACGGTATGGGGCAGCCCTACCCTTTGCTGCATATGCGTTTGCGCCAGGTCCAGCAAACACGCAGCGGCTGACCCTGTAGACGCTGGCTTGCCTGCGATACTGGCAACTTGGCGCATCAGCTATGCCGAGGTGATGCCATCGCAGGCAAGCCTGCTCCCACAAAAAGCCCCGGCACTGAAATGGGGCCGGGATTAACCGGCTCCAGGCAGGTACAATAGCGGCCCCCTTTTGTTACGGCTCTTGTCATGACTGACCCCATACGCCTCTCCAAACGCCTTATCGAACTGGTCGGTTGCTCCCGTCGGGAGGCCGAGCTGTTCATCGAAGGCGGCTGGGTCTCGGTGGATGGCGAAGTGATCGATGAGCCGCAGTTCAAGGTCACGACACAAAAAGTCGAACTTGATCCCGAGGCCAAGGCCACGGCTCCAGAGCCTGTGACTATCCTGTTTCATGCACCGGCCGGCGTGGATGTCGACAGCGCGATGCAGTCCCTGAGCGCCGAGACCCTGTCCGAAGAACACCGCTTCAGCAAGCGCCCGCTCAAAGGCCACTTCCTGCGCCTGACCGCCAGCGCCGACCTGCAAGCCAAGGCCAGCGGCCTGTTGGTGTTTACCCAGGACTGGAAGATCCTGCGCAAGCTGACGGCCGACGCCGCCAAGATCGAGCAGGAATATGTGGTTGAAGTTGCAGGCGACGTGGCAGAGCACGGCCTGAACCGTCTCGCCCACGGTCTGATGTACAAAGGCAAGGAATTGCCTGCGGTCAAAGCCAGCTGGCAGAACGAGAACCGTCTGCGCTTTGCCCTGAAAAACCCGCAGCCCGGCGTCATCGCCCTGTTCTGCGAAGCCATTGGCTTGAAAGTTGTCGCCATTCGTCGCATCCGCATTGGCGGCGTGTCCATCGGCAAGGTGCCGGTCGGCCAATGGCGCTATATGTCCGGCAAAGAAAAGTTCTAAGCCGCCCTATCTCTCGACATCGCCCGCCCGGGCGATGTCTACAGTCGAAGACCAGGATTGCCCACCATGATTCACAACGACGTACTGCGCAGCGTGCGCTACATGCTCGACATCAGCGACAACAAGATGGTCGAGATCACCAAGCTCGGCGGCATGGACGTGACCAAGGAAGACCTGCTGACGTACCTCAAGAAAGATGAGGAAGAAGGCTTTGTGTTCTGCCCGGACGAGGTCATGGCGCATTTCCTCGATGGCCTGGTGATCTTCAAGCGCGGCAAGGACGAAAGTCGTCCACCGCAGCCGATCGAAACCCCGGTGACCAACAACATCATCCTCAAGAAGCTGCGCGTGGCCTTCGAGCTCAAGGAAGACGACATGCACGCCATCCTCAAGGCCGCCGAGTTCCCGGTATCCAAGCCTGAGTTGAGCGCGCTGTTCCGCAAGTTCGGCCACACCAACTACCGCACATGTGGCGACCAGTTGCTGCGCAATTTCCTCAAGGGCCTGACGCTGCGGGTTCGCGCGTAAGCCATGAGTTACAACGTCTCGCCCGTGGGCTTCGTACGCTCCTGCTTCAAGGAGAAGTTCGCCATCCCACGCCAGCCGCAACTGGCACCTGCCGCCCGGGGTGTGCTGGAACTGGTGGCGCCGTTCGACCAGGGTGAGGCCGTGCAGGGCCTGGAGCAGGTCAGCCATATATGGCTGCTGTTCCTGTTTCATCATGCCCTGGAAGACAAGCCACGCCTGAAAGTGCGCCCGCCGCGCCTGGGCGGCAATACGTCCATGGGCGTATTCGCCACCCGCGCGACCCATCGCCCCAATGGCATTGGCCAGTCAGTGGTAAAGCTGGACAAGGTAGAACCGGGCCGGCTGTGGATTTCCGGGATCGACTTGCTCGATGGCACGCCGGTCTTGGATATCAAACCGTATGTGCCTTATGCCGATATCATCGACACGGCCACCAACAGCATCGCAAGCAGCGCGCCGCCGCTGATTCCCGTGCAATGGCTCAAGACCGCCCTGCACCAGGCCCACACCCACGCCCAGCGCCTGGGCGAGCCGCTGGTGGAGCTGATTGAGCAATGCCTGGCGCAGGATCCACGGCCGGCGTATCAGACGCCTGGGCCGGAGCGCGAATATGGTGTGCGGTTCTGGGATGTGGATGTGCACTGGCACTATCCAGAGGCTGGGGTGATTTGTGTGCTTGAAGTGGTTGCGGCTGGCTAAACCGGAAACCAAATGTGGGAGGGGGCTTGTGTGGGAGCTGGCTTGCCTGCGATGGCATCACCGTGATGTAGCTGATACACCGCGGTGCCTGTATCGCAGGCAAGCCAGCTCCCACACAAGCAGGCCCCCACATTTTTAGAGTCGTGCTTACTTCTCGACGAAGGCACGCTCGATCAGGTAATCACCCGGCTCACGCATGCGTGGCGAAACCTTCAGGCCGAAGCTGTTCAGCACTTCGCTGGTCTCGTCGAGCATGCTTGGGCTGCCACACAGCATGGCGCGGTCGTCTTCAGGATTGATCGGCGGCAGGCCGATATCGCTGAACAGTTTGCCACTGCGCATCAGGTCGGTGAGGCGGCCTTCGTTTTCAAACGGCTCGCGAGTCACGGTTGGGTAGTAAATCAACTTTTCACGCAGCGCCTCGCCGAAGAACTCGTTCTGCGGCAGGTGCTCGGTGATGAACTCGCGATAGGCGACTTCGTTGACGTAACGCACGCCGTGGCACAGGATCACTTTTTCAAAGCGCTCGTAGGTTTCCGGGTCCTGGATCACGCTCATGAAGGGGGCGAGGCCAGTGCCCGTGCTAAGCAGGTACAGGTGCTTGCCCGGCTTCAAATCGTCGAGCACCAGGGTGCCTGTCGGTTTTTTGCTGATGATGATCTCGTCGCCTTCCTTCAAATGCTGCAATTGGGAAGTCAGCGGGCCATCCGGGACCTTGATGCTGAAGAACTCCAGATGCTCTTCCCAGTTCGGGCTGGCAATGGAGTAAGCGCGCATGAGCGGGCGGCCGTTGGGCTGCTGCAGGCCGATCATCACGAACTGACCGTTCTCGAAGCGCAAGCCCGGGTCGCGGGTGCACTTGAAGCTGAACAGAGTGTCGTTCCAGTGATGAACACTGAGGACACGCTCGTGGTTCATGTTGCTCATGTACGGGGAACTCCTGGAAATGGGTCTACGCCAAAATGATAGGTGCGCAATTGCACAGTATTCTAATGGCGGCGACAATATCTGTTAACTGGATTATTAAGATAAGGGTTATCGGTTATATCGATATGCGATTTACTCTCCGTCAACTGCAAGTCTTCGTCGCCGTCGCCCAGCAGGAAAGTGTGTCACGCGCTGCTGGCCTTCTGGCCTTATCTCAATCCGCCGCCAGCACCTCGATCACCGAGCTGGAGCGCCAATCCAGCTGCCAATTGTTCGACCGCGCCGGTAAACGCCTGAGCCTCAACGCCCTCGGCCATCAGTTGCTGCCCCAGGCGGTGGCGCTGCTGGACCAGGCCAAGGAAATCGAAGACCTGCTCAACGGCAAGTCCGGCTTCGGTTCCCTGGCAGTCGGCGCGACCCTGACCATCGGCAATTACCTGGCCACGCTGCTGATCGGCAGTTTCATGCAGCAGCATCCCGAGAGCCAGGTGAAGCTGCATGTACAGAACACTGCGCATATCGTGCATCAGGTTGCGCATTACGAAATTGATCTGGGTCTAATCGAAGGTGACTGCAGCCACCCGGATATCGAAGTACAAACCTGGGTCGAGGACGAATTGGTGGTGTTCTGCGCGCCGCAGCACCCCCTGGCCCAGCGCGGCCAGGCGACCATGGAGCAGTTGACCCATGAGGCCTGGATCTTGCGGGAACAGGGCTCGGGAACGCGCCTGACCTTTGACCAGGCCATGCGCCATCATCGCAGTGCGTTGAACATCCGCCTGGAACTGGAGCACACCGAGGCGATCAAGCGCGCTGTGGAGTCGGGGTTGGGGATTGGTTGTATTTCGCGCCTGGCGCTGCGGGATGCGTTCCGGCGCGGCAGCCTGGTGCCGGTAGAGACCCCGGACCTGGACCTGGCCCGGCAGTTCTACTTTATCTGGCATAAACAGAAGTACCAGACCTCGGCCATGCGCGAGTTCCTCGAACTGTGCCGCGCCTTTACCGCCGGGGTGCAGCGCAGCGACGAGATCGTGTTGCCGAATATCGCCTAGATCAGGATCACGGCCCACACCGCGGTAATCATGGTCAATGCCACGAATTGCGCGGCGCTGCCCATGTCCTTGGCGTTTTTCGACAAGGGGTGGCGGTCCAGGGAAATCCGGTCGATCGCCGCTTCCACGGCCGAGTTGAGCAACTCGACAATCAACGCCAGCAGGCAGACGGCAATCAGCAGTGCGCGCTCTACGCGGCTGACGTTGAGGAAGAAGCTCAACGGAATCAGGATCACGTTGAGCAACACCAACTGGCGAAAAGCCGCCTCGCCGGTGAAAGCCGCCCGCAGGCCATCGAGGGAATAGCCCCCTGCGTTGAAGATACGTTTGATACCGGTTTGACCCTTGAACGGCGACATAGGTAGGCAACTGAGCAAAAAAGATGGGAGGAAGCTAGAACACGCCAAGTCAAAAAAGCGTGAATCGAGCCGACCTATGGGTGGGAAATTGACTCAAGTTGTTGCAAGAGCAGCGCCGCCTGGGTACGGGTGCGCACGCCCAGCTTACGGAAAATCGCGGTAACGTGGGCCTTGATGGTCGCCTCGGACACACTCAACTCATAGGCGATCTGCTTGTTCAGCAAGCCTTCGCAGACCATGGTCAACACGCGAAACTGCTGGGGCGTCAGGCTGGCAAGCCCTGCCTGGGCAGCCTTGGCTTCGGCGGACACGTTGATCTCTTCAAATGCCTGGGGCGGCCATGAGACATCACCGTCCAGCACCGTCCGCACCGCCGCTTGAATCTGCTCCATGGAGCTGGACTTGGGGATAAAGCCACTGGCCCCGAACTCGCGGGAACGCACCACCACGTCTGCTTCTTCCTGGGCCGACACCATCACCACCGGGATCTGCGGATATTGCCCGCGCAACAGCACCAGGCCGGAAAACCCATAGGCGCCGGGCATATTCAGGTCCAGCAGCACCAGGTCCCAATCGGTCTTGTCCGTCAGGCGGGTTTCCAGTTCAGCGATGCTGCCCACTTCCACCAGGCGTACATCCGGGCCCAGGCCCAGTGTGACCGCCTGGTGCAGTGCGCTGCGGAAAAGCGGGTGGTCATCGGCAATCAGGATTTCGTATGTGGCCATTGGTTAAATGATCCTGTTTTTTATGGGAGCGCCGATGGGTTCGGTGCTCACCAACGTACAAGGTGCCAGCCAGCGGCTGTCACGAACAGTTACGCTTGATGGCATTTTAGCCGGCTCAGGCGTTGCAGTGCCATCATGCAAAGGGCATCTGGCCTCGAACGCCTACAGATAAGGTGCAAGGCGCATATGGACGCTGTCCGTCGGGTCCAGCGCCAACTGGAACTTGGCCGCCAGGTAATGGGTACTGAACACATCCAGGTAGGCATCCAGCACTTCGCTGGCCTGCTGGTCCTCGGCCAGCTCCAGGCACAAGGCGGCCACTTCGGCGGTGCAGAAGTGATCATCGCGCTTGGAGCGGCGCAATTTGTAGCGCGAGAGCTGCTCCGGCTCCAGGCTCAGTACCGGCAGGTGTTCCAGGTAAGGACTCTTGCGGAACATCTTGCGTGCCTCGCTCCAGGTGCCGTCCAGCAGGACAAACAACGGGCGCTTGCCATCCGCCACCTTGACCTCGTTGACCACCCGCTGCGGCGCCACAAACTCGCCAGGGAAGACGATATAGGGCTGCCATTGCGGGTCGGCCAGCAGCGCCAGCAGCTCAGGCTCGACGGCCGTGCGCGCCCAGGGGAAGGCACTGGTGTCGTCGATGACATCGGCTATCAGCCAACCGGTATTGCTCGGTTTCATCGGCTCCACGTCATGCATCAACAGGCACATGGCCGACCTGGCCGCAACTTTTGGGCGCCAGGCACATAGGCAGTATTCGGGGATGACCCGGCACCTGGGGCAACGTTCGGCACGCGAGCCCCGCGCAACAAAGGGGCTGACGGCACGGGCCAGGCGCTGGGTACGCAGGCGGAACACCGCGTGGCTCATAGCGGGTGCCGCTGTGAAGCGATGAAAATCGACACGGACAAAACTCGGGGGCAGGCAAAAGTGCCGGCAGTTTACCAGAGCCGCCCAGCCAATACGCCTGGCCGTCGCGACTACAGGTCACCTATAATCCCGCGCCACTGAACGCACAGCGCAGTGACAGGTCTATGGACCAGTAACCGAATCAGGAGAGTTTCATGCTGCGTCTTATGTTGCGTCTTGCCGCCCCGACCATCGCCCTGGCGCTGGTATTGCCCCTGGGTGCCCAGGCAGCCTCCCTGGTGGAGCTGCAAATGAACAAGAAGCTGCAAAGCGTCGCGGCGGAAAGCAACAAGGACCTGCCCAGGGAGATTGATGAAAAAACCCTGGAAGTGGCCTACACCGTCGAAGGCATGCAGCTGATTGACCACCTGAGCGTGATGCCCGACCGTGCCGAGCAAATGCGCGCCAACCCCAAGGCCGTGTATTTCCAGCTGGGACAAAGCGTTTGCCTGAACAAAGGCTATCGCGAATTGATGGCCAAGGGTGCCGTGATGCGCTACGAAATCACCGAAAACAAGACCAACCGCCCAGTGGCGTCGGTCAAGTTTGTCGAGGCTGATTGCCCGGCCCCGGCCAAGAAGAAAAAGTAAGGCCCCTCTCCACGCGCCGTTCGTCAACGGCGCGACAGCCCCCTTCTGCAAAACCTTCATCAACGCCTATTAAGTTATTGCCAGACAAGACTTTAGGGGCTCATGATCGAGCGATCCGGTAACATTTACAGGGCAAAAAAGGTTGCCCTCGCGTGACTTGCAGTGCAAAGGTTTTTAATCACAAGGAACAGACAGAGCCTGTTTCGTCGCCGTCAGCAGCCTGCAATAAGACGCCGGGGCTCTGTAACGAAGGAGAAGCTGAATGCCTGATCAACCGAACGACCTGCCGGTCCGTCCCGACCTCACACAGCAGGTCGAAGCGCAACTCAACCTGATTGCCCCCAGCAGCCCGAATATTGCGCTGTATCGCGACATGATCTTCACCGTGCTGCGCATGGCCCAGGACGACCGCGACCGCTGGAACGCCAAGATCACCTTGAAGGCGATAAATGAGCTGGACCATGCGTTTCGCGTGCTCGAACAGTTCAAGGGCCGGCGCAAGGTCACCGTCTTCGGCTCGGCCCGCACCCCAGTCGAAAGCCCGCTGTATGCCTTGGCCCGGGAAGTGGGCGCGGCCCTGGCCCGCTCAGACCTGATGGTCATCACCGGCGGCGGTGGCGGTATCATGGCCGCCGCCCACGAAGGCGCCGGCCTGGCGCACAGCCTGGGGTTCAATATCACCCTGCCTTTTGAACAGCATGCCAACCCGACCATTGATGGCACGGACAACCTGCTGTCGTTCCACTTCTTCTTTACCCGCAAACTGTTTTTCGTCAAGGAAGCCGATGGGCTGGTGCTGTGCCCAGGCGGCTTCGGCACCCTGGATGAAGCCTTGGAAGTCTTGACCCTGATCCAGACCGGCAAGAGCCCGCTGGTGCCAGTGGTGCTGCTGGACGAGCCCGGTGGTGGTTTCTGGCAAGGGGCCCTGGACTTTATCCGCAACCAGCTGGAGGCCAACCGCTACATCTTGCCCACCGACCTCAAGCTCGTGCGCCTGGTACACAGTGCCGAAGAGGCGGTGCATGAAATCAACCAGTTCTATGCCAACTTCCACTCCACCCGCTGGCTGAAGCGCCAGTTTGTGGTACGCATGAACCACCCGCTCAGCGAGCATGCCTTGGCACATATGCAGACGGCGTTCGCTGACCTGCGGCTGAGTGAGGACTTCCAGCAACTGGCCTATGGGGGTGAAGAGCACGATGAAGCACGCTTCAGCCACCTGACGCGACTGGTGTTCAACTTCACCGGGCGCAACCAGGGGCGGCTGCGGGAGCTGGTGGACTACATCAACCTGCCGGAGAACTGGGCCCAAGCCCAGGGTAAAGCACAGCAACGGGTGGCACCGGAACTGGCGTGATACCGTAAAACGCAAAAAAGGCCCGCTATTTTCATAGCGGGCCTTTTGTTTTGGGGCTGTTTTTTGTGGGAGTTGTCGAGCCCAGCGGGGCCACGATCGTAGCCTCACAGCGAATACTGTATTGCCAGACCCGCCGCCATCGCAGCCTCGCAGGGGCTCGACAGCTCCCACTTTTGATCGTCACTCGCCTAAGAATCAGTCATCCAATTCTCGACCGCTCAACAAGCGGCTGATCATCTCCATTGAAAACCCGCGATAGCTCAAAAAGCGCCCTTGCTTGGCACGCTCACGCGCATCAATCGGCAGATGGCCGGCAAACTTGCGGCGCCAGGTGTCTTCCAGTTGCGTTTGCCAACTGATACCACACTCACGCAACGCCAGTTCAATATCGGCGCGCTGCAAGCCCCGCTGGCTCAGCTCCTCACGAATCCGCGCAGGGCCGTAGCCCGAGCGTGCCCGGTAGGAAACAAAACTTTCAAGATAACGGGCTTCGCAAAGTAGCCCCTCTTCCATCAGGCGGTCGAGGGCTGTTTCGATCATTTCGGGAGGGGCGCCACGCTGACGCAGTTTACGCGTCAGCTCGACACGACCATGCTCGCGTCGTGCGAGCAGGTCCATTGCCGTACGCCGTACGGCAACCAGAGTATCGAGTACAACTGTCATCGTTGGACTCAGATATCGGCGTCGGCTTCTGCCAGGTCATCAACAGGTTCACGGTTGGCCGCAGCCTTGACGTCTGGCGCCGGGGTCAGCAGCTTGTCGCGGATCTGCTTCTCAAGGGTCGCCGCGATATCCGGGTTGTCCTGCAGGAACTTGGCCGAATTGGCCTTGCCCTGACCGATCTTGCTGCCGTTGTAGGCATACCAGGCACCGGACTTCTCGACAAAACCGTGCAGCACGCCCAGGTCGATCATCTCGCCATTCAGGTAGATACCCTTGCCGTAGAGAATCTGGAACTCGGCTTGACGGAATGGCGGGGCCACTTTGTTCTTCACAACCTTGACGCGGGTTTCGCTACCGACAACCTCGTCACCTTCCTTCACCGCGCCAGTACGACGGATGTCCAGACGGACCGAAGCGTAGAATTTCAGCGCGTTACCACCGGTGGTGGTTTCCGGGCTGCCGAACATCACGCCGATCTTCATGCGGATCTGGTTGATGAAGATCACCAGGCAGTTGGCGTTCTTGATGTTACCGGTGATTTTACGCAGGGCCTGGGACATCAGGCGGGCTTGCAGGCCGACGTGCATGTCGCCCATTTCGCCTTCGATCTCGGCCTTGGGCACCAGGGCCGCCACGGAGTCGACCACGATCACGTCGATGGCGTTGGAGCGCACCAGCATGTCGGTGATTTCCAGGGCTTGTTCGCCAGTGTCCGGCTGCGAAACCAGCAAGTCGTCTACATTGACGCCCAGCTTGCCCGCGTATTCAGGATCCAGGGCGTGCTCGGCATCGACGAACGCGCAGGTGGCGCCCATTTTTTGGGCCTGGGCAATCACCGACAGGGTCAGGGTGGTTTTACCAGAAGACTCCGGACCGTAGATTTCAACGATACGGCCTTTTGGCAGGCCGCCAATGCCGAGCGCGATGTCCAGACCCAGAGAGCCCGTGGAAATAGCCGGGATCGCCTGACGGTCGTGATCGCCCATACGCATTACGGCACCCTTGCCGAATTGACGTTCGATCTGACCCAGGGCCGCAGCCAAGGCTTTCTTCTTGTTGTCGTCCATTAAAGTCCTCACGTAATCAATAAGGCCTGACGGCCAACACCTGTATAAGTAGACAGTATTGTTCCATAAAGATCGGGGATCGCCTACCCCTGATTTTCTATTTCTGCTGCAGCTCGTCGTAATAGCCCCTCTAGCGCGGCCTTTACCGTTTGTCGGCGGACCTCGTCGCGGTTGCCGGGGAAATGCTGGCGCTCGGCCGTAATGTCATCACCTACGCCCCAGGCCAGCCATACGGTGCCCACCGGTTTGTCCGGCGAGCCGCCATCGGGGCCTGCCACGCCGCTGACCGCCACGGCAAACCGCGCCCGGCTTTGTTCCTGGGCGCCCCGGGCCATGGCCTCGACCACTTCACGGCTCACCGCGCCGACTTTGGGGAACAAGTCTTGCGGCACATTGAGCTGGCGGGTCTTCTGCCGATTGGAATAGGTCACATACCCGGCCTCGAACCAGGCCGAACTCCCGGGAATCCGTGTAATGGCTTCGGCGATGCCGCCACCGGTGCAGGATTCGGCGGTAGTGACGTGGGCATTGAGCGCCTGCAAGCGTCGGCCAAGTTCGGCGGCGAGCTGGGTAATTTCCTTCACGATCGTCTCCAGGAAAGTGCGGGGGTCTGCCTACCCTACAGGAGCCCATCGACCACGCAAGTGACAGAGGGCTTCAACAGATTACCGGGTGATGGCCCGAACATAGGCCTGGCAGGCCCGCAACGCGATCAATCCATGATCGCCGGCATCGGTGATGCCGATAATTCGTTGAGCATGCGCCGGGTCAAGTCGGCCTCGCGGGGCTCCATGAACCACGCTGCCGGTGGCGGCGGATGGCATTGCGTGGCCATTGGCGGGGTCGGCGGCGTCGAGAAGGACTGACAAGCGCACATCAGCAGTGGCCAGCCGGTCGCGCAGAGAACCCTGGTAACGCTGTGCATCGCTCAACTCCCGTGTATGTTGTTGATCGCTGGCGTGAAGCTGTTGCTCCAACGCCCGGCGCCTGTCCTGTTCGGCCCGGTATTGGCCCAGTGCTTCCTGGCTTTGCCGGTTGAGCAGTGCTGAATGCCGTGCGGCCTGGCGTTCAAAGGCCAGGCCATGACGCCAGGCCTGGACCTGCCAGCTGGCTGCCGCCGAGATAGCCATCAGCAGGGCAACCGCCAACAGGCGCCCGCTCAACGGCATAACACCGCCCTCGCCTTCGCCCACAATTGCTGGCGATGCTCCAACCCATTGAAGCCACCATTGATCCGGCGGGTGATGGTGGTGAATTGGTCCTGGTCCGCCAACTCATTCAAGCCATTGCTGTGCCAGAACCAGGCGGCGGATTCGGCCGCCCATTGTGGCTGCTCCAGCAGTTCGGGGAAATGCAGCAGGCGCTCATCGCCAAACAGCGCCCGGCTACAGGCCAGGTAATTGCGCCGCCCGGTAATCTGGATCAGGCCACGGCCACGATACTTCTGGCCGTCACCGTCGGCTGCGGGGGTGTTGCCCAGGCGTGCGGCCAAGGTGCCGGTGTCGTATTTGCCCAGGTAGCGCTCACCGCCCAGTTCACGCACGTAACGCAGTTCACCAGACTCGTGACCGACCTGGGCGATAAAGGCCGCCATGCGTTTGGGGGTGGTGATGTTGCGGTGGAGCATGGCGGCGTTCAGCGCCGAAATAAAAACGCCCGCTTGGGCGCGGGCGTTGGGCAGGATCTGTTGCAGTTGCGTAAGTGTCATCATCCTTGATCTCCAACCGTCTAAGACGCCAATCCACTGGCTATGATCGAGCTGCGATACCCGGTCGTCGTGTCGCCTGCGTGGGTCACCTTGTCAATCGACCAGCGCCCCTGCATATAACCCGGCCAGGTTTCATCCAGCAACAACAGGCCTTCGGCAGACAGCAACGGGTTACCAGGGCAGTCGATGGCGATGCTCAGCCCTTCCCGCCCCACCCGGCGCAACTCGCCCTCGGCCACCGAGCGCGCTTCGGTTTCACTCTGGCAGCGCTGGCGCAAGGTCTTGAACGGCGCAATCCCCACCTCGACCACCCGCTGGCGAGAGGCCGCGGCATCCCACCAACTGACACGACATCCCTGGTATTTGGCCCGTGCGCTGTCATCAACCCGGGCGCTGATAAAGGCCTGCTCGCCGGGACGGTTGTCATGGGTCACCGACAACCGCACATCCGGCAGTTGCTGGCCCGAGAGCGATTTGACCTGGCCGCTTTGCGCCAGTACATACAGCTCGTTGACCGGCTTGGTCACCGCGTTGTAGCGCCCGGCCAGGCGGGTGATAAAGCCCATGTCGGTCTCGTTGGACTGGTCGATATGCTCAATCGCAATCCCATCCAGTGCCGGCGCCACCCGGGGGGAAAACCCATGCCGCGTGGCCAGTTGACGAAACAGCGCGCCAAGGGTCGTAGGGCCATGGCTGGCGGAGCGGCGCTGGCGGTAGCCGCTCTGGTCGGCCACGCTGAACGGTGCCGCCGTGGCCACAAGCGCCAGGCGCATGGGGAACAGGTATGGCGTGCGCTGGGTAATCACAAACTCGCCTTTTTCCACCAGCCCCGACTCGCGATAACCCACACGCAAACCGATCTTCGCGCCCAGGCTCGGCAGGCCTTCCAGGCCCTCGATATTGATGGTCAGTTCCAGGCGGTCAGACTCGATCCCCGCCGCATCGGTGTGTTTCCACTGCATCAGCCGTGGGTTGATCAGGGCCGCGTTGGCGCCATAGATCTCCACGACCGGGGTAAATCCCATTACCATGCTGCCTCCTTAATCCCAGGCCGAAACCGGCGTTGCAACACCCGGTTGCGCGTCCATCTCGGGCACGATCACCCCTACGCCCGCCGGCAACACCGGGCCATGTTCGGCAAGCCCGGGGTTCAAGCGCCACAGGGTTTCTTCAGCCGCATCATCGCAACGCCCCAGCTCGCGGTAGAGCAGCAGGTTGACCGAATCGCCGGCAATACTTCGTACTCTACGCATTGACGAACTCCTCCAGCACCAGCGACCACTTGATCACCATGGCGGTGCCGTCATCGATCACATTGGCCTGGTTTTCCGTGACTGCCGTAATGCGCCACAGGCCCCAGTTGCGGCCGATACCATCGACCAGCGGCAGCGGCGCCCGTGCATCCTGCAGGGCGCGCAATTGGTCCAGGCGCTGCATGCCAACGGCCGCCGTGGCGGTACCGGCGAAGGTCAGTTTTTCCAGCTTCTGGCCGTTCTGCCGCGACTGGGGCTTGCTGGCCATAATCTCCAGGTCGCCCCAGCCGCCATCACTGCTGCGCTGGAGCGTGGAATAGGCGAACCCTCGGGACAGCCCGAAAATAAAGGCGCCCAGTACCATCTGCTGTCGCATTAATCACCTCCATCGGTCAGTGCCGCGTTGCGCCGAACCGCCAAAGAGTCGGTGAGCATCGGCACGCATTGGTTTTGCAGGGTTTGCAGGACCCGGTCGACCACCTGCTGGGCGTCTGCGGGGTTGACGCCGGTGATCTGGATGCTCGGGGCCAGGGTGACCTGGACGTTGTCCGAGCGGGCACTGTTGAGGTCTTTGCTCAGGGCCTCGGGCGCTGGCAGGCGATTGCTGGAAGGGAAGAGTTTTTCACCCAACCAGGTGCCCGCCTCGCCACCCAACAGGCCGCCGATAACGCCACCGACGGCAGTGCCAACGCCTGGCAAAACCAGGGTGCCGAGGGCCGCGCCGGCAGTGGCGCCGGCCCACGCACCGCCGGCAGTGCCGAGGCTACTGCCGACCGCTTGCAGGTCGCCGTTGCGCACACCCTGGACGAGGTTGATGGCGGTGTCGGCGTAGCGCAGCGGCGCAAGGGATCGAGTACCGACGGACTCCAGCTTGCTCATCGTTGAAACCAGGCTGGAGGGGATAGCCTTGGGCAAAGCGGGCGCTGGAGTGCTGAGCAACACTGGCCCACGAACGGGTGAAACAAGCGCCTCGGATGAACGTTCGCCCAGGCGCGGAGCGGGCCGATCAGCTTGAAGCGGCGCGCCCTGAAAACCCATTTTGGGCCCGTCAAACACCTGGCCGGCACGCCCCAAAACACCCTGCAGCGTTGCCATGGATCCAACAAGGCGGCTACCGCTGCGGGTGGTTTTTTTCGACGACGACCGCTTCGTGGGTCTCTGACGCAGCGTTTTTTTCGGCAGAAAACGCGCACGCCCCTGCAAGGTTTCGGTGGCCCCTGGGCAGCAGCAGTCCTTGCTATCGTCGCGGAACAGTTTGCCCACGCCGGGCAATTTGCCAAGCGTCACATCGACAGCCTTGCCAGTTAACCGGCCCCTGGCCGTATCAAGATACCCCTCCCCCAACCACTTGGCCCCCTTGATGTACCAGGGATCCGCTGTCGGTTCCTTGTCTTTGGCGGCCTCTTGAGCCACAGGCGCGGGGCTTGCAGCGACGCTACCGAGCGGGGAGCCACCGGCGATAAACAGGCTGCTGTTGAGGGTTTCCAGACTCTCGCGCAACCGCACCTGTTCCTCGGTCAACACATGGATGTGCAGGCTGGCGTTGGCCAGTGCCAGTGCCAGGCCCAGTTCAGACGGTGGCGCTGTCGCCACATCCACACTGGATGGGCCAACCAGGCGTTCATCCTGCGCGCCTAGCAGGCCCGACAGTTGCGAGGCACCGCTTTCGGCGAGCCCGGGAAAGCTCATCCAGCGTTTGTCTTCGTCCGCGAGCTTGAGCGTATATCGAGCGTCTTGCATCTCGCTCTCCTCCTATTTGACGCCAAGGCGAGTGATCGCGATGTCGTAGCGGCGCAATGCTTTGGCGGCATTCCATTCGAGAATTTCCGCTTCGTTTACCGAATAAACCAGCGGTACAACGTCGAGGATTACTTCGATGTCGCGCTGCGAAAGAAGTCCGCCGGTTTGTTTAAAAAATCGTCGATACGCTCCTGCAATTCCGTCCAGTCGGGCACGGTCAGGCCATCCAGGTCGGGGATCATCAGGCCGGTGCAGTGCGAGGTGATGAACTCGGCGCGCTCTTTGTTGGTGGAGAGTTTTTTCATCACTTTGGTGGCGCGCAGGGCGGGCATTTCCAGGGTGACGCTGGTCAACACGCGGCCGGCCACTTCCAGCGGCAGCAGCAGTTGCACCTGCTCGCCCGGCTCGGCGGAACCTTCCAGGAAGAACGAGGCCGGGCGCGTCGACATGTCGTGTACGTGTTGGGCAATGCTCACGTAGTCTGGGCGCTTGAGTTGGTCGAGTTCCTTTTCCGAAAGGCCGGTGGCCAGTTTGGCCAGCTCGAAGAACTGGTCGTCCTCGTCGTCGCCCGCACGGGCCAGGGCCTGTTTTTGCGCGGCGTAGAACAAGGGTTTGAGTTGGATCTGCTCGATGCTCGCACCGCTGTCGGCGGTGATCGGCGCCAGCAGAATGTGCAGGGGTGGCTTCCAGGCCATGGGCGAAATTCCTTGAGTAAAAATATTGAAGGCACTACGGACCCGCCGTGGGCACGGTCAATGTGGGAGCTGGCTTGCCTGCGATCGCGCAGTGTCAGCAGCCTCATTTGTCACTGCTAGACCGCTATCGCAGGCAAGCCAGCTCCCACACTGACAGTGCCTATTTTCGATCCGTGGAAAGGCTTACGGCATCAGCACCGCACGCCGGGCATCGCCGAGGATGTCGACGCCGTTGAGCACGAACTTCTGGGTACGCACGTCGATGTCGATCACCGGCACGCCGTTGTCCAGGCGATGGTAGGTGCGGCAGGACAGTTCCAGGGTGGTGATGGCCTTGTCGCCCATCTTCAGCTTGGCTTCCTCCAGGGATTTAAGCTTGCCGCCGACGGTGTGGTAGGTGAAGTAGGTCTTGCCGTCCTGGTCCTGGCCCGCTTCGCGCACATTGAGCAGAATGTCTTCGCCCAGGCGCACACCCAGGGCCAGCATGATTTCGGGACCGGCGCCTTGCAGCACCAGCTTGGCGCTCAGCACCTTGGCGCTCTTGGCCATTTCCTCGGCGATAAAGCGCCCGCCGGACATGGCTTCCATGTCGAACTCGATCTTCGGCGGGGTGAACTCCTCGACGGTCGCCGACAGCGGCAGGCCCTGGAGGGTGGCCGCAATGGCCTGTCTGACTCGGTTGGTAAACATTAGAGAACGTCCTCCAGGAACTGCTCGATGATTTCATCGCGGGCATTGAGTTGATAAACCATGTGTTCGTTCGGCGCGTAGCGGCCATAGTCGATCACGATGAACCAGGTGCCGTTCTTGTACTTCTCGACACTGTTGAGTTCCGGGTGCAGGTACACACTGCCGCCCGGGATGGTTTCGTCGGCCACCAGGGTTTGCAGCCAGTCGTTGATGCGCTTGACCTCCTGGTCCATGAACGACTTGGTCAGGTTGTGCGCCATGGCTTTCTGCCCGGCCTTGACCAGCTTGCGGCTGATGGCATCTTCCAGGCCGACATAGCTGATGAATTTGCCGGTGACAGAGCGGTTACCCAGCAGCGAGAAACCGCCGAGGATGGTGCGCGCGTAGTAGCTCACGCCGTAGCGGTTGAGCAGGTCGCCTTCGGTGGAGGTGTCGAGGATGTTGTACTCGACCACGCGGGACACGTCTTCGGCAAAGGTCACCTGGTTGCCCGGGCTTTCCCATTGCTTGACCTTGGCCAATGCGGCGATGGCCAGGGACGACGGCGCAAGGAACACGTTTTTCTTCGCGGCCTTGGAGTACACCGACGGCATGTTGTGCACCAGCAGGCAGCGGTCGAAACCCAGGTCGGCGCCACCCAGCTCGCCGCTGTAGGTCACTTGGTCGGCGACGCTGGCGTCTTTGCCGTCCAGCACTACACGGGCCTTGATGCGCTTGCCGAACGCGGCAAACTCACCGGCCACCGCCTTGGTCCCGGTAAAGCCCGGGGCACCAATAATGGTCAGGTCTTCGGGGACGCTGCCAAGCGCCGCGAGGCCCAGTTTGCGACCGGTCACCGGCTCATTGCCGCCGATCACGTTATTGAGGGTATCGGCCGGGGTGGCGCCTTCTTCGACGATCACTACATAGACCGGCACCTTGACCACTTTGAGGATCTGGTACACCGCATGAAACAACGTACCCGACTCGGCGCCGGTCGGGTCCAGCAGCGCCTGGGCGGTGAAGCTGTTGATGCGAAACGGGGCGTTTTTCGGGATCGACAAGTGCGCATTGGGCGCGGTGCCGACCAGGCCGATCACGTTGTCACCCAGGCCACCCATGGCCTCGGGGGATTCGCTGGCATTGACGGTGATGCCGTTATGCTCGAAGTTCAAAACCTCAGCCATGATTATTCAGCCTTCTTGGTAACGGCCTTCTTGGCCGGTGGGGTGTCTTGGGCGGCAGCCAGCACGCTGGTCAGTTCCAGGCGGCCGGCGGTACGCAGGGCGGTTGCTTCGACGTCCAGCAGGTCCAACTCCTCGCCGACGGCGGACCAGTGGCCGGCTCCGGTGGGGAATGGGATGAGGACGGTGTAGGTTTGGCGGTTGGCCATGGGGAGAATTCTCCGGGTGCAAAAAGCGCAAAGCCCCTGCGGGAGGGGCTTTGGGCGGGCGAAAAAAAACCGCTGTCGCGGTGGGGTGAGTTACTTCAGGAAGGCCGGTTTTTCAGGCCAGATCACGGTGTCCGGGTCGGCGCCCTGGTCGGGGATATCGCGCAGTGCCTTGCGGTAGGCGACGAATACCGGGCGGTCTTTATCGGCCATGGGGTAATCGGGCATTGCTGCGTAATCGCTGGCGGCCAGATCGGCGTCGCGGGATGCTCGGATTTCCGCCCACTTAATCAGAGGATGCAGTTCAGCAAGTGCAAAAATAGGTTTCATTAACGTTCTCCTTAATCCAATGCCAACATGCATGACCAATCAGCAGGATGAGTGACTACACCTGTGCACGCACCGGCAAGCATGACTTCCACCACCCCATTTGCTGTAACACACATTGGGTGGATCACCCAGTAATGACCAAACATACGAGTCGGTTGCATGACCACTGAACACCAGCGCCACTTGCCCTTCTCGGCCCCTGTACTCCACGCACCACCGATCTCCCCGTCAACTAGCCGAACAAAAGCACCTATAGTCACGGTCGAGTTCATAAGTAACGGGCGACCACCACTTAACTTTCCGTCATCGACAGACTTTGGATAAGCGAGCCAGGCACTTACGGCATTATCCGTCCATTTCATTTGCCAGACGTGAATACCATTTCTCCAATATTCAGACGCCCTAATATCAAAGTCAGGAAACTGCTCCCGAACATCAGCTTGAACTTGTCGCATAAAATCAACATCTGCCGAGGGTCGGCCAGTTTTTTGAGAAGTATTGGTAACCGTCCGCAGCTTCGTTGTAGTTACCTGCTGATGGATATCCCACCCCTCAATCAGATTGCCTGTGGCATCCGGCGCCATACTAAAATTTTGCGTAAGCGCCAGCCTGGGCAAACGCTGATCCAAACTCGCAAGCTGTTCGCGGTAGGTTCGTTGTGCCGCTTCAAGCGCTCGATCAATCTCACCGATCTTGCCCGTTACAACACCCGTCAGATTATTTGCCGCGCTGACAACCGCGGCCAATTGCTGTTCAGTACTCAATGTTTAAACTCCTTGTAGTGCATTGATCTTGTGTTAAGCCTTCGCTTCAAGCGCCATCAATCGAAATAAAACTCCGACTCCCCGCGCCATGTTGTCGATGCTGGCCGTCGAGAGCGACGCCAACTCATCCACCATCAGGATGTTGAGGTTTTCCGAGCCCACGATCACGGTGACGCTATCGACCGGCAACGGCGAAATATCCAACGTAAACTTCTGCAGCACCCGCGCAGCCGCCGCCTTATACGTCAGCAACTGCCCCGCCACCGAATACACGGCCAACAACGTGCCACTGGCGAGATAAAACCCAAACTCGCCAATCTCGTACTCGCCATCGCCATCAAACAGCGCGGCCATGCGCAGTTGGTGCTGGCCCAGGTCTTCGTAATCCACAATTGCCACGCGCTGGCGCTCATCGCGCAGGGCGGTTTCGTTGCCGGTGGGGTGGTAGCGGCCGGTGCCGGCGGCGATGTGGGTGATTTCGCCTTTCAAGCCTTGGTTCTTTGCCTGCAGCACTTCATCCAAACCCTTGGAGGTGAAGCGCACCAGGCGCGTAATGTCATCGGTCATGGCTGCGCCCTGAGGTCGTAGTCGTTAATGGTGTAGTGCTGGGCCACGCCCGCACTGTTAAGCCTTGAACTCAACGCAAGTTCCGGCAAGGCGCCCCACAGCGACAGCTCGCCGTCGTTCAGCGCCCGGTGGACGGCGCCGGTCATCGGCAGCCCACCGAACACTTCGTGCACCAGGGTGATGGTGGCCAGGTCGCGCTCGCTCTTGGCCGCGTTGATGCGGCGGATCAGGCGGTTGTGGTCGCCACTGGACCAACTGCGGCCGATGATCGCCTGCACGTCAAAGGTGTAGGGCTGGGCCGGCGGGCGCTGTTGGTACCAGGCCAGGATATTGGGGGTGAACCCCAGGGACTCGACCGCGTGGCTCAAGGCCTTGGGCGTCCCGGCCTGGCGCTGGATCTGCCAGGACAGTGCCACCGTCAGGCGTTTTTCGGTTTCGCCGGCAGAGGCATCCCATTCGCTGACGCCACGGTCGGCGGCCAGGTAAGGCAGGAATGGCGCTGGCGTTTGCAGCGGGTTCATCAGCGCCGGGAATGGCGGGACGACCCGTTCGAGCAGGCGGCCAAAGCCCAGGTCCAGCGCCTTCTCCAGCGGTGAGCTGTTGGCGGGCAACAGGCTGGGTGATTGTTCATTCATAAGCTGCGCACCTGTACCTCGACACCCGTGCAATACGGCGCCTGGAACGCCGTGGTGATAATCGGCGCCAGCGGTTCGAGAATCTCCAGTTGCGCGGCCCCGGCGGTGTGGATGGTGTAGTCGATCCAGCTCGGGTCCACGCGCCCTTCCAGGCAGTGACAGGACTCAGCATAGGTCTGCAGTAACTGCTGGGCCGCCACTTGCGTCAGCCCCGAGTCGGGGCCGGCGTTGATCTTGGCCACTACGCGGATCTTGTACGGCACGATCTGCGCGCCCTGCACCGTCACCCAATCGGTTTCCGGGCGGACATCGGGCCGGGCGAAATGGCGCCGCACCCCGTCAAGCAAATCTGCCGACGGTGTGCCATTGCCGGCACGGGACAGCACGGTGACCATCACCTCTCCTGGCGCGGTGCGCCGGGCGTTGCCATCCTTGACCTGGGCGGCATAACCATCCGGGTCGAAGGTGTAGCTAACCGTAACCACGCCCGCAGCGGTACTGTGGACTTTGACCGCCGGTCGCTCGCCGAGGGTAAACACCTCGCGCCGATACTGCATGCGTGAACCGGCGGCCGGCGCGTGGGGTGCCAGGTAGTAACGCAGCCGGGCATCATCATCGCTTTCGAGGGTCGGCGGCACCGGCGGGAACGCCGCCGGGTCGCCGGGGTCGAGCACCTGGCGCTCCAGGCCCATATCGGCCAGGCGCGCGTCCAGGTTGCTGCCGGTGGCCCACCACGCCAGCATCTGCTGGATCCGCGCGTTGTACTTGCGCTCATGGGTTTGCAGGCGCACACAAAACGCCTCCAGGGCCAGGGTCAGCAACTCGCTTTCGTTGTCCAGGCTGACCTTGAGCTTGGCCGCGCTTTGCGGGGCGCGGGCGGCCACATAGTCGACGACAAACGCCTTGAACTGCGCCAGCAGCGGCTCGAATTCGTCGACGGCAATCAGGTCGGGCGGTGCCAATTGGTTCTGCCCGGGGATCAACATGCTCATGTCACCACCTCGAAGGATTGCTTGCGGTTTTTCCAGGTGCCGGCAAACCGCAGTAACAGGCCTGCGCCCTGGCGATTGGCGACGATGACTTGCGGCACAAAATCGCCGATGCCGTTCTGCGGGTTGTAAAAAGCCTGGGCGGCGTGGCTTTGGGCGAGGATCAGCAGATCGTCGCCCAGGTTCTGCCCCAGCAGTTGCGGGATCAGCGAACCGTACAGCGGGCGTTTCTGCCGTGTGCCCAACGGCGTGGTCAGGGCCCGGGTGGCGCGCTGGACAAATTGCGGCCAGTCGTCCACCACGGCCCCGGTGTTTCTCTCAATTCCGATCATGGCAAATCCTTATGCCGTGCTGATAACTCGGCCCTGGTGATCCACCACCGGGCCACTCAAGTGAACGCCGGACGCATCCAGCAGCATGCCGACTGCACCGACCTGCACACTGATGGCGGCGGCGGTCATGACCAAACGGGCGGCGCCCAGGCTTATTTCCACCTGCTCGCGAGAACCGCTGAAGACCGTGGGGCCATTGCTCCAATTCATGACATGGCCTGCGGCGTCATAAGCACTTTGCGTCCCGTCCGGGTAACGCCGGCTCGTCAGGCTGGCCACGCTGGACAGCGGTGGGAAGCGATCACTGTTCAGGCCAAACAGCGCCACCGACTGCCCCCCACCCTCGCCGCCGCCGTAGTTGAGCAACAGGCATTGCTCACCCACTGTGGGGATCCGCGTTTCCGTCTGCGCCCCGGCGCTGGGGTTGAAAAAGCGAATCGCCGGGGTCAGCAACTCGCCATGGCTGACCTTGCAGGTGTTGCTGGCCGCATCAACTTCCTGGCACACGCCGATCCGGCAAAAGCTCTCGGCCCGCCGATAGAGGTCTTCCAGCTGGGTTTCCATCTGTGCCAGGCGCTCGACGATGGGCGCCAATTGCAGGCGTAACAATGCATCGAACATGGGCTACTCCTGCAATGGCCGGTATTGATCGGGGTCGTCGATATCCGACACTTCCCAGGTCCGGGCAAACAGCGGCTTGCCGATGGGGTCGTCGAGCAGCGGCGGGCCGAGGTAAAGGGTCTGGCTGAAGGACACGGTCCAACTGTCGTAGTTGGGTTCGGCCCCCACCGGGGTCGACGGCAGCGCAACGATATTCACCGGCACATCGCACTGGGCCGGCGGCAACTGCCAACGGTTATCCAGCACCAGGTCCATCAGCCGGCTTGCCAGGTCGCAGGCGTCAAAGGGCTGCGCGCCCTGGGCGGCCATGACCTTGAGCGAAATCGACAAGACATGGGCCTTGCGCCCTTCAAGGGAGCGTACGCCCGGGCCATTGCGCTCGACCGTGATCGCCACGGCGGTTTCATCCGCCGCCAGAATGCCCGGCGGGCTGCCCACCCGTAGCTCGGGGAACGCTGCACGCAGGGCCTGGCCGACGGCAATCGGCAGCTGTGAAGGTTTTTCAATAAGGGTCATGGGTGGCTTCCTTGCAACAATCACTTTGAATCCGGGGGCGGGTTGACCCCGATGCGCCTGGCAGCCCAGCGCTCATAAAGGCCGATGGCAACATCGGCGCCGGCCATGGCGGTCAAGCACCCGAGCGCGCCGGCCGTCCAGATCGACATGCCAGCGGCGTACAGCAACATCAACGCTGAAACCCCGCACACCATGCAGGCCCCGGAACGCAGGGCCAGGCGGCGGACCAGCGACCAACCGCGGGCGCCCTCCTTGTCGGCGCGCCACATCTCCCCGGACACGCCGCCGATCAGGGCCAGAATAATCACCAGCCAGATAGGCATTTCTGCCAACGCTTGCTGCTCGTTTGTCATGTCACGCCTCCTGGAATGCGTAAAACCGGCAGGTGGCCGGTGCTTGGGTCAATAGATGGATGGGGTTGTCGGTAGGCATTCCAAAAAGCCCGGTGGCCCAGGCTTTTCAGTAATGCTGTCCTTAGGCGCTACTGGCGCGTTACGGATTCTTCCTTGATGTTTTTCCGACCACGATCCCTGTCTGCCGGATAACTGCTTCTGGTGCTTTACGCTGCACACCCGGGTCAGTTGCCAACCCTCTGAACCGTCAAGGCCGGTTCATCGCTGCCTGTTGTAAAACCGTGAAACTAAAGAGCGTCGGCATCCTTGCCGGTGTTGCCTGGCGTCCTTGCCATCACTCGGTGGCGTCCATGCCAGTGTTACGTGCCTTCCTTGTCTTCCTTGGCAGCATCCTTGCCGCCTCCACCAGGCCTTGTTGGCTGGCTTGAGATGGAGAATATGCATGTATGCATATACAGTCAATGCATAAATGCATTTTATTTTGCAAAACTTATGCGAATTCGCATAAAAGCCTTGCGGGGTGGGTACTTGGCGGTTTTCTACAGACGAAAAAAAGCCCGCTCTTGGGCGGGCTGCTTCTTACAAAGAAGGGTTAGCGGGCGTACATGCCCCACCAAAAAACGTGACCGAGGATGCTGATCTGCTCTTCCTGGATCTCCTGGAAGCTGTAGTCCTCATCGGGATGCTCATCCCGGTTGAAGCTGCGCAGGCGGATCCCCGAAGGCAGGCGATAGAGCTGTTTGACCCGCAATTGACCGTTGTGATTGATGGCATACAAGTCACCATCCACGATATCGCCGATCCCGCTCTTGCCGGCATTCACCCCTACCGTCGCCCCATCGCGCAGCACCGGCAGCATGCTGTTGCCGCGTACCGTCACACACTTGGCCTGGTCGAACTGCACACCGTTATGCCGCAGGCTGCGCTTACCAAAACGCAGGCTGGCCTTCTCGCTTTCCTCGATGACGAATCTTCCTGATCCAGCAGCCAATTCAACCTCGCGCAAAAAGGGGATCGACACCTCGTCATCATTAACGGGCGTGTCGTCGTCCCACAGGCTTATATCCTTGAGCTCCGAATGCATCGGATCGCGCTCATCCTGCCACGCCGCCCCCGCGCGCCCGCGCAACTGGTCGGTGCTTACGCGGAAATAATCGGCGATACGCGAGATGTGCTTGTCCGACGGATCAACGATCTTGCCGCTGAGAATCCGGGACAGAGTGGATTGAGGCACGCCGGTACGCCGGTGAAGCTCCGTGGGGGAGATCCCGTCGCGATCGAGCAGCTCTCTTAAGACGATTGAAACGTTGCGTTTTTGCATAACGGGGATAGTGACGGGAGTTTTGGGGGTTGGCAAATGCTAATTTGCATATTTTGTGCATGGGGTCTGCGGTTGTACCTGCCCGTTTGTGAACTGCGAAGCACTGACCTCGCGTGTTAACCTTGCGCCCATCGCAAAAATACTGGGCCAAGCGCCCCCTTTGCCCCATCACTTTCAACGAAATTGCCTACTATCCAATGAGTAAAAATACGTCCGATCTGTCCTCCCACACCCCAATTGTGTAGGGATATGTGGGAGATTTTGAGAGATAGGCCCGTGGTTGCTGGCTGCGGCACTCATTCATAGCAGGTTGCATAAATGCATAATTTGCATTGAATGGCATAGATTGGCGCATGGTTTGCCCCATTTTTGCCCCATGCGAGGGTCTAGGATTCCCGCCAGCCCAAGCAGTACGATGACCTAAGCAATCACCTCGCAGCCAACCTGCCTCTACGCCCAGAGTTCACGGTCGCGTTAGGCAAGCCTGATGATGGCAATATGAATTTTTCTGATGGACTGCGTTCGGCACAGCCTGTGTGAAACATCACCGAGCAGTTCAATACCTGCGGTTAAAAACAGTATAAGTGATAGTGGATTGTCACGATCGGTAGCCTCATGGAATTGATCATGATAACGATACCGGCTCCCGTTGAAGGTGTAAGCCTCAGTTGAGCCAAAGGTAGAGGCCAATCTTCACTCGATTGTAAGATTTGCTGGGGAAGCCGAAAACACCAGATCGAACACCATCACTTTGATATCCAACGCCACCAGTGCGACTAGGTCATCAATGAGTTTTCAAAAATCTACGGCTTTAGGAAGAGGTACCCTTTTCAAGTCGGGTATCGGGACGCATCATGGCCGCTAACTTCTGAAAAAACCGAGAGCACAGCATCAGGTATCAAATCGTGACTTTGAATATGGGGTTCGTGGAGCGCCTAAAAAATGACTGACGCACCAAGTAAAAACACCGGCACTTGGCCGGTGTTTTTACTGAAGTACACTAAGGACCAGTAGAATCTAGATCAAACGAAACAATATGAATCTCTCCATCCACTTTAAATATAGAAACATTACGAAATTCATATATAGTACTTTCAGTCTTTAGCCTTACCTTACCATCTAAAACCTCACGGACCGCTTGAGGACTTTTAGTAACAAGGAATGGAGAACTCTCCTTTGATTTTTGAAGTGCGTCCTCATCGCTCGACTGCAAGGGCATGAGAAAGTAACGATAAATGTACGGAACGGTTGCTCCACCTGAGTTATACAACACCTCATAGATAGCCCCACCTTCACCAACATTTGTGGTTGACATGATTTTTTCCGGATCCGGCCTGCTCGGGGACGAAATATAGATGTATAACATCTGCGCAAGACATATAATCAAAAGCCCCCAGACAGACCACTTAATACCCTTTTGACTTTGCATACTCTATACCCGCTGTAATCCACACCTGGTCAACAGGATCATCACCATAGGGTGACTCCGACCACCAATTATTGAAGTTTTCCGATGTCGTGCCGGCTACGCGCTGCGCTGCACCAGCAGCCCTCAGTAGCACCTCTGCGGGAATTCCTGCTGCTGTACCAACTGCACCATAGTGGAAATTCCCAAAACTCTCGTACTGTGACTGGCCTTGTTTGAAATCCCAATCACCTTTATTTCGAACCTTGAGATAAAACCAACCATAAAAAAGAAGTGCTGACGGTAGCTTACTTTGGCTTTTAGCTTCCTCCATGTTTTTATCCAAAGACACATCTGGTGGAGCGTAAGGATAATATTTCAACCAAGCCAACTCCTTTGCATTAATGAGAGCTAACCGTGCCGATTCAGAATCACGCATCAATTCTTGTGCTTGTTGCTGGGAAAGTATATTTGATTTATCTTTTAAAAGACTTATGACATTTGCAATAGACTTTGCCGAATAAGCTGCCGTGTATGACTTCCCCCACTCTTCAAACCCTGGATCGCGCAGATCAGCAGTTAGTCTTTTCATGAAAACTTGGTTAAGCTCGCTGTCGGTTTTGGTCAGCGGGTCACTACCAAAGAATGCGTTAGCCTCTGCCTGCTTAGTATTAAGCAGCTTAATTTTTTCCTGGAGAAGCGAGTCAATCCTGGCTCTTTCACTGGCTAATTTTGAAAGTACAGGCAAAGTATTACTTTCATTCGCAGCGGCTCTCAACTCCCTCAGGGCCTCGTCCACTTCAGAGGTAAGATTTTTACTCCTAGATACATACTCACTTTCAATTTTCTTCTTCGCTTCTTTGCTCATCTGGACCATGGATCGTGCCGCTTTGTGCCTAGCAAAAGGCGGTTCTGAAGGGTCTGAGAGAAGTTCTTGCAGCGCGCCTGGATTATATCCACTAGAGATAAAAACTGGCTCTTTACTCCCAGTGCCACCACTACCACCTGAGCTAGGAGGGGTCATAGGACGACCTCTGTCAACAATAATATTCTTTTCTTCCATAACGATTTCCTTTTCATTTAGGGACAATAAGATCGGATCTAAACATTCAATACAGGGACCTTTCGGTCTTCCGTGCCAATAATCCTCCTGCCAAAGTGGGCTTTAGAAGGTGAAACCAAGACACAAAACAACTGTATGTATATACACAAAAAAACTCAAGCAAAAAATATGCATCAATGCATAACTCCTCGCGAATGACATTCGTTCTTATTTATCATTGTTTTTATGCTTTAGCTAGTACCATCACATCTCGATCTGGTGAGGGCTCATTTAAGGATGCAACACGGATTCGTGATCATCACCGCCGTCAGCGACCAAAGCGGGGAGGAATCTGAAGAGCCAGGGCGCAGAACTATTGCTCCCTTTATCTTCGGAAGCCTACCCAGGTCGTGTTGTGGTCAAGCCCACGGCCAGCCAACACAACAGCAGCCAATTCATTAAGGTCAATCTCACCTCGCGAGGCCGCCGCGAGAAGCTCAGAAGGCAGGACATTCAAATAGTGGTCAGCGGTTTCCATGGGGTTAATCCTTCGTTTGCGTGACCACAGTAACGCTCTACCGTAAACACATAGCAAGCCCATCAGATCGACGATAGCGACCATTAAAACAGTCCCCCAAGTGCTGAGGGTTCCCAGTTCATGATCACCAACTCTCCGCTGACATCGGCCTTTCCCTGCCGTTGGTTTGTGGTGCTGTAACGGATGTCGACTGTTTCAAAATGGAAGCCTTCAAACACTCGGCGAATATCCGGGTGATCGTTGATGCTGACCATGACCTTCCCCTTGCAGCGCCTCATAAAGTCAGCCATTCGCTCGTAATTCTCAAAAGGAAAATCCACCCCGTAGCCGGCCGTCTGCCAGTAGGGCGGATCCATGTAGTGGAAGGTATGGGGGCGGTCGTAACGCTCGGCACACTCAAGCCAGCCCAGATTTTCAACATAGGTGCCGGACAGACGCTGCCACGCTGCAGATAGGTTTTCCTCAATCCGCAGCAGGTTGATTGCCGGACCAGTCGTCGCGGTCCCAAACGTCTGCCCCGTCACCTTGCCGGCGAAGGCATGATGCTGCAGGTAGAAAAATCGAGCAGCACGCTGAATGTCGGTAAGGGTTTCAGGGCGGGTCATCTTCTGCCACTCGAACACCTGCCGAGAACTGAGCGCCCATTTGAACTGGCGCACGAATTCTTCCAGGTGGTTCTGCACGACGCGGTAGAGCGTCACCAGGTCGCCGTTGATGTCGTTGAGAACTTCAACCGGCGCTGCCTGGGGTCGCATGAAGTAGAGCGCAGCGTCGCCGGCAAAGACTTCGACGTAGCATTCGTGGGGTGGGAAGAGCGGGATAAGGCGGTCGGTCAGGCGGCGTTTGCCGCCCATCCAAGGGATGATGGGTGTGGACATATAAAAGCAAGACCTTTGCTGTATGGATAAACAGTTCTAGGCTCGCTCCGCTTTGTACACGAAGCAGGAGCCTTGGCTGGACTTGCAGGGACGTTCTGCGGGGAAGGTGGCCGGACCTGGATGTTGACGCATCCTGCCCGGCCGCTCCTTTTACTTCGGTGTAGAGACTTCTTTTGCGTAGGCCTGACAGGCCCGCAGGGCGATCAATCCTTGGTCGCCGGCATCTGTGATGCCGATAATTCGTTGAGCATGCGCTGGGTCAAGTTGAGCTCTTGTGGCTCCATGAACCACGCAGCCGTTGGCGGTGGTGACTGGCACTGAAACACTGCAGGTGTGCTGATCGCAGATCGAGCACCGTCCACCGCCAACCACTACCTGGCGACATTCGCCGGGTTCCTCGGCTGGTGCAAGACCAACGGATACTGTCGTAAGGGGCTGTCGGAAGCCTGCAATAGATTCGCCATGCAAGGTCAGGAGCCAGATCCGCTGACTCGCGATGAGTTTCAGTTACTGATCGATAAAGGGTGCCTTCACCCCCAGGACTCGGCGGCGATCACATTGGCGGTATATACCGGGCTTCGACCAGGTGAGCTCTGCGCCCTTGCTGTTGAGGACATTGACCTGGACGGCGGACAAATCAACATTACCCGGGCCATTACCGCCAACGGTACGTTCAAGGTTCCTAAAACAGGGAAGCCACGTTCAGTACTACTCATGCCTCCAGCATTAGAGGCCTGCCGGGTTCTAATGTCGCTGGTTGTCGATCATCCCACCCGATCCATCGAGGTGTTCCACAACAGGCACGAGAGTCGGCAGGAAAAGGTCACCCCACTGCTCTCACCCATCACCCAGGCGCGCAAGAAGATCATCAACTTCTAGTATGTCCCCACCGCCTGGAACACCAAATGGGCAGCGGTCCAGAAGCGCTCAGGCATCCGCTCGCGCCGACCTTACCAGACTCGCCACACCTATGCCTGCTGGTGCCTGACTGCTCGTGGTAACCTTGCGTTCATTGCAAAGCAAATGGGCCACAAAGACTTCACCATGCTGGTCGAGGTCTATGCCAAGTGGATGGATGACGAGTCACCGACCGAGCTGCAACGCATCTGGGCAGGCATCCAAAAGCAAGGCAAATAGCCCCATTTTTGCCCCACACTTTTTGAAGATTACAGCTAAGCCACTGATGAATAAGCCAATTTCAGATCTGTCCTCCCACACCCCGATGATGCAGCAGTACTGGCGCCTGAAAAACCAGCACCCTGATCAGTTGATGTTCTATCGCATGGGCGACTTCTACGAGATCTTCTATGAAGACGCGAAGAAGGCCGCCAAGCTGCTGGACATTACCCTGACCGCCCGCGGGCAGTCGGCTGGGCAGGCGATTCCGATGTGTGGGATTCCTTACCATTCGCTGGAAGGTTACCTGGCCAAGCTGGTCAAGCTCGGTGAGTCGGTGGTGATCTGCGAGCAGATCGGCGACCCAGCGACCAGCAAGGGGCCGGTGGAGCGCCAGGTGGTGCGGATCATTACGCCGGGGACGGTCAGTGATGAGGCGCTGCTGGATGAGCGGCGCGACAATCTGATCGCGGCGGTGCTGGGGGATGAGCGGCTGTTCGGCCTGGCGGTGCTGGATATCACCAGTGGCAATTTCACGGTCCTGGAGATCAAGGGCTGGGAGAACCTGCTGGCGGAGTTGGAGCGCATCAATCCGGTGGAGTTGATGATCCCGGATGATTGGCCAAAGGATTTGCCGGCGGAAAAACGCCGTGGGGCCAAGCGACGTGCGCCGTGGGATTTTGAACGCGATTCGGCGCTGAAAAGTCTGTGCCAGCAGTTCTCCGTACAGGATCTGAAGGGTTTTGGTTGCGAAACCCTGACCCTGGCCATCGGCGCCGCCGGTTGCCTGCTCAATTACGCCAAGGAAACCCAGCGCACCGCCCTGCCGCATTTGCGCAGCCTGCGCCATGAACGCCTGGACGATACGGTGGTGCTCGATGGCGCCAGCCGGCGCAACCTGGAACTGGACACCAACCTGGCCGGTGGCCGCGACAATACCCTGCAGTCGGTGGTGGACCGTTGCCAGACCGCCATGGGCAGCCGCTTGCTGACCCGCTGGTTGAACCGCCCGCTGCGCGACTTGAGCGTGCTGCAGGCGCGCCAGTCGTCCATTACCTGCCTGCTGGACGGCTACCGCTTTGAAAAGCTGCAACCGCAGCTCAAGGAAATCGGCGATATCGAGCGGATCCTGGCGCGAATCGGCCTGCGTAATGCCCGCCCGCGCGACCTGGCGCGCCTGCGTGACGCCCTGGGCGTACTGCCCGAGTTGCAACAGGCGATGACCGAGCTGGAAGCGCCGCACCTGCAACAACTTGCCGTCACCGCCGGTACCTACCCGGAACTGGCTGCGCTGCTGGAAAAAGCCATTATCGACAACCCGCCCGCGATCATCCGCGACGGCGGCGTGCTCAAGACCGGTTACGACAGCGAGCTGGACGAGCTGCAAGCCTTGAGCGAGAACGCCGGGCAGTTCCTGATCGACCTGGAAGCCCGCGAAAAGGCCCGCACCGGCCTGGCCAACCTGAAGGTCGGCTACAACCGTGTGCACGGCTACTTTATCGAGTTGCCGAGCAAGCAGGCCGAGCAGGCCCCGATTGATTACCAGCGCCGCCAGACGCTCAAAGGTGCCGAACGCTTCATTACACCCGAGCTGAAAGCCTTTGAAGACAAGGCGCTGTCGGCCAAGAGCCGCGCCCTGGCCCGGGAAAAGATGCTCTACGAGGCCTTGCTCGAAGACCTGATCGGCAAGCTCGCGCCGTTGCAGGACACCGCCGCGGCCCTGGCCGAGCTGGATGTATTGAGCAACCTTGCCGAACGTGCGCTGAACCTTGACCTGAACTGCCCGCGTTTTGTCAGCGAGCCGTGCATGCGCATCGTCCAGGGTCGCCACCCGGTGGTGGAGCAAGTACTGACCACGCCGTTCGTGGCCAACGACCTGTCCCTGGACGACGACACGCGCATGCTGGTGATTACCGGTCCGAACATGGGCGGTAAATCCACCTACATGCGCCAGACCGCATTGATCGTGCTGCTGGCCCATATCGGCAGTTTCGTGCCGGCGGCCAGTTGCGAGTTGTCCCTGGTGGACCGCATCTTTACCCGTATCGGCTCCAGCGATGACCTGGCTGGTGGCCGTTCGACCTTTATGGTGGAAATGAGCGAAACCGCCAATATCCTGCACAACGCCAGCGACCGCAGCCTGGTGCTGATGGACGAAGTGGGGCGCGGCACCAGCACCTTCGACGGCCTGTCCCTGGCCTGGGCCGCCGCCGAGCGCCTGGCCCACCTGCGGGCCTATACGCTATTTGCCACCCACTACTTTGAACTGACCGTGCTACCGGAAAGCGAGCCGCTGGTGGCCAACGTGCATCTCAATGCCACCGAGCACAACGAGCGCATCGTGTTCCTGCACCATGTGCTGCCTGGGCCGGCCAGCCAGAGTTACGGCCTGGCCGTGGCCCAGTTGGCCGGTGTGCCGAACGACGTGATCCTGCGCGCCCGCGAGCACCTCAGCCGCCTGGAAACCACCGCCCTGCCCCACGAGACCGTGGTTGCCAGCCCAGCCAAGGCCGCCAGCAAACCCGGGGTGCCCATGCAGAGCGATATGTTCGCCAGCCTGCCCCACCCGGTATTGGATGAGTTGGCAAAGCTTGACCTGGATGACTTGACACCGCGTAAAGCGCTCGAAATGTTATATGCACTGAAGACTCGGATATAACGCAGACGCTTGCAAGCTGGTAGACTCTCGCGCGGTTTGGGATGCTGCGGGCTTTTAGCCTGGCCTGCAGACTATCGCTCCCAAACCTCGCGAACCCTGCCAGAAGGGGTTTCGCTGCCGCCGCCTGAGGAGAAAACTAGAAATGACCTTCGTCGTCACCGACAACTGCATCAAGTGCAAGTACACCGACTGCGTAGAAGTGTGTCCGGTGGACTGCTTTTACGAAGGCCCGAACTTCCTGGTCATCCACCCGGACGAGTGCATTGACTGCGCCCTGTGTGAACCAGAATGCCCGGCCGTTGCGATTTTCTCCGAGGATGAAGTCCCGGAGGACATGCAGGAATTTATTCAGTTGAATGTCGAGCTGGCGGAAATCTGGCCCAACATCACTGAAAAGAAAGAATCGCTGCCAGGCGCAGAAGAGTGGGATGGCGTGAAGGGCAAGATCAAAGACCTCGAACGCTAACAGCGTCGCGCCCCTCCAAAAGGCCCCTTGCGGGCCTTTTTGCGTTTCTGGAGGCCGGTCGTTTACTTTTCTGCAGGCAAAAAAAAGGGGCGGTTTGACCCGCCCACATTTTTTCCCTAGTCCCTGTGTTCCTTTTCATCGTCCTGATGAATCGCATCCTGCGAAGTTCCCTGAGTCATCGTTCCTTGATGACCGTGTCAATCCGTGGACACAGGGCTGATAGTAGAGACTTCCCGGACAAGTTCAACGGGATCCATTCCCAAGCGCGCCTTGCCATAGCGCCCGAATAAAAATAAATAAATCTTTTATTTCAATAACATAGAAATATGTCCGAGTGATTCGAGTCGTCCTGGGCCGGCTAAAAAACCAAACACTTACGAAAAAGTAAGCGAATGCTTACACCGCTCATTAGGGAAATGCTCAGTCGACCTCCCAAAAGGTTTACGCCAGAATCGAGTAGGAGGCGGATTCACATCCGCCGTCCTCTCACACCACCGTACGTACGGTTCCGTATACGGCGGTTCAGGTTATACGGTTAAGTCGGTTTATCGTATCCAGTATCGAGACCAGCCCGAGGC
>NZ_MNPU01000069.1 GCF_001983165.1 Pseudomonas gessardii | reverse complement strand
ACGGGCGACTTGAGCACTTACGAGGTACCGCCTTGGGCTTTAGAAATTTAACCAATTACATAGCCAGGTGCTTGCTGAAGTCAGGAGGGTTTAGAAATCAGCTACACCCTTAAATGCGAAGAGCCAGTTTTTTTCGTAGTGGCACCACTTTTTTCAAACAGTAGTGGCATAAAACTATATCCCCGCGCCAACTCCCTATATCTACTAGCCCAATCCGCAAGTGCTATCAATATAGTACTAGTGCCATCTTTGCCAATATCTCAAGAAATTCCTAGAAACAGGATGAGCGGCCCGGAACTATGTCTCCCAGCGCCGCTCATACCACCGGTAACGATTATCTCTGTTCTTGTGCGATATGACTTACACAGTGACCAACGAAAGTAGCAAAGTTGTCATATATAACTTTGCCTCTTCGGTCTGATTATCAACTGTTTAGTTGAGGGCGGGCGATAAGGTTGCATAACCATCCCCTACAAGGCCAAGGCTGAGCCAGCCCAAGGCATTGATAGATAAGGGCTTAAAGCCCATATCAAGACCTTGCGGCACTGCCGCCAGCCCCTTCTTTGCGAAGGCTGGCTGCATTTCAGGGCAAGCCCCAACAACAAGGCCAAGTTGCGCACAACTTGAGTGCATTAGTTAGTCACTCGACTTTTAACATGCCTGTACGTGGCAGTGCCGTGTCTATTCACCGCATTCCCTAGTGCATGAGTGACGCTTGAAAACATGAACTCCGGCCATCTAATGGCGTGATAAAGATAGAGGTAAATGCGATGCGCATCAGCATATTTGGTTTGGGTTACGTGGGCGCAGTCTGTGCCGGTTGCCTGTCTGCACGGGGCCATGAAGTGGTCGGCGTAGACATTTCCAAGGATAAGATCGACCTGATCAACGCGGGTAAATCCCCCATTGTTGAACCGGGCCTGGGCGAACTGTTGAGCCAGGGCATTGCCAGCGGCCGGTTGCGCGGTACCACCGACTTCGCCGACGCCATCCGCGATACCGACCTGTCGATGATCTGTGTCGGCACGCCGAGCAAGAAGAACGGCGACCTGGAACTCAACTACATCGAGGCGGTATGCCGCGAGATCGGTTTTGTCCTGCGTGACAAGACCACTCGCCACACCATCGTGGTGCGCAGCACGGTGTTGCCCGGCACCGTGGCCAACGTAGTGATCCCGATCCTCGAAGACTGCTCCGGCAAAAAAGCCGGGGTCGACTTCGGTGTCGCGGTCAACCCGGAGTTCCTGCGCGAATCCACCGCCATCGCCGACTACGACCAGCCACCGATGACGGTGATCGGCGAACTGGACAAAGCCTCGGGCGACGTCCTGCAATCGCTGTACGAAGAACTCGACGCACCGATCATCCGCAAGGACATCGCCGTTGCCGAGATGATCAAGTACACCTGCAACGTGTGGCACGCCACCAAAGTGACCTTCGCCAACGAAATCGGCAACATCGCCAAGGCCGTAGGCGTCGATGGTCGCGAAGTGATGGAAGTGGTCTGCCAGGACAAGACCCTCAACCTGTCCCAGTACTACATGCGCCCCGGCTTTGCCTTCGGCGGCTCGTGCCTGCCCAAGGACGTGCGCGCCCTGACCTACCGCGCCAGCTCCCTGGATGTGGAGGCGCCACTGCTCAACTCGCTGATGCGCAGTAACGAATCCCAGGTGCAGAACGCCTTCGATATCGTCTCCAGCCACGACAAGCGCAAGGTCGCCCTGTTGGGCCTGAGCTTCAAGGCCGGCACCGATGACCTGCGCGAAAGCCCGCTGGTGGAACTGGCGGAAATGCTGATCGGCAAGGGCTTTGACCTGAGCATCTACGACAGCAACGTCGAATACGCCCGTGTCCACGGGGCCAACAAGGACTACATCGAAGGCAAGATCCCCCACGTGTCGTCCCTGCTCAACTCGGACTTCGACGATGTGATCAACAACAGCGACGTGATCATCCTCGGCAACCGCGACGAGAAATTCCGTGCCCTGGCCCAGCAAGCGCCGCACGGCAAGCAAGTGGTCGACCTGGTGGGCTTTATGTCCCAGGCCACCAGCGTCAGTGGCCGTACCGAAGGCATTTGCTGGTAACAGCAACGGCAAGTTTCAAGCTGCAAGTGTCCTGATCCCCAGCGCTTGCAGCTTGAAGCCTTCTTCACCTTCGGATGACGCTTATGTCCACGTTAAAACACGTACTACTGCAATCCGCCGGCTGGCTGGTCTTTCTGAGTCTGCTGATGGGACTCGCCCTGCTGTTACCGGCGAGTACGTTCGACTCCGAGTCGAAGAATTTTATTTTCCTGATTGGCGCCGTAGGCATCTGGCGCTACTCGATGGGGGCTACGCATTTCTTTCGCGGCATGCTGTTTTTGTACGTGGTCTACCCGCACCTGCGGCGCAAAGTGCGCAAGCTGGGCAAGGCGGCGGACCCGTCCCACGTGTTCCTGATGGTCACCAGTTTTCGGATCGACGCGTTGACCACCGCCCAGGTTTACAGCTCGGTGATCCGCGAGGCCATCGAGTGTGGTTTCCCCACCACCGTGGTCTGCTCGCTGGTGGAAATGTCCGATGAGCTGTTGGTCAAGAGCCTCTGGGAAAAGATGAACCCACCGGCTCACGTCAAGCTCGACTTCGTGCGGATCGCCGGCACCGGCAAGCGCGACGGCCTGGCCTTCGGTTTCCGCGCGATCTCCCGCCACCTGCCGGACGAGCGCGCCGTGGTGGCCGTGATCGATGGCGACACCGTGCTCGCCGAAGGCGTAGTGCGCAAGACCGTGCCGTGGTTCCAGCTGTTCGGCAATGTCGGCGGCCTGACCACCAACGAGTTCTGCGAAGTGCGCGGCGGCTACATCATGAGCGAGTGGCACAAACTGCGCTTCGCCCAGCGCCACATCAACATGTGTTCCATGGCCCTGTCCAAGCGCGTGCTGACCATGACCGGGCGCATGTCGGTGTTCCGCGCCAGCGTGGTCACCGACCCCGGCTTTATCGCCGATGTGGAAAGCGACTCGCTGCAACACTGGCGCCTGGGCCGTTTCAAGTTCCTCACCGGGGATGACAAGTCCAGCTGGTTCAGCCTGATGCGCCTGGGCTACGACACCTTCTACGTGCCGGATGCGGCGATCAACACCGTCGAGCACCCACCGGAAAAGAGCTTTATCAAGGCCAGCCGCAAGCTGATGTTCCGCTGGTACGGCAACAACCTGCGCCAGAACTCCCGGGCCCTGGGCCTGGGTATGCAGCGGCTGGGCCTGTTCACCAGCGTGGTGCTGTTCGACCAGCGCGTATCGATGTGGACCTCGCTGCTGGGCCTGACCGTGGCGATCATCGCCACCTTCAAGTACGGCGGGGCGTTCATCCTCGTGTACTTGCTGTGGATCGGCATCACCCGCCTGATCCTGACTCTGTTGCTGGCGTGCTCGGGGCACAAGATCGGCCCCGCCTACCCGATGATTCTCTATTACAACCAGATCATGGGCGCGCTGGTGAAGATCTACGTGTTCTTCCGCCTCGATCAACAATCCTGGACCCGCCAGGACACCAAACTGACCCGTGATTTGGAAAGCGCACAGCGTTGGTTCAACACCTGGTCGTCTCGGACCATGACCTTCTCCGCCGGCAGCATTTTCGTCGCCGTGTTGCTGATGATGGTCTGACCCTGCCAAGCCTGAATTAACTTAAGGAAATGCCCTGATGAACAGTCAAGTAAACGCCAATGTTGTCCACGAATCCGAAGCCCAGCGCCAACACGCCCGGGTGAAAATCCCGGCCAAGCTGCGCTTCTTCGGCGCCGACCGCATGCCCATAGAAGTGCGGGTCATCGACCTGTCCGCCGGCGGCCTGGCCTTCAATGCCGCCCAGCAACCGCTGAAGGTCGGCGAGGTGCACAAGGGTCGCCTGCAATTTGTCATCGACAACCTCGGCCTGGCGATGGACGTGGAGCTGATGGTGCGCTCCCACGACCGCCAGACCGGCCGCACCGGCTGCCAGTTCCAGAACCTAGATGCCCGGGATATTTCCACCCTGCGTCACCTGATCACTTCGCACCTGTCCGGCGATATCGTGACCATGGGCGACGTGCTGGCGACCCTGCAGCGCGACAACTTCACCAAGGCACGCAAGGTCAAGGACAGCGGCAGCGGCATGAGCGCCTTTGGCCGCCTGCGCGCCGTGACCTTCAGCCTGGCGATCTTCCTAGTGGGCCTGGCAGCGTTCGGTTTTGTGTTCAAGTCGGTGTACGGCATGTACTTCGTCAGCCACGCCCAGGCCGGCCTGGTCAGCGTGCCGGGGATGAACGTGACCATGCCCCGCGACGGCACCGTGCAAAGCCTGATCAAGGACAACGGGGTTGCCGCCAAAGGCGCGCCACTGGCGACCTTCAGCACCAGCATGCTGGATGTGCTTAAGGGCCACCTGGACGAAGACCAACTGCAACCGGCCAAGGTCGAAGAGCTGTTCGGCAAGCAAATGACCGGCACCCTGACCTCGCCCTGCGACTGCATTGTCGCCCAGCAGTTGGTGGCCGACGGTCAATACGCGAGCAAGGGTGATGTGATCTTCCAACTGGTGCCGCGCGGCAGCCAGGCGAATGTCGAGGCGCGGTTCTCCTATCGCCAGTTCGCTGATGTGCGCCCTGGCACCCGCGTGAACTTCCAGGTGGCCGATGAAGAACAAGTGCGCACCGGCACCATCGTCAGCAGCACCAGCCTCAACAGCGCCGACCTGTCCTCGGATATCCGCGTGCAGATCAAGCCCGACATGCCGCTGGACAGCGCCTACGCCGGCCGCCCGGTAGAAGTGACCAGCGACCGCGGCCCATCCCTGAACTGGCTGATCGATAAAGCCATGGCTGCTGGTTTGTAAGCGAGGATTTGCCTGTGAACCCTATTTCAAGAACAACACAATCCTTGTGGGAGCCCACTTCTGTGGGAGCCGGGCTTGCCCGCGATAGCATCGACTCGGTGCAGCAGGCAAACCGAGTCGCGCGTATCGCAGGCAAGCCAGCTCCCACAAAAAAAGCGCGCCCGCACATGCGTCCTGTGGCGCTGCTGGCATTGGCCGTCACACTGGCCGGTTGCGCCGGTCTGCCCGACCAGCGCCTGGCCAATGAAGCCCTCAAGCGTGGCGACACCGCCACCGCCGCGCAGAACTACCAGCAACTGGCCGAGCTGGGCTACAGCGAAGCCCAGGTCGGCCTGGCGGATATCCAGGTGGGCAGCCGCGACCCGGCGCAGATCAAGCAGGCCGAAGCCACCTACCGCGCAGCGGCTGATACATCGCCCCGCGCCCAGGCCCGTCTCGGTCGCCTGCTGGTGGCCAAGCCCGGCGCCACCGAAGCCGAGCATCGCGAAGCCGAAGGCCTGCTGAAAAAAGCCTTTGCCAATGGCGAAGGCAACACCCTGATCCCGCTGGCCATGCTGTACCTGCAATACCCCCATGATTTCCCCAGCGTCAACGCGCAGCAGCAGATCGATACCTGGCGCACCGCCGGCTACCCGGAAGCGGGCCTGGCGCAGGTGCTGCTGTATCGCACCCAGGGCACCTACGACCAGCACCTCGATGACGTGGAAAAAATCTGCCAGGCCGCGCTCAGCAGCACCGATATCTGCTACGTCGAACTGGCCACCGTCTACCAGAAGCGCGGGCAGCCGGAGCAACAGGCCGAACTGCTCAAGCAGCTGCAAGCCGACTACAGCCGGGGCACTGTCAGTGCCCAGCGGGTCGACAGTGTGGCCCGGGTGCTGGGCGATACCTCACTGGGCAAGACCGACGAAAAGACCGCCCAGGCCCTGCTGGAAAAAATCGCCCCTGGCTACCCCGCGTCCTGGGTCAGCCTCGCGCAGTTGCTCTACGACTTCCCGGAACTGGGCGACGTCGAGCAGATGATGCAGTACCTGGACAACGGCCGCGCCGCCGACCAGCCCCGAGCCGAATTGCTGCTGGGCAAGCTGTACTACGAAGGCAAGTGGGTGCCGGCCGATGCCAAGGCCGCGCAAGCGCACTTCCAGAAAGCCCAGGGCCAGGAAGTGGCCGCCGATTACTACCTCGGGCAGATTTACCGCCGTGGCTACCTGGGCCAGGTCTACCCGCAAAAGGCCCTGGATCACTTGCTGACCGCCGCGCGCAACGGCCAGAACAGCGCCGACTTTGCTATCGCCCAACTGTTTTCCCAAGGCAAGGGCACCCAGCCCAACCCGCTCAACGCCTATGTGTTCAGCCAACTGGCGAAGATCCAAAACACCCCGCAGGCCAATGAACTGGCCGCGCAACTCGAACAACAACTGCCGCCTGCCCAGCGCGCCGAAGGCCAGCGCCTGCTGCAACAAGAGCTGGCCGCCCGTGGCGCCTTGAGCCAAAGCACGCTGCAACTGCACGCCCTGCAAGAAGAAGACGGCGAGGAATCCCTATGAAACTCAATCCATTCGTCAAGGCCGGCATTGGCCTGTCCTTCGCCCTGCTGTGGTCATGCCCGACCCTGGCCGCGCTGACCGAAGACCAGAACTTCGGCCTGGAAGTGAAAATCACCGGCCAGTCCGAAGATGACCGCGACCTCGGCACCCAGCGCGGCGGCGACGTCAACGGTATCGGCCTGGATGTGCGCCCGTGGATCTACGGTGAACGCGGCGCCTGGAGCGCCTACGCCATGGGCCAGGCGGTGACGTCCAGTGACATCATCGAAACCGACACCCTGCAACAGTCCGATGGCGACACCACCGAGCAATCGAGCAACAACGACCGCAAGAGCAAAAAGAACTACCTGGCCCTGCGCGAGTTCTGGGTCGGCTACAGCGGCTTCACGCCCTACCCTGGCGAGATCCTCAAGCTGGGTCGCCAACGCCTGCGCAATAACGACGGGCAATGGCGCGATACCAATATCGAAGCGCTGAACTGGACCTTCGACACCACCCTGCTCAAGGCCAATATCGGCGTCGCCGAGCGCTTCAGCGAATACCGCACCGACCTCAAGGAGCTGTCCCCCGAAGACAAGGACCGCCGGCATTTCTACGCCGACGCGGCCTACCAGTGGACCCCGGGGCATTGGCTCGGCGTGCGCGGCCATCACACCCGTGATGACGGCAAGCTCGACTACCCGCAACCGGGCGTGGCCAGCGATTCGCTGGACAAGCGCCAGAACGGCGACCTGACCTGGCTCGGCCTGGAAGCCAACAGCGACGCCTATAACTGGCGCAACACCAACACCGTCAACTACTGGGCCAGCGTCACCGGCATGCAGGGCGAGCGCAGCAACGTCAACGCGTTGAACGCCGACGGTAGCCGCCCGGCCAGCGCCAAGCGCAACACCGATGTGGATGGCTGGGCCACCGACCTTGGGGTGCGCCTGCGCCTCGACCCGCAGTGGCAAGTGGGGGCGGCCTATGCCCGCGCCAGCGCCGACTACGAACAGAACGGCCTGCAAAGCAACCGCTCGAACTTCACCGGTACGCAATCGCGGGTGCATCGTTTTGGCGAGGCGTTTCGCGGCGAAATGAACAATATGCAGTCCATGAGCCTGTTCGGTTCCTGGCAGTTGCGCGATGACTATGACGCCAGCCTGGTCTACCACAAGTTCTGGCGCGTGGACGGCAACCAGCCGGTGGGCAGCAATGGCATCGATGCGGTGCAGAACAACTACGACGATGTCACCGGCGCCGTGCTGTCCAGCGCCTCCCTGCCTCTGCAAGACGGTAAGAAAGACCTCGGCCAGGAGATGGACCTGGTGGTCACCAAGTACTTCAAGAAGGGCCTGCTGCCCGCCGCCCTCAGCCAGTCGATCGACGAACCGTCGGCCCTGGTGCGCTTTCGTGGCGGCGTGTTCAAGCCGGGCGATGCCTATGGCAAGCAAGTCGACTCGTACATGCACCGCGCCTTTGTCGACGTAGTCTGGCGCTTCTGATGGGAGCCTGCGCAATGAATCCTCACGCCCTCAAAGGCTCGGCCCTGCTCGCGGCGGCAATGCTGCTGGCGTGCGCCCCGGCCTTTGCCAATGTCGAGCCGCAGGTCAAGGCGCCCACCATCGCCAAGGAACTGCAACAGGCCAAGACCTACACCATCACCAGCCCGCCCACCGCGCCGCTGGAGCTGGCCAAGCCGGCGCTGCCGGACCTGTCGGGCTACACCGCACAAGCCGTGGCGAAGAAAATCGTACGCAACAAGGCCGGCAAGGTCAGCGTGCGCCGGATGATGCAGGAAAACGCCCTCAAGGACTTTATCGGCGGCGACAACAAGATGGCCGAATGGGTGGTGCGCCAGCACGGTATCCCCCAGGCGATCTTTATCGACGACGGCTACATGAACCTCAAGGACTTGCTCCAGAAGGTGCCCAAGCAGTACCTGAGCGAAACCTCGCCCGGCGTATTCCTGGCCAGGCTGCCGATTGTGGTCGGCGAAAAAGGCATCCTCGAAATCGACCGGCAGACCCAGGAATTGCGCCTGTCCCAGGAGGCCGGCGCGTTCCTGGTCAACGACGGCCAGCTGTTTGTGCGCGACACCAAGATCACCGGCTGGCGCGAGAAGAGCAACGGCCCGGCGACCTTCCGCTCACCCACGGAATTCCGCCCGTTCCTGCTGGCCTGGGGCGGCACCCAGACCTATATCGTCAACAGCAAGATGGCCAGCTTCGGCTATGCCAACAGCAAGTCCTACGGCGTGAGTATTTCCCAGTACACGCCGAACATGGCCAAGGTCCTCAAGCGCCCGGAGCCCACCGGCTGGATTGTCGATTCCGAGTTCTCGGACATGTGGTACGGCTTCTACTGCTACGAAACCACAGGTTTTGTGATCAAGGGCAGCACCTACAAAGACAATATCGTCTACGGCATCGACCCCCACGACCGTTCCCACGGCCTGATCATTGCCGACAATACCGTGTACGGCACCAAGAAGAAGCACGGCATCATCATTTCCCGTGAGGTCAACGACAGCTTCATCTTCAACAACCGCAGCTACGACAACAAGCTGTCGGGCCTGGTGATCGACCGTAACAGCGTGAACAACCTGATCGCCGACAACGAGATCTACCGCAACCACACCGACGGCATCACCCTCTATGAGAGCGGCGACAACCTGTTGTGGGGCAACAAGGTGATCAGCAACCGGCGCCACGGTATCCGCGTGCGCAACAGCGTGAATATCCGCCTGTACGAAAACATCGCCATGGCCAACGGCCTGACCGGGGTCTACGGGCACATCAAGGACTTGACCGACACCGACCGCGATATCGCCCTCGACCCGTTCGACGCCCAGGTCTCGCTGATCGTGGTCGGCGGCGAGCTGGCGGCCAATGGCAGCGGGCCTTTGTCCATCGACTCGCCCTTGAGCATCGAGCTGTTTCGCGTGTCGATGCTCGCCCCGACCAAATCCAGTGGCATCAGCTTCTCGGGGATTCTCGGCGAGCGCCAGGATGAAATTCTCGACCTGCTGGTACGCCAGCGCAAAGCCGTGTTGATCGACCCTGTCGAACGCCAGACCCAACTGCAGGACTGAGGATGACCTTTATGCACCCACACATGATCAAGCTGCTCAGCCTCTCGGGTTTGACCCTCGGCATCCTGGCCGCCAGCAGTGGCGCGCGCGCCGATGAAGCCAAGGCGCCGAGCTTTACCGCCGAGCCGTGCTGCAACCTGTGCCCCGCCGCTCACGACGCCAAGAACTACACCACCCGCTACCAGCAGAACTTCACCACCCTGGTACAGGCCCAGGGCGACTGGCTGTTCCGTACCCAGGAAGACCTGCGCACCGAATTCGACACCACCCCGGCCGGCTACAAACGCATGCAGCAGTTGCACGATGCGTTCAAGAGCAAGGGCGTGGAACTGGTGCTGGTCTACCAGCCGACCCGTGGCCTGGTGAACCGCAACAAACTCAACCCGGCGGAAAAAGCCCGCTTTGACTTCGACAAAGCCCTGGGCAACTACAAGAACATGCTCGGGCGTTTTGCCAAGATGGGCTATGTGGTGCCGGACCTGTCGCCGCTGGCCAATGAGCAATTGCCCGACGAACTGCCGGCCCACGACTTCTACTTCCGTGGCGACCAGCACTGGACCCCGTATGGCGCCCAACGCACCGCGAAAATCGTCGGCGCCAAGGTACGCGCCATGCCCGAGTTCGCCGGGATCCCCCAGCGCGAGTTCGAGACCAAGAAATCCGGGCGCATGGGCAAGACCGGCACCCTGCACAACATGGCCGGGCAGCTGTGTGGCACCAGCTACGCGATCCAGTACATGGACCAGTTCAGCACCGAGCCCAAGGGCGAAGCGGCGGATGGCGACCTGTTCGGCGATTCCGGCAACCCGCAGATCACCCTGGTGGGCACCAGCCACAGTGGCAAGAACTACAACTTCGCCGGGTTCCTGGAACAGGAAATCGGCGCCGATATCCTGAACGTCGCCTTCCCCGGCGGCGGCCTGGAAGGCTCGATGATCCAGTACCTGGGCAGCGAAGAGTTCCAGAAAAGCCCGCCGAAAATTCTGATCTGGGAATTTTCGCCGCTGTATCGCCTCGACCAGGAAACCACCTACCGCCAGATGATGGCCCTGCTCGACAACGGCTGCGAGGGCAAGCCGGCGCAGATGAGCGCCAGCACCACCCTCAAGCCGGGCAAGAACGAGTTGATGGTCAACAGCAAGAACATGGACCTGCGCAACAGCCGTCATCAGGTCGACATTCGCTTCGCCGATCCCTCGGTGAAAACCCTGCAAGCCACCCTCTGGTACATGAACGGGCGCCACGAGGACATCAAGATCGACAAGCCCGAAACAGCCGAGACCGACGGGCGTTTCGCCTTTGAACTGCGCACCGATGAAGACTGGGCCTCGCAGAACCTGCTGGCCGTGGAAGTGCAGGGCCCCGAAGCGGGCGCTGCGGCGCAGAAAGTCGAAGCGAAAATTTGCACACGCAACGTATTCCCAAGCGGCGGTCAGCAGACCGCGCAACTTGGGCAATGAGGTTACCTATGCAGAAGTTATTGATTCCCACGTTGCTGGGCCTGGCGATGTTTGCAGGTCACGTCAACGCCGCCGCGCCGCTGCGTCCGCCCCAGGGTTATTTCGCGCCGATTGAAGCGTTCAAGACCGGCGACTTCAAGAGCGACTGCGACGCCATGCCGGCGCCCTATACCGGCTCGCTGCAGTTTCGCAGCAAGTACGAAGGCTCCGATAAAGCCCGTTCGACCCTGAATGTGCAGTCGGAAAAAGCCTTTCGCGACAGCACTGCCGATATCACCAAGCTGGAAAAAGACACCAGTAAGCGGGTGATGCAGTTCATGCGCGACGGGCGCCCAGAGCAATTGCAATGCACCCTGGACTGGCTGGCGAGCTGGGCCAAGGCCGACGCGTTGCTGTCCAAGGACTTCAACCACACCGGCAAGTCCATGCGCAAATGGGCGCTGGGCAGCATGGCGTCGGCCTATGTGCGCCTGAAGTTTTCCGAGTCGCAACCGTTGGCCAAGTATCCGCAGCAATCGCAGCTGATCGAAGCCTGGTTCAACAAACTGGCCGAGCAAGTGGTCAGCGACTGGGACAACCTGCCCCTGGAAAAAACCAACAACCACTCGTACTGGGCCGCCTGGTCGGTGATGGCCACGTCCGTGGCCACCAACCGGCGCGATCTGTTCGATTGGGCAGTCAAGGAATACAAGGTCGGGGTCAACCAGGTGGATGACCAGGGCTACCTGCCCAACGAACTAAAGCGCCAGCAACGGGCCCTGGCCTATCACAACTACGCCCTGCCGCCACTGGCGATGATCGCCAGTTTCGCCCTGGTCAATGGTGTGGATGTGCGCGGTGAGAATAACGGCGCGCTCAAGCGCCTGGGCGACAAGGTGCTGGCCGGGGCCAAGGATCCAGAGCTCTTCGAGCAAAAGAACGGCCAGGAGCAGGACATGCAGGACCTGGAGCAGGACGCGAAATTCGCCTGGCTCGAACCGTTCTGCACCCTCTACACCTGCGCCCCGGACGTACTGGAGCGCAAGCATGAGATGCAGCCGTTCAAGACCTTCCGCCTGGGTGGCGACCTGACCAAGGTCTACGACCCGGCGTATGGCCGCTGATCGTTCCCACGCTCCGCGTGGGAATGCAGCACGGGACGCTCTGCGTCCCACAGCGTGACGCAGAGCGTCACAAGAGGCATTCCCACGCAGAGCGTGGGAACGATCGCCCTCCCCGTTTGTTCGTGGGGGGTTTGGGGGGGCCGTTGGCCCTTGACTGTTGGTTAAACATGGAGAGATCGGGATGGTTTTCTCGTCCAATGTGTTCCTGTTTCTGTTCTTGCCGATCTTTCTCGGCTTGTACTATTTGAGCGGGCAACGCTATCGCAATCTGCTGCTGCTGATTGCCAGCTATGTGTTCTACGCCTGGTGGCGGGTGGACTTCCTGGCGCTGTTCGCCGCCGTGACCCTGTGGAACTACTGGATCGGCCTCAAGGTCGGTGCCGCGGGCGTACGCACCAAACCGGCCCAGCGCTGGCTGCTGCTCGGCGTGGCGGTCGACCTGTGCATCCTCGGCTACTTCAAGTACGCCAACTTCGGCGTCGACAGCATCAACCTGATGATGAAATCGGCGGGCCTGGAGCCATTTATCCTGACCCACGTGCTGTTGCCGATCGGGATCTCGTTCTACATCTTCGAGTCCATCAGCTACATCATCGACGTGTACCGCGGCGATACCCCGGCCACCCGCAACCTCATCGATTTTGCGGCGTTCGTGGCGATCTTCCCGCACCTGATTGCCGGCCCCGTGCTGCGCTTTCGCGACCTGGCCGACCAGTTCAACAACCGCACCCACACCCTGGATAAATTCTCCGAGGGCTGCACGCGGTTCATGCAGGGTTTTATCAAGAAGGTGTTTATCGCCGACACCCTGGCGGTGGTGGCCGATCATTGCTTTGCCCTGCAAAACCCCAGCACCGGTGATGCCTGGCTCGGCGCGCTGGCGTATACCGCGCAGCTGTATTTCGACTTCTCCGGCTACAGCGACATGGCCATCGGCCTGGGCTTGATGATGGGTTTCCGCTTTATGGAAAACTTCAAGCAACCCTATATCAGCCAATCGATCACCGAGTTCTGGCGGCGCTGGCATATCAGCTTATCTACCTGGCTGCGCGACTACCTGTACATCACCCTGGGCGGCAACCGCAAAGGCACGCTGACCACCTACCGCAACCTGTTCCTGACCATGCTGCTCGGTGGCCTGTGGCACGGTGCGAACATCACCTACATCCTCTGGGGCGCCTGGCATGGCATGTGGCTGGCGATTGAAAAAGCCATCGGTCTCAATACCTCGCCACGCAGCTTCAACCCGGTGCGCTGGGCCTTCACCTTCCTGCTGGTGGTGATGGGCTGGGTGATCTTCCGCGCCGAAAACCTGCACGTCGCCGGGCGCATGTACGGCGCGATGTTCAGCTTTGGCGAGTGGTCGCTGTCGGAACTCAACCGTGCCAACCTCACCGGCCTGCAAGTGGCAACCATGGTGGTGGCCTACGCCACGCTGGCGTTCTTCGGCCTGCGCGACTTCTACAGCAATCGCCCGGCCGACAAGGCCAAGCCGGCTGACCCGAGCCTGATCAAGGCCGTGCCTGGGGATAACCCCGGCAGTATCCAGGAGCCTGGTTTCAGCGTCGGCAGCAACGCCGCCGTGCAACCGGCCTACTGGACCGCCGACTGGCCACGCTATGCCATGCGCGCCCTGATCCTGCTGCTGTTCGTGGCGTCAATTCTCAAACTCTCGGCGCAAAGCTTCTCGCCGTTCCTTTACTTCCAGTTCTGAGGGAGCCGACCATGACCCGTTCATTCCGCATCCTCTACGCCGCGCTGTTCATGGCCCTGCTTGTGGTCCTGGGCGCGTGGTCGCTACGCAGTTTCTTCGGTTTCAGCACCCACGCCGACGCCACCGTGCTCAACGGGCGCTGGGCCAAGGCGGTCGAGACCCATTATGACGATGAGTTCCCGATCAAGCGCCTGGGCACCAACCTGTGGGCCGCCCTGGACTACAAGCTGTTCAACGAAGGCCGTCCCGGCGTGGTGCTGGGCCGCGACCACTGGTTGTACAGCGACGAGGAGTTCAACCCCGCCGTCAACCAGGAGCAGAACCTGCAAGACAACTACGCCCTGGTCGAAGGCGTGCGCCAGGCCCTCAAGGCCAAGGGCGTGCAGTTGGTGATGGCGATTGTCCCGGCCAAGGTGCGTCTGTACCCCGAGCACTTGGGCGACGTGCAGCCGGCGAGCATTCATGCCGGGCTCTACCAGGACTTCCATGCCCGGGTGGCCGCCGACCAGATCATCGCCCCTGACCTGCTGGGCCCATTGCAACAAGCCAAGCTGCATGGCCAGCAGGTGTTCCTGCGCACCGACACCCACTGGACCCCGGAGGGCGCCGAAGTCGCCGCCAAGCAACTGGCCCGTGTGATCAACGCCAAGACCCTGCTCAGTGGCGAGCCCCAGCGTTTTGTCACCGACGCCGAGGGCATCGTCCCCCACAGCGGCGACCTGCGCCTGTTCCTGCCCCTGGACCCACTGTTTGAAAACCTGATGCCGCCCAAGGAGCCCCTGCAAAAACGCGTGACCCACGCCGTGCAAGCCCAGGCCGCGGGCGACGATGCGCTGTTTGCCGACAGCGAGATGCCGGTGGCCCTGGTGGGCACCAGCTACAGCGCCAACCCCAACTGGAACTTCGTCGGCGCCCTGAAGCAAGCCCTGGGCAGCGACGTGGTGAACTACTCCGAAGACGGCCACGGCCCGATCCTGCCGATGCTCAGCTACCTGAAAAGCGCTGACTTCAAGAACAGCCCGCCGCAAGTGCTGATCTGGGAGTTTCCGGAACGCTATCTGCCTGTGAACAACGAAATCGGCGAGGCCGACCCCAAGTGGGTCGCGCAACTCAAACAAGCCGGTACGCGCCAACAAAACATGGCCAGTAACCACCAAACATCCGAGACGCCCGACCGGGCGCAAAACTGAAAGAGAGGTAACTCATATGACTTTCACTACAACTGCGCGTCGTCTCGCCAAGCCCCTGGCCCTGGCCATCGGCATGAGCGTCGTATCAATGTCCGCCTTCGCCGGCGACGCCGCCCTCTACGGCCCTGTCGCGCCGAAAGGCTCCAGCTTCGTGCGCCTGTTCAACGCCAGCAACCAGGAAGTCAGCGCCAGCGTCGGCAACACCGCGCTGAGCGACGTCGCGCCGCTGGCCAGCAGTGACTTCAGCTTCCTGCCGGGCGGCGACTACAGCGCCAAGGTCGGCAGCCAGAACGTCACGGTCAAGCTGGCCGCCGATCACTACTACACCCTGGTCAACAGCGGCACTGGCCAGCCGCAGTTGATCGAAGAACCGCCGTTCAAGAACAAGCAAAAATCCCTGGTGCGCGTGCAGAACCTCAGCGACAAGGCCCTGACCCTGAAGACCGCCGACGGCAAGACCGACGTGGTCAAGGCCGTGGCCGCCAAGGGCCGTGGCGAGCGCGAGATCAACCCGGTGAAGGTCAGCCTGGCGCTGTACGACGGCGACAAGAAGGTCGGCGACGTGAAGCCGGTGGCGCTGGAACGCGGTGAAGCGGCGGTGCTGTATGTCATGGGCTCCGGTTCGAGCCTGTCGCCGGTGTGGGTCAAGCGCCCGGTGTCGACCCGCTGATGATTTCCCTGAGTTGACACATCCCCTTGTGGGAGCTGGCTTGCCAGCGATGGCGGTCTTGAAGGCGCTATCGCTGGCAAGCCAGCTCCCACACTGTCCGCGTTTCGACTCAGGACCGAGACAAAAACAAGAGTGAAACGACAAACCTTCGTAGCTCTGACCCAAATCGATTCAAGGAGAAACACCCATGATCCCAGTAATCCTTTCCGGTGGTAGCGGCTCACGTCTTTGGCCGCTTTCGCGTAAACAGTTCCCTAAGCAGTTCCTGGCCCTGACCGGCGAGCACACGCTGTTCCAGCAGACCCTGGAACGCCTGGTGTTTGAAGGCATGGACAGCCCGATCGTGGTCTGCAACAAGGACCATCGCTTTATCGTCAACGAGCAGTTGAGCGCCCGTAAGCTGGAAAGCCAGCGCATCCTGATGGAGCCGTTCGGGCGCAACACCGCGCCGGCCGTGGCCCTGACCGCGATGATGCTGGTCAACGAAGGCCGTGACGAGTTGATGCTGGTGCTGCCGGCCGACCATGTACTGGACGATCAGAAAGCCCTGCAACGCGCCCTGGCCCTGGCCACCGTGGCCGCCGAGCGTGGTGAGATGGTGCTGTTCGGCGTGCCGGCCACCCGCCCGGAAACCGGTTACGGCTACATCAAGTCCACCAACGATTCACTGCTGCCCGAAGGCGTCAGCCGGGTGCAGCAGTTCGTGGAAAAACCCGATGAAAAACGCGCCGTCGAGTTCGTCAAGAGCGGCGGTTACTTCTGGAACAGCGGCATGTTCCTGTTCCGCGCCAGCCGCTTCCTCGAAGAGCTGAAAAAGCACGACCCGGACATCTACGACACCTGCGTGCTGACCCTGGAGCGCAGCGAGCAGACCGCCGATACCGTGACCTTCGACGAAGCCACCTTCGCTTGCTGCCCGGACAATTCCATCGACTACGCGGTCATGGAAAAAACCCAGCGCGCCTGCGTGGTGCCGCTGAGCGCCGGCTGGAGCGACGTGGGTTGCTGGGCCTCGCTGTGGGCGGTCAACGACAAGGACGCCAACGGCAACGTGACCAAGGGCGACGTGGTGATCCAGGACAGCAAGAACTGCATGATCCACGGCAACGGCAAGCTGGTGTCGGTGATCGGCCTGGAAAACATCGTGGTGGTGGAAACCAAGGACGCGATGATGATTGCCCACAAGGACAAGGTCCAGGGCGTCAAGCAGATGGTCAACACCCTCAACGAACAGGGGCGCAGCGAGACCCAGAACCACTGCGAGGTCTACCGCCCGTGGGGCTCCTACGACTCGGTGGACATGGGCGGGCGTTTCCAGGTCAAGCACATCTCGGTCAAGCCGGGCGCGTGCCTGTCACTGCAGATGCACCACCACCGTGCCGAACACTGGATCGTGGTCAGCGGCACCGCTGAAGTGACCTGCGACGAGAACGTGTTCCTGCTCTGCGAGAACCAGTCCACCTACATCCCGATTGCCTCGGTGCACCGCCTGCGCAACCCGGGCAAGATCCCGTTGGAAATCATCGAAGTGCAATCGGGCAGCTACCTGGGCGAGGACGATATCGAGCGGTTTGAAGATATCTACGGGCGCTCGACCCCGGTTGAGCGTGGTGTGTCGGTGAAAACCATCGCGCAGTAACACCGCAGAACAAAAAGCCCTCGCCCAGCCCATTGCGTCCCCTATCCGCAGTGGGTTGGGTGGGGGCTTTTTCTATGGGTGCCACGGCACGCAACGGCAGCGATCACCCACATAGCGTTGCCCCTTTACTCGAAATAGTTCTTGAAGGTGTTCGGCCCCAAATACAAAAAATTCGATGGCGTCAGCTTGATTGCCTTGGCCATCTTGAGCTCACGGAACTGACTGCCCTGCGTGACCGCGCCTATATCCACGGGCGCCTGGTCAGAGCTGAAGATCACCATATAGTCGCCACTGCCCACATAGCGTTCATTCCCTAAAAACAACAGGGTCTCAACGTTTTCACTGTTGAATTGCTGGCCTGGAGGGTTAACGTACACGCCGCCCTTTGAACCCGCGCGCCTTTCACCACGCGCCAAATCATTAATGCTGCGCTCGCGGGCAATCGCTTCGGCGCCTTCCTTGCTGGTGTAGTGAATGTAAACCGGCTTGCCGTTGTAAGTGCCCGAATCCACTATCGATTGCCAATCCTGATGATTGGCCAAGGGTTGATTCGCTGTTGAGCTTGATGCCAGCGCGCCTTGCCCGGCTGGGCGTTCTTGGCCCGCGCTCATGTTCTTACCGGTTTTTTTGTTGCCCCCCACTGTCCTGCTCGGGATCCATTCGTTATTGGCATCCGCCTCGACGGTCAAGACGGTTTTACGGGTCTGGGGATCTATAATCTCGACATAGTTGTCACTGAGTTTGAAATCGCTTCTGACCTCATACGTCTTGGCAACACCTGACTGATCGGTATACCGGATAAACCAACGATCGGTTCCCGTCTCGTCCTTGTATTGATAAATCCCTTTGGTATTGACCGTACTCTTGGCCAGCAATGACTCGCCATCCTCAACGGCGTAGGCGCTGATATTGCCCGCTTGTGACGGTTGCAGACGATTGGACGCCTCGGAACCAATGTCGCCAGGGCCAGATGCGGGTTCGGGTGCAGATTCGAGGGGTGGGTCAATACCTAATGGCTCTTCTTTGGGCAGGGCAAAGGGATCTTCGGCTGCTGAGCCGACACCGATAGAAGAGAACAAGGTATTGAGCATCCCGTCGAATGTCTTCGATGCCCCGTCATGACGTTCAGCCTGGGTGTCGCCCGACGCCTCTTTTTCGCTGCCCAGCACGACTTCCGTGAGGCCTGTGAGGACAGCGGCAGCGGCGACCGGCGCCCCCAGCGGCGCCAGTTTAAGCAGCAATTGGGCACCGACCGAGATATCGTTGAGCCAGGTGTCACGCGTGACCTCGCTGTTGGATTTGATCGCGGTGTCTGCATCGTCTTTCATGCGCTGCTGGCCTAGATCCGCCATGTGACTGAACACATCGCCCTTGATCGCGAAGTTGCCGCGATCAATGACGTTGCCCTCCTGATTGCTGACGCTTCCCGTACCGAGATACTCCAACGTTGCATCAAGGCCTTTTTTAGGACGGATATCAGGGGCCAGGGATATCAGCGGCACGATTGCCGTAAATAAGGCACCGCCAAACCCCCCGGTCTCTCTGTTCTGCCGATCCGCCAGCGAGAAGTGCGACTCCAGGGCTGTGAGCGACTGCGGTGTCTTGGCTTGATCGCTGACCCATTGATCCATTTTTTCCAGCGAGGCGAATTTGAGGAAGGCCGGCTGGGCGTCAGGTATATAGAGAATCTGCACGCCATCCGGGCGACCGTTGACATATTTTGCGGGCCCCTCGCCGGGCAGGGTAAAACGCACAATGTCACTGGACTGGAACCCATTGATATCGAATGCATGGGCCTGGACATCACCGGTTACCGGGGATTTTGCCTGCAATTTTTCGACCGTCAGGGGCTGCTCTTCAGTGATTTCCTCACCGGTAACCGCCTTCATCAGCCGTCTATAGTCGCTTCTGGTGAACTCATGCTCGGGTGGCTGCAACGCTCGTTCGGCAGGTAACTTGGCTTCCTGGGACTTGAGTTGCGCGCTTGCCTTATAGAGGAATATGCCTTTCTGGACGGTGCGGTAATCCTCGGCGTGGCCTTTCCAGAAACTGTCGATTTTGCCCGACATGGTCGTCTGGAAATCGGACTCCCAGAGGGCCTTCATAAAGCTCGACGGCGCCAGGGGGATTTGGTTATGGGCGCCGTAGCCGCCTTTTGTACTTTGCCCGGGGCCGTCTTTATACAAACCCGCTTGCGAGTCCAGGCTGCCGGGAACTCCGTCGGACTCGGAAAAGTTCTTCAATACCGCATCGGTCAAACTGATTGAAGAAGAGGGTTCCTCATTCATGTGTTCCCAACCGGTAACGGTTGCCGCAGATTGCGAGCCGTTGAAACGATTCAAATAAGTCTTATCGGCGTCCACATGGGTTCCGGTCAACTGGAACACAATCTCTTCCGCCCGCTTTTTGGCTTCTTTGCGCACATCGGGAAATGCCGCAGCCGTACCCAACGCCATCGTTTTGAATTTGGCTTTCTCGGCATTGGCCTTGGCGACTCGCTCGGTAATGACGGCGTAAGCATTCGAGGTGCTGGCAGGCGCCAGGGACGAGAGGGTCTGCCTGAGTTGGATAAGCTCCTCGCGGTTTTGCGGAAGGCTCCAACCATTGGCCGTGATGTATTGCGCAAGGCTGACTTGCAGTGTCGGGCCCGAGTGTTGCGCATCGGGCGCCAGTTGTACCTTGGCGGCCTGCAGGGCCGGGAGGATATGCTCATTGGAGACACGCCCCGTGGTAATGCCTTCCTCCAGCCCTGCCAGTGTCAGGGTCAGCGCATTACGGTGGTCCAGGTCACTGCTGCCTGCACGGGGGGGTGATTGCCCAGTGGAGGTAGACGTTACTGGGCGGCTCTCGTCGGCAGGAGCGAAGGTCTGATAAGCAGGAAGAGAAAAATTTTGTATGGATAAGCTCATGAGGTTTGCTCTCGGTATGTATAAAAAAACCGCAGAACAACGGAGGTCAGTCTGTGGCTGTATATACATCTGTGAGGCGAACAACAGCATTGATTCCCGCACCAAGGTAACGTGGAATGTCCATTTGCGGGCAATCGCAACCCGATAGGCAACCGCATGCCGTCAACGGTACGATGGCTCATCTCTCCACGAGGCTGCCCCCATGTTTTTCGGCGTTTTGCTGATCGTCACCTGGCTGATCCTGTTGCTGCGCTACCCGGCCAGGGCGTTGCCAGTCTCCCTCGCCGCCGCAGTGGGCCTGGGCTGCGTGGCGCTGTGGGTGGTCTGGCTGGACAACCGCGAAGCCGCGCAACTGGCGCGCCTGGAACTGCGCATCACCTACGCCCCCGAACAGTGCCCCGCCGACCGGCCCTTGCAGCTCACACTGAATAATGGCAATGACGTACCCCTGACCGAACTGCGCTGGCGCGTCGCCGCCTACGCGCCGGGTGACACGGTGAACCTGGCCGATAACGTCTACGCCGCCCCACGCTATCGCGGCCCCGGCGAGTTGCAGGCCGGCGCCACCTGGGAAGACTGCCTGCCAGTGCCGCCATTGCGCCCCGGCTACCGCCCGCAAACCCTGGAGTTTCGCGCCGAGCACCTGCAAGGCAGCTTCTGCGACTAACAACCACAAAGGATTGATCCATGCCCAACGTACTTATCACCGGTTGCTCCAGCGGCATCGGCCGTGCCCTGGCCGATGCCTTCAAGGCCGCAGGCTACGACGTCTGGACCAGCGCCCGCCGCCCTGAAGATGTCGCGGCACTCCAGGCTGCCGGCTTCCAGGCCGTGCAACTGGATGTCAATGACGGGCCGGCCCTGGCACAACTGGCCGGGCACGTGGGGGAGCTGGATGTGCTGATCAACAACGCCGGCTACGGCGCCATGGGCCCACTGCTCGATGGCGGCACCGAGGCCCTGCAGCGCCAGTTCGAGACCAACGTGTTCGCCATTGTCGGCGTGACCCAGGCCCTGTTCCCCGCCCTGCGCGCGCGCAAGGGGCTGGTGGTGAATATCGGCAGCGTGTCCGGGGTGCTGGTCACGCCGTTTGCCGGTGCCTACTGCGCCTCCAAGGCCGCCGTGCATGCCTTGAGCGACGCATTGCGCATGGAGCTGGCGCCGTTTGGCGTGCGGGTGATGGAAGTGCAGCCGGGGGCTATCGATACAAGTTTTGCAAAAAACGCCGGCGCCCAAGCCGAACTGTTGATCAACGAGAAGTCGCCATGGTGGCCATTGCGTGATGGCATTCGTGCCCGCTCCCAGGCCTCACAGGACAAACCAACCCCGGCCAGCCTGTTTGCAGCGGATGTGTTCAAGGCCGTGCAACAGAGCCAACCACCGCGCCTGCTGCGTTCGGGCAATGGCAGCCGGGCGTTGCCGTTGATGGCCGCACTGCTGCCCAAGGGGGTGTTGGAGACGGTGTTGAAGAAGCGGTTTGGGCTGGGTGGGACACTTTGATCACGGTGGCGAGCTTGCCCCCTTTCCACAGGGTTTGCGCTATTTCATAAAATCAATAAACGCCCGCACCTTAAGCGGCAAATGCCGCGTGTCCGGATACAACGCATACACCCCTTGGGGCGCGAAGCGATGATCCGGCAACAAGCGCACCAACCGCCCTGCGTCCAGGTCCGCCTGCACCAACCACTGCGGCAGAATCGCCACGCCATGGCCGCGCACGGCAAATGCTTGAAGCACGGCGGCACTGTCAACCACCAGCGCACTGGGGCCCGAGCGATATTGATGCTCACAACCTGCCGGATCGGTCACGCTCAGTTCGGTCAAGCGGCCATGCCCCAGCCTGGGCAGTTGCTCAAGTTCATCCAGCGTATGAGCAGTACCCGTGCCGGGCGCCGCAACGGCAAATACCTGATAGGTGGATAACTGCACCGCCCGATGATTGGAGTCCAGCAGGCGCCCCAGCCGAATCGCCACGTCGAAACGCTCGGAAATCAGGTCGGCATGGGTGGAGGATGTGGATAAGTGAATATTGAGGTCCGGGTGCAGGCGGCGAAAGCCTTCCACTGCCGGGGCGACCACCGCCAGCGCATATTCGACGGTGGTGGTGATGCGCAGTGTGCCCTTGAGCTGGGCATGTTCAGAACGGGCCTCTTCCACCGCCAGCCGCGCCTCTTCGAGCATGCGTGTGCAGCGCAGGTAGAAACGCTCGCCGGCATCGGTGAGCGCCAGTTGGCGGGTCGTGCGGGTCAGCAGGGTGACGCCCAGTTCGGCTTCCAGGCGCTTGAGATTGAAACTGACCACTGCACGGGTCTGGCCCAGCAGATCCGCAGCCGCGGTCAGCGAGCCGGCCTCGACCACGGCCTTGAAAGTGTCGAATCGGTCCAGGCTGACCATGGCGTAGGGCCCCTTTTGTCAAAATTATTTTGACAAACTAACAGGCAAAGCCGTGTATCCCAAGCCCTGCAACCGGCCTACCCTGCCCGCCTCAACTGCCGGATCGCCTTATGACCTATCCCTCGAAAGTCGCCTGGATCTTTTTACTGGGCTTGGCCCTGGACCTGGTGAACATGTTTGTCGCCACCGTTGCCTACCCGGATATCGCCAGGCAGCTGCACGCCTCTGTCACGCAATTGGCCTGGGTCAGCAATGCGTACCTGCTCGGCCTCACCGTGATTATCCCGCTGAGCGTATGGCTCGCCGCAGCGGTGGGCGAACGGCGGTTGATCGCCGCGAGCCTGGGGCTGTTTGGCATGGCGTCGGTGCTGGTGGGCCAGGCCGAGTCGATCCAGGCGCTGATCGGCTGGCGGCTGTTGCAGGGCTTGGGCGGCGGGTTGCTGATACCGGTGGGCCAGGCCCTGGCGTATCGACACGTTGCCCCCGGGCAGCGCCACCAACTGACAGCCCGAGTGATGTCGGTGGCGCTGCTGGTGCCGGCGCTCTCCCCGGCGCTGGGCGGCTTGCTCGTCGACAGCGTGTCGTGGCGCTGGATCTTCTATGCCAACCTGCCATTGGCCCTCCTGACCCTGCTGCTGGCCTTGCTGTGGATAACACCCGATGTGCCCGCCACCGTGCGGCCGGCCCTGGCACTGGGGAGCCTGTTCAAACAACTCGGTAGCCCGATGCTGCGGGTAGCGATGTTGGTGTATCTATTCATCCCCGGTGTGTTTATCGGCACCAGCCTGGTCGCCATCCTCTACCTGCGAGGCCTTGGATACGACGCGACACGCACCGGGGCCTTGATGCTGCCGTGGGCACTGGCCTCAGCCCTGGCGATCTACCTGGGCAAGCAACTGTTCAGCCGTTGCGGGCCCAAGCCATTGCTGCTGGCCGGCATGGCCTTGCAAGGTGGCGGCATCCTGCTGCTCACGGCTGCCCAGCCCGCCCTGATTATCTGTGCCTATGCCCTGATGGGCCTGGGTGGCAGCCTGTGCAGCAGCACCGCGCAGACCCTGGCGTTCCTGGATATCCCCACCGAACGCATGGGCCACGCCAGCGCGTTGTGGAATATCAATCGACAATTGAGCTTTTGCCTCGGTGCGGCGGCACTCAGCGCCGTGCTCTCGGCCTCGGATTCCTTCACCATGACCTTCACGATCGCGGCAGCCCTGACACTGCTGCCGCTCTTGGCAGTGCTACGCCTGGATGCCTCCAGGGTACGGGCACTGCTTCACCCAGCCAGCGAGCCTGCGCAATGATTGACTACAGCGATTTTTTTGCAGAAGTGATCCAGACCCACATCGAGATCGAGCAATGGTTTGCAGGCACAGCCCCTGAAGGCACGTTGCACACTCTACTGGCGCGCTTCTCCCCCGAGTTCAGCATGATCGCCCCTGCTACCGGCGCGCGGGTCAATGCCGCCGGGGTCCATGCCCTGTTCACTCGCCTGGGCGGCATGCGGCCCGGGTTGAAAATCACCTTGAGTGAACTGGCAGGCCTCGACCGCCATGCGCGCGGTGCCACGCTGACTTACCGTGAGCATCAGGTTGATCACAGCGGCATCCAGACAGACCGCCGGGCCACCGTGGTGTTCGAGCAACAGGCCAGTGGCGCGCTGCTGTGGCGGCATCTGCATGAGACCTATATCCAGGGCCAATAACCCTCCCCTGTAGAAGCCGGCTCCTACAGCAATCCGCGAACTAGCTGACATCATTGTAAGCGCTCCATAAACCCCACCTTCAAATGACCCAAGTACGACCTGATGCTGTGCTCCCGATTTTCTTTCTGGAGCCAGCCCATGATGCGCCCCGATCCCAAGGTTAAAGCCGTTTATCTTTATC
>NZ_MNPU01000068.1 GCF_001983165.1 Pseudomonas gessardii | reverse complement strand
TGATGTCCATTGATATCACCCCAGATTCTCCAGCCAAAAGACCGGATGGTTGCACACACCGGGGTGGAAACTATTGGACGCTGTTTACCCCGGGAATCTGGAAACTTTTGCACGCTGTTTAACACTCCTTTTGATCAGTACCAGGTCCAAAGAAAGGCGACCACCACCCCCCACAACACCCAGCAGAACCGCTCTCTAAGCGTGTTGAGCTGGCTACGATGTGTTGCGTATAGGGGGTTGGGGAGCAATGGAACTGAAAACCAACGTAAGCCGAATTAGAGTTCGTTTTACTCGTCAGCGACTGCGAATTAACGAACTTTGATTCGTGAGAAAGGTTTATTGCACTGATTTTCGGGTGTTGGTGACCTTTCCTCGCGATAGCGGAAACGGTTTCATAAAACGGTCGTTTTTCGAAACTATCCAGACGTTGCAAGGGTTTGCGGGGCAGCGACTGAGCTTAAGTGCACTTTCTGTTCCGTTGCTCCCCCAACCCCATATTTAAAGCAATGTAATTGCGCCGCCCGTACCCACTCGTTGCCAAGGTAATCCAAGTACCAGTACTTGGAGTTGCTCGGGGTCGAGTTCAACCTCAGTCCCACGATGGATGCCCGGCCAATGGAACTTGCCCTGGTTCAAACGGCGCGCCGCCAGCCAGATACCGACGCCGTCGTGCACCAGGACTTTCATCCGGTTGGCCCGCCGGTTGGCAAAGAGGTAAGCGCAGTGCGGCTTCGCCGCACCGAACACCGCAACTACTCGGGCCAGTGCCGTTTCAGTGCCGGCGCGCATGTCCATGGGTTCGGTGGCAAGCCAGATGGCATCAACGCGAATCATTGAGCCAGACCACGAATGAAACACGCGCAGCCGTCCGGATCCGAGACTGGCCATTTTACGGTGATGGACTTATCACCCAGAGGCAGCGAGATGATCACCATCTCTTCAGTTGCACGCCTTGGCGCCGGTTTTACCGGAACGAAGGCAGGCAAGGCTGCGACGGGTTGATCCCGATAAATCGGTAGCCACTTGCGGATCACGTTGGCGTTGATGCCGTGATGGATAGCTACGCTGGAAATTGTCGCTCCGGGTTGCAGGCATTCCTGAACGACTTGGGCTTTGAATGGTTTGGGGTAAGAGCTTCGTTGGCGCATGGAAATCCCGGCGATAAGGGCGATCGCGTCCGCTTAAAAATACGCGGACACCATCGCCCTTAATGCTGGGATTTTGAAGGTGTGTTCGCCGGCCGCTTACATTCCAACTTGGGGACGATAGAGAAGACGGAATAAATCGTACGCTAAGCGCTTCGCCTGGGCGCGCAGCCCGGAACGGGCGAAGGCAAGAGGGCTTATAGTGCTTCGTGGTGGAGCGACGGGCCGGTGAAGACCCGCCGCAAACGGCGTTGCTTAAACGATACCGGTATAGAGTCGCACGTCTTCCTCTGCGCGCTCGGTATCGGGAACAAGCATCCACAATTGACCATTTACATCACGCAAATCGTCCCAGTTCTTGGTCGCAACCAGCCGGCGTCCATGGTCGATAAGTTGCTTGGCCTGCGCTTGATCGTTCATGGTCGGCCGTATCTCTTCCAGGTGCTGGAACATACCAACTAGGAAGTCGGGCTGGCGAGCTAGGATTTGGAAGTGAAGTCGCTGCAATTCGCTCGTCGCAGCGTCGATACGCTCTGGGTTGGTTGAGTGGATATGCAACTCCTCTCGGGCCAGGATTTCCTTCAGCTGATGCCGCTCGCGATCGTTGCCCGACTCTTGAACCATGGAGGCCGTATCGGACTTGACCTGGAGATAGTTTGCTTTTGCAGCATCGATCCGCTTGGATGCTGTCAGCTCAAAAATCCCTTGAGCAATCTTGCACTTCTTGTCTTCGAGCTTGAAGCGATCGTCGGTCACGTCATCGCTAGAAAGCGATGCGCTCTCAACGATAAGCGACTGGAGTTCGTCATTCAGTTTCTCCAACTTAGCTGCGCCATCATGGTTGTGGTTCGCCTGAGCGTCCTCAATCTCTGTCTGGATCTTCGTTTCGAGCTGAAGCACCTCGGTGGCCAACAGGCGGGTATCGACGTGGCGGGCCTGGCCCTTGAAGACCTGAGAGAACTCCTGTCCCGTACCGTTAAGGTAGGCGGACACCGTCAAATCTCGTGACTCCGACATTTCGAAGGTCAGATCCACCTCTGTGCCGCGAAGAAGGTCACGGTTAATTTGCTCACCGGTGATAGCCAATATTCCAATCGGCTTATTGGTCGATGAATGTTTTTCGGATGGTCCTTCAACGACCATGATGGTGATGGCGTCGCGAGAGCCTTTGACGATGGTCTTGGCGATCTCAACGGTGCGCTTCCCTTTGGTAGGTAGTACGCAGTTCTTAGCAAAAACAAGGTCGAGTCGTGTGTCCTTGGTAGAACGATCGTCCTTAACTAGGCAAATATCTTCTGGAAGCATCTGACCGGCGACGCTGTAGCGCCCCTGTGCAATCTGGATCGAATCAAAGCCAACATCGATGATGTTGTTCTGGCCGTCAAGGATCTTGAAGGTGAATAGATTGAAGGATCCTTCGCGCAGCGGAAGATCTTCAGCGATACGGGTCGTGAGGGGCTTCAGACCACTGTCAAAGGAGCCGTCGTCATTTGAGATTCTATAGAACAGACCGGCGGTATTTCCTTCAACCTTGGCGGTAAAGGTTTCTTCGCTTTCCTGAGAGTTGCGGTTGTAAACAGCACGAAACTTGATTTGTGAGTTCGTCTGGGCTTTCGGCGCAGCGCCTTCCTGCTTGAATTCCTTGCTGCCCGCAAAGTAAGCAGCTCCGATGGTAATCGCGCTGGTCGGATCAATCGATGTGTTGACCGGGATGTTCATCATCTCCTCGACGCGCTTGCGAACGTAGGGGCTGTAGGTCGAGCCACCCACCATCAAGATGAACTTGAGATCACTCGATTGCAGGGAGTTGCGCGTCAGAATTTTTTTCATCATATCGACAGTGCCATCCACTGCGTCCTTGATGACATTTTCGAATTCAGAGCGAGTGATATTCAGGATGGTGTCAATGGCATTGCCCTCGTCATCCACGAGGTCACGAATCATGCCCAGATCGATTTCCGCCGATGCCTTGGTGCTCAATTCGATCTTGGCTTCCTCCGCCTTGTGCAGCAAGACAGTCCAAAGCTTGTTGTATTTGCCTTTTTCGCTTTTCATTTGAGCAAGAAGGTCTTCGAACTTTCCGCGGCGGTTGATCTCCGGAACAAGGATCCTCTCAACGATCATCGAGTCAAAGTCAGATCCACCTAAATAGTTATCACCTTCGTGATCAACCACCGTTAACTCCCCTTCGACAATCTTGACCAATGCTACGTCAAAGGTACCGCCGCCCAGGTCATAAACAATCCATTGGCTGTTCCGAAGGTCGTCGCTCTTTTCCTTGTTCGCATACGCCAAACTAGCTGCAATCGGCTCTTGTAGCAGGACAACGTGCTTGAAGCCGGCTGATATTCCTGCGTCCTTGGTGGCGTTTGACTGCACCGTATCAAATGAGGCGGGTATGGTGATTACCGCAGCTTCGACTGCTTCGCCGGAATGTACAAATCCCTTTAGCTCCTTGAGAACAAAAGCAGAAAGCTCGATCGGAGTCTTGGATGCATTCAGTGACTGAATCTTGATGGTTTCTGTAGTGCCCATCTTTCGCTTGAAGCGGCTGGCAACGCTCTTCGGGTCCTTTTCGGCATACGTGCGAGCCTGGTCACCTACCATGATCCGGTCATTTCGGAAGCCTACGATCGACGGGAGTGTTTCCTTGAAGCCGTTGGGATTCTTGAATACCTCGACTGACCCTTTGTCAAATTTAGCGATCAGCGAGTTGCTGGTTCCCAGGTCAATCCCGAAATTGATCATCTTTGTCATTGTGATACCTCCTCCTTGCTCTGTACTACAACGATCCCTTTTTGCACAACCCGTGAAACCGGGCCATTTACCAGCCTAATCACAGGCTTGATGACCTCAGTGACTACCAGATTCTCAATGCCTGCTCCGACAATGGTGGCTTCGAGGTCCGTGCGTGTCTCTTTGAAGGGCTGTCCCAGCGGATCCTCGATAATCAAGGACTGCTGTTCGAATTCCTCCTTGATTCGGTCAACGTTGCGTTTAGCGTGTCCAGGGTCGCCGTGAACTTCCAGCTTGCGTTCTATTTCATAAAGGCTGTTCAGTACGACAAGCGTCCAGCGTGGTATTTCAATTGGCGGGGGAATGGACATGACTATCCTTAATCGCAGTTGAATGACATTGGAAATAATCGGAGCAACATGGCGTTTGGAACGTCACGTAAGCTGATAGGGAGAGACTTCTTTCCTCTGATTTTATCTACTACTATGGCTGAGCCATTCTGAAGCACGACATCTATCCCACTCCAAGGCACTTGATTTTGGCTGGTGAAAATCAGCCATTTTGATTCGAAGCTCATGCCATTTTGTGTGATCTGGATCGGACCAACTGTCAGGGTTCCGCCACGTTTTAGCTCGCCGAGGAGGTTTTCCATCACGTCGGGAATGATGTAGTGAAACGCGGCATTGACGAGCTTTTCGAACAGCTCATCCTGTTTGTCGCGGTCGGAAGATGTCCATGTAAGCATGTACTCCTTTCCAGTCCGCCGCTTAGCGGCGAATAGATAGTTATGTGAGCCATTTTGCTCGACCATTATTCCCCAGCGTAAGGCTCGGATCTCATTCGCTGGGCACAGGTCACCGTTATCGGAAACGCCTTCCTTCGTAATTTTCCAGTGGCGAGCATTCCCGAAGGTCAAGTGAGACTCGTGCTCTCGTTGCTTTTTGATCATCTCCGAGATGGCTTCGAAGTCTTCTTTCAAACGCTGTGTGAGCTCAATGGACTTGAAGGAAAACTCTTTACTTTTCTCAATAATCGCCAAAGAAAGTTCCGAGTCTTCATGGACGTTGTGCGCATCAATGGCAATGCTTCTGACCAAACCTACCGCTTCATTTTGCAAGTTGCGGAAGTAGGGCGGCAGCAGATTCAGGATGCTGATGATTTTGTGCGTCTCCAGAACCTCATCGATCTGTTTGACCGTTACTTTAATAGCCTCTGCCCGATTCTTGAGCTCCCGTAGCGGGATCAATATGGAGTCCGCTTCTCGTAATGCGTTTTCAAAGCAGCGATCGGCATAGGAGGGCATGACCCAGCGACGGCCATCGAGCAATGCTTCAATGACGGGCACATCCCGGGCTGCAACGGCCTTATTAAAAATGCGGTCGTACTGTGCTGAAAATGGATCGCTTAACCACTCCCTGAGCGCTTCGGAAACACTCACTCGCTCGATAAAATCGAGGGGCGACCACTCTTCGTCCAGAAGGAAATGGTTGATATCGCCTTTTGACAAAAACTCCAGAAGAGGTTTGCACTTATATACTTCCCAGTGATGGGAGGCGACCTCTATGTCGGACAGCTTTTCCGCTAACTCAATCGCCTTTGAACGATCGACAGTTAGCCCAGGCATCCAATGTAGTTTTCCCTCCTCAAGCTCAATTTCCTGAAGTAACGTCTTTTTCCATTTTTGGACAACCTTGGGTTCAAGATCACCGAAATCGAAGTCTTTCGGGCAATTCAGGAGCTGGAAAGGGTTGATGTAGATCGAGTACCACTGATCTTCCGCCTGGCAGAGTGACTTTCGGGACGATTGAACCTTGCGAGCCAAATCCAAAAGTGGAGCCTTGACAGACAGGATGCGGTTTGGCGCCTTTTCGTTAGACTCGTCTTTGCGCATGACCAAGCGCCAACAGTCAACGGCATCAACGTCTTGGGACACGTCATCCAAGTTGTAGGCGAGGCCCAGGTTGAAAAGCGATGCGGTGTCATCGCTTTGGTGCGCGTTGCGCGACCAGTATTTGATGGCATCAAAGCCATGGTTGTTGAGGAAATGTAGGATGCCTAATCGATTCAGGTGCCATGGACTGAGACTCTCAAGTTCATCGAGCTTGGTGAGTACTAGAATTTCTTCCGCTCGCTTCTCAGTGTCATTGTTCTGTCCGTAGATATGAGCAAGCCCTCGTAGCGCCTCAATCTCCTCATTGTCACAGTTAAGTGCAGTCTCGAACGAGCTTGCTGCTTCCTCAGGAGCCCCCAGATCAAGCTCCAAGCTGCCCCGTTTTGCCCACGCTTGGGCAAAGTATGGGACTTTGTCGTTGGTTTCCTTGAGAGCTTCTAGGGCAGCCTCTTTCCTGCCTAGGGAAATATTGTTGAGTGCCAGAAGCCACCAGCCATCAGCATTGTCGGGATCCTGGACCGTGGCTGCTTTGGCAGAAATTACTGCTTCCTCGTATCGATCGCGCCTACGTTGATCTCTAGCCTTTTCTATTAGCTCTTCTACGTCCATATTCGTATTTTGGATCCAGTTATGGCAGTGGCGAAACTGCCATGATTCTGGCAATTTCGGATATGCGCAAGAGCAAGCCGACCTCCCGCGACCAGCGCCGCATCAGAGTAGGGTCGATTTCTGCATTTCCTGACGCTCCAGCGTCCACCTCTATTGCCTCAACCTGACAGGCGAAGCGCTTAGCGTACGATTTATTCCGTCTTCTCTATCGTCCCCTACCTGAGTTGTATCAGAGCGACTTGGAACTCTCCCCTAAGCAAATGGAGGAGAAATACTCTCATCTCGGAGGTGAACATCCCTTCTTGAACAATTACCAATGGCTTCAAACTGTCCGTCACAACCAGACCCAGTTGGGCTACTGGGAATGGGTTCGTGGAGAACTGCTGACCTTGCGCCGTGACCTTCTTAACTAATTTTTAACTTGGCTAGCTACTTCACTTCGACCGAATAATCTTGTGTTGGCTTGTATTGCCTGAGCACCAGACTTTGACAACGTTGGTCGTAGACCAGACCATGCAAATATCGCTTGGGCGCTATGCCCGTGCAGCTCGCCCGCATCAGCCGCGCCGTCTAACTAAGGAAATCGCTCAGCTGCACCCTCAAGCCCGCCCCGTGCGGGCTGAGGTCGTAAAGGGTTAGCGATTTTTCGCGCCCATTTCAGAAGGATAATTTCATGTCGATCCAAGCATTGCGCGCTGTATGGGGTACTCAATTCCCGCTTCTGAGTGAGCGAGTAAAAGCGAGTTTGTTCAGCCAGCTCGCTCACATCCAGGACGCAACCACCGAAGCCGCCGTAAATGAAGCAGTATTCTTGGCTAAAGGCTTTATCGTCGCGCTCCTTGAGGCTGAACTGACCGACGAACAAGGTATGCATCTATTAGGCACAAGCCTGTTGCGCGTTGAGAGCGAGGCTTTGGCTCGAATCCGCGCTACCCGCTGAGTCCGGTAAGTATCTAAAGTATTCGAGGAAAACCTATGGCCATCTACGACGAAATGCGCGCCCAACTCCAGGAACTGATCGAGCTGTTGGAGCAGGATACGCAGTACACCGCTGCTGTTGCGCATGGTGCGATTGTGGCCGACCAAGGCACAGCGCAGTCCCACCAGCAGCGTGCTGCTCGCATCGTCGAACTGAAGCGTAATTACGGGCTCAAGTGACCCCTCACAGCCACAACGGAAAAAGCCATGCTCAGAAAAATGGTTACATTTAGTTTGATCACTTTGATAAATGGATGCGCGTCGAACAATGTTGCACCAGTTCTACTGTCTAATCCGAACGTAAAAACTGTAGTAGGTGCTCAGGGCTATCCTGTCTTGGACGTTATTCGCTTTGAACGCCACAAACCATCTACCCTCGAGCAAGCATCGCAATGCATCAAGGCGAGCGTTGATGGTCTAGAAGCTGCTCCAATTTTGATAGCCCAGAACGTACAGGCTTCAGGTACAAGCTCATTCGAGCCGCCACCTCCATCGATTGGTAAGCCGTTCCGCTTCACTCTGACGGCCAGCACTGGAACCTCAACTGTCTTCACTTTCGAGCGAATCCGCTACACAAACGCAGGGCCTATTGGCGCTATAGAGGGGATTGGAGCAGAGAACGCTTACGAGGTAATGCGAGATATTGCAGATAGAATCGAACGATGTTTGCCCCTTGCCAGCACTTAATAATTCACAACGTGCAGTACCCAAAGCCCTGCCGTCGAACGCTGGGCAGTGGCAGTAGAAACATGCCAATTCAGGCACTCGGCTAGAGCAGGAAAAATATGCCTCGCACTTACCCTCCAGGGTACTGCCCTGATAGATGCTCCGGCGGTCGATCAGATCGACAAATGACCGTACAGGAAGGAATGCTTTACCAGCTTCCAGATACTGTTCGTGCTGAGATCACGGCACACGGCGGCGCTAAGCGGTGCACATACTGCGGTCTGGTGTATTTGTCAGCACCGCTCCAAATGGGTGGCCGCCTTGGGTTCTGGAACTCTGGTGTTCGGGGCCAAGGCTGGGCAGATTAGGAAAAAGCCGTGAAGTTTCGCGATGAGTTGAATCTCCACCATTGGGGAGATGTGGCAGAGATAACCACGACCAGCCCCGCAGATTTGATCGAAGCAGGGGACAACGAACTTCATGCGCTGCGCCGCAGCGCGATATCGCGTGTTGCGTGAGCACTGGTTGCGGATCGAGGAAGGATCGACAGTGCACCGTACCCGGGGATTGGACCTCTGGTGCGACAAGCGTCTACCAGCCTCAAAAGATCAATCACCGAAAAGTTGACGGATAAGCACCATGGACGTGAAAGCCAACCTTCACCCTTGCGCTCATTGCGAGCGCACTGGCACATGCAGTAAAGCGGCTAATGGGGCCACATGCGCCTCATGTGTGCAGAGCAACGACCTGAAAGGATCTGGGCACGTTGGGCTTCCATGCGGAATCTGCGGCGGGCTGGGCCATGCCGAGCCGAAGACGGAACGAATCAACAAACGTATGCAGCCGATTTTGGCCATCGTGACGTTGTACTTCTTAATGGCGGCCATTTTGGTAAGTGCTACCGTCAAGAGTCCCTACTTCTCAGAAATTCTGGCCTTCGCCAGTCCCCTGATCGGTGTAGTGCTGGCATTTTACTTCAGTGCGCGCAGCAGCACTCGACCATAGGAAAAGTCGCCCAGGTTCACCTTGGGCCTCACCATTGTGCGGGCCCGGGTCACTACCTATTTCTCATCTCGATATTAGGAGAACGCCTCCTCCTGCGCCCATCATTTGGGTTTATCTGTTGCCGTCATAGGTTGAGTCTGTAAGCACCAAATAGGTGTTATGAGGACAGCCAATGAACGCGTCAATCTCCCGCGAACACCAGTTCGACGACCAGGTAGTTATCCCAGCGCTGGGCCAGCAGCTCAACTTGCTTGGGTTCGAGCCTGAGCCTGCTGTGCTGGCAGAGGGAACCTATTTCGATGCCCCGACAGTGGATCTCGACAGCTATGACCACGTTGTAGTCTGTGTGTCTGGCAAGGACAGCATCGCTTGCCTGCTGGCACTGATCGAACAGGGTGTGGATCTGCGTCGTGTTGAGCTCTGGCACCATCGGGTGGATGGTGCAGAGGGGAGCACCCTCATGGACTGGGCTTTCAATGACAGTTTTATCGAGAAGTTCGCTGCTGCATTCAATCTGCCGCTCTATTTCTCATGGTTGCAGGGTGGCATCGAGGGCGAAATGCTCAAGATGGAAGCCTACTCCAAGCCTCACGTGGTCGAAACTCCAGCCGGAACTATCTGCCTGGATCGCGATACCAGTCGGACTTCTCCAGCGACCCGCCGCCGGTTTCCTCAGCAAAGCGCCAACCTGGCAACGCGCTGGTGTAGCTCTGCAGCCAAGATCGACGTGGGCCGCCGGGCCATCACCAACCAGGGGCGCTTCCTCGGTAGCAAGACCTTGTTCGTTACTGGCGAGCGCCGCGCTGAGTCGAGCAACCGCAGCAAATACAACCAGTTGGAGCCTCATGCAGTTGACCGGCGCAAGGGTCGCCTCGGCCGGCACGTAGATGCTTGGCGACCGGTACTGCACTACAGCGAAGAACAGGTGTGGGAACTGCTTGCTCGCCATCGGGTAGAGGCACCTGTTCCCTACCGTTTGGGATGGGGGCGCTTCAGCTGCATGACGTGCATCTACAACTCACCAAAGGTATGGGCCACAATCCAAAAATACTTCCCAGAACGGGTCACCCCGATAGCAGGTTACGAGGACGAGTTCGGCTGCACCATCAGTCGACAGAAAATCAACGTGGTGGATCTGTCGGCCACAGCGGACGCGTTTGATATCACCGATCTGGACGCACTTGCCCAAGGGCGCCAGCGCGAGTACACGCTGCCGATCTTCACGCCCGAGGGCAAAGCCTGGCAGTTGCCAGCTGGAGCTTTCGTAACAGAAGGCTGCGGATCGGTTTAAAAAACTCCTCTGCGGTTTCCTCACGAACCGAGGCCGTTCTCAATCCCTTGGGATTGCCGATGCCTGCCGTACCTTGAATCCATCAGCTCCAGTGAGGAGTTGGATTCAAGCACGGAGCTTGTCATGCAGCTGTTCGATTTCGATCTATTCTCTTCTGCTGGCGTCCAGGAGATGCCTGCCAAAGTTATTCGTGGGCCTAAGAAGACGTTGGCCGAGAAGATTGCCGAGGCGGTCGACGCTGTGAAGCGCGTCGTGCGAGCCGGCAAGCAGCCTGTTGTGGCGTGGAGTGGCGGCAAAGACTCAAGCGTTACGCTGAACATCGCGTTCACTGCAATTCGCGAGTTGGCCACCGAAGGTTTCGAGGTGCCAACCTTGAACGTCATGCACTCCGACACCCTCATGGAAAACCCGGTGATCCACTGCTACAACCAGAGCCAGATGCAGCAAATGCAGGCTTACGCGAAGGCTGAGGGCATCGAGTTGAAAGTGTGGGTAGCGAAGCCAGGCCTGAGCAATGACTACTTAGTTAGCATGGTCGGTGGGCGCATCATCGCCAGCGTTGGCTCCAACGCCAAATGCCAGCAAATGACCAAAGCAGACCCCATGAAACGAGTGAAGAAAGCAATCCTTCGCGATGTTTCGGCGCGCCTGGGCCGAAAGTGTGCTGATGACGATATCGTTTCGCTGATCGGTACCCGGTTCGATGAGTCCGTGCAGCGCGAGCGGAAAATGTCTGAGCGCGGCGAGAGCGCCTTTGAAGCTGTGAACCTCGGCGCCGGCGCTGGCTCGCACGACTGGGTACTCAGCCCAATCGCTGAAATGACCACCATGGACGTGTTCAGCTACATCGGCCAGGTGGTAGCCGGTCGGATTGAATGCTACGACCGCTTTAATCGGTTGGTTGAGATCTACCGCGACATGAATGGCGGTGACTGCATGGTGAACGTCTACCTGGCAGGGAAACAATCAGAGCGCCCCGCGTGTGGCCATCGCACAGGCTGCTGGTCATGTACCCGTATCTCTCGAGACTCGTCCGCCGAGAGCATGATTGCCAAGGAAGGCGGCGAGTACGAGTGGCTCAAGCCCCTGAACGACTTGCGGAACTACATCAAGGCCCGCCACTTCGATCCGAGCGCTCGATGCTGGCTGGCGCGCACGGTTGATAAGGAAACGGGGACGATAGAAATCGCTCCGAATTCCTACTCGCCGGCATTCACCAAAGATTTGCTGGGAATCATGCTCACGATTCAGCTCGATGAATTTGACGCTGCACATCAAGCCGGTATTGAGCCCCGTTTCACACTTCTGGACATCCAGCAACTGCTGGCAATAGAGGCGCTTTGGGGGCGGTATGGGTACCAAAAGCCTTTTACGGCAATGAGGGTGTTCCTGGAGGTCTACGAGCAAGGGGTTCGCTATGAAGTCCCGAATATAACGTCGCTGCCAAAATATACCGAAGCGGATCTGAGATACCCAGAAGTCGAAGTCCCGTTCTGTGATGATCAGTACCTGGGAATGTTCAACGGCTTACGCAGTATTTCCCATGCGGCTGCAGATGCAGAGCTCCTGACCAGAACACGCAATGGCATGTTGGTCATGGACGTGGTGACCAGCAGTGGGTTTGAGATCGATCGCGAGGGCGCAGAGCTATTCGTGAACCTTGAATTGGACAACGCCCTGTCTCGAGTTACCTTTGACCAGTCTCCGACCGCTGGGCTGCACTACCTGCTGGGGTTGGGAACAATCGCAATCTTCAAGGGTGATCATTCCGACTGGGACCGGATGATGCGCATGTCCAATCAGATCTTCAGAAGCGATCTGCAGCCCATCTTGCACGATCGGGCTAGGCTGATCAGGAAACTTGGCGGTCATACCCTTGGCCAGCTTGAATTATTGCCAGTTCCATAGGCGCAGTAGGGTTAACCAGCTACGAAGAATGGAAGAATGCCCGTTTCAACTTCAGGGCTTGTTCCAACTGGTTGATAGTCAGAGCACTCTCCTCATTTTGTAGATGCGATAATAGGGGCTCCCTACTGACCTGGCACCGCGTCTGAGGATTGGACTTGTGGTGTACCTGGGCGACTTCCTTCAACACTCTATGAGTCGGGTAAATGCCAAAGCGGCCTCACCAGAAACGCTATCAGTTGTCAGCTCTGGGCTCTGCGATATGGTCTTGGTTGCTACCTTTATCGAGGCGAGGTTGGACGTGCCTACGACAGCCTCGATGTAGAACTGTTTCACACCGTGCCGGGCCAGCCCGTTGCGAAGTTCTTCTAATCCCTGCACAACAATTTCAGTTGCCCATCCTCTCCCGCGATAAACTTCTGGAACGGCATATCCGATTTGAAAACATGCAATGCCGTCTATGGGATCAACACTCACAAACATTGACATCGCCTTGACTCGGCCATGCTCGACCCGGGCATAGGTGTACCTAACACGACCATTTTTTTTATCAGCCACAACCCGCACAGACTGGTAGTTTTCAGCAGGGTGGGTAGGCATACCTTTACGAACCTCCACCTGCAGGCTCACGAGTGCCGCGAGCGGGTCAGTCATTGACATTTGATTATCCCGTTAATGGTTCAGTTGGTAACCGTGACTGATTTCTGTTGGTTAGCGGACTTAACCGTTACTGGGCACCCTCGTCCGACAGTCGACTACTGGCCTGCACCATGGTTTCAATCAGTTGGCAACTGATGACCCCGCCCTCTTGCCTGGTGATCAGACCGGCATCTACCAGGGCTTGCAGATAGCCCTGTCCCTGATGGAACTCAAGCCTAACCTGATCTCTGGATTGGGCTGTTCGAAGCTGTTTCAGACGCTCCTCACAGCTTCGTTGTATTTGTTCATTGGGGTACTTGGCCTGTACGTCGAAAGCGGTAGGCTTGTCGGTCATTGTGTCTCTCCTATTATTTTCCGTGGCTTGTGGAGCGTGTGGTGGACGAGGAGACTCTCCGCTTCGCGCAAAAGCAACGTTCAAAGCCTTGGAACATGATTCGTACATTGCTCGCCAAAGTTCAATACACGAGTTGTGCAAAGGCTGAATATTTGAGGAATTACGGCTTAGGTCCACGGTCGCTTGGTTTAGGCGCACGCGCCACTAACCTATGATCATCATCTTGCCGAGTTGGCCACCAGCTACCAGCAGGTTGCGCTGGCCGAGCTGCCGGCTTTGATGGCTTAGCAGGCGCTGACGGCTTGAATGGCTTAGCAGGCACAGCCACTGCGGGTTTTGGCCCATTGCCCGAGTGCAATTTGAGCTTAGGGAGACTGACAGGTTGCTGTTTATTCGATACAGACATCGCTAAGGCGGCATCTACAGTAGCCTTACCAGGTGTTGGGGCGAATGCTTTCGGGTCCATGCTAAATCTCTCAGCTAGAGCGAACGCCATTCTATGGCTGATCGGTAATCTGCCGTTGAGCACCTTTGATACAGCTGCCTTATCGCCAATTTCCGGTAGATCTGAACCTGTGAGCTGCAGTGTTTCCATCAAATCTTTAAGCAGCTGCACCGGCGTGGTTTTGGCTGTGAAAGATTCGTTGAAGGCCTTGAACTGCTCACCGTCTTGCTCGTAAGCGAGAATAGCGTCCTCGAGCTCGACCAGAATCTTTTCCTCATACTTGTTGAGGTCATGCCCGTCGGTCAGCTCATCAAGCAAGACCGAGGCGCGTGCGTAGTCCGCGGCGTCATTAATGCCATTGACGAACTGGCCGCTCAGCTGCTCGAGAAGCATTTGGAGATCTTCGAGCGCGGCGCGCACGGTCTGCGAATTCTCTAGAACAGTGATCATGGTTTGATTCCTCGTTTGTTGCTGGCATACCACTCTGTAGCCGTGTCGTAGTCAGCATGGGTGTAAATGTGCTTCACATAAAGCTTTTGCCTGGCGTAGTTAACGCCTGCAATCAGCCTCAAATTGTTCCCACCAATATCAATTACTACCCAACAGTCATCAGCGCGGTATTTGAAGAGATCGATAGTGTGACCGAATATTTTTTCCAGATCCGTGTAGCTCTTTGGCTCTGCCTCCGTCAGCAATCTGTAACATCGTTGAAGCCCGCTCCGATCGTTCGGGTAGCGATTCGCGGCATCTTGAAACCGCTGCTTGAGCAATACGTCCATGGGCTTTCCTAACATTTAGGATCAAGAATACTCCAGTTGTGTATTTTGACAACTGATATTTCGATCCGCCTTCAGCGAAGTGCCACTTTTTTTGTACATGGGTGGTGCCGATGCTCAGGCTTCTGGTCGACACTGATAAATCACAGAAAATCACACAGCCACGGCCATCCGATCTGCTGGGTACTGCCGCATGAATTCCATGCTCTCGCAGGCTGGAGCTTTCAACCAGTCGCTGTATAGCCCCCGGGGCAGTATGACGACCATACGTTTTTCATCCTGGGGTTTGTGGTAGTTGCGCATGAATGGGTGATCGTCCGCGTTGATGGTCAACATGGTGTAGCTGTGCAAGATCTCCCCGGTGCCGGGATCGCGCCATTGCTCCCATAGACCCGCGATGCCCATCAACTCGCCATCTGTCCGCGCAATCCGCGTGGCTATTGCCTTTCCTGATCGCCAGTCAGGCTCATAGATGGCTGCTGCGGGAATAATGCAGTGCTGGGCCAGACGCCAGGCACTGCGAAAAGACGGTTTTTCCGCGACGGTTTCAGACCTGGCGTTGTAAGTACGCCGCGCAATTTTGGTGTCCTTGCTCCAGGACGGTATCAATCCAAATGAACCGGACAGCGCCTCTACCGGCATCTGCACCGCTCCATCGTGATCAACCTGTTCCGCGCGGCGGACGAAAGGCCCGATGTAGCCTGGCCATAGGTCCAACTTGCCCTGCTCATAGGGATCGATGCCGAATGTGTGGGCGAGCAGCCGCGGCGTCGGCGCTTCATAATGACTGCACATGTAAAAACTCCCTCAGATTATTTACGCCTCAATTGGCGTTCACCGTCCATAACTGGTCAAGCCTCGTGGTGTAGCTCTGGCTCATCAACTCACGCCGCATCGCCCAGGCCGGCGCTGCCGGCACTGCTGCGGCGCGCAGCGTACCCCGCCCCCACCGGTTATTGATCTCATCGAGGACATTCATCACCTTATCCGCCGCGGCTGGTTGCGTATGCGCAAAGAGATCATCTGTGAATTCACCAGGTTGACGCAGATCCATGAGCAAAACTTCGGCCTTGCTGTATCGAAACCCGGGGCGGAACAGGCGTTCTACTGCCTGTGTCGCTGCCTTGGTGATCAGGCGCACGTCATTGGTGGGATAGGGAAGCTCCACAAGAACGCCGTTGGCGTAACGCGCTTCGTCCGGGTTGAACATGCCGGTTCGAATACTCACGCGGATCTTTTTGCACAGAGAATGCTGAGCTCGCAGCTTCTCCGAAGCCCGTTGCACGTAGGTGGCCACCGCTTCCTTAATCGGCTCGATCGTCTCCAATCGCACACCAAACATTCTGCTGCAACAGATCTCCTGTTTGGACGGAGCTGCGTCTTCCAGCGCCAGACAAGAAGTGCCGGCAAGCTCGCGTATGGTTTTCTCAAGGACGACGCTGAATTTACGGCCGAGCAGGACCGGGTCCGCCGTGGCCAAGTCCATTGCTGTGCGAATGCCCAAGGCCTGCATGTGTGCCGACATGCGTCGACCAATGCCCCACACCTCTTCAACGGCGGTGTTACGCAATACCCAGTCGCGTTTGAAAGGATCGCACAGGTCCACCACCCCGCCAGTCTGCGATTGCAGCCGTTTTGCGGTGTGATTGGCCAGTTTGGCCAGTGTTTTAGTATGGGCAATGCCCACACCCACCGGGATACCGGTGTGTTTTAGGACTTTGGCACGGATCTTTCGGCCGAATTCGGTGAGGTCGCCGGGCATGCCGGTCAACGTACAAAATATTTCATCGATACTATAAATTTCTGAGTCGCAAACCATTGATTCTATTATGGTCATGACTCTTTCGGACAACTGACCGTACAACGCGTAATTGCTGCTGAAAGCCACGATTCCGTGCCGGCGCAAGGTGTCCTTGATCTGGAAATAGGGTGCGCCCATTTTGACGAAGGGCTTGGCATCGTAGCTACGGGCAATAACACAGCCATCATTATTGCTCAGCACGACAATCGGCGTGCTGGCCAGATCCGGCCGAAAAACACGCTCACAACTGGCGTAGAAGCTGTTGCAGTCAGCCAGCGCAAAAATCGGCAAGGCTGGATCGACGGCAGTATTAACGCTCATGATCGCGAACGCTGTAGTTAACCACACCCCATATCACCAGTTCGTCGCCCTCCATCACATATCTAGGCGGAAATTTGGGGTTTTCGGCCATCAACACCACTTGGCCATCTCGCTTGTGCAGACGTTTGCACACGCACTCGGTGTTGAGCGCCGCAATGACGATATCGCCATGTCGCGCCGTTTTACTTCGATCAACGATCACCAGATCACCGCTGAAAATGCCCGCGCCTTGCATGCTGTCGCCCAGGATCTTGGCTAGGTACACATGCGGTGCCCTGATATCAAACAGCTCGTCCAGAGATATCAGCTTTTCAAGATGGTCCGCTGCCGGCGACGGAAAGCCAGCAGATACCTGACACGAATACAGCGGTAGCGATTTACCACCGCTCGCAATGGGACCAAGAAGGGTCACGCTCATAAACCTGGCCTGAAGAAATAACTGTATGGATACACAGTTAACTGCGTACTCAACGCGCCGTCAATCTTCGCCGACCGGATGCACAATCGTTAGAGGTACCCCACCAGGACGCGCAGTGGGCTTTGAAGACCAGCCCGCCTTCAACCACTTTCCAGACGGGGGGATGCTTTCTTTGACTTTGGCTCAGGATAAATTCGGTCCAAGAGGCAGTTACAGTCAGAGCGCCCGCAAAGCTTCATCACAACGGGCTGCCAGCAGATCATGCAGTATTTCGGCGTCATTGGCCGCATCCACGCAATCGCGGAGCAGCGCTTTCTCCAAACAGCTTTTCAGCCAGTCACTGGTAGCAGGGTTGTTGAGAACTGCTTGAATTTTTTCGTCGATGGCCATGGTTCGAGTCCGATATCAAGTTTTGGGAGATTTTCTTCAGCGAGTAGCTGGCGCGGTACATGGCAGATCGCGACTCGGAAACTCGATATGCCGGTCTATGACTTCGAACACCGGCGAGATGAACTCTGCCGCAATTGCTTCGGACAGCGACTCCAATTCGAAGTCAGATACCTGCAGGCTCCCAGGCCAGATCTTGATATGTGCAGATTTACGAATGCCGACGCTTTGTCCTCGCTTGAACATCGCTTCATTCACGATGATCCCGAGCATCTCGGCCAACGCCACGCGACTCTTGAAAAGTCGAATGAGTGAGGAAAATTCGCAGTTGAGTATCACCCCGTCAACGATCACCTGGTTGGGCTTGATGTCGATGACGATGCGATTCGCTATCATTTTTTGCCACGACCGTTCCAGTAACCATGCCCCTCCCCCCGCGCCAAGGGTGATCGCGCCAGCAAAGAACCAAGTTCCGTAACCAATCGGTTCCCCGGTCCAGGGGGTGAGCGATGCTACCAAAGGCAGTGGCGCTATTGACATCGCTAGCAAAGCTTTTGAGATTTCGTTCATTTGAGGGCCATTTAATCGCGGGGTTTGAGCGATTATTTCATTCACCCTTCGAACGCAAGGCCGATTTCAGGACGGAAACCAGTCGGAAAACATCCACTCGAACTCTATTGCCGGCGGTGCGTTACGGGGAACACAACGGCTGTGCTTTCGCTGCCGAGAACGTACCTGCGAAGAGGGATCTGAAGGCTCGGCCTAGGCGGTTTGATGGTTTGATCCCACAATCGCTGGGCGTACACAACCAGCACGGCACTATCTACCGCTTTGAGCACAAATCCCTTCGGGACACGCTCTTCTGTGACCACTGGATCGTTGCTGGCACAAAGGTAGGCCACCATATTTGCACAGGTGTTCGCTAACCGCCCCGGGCTGAGCCAACTGACTGGTCCGAAACCTAGCCGTGAGGCGATATCGTCCGGAGTGACCTGGTGTCGAGCTAACGCTCGCTTTCCCGGGTTCTGGTAATCGCAGCTTCGCCGGGGATTTTACGTTCGGCGTGTTTGTGTGCTGCCTAATCAGACATCACACCTTGAAGCGTTGGGATTTCGGTAGGAGATGAGACGGTGGCCACCTCCTACCAGGAACCACCAGCATGGAACTCAACCGCCTCCCCGCTTGGCTTCAGGCTTACCGCGATGGCCATCGTCAAGGCAACGCCCAAGCGCTAGCAGCATATGCCGATTACTACTGTATGGACGGGTCAGCCGACATGGAGTTGGATATTGAGGAGCGGCTTGGCTACATCCCCCCGCCGATGGTCTCGTATGCAAGCCGAACCGGCACACGCCGCAACCTCGCAGCAATGCGCGGGGCGGGTTGGCGCTTACTCGTTTCTGCGGCCGGGGTTCTGCGCACTGAGGGGTTCGAGCATTACGCTTTGGACAACGGAGCGTGGAGCGCTTACCAGCAGGGCACGCAGTTCGATGAGCGTGCTTTCGGCCGTGCCGTGGATCTTCTTGGCGAAGACGCTGACTGGGTTGTCCTACCTGACATCGTGGCAGGTGGGATAGAGTCTCTGGATTTCAGCCTGCGCTGGCTGGATCGGCTGAAGGGATTTCCTCGAAGGTTGCTCATTGCTGTGCAGGATGGAATGGAGCCAGACGATGTGCGTGAGTTCCTGAGCCCATCCGTAGGGATATTTCTCGGAGGGAGCACCCCTTGGAAGCTGCAAACCATGGCTGCATGGGGTGTCCTTTCTCGTCGCCGCAACTGCTACTACCACGTTGGCCGGGTAAACAGCGCTCGACGGATCGGAATGTGCGCTGCCGCCAGTGCAAATTCCTTCGACGGGACCAGCGTGACACGCTTCGCCGACACGCTGCCTGCGCTCCATGCCGCACTATGCTATGCAGATTATCAGGGTGATCTTTTCTCTCTAGCCAAGGAGGACGTTGCGGCAACGCCATTCAATTGCTGTTGGCCGCTGCCTTCGAGACAGCACTGTTTTGATGGAGCCCACCATCATGAAGATGAGGTTATCTGAGCTTTCGCTGCCGTGGACATATCAGACGCCCAGTCCCGGAGATAACCAGGAACGATGAGCTTGTGACGAGCTCTCGATCCACCCGTGTAAAGGGCTGCAAAAGCCCTGCTCGCTGCAATTCGGTCGCCAGGCCCTACTTGACTGAGCAAGTCTGGAGCGAGCATCACTGCGTCGATTTCGGAATTGCGTGCGTCCATGACCCGGCCAAGCTGAAGCAGGGCTGTACCTGACACATCGAGGTTGAGTAACGATGCCTCGAACTCATATGAGCTATAGCCTTTGCTGAGCATCCGGTCGATGCGCTGAAAGCTACTATTTTTGCTGCCCATGTCCGCCCGGAGATCATCCCAGTGGGTGTATTTGAAGAGCGCGCTATGCTTTGGCCGTTCTTGATCATGGAACAGGCCTATGCAGTCGAGAATGAACCGGCGGAAGGTGTTGACTGCACCCGGTAGCAAACTGAAACGCGCGCCAGCGATGGCCAGGCGCTGAAACCACTCGAATAATCCCCACTCGGAATCTACGAGAATTGTCACAGCCCCAGTGGGAACCTCTGGCTTGTCGTAGTAAACAATCTTCGTCTCGATACCGTTGTTGCCCTCGATCGAGGCCAATTTCAGGATCGGGTGTTTGTCGATGAGGGGGTTTATGACTCCCTCGATTTGCCGGCCGGCGCGAATGGAGTGTGTGATCTCGTGCTTGCGGAGGGTGCTAGCACGCTGGTGGTAGCTCCCATCAAGGCGCTGGCATGCATCACCCAATGTAATCACGGGCTGAGTACAGCGGTCGAGAAATACCGAGAGTGGCCAGCTAAGGTCGTGCGCTTCGTCGACAATAATGTGGGTGAATTCTAGGCCTATCACTGCCTCATGAAGCAGGGTCATGTGCTTAATTCGGTGATACCCACGAAGCGGGAGCTGAAGGCGCGGATCGGTCGGCTCTATGGTCTGCTCCCACAATTTTTGCGCATACCCCACCAGCACCAATCGATCTACGGCATCAAGAGCAAGCCCCTTTGGGATGTGCTGCTCGGCTAACGCAAAATCAATGCTGTTGCAAAATGCGGCCACCATTCTTGCGCAGGCCGTGGCTACTTGAGCTGGGCTGAGCCTACTGATCCATCCGAAACCCAACCGTGACGCAATGTCTTCCGGGGTAACCTGGTGCCGAGCAGATGCCCGCTTACCTGGTCGGTAATAGCCGACACCTCGCTCGAGCACATAGTTGGCGAGATCTCCGAACGTCATTCCTCTCACGTTCGCGGCTCCGATTCGTTGCATCAATGCCTGGAGCTGGACCGCGGTGAAAGCCAGCACGAGTGGTCGGCTTGAGGAAAGCGAGTCCACTAAGCGTTCGATCATATGGGTCTTACCGGTACCAGCGAGGCCCTGGATATGAATGCTCTCATCGGGTTCGGCATGAATAATGCGGAATGTACGGCTCTGCTGATTCGACAGAGAAATTGTTTTTCCCGATGACGTCTCGAACGAATGCTTGAGCGGGTTGAGCTTCTGGGCGTGCGCAGCACGGAAATTGAAGTCCCAGATCCCACCGTTGAGGAATTGTTTTGCGTCCAACGTCTCCTCATCAAGGAAGCGAACACGCAGTCGAGGCATGAGCGCCAGCCCGCGCTCAAACAACTCTGGCTTAAATTTGCCTGCGATCAGATTAGAAAAAGTACCTGGTGGATGCGTGTGGCTCAGCTCTGTTCCAATCGAAATCAACTCGGCCAGGGCTTTCTCTACGAGCATTTCGCTTTTCGGTTTACCGTCCAGAGCCGGCAAATTCTGGAGGACTGCCACCGAAGCCACTTGGGGGACGTCCCACTGCCCCAACAGGACGCGAGCAGAAGTACTCGGATCAACCAAGGAATTGGCCTGGGAAGCCAGCAGCGGGATGTAAAGAACCGAATCGCTCACGCATTGTTCTCAATGGGATGCACGTCTACGAACGCCACCACCAGTAGCGCCAGTGGCAGGGCTTAGCTACCCAGTGTATGCCAGGTCGGCCAAACGTCACAGCATCTCACCGCCGGTACCAGTTGAGCTGGCAGCACCTAGCGGCCATGAGGATTTGGTTAGGCGGTCGCAGGTAGTCGAGATACCGACTAAAACTTTTCGCAGTCGGCGGGCCGAGTCTGTGCCATTAAGCAGCATTTGAGAGCGGCTGAGGTCGTTACTTTCTTCCCAGCCAATTCCTCTGGTATTTCCATCACCTGACTCATGATGGCCTCGCTTACCAAAGCATCGCCTTTCACTCAAGAGGAAATACCCATGGCAAAGCATGACGATGACAACCGCTCCAACCAACTGAATCCTACTAGCGACGCCTACTGGAGTTCCCGTGGCGAAGATGAGCGCCCGGTGGACTGGGAAGACCAAATAGCAGACTGATGTGCAACGGGAAGGGTCGACATCAACTCGACTCTTCCCGATCAGACCAGGGGCTGGCCTAGTAAATTTCGAGCCTTGCGGTACTCCTCTACATAGGAAAAAAAAACCGCCTCGATTAGCGACTCTGAGAAACGTCTCTTTTGCATTTCACCCAGCATATACCGACTGGTCTCAGCGAAATGAAAGCAGTAAACCAAGCCTGTGACCTCAGCCTGGGCCTCGCTTGCAGTTAGACCGCGTAAAACAGTCGCCTTGTGTGCGACCGCCGTGGCGAACGACAGCACGCTGTTGCGCTTGGGTCGCCCTTTCTCGCCAGAGAGCCAATCACGCAGCGTGTGTTGCCGGGAAGCAATCTCCGGGAATTCATTTTGATCGTAGTCGTGCTCGGCCCAGATCCGACCCAAGGAAGATGAAAGGGTATCGTCGGCTGGGCAACGGCACAGCACAGCGAAATATTTCAGGCAGAACTCAACTGCATTCGTCCAGCCTCCCGCTTTCTGCCTCACAGGAAGCAGATCCGCGAACAACATTTCGTTCTGTTTCCCCGCCCGAATCGTAAGCACCCATTGGGCCAAACTGCTGTCCACTATGTGCCAGGCGGCGAAGCGAAGCAGGAAACTAGCCAGGTCCGCTAGCCGATAATTGATGAAGTCAGAGCCCGCCACCACCTTGTCAGCATCGGACTCACAAGCCAGCAGTTGCAGCATACGCTCGGGGGAGCCTGGAGCACCCAACGTGTGCATCAGCGAGCTATTGGCCAGAGCTTCCAATCTGGCCCGGTTAGTAGGCATCGCTGGGAGAATTTTGCACATCAATTGCCATTCCGTTTCTAGCAAGCCCGCCCAGTAAGCGCTGCAAACTTCACTCTGGAAAGTGCGGTGAACAAGGACAATCCATTGGGCGTAAGGCTTCCAGAGGGCATCCTTCCGCAACGAGTCATGTAGCAGCCCATGGGAACTAGGGTTGGTCGCGAGTGTTTTAGTGAGTTTTAGGATCTGGCTTGGCCGCAACTGCATGGCAGCAGGCGGCTTGCTCATCCATTTGCTGAAGGTCTTCCAGGTCAACCAGCCAGGCTGATGATTTTGCTCATAGCATTGCTTGGGCAACTCAGGCATGCCGAGCACATCGAAGACGAATTCAAGTGGAGGGAAGAAGGTACAACCTTCGCGATAGGGTACTAGAGTCTCGCCCGGGCTGTTGATCAGGTCGAGAAGTTTCTCACTGGCTTGAGCATCCATGTTTTGCAAAGCTCCAGACGATTCGAATCCAATACATTATTGGCTGATACCAAATCGTAGAGTAGCGCAACTAGGGTGATCCGCGATGCGTATGGTTTGTCGGTAGAGCTTTCGCTTTGCCAATGTGGACGGCAGGCACCTACCAGTGTGCCGAGGGGAATATCTCTGTCTCGATTGCGAACGTCAAGTGTGATGCCGGATTTCGCCCTGCTGATTGAAATTTGAGCATCGCCGGGGGAGCGTTCCCCGTCAGCTGCGGCAGGGCTTTATCCACAGACTTACCCCCATTTTCAGGGGGTAAATATGATGGAGAAAGCACTGGGCAAGAAGACAGTATTCGTATTTCTCAGATCTAGTTTTTGAAAGGAATCACCGAAGCTTCTGCACTGGGCATGTCTTCTGGACAGCCACTACGGTACTCACTTAGCCCCCAGAGTGCTTGGTGCACCGCTGCGGGTGAGCAACCTTCACGAATAATTAGCGTCATCCCTTCGATAAAGACCAGTGCCTTCCTTTGCTCATCACTCATTTGCTGTACATGAGGATAACAAGCCAGAGCGCTCATCCTGTAACTATCGCTCAGTCCGTTTAAATCTGGCCATGGTACTAAAACTACCTGGTCAGTTCCTGGATTCCAGCACAGCATTCGATTTTTACAGCTCGCACTTGAATGCATTCAACTATCTCCAATACAAAGACGCATGTTTTTTTATCGATTCACCGACAACCAATATCTCCCCGTATTCGGGTTGCTCAGCAAATATACATGTTCCATACCTTCAAACGAGGTGTCCAACTTTTTGACGCCTTCACCTAAATAATCACCCAAACGCGACAATACTTTTTCCTGCTCTGCTTGCGGATAATCTTTAATTTCATCAAGAACCATCTTCAGCTCTGTGATAGCCGCGGCAAAAAAAGTTCTTGCTCGCAACGCATCAGCGTGCCCGAGTGTTGGCTCGTATTCACTAAGCAATACCGCCATCACCATAGAACTTCGCTCACGCAACTCTGCACACTCTTGAGTCAGCAAGATTGCATTTAGGAGATCCTGACTCCAGGAATGTCCGCATGCAGGACCTCTAATATTTCCTCAGACGACCCCATGTCACCAGGTAGGTTGTAGCCATCGAAAGAAAAACTAACGCTGGCCCCGATCAACTCATTAACTCCATACATAAAACATCTATTCCGTATTTTTGTAGGTCACCGTAACGGCCTGCATTCATCCGCTTCGCGACACATTTCATAGATCGCGTTTCACGGCAGACCAATAACTTTCAATATTTTGATTTCCCATAAGTAAGATTCGCTCAAGCTCATCGAATGAGGTTTCCATATAGCTCCCTGTAGATCTGTAGTATGGACGCATGCCATCAAGAACCTTGTCCCGCTCATCAACTCGCATCGTGTTCAAACGATCAAACAGGATTTTTAGTTCTGTGAGAAAACCAATGTAAAACGTTCTCAACAGAAAATTGCGATCTCCAGCGTTAAGTTCTTCCTCCGCATCTTTAAGCAGACGGAATACTGCCTCAGAGCCAAGCCCCCTCATTTCTCGACACTTCTGTACATTAAGCAGCACAATCAGCAGGTCATGACTTCCAGGGACGCGCCTTTCTAGCTCAACAAACATCTGCCGTATCCAACTCGGTTCGCCGGGAATACAGAATTGGTATACAGCTTGATCGCCACTTGATCCGTACAGACGTATCCCCTTTAGCTTGCTCATGCCTGCCTCGTCATTTCATCTATTTTCGGCCGTCAGGGCTATCCGCTACGCGACACAGGTTGACCTCTACAAGATCCACCAAAGTTTATTTTATGGAAGTAAGTCGCTTCACTTCTAACACGGTTGATGGCCCAGTCGTCTTGCTGGGCTGTCGCCTCACTACTAATGACTGGGTAACACCTTTCGTTTTGACTCGTAGCTGATGCGATTCATCAGGCAGTAGTCGACAGTGTATCCGTCTATCCGGGTAACGATTTCCCCAGTCAGATCGAGCAGCGCAGATGCCCCTGCGTTAAATCCAATTCCGCCGCTGGCATATTTTCCGCTCCGAATCTGGAATCCTTTGGCGTCAGTGATGGATACGCCGGCTATCTCGTGCCATAGGAGAAATACACCCTCCCCGTACAGGCCGTCTTCTCGCACTGAAAAAAGAACCTGCCGGAGTTGGCTCCCATGGGCAACGCCTATGAAATCGCCGTTTGGTAGCACCGGCGGGAATAACCTACCGTCATCTCTTTTTCTAAACTCCAAATGTCACCGCCTGTTCATTGCCGTGTTTCGCCGGCTCTTTATGTTCGATATCACGCTGGTGACAACCAATGCTGACTTGATCGACAAGCTTACGCAGCAAGCGATGCCGGTAATGCACATGCCAGGAAAAATCATCCCGTGGATCGCTGATGTCCATGCTCCGAGGTATGGCAGGTTCGCGAAGATCATTCGCTTGGCCCTCCCCTTACGCTCGCATATTTGCCAGCCAAGGCTTTCATCGCCGCCCGCAGTTTCGCGCAGTCGGTTTTCGCATCGCTGAGTACATACCTCGATCCGTAGCAGGTCAGCCAGGCGGTTGCTAACCCGGCACTCAATGCGCCGATTGATCCAAGCAGTAGTTCCAGTTGTTCGCTCCCGTGCATGAGATTTACTCCCTCTCAATCCTGGCTGCTTACTCCAGCCCGCAAATTTGCGTTGTGCCAATGCTCCCACCATCGCAATCAATCCCAAGGATTTAGTGCGCTCCGAATCCGCTAGCTGCCCTCTCCCGTCCGCAGGCGTTTTCTCACTTCCGATACACCGCCTTCCCCCGCTTCGCGACACAGGTTTAAAGTTTTGAGCCCCACTCCCCATCTTTTATTTATGGAAGTCTGAGGTGTAACTTCCCATAGAGAGCAGCCTTTCACGCGGTCAATCCGCGTTTTTGGCTTTAAGCCCGCTCCATGCGGCTTTCAGGCATATCGAGCGTGAAGGGGTGTCGTCATGGAGTGTCGTCATGGGAAATTGGCGTTGTGAAGAGGTGTCGTGAAGAGGTGTCGTGGCTGAAAGCCGCATGGCACGCGGCTTGTGGGTTTTGCCACGTCCTGGTTCGGTAGCCCGTATACGTGAAGAGGTGTCGTCATGGGAAATCGGCGTTGTGAAGGGGTGTCGTGAAGAGATGTCGCAGCCTGACTACCGTAATACGGCTCTTCGCATTTAAGGGTGTAGCTGATTTCTAAACCCTCCTGACTTCAGCAAGCACCTGGCTATGTAATTGGTTAAATTTCTAAAGCCCAAGGCGGTACCTCGTAAGTGCTCAAGTCGCCCGT
>NZ_MNPU01000067.1 GCF_001983165.1 Pseudomonas gessardii | reverse complement strand
CCTCTGGCTAACACTTCCCCTTGCCGGGTGTGTAGAGGACTTTCACCTCCCAGTCACCAGCGTGGCCACCACAGCCAAGCTGGTTGCGCTTGCGCGCAACGCGCCATGCCTGGCGCACCAACAAAAAGCCCGCTCAATGAGCGGGCTTTCTGTGGTCACCTGGCGTTCAGCGTTCCAGGTTACCGAATATGGCGCAGCGGACGGGACTCGAACCCGCGACCCCCGGCGTGACAGGCCGGTATTCTAACCGACTGAACTACCGCTGCGCGTAACACATGAAGCGAATGGTGGGTGATGACGGGATCGAACCGCCGACCCTCTGCTTGTAAGGCAGATGCTCTCCCAGCTGAGCTAATCACCCTTCGTTTCGGTGTGGCGCGCATTCTACGGAGCGACCCCTAGTCTGGCAAGCACTTTCTTAAATCTTTTTTTTCAGCCCTTCCAATGGCTTAGGCAGGGTTGGCCTCAGACGCTATCAAGAGAATAATGCCCCACTTTGTATAAAGGAGAGACTCATCCCATGTGGTTCAAAAACCTGCTTATCTATCGCCTGACCCAAGATCTGCCTGTTGATGCCGAGGCGTTGGAAACTGCAATGGCCACCAAACCGGCGCGCCCTTGTGCAAGCCAGGAGTTGACCACTTACGGTTTCGTCGCGCCTTTTGGTAAAGGTGAAGACGCGCCCCTGGTGCACGTCAGCGGTGACTTCCTGCTGATCGCTGCGCGCAAGGAAGAACGTATCCTGCCGGGTAGCGTGGTGCGTGATGCGGTGAAGGAAAAGGTCGAAGAGATCGAAGCCGAGCAAATGCGCAAGGTCTACAAAAAGGAACGCGACCAGATCAAGGATGAAATCATCCAGGCGTTCCTGCCACGTGCCTTTATCCGTCGCTCGTCGACCTTCGCCGCCATCGCGCCGAAACAGGGCCTGATCTTGGTGAACTCGGCCAGCCCCAAGCGCGCCGAAGACCTGCTGTCGACCCTGCGTGAAGTGATCGGCACCCTGCCGGTACGCCCACTGACCGTGAAAACCGCGCCAACCGCCGTGATGACCGACTGGGTCACCACCCAGAAACCGGCCGATGACTTCTTCGTCCTCGACGAATGCGAACTGCGCGACACCCACGAAGACGGCGGTATCGTGCGCTGCAAGCGCCAGGACCTGACCGGCGAAGAAATCCAGCTGCACCTGAGCACAGGCAAAGTCGTGACCCAACTGTCCCTGGCCTGGCAGGACAAATTGTCCTTCATGCTCGACGACAAGATGACGGTCAAGCGCCTGAAGTTCGAAGACCTGCTGCAAGACCAGGCCGAACAGGACGGCGGCGACGAAGCCCTGGGCCAACTGGATGCCAGCTTTACCTTGATGATGCTGACCTTTGGCGACTTCCTGCCGGCGCTGGTGGAAGCACTCGGCGGTGAAGAGACCCCGCAAGGCATCTAAGCCGTGTGAAGATCAAAATGTGGGAGCTGGTTTGCTCCCACATTTGATCCGGTTTCCACCCTGGTTACTTTTCTAATAATAAGGACATCCCCATGCGTGCACTCGCCGCCCTGAGCCGCTTCGTCGGCAATACCTTCGCCTACTGGGTGTTGATCTTTGCCGTGCTTGCGTTCCTGCAGCCCAGTTGGTTTATCGGCCTCAAAGGCGCCATCGTGCCGCTGCTGGGCCTGGTGATGTTCGGCATGGGGCTGACCCTCAAACTTGAAGATTTCGCCGAGGTCGCTCGCCACCCGTGGCGTGTGGCACTGGGTGTGGTCGCACAGTTTGTGATCATGCCCAGCGTGGCCTGGTTGCTGTGCCAGGTCTTCCAACTGCCGCCGGAAATCGCCGTCGGTGTGATCCTGGTCGGTTGCTGCCCAAGCGGCACCTCCTCCAATGTCATGACCTGGCTGGCCCGTGGCGACCTCGCGCTGTCGGTAGCTATCTCCTCCATCACCACCCTCCTCGCCCCGCTGCTGACGCCAGCGCTGATCTGGCTGCTGGCCTCGGCCTGGCTGCCGGTGTCGTTCATGGAATTGTTCTGGTCGATCCTGCAAGTGGTGGTGCTGCCTATCGTCCTTGGCGTAGCAGCCCAACGCCTGCTGGGGCCCCGTGTGCGGCACGCCGTTGAGGTATTGCCACTGGTATCGGTGGTCAGCATCGTGCTGATCGTCGCAGCCGTAGTCGCAGCGAGCCAGGCGAAGATCGCCGAATCGGGCCTGCTGATCATGGCGGTGGTGATGCTGCACAACAGCTTCGGCTACTTGCTCGGTTACTTCACCGGCCATGTGTTCAAACTGCCGCTGGCGCAACGCAAGTCGTTGGCGCTGGAAGTGGGCATGCAGAACTCCGGGTTGGGTGCTGCGCTGGCGAGTGTGCACTTCTCGCCACTGGCGGCGGTGCCAAGCGCACTGTTCAGCGTCTGGCACAATATTTCCGGGGCGTTGTTGTCGACGTATTTCCGCCGGATGAGCGAAAAAGAAGACCGCAAGACCCTCGCCGAAACTTGATCGGACGCGGGCTTTTCGGCACTCTACGCACCTTCGCGGGGACGACCCCGCGACTCGTTTGAGCATTCAATCCGGGGACGGCCCCACTTCTAAAAGGAAGGTCTTTATGTCCTGGGTCATTCTGTTTTTCGCCGGGCTGTTTGAAGTTGGCTGGGCCGTCGGCCTGAAATACACCGACGGTTTCAGCAAACCGCTGCCCACCGCTCTGACGATTGCCGCCATGGCCGTCAGCCTTGGCCTGTTGGGGCTGGCCATGAAGGAGTTGCCGCTGGGCACCGCCTATGCCATCTGGACCGGTGTCGGTGCAGTGGGCACGGTGATCGCCGGGATTATCCTGTTTGGCGAGTCCATGGCGCTGTTCCGGTTGGCCAGTGTGGCGTTGATCATTGCCGGGTTGATTGGTCTCAAGATCAGCGCCTAGGCCACCACCGTCATCGCGAGCAATCCCGCTCCCACATTTGATGTGGGAATACATTCAAATGTGGGAGCTGGCTTGCCTGCGATGAGGCCCTTAAATCCGAAAAAACCTACCTGACACTCCCCCGCAACGCCCCAACCTGTTCCTGCAAGGCTTCTGGCGTCGCCTGCTCCACCGCCAACGGCGGCCCCGCCACCAACGTTACCCGCGACCAGATCCGGTGAAAGATCCCCTTGTTCGGATCGCGGCTGAAAAAGCTCCCCCACAACCCTTGCAACGCCATGGGAATCACCGGCACCGGCGTCTCCTCAAGAATCCGCGTCACCCCACTCTTGAACTCGTTCATCTCACCGTCGGCGGTCAATTTGCCTTCCGGGAAGATACACACCAGCTCACCGTCCTTCAGGTATTGGCTGATACGCTGGAAGGCCTTTTCGTAGATCTCCAGGTCTTCATGGCGCCCGGCAATCGGAATCGTCCCGGCCGTGCGGAAGATAAAGTTAAGCACCGGCAAACGGTAGATCTTGTAATACATCACAAAACGAATCGGCCGACGCACCGCCCCACCAATCAGCAATGCATCGACAAACGACACATGGTTGCACACCAGCAACGCCGCGCCTTCGTCCGGGATATGTTCCAGGTTGCGATGCTGCACGCGGTACATGGAGTGGCCAAGCAGCCAGATCATGAAGCGCATGGTGAACTCGGGAACAATCCTGAAGATGTAGGTATTGACCGCAATGTTAAGCAGCGACACCACCAGGAACAGCTCGGGGATCGACAGCTTGGCCACGCTCAGCAGCAAGATGGTGACAATCGCCGAGACCACCATGAACAGCGCATTGAGGATGTTATTGGCGGCAATCACCCGCGCCCGCTCGTTCTCGGCGGTGCGCGACTGGATCAGGGCGTACAGCGGCACGATGTAGAAACCGCCAAACACCCCAAGGCCAAGGATATCGGCCAATACCCACCAGGCCTGGCCATAGCTCAAGACCGTCAGCCAATCGTTGGCCTGGACGTTCTGCGGGAAGCCGCCAGAGTGCCACCACAGCAACAGGCCAAACACCGTCAGGCCGAACGAGCCAAAAGGCACCAGGCCGATTTCCACCTTACGCCCGGAGAGTTTTTCGCAGAGCATCGAGCCCAGGGCGATACCGACCGAGAATACGGTGAGGATCAGGGTGACCACAGTCTCATCGCCATACAGCCACTCTTTGGCGTAGGCCGGAATTTGCGTGAGGTAGATCGCCCCGACAAACCAGAACCACGAGTTGCCGACAATCGAGCGCGACACGGCGGGCGTTTGCCCCAGGCCCAGGCGCAAGGTGGCCCAGGACTGACTGAAGATATTCCAGTCCAGGCGCATCTCGGGGCTCGATGCCGCCGCGCGAGGGATGCCACGGCTGGCCAGGTAACCCAGCACGGCAATGGCGACAATCGCGGTGGACACCACCGGCGCGTAGTGGGTTGAGGACATCATGACCCCGGCACCGATGGTCCCGGCGAGGATCGCCAGGAACGTGCCCATTTCCACCAGGCCGTTGCCGCCCACCAGCTCTTCTTCACGCAGGGCCTGGGGCATGATCGAGTACTTCACCGGACCAAACAGCGCCGAATGGGTACCCATGGCAAATAGCGCCAGTAGCATCAATTCCAGGTGGTTGGTCATGAAGCCCACGGCGCCGACGGCCATGATCACGATCTCGCCGATCTTGATCGCGCGGATCAACGCATCCTTGTTGAATTTCTCGCCAAACTGCCCGGCCAGGGCCGAGAACAGGAAGAACGGCAGGATAAACAACAAGGCGCAGAGGTTGACCCAGATCGAGCGGTCGCCCTCGATGGCCAGCTTGTAGAGAATGGCGAGAATCAACGACTGCTTGAAGATATTGTCGTTGAACGCCCCCAGGGACTGGGTGATGAAGAACGGCAAAAAGCGCCGTTTGCGCAGCAAGGTGAATTGCGAGGGGTGACTCATCGTCCGTGTTCCTGCGTGGCCTGAAGGCTTTATTGGTTTTCAGGCCACGACTTTACCTAATCCTGCTTACTTATTCCCCAATCCTGCAATGCACGGTGAAACAAACAGCTCACCTTTATAGGCACCCTGCACCGTGCGCTTGCTGACAACCAGCCACATCAGGGCCAGGGCGGCGACCAGCACGCTGCCGGTCACGCTGAAAAATGCCAGGTGCAAGGTACTGCCCAGTTTCAGCGTGGTCAGGGCATACACCCCCAACGGGAAGGTAAAGCCCCACCAGCCCAGGTTGAACGGAATACCGGCGCGCAGGTAACGCAGGGTGATCAGCACCGCGATCAACATCCACCACAAGCCAAGGCCCCACAGGGTGATGCCGGCAACCAGCCCCAGGCCTGCGGCAATCTCACCGATCCCGGCAAAACCATTGGCGGCGAAGATGGCCGGCGCGTCCTGGCCCAGCAGCAACATGCCCAGGGCGCCGGTGCCGATCGGGCCAAGGGCCAGCCAGCTCGACGCCGCCATATTGGCGTGGGGCAGTTTATGCAGGGCCATGCGCAGCATCAGGATGGTCAGAATGCTGAAGGCCACGGGCAGGGAAAATGCCCAGAGCACGTAGCTGGTCACCAGCATCACCAGTTGCGAATGGACATCGGCCAGGTGCGGCGCCAACAAGCCACCACTGGCGGCGGCGACTTCGGCGGCCACCACCGGCAGCAGCCAGACGGCCGTCATCTGGTCGATGCTGTGCTCCTGACGGGTAAACATCATGAACGGGATCAACACCCCGCACGCCAAGGCCATGGCCACGTCCAGCCACCACAGGGCTTGAGCCAGTTGCACCACGCCCTCGCCCCAGTGCGGCAGGCCAAACAGCAGCAGGCCATTGATGATGGTCGCCAGGCCCATGGGGATGGTGCCGAAAAACATCGAGACCGTGGAGTGCCCGAAAATCCGCCGTGCCTCGTCGTAGAACATCACCCAGCGCGCCGCATATAAGCCGCTGAACAACACAAACAGGAAAATCGTCAGCAGCCACAGCCCTTCGGCGATGGCATAGACACCCGGCAGTTGCACCGGCAATTGCGCCAGGGCCAATGCCAGCACGCCGGTCCCCATGGTGGCGGCGAACCAGTTGGGGGTGAACTGGCGAATCACTTCCCTGGGGCCGGCCAGGTGGCTGAACGGCTTGTAACTGCTGTTGATGCTATTGGGGCACGTCATGGCTAAATCCTCTTCCTCGTATGAGGTTGAGCCCATGATAGAAGCCGAACGAATATCTATATAACGGGTAATATCTCTAACTGTTATCTGTTTTACCTATATACAGCCTTGACGGGTGCCTGCCTCATCAAGCCAATCAAGGCGCCGAGCGCCAATATGATCAACACCACACCGTAGCCGTCAGTGGTCGCGATCAGGCCAAAACTGCGGGTCAGGTTGCCTGCCAGCAAAGACGGCAGGCAAAACGCCAGGTAACTCAGGACGTAAAACGCCGACATCAACCCGGCCCGCTCATGGGGCAACGCCAGGGGCACCACGCTGCGCACCGCCCCAAGAAAACCTGCGCCAAAGCCGCTGCCAGCAATCAGCGTGGCGAAGAAAAACAGCGGCAGGCTGGCGCTGTGGACAGCAGCGAGGATCAACGCGACACCCACAGCCAACAGGCTTGCCCCCAGGCGCAGCACCTTGTCTGCCGGGCGATTGCGCAGGCTGAAGATCATCAGCGCACCGCTCAAGGTCAACACCGCAACCAGACCGCCACCGATCAGGTTGGAGGTCGATCCGGTCGCCGCCCGCACCAGCGACGGTGCCAGCGACAAGTAGAAACCGCCCATCGCCCACACGGCGATATCCACCGGCAACGACAGCCACAAGGCCCTGCGCGCCTGGGGCGGCACGTGCAAAGTCGGCCATAGCGAAGCCAGCGCACCCGACATGCGGCTGACACTCTCCCGCAGCCGCCACACAGACAGGCTCTGCAACAGCATCAGCCCGAACAAGGCCCAGTAGATCAACTGAGTGGGCAACGGCGCGAACTCCACCAGCAAACTGCTGCCCATGGCGCCACAGGCCATGCCCAGCAACGGCGCGACACTGTTGACCAACGGGCCCTGCTGGCGGTCGATATCGAGCAACGCGGCCCCCAGCACGGCGGTGGCCATGCCCGTGGCAAACCCTTGCAAGGTGCGGGCAGCAATCAGCCAGGCGACACTGTCCGCGTGGATAAACAGCAGCATCGCCAGCATATTCAGGACCAACGCGACAAAGATCACGGGTTTGCGCCCCAGGTGATCCGACAGCGAGCCGACCGTCAGCAACGCCGCCAACAGGCTCAAGGCATACACCCCAAAGATCAGCGTCAGGGTACCGGCGGAAAAATGCAGGCCTTCCTGGTAAAGGTGATACAACGGCGTCGGCGCGCTGGAGGCCGCGAGAAACGTCAGCAGAGTGATCGCCAGGAACACCAGGCTAGAACGGTGAGAAGTGACGCTGGACATGGGCATGCTCCGCTAAAGCTAATATTTTGCTTTTGCGCAGTGTGCTACTGCATCGAGCTTAAAGCAAATTCTTTGTGTTAAGGTTTTGACATGGCGATAAAAGAAGGCCTCCGCCCGGGGGGCCGCAGTGCCCGGGTACAAGAGTCGGTTCATTCGGCGGTGCGTCAGTTGCTCCAGGAGCAAGAGCGCGCCAGCGTGACCGTGCCCCAGATCGCCGCGCGCGCAGGCGTGACACCTTCGACGATTTACCGGCGCTGGGGCGATCTGGCCGCCCTGCTCGCCGACGTCGCCCTAGCGCGCATGCGCCCGGACAGCGAACCGGCCAACACCGGCAGCCTGCGCGGCGACCTGCGGGCCTGGGCCGAGCAATACCTGGACGAGATGAGTTCGGAACCGGGGCGCAACATGATGCGCGACGTGCAGTGCAGCCAGACGCCGGGGTATTGCGTGACGATTCTGGGCGGGCAGTTGCAGGTGATTCTGCAGCGTTATCAGGGGGGCGGCCAGGCATTGCCCAGCGTAGATCGGCTGATCAACTTGCTGGCGGCGCCAACGGTATTTCGGATTCTGTTTGCTAGCGAGCCGATGCAGGTTGAAGAGCTGCATGAGCTGATCGAAATCGCCCTGCAGCCCTAAGCCACACACAAATCCAAATGTAGGAGCGAGCTTGCTCGCGAAGGACGTCAACGATAACGCGTGTTTGCTAGATAACCGCGGCGCTCTCAAGTTCTTCGCGAGCAAGCTCGCCCCTATAAAAAAGGCTTAACTGACTGGCATCAGGGCAAGCCCGCACACAAGCCTACCCCAACATTTTTGAGCCTGTTCGGCTGGATGCTTAGGTCCGCATCCCACGCCCACTCACCAGCAACCGCGCGCATCCGATGTACAACACCACCGTGGCCACGATCATAAAGGTGATCGCCACGCTGATCTTGATATCCGACACGCCGAGGATCCCGTAGCGGAAGGCGTTGACCATATGCAGCACCGGGTTGGCCAGCGATACGGTCTGCCAGAACGGCGGCAGCAAGGTGATCGAGTAAAACACCCCGCCCAGGTAGGTCAGCGGGGTCAGCACAAAGGTCGGGATGATCGAGATGTCATCGAAGTTGCGCGCAAACACTGCGTTGATAAAGCCCAGCAGCGAGAAGATCGTCGCCGTCAGTACCACCACCAGGATGGTCACCCCCAGGTGATGCACCTGCAGGTCGGTGAAGAACATCGACAGCACCGTCACAATCGCCCCGACCATCAGGCCGCGCAGCACGCCGCCCAGGGTGTAGCCGATCAGGATGGTGTGCGGCGAGACCGGCGAGACCATCAGTTCTTCGATGGAGCGCTGGAACTTGCTGCCAAAGAAACTCGACACCACGTTGCCGTAGGAGTTGGTGATCACCGACATCATGATCAGCCCCGGCACGATGTATTCCATGTAAGTGAAGCCACCCATATCGCCAATCTGCCGGCCGATCAGGTTACCGAAGATCACGAAGTACAAAACCATGGTGATCGCTGGCGGCAGCAGGGTCTGCGGCCAGATGCGCATGAAGCGCTTCACTTCGCGATAGACGATGGTGTTAAGCGCTACCAGGTTGGGTTGGAACTCGGAACTCATACCGCCACCTTCGCCAGATTTTTCTCCACCAGGGACACGAACAACTCCTCAAGGCGATTGGTTTTGTTACGCAGGCTCAACACTTCAATGTTCTGCGTGGCCAACTGGCTGAACAGCGCAGTAATGCCCATGGCTTTATCGACCTGCACCTCCAGGGTGTGGCTGTCCACCAGGCGGCTTGGGTAGCCGATCAGTTGGGGCGGCACGGACAGGTTGTTCTTCAGGTCGAGCAGGAACGTCTCGACATGCAACTGACCCAGCAGGTTACGCATGCTGGTGTTTTCGACGATGGTGCCGTGGTCGATGATGCCGATGTTGCGGCACAACTGTTCAGCCTCTTCCAGGTAATGGGTGGTGAGGATGATCGTGATGCCTTTCTGGTTCAGCTCGGTGAGGAAAGTCCACATCGAGCGACGCAATTCGATGTCCACCCCGGCCGTCGGCTCGTCGAGGATCAGCAGGCGCGGCTCGTGCACCAGGGCGCGGGCGATCATCAGGCGGCGCTTCATGCCGCCGGACAGGGAGCGTGATGGCACGTCGCGCTTGTCCCACAGGCCCAACTGGGTCAGGTACTGCTCGGCGCGTTCCTTGGCGATTTTCGGCGGGATGCCGTAGTAACCGGCCTGGGTCACCACGATATCGAAGGTCTTTTCAAACTGGTTGAAGTTGAACTCCTGGGGCACCACGCCAATGCTGCGCTTGAGCGCGGCCGGGGATTTATCCAGGTCATGGCCAAAGATATTCACCGTGCCACTGGTCTTGTTGACCAGGGTCGAGAGAATACCGATGGTGGTGGACTTGCCGGCGCCGTTAGGGCCGAGCAAGGCGAAGAAATCACCTTCGGCGACATCCAGATCGATACCACTCAGGGCCTGGAAACCGTTGCCGTAGGTTTTGGTTAGCTGCCGGATGGACAGAGCGGAACTCATATCGGATTACGCACCAAGGAAGGAAATAGAAACAATAGGTAAGGGCGCACTGCACGCAATACAACTGCGGGGCACGGCAGGCATGGTGCTTGCGTGCGCCGCACAAGTACAGTCACCCGTATTAATAGTCAGTATTAAGTCAACGCGGTCATCACCGCCTTTTGATAGGCCGGGCGTTGCTGCAAACGCTGGTACCAGGCCTCCAGATTAGGCATCGAGGGCCGTTCGATAGGCATCTCGAACCAGGCGTAGATAAAGCTGCCCAGGGGGATGTCACCCATGCCGATCTCGTTGCCCGACAGGTAGGGCTGCGTGGCCAGGGCCTGCTCCACCGTGCCCAATGCCTCGATGCAGGCCTGGCGACCGGCATGGATGTTGTCCCAGTTCTGTTTCTCGGCGGGGGTGCGCAGCACGCCCCAGAACACGATCTTGAACGGCTCGGCCAGTGTCGAGGTGGTCCAATCCATCCATTTCTCGGCATTGGCCCGCGCTTGCAGGTCACTCGGGTACCAACTCGATGCCTGTTTGGCGCAGAGGTAGCGCACGATGGTGTTGGACTCCCACAACACAAAATCGCCATCTTCGATCATCGGCACCCGGCCATTGGGGTTCAGCGCCCGGTATTGCGGGGTATCGACCACGCCAAAAGCCCCGCCCGCATCAATTGCCTCATAGTCCAGGCCCAGTTCCTCGGCGCACCACAGTGCTTTCCTGACGTTTGATGAATTTTTACGACCCCAGATCTTCAGCATGATCGACCTCTGAATAGATGAATGCCGGGGCAGCATACGCCGGTTCAGCCGCGACTCAAATCGCTCTGCATATCGCCTAACAGCTGCGGCGACTGCTCGCCAAACAGGTGTGGGTAACATTTCTCCAGGTGGGCAAAGAAGAATTCCTCGGGCACCTCGGCAAATTGCCCATGGTCCACCACGTACTCCATGGAACGCTGGCCCTGGCGGTTGAAGGGGTGGAACACACTGTCATTGATCCCGTCGAAATCCAGTGGCGGCACATCGAACAATTCGCACAGCTGGCTGTTGAACGCTGGCGTGGCCTTGACCCAGCGCCCGTCCAGATACAGTTCGGTGTAGCCGTGCATGGCGAACACATCACTCTTGAGCAGCTCGATCAGGCGCGGGGTCGATAAGTGATTGCGCACGTCCGCCAGGCCAATACGCGACGGTATGCCGCAATGCCGGGCGCAGGCGGCCAGCAGGGTGGCCTTGGGCACGCAATAACTCTGCCCGGTGGCCAGGGCGTAACTGCCCGCCAGGGTTTGCGGATCGCGGCTGAAGGTGTAAGGGTTGTAGCGCACCGCTTCACGCACGGCGTAATACAGACTGACTGCCTGGTCACGGGGGTCGCGGCTCGCACCGCGATGTTTTTCGGCGAACTCCACCACCGTGGGGTGGTCACTATCGATGAAGCGGCTGGGACTCAAGTACGCATTCATGGGGATTTTCTCCGAGGCGAGCCTGGAGTCTAACCACAGGCCCGACCGAGGGATAACGACGATTCGGCCAAATGTCGGCGCCTGCTGCCTGTGACTGGAGAGCACTTCCCGCCACACACGTAACACCCTCAGGCACCGCTTTTTCGGATGCCGACTAAGCTCTGAGGGTGCTTCTGCCCCTGGTTTCACGGAGGATTGAATATGCTGTTGTTGTGGATACTGGTTCTGGTGCTCGGCATTGCCTACCTGGCACACCGTCGCACCGCGCCCCTGCCCGCCCTGGGTGTGGTCGCCGTCTACCTGTTGGCGATGGGTGCCTTCAGCCATGCACCGGGCTGGCTGCTGCTGGTTTTCTGGGTGTTGATTGCAGTAGTCGCCGCACCGCTGCTATTGCCCGACCTGCGCCGCCAGTACTTCACCGCACCGCTTTTCAACTGGTTCCAGAAAGTGCTGCCGCCGATGTCCGAGACCGAGCGCGATGCCATCGACGCCGGCACCGTGTGGTGGGACGGCGAGCTGTTCAGCGGCCGCCCCGACTGGGACAAACTGCTGGCCTACCCCAAGGCGCAGTTGACCGAAGAAGAGCAGGCCTTTATCGACGGCCCGACCGAAGAACTGTGCGCCATGGTCACCGACTGGGAAATCGGCCAGGCCATGGACCTGCCGGCGGCGGCCTGGGACCATATCAAGCAACATGGCTTCTTCGCCCTGATCATCCCCAAGGAATACGGCGGCAAGGGCTTTTCGGCCTACGCCCACTCCCAGGTGGCGATGAAACTGGCGACCCGCAGCGGCGACCTCGCTTCCACCGTCATGGTCCCCAACTCCCTGGGCCCTGCCGAACTGCTGCTGCACTACGGCACCGACGAGCAACGCAACCACTACCTGCCGCGCCTGGCGCGTGGCGATGACATCCCGTGCTTTGCCCTGACCGGCCCGCTGGCCGGCTCCGATGCCGGCGCGATGCCCGACACCGGGGTGATCTGCAAAGGCGAATGGGAAGGCAAGGAAACCCTCGGCCTGCGCCTGAACTGGGAAAAACGCTACATAACCCTCGGCCCAGTCGCGACCCTGCTGGGCCTGGCCTTCAAGGCCCATGACCCGGACCACCTGCTGGGTGAAGAAGAAGACCTGGGCATCAGCCTGGCGCTGATCCCCACCGACACCCCGGGCGTGGACATCGGCCGCCGTCACCTGCCACTCGGTGCGGCGTTCATGAACGGCCCCAACTCCGGCAAGGACGTGTTCATTCCCCTGGACTTCCTGATCGGCGGCCAGGAGATGCTCGGTAAGGGCTGGATGATGTTGATGAACTGCCTGTCGGTAGGCCGTTCGATTTCCCTGCCGGCGGTGGGTACCGGGGCCGCCAAGTTCACCAGCCTGGTGACCGGCCAATATGCCCAGGTGCGCGAACAGTTCAATGTGCCGCTGTCGGCTTTCGAAGGCATCCAGGAGGCCCTGGCCCGCATCGGCGGCAACGCCTGGCTGATGGACAGCGCCCGCATGCTCACCGCCAACGCTGTCGACCTGGGCGAAAAACCCTCGGTACTCTCGGCCATTCTCAAGTATCACCTGACCGAGCGCGGCCGCGAGTGCATCAGCCACGCCATGGACGTGCACGGCGGCAAGGGCATCATCATGGGGCCCAACAACTACTTGGGGCGCAGTTGGCAAGGGGCGCCGATCTTCATCACAGTGGAGGGCGCGAACATCCTTTCGCGCAACCTGATGATCTTCGGCCAGGGCGCGATCCGCTGCCACCCATTCGTGCTCAAGGAAATGGCCCTCGCCGGTCGTGAAGACCGCGACCAGGCGCTCAAGGAGTTCGATGGCCTGTTGATGCAGCACATCGGCTTTGCCGTGAGCAACGCCGCCAGTACCCTGGTGTTGAACCTCGGCCTGGGCCACTTCGAAAAAGCGCCAGGCAACCGCTTGAGCCAGGGCTACTTCCGCGCGCTCAATCGCCAGGCCGCCGCGTTTGCCCTGCTGGCTGACCTGAGCATGATGCTGCTGGGCGGCGAGTTGAAGCGTCGCGAACGCCTGTCGGCAAGGCTGGGGGATGTGCTCAGCCACATGTACCTGGCCTCGGCGGCACTCAAGCGCTACCACGACCTGGATTCACCGGATCACCTGGAACCGCTGTTTGCCTGGGCCATGGAAGAAAGCCTCGGCCAGTCGGAGCGTGCGCTGGATGAACTGCTCAGCAACTTCCCTAATAAAGTGCTGGGCTGCCTGCTGAGGGTAATCGTGTTCCCGTTCGGCCGTCGCCATACAGGCCCATCCGATGCACTGGATGCCGAAGTCGCCGCCGTGATTGGCCGGGCCAAGGGCGATCCGACCCTCGAAGAGCTGCTGGCTGGCTGCTACCGCCCACAATCAGCCGAAGACCCGGTGGGCGCGTTGCAACAGGCCTACGACCTGCTGGGTGCCAGCCACCCGCTGCAGAAAAAACTCCACAGCGCGCTCAAGAGTGGCCAGGTCAAGCCTCGCGCCGGGGAACACGCCATCGATGCCGCATTGGAAGCTGGCGTATTACAAGCGGCTGAAGCACAGACCCTGCGTGAGGCTGAAGCGGCGCGACGCAAGGTGATCGACGTGGATGACTTCAGCAAGGAGGAGCTGGCCCAGGCCCCCGGCAGGGTCCGTTAAGCCAGCGGTCATATAAAAGCGGGCGCGAGAGCTATATACTCTCGCGCCCGTTTTTGCTTTTGAGGACTTACTCTCGTGTCCAACGTCGTTGCCGATCATCTCGTCTTGCTCGACCACCTGCGCAGCATCCTGGTAGCCGTCGGCGAAGCCGAACAGGTTCCCGAGGAAAGCCACGTCTTGTTCCTGGAACGCTTTGATGAACTGCGGGCCCTGCTGCCCATCGACCCGATCGAAAGCCAGTACCTGGGCCAGGACATGATGAGCCAGGTCATCCTGCGCTACCCGCAGATTGCCCATCTGGTACCGCGCGACCTGCTGTGGTTCTTCGGCGGTGACTGCCTGCACTTCATGCCCGACGATGAACTGGATATGTACCAGGCCCTGGAAGAACGCCGCTTCGAAGCCGAACAGAACGACGAACCGTTCGACTGGAACCAGGAAAAACAGCTGCTGGCCATGCCCCACGACCAGTCCAAGCACTGATCCCGAAAGCACTGGATATCAAATGTAGGAGCGGACTTGTGTGGGAGCGGGCCCGCTCCCATATTGTTTTCGACCGCATTGTTCCTACCGCCTGCGCAACGTCGGCTCCTTCGCCATGCACTCCACCAGATAATCAATAAACACCCGCAGCTTCGGCGGCAGGTACCGCGTGGGTGAATGCAGCAACCAGGCATCCCCATGGTACGAGGCAATGAAATCCCAGTGCGGCAAGACCTGCACCAGGCGCCCCTCCTCCAATGCATGCCGCGCGGTGAAGTACGGCAAGCTGCCAATCCCGACATCCTGCAGCACCGCATCCAACCGCACCCCCGTGTGGTTGGCCGCGTACCGGCCGCGCACGCCGACCGTCACCGTCTTGCCTGCCTGGCGGAATTTCCAGCGTGCGTCCCCGGGGGTTTCTCCCAGGTAAATACAACTGTGTTCCAGCAAGTCATGGGGGTGCAGCGGTGTGCCGTGCGCAGCCAAATACTGTGGCGTGGCACAGAGCAGATGCTCGATCGGCAACAGCTGGCGCCCCACCAACCCCGGCGGCGGGCTGTCGGTGATACGGATGCTCAAGTCGACATTGTCATCGATCATATCCACCTGCCGATCCTCCAGGATCAATTGCACATCAACCTTGGGATAACGCCGCAAAAACTCCGGCATGTGCGGATGCACCACAAACCGCCCCACCGCCTTGGGCACGCTGACCCGCACCAGTCCTTCGGCCTCGTGGGTGTACTGGCCGCTGATTTCCATCACCGAGCGCGCCGCGTTGACCATCTCCTGGCAGCGCTTGAAGACTTCTTCACCCCCCTCACTCAGGCGCAACTTGCGCGTGGTGCGCTGCAACAAACGCGTGGCCAGGGCCTGTTCCAGGCGCGAGATGCTGCGGCTCACGGACGATGGCGAAGCGCCCAGTTGGCGCGCCGCTTCGGAGAAACTGCCGGTTTCCACAACCTTGACGAAAATCGCCATTTCGCCCAGCAGTGGCAGAGGAAGATTGATGCTCATGACGCACAGGTCCATTGATATTTGAATGGATTATCACTCATCCGAGCACTATTTATACTGCCCGGTAGAACCCTGATGCGGATGTAGACCATGACCCAGCGCCTGTTTTTTACCCACGACCACCTGGTTGCCGATGTCGATGTGCTGGAGTGCACGCCCCATGAACAGCAGTTTGCAGTGGTACTGCAATCGACCATTTTCCACCCCCAGGGCGGCGGCCAGCCCTTTGATACCGGCTGGCTGGGGGACAGCACCGTCGTGAAAGTCGTGCAGGAGGCCGGGCGCATCGTGCATTACGTCGACCGCCCCCTCACGCCGGGCCCCACCCAGGCCCGCATCGACGCACAACGGCGCGCCTTGCATACGCGCCTGCATTCGGCCGGGCATTTGATCGGCAACGCTGGCGAAACCCTGGGTTGGATGCCGATCAAGGCCCACCACTGGCCCGGCGAAGGCAAGATCAGCTTTATCCGTGGCGAGTCGGCGCAAGTCATGGAGGCCGACACCCTGCAGGACCAGGTCAACCAGTGGATCGCCGCAGACTTGCCACGCCACATGGTGCTGGACGGCGATAGCCGGGAAGTCGGCTTTGGCGACCTGCCGCCCTACGCGTGTGGCGGCACCCATGTGCAAGCGCTTGCCCAAGTGGGCCAGATCACCATCCTCGGCCTGTCCGAGAAAAAAGGCACCCTGTCGGTGCGCTACAGCCTGGACTGACTCAACCGCTATCAACCTGAGGGCATCCGTGTTGGCCAGAGGCGGCGTTTTCGTATTGCGATAGGACATGACCCCGCCGAGGGCTCCCCAGCACCGCGTCGGTGATGCTAGTGTGTGGAAATGTTTCCGATACACAATTCAGACATTTCTCACACACCACCAGCAAAGGAATGCCCCAGCAATGGACTTCTCCCTTAAGCACCTGGCCGCTGCCACCTTGATGATTGCCAGCCTGTCTTCGGTTAGCGTGTCTGCCGTCGCCAGCATCAACCCGCAACAGAGTGCGACTATTCTCAAAACCCTGAATGACGCCTCGATCAAGGATTTCCGCACGTTCCTCGGCAACCTGGGCAAAAGCGACGTAGCGAAAACCGCCAATCTCGGCCCGGCCATCACTGCCTTCCTCGACAACAAGACGCTGACCGCCGAGCAACAGAACGATATCCATCGCCTGCTGGGCCTCTATGCCCGAGTGAAATACGGTACAGCCGCCACCGAAACCCTGCGTGAACTGGTGGCCATCCCGACCTTCCAGGTTGAGGGTGTTGCCCAGCACGACAACCCTGAATTCAAAAAGATTGCCGAAAAGATCAAGGCCCTGGCCCAGTCCTTCAACCTGAACTTTCGCAATGTCGACGACCGCGTCTATGAAATCTCCCTGGAAGGCGCAGGTGATGAGGTCGTCGGCATTCATGCCCACGCCGACGTGGTGCCGGTAACCCCGGAAAACTGGGTGTTAAAGGACGGCACCCGACTCGATCCCTTCAAAGTCACGCTGATCGGCGACCGCATGTATGGCCGTGGCACCGAAGATGACAAGAACGGCATCGTGGTCACGCTGTACGCCATGAAAGTGATCAAGGAAGAAAACCTGCCACTGGCACGCAACTTCAAGCTGCTGGTGGACACCACCGAAGAAACCACCGGCGACGCCATCCCCTATTACTTTGAACGCAACCCGACGCCCAACTACAACCTGGCCCTGGATGGCGGCTATCCGGTAGTCATCGCCGAGAAAGGCTATGGCACCGTCATGGCAACCTTCGCCAAGCGCAAGGCCGAGGGCAAAGGTGCCGAAATCCTCTCGATGACCGGCGGGCTTGCGACCAACCAAATTCCTTCGGCATCGGTGGTAACGCTACGCAGCGACAAGCCCACCGAGCTGGCCGCCAGCCTCCAACAGGCTGGCGCTGCGTATGCCAAGGCCAATGGTGGTGACTTCACGGTAGATGCCAAAGTCGTCGGCAAAGAGGTCAAGTTGACCGTGACGGGCGTCTCGGCGCACTCCTCCGAACCCGAATCGGGCATCAACCCGGTGGCGCGGATGCTGGGCTTCATCAATGGCCTGGACGGCAAGGTAGCGCTCAAGCACAACGAGATCACCGACGCCGCCCGCTATGCCGCCGACAACTGGGGCCTGGATTACCTGGGTGGCAAGTTGGGCGTGGGCTTCTCCGATGACTTCATGGGCCCGCTGACCACCTCCCTGACGTTTGTCGGCATGGATGCAAAAGCCTTCAAGCTGGCCGTCAATCTGCGGGTGCCAAAAGGCAAGTCGCCAGAAACACTCAAGAAAGAAATCGCCGACAAGTTGAGCGCCTGGAGCACCAAGGCCCATATCACGCCGGCCTTCGATTACTCGATCGCCGCGCCGATGTATCGCAACCCCGAGGGCGAGTGGGTCAAGGCGTTGCTGGCCGTGTCCACCGAGAACCTGGGCATGAAGCCCGAGTTCGGTACTTCGGCCGGAGCAACGTCGGTGCATGACCTGCCCAACGGCGTGCAATTCGGCCTGGCACGACCTGAAGTCAAATACACCGGCCACACCGACAACGAGTTCAAGACCACCGAGCAGTTCCTGCTGGACCTGCAGATCGTCACCGAAATGATGGGGCGTATCGGGCAGTTGCCGAAACTCTGACCGATTGTCTGGATCCGCTCTGTTGGCGGGTCCATTTCCCCGAGTTTGAATCGCTGACACACAAAAACGCCGCTCATAACCGAGCGGCGTTTTTGTGTGCCTGCCATCCGAGGCATGGCCTCCATTCGCAACTACCTGGGAGCGTTGGTAGAAGAGAAAATGTAACGCGCAAAACGCCATTTCCCATCGGCCTCCCGATGCAGCAAGAAGATTTCCTGATTCCCTTCAGCACCACCAGGTTGAGCACTTGCCAGTGGCGTGGCGGTGCCATTGGAGCGCGTGCGGGCAAAAGCCCAATCCCGTGACAGCGGTCGAATCTCGTCAATCGTAAAGCGTATGTTGAGTTTGATCGCGGCGAAGACCTGCTGGTAGGCCTGGCGTACGGCGTCACGCCCGACCGCCGGCAAACTGTTTTGCGGCATGAACACCGCGTCCTGTGCATAAAGCGCCATCACCTGATCCAGGTCAGAAGCGTTCAGCGCCGCCTGATAATGGTTCAGTTGGGCTGTGACCGCCTGTTTCACATCCTCTTTTTCAGGGGCCGGTTGAGCGGCCAGGGCAAGGGCGGGAAGGAGCAAGGCGCCCAAGGTCAGCGCCAGGAATGAAGTCCGCATGATGTACTCCTTAATGTCAGAGTTTTACAACCAGTTTGCCCAGGGCCCCATCGCTTTCCATCAGGCGATGAGCATCAGGGATCTGTTCGAAATCGAAGGTTTTCGTACGGATCGACGGCATGCGCCCCGCTTCGACTTCTTTGGCAATCCACAACAGGGGGCTGTCCTTGAGGGGCATGTCCGGCGTGCCCAGCAAGCCGCTGCCAAAGAAGTTCAGCTTCACCGCCGAAGGCAGGTCCTGCATCAAGTGCAACTGCTCCAGGATCGGCGCGCCGCCCAGCAAACCGATCACACTGACCGCCCCGAATGGGCGCACGGTCTTGAGGCTGTCGCGCAGGGTTGCCGCACCGACCACCTCCAGTACCGCATCCACCCCTTGAGGCACCCACTGGCGCACGTGTTCGGCAATCGAGCCGTTGTCGACCACCACCTCATCAGCCCCCATCTCACGCAGACGCTGGATCTTGTCTGCCGAACGGGTCGTGGCAATCACTTTCAAGCCACGGGCCTTGGCATAGGTCAGTGCCGCCAGGCCGACCGAAGACGTCGCACCCCGCACCAGCAACGTCTGCCCTGGCTCAATCGCCAGGCTCTTGTCCAACGCGCCCCACACCGTGAGGTAGGCTTCAGGCAATGCGGCAAGCTCTTCCCATGACAGCGTCGAACCGTCCAGGGAGATCACGTTGCTGCGCAACACCGTCACCTCTTCGGCATAACTGCCATTGCGGGCGAACTGCATCCCTCCCATGGCCGTAGCAACACGCTGGCCGGTGCGAAAAGTGCCCGACGGGTCATGAATCACCTCACCCACTGCCTCGATACCTGGCACTCGGGGAGCGGTGATCGGGCCCATTTTCCCGGCACGCAGGTAGGTCTCGGCACGGTTGAGGCCCAATGCCCGTACACGGATCCTGACTTCATCGTCCGAGGGTTGCACAGAGGGAATGTCGCGTAGCTTCAAGGCATCAGGCGTGCCAGCTTGTTCAATGACAAAAGCTTTCATGGTGATGACCTCAGGCGCGTGGTTGAGTGGTGGCGAACAGGTAACGATGAATCTTCCAGTTACCTTGTTCGTTGCGGAACACAAACAACTCATTGTTGCCTTCGGTCACATCAATCCCGGCCGCCAGAATGTGTGTGGTACCCGCCGAGGAGGTGCGTACCCAGGCCCAGTTACCGACTTCCTCTATTTCGTGGACGGTGAACTTGACATTCAGTTTGAGGGTGGCGAAGACCTGTTCGTAACCGGCTTGCACGGCGTCACGACCGACCAGGGCCGGTGCATGCTGAGGCATGAACACCGGCTCGCTGCCGTACAAGTCGAGGATGGTCTTGGTGTCGTTAGTGTTGAGGGCTGTTTCGTAACGGCTGAGAACAGATTTGATGGTCATCATGAAGCTCCGATTGATTTGAAGGTTCCGGCGTTGAGCCAGTGACTTCACTATCTATCAATCAGGTTTGGATATTAACCACTCAGAATGACAACCTTTCTCTCATTTATGGAAGGACAAGAACAGCGAGGTACCACCCTGGCGTCTTCCAGAATCACACCGGCGACGGTGGCCAGACGCCCATCGCGGTGTCCACAAACGCAATCATTTGCTCATACGGGACCTGGTCCTTGGCCTGCACGCTCAGGCCAAACATGACGGTGGTGTAGAAACCCGACAGGGTTTGAACATTCGTCTCTGCCGGCACGTCTCCGTCGCACAGGCCTTGGTGAATGCGCGACTCGATCAGTCGGTGGGTTTCTCTGCGCTGTGCGCTGAGCTCGTCCTGGATTACCTGGCTTTCCGGGGTTCCGGACAACGCCGCCAGCACCACCAGGCAGCCACGGGGCGGATGGCTGCGATAAAACCGCGTGACCGTCTCCTTGAGCAAAACCTCCACCGCCTCGCGAGCCGTCGCAGCGTCTGCCAGGACGCTGTAGCGATAGGCGCCATGATGGGTGAGGTAGTGATCCAGCGCGGCGCGGAACAAACCTTCCTTGTTCTTGAAGGCTGCATACAGGCTTGGCGGGTTGAGTTCCATGGCCTGGGTCAGCGCGGTCAACGATGCCCCTTCGTATCCCCGTAACCAAAACACATTCATTGCCTGTTCCAGCACGTGCCCGCGGTCAAAGGCGCGAGGTCTTCCTCGTTCAGCCATGTTTCCCTCACCTGATAATAACGATCACTACAAAAAATATTGACACGATCACTTGCCCTGAATTATTACATAGCGATCGTTATGTATATAGCCCCGGTTTTCCTGGCGGTTCCAGAGGATGCACTCCGTGACAACGCGCTTACTTACACCCCTGGATATCGGGACTGTGACGCTAAAAAACCGCAGGATTTTTACCCCCCAAGTGCCCTCCTCGTCCCAGTCAACCAGGCCTTGCAGCGTTCAATGCGTGGATGCCGGGCTGGTGATTGCATCGGGGGCACCTGTCTGCCCCGAAGGCCAGGGCCATACCAATGCCCCGGGTCTTTATTCAGCCGAGCAGATCATCGGCTGGAAAGTCGTCACCGACCGTTTTCATCAAGCTGGCTGCCTGGTTGCCGCCCAGCTCTGGCATGTGGGTCGCGTGTCCCACTGTGACCTGCAACCAGACAATCACCCGCCCCTTGCCCCCTCGGCAATCCGAGCCCGCTCAGAGGTGTTCATCTGCAATGGCCAAGGCACAGGCATCGGGGTGCCGGCCGCGAGCCCCAGGCAAATGACCCTGGTAGACATTCGCGTGACCCAACAGGCGTTTGTGGACGCCGCCGTCAATGCAATGACTGCCGGGTTTGACCTGGTTGAGATTCATGGCGCCAGCGGCTATCTGATTGAGCAGTTCCTGGCCACTGGCACCAATTTGCGCCAGGACGAATATGGCGGATCGCTGGAAAGCCGTGCCCGGTTCCTGCTGGAAATCGTCGATCAACTGATCAGGGTGCTAGGCGCGCAGCGCATTGGCGTACGCCTGTCCCCCTGGGGCACCCTCAATGACATTGAAGATCGCGAACCCCACGCCATGGCCCTGTACCTGGCCGAGGAACTTAACCACCGCAACATTGCTTACCTGCACCTGGTGCAATGGCTGCCGGGCACAGGGCCGGCCTACCCCGAAGGCTTTTGCCGATGGCTGCGGGCGGCCTTCAAGAATCCCTTGATCGTGTGCGCCAACCCCGATAGCGAGAGCAGTGAGCGGCGGCTGCTTCAGGACCTGGCAGACGCCGTCGCCATGACAACCTTATCCAGGCAATGTGCCTGTGATTCAAGGCCCCAAGAAACTGCAGCATGGATCTGAATGCGGTCCGCATGTTCGCGGCCACGGCGCAATTCGGCAGCCTGACGGCCGCTGCCGAGCACCTGGGTATCCCGCTTGCCACCATCAGCCGTCGGGTCCGGGACCTGGAGCGCGAGCTCAATGTGCAGTTGTTGCAACGCTCGGTGCACGGCACATGCCTCACCGACGCCGGCATGCGTTTATACCAGCACGCCAGCCGGGGCCTTGAAATACTCGCCAGTGGTGAACGCGCCTTGCTCAACGATCAGGCCCGGCTTAAAGGGCTCCTGCGGCTTTCATTACCGTCTTCGCTCACGCCATGGTGGGAGATGCTTTCACGGTTTCAACAGCGTTATCCAGGCATTGTGCTGCAGGTCCGGACCTGCGACAGGCCCATCAAGATGATCGAAGAAGGTGTCGATGTGAGCATGCGCATTGGCCGTTGCAGCAGGCACTCCTTGAGTACTCAACGGATGCTCGCTTACCACCATGTGCTGGTGGCGGCCCCCGCACTGCTTCAGCGCCTGGGGGTGCCCGCCAGGGTCAAAGACCTGCACCAGTTCCCCTGTGGCGTCTGGAGCCAAGGCACCACGGCTTATTGGCGCCTGGGAAAGGAAATATTCAAACCCGAGCCGACGATCGTCACCAACGACTACACCCATTTGTGCAACCGCGCCCTGGCCGGTGACGTGGTGACCGAGCTGCCTCCCTTCATGACAATGGAGCACATCAAAAACCAGCAGTTGGTTGTCTTGTTGGAGGATCACCCACTCCCCGACCTGGAGATCACACTGCACTACGCTTCACACCCGCATCCCTCGCCCATTGTGCAGACCTATCTGGATTTTGCCCGACAGCACATAAAGCATCCTGCACGGATCAATGCCCATTCGACCGAGCTGACTCACGCATAAGTCATCTCCTCTCTCAAGAACGGGATCCTGCCTCTCGCCAGCGACCCTACTCATGAAATTCAAATGGCATTAGCTTTTTCAAAGCGTGCAAACGCATCCATGCACTGAGGAGTAACACACATGACGACTAAACCTGCTGTGCTATTGGTACACGGTTTTTGGGGCGGGGCTGCACACTGGAGCAAGGTTATCGTTGAGCTGACACACAAAGGCTATACGAACATCCATGCCGTTGAACTGTCGCTGACCTCACTGGCCGAAGACGCTGAACGCACTCGCAAGATGATCGCCCAACAATCGGGGCCGGTTCTGCTCGTGGGCCATTCTTATGGCGGTGCGGTCATTACCGAGGCGGGTGACCAACCCAATGTCATCGGCCTGGTGTACATAGCCGCCTTTGCACCTGACGCGGGCGAGAGCCCTGCAAGCATCACCCAGGCACACCCGCCTGTTGCAGCCGCCAACCTTGTGCCTGACAGCGACGGCTATCTTTGGGTCAAGCCCGAGCTGTTCCATGAGAGCTTCTGCCAGGACCTCAGCGCCGATGAAGCCATCGTGATGGGCGTCACGCAAAAAGCACCATTGATCAGTACCTTCGCCAACACCATCAGCGCCCCGGCCTGGAAGAAAAAACCTTCGTGGTATCAGATCTCCAGTGATGACCGCATGATCGCCCCCGAAAACGAACAGCGCATGGCCAACCGACTCAATGCGCAAAAGGTCATCACCCTGCACGCCAGCCACGCTTCGCTGGCATCAAGACCGGTCGAAGTTGCTGCGTTTATTGATCAGGCCGCTGTTGCCGCCTGCAGCAGCTAACCGTCGCACTTGAGCACCCCCATCCTGTGGCGGGTGCTTGAGACTGCCGCTTACACCAGCCCTGGTGGCGAGAGTCGATCATGAAAAAGCAAGCGTTGTTCGATAACACCGCGCGCGCCCTCACGGCTAACGCCGACGCAAAGCGGCGCGCCGATAGATCTCGTGCCGCGCAGCAATCATCGGGTCGCTACTGGTTTCTATGCCATCTACCAGGCGCCCTGGGTCAAAGGCCGTGCTTTGCTGGACCAAGGCTTGTTGCGATGCCGGGACCAGGCTGCGCAACGTCAATATGCCCAGCTCGACTTCACGGTGGGCCTGCGCCCCTTTGCGAGGCCACGGGATGGAACCGTCATCAACGGCATCGCCGGGCGCGGCCAGTTGCAGAATCAGACGCATATTCACAGGCCCGACACCCAGGCGCCCAGCCATTGCCTGTTGCAAATAATCATCAGGCATCGCGGCCAATTGCTCATCACCGAGCAACGGCTCCCTGATCTGCGGCTCGATGCGATAACGACCAATATGGCGCCCGCCTTGGGCATCAACAAACACCAGGCTATTGACCCCAAAATATTCGATCGAACTGTAACTGCGCGGAGCCGGCTTGGCCGCGTCAAGGAATGCCTGCGCCCTGGGATGACCTGCCAGGAACGCCTGTAGCGGTGCCGGATTGGCAGGCGATGCGACGCTGGCAGCAATCCCCTGCAGAAATGCCAGAAACGCTTGAGGGGTGGCAACGGGAAAGCCGTCGAAAGAGTGCGCGACAATATCCGTGGACTGGCCACCCGGCAGTTCAAATCGAATGGCCATGCCATGGGGACTCGCACTGGGATCACCATCGCGGGTGGACGGCACACCGCTGAAGTTCGAGAACCGTACCAGCACGGGCACACCTTCTCCCTGAAAGTGAGCCGCCCTACTCAGGCCCTGTGCAGCTTTTGACGCAACAAATGTACCGCCGACCAATACGCCTTTGGCATGCGCAATACGAAACCCCGGATGGTTGCCAAACGTTGCATAGAGGGCGTCTAGCAAGGCGTCGTACAGCTGACTCTGTGACATAGGCACGTTCCTTTGGATCTGCAACTTATCCTGATCGGCGACTACTGGCCCAGAGATTGCGAGCATCCCTGTCAGCACTACCGTCGCCAGTGGTTTCAAGAAGCCCACGAACTCAAACCTGCACAGTCACTGGCGCGGGCCAGGGTTGAGGGCAATGTGTTTGTATTCAACGAAATCATCCATGGCCGCCATCCCGTTGAGCCGCCCTTGGCCTGATTGCTTGAACCCGCCCTCTTCGAACTCGTCGTAGACCACCGCCCAATCGTTGACCCACACCGTCCCCGCCTCAAGCTCACGGGCAACCCGCAGGGAACGGTCGATATCCCGTGTCCAGATGCTCGCGGCCAGGCCGTATTCGCTGTTGTTGGCCAACTCGATGGCTTGGGCTTCAGTGTCGAAGACTTGCAGGGTCAGTACCGGCCCAAAGGTTTCATACTGCACGATCGACATATCCGCGTCGTTTACTTGCAACAGCGTCGGACGGTAAAACGCCCCCTGCGCCAACGGTCCCTCAGTGATCGGGCCACCGCGCACGATGACCTGCGCTCCGGCAGCAATCGCCGCCTCAACCACCTTGTTGACGCGTTGCACGTTGGCCTTGTCGATCAAGGGCCCCATTTCACTCGCGGGGTCCGCTGCCGGGCCGACGCGCACCGCTTTGAGACGGGCGGCCAGGCGCTCAATCAATACAGGTGCAATATCGCGCTGCACCAGCAGACGCGAGCCGGTCATGCAGAACTGTCCGGCGAAAACCGTCAGGGCTTTTTCCAGGGTTGGCACTGCCGCCTCAAGATCAGCATCGGCAAACACCACCATGGGTGTTTTCCCTCCCAACTCCAGGCCGAAGCGCTTGAGGTGTTGCGCGCCAACGGCTGAAATGCTGCGACCGGTACTCGTGCTGCCGGTAAAGCTGATCACCGGTACGTCGGGGGACTCAACCAGATGCTTGGAACCTTGCGGCCCGAGCTCACTGAACAGGTTGATGACCCCCTTGGGCAGCGAGACGGCTTGCGACATGATCCGCGATACCAACGTGTTGGTCTGGGCAGTCTGGCCGGGCATTTTGATTACCGCTGTACAGCCCGCCGCCAGGGCCGGGGCCAGGGAGCGGATCATCAGTACAACCGGTGAGTTCCACGGCGCAATAATGCCTGCCACCCCGACGGCCTGACGGATGACCAGGGAAATCTTGCCGGGCATGGGCTCGGCGGCCCGTCCGTATTCGGCCCTCGCGAGCGCCGCGTAATAACGCAACTTGGAGGGCACCATGCTGACTTCAAACTGTGCCTCGGGCTTGATCTTGCCATTTTCCAGCGCGAGGATTTCGATCAACGCGGGAGTGTTGCGCTCAAATGCATCCGCCAACTCCAGCAGTACCTGGGCACGCAAGTGGCGGTCGTCTTTCCAGGCCGTTTGCACAAATGCCCGACGTGCCGCCTCGATGCCTTTCTGTGCCTCATTCTGTCCGCCATTGGCATAGCGACCAATGACATTGGAGGTCGCGGGATCAAAGGACTCTTTGTAGTCGCCGGAATCAAGCCATTGACCATCAATCCAGTTCAGCGCGGTAGTTGGATTCATTTTATAAATTCACTCAGCGATAGAGGTGGGCAATTTTTTCGGCGGTGGCAATCACCGTGATATTGATCGCGACAGAAGGCACATCAGGAAAAATCGAAGCATCCACCACCCGCAGGCCATGCAACCCCAGGACCCGGCCTTCCAGGTCAACCACCGCCCGCGGATCGCCTGCATGGCCCATAGGCGCGGTAGACGTGGGGTGGTGGTAGGTATCAAGACTTGCCCGAACACTGGCCAGCAGCACCTCATCGGAGTCGGCGCCCGCACCGGGGTTGAGTTCTGAATGAACAAACTGGTTCAAGGGCGCGCTCGCACCAATCCTGCGAGACAGGCGAATCCCTTCCAGCAGGCGCTGGCGGTCTTGCTCTTGGGCAAGAAAGTTGAGGTCGATCTTCGGGGCCACCAACGGGTCGCGGCTGACCAGCGTCACCTTGCCCGTGGACAAAGGCCGCGTCAGCGCCACGGCAAGCACAAACCCCACCTTGGTCGGGCTCTGCTCATGCGGGAACAAGTGGGTGGCGGTGATATGCAAATCCAGTTCACCGCCCTGGGCTGTGCTGCTATGAGTCCAGAGCTTGGCGCCGATTGCCGGGGATTGACTGCCGATCTGATCGGGCTGCGCGGCATACGCGTTGTAGTAGAACGGATGATCCACCAGGTGCTGACCCACTGGCAGGTCCGCCACCAGTGGAATCTGCAGGCCCAGCAGATCCGCAGCAGGACCAATGCCAGAGCGCAGCAGGATCGCGGCACTGCCATAGGTACCGGCACAGAGGATAACTTCGTCGGCCAGGAGCTTTTCGGGCTCTTCGCATTTAAGGGTGTAGAAAAAATCTGACCGGCTGGAAAAGGAGTCGAGGATCTTAGAAAATGTAAGCTCTCACACCAACAAAAACTAAGCCCCCGACGTGAACAATCTTACCTTTTC
>NZ_MNPU01000066.1 GCF_001983165.1 Pseudomonas gessardii | reverse complement strand
CCTGAGTCAGCTGCCGGTAATGCGTAGTCATCTGCGCTTGAATCCTTCGGTGTGAGAGCCTGGATTCTACCGGTGGCTGGCTCTCTGCCTCTCGTTTCAAGCGTTGCGCTTATTCTATGAATTCAGGAAGGGCTTGTTTGTTTTATCTATAAAACGCAGTTGCGCGTTTCTATATAGGTGCTCACTTGTTAAAAAGCAGGCAAAAAAAAGGGCCTGAAGATCGAAATCTTCAAGCCCTCAAAAGGGTGAGAGGTGTCTAGTCCCTCAACCTGGTGAGCGGTGCTACAGGCGTTCAGGCCTTCAAAGGCACCAGACGCGGGGCAATCATGTTTTCCGGGCGCAGGATGTCGTCGAGCATGGCGTCGTCGAGCAAGCCTTCTTCGCGCACCAGTTCCAGTACGCCGCGGCCGCTTTCAAGGGCGATACGGGCGATGCGGGTGGCGTTTTCATAGCCGATGTACGGGTTCAGCGCGGTGACCAGGCCGATGGAGTGCTCCACCAGTTCGCGGCAGCGTGCTTCGTTGGCGGTGATGCCGACGATGCAGTGTTCGCGCAGCATGTCCATGGCGCGTTGCAGCAGGCGGATCGAGTCGAAGATCTTGAAGGCGATCAGCGGCTCCATCACGTTCAGTTGCAGTTGGCCGCCTTCGGCCGCCATGGTCAGGGCCAGGTCGTTACCGATGACCTGGAAGGCCACCTGGTTCACGGCTTCCGGGATGACCGGGTTGACCTTGCCGGGCATGATCGAGCTGCCTGGCTGACGCGCTGGCAGGTTGATCTCGTTGATCCCGGTACGTGGGCCGCTGGACAGCAGGCGCAGGTCGTTGCAGATCTTTGACAGCTTCACCGCCGTCCGCTTGAGCATGCCGGAGAACAGCACGAACGCGCCCATGTCGGAGGTGGCTTCGATCAGGTCGGCCGCCGGTACCAGCGGCTGGCCGCTGATGGTGGCCAGGCGTTGCACGGCCAGGGCCTGGTAGCGCGGGTCGGCGTTGATGCCGGTGCCGATGGCGGTGCCGCCCAGGTTGACTTCGGTCAGCAGCTCCGGGGCCAGGGTCTTGAGGCGTGCCAGGTCTTCACCCAGGGTGGTGGCGAAGGCGCGGAATTCCTGGCCGAGGGTCATCGGCACGGCGTCTTGCAGTTGGGTGCGGCCCATTTTCAGGACGTGGCCGAACTCGACGCCTTTGGCGGCGAACGCCTGGATCAGGCTGTCGAGGCTGGCCAGCAGCGCGTCATGGCCCAACAGCAGACCCAGGCGGATCGCGGTCGGGTAGGCGTCGTTGGTCGACTGCGCCATGTTCACGTCGTTGTTGGGGTGCAGGTATTGGTATTCGCCTTTGTTGTGGCCCATGGCCTCCAACGCGATATTGGCGATGACTTCGTTGGCATTCATGTTGGTTGAAGTGCCAGCGCCGCCTTGAATCATGTCCACCACGAACTCTTCGTGGAAGTCGCCGCGGATCAGGCGGGCACAGGCTTCGCTGATGGCAGCGTGCTTGGCTTCGCTGAGCTGGCCCAACTCGCGGTTGGCATCAGCGGCGGCTTGCTTGACCATTGCCAGACCGACCACCAATTTCGGGTAATGCGAAATCGGAACGCCGGAGAGACGGAAGTTATTCACGGCTCGCAGGGTCTGGATGCCGTAATACGCTTGGGCAGGTACTTCGAGTACGCCAAGCAGGTCTTTTTCGGTACGGAATGATGCAGCGCAGGACATGACGGAAATCATCTCGATATGGACCCGGGCTAGGCCGGAACGCTGTGAATGCTAGGCTTGTGGGAGTTTTTGGGCCAATGCTGTTAAGCGCTGGCCTATGCACAAACGGCATAATGTTGATGTGACCCGGTTAACATGGCGGGCGTGTGTGCCAAAATGGTGCATGCCCTGGAGAATCTGATGAACCTTGAAAGCAAATGGCTGGAAGACTTTAGCGCCCTGGCGGCCACGCGCAGCTTTTCCCAGGCGGCGGAGCGGCGCTTTGTCACCCAGCCGGCCTTCAGTCGACGTATCCGCAGCCTTGAGGCCGCGTTGGGGCTGACCCTGGTCAACCGCTCGCGCACGCCGGTGGAACTGACGGCGGCGGGGCAGTTGTTTTTGGTCACGGCGCGCACGGTGGTCGAGCAACTGGGCGAAGTGCTGCGCCATTTGCATCACCTTGAAGGCGGTCAGGGCGAAGTCATGCAAGTGGCGGCGGCGCACTCCCTGGCGCTGGGCTTTTTCCCACGCTGGATCGCGCAATTGCGCAATGAAGGGCTGAACATCGCCACGCGCCTGGTGGCCACCAACGTCGGCGACGCGGTGCATGCCCTGCGTGAAGGCGGCTGCGACCTGATGCTGGCGTTCTATGACCCGGATGCGGCGATGCAGATGGACCCGGATATTTTCCCGTCGCTGCACCTGGGCAATACCGAAATGCTCCCGGTGTGCGCCGCCGATGCCGAAGGCAAGCCGTTATTCGACCTGGAAGGCGAGGGCAGCGTGCCATTGCTGGCCTACAGCGCCGGGGCGTTCCTTGGGCGTTCGGTGAACCTGCTGCTGCGCCAGCGCGCCCTGCGCTTTACCACGGTGTACGAAACCGCCATGGCCGACAGCCTCAAAAGCATGGCCCTGGAAGGGTTGGGGATCGCCTGGGTGCCACAGTTGAGCGTGCGTGCCGAACTGGCCCGGGGTGAGCTGGTGGTGTGTGGCGGGCCGCAGTGGCATGTGCCGTTGGAGATTCGCCTGTATCGCTGTGCGTTGGTGCGCAAGGCGAACGTGCGGTTGTTGTGGCGCAAGCTGGAAGGTGGGGCAGCGCAGAGTAGCTGAACCCAGCACAGAACAAATGTGGGGGCTTGCCTGCGATAGCGGTGTATCAGCCGACACTTCCGGCACCGACCCTGCGCCATCGCAGGCAAGCCAGCTCCCACAGTATTTTGTGGTGTGTTCGCTGACCTGAAAGTCAATAAAACCGCAGGTTTGCCCAGTAAGACAGATGGTCATTCCAGGGGCTGTTTCTCCGCCGTATTACGGTATACTGCGCGGCCTTCGGCCGGTCCAACCGGCCTTAATTCGTATAACAAGCCACGCCGGATTTCCCGCGTGGCTTGTTGTTTTTTGACGCGCCTACGGGCGCCCAGAGAGAAGAGGCACGACGATGAGTGCATTGGTTGGCGTGATCATGGGCTCCAAGTCCGATTGGTCCACCCTTAGCCACACCGCCGATATGCTGGAAAAGCTCGGCATTGCGTTTGAAGTGAAGGTGGTTTCCGCCCACCGCACGCCAGACCTGCTGTTCCAGTATGCCGATGAAGCAGAATCCCGTGGCATCGAGGTGATCATCGCCGGTGCCGGTGGCGCAGCCCACCTGCCGGGCATGTGTGCGGCCAAGACCCACTTGCCGGTGCTCGGCGTGCCGGTGCAGTCGTCGATGCTCTCGGGCGTGGATTCGCTGCTGTCCATCGTGCAGATGCCCGCCGGGATCCCGGTGGCCACCCTGGCGATCGGCAAGGCTGGCGCGATCAACGCGGCATTGCTGGCCGCCAGTATCCTGGGCGCCAAGCATCCACAGTTCCACGCGGCCCTGAAGAAATTCCGCGCCGAACAGACTGACAGCGTCCTGGACAATCCAGACCCACGCATCGCCTGAGGTTGTTGATTGATGAAAATCGGTGTAATCGGTGGCGGCCAACTGGGTCGCATGCTGGCCCTGGCGGGTACGCCGCTGGGGATGAACTTCGCGTTTCTTGATCCGGCGCCGGACGCCTGCGCGGCGGCCCTGGGCGAACACCTGCGGGCGGACTACAGCGACCCGGACCACTTGCGCCAACTGGCCGATGAAGTCGACCTGGTGACCTTCGAGTTTGAAAGCGTGCCGGCCGAAACCGTGGCGTTCCTGTCGCAATTCGTCCCCGTGTACCCGAGCGCCGAAGCCCTGCGCATTGCCCGTGACCGCTGGTTTGAAAAAAGCCTGTTCAAGGACCTGGGCATTCCGACCCCGGCCTTCGCCGACATCCAGTCCCAGGCGGACCTGGACGCCGCCGTTGCCAGCATCGGCCTGCCGGCTGTGCTGAAAACCCGCACCCTGGGTTACGACGGCAAGGGCCAGAAAGTCCTGCGTACCGAAGCCGATGTGGTCGGCACATTCGCCGAACTGGGCAGCGTCGCCTGCCTGCTGGAAGGCTTCGTGCCGTTTACCGGCGAAGTCTCGCTGGTGGCCGTGCGGGCCCGGGATGGCGAAACGCGCTTCTACCCATTGGTGCACAACACCCACGACAGCGGCATCCTCAAGCTGTCCGTGGCCAGCACCGACCACCCGTTGCAGGCCCTGGCCGAAGACTATTCCAGCCGTGTGTTGAAGCAACTGGATTATGTCGGCGTGATGGCCTTTGAATTCTTTGAAGTGGACGGTGGCCTCAAGGCCAACGAAATCGCCCCGCGCGTGCACAACTCCGGGCACTGGACCACCGAAGGCGCCGAGTGCAGCCAGTTCGAGAACCACCTGCGGGCGGTCGCGGGCCTGCCACTGGGCTCCACGGCCAAGGTTGGCGAGAGCGCGATGCTCAACTTCATTGGCGTGGTACCGCCGGTGGAGCAGGTCATTGCGATTGACGATTGCCACCTGCATCACTATGGCAAGGCCTTCAAGGTCGGGCGCAAGGTCGGCCACGCCAACCTGCGTTGCAAGGACCGCGCGACGCTCGATGCGCAGATCGCCAAGGTCCAGGCACTGATCGCCGCGCAATAAGCCATGGAGCGGCGGGAACCATTGGTTGCCGCCATCCTCTGATTGCAGGATGCCAAAGTCTGACTAGGCTTCAGCTAACTTTCATTCAGAGGGAAATGCCATGGGTATCATTGGAACCATCTTTATCGGTTTGATCGTCGGCCTGCTGGCGCGTTTCCTGAAACCAGGCGACGACAGCATGGGCTGGATCATGACCATCCTGCTGGGTATCGCCGGCTCCCTGGCGGCGACCTATGGCGGTCAGGCGCTGGGTATCTACCAGGCCGGCCAGGGTGCAGGCTTTATCGGCGCGCTGGTCGGTGCCATTGTGTTGCTGGTGATCTACGGTCTGCTGAAAAAGAAGTAATTCAGCGTCAAGCCCTCTGCGCTGCGCAGGCGCAGAGGGCTAGAATGCCGGCACTGTGTTTATTTGCCGAGCCCCTTCATGCGCCGCCTCCTGTTGACTGTCCTTTTGCTGGGTTCAAGCCTGGCCCACGCTGCTGAGCTGCCGGAAACCGACTGGCTGGAACTGATGCCCAAGTCAGACCAGAAAGCCCTGGAGCAAATGCCGGATATCGACCACAACTCCCCTGAAGCCCTGGGCACCTTTACCGAAAAGGGTGGCTTGAAGCAGAGCAAGGGCTTGCCGGCCGTGATGTATTCGAGCAAGACCGTGGCGGCCATGAACGGCAAGCACATCCGCCTGGGTGGCTACCCGGTGCCACTGGAAACCGACGCCAAGGGCCGCAGCACCCTGTTTTTCCTGGTGCCTTACCCGGGCGCTTGCATCCATGTCCCGCCACCGCCGCCCAACCAACTGGTGCTGGTGCGTTATCCCAAGGGCTTGAAGCTGGATGATATCTACACGCCGCTGTGGGTCACCGGCACGTTGAAGGTGGAGACGGTCACCAACGACCTGGCGGATGCGGCATATGCGCTGGATGCGGGAGTGGTGCGGGTGGTGCAGGAATCGGATCTATAGCCAACGCCACAAAACCCCCTTGTGGGAGTGGGCTTGTGTGGGAGCGGGCTTGCCCGCGATGGCGGTGTTTCAGCCGATACATTCGGCGACTGATACACCGCCATCGCGGGCAAGCCCGCTCCCACATTTTGGTTAGGTTACAGGGGCAGGCTGGCCATGCTCACACCCATGGTATGGCTTGCGCCCGGTGCCAGCACCACCACATCGTCCAGCACATTGGCCGTTTCGATGCATAGCATGCCCTGCCAGCCATCGTCGGCCATGTCATCGAACGCCTTGGCGCGCTCAGTCCAGGGGTTCCAGATCACCGTCGATTTAGATCCTTGGCTGGTGAGCTGGATCCGGCGTTGCCAGTCGTTATCAACGATGTTCAATTGTGCCGGGGTGTCGAGGTAGATGCGGTCCGTCTCGGCAGTAAAGTGCAGGAGGCCGGCTTGCTTTTTGGTCGCCCAGCCGTCGGCGGTATCGATGTAGTCCAGCCCATCCAGGCCTGCGACCTGCACCTTGCGCACGTCGCTGACGGCGAAGTAGCTGTGCAGCGCCTGGCTGATGGTCACGGTGTCGGCGCCACGGTTGTGGCTGCTCAGGCGGATATGCAGTTGCTCATCCAGCAGGATGCTCATTTTCAGATCGACCTGGTGCGGCCAGCCCGGGAAACCGCCCGCCGGTGCCGGTAGCACCAGCTCAACCCGGTTGTCTTCGACGCCGGCCAAGGTCCAGATGGCCGTGCGCGCGAAACCATGGGCGCCCGCTGGCTGGTCGCTCTGGCGCATCGCCTTGACGCTTTGCGGGTTGCGCTCGAACACGCCAAACCACGGCCAGCATACGGGTACGCCAGTGCGGATGCCTTTGCCGGCCTTGAACACCGCCTGGTCATTGGGCCAGATCACTGGTTTTGCGCCAGCGGGCTGGTAACTGAACAGGTGCGCCCCCTGTTGGGCCATCAGCACTTGGGCGCCGTTGTGGCGGATGCGCCAGCAGTCCAGCTCATCCATTTTCACGGTTTCAACGTGGGGCGTAGGCATACAAGGCTCTCTTGAATCACAGGCAATGGGGCAATGGACCGCCAAACCGCCGCGAGGTTTAACGCGCTCGCGACGGAACCGACCGGGTGCGCCCGCTGCCATCAATGGCGACGAACACAAACACCGCCTCGGTGACTTTGCGCCATTCGCTGGACAGCGGGTCATCGCTCCACACTTCGACCATCATCTGGATCGAGCTGCGGCCGATTTCCAGGGCCTGGGTGTAGAAGGACAACTGCGCGCCCACTGCCACCGGAACCAGGAAGGCCATGCGATCGATCGCTACGGTGGCTACGCGGCCGCCAGCGACCTTGCTGGCCATTGCCGTGCCGGCCAGGTCCATCTGCGCGACCAGCCAGCCGCCGAAAATATCGCCAAAACCGTTGGTCTCACGGGGCAGTGCGGTGATTTGCAGGGCGAGATCGCCTTGCGGGATAGGATCTTCTTGTTCGAGTTCGATCATGCCGGGGGTGCCTCTGACCCGTGACTCTTGGACTATGTAATCGGTGAATAGCCGTCTTGGAAAAACGATTCAGCCCCGAACATACTACGTTCGTCACGTTTTCCGAAAGGCGCCTTGAGGGAAACTCTGCGAAATCGGCTGGCCGGTGCCAACGACGTTTTCGCGCAACTTCCACTGATAAGCAGGTGCAAGCTGGGCAGTATATCGGTCGATAGCCTGCACGACGACCTTCGGTTTCCTATATTTGTACATCTATCTACACCGCGTTACAGGCGCCAAGGAAATGGCCAAAACAGTCATGCAACTTGAGGGGTTTGACCATTGTTTCTTTTGAACCCGGCACCCCAGTATTTGCGGGTGTTTCTGGTCCCCGATAATAATTCAAAGAGGGAAGGGCGGACCTCGCCAGGCAGCCTGCCTGCGGGGCGGCGCCCACCGCTGTACAGGTGTTTAGACTGTGCTTTTGCGGGCAATTTGTTATCTTGCCCGACCTGCCAGGCCAAACCCACGCCGTTGCGGATTCCTGATCTGACCTAATAAGAGAAGCCTTGCCATGACCACAGTGCCTTCAAGCATTGCGCCGCCCGCCCGCCCGCTGAACCGCAACGACTACAAAACCCTGTCGCTGTCCGCCCTGGGTGGCGCGCTGGAGTTCTACGACTTCATCATCTTCGTGTTCTTCGCCACGGTGGTCGGCAAGCTGTTTTTCCCTGCTGATATGCCCGAATGGCTGCGCCTGATGCAGACCTTCGGCATCTTCGCCGCCGGCTACCTGGCGCGGCCACTGGGCGGGATCATCATGGCGCATTTCGGCGACCTGCTGGGGCGCAAGAAGATGTTCACCCTGAGCATCTTCATGATGGCCGTGCCGACCCTGATCATGGGCCTGTTGCCGACCTATGCGCAGATCGGCCTGTGGGCCCCGATCCTGTTGCTGCTGATGCGCGTGATCCAGGGCGCGGCGATTGGTGGCGAAGTGCCGGGGGCGTGGGTTTTTGTTTCAGAGCATGTACCGCCACGCCATATCGGCTACGCCTGCGGCACCCTGACCAGCGGCCTGACCGCCGGGATCCTCCTGGGTTCGCTGGTGGCCACCGCGATCAACACGATCTACACCCCTGAGCAGGTCTCGGATTACGCTTGGCGGATCCCGTTCCTGCTGGGCGGTGTGTTCGGCCTGTTCTCGGTGTACCTGCGCCGTTGGCTGCACGAAACCCCGATCTTTGCCGAAATGCAGCAGCGCAAGACCCTGGCCGCCGAGCTGCCATTGCGTGCGGTCCTGCGGGATCACCGTGGCGCCATCGTGCTGTCGATGCTGCTGACCTGGCTGCTGTCGGCCGGCATCGTCGTGGTGATCCTGATGACCCCGACCGTGTTGCAGACCATCTACCACTTCAGCCCGACCGTCTCGTTGCAGGCCAACAGCCTGGCGATCGTCACCCTGAGCCTGGGCTGCATCCTCTCTGGCGCACTGGCTGACCGCTTCGGTGCCGGGCGCGTGCTGATCGCCGGTTGCGCGTTGCTGCTCGCGACCTCATGGACGCTGTATCACAGCCTGCTGGACCACCCGGGCTGGCTGTTCCCGCTGTACACCCTCACCGGCCTGTTCGTCGGCGTGGTCGGTGTGGTGCCCTACGTGATGGTCAAGGCCTTCCCGCCGGTGGTGCGTTTCAGTGGCCTGTCGTTTTCCTACAACGTCGCCTACGCGGTGTTCGGTGGTCTGACGCCGTTGGTGGTCTCGCTGCTGATGAAGGAAAGCCCGATGGGCCCGGCGTACTACGTGGCGGTGATCTGCACCATGGGGATACTGGTGGGTGCCTACCTGTGGAAACGGGGGCGATAAACGCCTCGGGAGTAAAGGATGCACACGGATGTGCTCATCGGATTTTATGTAGGCGCCAGGTGGCAAGTCTTGCCTGGCATTCTGATACGGGCAAGCGAGCGCCTCCCTCCAGCATCGTGTCCAGTGCCGTTGCTGCATCGCTGACATTGATCACTTGATACTCGACCATAAGGTCGAGTAGCCAAAGTGCACCATGCACTTGCAGCCCGTCCCGTATAGCCTGGCGTCGGAGCTTCCCATCGCCAGTTAACAAGGGTCTTTTGGTCGTCTGTGCCAGCAGGTAGCAGGAGACGTCAGCCAAGGAACTGTTGTTGTGTTCGATTTTGAGTCCCCAGAGCTTTTGCACACCGTGTTCGTCAAATGACTCGACAACCAGTCCTTGAGCGAGCAGTTCATCATGGGGAAAATCCTCAAGCTCCTGCATGACGAAGTCGGTACAGCAGAGTGTGAATGGCAGCCTGAACATATGCTCCAGCAATCCCGCGTTTCTGAAGTCAATCCAGATATTGGTATCGCTGATATAGATCAGGCTCATGCACTCTCCAGTGAGCCCAGAAAGTTGGGGTCCAGAGCCTTTATTGGACGACGCAGTAACTCAACTGCTCGCGACTTGGTGATAAGGCCCTCTGCCAGGCCCCAGAACACTAGCGATTCAAAACGCTGAGGCGGCTTGCAGGGGAGCTGCTCGGGTTCTGCCTTACGCCAGCCATTGCTGCTGAACTGAATGATCAGGGATTTGTAGCCGCTTTCTCCTAGCAGGTTGAGGTCCTTCAAGCGACGGAGCGCCGCTTGCATCGAGAGCCCATACTGGCGTTTGGCAATCAATAGTTCGCGAGGGTGGACGCGTGAGCGTTGATGGCTCCCGAAATCTCCAGTGACACTTTTGGCTGGATAAAGAAAAGCCCCCGCGAAGCGGTGGCAGCAGCTTTCTTTATCGCGTTCGGGCATCTCATCAGGCAGTTGCATGACCCAGTGTCCCAACTCATGAGCAGCAGTGAAGCGAATGCGCTCGCCTGGTCTTTGGGCGTTCAGAGCGATCAGCACATGTTCGCCGCCATGGGTCGCGGCACAGGCACCGTCGAAATCATCCGGGCCATTGAGCATCACCACTTTGATACCGTGCTCTTCAAGTTGCTCAGTCAGATGGGCGATCGGGTCTGCGCCGATGCCCCAATATTTGCGCAGCTCCTCGGCCGCCCATTCGGCCTCCTCTATAGAGGTAACGGACAACATCTGTGGTGGAGTTCTGGCGGTCTGGATATCCAGCGGATCGAAGCACTCCTCCAGGGCAATGTATCGCTCCAGGTGTTCGCGAATCTGCTCCTCAACCTGCACCTGGCGGTATTGGGGCATTTTCGCCAGTTTGCGGAACTCCAGCGGTGCAAGTGGCAGGGCTTCGGGGCGAAAAAAATACTCCGGGCTCACCTCCAATGCCTTGGCCAATTGCAGAAGGCGCTGGGAGTTCGGAGTGCTCAAGCCTTTTTCATACTTGCTCAGGCCTTGCTTGGTGATGTCGCCGAGACTGAGCGCCAGTGCCTCCAGTGACATGCCACGCAACAACCTCGCGCGGCGGATTCGGTCATTGATCATGTGAGGTCTCCTTAAGTTGACAAGACTATGCTTTGCTTGTTTTTTGTCAACCTGGGGCAGACTGCTGGTTACGTCGCGTCTTTGACAGCGACGTGCGGAGGTTAGTGAGTACGGCTCCTAGAGAAACCCTAAAGATCTGTCGGAAAATTCCGGGTTACCTTCCGCTCAATACTGGCCTTTCATCTAATTGTCATATTCCAGACATAGAGTGTTCACACGGCCTACCGATACTTGGCCCCGATCCAACTATCCCTATCTGCTAGGAGTAAGGCATGAAACTGAAGCGTTTGATGGCGGCAATGACTTTTGTCGCTGCTGGCGTTGCGACTGCCCACGCGGTGGCCGCTGGTGTTGACCCGGCAATTCCGGCTTATACCAAGACCACTGGTGTATCGGGCAACTTGTCCAGCGTCGGTTCCGATACCCTGGCCAACCTGATGACCTTGTGGGCCGAGAACTACAAGAAAGAATACCCGAACGTAAACATCCAGATTCAAGCCGCCGGTTCCTCCACCGCGCCGCCTGCACTCACCGAAGGCACTGCCAACCTGGGCCCGATGAGCCGCAAGATGAAGGACAACGAACTGCAGGCTTTCGAGCAGAAGTACGGCTACAAGCCGACAGCTATCCCGGTGGCCGTAGACGCCCTGGCGGTGTTCGTGCACAAAGACAACCCGATCAAGCACCTGACCATGGCCCAGGTCGACGCCGTGTTCTCGTCGACTCGCCTGTGCGGCGCCAAGGCTGATGCCAAGACCTGGGGCGACCTGGGCGTGACCGGCGACCTGGCCAACAAGCCAGTGCAACTGTTCGGTCGTAACTCGGTATCCGGCACCTACGGCTACTTCAAGGAAGAAGCCCTGTGCAAAGGTGACTTCAAGCCAAACGTCAACGAACAACCAGGCTCGGCTTCGGTCGTGCAGTCCATCAGCTCTTCGCTGAACGGCATTGGTTACTCGGGCATCGGCTACAAGACCGCCAGCGTGAAAACCGTGGCCCTGGCCAAGAAAGAAGGCGGCGAGTTCGTCGAAGACACCGAAGAGAACGCCCTGAACGGCAAGTACCCGCTGTCGCGCTTCCTCTACGTGTACATCAACAAAGCCCCGAACAAGCCTCTGGCCCCGCTGGAAGCCGAGTTCGTGAAGCTGGTTCTGTCCAAACAGGGCCAGGAAGTTGTCGTCAAGGATGGCTACATCCCACTGCCAGCCAAAGTTGCCGCCAAGGCACTGGCTGACCTGGGTCTGAAAGAAGGCAAATAAGCCTGCACTACCTGGTGTAGAGGCATGCTCTTGTGTGGGAGCGGGCTGGCCCGCGATGCTGGCGACACGGTTTAAATTGAAATCGCGTTGATGCCATCGCGGGCCAGCCCGCTTCCACAACAAGCGGCCTACACCGCTAATTTTTCGGTCCGCTGCCAGCTCTGCTACGCGGCGGATTTTTTGCGTCACTGCATTGTCATCTTTCTGTCATACAGGATCGCTAGGGTGTGCGCATGAATGATCTGGCCAATTCCACCATGACGACGACTTCTCCTCCCAAGCGCATTGACTTCAATACGCCTGAGCTGCAACGCAAGCGCCGCATCCGCGCGCTCAAGGACCGCCTGACCCGTTGGTACGTACTGGTCGGCGGTCTTGCCGTCCTCGGCGCTATCACGCTGATTTTCTTCTTCCTGGCCTATGTGGTCGCGCCGCTGTTCCAGGGTGCCAGCCTGACCAAGGACGACGCCCTGACCCCAGCCTGGATGCAGGATGCCGGCAAGCCGTTGCTGATCTCCCTGGAAGAACAGAACCAGGTCGCCATGCGGGTTTCCGACAAAGGCCAGGCGTTGTTCTTCAGTGTCGACAGCGGCGTGGAACTCAAGCGTGTCGACCTGGCCCTGCCGGCCGGCGCCAGCGTGGTGTCCATCGGTAAAGACCAGCCAGGCAGCCCGCTGGTGATCCTTGGCCTGTCCAATGGCCAGTCCCTGGTGTTCCGCCACTCTTATAAAGTGTCCTACCCGGACGGCAAGAAGACCATTTCGCCCGAGATCGAATACCCTTACGGCGAAGCGCCGATGGTGCTCGATGAAGCCGGTCGGCCGCTGGAGCACGTGGCCCTCAATGCCACCGACACCTCGCTGATTGTTGCCGGTTCCGCCGGCTCGCACCTGAACGTGCTGTCGGTGAGCCGCGAAGAAAACATGATGACCGGCGAAGTGGTCAGCGAGCAGAAACGCATCGACCTGCCACAAATGACCGAGCCTGTTAAAGCGATCTTTGTCGATCCGCGCCAGCAATGGCTGTATGTGATCAACGGTCGCGCCCTGGCCGATGTGTTCAGCCTGCGGGACAACAGCCTCAACGGTCGATACAAATTGTTGGAAGATGGCAGCGCCGAAATCACCGCCAGCACCCAGCTGGTGGGCGGTATTTCGCTGATCGTCGGTGACTCCAAGGGTGGCCTGGCCCAGTGGTTCATGGCCCGCGACCCGGATGGCGAGCAACACCTCAAGCAGATCCGTACCTTCCAGATGGGCACCACGCCGGTGGTGGAAATCACCGCGGAAGAGCGGCGCAAAGGCTTTACTGCCCTGGATGCCGCCGGCCAGTTCGGGGTGTTCCACAGCACCGCGCACCGCACCCTGCTGGTGGACCCGGTGGTCGAGAGCCAGGGCCTCTTCGGCATGTCGCCACGGGCCAACCGTGTGATCGTCGAAGCCGGCGGCAAGCTGCAGCCCTTGACCCTCGACAACCCGCACCCGGAAGTGTCCTGGAGCGCGTTGTGGAGCAAGGTCTGGTACGAGAACTACGACGAGCCTAAATACGTCTGGCAATCGACCGCTGCCAACAGCGACTTTGAACCCAAGATGAGCCTGGCGCCACTGACCTTCGGTACGCTCAAGGCCGCGTTCTACGCCATGTTGCTGGCCGCCCCCCTGGCCATTGCCGCGGCGATCTACACCGCCTACTTCATGGCCCCGAGCCTGCGCCGCAAGGTCAAGCCGGTGATCGAGCTGATGGAGGCGATGCCGACGGTGATCCTCGGCTTCTTCGCCGGCCTGTTCCTGGCGCCGTATGTCGAAGGGCACCTGCCGGGGATTTTCAGCCTGCTGATGCTGTTGCCGATTGGCATCCTCGTCGCTGGCTTTGTCTTCAGCCGCCTGCCTGAGTCGATCCGCCTGCGGGTGCCAGATGGCTGGGAAAGCGCGATCCTGATCCCGGTGATCCTGTTTGTGGGCTGGCTCTCGCTGTACATGAGCCCGTACCTGGAAACCTGGTTCTTCGGTGGCGACATGCGCATGTGGATCTCCCACGACCTGGGCATCACCTATGACCAGCGCAACGCCCTGGTCGTCGGCCTGGCCATGGGTTTTGCGGTGATCCCGAACATCTACTCCATCGCCGAAGACGCCGTGTTCAGCGTGCCCCGTGGCCTGACCCTGGGCTCCCTGGCCCTGGGCGCCACGCCATGGCAGACCATGACCCGCGTGGTGTTGCTGACCGCCAGCCCCGGGATTTTCTCGGCGCTGATGATCGGTATGGGCCGTGCGGTGGGCGAGACCATGATCGTGCTGATGGCCACGGGTAACACCCCGGTCATGGAAATGAACCTGTTTGAAGGCCTGCGCACCCTGGCAGCCAACGTCGCGGTGGAAATGCCCGAGTCGGAAGTGGGCGGCAGTCATTACCGCGTGTTGTTCCTCTCGGCGCTGGTGCTGCTGCTGTTCACCTTCATCATGAACACCCTCGCCGAGCTGATCCGTCAGCGTCTGCGCAAGAAATACTCGTCGCTTTAAGAAAGGTAGAAGTCTGTGAAACAGAACTCCCTGAATGGATGGTTCAAGAGCGGCGCCCCTGGCGTCTGGATCAGCGGTGGCGCGGTGGCCATCGCGGTCATCATGACCATTGGTTTGCTGGCTGTGATTGCCGTGCGTGGCCTGGGTCACTTCTGGCCGGCCGACCTGATCCAGGCCAACTACAACGTGCCGGGCCAGGCCAACCACATCGTCATCGGCGAAGTGGTACAGAAAGAACAAGTGCCACGCGAGCGCCTGAAAAGCGCAGGCCTGCCAGTGCCGGAGGCTGGCCCGGAGTTCATGACCCGCGAGCTGATCAAGGTCGGCAACCGTGACTTGAACGGCAATGACTTCACGTGGATCGTCGGCGAATGGCTGACCAACCAGACCACGCCTGCCGAGCTGATGGCCATTGAACGTCGTGAGTGGGGCAACTTCTACGGCACCCTGGTCAACGTCAAGCAGGACGGCAAGGTCATCGCCGAAGGCGAGGCGGCCTGGCCGGAGCTGCAGGCGCGGGTTGAGCGGGTGAACAGGCTGGCGGCCGATCTCAAGACTCTTGAGAAGCGCGATATTGGCGCGATCAACGCGGGCCTTGAGCGGATCCGCCTGCACGGCCGCAAACTGGAACTCAGCGGCCAGCTCGACGCCGCCGCCCAGGCCGATATGGATGCCGAGCGCGCCGAGCTGAATGCGCGTTACCAGGCCGTCGAGGCGCGCCTGACCGACCTGCATGCCCAGTTCAACCGCGACAGCCTCACGGCCCGCGATGCCAACGGCAAAGAGCTTGAGATCAATATCGGCCATGTGGTGCACGCCTACCAGCCGAACGCCATGGGCACCCTGACCAAGATGGGGTTCTATGTCAGCAAGGTCTGGGAGTTCCTCAGCGACGACCCACGGGAAGCCAACACCGAAGGCGGGATCTTCCCGGCGATCTTCGGCACCGTGATGATGACCCTGATCATGGCGATGATCGTGACCCCGTTCGGCGTGCTGGCGGCGGTCTACCTGCGTGAATACGCCAAGCAGAACACGTTGACCCGTGTCATCCGTATCGCGGTGAACAACCTGGCGGGCGTCCCGGCGATTGTCTACGGCGTGTTCGGCCTGGGCTTCTTTGTGTACGTGCTGGGTGGTTCGGTGGACCGCCTGTTCTTCCCCGAAGCCCTGCCGGCACCGACCTTCGGTACGCCGGGCCTGTTGTGGGCCTCGCTGACCCTGGCGCTGCTGGCGGTGCCGGTGGTGATCGTGGCCACCGAAGAAGGCCTGGCGCGGATCCCACGCACCGTGCGTGAAGGTTCCCTGGCCCTGGGTGCGACCAAGGCGGAAACGCTGTGGAAAATCGTCCTGCCCATGGCCAGCCCGGCGATGATGACCGGCATGATCCTGGCCGTGGCCCGCGCCGCCGGTGAAGTGGCGCCGCTGATGCTGGTGGGTGTGGTGAAACTGGCGCCGTCGCTGCCGCTGGACGGCAACTACCCGTACTTGCACCTGGACCAGAAGATCATGCACCTGGGCTTCCATATCTACGACGTCGGCTTCCAGAGCCCCAACGTCGAGGCCGCCCGCCCGCTGGTGTACGCCACTGCGTTCCTGCTGGTGCTGGTGATCGCCACGCTGAACCTGTCGGCGGTATGGATTCGTAACCACCTGCGCGAAAAGTACAAGGCACTGGACAGTTAATTGAAGTGAACGCGGATTAAATGTGGGAGGGGGCTTGCTCCCGATAGCGGTGTGCCAGCCAGCACATGTGTTTCTGATACACCGCTATCGGGAGCAAGCCCCCTCCCACACAACGAATTGGTAGCACAGGGAGCATCCCATGCAACATGAAACCCATTCCCACGGCATCAACATGTCAGCCCTGGGTCGCGACAAGCAGAGCCTGAGCCTGGCTGAAGAAACCGTGGCCATCGAAGTCCCGGGCCTGAGCCTGTACTACGGTGAAAAACAGGCACTGTTCGACGTCAGCATGAACATCCCCAAGCAACGCGTGACCGCCTTTATCGGCCCGTCGGGCTGCGGCAAGTCCACGCTGCTGCGCACCTTCAACCGCATGAACGACCTGGTGGACGGTTGCCGTGTGGAAGGCGCGATCAACCTCTACGGCAGCAACATCTACCGCAAGGGCGAAGACGTGGCCGAGCTGCGTCGCCGGGTGGGCATGGTGTTCCAGAAGCCCAACCCGTTCCCCAAGACCATCTATGAAAACGTGGTCTATGGCCTGCGCATCCAGGGCATCAACAAAAAGCGCATCCTCGACGAAGCGGTCGAGTGGGCCCTTAAAGGCGCGGCGCTGTGGGACGAGGTCAAGGACCGCCTGCACGAGTCGGCCCTCGGCCTGTCCGGCGGCCAGCAGCAGCGTCTGGTGATTGCCCGGACCATCGCCGTGGAGCCGGAAGTGCTGCTGCTCGACGAACCCTGCTCGGCACTCGACCCGATCTCGACACTGAAAGTCGAAGAACTGATCTACGAACTCAAGTCCAAGTTCACCATCGTCATCGTGACCCACAACATGCAACAGGCGGCGCGGGTTTCCGACTACACCGCGTTCATGTACATGGGCAAACTGGTGGAGTTCGGCGATACCGACACCCTGTTCACCAATCCGGCGAAGAAGCAGACCGAAGACTACATCACCGGTCGCTACGGCTAGGAAGCTGTGGTTCTGATTGCACTGACGCTGCGGTTCTCCGCACCTTACCGGACGCTCCAAGGACGCCAACATGATTAGCAAAGAAGGCCTTACCCACCACATCTCCGCGCAGTTCAACGCCGAGCTTGAGGAAGTGCGCAGCCACCTCCTGGCCATGGGCGGGCTGGTGGAGAAGCAAGTCAACGATGCGGTGACCGCGCTGATCGAGGCCGACTCGGGCCTGGCCCAGCAAGTGCGCGAGATCGATGAGCAGATCAACCAGATGGAACGCAATATCGACGAGGAATGCCTGCGCATCCTCGCCCGTCGCCAGCCGGCGGCGTCCGACCTGCGTTTGATCATCAGCATTTCCAAGTCGGTGATCGATTTGGAGCGTATCGGCGACGAAGCCACCAAGATCGCCCGTCGCGCCATCCAGTTGTGCGAAGAAGGCGAAGCGCCGCGCGGTTATGTCGAAGTGCGCCACATCGGCGACCAGGTGCGCAACATGGTGCGCGACGCGCTGGATGCCTTTGCGCGCTTCGACGCCGACCTGGCGTTGTCGGTGGCCCAGTACGACAAGATCATCGACCGCGAGTACAAGACCGCCCTGCGTGAACTGGCGACTTACATGATGGAAGACCCGCGCTCTATCTCGCGGGTCTTGAGCATCATCTGGGTGCTGCGCTCCCTGGAACGGATCGGCGACCACGCACGCAATATCTCGGAATTGGTGATTTACCTGGTGCGCGGCACCGACGTACGGCACATGGGCCTCAAGCGCATGAAGGCCGAAGTTGAAGGCACGGCCGATCAAATCCCTAATGTTCCGGCAGAATCTGACGATAAGTAAGATTGCCCGAGAAATAAACGCCCGACCTCTGGTCGGGCGTTTGCGTTTGTGGCGTAGAGTTTTGCGCTGCGGGCTGCCATAAAGTCCCGGCGTGACTGACGAGTTTTTGGCAAGATGCCATCAGTTAAGCATTTTGCTTGCCGGGGTTTTGAGAGGATGAAGGGTCGATGAGTAAAGTCAGTGTATTGGTGGTGGATGACGCCTCGTTTATTCGCGACCTGGTGAAGAAGTGCCTGCGTAACTACTTCCCCGGCATCAGGATTGAAGATGCGGTAAACGGCAAAAAGGCCCAGGCCATCCTGATGCGCGAAACCTTCGACATGGTGCTGTGCGACTGGGAAATGCCGGAAATGTCCGGCCTGGAATTGTTGACCTGGTGCCGTGAGCAACCGCAACTCAAAACCATGCCGTTTGTCATGGTCACCAGCCGCGGCGACAAGGAAAACGTAGTCCAGGCCATCCAGGCCGGCGTTTCCGGCTACGTCAGCAAGCCTTTCACCAACGAACAGTTGCTGAACAAGGTCAAGCAGGCCCTGAACAAGATCGGTCGCCTCGACGCCTTGCTGGCCAGCGCGCCGACTAAGATGAACTCGGCCTTTGGCAACGACTCCCTCAGCGCCCTGACCGGCGGCAAGCCCGAAGCGGTCAAGCCGGCCCCAGTGGCCGCACCGAGCAAAGGCTTGCTCAGCACCCCGCCCGTGCAGGCCGCGGCAGCCCCCTCGGCCACTAGCGGTCGGGGCCAGGGCCAGTTGCGCCTGTCCAGTGGCACCCAGCAATGCGTGATCAAGGCCCTGAGCATCAAGGAGGCGTTGCTGGTGGTGCGCCGTGGCGACGTCCTGCCCCAGGTGCTGGAAAGCGCGGTGCTGGACCTTGAGCAAGGCGAGAACGCCGAGACCGCCCGCCTCAATGGCTACCTGCATGCCATTGTCGCCTATGAACCACGCCCCGACAGCGACTGGCTGCAACTGACCTTCCGCTTTGTCGACCAGGATGCGCAGAAGCTCGACTACATCTCCCGCCTGATCGCCCGGGGTACGGCGCAGAAGCATTTTGTGCCGGGTGCGTGATCTTCCCAAAAACGCCGTGGATCGACCAGTTGTCTGATTCTTGGCGTGCGCCTTGATTTATATCGGTTCCGATATAATTTTTCGGTAGCGCTTCGGTGCTATCGAGTGTCCGCCATGCCTTGCAACACACAACTACCGCCGTTGGCTGAATCGTCGATTACGCTTTTTCTTTCCAGGAAGGGAGAAGTGAATGCCAAGGCACAAGGATGTGGTGTTTGTGGGAAGCTCGCTCAAGGATCTCAAGTCGTTTCCGCTCGCGCCAGATTGCAGGAGTTAGGCTAAGTGACAGCCCAAACGCTAAACACCGAACGTTTCAGCAGTGTCTGGGATGCCCTGGAAGACACCCCCCAGCAGGCCGCGAACATGCGTTTGCGCTCAAAACTGTTGCTGGAGCTGTGCAAGACTATTCGCGGTTGGGAGCTGTCCCAGAAGGACGCGGCCCAGCGCCTGCACATAAGCCAGCCACGACTCAACGATGTACTCAGTGGCAAGATCGACAAGTTCTCCCTGGATGCCTTGGTCAATTTGTCCGCTGCCGCCGATATGGACGTAGATATTTGCTGCTCGGCGCAACTCGCCTGACCCACACAACATTGTCATGAACCCTTGCTAGCCTGCCGTTCAGTCATACCCGGCAGGTTTCTCCCATGCTTGTGCGTTTTTTGCTGTTTTGTGGCCTGTGTACGGTCGCTTCATCGACCCTGGCCATGACCCTCTATCGTTCCACCGATGCCCGTGGCGTGGTGTTTTTCAGTGACCAGAAGACCCCCGGCGCCCAGGCGTTTGTGTTCCAGGAGCGCCGGGTCGCGCCGCAGAAGCGCCAGGGGCTTGATCCCCAGCCTGCCCGTCATCTGCGGCCTGCACCGTTCCAGCGCTATCCCTTGCCCTGGCGCGGCGGTCCGTTCCGCCTGACCCAGGGCCCTGGCGGCACGTTCAGTCATTCTGACGTCAAGAGCCGCTACGCCATGGACATTGCCATGCCCGAGGGCACGCCGATCATCGCGGCACGGGGCGGGGTGGTGGTGAAGACCGAGAACAGCCAATCGGGACGTGGCAGTGACCCGTCGGGCAACTTTGTGCGGGTGCTGCACGATGACGGCACCCAGGGCGTGTATCTGCACCTCAAGCAGGGTTCGGTCAGCGTCAGGGACGGGCAACGGGTGGGCGTAGGCAGCCCGCTGGCGCTGTCGGGCAATACCGGCAACAGCAGCGGGCCACACCTGCATTTTGTGGTGCAGCGCGATACGGGGGCGGGGTGGGTATCGATTCCGTATGAGTTCACGCAGCCGGTACAGGCCTTGCCCAACTTTGCGTCGGGCCTGTAGGCGCCGGCAAGCCGACGCCTACAAAGGGCTTAGTCGAGCATCAGCACCTTGGCCAGCACGATTTTCGGGCCTTTCATCTTCTTGATGATGATCCGCAGGCCTTCGACTTCCAGGACTTCTTCCTCTTCCGGCACCCGGTTCAGGGTGTCGTAGATCAAGCCGGCGAGGGTTTCGGCCTCGATGTGGTCCAGGTCGATGCCCAGCAGGCGCTCGATCTTGAACAGCGGCGTGTCGCCACGCACCAGCAGCTTGCCCGGCTGGTAGGCGAGGATGCCGCGTTCGGCCTTGCGGTGTTCGTCCTGGATATCGCCCACCAGCACTTCCAGCACGTCTTCCATGGTCAGGTAGCCGATGATATTGCCGTCGGCTTCCTCCACCAGGGCAAAGTGCGCGCCGCCCTTGCGGAACTGCTCCAGCAATTGCGACAGCGGCATGTGCCGCGACACGCGCTCCAGCGGGCGGGTCAGCTCGGCCAGGTTGAACGACTCGGGGATATGGTCCAGGGCCGCCAGTTCCAGCAGCAAATCCTTGATATGCAGCAGGCCGACAAACTCACCGCGCACGGCGTCGTACACCGGGTAGCGGCTAAATTTGTGGCGGCGGAACAGCGCGAGGATTTCCTTGAGCGGGGCGTTGAAATCCAGGGTCACCAGGTCTTCCCGGGAGTTGGCCCAGTCCACCACTTCCAGCTCGCCCATTTCCACGGCCGAGGCCAGCACGCGCATGCCTTGGTCGCTGGGGTCCTGGCCACGGCTGGAGTGCAGGATCAGCTTGAGTTCTTCGCGGCTGTAATGGTGCTCGTGGTGCGGGCCGGGCTCGCCCTGGCCGGCGATGCGCAGGATCGCGTTGGCGCTGGCGTTGAGCAGGTAGATCGCCGGGTACATGGCCCAGTAGAACAGGTACAGCGGCACCGCCGTCCACAGCGACAGCAACTCGGGCTTGCGAATGGCCCAGGACTTGGGCGCCAGCTCGCCGACCACGATGTGCAGGTAGGAAATCACGAAGAAGGCGGCAAAGAACGACACGCCCTTGATCACTTCGGCCGATTCGACGCCCATGGCGCCCAGCAGCGGCTCCAGGATGTGCGCGAAGGCCGGCTCACCGACCCAGCCCAGGCCCAGGGAGGCGAGGGTGATACCCAGCTGGCACGCCGACAGGTAGGCGTCGAGCTGGCTGTGGACGGTGCGCAGGATCTGCCCGCGCCAGCCATTGGTGTGGGCGATCGCCTCGACCCGGGTGGCGCGCAGTTTGACCATGGCAAATTCCGCCGCAACGAAGAAACCGTTGAGCAGTACCAGGATCAGTGCAAAAAGAATCATGCCGAAATCGGCGAAGAGTGTCGCGAGGGTGATACCAGGGGAAGGGTCCATGATGGGGTTTTGCGGGTTCCGTGTGTTCAAAAAGGGGTGATGGCAGTGCCTCAAGGGCGGGCACAAGTCAGGCAATGTAGCGGCTGACGGGGCGCTTGCCTAGTGGCGGCTGCCGGGTGGGGCTTGCAGGCGCAACAAATCCAATGTGGGAGCGGGCTTGCTCGCGATGCAGGCAACTCGGTGTATCAGGTGCTCTGAGGTGATGCTATCGCGAGCAAGCCCGCTCCCACACAAGCCAGTCCTACATCAAGTCGTGGGTATTTTCAGATTAATCCTTCACCGCGATGGCTTCCGAACGGCTGACCTGGGGCGGCGCAAAGTGGCAGGTAAAGGTGCTGCCGTGGCCCAGTACGCTGCTGATTTCCAGGCGGGCCCGGTGGCGCAACAGCACATGCTTGACGATCGCCAGGCCCAGCCCGGTGCCGCCGGTGTTGGAGTTGCGGCTGGAGTCGACGCGGTAGAAACGCTCGGTCAGGCGCGGCAAGTGCTTGCTGTCGATACCAATCCCCGAATCCTGCACGCTCAGGTGCGCGCCCTGCTGGTCGGCCCACCAGCGGATGCGGATCGTGCCTTTGTCCTGGGTGTACTTCACGGCGTTGAACACCAGGTTGGAAAAGGCGCTGCGCAACTCGCCCTCGCTGCCCTTGAGCAGCACCGTCGGGTCGGCTTCCAGGGTGATGTGCTGGCCGCGCTCGCCGGACAGGGCCTGGGCATCGTTCTTGATGGTCTGCAGCAGGCTCTGTACGGCCACGGGGTGGTTGTCCGAGGGGTAGTCGGTGGCTTCCAGCTTGGCCAGCAGCAGCAGGTCGTTGAGCAGGGTCTGCATGCGTGAGCCTTGTTGCTGCATCTGCTGCAAGGCACGGCTCCAGCGCGGGTTGACCTCTTCGACGTTGTCCAGCAGCGTTTCCAGGTAGCCGCAGATCACCGTCAAGGGCGTGCGCAACTCGTGGGAGACGTTGGCGACGAAATCCTTGCGCATCTGTTCCAGCTGATGGATGCGGGTCACGTCGCGCACCAGCATCAAGTGTTCGTTGTTGCCATAGCGCGTGAGGTACAGCTGGATGCGCACCCGGTCATTGGTGGGCGACGGGATTTCCAGGGCTTCCTCGTAGTTGTCCTGCTCGAAGTATTCCTTGAAGCGCGGATGGCGTACCAGGTTGGTCACCGGCTGGCCGCTGTCCTGGGGCGTCTTGAGGCCCAGCAGGGTCTCGGCGGCGCGGTTCCACCATTCCAGGTTGCCGTCGCTGTCGAGCATGATCACCGCGTCCTTGAGCGCGGCGGTCGACTCCTGGACCCGGTCGATCACCGCCTGCAGGCGGCCACGCACCCGCTGGTCGCGGCGTTGCAGGTGATAGATGCTGTCGAACACCTCGCCCCACAGGCCATAGCCGTCGGGTGGCGCTTCATCGGGTTTATGCTGGCGCAGCCAGTCGTGCAGGCGCAGCAATTGCTTGAGGGTCCAGCCCAGGTAGAGGCCCAGGCCAATGGCCAGGCTCCAGCCGTAATAGCCGCTGATCAGGCCCACCAACAGGCAGCCGGTGACCAGCAGGAGCATGTGGCGGATCAGGGTGCCATGCCAGTTTTGGTTCACTTGAACATGCGTCCTTGTCGGCTGTTAAGTCTGGGTAGGGTTGGCTCAACCCTTGGTTGAAAACCGATACCCGGTGCCGCGCACGGTTTGTACCAGGTTCTCATAGGCATCGCCCAAGGCTTTGCGCAGGCGGCGGATATGCACGTCCACGGTGCGCTCCTCGACATACACGTTGCCGCCCCACACTTGGTCCAGTAATTGCCCACGGGTATAGGCGCGCTCCTGGTGGGTCATGAAAAACTGCAACAGGCGGTATTCGGTGGGGCCCATCTCGGCCGGCGTGCCGTCGATGGTCACGCGGTGGCTGATGGGGTCCAGCACCAGGCCGCCGACTTCAATCGGGGCCTCGCCATCGGTCGGGCCGGCGCGGCGCAATACGGCCTTCAGGCGTGCAACCAGTTCCCGTGGGGAAAATGGCTTGGTGATGTAGTCATCGGCACCGACTTCCAGGCCCTGGATCTTGTTGTCCTCTTCGCCCTTGGCGGTGAGCATGATGATCGGGATATCCCCGGTCAGCTCATCACGCTTGAGGCGTCGGGCCAATTCGATACCGGAGGTGCCGGGCAGCATCCAGTCCAGCAGGATCAGGTCCGGCTTGCGGTCGACGATAATGGCGTGGGCCTGCTGGGAGTTCTCTGCCTCCAGGCAGTCATAGCCGGCCATTTCCAACGCAACGGCGATCATTTCGCGAATGGGCGCTTCGTCGTCAACGATCAGAATGCTCCTGCCAACCATGCTAAGTCCTCTTGTCATTTAACTGTCTTGCGCCGCATTAGATAACGGAATTATTGCAGTCGTGTGACAGTATTTTACTGGCCTGCGCAATCGGCCGGGTCCTGAACTACGCTTTGGGTCCGAATCCTGGCAACCGCAAAAGGAAGGTTCCGATGAGTCAACGTACTTTTTCCTGGAAAGCCCTGCTGGTCACGGTGGCGTTGACGCTGCCAGCACTGGCTGTCGCGGCAGACCCCGCCATGACTAAAGACGGGATGTTGGTGGACCACAAGGGCATGGCGCTTTATACCTTTGCCAAGGATGCCGACGGCAAGTCTATGTGCAATGACAAGTGCGCGACCAACTGGCCGCCGTTGAAGGCCGAGTCCACCGATAAGCCGATGGGCAAGTGGACCGTCATCACCCGTGACGACAACACCAGTCAGTGGGCTTATGACGGTAAGCCGTTGTACACCTTCATTGCCGACAAGAAGGGCGGCGTTGCGACGGGTGATGGCAAAATGGATGGCGCCTGGAAGGTCGCCAAGCCCTAGGCCACAACTGTGTGGGGGCTTGTTGTGGCAAGCCCTCTCATCCCGTCTTATCGAAAGGCGTAGTCCGCCACAATCCCGACAAAAATCGCCAACCCCGCCCAATGGTTGTGCAAAAACGCCTTGAAGCACTTCATCCGGTCCCGATCCCGGGTGTACCAGAACTCCCAGGCAAAGCAACCCGCAGCTGCCACCAACCCTAGGTGGAACCAGCCGCCCAGCTCAAAGCGCGAGCCCGCCAGCAGCAGGCACAGCAGCGCCAACCCCTGCAAGGTAAGGATGATGATCCGGTCGGCATCGCCAAACAGGATTGCGGTGGATTTGACGCCGATTTTCAAATCGTCATCGCGGTCGGTCATCGCGTAATAGGTGTCGTAGGCCACCGTCCACAGCAGGTTGGCGATATACAGCAACCACGCAATGGCCGGCAGGCTGCCGGTCTCGGCGGTAAACGTCATGGGTATGCCCCAGGAAAACGCCGCGCCCAGCACCACCTGCGGGTAATAGGTGTAGCGCTTCATGAAGGGGTAACTGACCGCCAGCGCCAGGCCGCCCAGGGACAGCCAGATGGTGGCGGCGTTGGTCAGCAGCACCAGCAGGAAACTGATGGCCATCAGCACCGCAAAGAACACCAGGGCCTCTTTGGAGCTGATCTTGCCGCTCGCCAACGGGCGTTGCGCGGTACGCTTCACATGACCGTCGACCTTGCGGTCCGCCCAGTCATTGATCACGCAACCGGCGGCCCGGGTCAGGGTCACGCCGAGGACAAAAATCACGATATTGCTCAACGACGGCGAGCCCTTGCCGGCAATCCATAGTGCCCACAAGGTGGGCCACAGCAGCAGATAGATGCCGATGGGCTTGTCCATCCGCGTCAGTTGTACGAAGTCCCAGGCCCGTGGGTGCAGGCGGTTCAGGGAGTGGAGCAGGCGCTGGTACATCAGCAGTTCTCCGCAGATGGGTGCACGGCTTGCCACAGGCTCGGCAGGAACACCTCTGCCACCAAGACGCTCAACGCGCCGCGATCAAAGCGCGAGCGCCGCGCCCACAAGCCATTGGCCTGATCCGCCTTCGGCAGCCAGGCGCGTGGGTAGTGGCAGACTTCGATGGCCTGGCGGGTGAAGGCCTGGTCACAAAACAGCAGTTCGCCCAGGGAACGGCTGCCCAACTCATCCATATGCAAGCCATCGCCCTGCAAGGCACTGCGCGCCGCGACGCTGCGGGCAAACACCCAGGCCTGGCCGTGACCGCGCAAATACACCTCGCGCACCCAGCCAATACTGGCGACTGGCAGGTCGAGGGCGGCGCATTCGTCGTCTCGCAGGGGCTGCCAGCCTTCGTACAACGGCGTGACACTGAAACCATCGTGGGACAGGTGTGTCAGACGGCGGGTCAGCGACCCCTCATCGAACAGCCAGTCGAGGGTAGGAGGCGCGGGCAAAGGGTGCAGAAGGCTCTGGTTCAGCCATTGGCAGGCATCGGGAACAGCAATCGAATGCGGCACGGGGAGTCATTATTGGCAGTTAATGAGGCGCCGAGCTTACCATGGCCGCCTGGATTGTTGCCGGGGTGCGCCGGGACATTGGGGCGAACGTGCTTGCATCTGGGCGCCCCGATCAGTACAAAACGCCCTGAGCCGCACGGCAATGCTGGATCTATCGACTGTCGGCCAGTACGCCTGGACCCTGAGGAAGCAAGTAATGAAGAAGTGGCAATGTGTAGTCTGTGGCCTGATCTACAACGAAGCGGACGGATGGCCGGATGACGGGATCGCCCCCGGCACCCTGTGGCAGGACGTCCCGGAAGACTGGCTGTGCCCGGACTGCGGCGTCGGCAAAATGGATTTTGAAATGATCGAAATCGGTTGATTCGCTGAATTTAAGAAACGTACTACAAGGAGAATGGAATGAGCGCACCTGTCGTGATCATCGGTACAGGCTTGGCCGGTTACAACCTGGCTCGGGAGTTTCGCAAGCTCGACAGCGAAACCCCGCTGTTGCTGATCACTGCGGATGACGGGCGTTCCTACTCCAAGCCCATGCTCTCCACCGGTTTTGGCAAGAACAAGAATGCCGATGGCCTGAGCATGGCGACCCCGGGCACCATGGCCGAGCAACTCAAGGCCGAGGTGCGCACCCATACCCGAGTCAGTGGCATCGACCCTGGCCACAAGCGCCTGTGGATCGGCGAGGAAGCGCTGGCCTATCGCGACCTGATTCTGGCCTGGGGCGCCCAGACGGTACAGGTCCCGGTCGAGGGCGATGCCGCTGAACTGATTTTTCCGATCAACGACCTGGAAGACTACGCGCGCTTTCGCCACGCCGCAGCCGGCAAGCGCCGTGTGCTGCTGTTGGGCGTGGGCCTGATCGGCTGTGAGTTTGCCAACGACCTGATCCTGGGCGGCTACACTGTCGACCTGGTGGCACCGTGCGAGCAAGTCATGCCGACCCTGCTGCACCCGGCAGCGGCTGCAGCGGTGCAGGCCGGGCTGGAAGGCCTGGGGGCACGCTTCCACCTGGGCCCGGTGCTCAACCGCCTGCAACGCACGGCTGAAGGCCTGGAAGCCCACTTGTCCGATGGCACCGTGATCGAATGCGACCTGGTGGTCTCCGCCATTGGCTTGCGCCCACGGGTGGACCTGGCGGCTGCGGCCGGCCTGCAAACCAACCGTGGAATCATGGTTGACCGCCACCTCAAGACCTCCCATGCCAATATCTACGCCCTGGGCGACTGCGCCGAGGTCGATGGCCTGAACCTGCTGTATGTCATGCCCCTGATGAGCTGCGCCCGCGCCCTGGCCCAGACCCTGGCGGGCAACGCCACGGCGGTCAACTACGGGCCGATGCCGGTCACGGTGAAAACCCCGGCGTGCCCGTTGGTGGTTTCGCCACCGCCACGGGGCACTGAAGGCGTGTGGAGCGTCGAAGGGCAGGGCGCCGACATCAAGGCTTTGTGCCGCGATCCCAGCGGGCGCCTGCTGGGCTATGCGCTGACAGGCACGGCGGTCATGGAAAAACTGGCCTTGAATAAGGAACTTCCGCCACTGCTGGCGTAAATACTGGTCGTTCTGTCGGAATAAGCACCTTTTTCCCACTAGAAAGGTCGCCACGAGACTGGCGCAGGCACCAATGGCATGCCATCCTCACTCCCGTCTGCCGCAGAGTAGAGCCTGCGGCGCCTTGGCGCTGCTCCAGCAGAGAGCAGCACGGACATAACAACAAAAAACCGTCAAAGAGGCTTCACCTATGCGTAAACCAGAACTCGCAGCCGCCATTGCAGAAAAAGCAGACCTGACCAAAGAACAGGCCAACCGCGTCCTCAACGCCGTTCTTGAAGAAATCACTGGCGCCTTGCACCGCAAGGACAGCGTCACCCTGGTTGGCTTCGGCACCTTCCTGCAACGCCACCGCGGCGCCCGCACCGGCAAAAACCCGCAAACCGGCGAGCCGGTGAAAATCAAGGCGAGCAACACCGTGGCGTTCAAGCCGGGCAAGTCGCTCAAAGATAGCGTCAACCCGTAAGCGCGGCACCGTCTCGAAGGGAGGCGGGGAGGTATGAAAAATGGGCACGCCGACTGGGTTGGGTGCCCATTTTTGTTGGCCGCCTCATCAGGGACTGTTGAGCCGTGTCAGCATGCGGTGTGCGGCCCTGTTTACGCGGGCGAGTGCAACGCTACTATCCGTTTGTGAGCTCAGTCATGAATTCTTCAAATGATTCGCAAACGAACGCCAGTTCTTCCTCATCCATCAAGTAAAGATAAATATATCCAAAATTATCTTCCTTGACTGACAAGAGAAATGAATTACCCACCCGGTCATAAGCAAAGGGGATCATTTGTTTTAACGATGGAATATCGTCAGTTAAGTCTCTATAGACCGTTTCGATCGGTGCATTACCATATTTGATAGGTGTAAATCCGCCTAGAAAAAATCATTATCGTCATTGCTGTCAGACAAATCGTAAGCGCTCCATAAACCCCACCTTCAAATGACCCAAGTACGACCTGATGCTGTGCTCCCGATTTTCTTTCTGGAGCCAGCCCATGATGCGCCCCGATCCCAAGGTTAAAGCCGTTTATCTTTA
>NZ_MNPU01000065.1 GCF_001983165.1 Pseudomonas gessardii | reverse complement strand
GACCTGATCGACGACCGACAATTTAAAGGTCAACGTGTAGTCGCGCTGACTACGCCTTTTTGCTGATTCCATTACGTCCTCCTGAAAAACAGATCAGAAGGTGTAAACCTTATTCAGGACGGGACACCTGGATAAAAAAAGGCCCGCGGACGAACGAATGTGTCGCGGGCCTTTTTATAGGGAAGTCATGGCGGTTAGCCACAGGCGTTGGGCGAATCCTATCCGTGCCCTGAACCGCATGTCAATTTCGTGAATCGTCTGTATTTAGGCAAAAAAAGTCTAAGCGATATTATTTAGCCATTATTTACGCAAACTATACGCTCGCCCAATTCATCCCGTGAATAAGCCGCTGGTGGGTAACGCATTTTCCAGTGTGGCGTAAAATTCCACAAAAAACACATTTTGAAACATTTATCCACCCCAAGAACACAAGAATGAATCACGCGCGCAAATAGCAAGCATTATCATTAGCGCGTTATTTTTCTCCCTCTTACGGATGCCCTCCCTTAATGCCTGCCCTTCGCCTGACGCCCATGACCCTTGGGCTTTCTGCATTGCTGTGCGCCGGATTTGCCAGTGCCGCGACGACCCTGCCCGCCACCTCCATCAGCGCCGAAGCCGACGAGGACGACCCGCGCCTCAAAGACACCCACACCGCCACGCGCACCGCCACACCGGTGCGCTATGTGCCCCAGGCGATCGATTCGGTAAAGACCGAGAGCCTGCGCGCCTACGGCACCAACGACCTGGGCCAGGCCTTGAGCGGCATCCCCAACGTCAGCAGCGGCGCCGATACACGCTTTGACAGTTTGCGTATCCGCGGCTTTGAAGCCAGCAGCGACTTCTATCTCGACGGCATCCGTGACGACAGCCAATACGTGCGCGACTTGCACAACATCGAGCGCATCGACGTACTCAAGGGCCCCGCCGCCGTGTTGTACGGCCGTGGTGGCCAGGGCGGGATCGTCAACCGTGTCAGCAAACTGCCCCAGGCCGGGCGCGTTTCCAGTATCGAAGCCCAGGGCGGTACGAACGGGCTGCGCAGCCTGTACACCGACTTGAGCGCTGACCCCAGCGAGAACATCAGCCTGCGCCTGAACATGGGTAACGAAGACACTGACAGTTTTCGCGACAATGTCAGCGGCAACCGTAAACTGTTCGCGCCGTCGATCAGCTGGCAACTGACCCCGCAGCTGAACTGGCTGGTGCAATACGAATACAGCCGCTATGACCGTACCCCGGACCGTGGCATTCCTGGCGTGCGCGGGCGCCCGGCCGATGTGAGCCGCGATACCACCTACGGCGACCCTCGCGACTACATCGACGACACCACCCAATCGCTGCGCTCCAAGCTCGCCTATGAACTCAACGACAGCTGGCAACTGCGCCATACCCTGGGCGTGTTCAAGCTCGACAGTGACTTCGACAATACCTACCAGACCAGCTACGACCCGGTGACCAACAAGGTCGGGCGCCAGCGCTGGCAGCAAGACCTGACGACCCGCAATGTCTTCAATAACGTCGAGCTCGAAGGTGGCTTCAGCACCTTTGGCCTGGAACACCGCCTGCTGACCGGCGTGGAGCTGGGCAGCCAGCGCCGTGACCCAAAGCTGTACAGCGCGGTAACGGCAACAGTGCCCGGCCTCGATCTGAACCACCCCAACCGGCACCTGAGCCATACCGGGCCGATGAGGATCTCCAGCAACAACCACACCGAAGTCGAAAGCCAGGGCCTGTATGTGCAGGACCAACTGCGCCTGAACGATCAGTGGCAAGTACTCGCCGGTTTGCGCTACGACCGTTTTGAAGTGGACACCACCAATAAGATCATCAATACCCGGCAAAACGTCGACAGCCACAACACCAGCCCACGGCTCGGCGTGGTGTGGACGCCGGTGGAGAACCATTCGTTCTACGCGTCCTGGAGCAAGACGTTCTCCCCCACCGGTGGCGGCCTGATCGGCATCACCCCGAATGCCCCCGGCAATGCCAACAACCTGAGCCCCGAGCTGACCAAGCAAAAGGAAATCGGGGTCAAGAGCGACTGGCTCGACGACCGCCTGAGCACCACCCTTGCCGTGTATGAGCTGGAGCTCTACAACCGCCGCACCCGTGACCCGGAAAAACCGCTGATCACCCTGCTCAGCGGTCTCCAGCGTTCCCGGGGTATCGAGCTGACGGCCACCGGCAAAGTCATCGGCAACTGGTATGTGCGTGGCGGCGTCGGCGTGCAGGATGCCAAGGTGGTAAAAGACAACAATGGCTTTGAAGGCAAACGCATCAGCGACGTGGCCAAGCGCAACGCCAGCCTGTTCGTCACCTGGAAACCGGAAATGGGCTGGTATGCCGAAACCGGCTTGACCCTGGTGGGCGACCGTTATGCCGATAATGCCAATACCGTGGTGTTGCCGGGCTATGGCCGCTGGGACGCCCTGGCCGGGTTCCGGCACAAGGAATGGGATGTAAAGGCGGCGCTGAACAACATCAGCGACAAGACGTACTACGCCTCGGCAACCAGTGCCAACCAGATCCAGTTTGGTGACCCGCGTAGCCTGGTGGTAACGGGGACGTACAACTTCTAACCCACATGCGGTTCATGTGGGAGCGGGCTTGCCCGCGATGGCGGTGTGTCAGTTGATGCATATGTGACTGATACACCGCAATCGCGAGCAAGCCCGCTCCCACATTTGGATATCAGTGCCCATCAGTCCTGGATCAACTCGCACAGCGCCTGCACTTCATCCTCGCTGAACAACCCCGCCGGGTAACGCTCCCTTATCACACGTCGCGGGTCAGTCTGCCGGATCCGTCGCGAGCCGTTTGCCTTCAACCAGAGTACCAGCGTGTGAATCGCGTCACCGCGCACGACCAAAGGATGGCGCGTGCATTTATAGACCAGGTTGATATCGGCATTCATTTCAGCGCTCTCTCCTACTGCTTGAGCGGCTAACTTACTCAAGGTTTATGACAGAACTGCGCAGTCACAAACCCCGCTCACGGTCCCAACGCCGATACAAGAGCTGTGCCAATGCCCCCGGTTTACAGGCTTGCAGACACAAAAAAGCCCACGACCCCGACGGGCCATGGGCTTGCTGCTCTTACCCGGAGCAGTTGCCGGCGATCAGTCGCTGTGCAACGAAATCGCCTGTTACAAGTGCACTCAGTTTTTGTGCGGCGCGGGCTGTTGTTGGGTCAGGCAGTGGATATTGCCGCCCCCCAGTAACAGTTCACGGCCTGGCACCATCACCACTTCATGTTGCGGGAACAGGCCCTGGAGGATTTCCTGGGCGCGGCTGTCCAGCGGGTCATCAAAACTCGGCGCGATAATGCCGCCGTTGACGATCAGAAAGTTGACGTAGGAGGCGGCCAAGCGCACGGTCGGATTACGCTCCTGGGAACCGTCCACCGGGTCGACCCCGGCACATTCTTGCTCAGTGGCGTACAACGGCCCCGGGATCGGCATTTTATGCACGGTAAACGCGCGGCCCTTGGCGTCCGTGCTGTTTTGCAACACGTCCATGGCTGCGTGGCAGCGTGCATAGTTAGGATCTTGCGGGTCGTCAGTCCAGGCCAGCAACACTTCGCCCGGGCGCACGTAGCAGCAGAAGTTATCCACATGGCCGTCGGTTTCGTCGTTGAACAGGCCGTCGGGCAACCAGATGATCTTATCCACAGCCAGGTTGGCGCTGAGTACCGCTTCGATTTGCCCACGGTCCAGATGCGGGTTGCGATTGCGGTTGAGCAGGCATTCCTCGGTGGTGATCAGGGTGCCTTCACCATCGACGTGAATCGAACCGCCTTCAAGCACAAAACCCTCGGTGCGATACCGCGGGCTGCGCTCGATCTCGAGGATTTTGCCGCCCACCTGGGAGTCGCGGTTCCACGGCGCATACAGGCCACCGTCAAACCCGCCCCAGGCATTGAAGTCCCAATTCACGCCACGCACTTCGCCTTGGTCATTGATCACGAAGGTCGGCCCGCTGTCGCGTACCCACGCATCGTCGCTGGACATCTCCACCACCCGGATATTCGGCACATCCAGGCGCGCCCGAGCGTTTTCGTACTGGCCGGCGGAAACCGCGACCGTCACCGGCTCAAAACGCGCAATGGCCTTGGCCACCGCCACATGGGCCGCCTGCGCCGGCTTGCCGCCCAGGCGCCAGTTGTCCGGGCGCTCGGGCCAGATCATCCAGGTCTGGGTCTGGGGGGCCCACTCGGCGGGCATATAGAAGCCATCAGCGCGAGGCGTGCTGTGCAAAGTGGTCATGGCGATCAGGACTCCAGGGAACCGTCGAGGGTCTTGAGCGCGCCGTACAGGTTCGGCCGACGATCACGGAACGAGCCCCATGCGCTGCGGATGTGCTCCAACTCATCGAGGTCGAAGCTGTGCACCAGGATGCCTTCTGCGGTTTCGTTGAGTTCTTCGACCTTCTCGCCGAACTGGTTGGCAATGAACGACGAGCCGTAGAAGGTAATGTCGTAGCCGTCCTGCTCTTCGTTGCCGATACGGTTGCTGGCGATCAGCGGCATCAGGTTGGCGCCGGCATGGCCTTGTTGCACGCGCTGCCAGTGGTCGCGGGACGAAATGGTCTTGTCGTGTGGCTCGCTGCCGATGGCGGTCGGGTAGAACAGGATCTCCGCGCCTTGCAGCGCCATGCTGCGGGCGCATTCCGGGAACCACTGGTCCCAGCAGATGCCCACGCCGATTTTTGCGTAGCGGGTGTTCCACACCTTGAAGCCGGTATCGCCCGGGTTGAAGTAGTACTTTTCGTGGTAGCCAGGGCCATCCGGGATGTGGCTTTTACGATAAATCCCGAGGTTGGAGCCGTCGGCATCGATAATCGCGATGCTGTTGAAACGCGCACGGCCGGCCAGTTCAAAGAAGCTGATCGGCAGCACCACTTGCAGTTCCTTGGCGATTTTCTGGAAGTGCTTGATGGCCACGTTATCGTCAACCGAGGTGGCCAGTTGCAGATAGTCCGGGTTCGGCTTCTGGCAGAAATACGGGCTTTCAAACAACTCCTGGATCAGGATGATCTGCGCGCCTTTGGCGGCGGCCTCACGGACCAGCTTTTCAGCGGTCTCGATATTGGCTTCGAGGTCCCAGGAACAAGCCATCTGGGTGGCGGCGACGGTAACGATACGGCTCATGAATCATCTCCTGGGCGGTGGCCAGCGGCCAGGATAAACCGGGGCCGATGACAGAAAGGGGAATGCTGGAGGACTTTATAGCGGATAAAAATCGGCTTTTAAAGCATTCAAGCATCCAACCGTCTAAAAAATGCAAAATTATCCCGATAACAATCGAGTTCAAATATCGAAGGGGTTACAGCCCTTCATCCAACACCTTCGACAGCATGTCGACAAAGAAATCCACACTGCGTTTAGACGTGACCATCGGCGGCTTGATCTTGAGGATGTTCAGATAGTCCCCGGTCGGCTGCATGAAAATCCCCAACTCCCGCAGGCGCTCACACAGCCTCGCGGTCTCTTGCGTGGCCGGCTCCAGGGTCTGCCGATCCCGCACCAGCTCCAACCCCAGGTAGAAGCCCGAGCCATGCACCGCCCCCACCAACGGATGACGCTCGATCAACGCTTGCAGCCGCGCCTTGAAATGCCCGCCGACCACCTGGGCGTTTTCCCAGAGTTTTTCTTCCTCCATCACGTCCAGCACCGCCATGCCAATCCGGCAACTGACCGGGCTGCCGCCCGAGGATGAGAAGAAATACCCTTCGGCCTCCAGCGCTTCGGCGATTTCCCGGCGGGTAATCACTGCGCCCAGGGGCTGGCCGTTACCCATGCCCTTGGCCATGGTGATGATGTCCGGCACCACCCCCTGCTCTTCAAAGCCCCAGAAGAAATGGCCCATGCGTCCGTAGCCAACCTGCACTTCATCGGCGATACACACCCCGCCCTGGGCGCGCACCAGGGCATACACCTGCTGCAAATAGCCCGGCGGCAGGGAGATACCGCCGGCATTGCCATACACCGGCTCACAGATAAAACCCGCCAACTGGCGCTGGCTGGCGGCAATTTTCGCCAGGTTGTGCTCGACGCTGCGCACGTAGTCCGGCGCACTGTCCGGGCCACGGAATTCACCACGATAGGTATTGGGCGCGGTCACGGGGTGCACCCAGTCCGGCCGGCTGCTCAAGGCCTGGGGGTTGTCGGCGATCGAGGTGGACACTGCATCGGCCGCCACCGACCAGCCGTGATAGGCCTCCAGCACACTGAGCATGTCGCGCCCGCCACTGTAGGCCCAGGCCAGGCGGATCGCCAGGTCGTTGGCCTCGGTGCCACTGTTGACCAGGAACACGCGGTCCATGGAACCTGGCGCCAGGGCCAGCAGACGCTCGGAAAACTCGGCAATCGCAGCGTAATGAAAACGCGAGTTGGTGTTGAGCAGCGACCACTGCCGCGCCGCCACCTGGGCCATGCGCGGATGGCCGTGGCCCAGCACCGCGACATTGTTGAGCATGTCCAGGTAGGAACGGCCCTGCATATCGATCAGATGGTTGCGCCAGCCACGCTCGATGCGCGGCGGGTCAACGTAATAGTATTTCTGCGAGCGGGCGAAGCTGGCATCGCGCCGGGCCAGCAAGGTGTCTGGATCCAGCTCCGGCTCGGCATCACAGGCAAGGCCCAGCAGCGTCGCCGGTGACGGGCACAACGCCTGCCAGGCCGCCGCGCGGGACGGTGTGCAGAACAGCGGCGGCTCAAGATCGGCCCGGCACAACTGCACCGTCAATAGGCCACCAGCCTCACCCAGGACCTGGCCCTTAAGCACCATTGCGCCGGGCGGTAACGCGGTTTCCAGCCCCCACAGCCGTACATGCAGTTGCCCACTGTGCACACATAATCCGCCATCGGCAGTGCTGCGCAGGGTACCGGCGAACGGCGCTTGTACAACCGTGCCCCGGGGCGCCTGCAATTCGACGTGCAGCGCCAGGGTATCAGGCTCGGCCGCGCAGTCGGGGCGCGTGCGGGACAGGCGATATTGGCCATAACGACTGGCCGCCAGGCCATGCACCGCGGCCGCTTGCTGCAAGAGCTGTTGGTCGATGCCGGGGGCTTCCCAGTTACCGGCCTCGAAATGCGGGCTGAGTACGCCCAGGTCGATCAGCGCGAACTCACGCCCCACCAACCCCGGCAGCAGCGGGGCAAAGCCTTCGCTGGCCAGCGGCGCCAGGCTGGCACCGACGCACGCCAGGATCGCCGCCTCCATCAACTCAAACGGCACCGAGAGGGCAACCTGGAAAATTTCCCACTCATGCTCGGCATTCTTCAACAGGTAGGTGTTATCCGGGTCCAGGCGCTGCTGCTGCTCACTGCTCAGCACCAATACTGCCGCACGGGCCACGATCAGCGGCCACAGCGCCTGCAACTCCTGTGGCTGCAAAGGGGTCAGGGCGTGACAGGCCTGGATCGCCGGCAGGATCGCAAACGGGTCGCCCTCGACGTGGTGCAATAACGCCGCACAGGTCACCGACAAGTCCGCAACCCGCCAGGTGTGCACCAGATCACCGAAATCGATCACCCCCTGCACCTGCCAGTGCTGCTCGGCGTCGCGCTGCCACACCACGTTGTCGTCGGTGATATCCAGATGCACGGCCTGCCAGGGCAACTGATCGACCAAGGGCCGCAGGCGCTGCTCGACCTGTACCGCGACCCGCTCCAGGGCCGCGCGCTGCGCCAGGGTGTCGAGTGTCGACAGTAAATGGCCGATCAGGTCCAAGGCATGGCGCGGGTCCCATTGCAGGGTGCGCTCCAGGCCCCCATGCGCAAAACCGGCCAAGGCCTGGCTCATCTGCCCGCACAGGTGGCCAAAACCAGCGATCACGTCACGGTCCAGGTGCGGCAGGTGGGTCAGCGGCTGGCCGTCGATATAGTCCAGCAACCGCAGGTGCACGGCCTGACCGGCCACCGTCACGCTCAGAAGTTGCTCGCCGTTGAGGGTGCTGATGACCCTGGGCACCCGGACCGCAGCGTGGGCCTGCAAGTGCCCAAGGGCCGCGTGCTGGGCCTGCAGCTCAACGGCGGCGTACTCGCCACGGCAGATTTTCAGGACGAAGCGGCCACGGTCGCTGTCGACCCGGTAATTGAGGTCTTGCTGACTGCCCAAGGACTGTAGCGTGCCACTGAGGCCGTAATGCTGCTCAAGCAACTGCAAGGCGTGCTCCGGGCCGACCTGCGGGCACGGCAGACTGGCGCGGTGGATCAATGTATCGAGCAACATGTGACGGCCCCTGGTTTTTTTATCCGGTGCTTATATCGCCATTGTTGACGGGGGTTACGCAAGCCCTGGACGACAGCCACACCGGCAATCTGACCACGCGCCCTTGCACCGGCCCGCTCCACAACACAAGCTATGCGTCATTCGCTTTATGTCTGTCTAAGGAAAAGGGCTGTTGACATGCGCATTCTCATTACCGGCGGTGCAGGGTTTATTGGTTCGGCCCTGGTCCGGCACTTGATTCAACACACCGGGCATGAAGTGCTCAACCTCGACAAACTGACCTACGCCGGCAATCTTGAGTCGCTGACCAGCATCGCGACCAACACCCGCTACGAGTTCGTCCAGGCCGATATCATCGACCAGACCACCGTCAGCGCAGTGCTGGCGCGCTTCCAGCCCCAGGCCATCATGCACCTGGCGGCCGAGTCCCATGTCGACCGCTCCATCGACGGTCCGTCGGACTTTATCCAGACCAACATCGTCGGCACCTACAGCCTGCTTGAAGCCACTCGCGCCTATTGGCAACAGTTGGCAGAACCGGCCAAGAGCGCCTTCCGCTTCCATCACATCTCCACCGACGAAGTGTATGGCGACCTGCATGGTGTGGATGACCTGTTCACCGAAACCACGCCTTACGCGCCCAGCTCGCCTTACTCCGCCAGCAAGGCGGCGTCCGACCACCTGGTCCGCGCCTGGCAGCGGACCTATGGCCTGCCGGTGCTGCTGACCAACTGCTCGAACAACTACGGGCCGTTCCACTTTCCCGAGAAGTTGATCCCGCTGGTGATCCTCAACGCCTTGGCGGGCAAGGCCCTGCCGGTGTACGGCGATGGCCTGCAAGTGCGCGACTGGTTGTTTGTCGAAGACCACGCCCGGGCGCTGCTCAAAGTGGTCACCGAAGGTGTGGTAGGCGAAACCTACAACATCGGCGGGCACAACGAGCAGAAGAACATCGACGTAGTGCGTGGCATCTGCGCACTGCTCGAAGAGCTGGCGCCACAGCGTCCGGCCGGGGTTGCCCAGTTCACCGACCTGATCACCTTCGTCAAGGACCGTCCAGGCCACGATCAGCGCTACGCCATCGACGCCGGCAAGATCGAGCGCGAACTCGGTTGGGTTCCTGAAGAAACCTTCAAAACCGGCCTGCGCAAGACCGTTCAGTGGTATCTGGATAACCTGGAGTGGTGCCGCCGGGTCCAGGACGGCAGCTATCAAGGACAACGACTGGGCAACACTGACCTAAAGGATCTGATCGCATGATGAAGGGAATTGTATTGGCCGGCGGCTCCGGCACCCGCCTGCACCCCATTACCCTGGGCGTGTCCAAGCAGTTGTTACCGGTCTATGACAAACCGATGATCTACTACCCGATCTCGGTACTGATGCTGGCCGGGATCAAGGAGATCCTCGTGATTTCAACCCCGGTGGACCTGCCGCAATACCGCACTCTGCTGGGGGACGGTAGCCAGTTCGGGGTTACCTTCAGTTATGCCGAACAGCCCAGCCCGGACGGCCTGGCCCAGGCGTTCCTGATTGGCGAAGCGTTTATTGGTAAGGATCCGGTGTGCCTGATTCTGGGCGACAACATCTTCCATGGTCAGAGCTTCAGCCAGCAACTGCACAGCGCCGTCAAGCGCGACAAGGGCGCCACGGTGTTCGGCTACTGGGTCAAGGACCCGGAGCGCTTTGGCGTGATCGATTTCGATAGCGAAGGCCGCGCGCTGTCCATCGAAGAAAAGCCCCTCAAGCCCAAATCCAGCTATGCCGTTACGGGCCTGTATTTCTACGATAACGACGTGATCCAGATTGCCAAATCGATCAAACCGTCGCCACGCGGCGAACTGGAGATCACCGACATCAACAATGCCTACCTGCAACGGGGCGACCTGCAGGTTGAGCGCTTCGGTCGTGGCTTTGCCTGGCTCGACACCGGCACCCACGACAGCCTGCTGGAAGCCTCGCAGTATGTACAAACCATCGAGCACCGCCAGGGCCTGAAGGTCGCTTGCCTGGAAGAAATCGCCTATCAGAGCGGCTGGATCGACCGTGAGCACCTGCTCGAACACGCGAAGTACTTTGGCAAGACCGGCTACGGGCAGTACCTGTTCGCCCTGGCAGGAGAACCCCGGTGAATATCGTTGAAACCTCCCTGCCCGGTGTGCTGCTCATCGAGCCCAAAGTGTTCGGTGACGAACGCGGTTTTTTCTACGAAAGTTTCAACGCCCGCGCCTTTGCAGAGGGCACCGGCCTTACACGCAACTTTGTCCAAGACAACCATTCACGCTCGCAGAAAGGCGTATTGCGCGGCCTGCATTACCAGCTGGAGCACACCCAGGGCAAACTGGTGCGCGTCAGCGCCGGCGAGGTCCTGGACGTGGCGGTCGACATCCGCCGCAGTTCGCCGAACTTCGGCCAATGGGTGGGGGTGCGCCTGTCTGCGCAGAATCATCGTCAACTGTGGGTACCGGAAGGGTTTGCCCACGGCTTTGTGGTGCTGAGCGACTACGCCGAGTTCCTCTACAAAACCACCGACTACTACCAGCCAAGTGCCGAGCGCTGCATTCTGTGGAATGACCCGACGCTGGCCATCGACTGGCAACTGAGCGAGCCCCCACAACTATCCGCCAAGGATCAGCACGGCAAGCCCCTGCTGGAAGCCGACCTGTTCCCATGAGCACAGCCTTGAAAATCCTCATCACCGGCCAACACGGCCAGGTTTCCCGGGAGCTGCAACAGCGGCTCCAAGGCCTGGGTGAGTTGATTGTGCTCGGTCGCGACCAACTCGACCTGGCCAACCCCGGGCAGATCCGCCAACAGGTACGCAGCCATCGCCCGGGGCTGATCATCAATGCGGCGGCGCATACCGCTGTCGACCAGGCCGAGAACGAGCCCGATGTGGCCTTCGCGATCAATGCCACGGCGCCCGGTATCCTGGCCGAGGAAGCCAAGGCCCTGGGCATCCCGTTGATCCACTACTCCACCGACTACGTGTTCGACGGCAGCAAGCCTGCGCCCTACACCGAAGACGATGAGCCCAACCCGTTGGGGGTCTACGGCCAGAGCAAACTGGCGGGCGAACAGGCCATTGCGGCGGTGGGCGGTCAGTACCTGATCCTGCGGACCAGTTGGGTGTATTCGGGCCACGGCAAGAATTTCCTGCTGACCATGCAGCGCCTGCTCCAGGAAAAACCTCACATGCGCATCGTCGCCGACCAGATCGGCGCACCGACCTGGGCCGGGACCATCGCCAACAGCACCCGCGCCCTGATCGAGCGCTGGCAGGCTGGCCAGGCCGGGGACTGGGGCGTGTATCACCTGACGGCCCAGGGCGAGACTTCGTGGTTCGGCTTTGCCCAGGCCATTGGCGAGCAGCTGCTGGCCGAAGGCAAGGCCTGCGCCGCACTGGAAGGGATCCCCGCCAGTGACTACCCGACGCCCGCCCAGCGCCCGTTGAACTCGCGCCTGGATTGCAGCCGCCTGCAACAACAATGGCAAGTCGGCCAACCGCAGTGGCGTGAAGCATTGCGCGAGTGTCTTGCACAGCAGCACTAGGCATAATGCGCCTGTACCCACAGGCGCAGACTTACATGACTCCACCCCTTCCGCGAAGACCCCGCTGGCGCAGCCTGGCCTTGCTGGCGTTGTGCCTGGCACCGCTGCTGTGGCCGCTGGAGCATCTGGCCGAGCGCTACTATCGCAGCGAACTGGCCGGGCAGAACCGCCAGACCCTCGACCTGTATGTCGCCAACCTGCTGGGCACCCTGCACCGCTACGAAGTGCTGCCGCAGATCCTCGGCGACCTGCCGGCCCTGCGCACGGCCCTGGCAGCGCCTCACGTCAGCACCAACCTGGTCGCCGCCAACCAGTTGCTCAAGCAGGTGGCGGCCCAGGCAGGCGTGGAAGTGATGTACCTGATGGACACCCGCGGCAAGACCCTGGCCGCCTCGAACTGGGACAAACAGGACAGTTTCGTCGGCCGCAATTTTTCCTTTCGGCCTTATTTCAGTGAAGCGATGGCCGGGCGCCTGGGGCGCTTCTTCGGCCTGGGCACCACCTCGGCCAAGCGCGGGTACTTCTTCGCCGCTGCGGTGCGCGAAGATGAGCATGTGATTGGCGTGCTGGTGGTCAAGGTCGACCTGGACCACACCGAAAGCCTGTGGGGCCAGACCCCCGAGCAACTGCTGGTCACCGACCACAACGGCGTGGTGATCCTGACCTCACGCCCCCAATGGCGTTTTCGTGCGACCCGACCCCTGACCGAGGCCGAGCGCCAGGCGATCATCGCGATCCAGCCCTACCCGACCCGCGATCCGCAGCCCCTAAACTTCAACCCCAGCGCCTGGCTGCGCCAATCCACCGAAATCGCTGAAACCGGCTGGAATGTAGAAATCCTTGCCCCGCGCACTCTGATCGACCGCCCCGTGCGTACGGTGGTCGCGGTCGGCGGTGCCACCTTGCTGGTGCTGATGCTGCTGCTCGGCCTGATGATGCAGCGCCGTCGCCACTACCTGGAGCGCATCGCCTTTGAAGCCAAGGCCCGGCGCGAGCTGGAAATGCGCGTGGCCGAACGGACCAGCGACCTCGAAGGCCTCAACCGCCGCCTGCGCCAGGAAGTGCTGGAACGCGAAAATGCCCAGCAAGAACTGGTGCGCGCCCAGGACGACCTGGTGCAGGCCGGCAAGCTGTCGGCGCTGGGCACCATGTCGGCCAGCATCAGCCATGAGCTCAACCAGCCCCTGGCGGCCATTCGCAGTTACGCAGAAAACGCCGGGATTCTCCTCGACCACCAGCGCACCGACGACGCCCGCGGCAACCTCAAGCTGATCAGCGAACTGACCGGGCGCATGGCCTCGATCATCGCCCACTTGCGCGCCTTTGCCCGCCGCGACCGGCATGCCCCGGAAAGCGTGGCCCTGCAACCGGCCCTGGACGACGCGCTGGCATTGCTGGCCAAGCGCCGGCGGGCCATGGAAGTGGAACTGATCCGCGACTTGCCAGAAGCCTCCCTGTGGGTGGAGGCCGGCGAAACCCGCCTGCGCCAGGTGCTGGGCAACCTGTTGGCCAATGCCCTGGACGCCCTGACCGAAAAAGGCCCGCCGCGCAAACTGTGGCTGAGTGCCGAATCCACCGAGCAGGGCGTCAACCTGTACATCCGCGACAATGGGCCGGGGTTCTGCATGGAAGCCCTGGGTCGCGCCGGCGAGCCCTTCTACACCACCAAGACCCGCACCCAGGGCCTGGGGTTGGGCCTGGCCATCTGTGACACCCTGATGCGTGCCTTTGGTGGCGAGCTGTTGTTTGCCAACCACAAGGAAGGCGGCGCACTGATAACCTTGAAACTGCGCGCCGGAGCACCCGGCGTCAGTCTGCAACCGTCCGAGGACCGCAGTGTATGAGTATCGATAACCAGATTCAGGTGGTGTTGATCGACGATGATCCACACCTGCGTCAGGCCCTGTGCCAGACCCTGGACCTGGCCGGGCTGAAAGTCCTGCCCCTTGGCGAGGCCACCGGCCTCACGGCGCGCCTGTCGCGGGACTGGCCGGGAGTGGTGGTCAGCGACATCCGCATGCCCGGCATGGACGGCCTGGAGCTGCTCACCGAACTCCACGGCCAGGACCCGGAGCTGCCGGTGCTGCTGATCACCGGCCACGGCGATGTGCCCCTGGCCGTGCAGGCGATGCGCGCCGGCGCCTATGACTTCCTCGAAAAACCCTTCGCCAGCGACGCCCTGCTCGACAGCGTACGCCGCGCCCTGGACCTGCGCCGGCTGGTGCTGGACAACCGCAGCCTGCGCCTGGCCCTGAGTGATCGCCAGCAACTGAGCACGCGCCTGGTGGGCCAGTCAGCACCGATGCTGCGCCTGCGCGAGCAGATTGGCGCACTGGCGGCGACCCGCGCCGACGTGCTGATCCTCGGCGAAACCGGCGCCGGCAAGGAAGTGGTGGCGCGTGCCCTGCACGACCTGTCGAACCGCCGCACCGGGCCCTTCGTCGCCATTAATGCCGGCGCCCTGGCCGAGTCCGTGGTCGAAAGCGAGCTGTTCGGCCATGAGCCGGGAGCGTTTACCGGTGCGCAGAAGCGGCGGATCGGCAAGTTTGAATTTGCCAACGGCGGCACGTTGTTCCTCGATGAAATCGAAAGCATGAGCCTGGATGTGCAGGTCAAGTTGCTGCGCCTGTTGCAGGAGCGGGTGGTCGAGCGCCTAGGCGGTAATCAGCAGATCCCCCTGGATATCCGCATCATCGCCGCAACCAAGGAAGACCTGCGCCAGTCCGCCGACCAGGGGCGCTTTCGGGCTGACTTGTACTACCGCCTGAACGTCGCGCCGCTGCGCATTCCGCCCCTGCGCGAGCGTGGCGAAGATGCCTTGATGCTGTTCCAGCACTTCGCCGACGAGGCCAGCAGCCGCCACGGCCTGCCGCTGCATGAACTGCAGCCCGGCCAACGGGCAATGCTGTTGCGCCATAATTGGCCAGGCAACGTACGGGAGCTGCAAAACGTCGCCGAACGCTTCGCCCTCGGCCTGGAGCTGGCCCTGGACAGCACACCCGACGGCCCAGCGCCCGGCGTACCGATGTCCACCGGGGGCTTGAGCGAGCAAGTCGAACACTTTGAAAAAGCCTTGATCGCCGCCGAACTCGGCCGCCCCCACAGCTCGGTGCGCAGCCTGGCCGAGGCCCTGGGGGTGCCGCGTAAAACCCTGCATGACAAGCTGCGCAAACATGGGCTGAATTTTGCCGACAGCGGCAACGCCCACACCGATGACGAATGACCTTTCACGCCCGCCAAGAGACCGCCATGAGCCGCGATAGCCGTTACCTGGAATCCATTCTGCACCATGACATCCCCCTGACCCGGGAGATGGGCCTCAAGGTGCTCGACTGGCAGGACCGGCAACTGCGCCTGCACTTACCGTTGCAAGCCAATATCAACCACAAGAGCACCATGTTCGGCGGCAGCCTGTATTGCGGCGCGGTCTTGGCCGGCTGGGGCTGGCTGCACCTACAGCTGCGCGAGGAAGGGATTGAAGACGGGCATATCGTGATTCAGGAAGGGCAGATCAGCTATCCGCTGCCTGTCACCCAGGACGCCACGGCGATTTGCCAGGCGCCGGAAGACAAGGTGTGGAAGCGATTCTTGGCGACCTACCAGCGCCATGGCCGGGCACGGCTAGCCCTGCAGACGTGGATTGTGAATGAGGGCAGTGAAGAGCAGGCGGTGGCTTTTACCGGGCAGTACGTGTTGCACCGCTAGGCAACCAATGTGGGTTGCGGGCTTGTGTGGGAGCGGGCTTGCCCGCGATGGCGGTGGGTCAGTCAACTATATCTAACCTGACACCGCGCCATCGCAGGCAAGCCCGCTCCCACATTTGATCTGCATTGCCTTCAAGAACGGGCCAGAGTCAGCAAGCGCTCGCGCCAGGCGGCCTTGGCCGGCAAGGCCAGGAAGAACGGGTTCAGCAGCGACTCACGCGCCGGGTAGCTGAACGGCTGGCCATTCAACTCCAGCACTTCGCCGCCAGCACCCTCCAGCACGCCCTGGGCGGCGGCGGTGTCCCACTGCGACGTCGGCGCCAGGCGCGGATAGCAATCGGCGCTGCCTTCGGCCAACAGGCAGAACTTCAAGGAACTGCCGATATTGGCCAGCTTCAACGCCCCCAGCCCTTGGCTCAAGCCATCGAGCAAGCGCTCCTGTTCGGGGCTGGTATGGCGGCGGCTGGCAACCACGGTGAACGCCTCGCCCACCGCCGGCTTCTGGCGTACCTGGATCGGTCGGGGCGTGGCATTCACGTCGGAACGCCACGCCCCAAGGCCGGCGCCGCCGAAGTAGCAGCGGCCACTGGTGGGCATCGACACCACGCCAAACACCACCCGCCCCTGTTCGATCAAGGCGATGTTGACGGTAAATTCTTCACTGCCGCTGATAAACTCCTTGGTGCCGTCCAGCGGGTCCACCAGCCACCAGCGTTGCCAACCGGCACGCACGCTCTGGTCGATATCGGCATCTTCTTCCGACAGCACCGGGATGCTGGGGTCCAGCGCAGTAAGGCCGGCGAGAATCAGGTGGTGGGCGGCCAGGTCGGCGGCGGTGACCGGCGAATCATCCGCCTTGGCCGTCACGGCCACATCGGCGCGCCAATACGGCAGGATGACCTCGCCGGCCTGGCGGGCCAGTTCAATCACCGGGGCAATATAGGCATGGCCGAGGAACAATTCGCTCATGGCAGGTAGGCTCCGCGCTGGGTCAGCAGGTCCCGCACCAGGTACAGCGCGGCGAGGGCACGGCCTTCACTGAACTGCGGGTTCTGCGCCAGTTGCGCCAGCTCGCGCAGGTTGACCCGGTCCACGCGCATCGGCTCGGGCTCGTCGCCTTCCAGGCGTTCTTCGTACAGTTCGGTGGCCAGCACCACCTGGATTTTCTGGCTCATATAGCCGGGGGACAAGGACAGTTCGGTCAGGTGCTCCAACTGCCGTGCGCCATAGCCCGCCTCTTCCTTGAGTTCACGGTCTGCCGCCGCCAGCACGTCTTCGCCCGGCTCGATCAGGCCTTTGGGCAACGACAGTTCATACTCATCCGTGCCACCGCAGTATTCTTCCACCAGCAGCGCGTGGTCAGCGTCGATCATCGCCACGATCATCACCGCGCCATACCCTGCACCCCGGCCCACCAGGCGCTCGTAGGTCCGCTCAACGCCATTGGAAAAGCGCAATTGCACTTCCTCCACGCGGAACAAACGGCTACTGGCGACAATTTCGCGGGCGAGGACGGTGGGTTTCTGGCGCATAAAGGGCTCCTTGGCGTGATCGGGTTACTATACCGTGGCTTTTCCGATTGTCTGTGTCGGATATATTTACTTACCTGCTTGAGAACCCATCATGCCGCCACTGCCCTGGTCCGCTATCGATACCGTCCTGCTGGACATGGACGGCACCTTGCTCGACCTGCATTTCGACAACCACTTCTGGATGGAACACCTGCCGCGGCGCTATGCCGAACTGCACGGGGTGAGCCAGGCCATGGCCGAGATGGAGTTGCAGCCGCTGTTCGAGCGTAATGCCGGCCAGTTGCAATGGTATTGCCTGGATTTCTGGAGCGCCGAACTGAAGATCCCGGTGCGCGAACTCAAGCTGGAAACCGCCCACCTGATCGCCCTGCGCCCGGACGCCGATACCTTCCTGGCAGCCATCAAACAGGCCGGCAAGCGCGTGATCCTGATCACCAACGCCCACCGCGACTCGCTGTCGCTGAAGCTGGAGCGCATCGAGTTGGCGCCGTATTTCGAGCGGCTGATCAGCTCCCACGACTATGGTTTTGCCAAGGAAAACCCGCAGTTCTGGGATGCGTTGCAGGCGGATATCGATTTTGACCCGGCGCGCAGCCTGTTTATCGACGATACGCTGCCGATTCTGCGCAGTGCACGGGATTTTGGCGTGGGGCATTTGCTGGCGGTCAAACAGCCGGACAGCCGCAAGGGGCCGAAGGATACGGCGGAGTTCGATGCGGTCGGGGATTACCGGGAATTGATCAGCGGGCTCTAAAACTATATGCAACACACCTGTGGGAGTGGGCTTGCCCGCGATAGCGGTGGGTCAGAGCTAGATTTGCTGACTGACGCACCGCAATCGCGAGCAAGCCCGCTCCCACATTTAGGCCGGGGTATTACTCTGGAATACGTAGAGTCTGCCCTGGGTAGATTTTGTTCACATCCTTGAGCATTGGTTTGTTGGCCTCAAAGATTTTGTTGTACTGATTGGCATCGCCATAGACCGCCAAAGAGATCGCGCTCAGGGTGTCGCCTTTTTTCACCACGACAAAGCGGGCAGCTGCAACAGCAGGGCCCGACACAGTGATCTGGTCATCCACAGTCGCCACGCCGGCAATATTGCCCAGCGCCAACAGAATTTTCTCTTTCTCTTCCTGGCTGGCGACTTCACCGGTCACCGTCACCTTGTCGCCATCCACAGTGGTCTGCACATTAGGATTACCCAGGCCGACCTTGGCAACGTGATCCTTCAACTGCTCGCTCGCGTTTGCATTACCCGGCGTCAACAGATCAACGATTTTCTCGCCGGCTTCTTTGATAAAGCTAAAAAGACTCATAGTGCGCTCTCCTTGGGATTGGGTTTCCAGATGCCAAAGACTAGACCAGTCTTACAGGCCTTGGTTCCAGTCCGACCAATGACGCAAACGCGCTAGAATCCCTGCGCCATTGGAATAAGAGCCCCGGAGCGAAGATGGACATCAAACAGCTGAAATTCCTCATCGCCCTCGACGAAACCCGTCACTTCGGCCAGGCGGCCGCGCGCTGTCACATTACCCAGCCGACCCTGTCGATGCGCCTGCGCAGCCTGGAAGAAGAGCTGGAGCTACCGTTGGTCAATCGCGGCCAGCGTTTCGAGGGCTTTACCGCCCCCGGCGAGCGGGTGCTGGCCTGGGCGCGTACGGTACTGGCAGCCTATGACGGCCTGCAGGCCGAAGCGGCGGCCTGCCGGGGTAACCTGGTGGGGACGTTGCGCCTGGGCGTGGTGCCGCTGTCGAGCTTTGACCCGCTGGCCTTGATGCAACAACTGCACAAGCAACACCCCAGCCTGCGCTTTGAGCTATCGGCCCTGAGCTCCGAACAAATCCTCGAACAACTGGCGAGCAATCGCCTGGACCTGGGCGTGTCCTACCTTGAGCGCCTGGACGCCGAGCGCTTTGACTCCCTGGCCCTGGACGAAACCCGCATGGGCCTGCTGTACGACCAGCGGTTCTTCAGCTTCGGCGAAAAACCCCTGAGCTGGGAGGCGCTGATTGAACTGCCCCTGGGCATGCTCACCAGTGGCATGCACTTTCGCCAGTCCATCGACCATAACTTCCACAGCCGGGGCCTGACGCCGCAACCCCTGCTGCAAACCGATGCCGTCCATCAGTTGCTGCAAGCGGTGCACGGCGGCCTGTGTTGTGCGGTGATGCCCCTGGACGGCGGCCTCGATGCCCTGACCGAACACCTGCGCCTGCAGCCTATCGAAAACGCGCAAACCCTGGCCAAGCTGGGGCTGATCATGCGCCGCAGCGCGCCGCGCTCGGCGTTGGCCGAGGCGTGTTTCGCGCTTTATCAGTAATCGCTGGTAAAGCCTTGATCGACGTTATCTATCGGTAGATCAGTACTGACGATTAGACGCGACCCTTTGTCGCGCCTAGTCTTCACTCTGAACACTTCGCCGGTGACTAGACTTGATGAACGCCCAGCGCCCAGCATGCGCGGCGCCCGCCCTGACAACGCCCGCGCCTGCCGCCAGCCAGAGTTATCAATACTGCAACCTCGACCATACGGAATTGGCCAGCACCGCGCTGGCCGAGGAAGTCGCGTTGGCGATTGCCTACAACGACATCAACCAGGCCGTCATGCTGGTAACGCCCACCGATCTTGAAGACTTTATTGTCGGTTTCAGCCTGGGCAGCGGCATCATCAGCGACATCAGCGACCTCTATGACCTGCAACTGAGTGGCGCAGGCGCGGCCCAGTACGCCCAGGTGCAGATCTCCAGCCGCGCCTTCTGGAACCTCAAGCAGCAGCGCCGGCAACTGGCCGGCACCAGCGGCTGCGGCCTGTGTGGCGTGCAAGCCCTGGAGCAGGCGCTGCCGGACCTCAAGGTCTTGCCGGGCGCACCGTTGCCGCCTGCTGCCTGGTTGGAGGGCCTGCGCCAGCGCATCAGCGCCTTTCAGCCTCTGGGCCAATACAGCGGCGCAGTGCATGCGGCGGTGTTCATGGATAACCAGGGCGAACTGCTGCTGGGCCGCGAAGATATCGGCCGGCATAACGCCCTGGACAAACTGATCGGTGCCCTGGTCCGCCAGCGCATCCCGACCGCCGGCGGCGTGGCCATTGTCACCAGCCGTTGCAGCCTGGAATTGATCCAGAAAGTCCTGCGCGCGGGCATCCAGACCCTGGTCAGCCTGTCGTCACCCACCGGCCTGGCCCTGCAATGGGCGCGCCGGCACAACCTCAATCTCATCCACCTGCCGCAAAAAAGCGCGCCGCGGGTCTACAGCCCTGCGATGGAGTACCAGCCATGAGCAATCATCACCAAGCCGACCAAACCCCCACCCCACGCTACAAGCCCTATAAAGGCCCGGCAGGTGGCTGGGGTGCGCTGATCAGCGTGGCGCAGGCATGGCTGACCAGCGACAACGCGCTGAAAAACCTGCGCATGATGCTCAAGACCAACCAGAACGGCGGCTTCGACTGCCCGGGTTGCGCCTGGGGCGACTCGCCGGAAAGCGGCATGGTCAAGTTCTGCGAGAACGGCGCCAAGGCGGTCAACTGGGAAGCCACCAAGCGCCGGGTAGATGCGGCGTTCTTCGCCAAACACAGCGTCAGCGCGCTGCTGGAGCAAAGCGACTACTGGCTGGAATACCAGGGCCGCCTGACCGAGCCCATGAGCTATGACGCCCAGACCGACCGCTACAAGCCCATCAGCTGGGAATCGGCCTTCGACCTGATCGGCAAACACCTGCAAGCCCTGCCAAGCCCGGACATGGCCGAGTTCTATACCTCGGGCCGCGCCAGCAATGAGGCCGCGTACCTGTATCAACTGTTCGTGCGCGCCTACGGCACCAACAACTTCCCGGACTGCTCGAACATGTGCCACGAAGCCAGCGGCGTGGCCCTGGCGCAAAGCGTGGGGGTCGGCAAGGGCACCGTGACCTTTGATGACTTTGAACATGCCGACGCGATTTTCGTCCTGGGCCAGAACCCCGGCACCAACCACCCGCGCATGCTCGAACCACTGCGCGAAGCGGTGAAACGCGGGGCCCAGGTGGTGTGTATCAACCCGCTCAAAGAGCGTGGCCTGGAGCGCTTCCAGCACCCGCAGCACCCGCTGGAAATGCTCACCAACGGCGACAAGCCGACCAACACCGCGTATTTCCGCCCGGCGCTGGGGGGCGACATGGCCATCCTGCGCGGCATGGCCAAGTTCCTGCTGCTGTGGGAACGCGAGGCCCAGGCCGAAGGCAAGGAGGCCGTGTTCGACCACGAGTTCCTCAATGAACACACGATCAATGTGCTCGATTACCTGGCCAGGATCGACGACACCTCCTGGGATGAAATCGTCGAGCAGTCCGGCCTGAGCCTGGTGGAGATCGAGCAAGCGGCGCGCATGTACGCCAAAGGCAAGAACGTGATTATGTGCTGGGCGATGGGTATCACCCAGCATCGGCATTCGGTGCCGACCATCCAGGAAATCGCCAACCTGATGCTGCTGCGCGGCAACATCGGCCGCCCCGGTGCCGGCCTGTGCCCGGTGCGGGGCCACAGCAACGTGCAGGGCGACCGCACCATGGGCATCAACGAACGGCCGCCCGCGGCCTTCCTCGATGCCCTGGAGCGCCGCTTCCAGTTCAAGGTGCCCCGTGACAACGGGCATAACGTGGTCGAGGCGATCCACGCCATGCTCGAAGGCCGCGCCAAGGTGTTTATCGGCCTGGGGGGCAACTTTGCCCAAGCCACGCCCGACAGCCCTCGCACCTTCCAGGCCTTGAGCAATTGCGACCTGACGGTGCAGATCAGCACCAAGCTCAATCGCAGCCATCTGGCCCACGGCAAACAGGCCTTGATCCTGCCGTGCCTGGGCCGTACCGACATCGATATCCAGGCCGATGGCCCGCAAGCGGTGACGGTGGAAGATTCGTTCAGCATGGTGCACGGCTCCAACGGCCAGTTGCAGCCGCTGTCGACGCTGATGAAGTCGGAACCGGCGATTCTCGCCGGCATCGCCGCTGCCACTCTGGGCAGCAAGCCGGTGGACTGGAACTGGCTGGTGGCCGACTACCGTCGCATCCGCGACTTGATCGCCGACACCATTCCCGGTTTCAAGGATTTCAATGAGCGTGTGCAGCACCCAGGCGGTTTCTACCTGGGCAACAGCGCCGGCGCCCGCCGCTGGAATACCCCGTCAGGCCGCGCCAACTTCCGCGCCAACATCCTGCCCAAGGACCTGGTGCATGAACGCACCCGCGCCACTGGCCAGTTGCCCGACCTGATCATGCAATCCATGCGTTCCCACGATCAGTACAACACCACTATCTACGGCCTGGATGATCGTTATCGTGGGGTCAAGGGCCAGCGCGACGTGCTGTTCGTCAACGAAGCCGACATCATCCGCCTGGGCTTCAAGCCGGGGCAGAAGGCCGATATCGTATCGATCTGGGATGATGGCCGCGAACGGCGGGTCAAGGGTTTTACCTTGCTGGCGTTCGATATTCCGGCGGGGCAGGCGGCGGCGTACTACCCGGAGGTCAACCCGCTGGTGCCATTGGAAAGCACTGGGGAGGGTAGCCATACGCCGACTTCCAAGTTCGTGGCGATTCGCCTGGAAGCGGCCAGTGAGAATGGCTTGATCATGGCCCGAACTGCCTGATCGTTCCCACACTCTGCGACTGATCGTTCCCACGCTCTGCGTGGGAATGCCGCCCCGGACGCTCTGCGTCTGCTTTTGATGACGCGGAGCGTCACTGGATGCGTTAAATCGCGGCCGTTGCGAAGTAGCTAAAGACCGGCAAAAACGACTTAAGTTCCCTAACAAAAACAGTAACTTAGCTAATTGTATACAACCCACACCACTGGTCGGAATTCGATTGTAAGAATATCACTACAACCTCAGGATCGCGCCGTCATCCTCTTGAGGTTCCCCTATGAAGTTTTCCTCGATTCTCTTGTTGTCCCTTGGCCTGGTCAGTGGCGCAGCCATGGCCGGTGGCACCACCGAAGCCGGTGTAGGCGGCGCATTGGGCGGGGTTCTAGGTTCGGTCGTCGGCCAGCAGATCGGCGGCAATACCGGCTCGGCCATTGGTGCAGCCCTGGGCGGCGCCGGCGGTAGCGCAGTCGGCGCAGACAAACGCAGCCGTGGCGAAGCGGCCATTGGCGGCGCACTGGGCGCGGCGGGCGGCAACGTGGTTGGGCGCAGTGTCGGCGGTAGCACCGGCAGCTTGATCGGCGCAGCAGCAGGCGGTGGCGCAGGCGGCGCACTGGGTAACTATATGGGCAACAAGAGCGATGACGACGACCGTCGCTATCGTGGGCGCGATCGTGATGATCGTCGGTACTACCGTGATGACCACCCTGGTCGCGGCCATGCCTATGGTCATCGCAAGAACAAACATCACAACCGTCACCGGTAAGATTTAGAGAACTCTGCAGAACCCATGTGGGAGCGGGCTTGCTCGCGATGACAGTGTGCCAGTCGCCCAATGTATTGACTGACCGGCCACCATCGCAAGCAAGCCCGCTCCCACATTTGCTTGGGTGGCGTTTGCGAGTTCGGGGTCAGATCACCAACCGCTGCAACGCCTCGCGCAACCTTCCCGGAATCGTCACCGGCTGGTTCGTCGCCCGGTCCACAAATACATGCACAAACCGCCCCGCCGCACAGGCCTCATCTTCGCCGGCCTTGAACACCGCCAACTCGTACTGCACTGAACTGTTGCCCAACTTGCCCACCCGCAGGCCGATATCGATATGGTCAGGAAAGGCAATCGAGGCGAAATAGTCGCACGCCGAACTCACCACAAACCCCACCACTTCGCCCTCATGGATATCCAGCCCGCCCTGCTCAATCAGGTAGGTGTTCACCGCCGTGTCGAAGAAGCTGTAATAGGTGACGTTATTCACATGCCCATACACGTCATTGTCGTGCCAGCGCGTAATGATCGGCTGGAAGTGGCGGTAATCGGCACGCTGCGGCATTGAATCGGGCATGGACAAGTCTCGTTGAAATGGATTTACAGGTCGTTCAGATGGGCCTGCGCCCAATCCCGCACCTCGGCATACGGATACCCTTCCAGCACGGCAAACCCTGGAATCCCCCGCGCCTTGAGCTTGGTAAACAACGGCACGCTGATCCCGCATAAAAACCGCGTCAGGCGTTCAGCCCCAGGCAAGCTGCCAGTGTACTGATGATGCCTGTGGATAAAATCCGCGCACAATCCCTGGAAGTTTTTATCCACAAGTGGCGCCAGACCAGGAGGCGACGGCAGATGGGCGACCTGGCCATGGCACACCGAGCAATGCCCGCACTGACGGGGCGCCTCTGCGTCGCCAAAATACTCGGCCAACCGAAACCCCAGGCAGCGCTCGCTGGCGAACAACGCCAGCATCCCATGGATGCGCGCCACTTCCGTGGCTTCGTGCTGCTTGAAGCCTGTGTATAACTCGGCGCTCAAGGCCTGGGGCTCAAACCCGGTATCGAGCAGGCTGTAGACCTCGGTCATCTGCTTGCTCTCCAGTTCAATCAGCCCCGACTCCTGGAAATAGTCCAGCGCCTTGACCACCCGGCCACGCTCGGCCTGGTGCTGTTGATAAAGCGCGTCGAAATCCACGGTAGCCCAACTCCTGGCCCGCTTACACACCTGGATGATTGCGGCGACAAACTGCTGTCGCTCACCGGAAAAACGCGCCAGCAACACCTCCGGCTCCACCAGGTACTTGAAGCGATACTCGGCATAAAACGCATAGCGCGGGGCAATCACCCCCTTGAGTTCCAGTTGCACCAGCAAGGTCTTGAGCGGCAGCTCGCGGATATTGCTCAGCTCCGCCAAGGAGCGCAGCAGAAACTCCCATTGCCCGTCCTCCCGGGCCGCCAGCAGTTCCTCCAGCACCCGCCGGATGCCTTCCTGCTCCGGCGTATCGCCGTACACGAAGTTCTCCAGCACATTGAGGCTGTCGCGGTTGGCCAGCACCAGACACTCGGAAGGCTGACCATCGCGACCGGCCCGCCCGATTTCCTGGCTGTAGTTCTCGATGGATTTGGGCAGGTCGAAATGCACGACGTTGCGGATATCACTCTTGTCGATGCCCATGCCGAAGGCAATGGTCGCGACGATACACGTAGACTGGCCGCCCATGAACCGGCGCTGGATGCCCTCACGCAGATCATGGGGCAAACCTGCGTGATAGGCCTCGGCCGGGATGCCATGGCGATTCAGGTGCTCGGCGATCTGCTCGGCGGTCTTCTGCAAGGTGACATAGACGATGCTCGGCTGGTTGGCCCGCTCGCCCATCCACTCCACCAGGCGCCGGCGCTTGTCTGCGCCGCTGACGGGCTCCACCAGCAGGTTGAGGTTGGGCCGATAGAAGCCAGTGGTGATCACGTCTGTGGCGGCAATGGCGAACTTAGCCTGCATGTCTGCAATCACCTTGGGCGTCGCGGTGGCAGTCAACAGCAACACCTGGGGGATCTTGAACTGGCGCTGGTAGTCGGGGAGCTTGAGGTAGTCCGGGCGGAAATTATGGCCCCATTCGGAAATACAGTGCGCCTCGTCCACCACCAATAATGAAATCGAAACGCTGTGCAGAAAGTTGCGAAAGCGCTCGTTCTTCAGGCGCTCTACGGAAATCATCAGGATCTTCAGCTCGCCGGAGCGAGCGCGGGCCATTACGTCATTGGCCTGCTCACGACTTTGCGTCGAATCGATGCTGCCGGCCGAAATACCATGGCGCTGCAAAAAGCCCAGTTGGTCCTGCATCAACGCCAACAGCGGCGATACCACCAGTGTCAGGTGCGGCAGCAACACGGCGCAGAGCTGGTAACAGAGGGATTTACCGGAGCCAGTGGGAAAGATCGCCGCCGCCGAACGACCGGCCAGCACGGCGCTGACAGCCGCTTCCTGGCCAGGGCGAAACTGTGGATAACCAAAGACCTGCTGGAGGGTGTCGTGCATAAGCTGTCACTCCATTGACCGCTGAACAGGCCTAAAACATAGCCCGGTATTTTCAGCGGATCGAGAAAGGTCGCGAGGAAAAGAGAGACAGGATGATACACAGGCTGCGAGGTTGAACCGACAATCTACAGAACACCCCAAAACAAATGTGGGAGTGGGCTTGCCCGCGATGGCGGTGCCCCAGTCGATACCTCTGTTGACTGTTACACCGCTATCGCGGGCAAGCCCGCTCCCACATTTTCAGACCTTTTCTACCGCTCGATCAGCGGTTTTGCACACGCTCAATGGCTTTGTCATACACCGGGTTGGCCTTCTGTTCCTTGGCCAACTGGTAGTGACGCAGCGCATCGGCAAACTGCCCGGCTGCTTCGTAGATCCGCGCGATGTTGTAGTAGGAACCGGCGCGCACGGTGGCGGCTGTCGGGCCGCTGGCCAGGGCAATCGCCTTGCGGTTGGCCCAGATCGACTCGGCGGTGTTGCCGGCTTTCTGATAGGCCAGGCCGAGGTTGCCGTAGGCTTTGCCGAAGGCATTATCCAGCTCGATCGCCTGACGGAAGTAGTCGATCGCCTGGTCCAGGTTACCGGCCTGGTAGGCTGCTTCGCCTTTGAGGTTCAGCTTTTTCGCATCACCCTGGACTGCAGAACTGACCACCACGGCATCCACGGCAACGCTGTCGTTGAGCAGGGGTTTGACTTCGTTGAGCACATCCTTGGCCTCGACCAGCACGCCGGTGAAGGTATTGATGTCCTGGAAGTCGCCGCTGCCGGTCATGCGGAACACGGTCCACAGGTTACCGGTGCGGTTGGCCGGCACGTAGTAGGTGCGGACCAGGGACTGGCCCATGTACACAAACACTTTGGCCTGGCTCTCGGACAGTGCCGTGGAGCCCGTATTGGTGCGGTTGGAGAAGTCATGCACGGCGTAAACGTAGCTTTCGCCGTAGTGTTTTTTCTGCAGGGTGATGGTTTCCGGGCCGTAGCTGTCGGTGTCATCCACATCCAGCTCGGCATCGGTGCCGGTCTTGCTGTTGAAGTAGATGTTGTTGCCGGGGAAGATCATGTGGGAGTCGAGATCCGAAGGCGATTGCCCCCAGGTCAGCACCACACGCAGGCCGTCGAGGTTTTCCATCACCGGGCTGATGGCGTAGGTCATACCTTTGCACGGGCACTTGACCACCAGGTTGGAGTAGCCGGGCTTCTTGATGATCAGCAGGTTGTCAGCGCCATCGGCAACTTCGCTGGTGAGGGTGACCTGGCCCTGGGCATTGGTGCGCCCCACCACATTCTGTGCGCCGTTGCGTTGCAGCAAGACTTCAGCGTCAGCGATTTTCTGGTCCTTGACCACCGCACTGAGTACTTCAATTGGCAACTGCTCGGCCTGGACAGAAAACGCCACTGCACACAATGACATCGCCGAAGCGACACGAAGCAAACCCATGCTTAACTCCCTTTAAGTAGTGGACGGAATCGCCCTACAAGATTTTGCGGTGAAACATACGCTGAATTCAGGTGCTTTGCCGGAATTTTATACAAAATGTGACATGGTTTTGCCCCACCGCTGCGTGGGGGCCTCACAGTCAAACCTCAAGCATCGGAAGCCTCCGTAGGAAATCGCCAAGCCGAGCACCATACGCTTCCCAAATTGCCTCCAGTGCCCATCCAGCCCTCTACAGAATCAGCCAAGCCTGGCCGAAACTAGCGTTCTCGCAACCTTCTCGGCAAAAACACCGTGAACCTGGAAAGGACTCAGTACATCGGCCATTACGGCGTCACGTTCAGCGTGATTCGTTTCACTGTACGGCCCGATAACAAGCAAGCACTTGCCAGCCTTTGCTTGCTAGAGGCAAAGGCCTCTGCGCCAGAGGTTCGCCTGCGCCTACAAAGTCTGTACGAGCGAATGCTCGCCCAAGCTCTTCCGTGCCTCATGACAGTGGTCATTTCAAAACCATTGACCAGAAAACAGGCAGAGAACCTGAACCGCCGCAATAACGTCATCAAAGAAGCTATTTCAGGTGCTGTTGCAGCCCCAATTGGGATCATTTCCAGCAAGGCAGAATCACTGATCGAAAATGCCACCAGCGATTTGATATCCCGCCAGCTCCGCAACTTCCAGCGTGCAGACATCATCATCGGCCTAGAGGCTCGGGTCAGCGGGGGAATCGGCCCCCAGCGCTCAAGCCTCTCATTGCATGTGTACTCAGATGAGCCATAGTCAAATACTCTATCTACAGACGGCGATCTTCTTCGCCTTTTATCTATTACTGCATTACAAAATCACCGACTGCACACTCAGGAAGCGTTTTGCTGTCACGTTTATCGTAAGCGGCTTGATCCTGACATTCTGGCTACCTTTCGTGGCTATCATTCTCAGCATTCAACTCCTCCCCCTCGCCCTCTTCTTGATAGGCTTGGCACTGTTTCTCACCCGCAACAAATACCGCCATCACCACGACCATCCCCCTCACCCACTCCTGCGTGCCCCCACCATGAACCTGGCCCCCCACTTCCCCGAAGACCCCGTGATGCAGCAGCTCCTGCAATTGCTGCACGAAGAAATCGGCCTGCCCAAGCACAAAACCGTCCGCCTTAAAACCTCGCTCAACTTCGACCTCGGCTGCGACGGCGCGGAAGCCAGGCAATTTATGGAGGCCCTGGAGCAGGCATTTGATCTCGACCTGGGTGACTATGATGCCTATCGCTACTTCAACCCGCCGGTGTTCGATGTGTTCCTCAAGCATCGCGCCAAAGGCCGGGGAGAAAAGATGCCGCTCACTATCGGCATGCTCTACCTGGCCATCAAGACTCATAGCTGGGATACGCAGACACTGGAAAACCTGAGCTGAAGAACACTGAATCATTAATGTGGGGCCGGCGACTTGCTCGCTCCCGCATTGGGATCTGCACTAACCCGACTACAGGGACCTGACATGGACGTATTGATGGGCCTTATGGCAGCCTTACTCTGGGGAGGCACGGACTTCCTTGTGGGTCTCAACGCCCGCGCCGTCGGAGTAAAACGCGCGGTGTACTTCGGCCAGGCGCTGGGCTTTTTGATCATGACCCTGCTCCTGATCATTTTCCCCGCCGTCCTCCTGAAATCCCTGGCCGCACCCGCGAGCGTTTGGCTGCTGGGTCTCATCGCAGCGTAAGCGCTCCATAAACCCCACCTCCCGCTGGTGGGGTTTTGCGTTTTAAAGTGGCGTTGTGGGTTTGCAGTTCCACGGCAGCAGCGCTTCGTAGCCTTCGATGCAATTGGCCTGAGGCAGGCGT
>NZ_MNPU01000064.1 GCF_001983165.1 Pseudomonas gessardii | reverse complement strand
CTAGCTTCTTCATGCGATACAACCGAATCAGGCTCCACAGCTACAACAACTACCTGTCGCCAATAGCCATGGAGCAAAAAGCGGCATAAACACCGTAATCGGTGTCCGGGATGACTTGACCAGTTCAGCTTGCTCGCGAAGGACGTCAACGATAACGCGTGTTTGCTAGGTAAACGCGGCGCTCTCAAGTTCTTCGCGAGCAAGCTCGCTCCTACAAAAAGGCTTAACTGACTGGCATTAGGGCTTGCCCGCGATGGTGGTGGGTCAGCGACAAATACATCGACTGACAGTCCGCCATCGCGGCGATGCGGCGACCCGACAAGCCCGCTCCCACATGAGGATATTGCCAGGCTTAAACGCTGAGGTTGAGGTGCAGGTTGTCGATCAACCGGGTCGCGCCCAGGTACGCGGCGACCAGGATCACCACATCACGATCCTCGGCGGTTGCCGGGCGCAGATGCTGGCCCTGGCAAACTTCCAGGTAGTCCAGGCGCAGGCCGGCAGCCTCGATGTGCTGGACCTGCTCGGCGCGCAGCTTGGCGAAGTCGCGCTCGCCATTCTCAATGGCGGCGGCAATATGACTAAGGCTGCGGTACAGCACCGGCGCAATGGCGCGTTGTTCTTGCGTCAGGTAACCGTTGCGCGAGGACAGCGCCAGGCCGTCCTCGGCGCGCACGGTGGGCTCGCCAATGATCTGGATCGGCATGTTCAGGTCGCGCACCATGGCGCGAATCACCGCCAGTTGCTGGTAGTCCTTCTGCCCGAACACCGCCAGGTCAGGCTGGACCATGTTGAACAACTTGCTCACCACCGTCGCCACGCCCTCGAAGTGACCCGGACGGCTGGCGCCGCACAGGCCTTCGGACAGTTGTGGCACGCTGACCCGGGTCTGCACCGTCATGCCGCCTGGGTACATCTCGTCAACCGTGGGCGCGAACAGCAGGTTGCAGCCCGCCACCAGCAGCTTTTCCTGGTCGGCGGCCAGGGTGCGCGGGTACTTGTCCAGGTCTTCGCCGGCGCCAAACTGCAAGGGGTTGACGAAAATACTCGCCACCACGAAGTCGGCTTGTTCGGCGGCCCGTGTCACCAGTGTGGCGTGGCCGGCATGCAGGTTACCCATGGTCGGCACGAAGCCGATGCGCTTGCCGGCGCTGCGCGCGTGAGTGACGGCGGCCCGCAGTTCGCGCAGGGTTTTGACGGTGTTCATGCAGAGAATCCGTGTTCGAGGCCCGGGAAGGTAACGGCTTTGACTTCGGCCACATAGGCGCTCAGCGCGGCCTGGATGCTGTCCTGGCCGGCCATGAAGTTTTTCACGAACTTGGGCGCGCGACCGGTGAGGGTCAAGCCGAGCATGTCGTGCAGCACCAGGACCTGGCCGTCAGTCGCACTGCCCGCGCCAATACCGATCACCGGGATTTTCACGGCCTGGGTGATTTCTTCCGCCAGTTCGCTTGGCACGCATTCGAGCACGATCATTGCGGCGCCGGCCTGCTCCAGGGCGATGGCATCGGCCCGCATCTGTCGCGCCTGGGCTTCATTACGGCCCTGGACCTTGTAGCCGCCGAGGATATTCACCGACTGTGGCGTCAGGCCCATGTGTGCGCACACCGGTACGCCGCGTTCGGCCAGCAGGCGGATCGACTCGGCGAGCCACACGGCCCCTTCGATCTTGATCATGTGCGCACCGGCCTGCATCAGCTTGCCGGCATTCTGGAAGGTCTGTTCGAGGGTGGCGTAGCCCATGAACGGCAGGTCGGCAATGATGAAGGCGCCATTGTTACCGCGCTTGACGCTGGCGGTGTGGTAGGCGAGTTCATCAGTGGTGACGGGGAGGGTGCTGTCATTCCCTTGAAGAACCATGCCCAGGGAGTCGCCTACCAGTAACACCTCGACGCCGGCCTGGCAGCAAGCCTGGGCGAACGTGGCGTCATAGCAGGTCAGCATGGCGATTTTTTCACCCTTGAGTTTGAGGCTCTGCAAGGTGGTCAGGGTAATGTCTGGCATGAAAAGGGTCCTCGTTCAGGCGCTTGGAAACAGCGAGTAACGCGCGTGAGTCTTCGTTTATACAGGCGCACTTTCTTCAGAGCAGTGCTTATAAGGCCTGGATTGCGCCCTTCAGCGCCGGGTTGGCGGCAGCGGGACGCCTATAGTCGTGAGGAGGACTCTGGAAGTCAATTGGATGTGTTACCGCATTGTTACGAGGGAGGTGTTACCGCTGTTACTGATGCGATTCAGCAGGCTGGAACGCTTTTTGGCTGGCGCTGAAGATCAATGTAGGAGCTGGCTTGCCTGCGATGGCCTTACCGCGGAGTGCCTGACACACAGCGGTGAGGCCATCGCAGGCAAGCCAGCTCCTACAGGGATTGAGGGAGGCGTTCGAGGCCGACGAACGGGCATCCGGCGAGCAGATCACTGAGCAGGCGGCCGTCAGGCAGTTGCAAAGTGGCAGGCGCCAGTTCAGCCAGCGGATACAGCACAAACGCTCGCAGATGCATTTGATAGTGCGGCACCTTGAGGCGCGGCTCATCGATCAGGCGTTTACCCAGCAGCAGGATATCCAGGTCCAGCGTGCGTGGGCCCCAGCGTTCAAGGCGCTCGCGGCCCTGGTCGTTCTCGATGGCTTGCAGCGCATCCAGCAGCTCCAGTGGCGTGAGGGTGCTGTCCAGCGCCGCCACCGCGTTGGTGTAGCGCGGCTGGCCAGGAAGCAGGGAATCGCTTTGATAGAAGGCAGAAACACCGACGAGTGTGGTGTTCGGCAACTGCGCCAACGCCTCGATGGCGTTGCGCAATTGCTGCTGCGGGGCAGCAAGGTTGCTGCCCATGCCGATGTAGATACGTTCCACCGGTTTATTCGCCCGAGGTATCGGCGGCACTGCGCTTGCGTTTGCTGCCACTGCTGCGGCGGCGCTTTTTCGGCCCGTCGCCCGTGGTTTCGCCTTTGCTGCTCAGTTCACGAATCATCTCGCGGCGTTCGCTGTCATTGGCATCCTGGTAGTCGGTCCACCATTCGCCCAGGCCGTCGGTCTGCTCGCCGGCGCTTTCACGCAGCAGCAGGAAGTCATAGCCGGCACGAAAGCGCGGGTTGTCCAGCAGCAGGTCGGCACGTTTGCCGCTGCGCCGTGGCAGGCGCTCCTGCATGTCCCAGATCTCGCGGATCGGCATGGTGAAGCGCTTGGGGATCGCAATGCGCTGGCACTGTTCGGCGATCAGTTCGTGAGCGGCTTCCTGCATCGCCGGAATCGGCGGCATGCCACGGTTCTGCAGGCGCAGAACCCGGGCGGGCAGCGCCGGCCAGAGCAGGGCGGCAAACAGGAACGCCGGGGTGACCGGTTTGTTCTGTTTGATCCGCAGGTCAGTATTGATCAGCGCTTCACTGATCAGCGTGTGGGTGTACGTCGGGTTATGCTCCAGTGCATCGGCGCTGGCCGGGAACAGTGGATCGAACAGCTGCAGGTCTACCAGCATTTCAAAGGTGTCGGCGGCATGCCCGGAAAGGAACAGCTTGAGCACTTCCTCGAACAGGCGCGCCGAGGGGATTTCCCGCAGCATCGGCGCCAGCTTGCGAATCGGCGCGGCGGTGTGTTTCTCGATGCCGAAGTTCAGCTTGGCGGCAAACCGCACGGCCCGCAGCATGCGCACCGGGTCTTCCTGGTAACGCTGCGTGGGGTCGCCGATCAGACGGATCAGGTGGTTGCGAATATCGTGTACGCCGTTGGCGTAATCGAGGATGCGCTCGCTGACCGGATCGTAATAGAGGGCATTGATGGTGAAGTCGCGACGTTGCGCGTCTTCTTCCAGGGTGCCGTACACATTGTCCCGCAGGATGCGTCCGCTTTCGTTGCGGGAAGACTGGTTGCTGTCTTCCTCTTCATCGTTTTGCGGGTGGCCCGCGCGAAAGGTCGCGACCTCGATGATCTCGCGACCAAAGTGGATATGCACCAACTTGAAGCGCCGCCCGATGATCCGCGCATTGCGGAACTCAGCGCGTACCTGTTCAGGCGTGGCGCTGGTGGCGACGTCGAAATCCTTGGGCGTGATGTTGAGCAACATGTCGCGCACGCAGCCACCGACCAGGTAGGCCTGGTAGCCAGCGTTCTGCAGGCGTTCGACGATGTTCACCGCATAACGGCTGAACTGAGCGCGCTGCAGCGAATGTTGATTGCTGTTGAGCACTTCAGGCGTGCTGCGGATGTGTTGCGTACGACGCAAGGGGGAACGGAATGACTGGAACAACTTCTTCAGCATGGGATGCACTGTTTGAAGGAATGTTCGGCCATAACGAAGAATGACCGCATGATGGGCCGGGATTCTAGCATTTAGTCAGGGGATGGTGTAGGAACTAGCTGCAAGCGTCGAGCCAGAGACTGAAATAAGGCAGGTTGGATGCTCAAATCGCAGAAACTACAAGGGGAGCCGAAGCTCCCCCAGAAGTAGTTGCGTGCTCTATTTTTATTATTGATGTCGGGCTTCTTGTTTTTGTTGATCGCCCTTGCCATGAGATTTCACCTTCATGACACTCCCAATCGGGAGTCAAGAGCAAACGGATTGCTTTGGTCGCTGTGTTGCTATGATCAAGGATCCAACCAGTTCAGGCTCTGCCTTAGGGCAGTTTTTGTTGTTCTCGGCCTGGTTGCGGGGCAAGCCCCAAATGCAACGCCTCTCCAAAAGAATCAGTTAGCTGCGCCTCCGCCGTGTTGTTTTTATTGTGCGTGAGTCGATTCGTCTTATTTTTATTGTAGGTGTTCGGTGCTTTTTATTGTTTTTGTACTAAGCATATAGCAGGGTGCGTGCCAACTTTTGCGAGCGCCAGCAAAATCAGGGGGTTGGCCGGTTTTTGGGTAGTCGGCGGGCGAAAAAAAGCCGGGGCTTCGTTACCGTAAGCCCCGGCTTTTTGTTACGTGAATATCTGAGGTAACAGTTTTTTCACGTTTGCGGTGTTACCCGGTGCGAGCTGGCCTCAGCTTTCGCTGGCAACCCCGGTCTTGCGCCGTGGAATGCCCAGGCGCTGGCGCCGCTCCCACAGGCACTTGCGGCTGACGCCCAGTTTGCGCGCCAGTTCGGTCTCGGTCATATGGTCCTGGTGCTCCAGGACGAAGTGCTGGAAGTAGTCCTCCAGTGACAGGTCTTCCGTGGGCTCATGGCTGGTGTTGCTGCCGCCCTGTTGTGGTGCAAGGCCAATGAAATCGTCATCGTCCAGGTCACTCAGTTCGATATCGATGCCCAGCAGCTCGGCGGAGATCTGCGGGCTCTCCGACAGAATAACGGCCCGCTCCACGGCGTTTTCCAGCTCGCGCACGTTACCTGGCCACGAATAATGGCGGATGGCTTGTTCGGCGTCGGCGGCAAACGTCAGGTCGGTACGGTTGACCCGCGCGCTCTGGCGCAACAGGAACGCGTTGGCGATCTCGTTGACGTCGGCACCGCGTTCACGCAGGGCCGGCAGCTTGAGGGCGATCACGTGCAGGCGGTAATACAGGTCTTCGCGGAACTGGCCGATTTTTGCCAGGCTTTTCAGGTCTCGGTGGGTCGCTGCAATCAGGCGCACGTCGACTTTTTGCGACTGTACCGACCCGACCCGGCGAATCTCGCCTTCCTGCAGCACCCGCAGCAGGCGCGCCTGGGCTTCCAGGGGCAGTTCACCGATCTCGTCGAGGAACAGCGTGCCGCCGTCCGCCGCTTCCACCAGGCCTGCGCGCCCGGCGCTGGCGCCGGTAAAGGCCCCTTTCTCGTGGCCGAACAGTTCGGACTCGATCAAGGATTCGGGGATCGCCGCACAGTTCACCGAGATCATCGGTGCCTTGGCGCGCTTGGACAGGTTGTGCAGGGCGCGGGCTACCAGTTCCTTGCCGGTGCCGGACTCGCCCTGGATCAGGACATTGGAGTCAGTGGGCGCCACCTTGCGGATCTTGCCGTACAGGTCCTGCATGGGCGGGCAGGAGCCGATGATGCCAATCTCGCCATTGCTGTTGTCGACCCCGGGCTTGTCGCTGGCGGCCTTGCCGGCTGGCCGTTCCGCCGGGGCACTGCTGGCCGATTGATGGTCACGCAGGATACGTGCCACTGCCTGGAGCATCTCATCGTGGTCGAAAGGCTTGGCGATGTAGTCCACCGCACCCATCTTCATCGAGTCGACGGCCGAGCGCAGGCTGGCATAGCTGGTCATGATCAGCACCGGCGTGCCCTGGCCCAGCTTGATCAGTTCGGTGCCCGGTGCGCCAGGCAGGCGCAGGTCACTGACGATCAGGTCGAATGTGGGAATGCTGAAACGCTCCTGGGCTTCCTGCACCGAGCCGGCTTCGCTGACCTGGTACTGATTACGTTCAAGCAGGCGACGCAAGGCAGAGCGGATAATGGTTTCGTCTTCGACGATCAAAATGTGCGGCATTGATTCAATTCTCTCGACGGTCTCAGTTCACAGCGGACGTCGCTTCGACATAACGCGGCAAGGTCACCCGAATACGGGTGCCGCGTTGGCTTTCGGTGTCAGCCGGGCTGTCGATGGTGATTTGTCCATAATGCTCTTCAACGATGGAATAGACCAGTGCAAGGCCCAGACCGGTACCTTCACCGGGGTCCTTGGTGGTGAAGAAGGGTTCAAACAATCGGTCCATGATGTTCTGTGGAATACCGCTGCCCTCGTCTTCGACGATCAGGTCGACCGTATGCTCGAACGCTTCGCTCTTGACCCTGACGGCACCGCCGGCGGGTGTGGCGTCGCGGGCATTGGACAACAGGTTGATCAGCACCTGGGCCAGGCGTTGTGAATCGCCGACCACCCAGTGTTCCGGGTCGCACAAGTTATAGAACTGTACTTCAAAGTTGCGCCGGTTCAACGCCAGCAGCCCAATGGCATCCTGGGCGACTTCAGCCAGGCACACCGCTTCATCGTGATTCTGGTGGCCGCCGGCGTGGGCGAAGCTCATCAGCGATTGCACGATGCGCGAGACACGCTTGGTCTGCTCGAGGATCTGCCCGCTGATTTCGGTGATTTCGTCGTCTTCTTCGCGCTCTTCGCGCAGGTTTTGCGCCAGGCACGCGATACCGGTGATCGGGTTGCCGATCTCATGGGCCACGCCGGCCGCCAGGCGCCCAATGCTGGCCAGGCGCTCGGAGTGCACCAGCTTGTCTTCGAGCATCTGGGTTTCGGTCAGGTCTTCGACCAGCAGCACCAGGCCGCTGTTGCCCGGGGCCAGGGGCTCATCGATTGCCGCTTTGTGCAGGTTGAGCCAGCGGGTCTGGCCATCAAGGGCCAAGTGCTGTTTGTGCAAGTGCTCATCCGGCAAGTTGATAAAACCCTGCAACAATTCTTTCCACGGATCGCCGATGGTGGCTAGGCGTGAGCCGACCACGCGCTGGGCGGCGATGCCGGTCAGCTCCTCCATGGCCTTGTTCCACATCAGGATTTCCTGGTCCTTGGCCAGGGAGCAGACGCCCATGGGCAGTTCCTGCAAGGTCTGGCGGTGATAGCGGCGCAGGGCGTCGAGCTCGGCGGCAAGGCCGGTGAGGCGCGAGTGATAGTCCTCCAGCCGGCTCTCGATAAAGTGGATATCTTCGGTTACATAGTTTTCGCCGCCGGCCTTGTAGGGCAGGAAGGTCTCCACCATGTCCTGGGACACGCTGGGGCCCATCAACCCGGACAGGTTGGCCTCGATGCGGTCGCGCAGGCGGCGCAGGGCATAGGGACGGCGCTCGTCGAAGGGCAGGTACAGATCGCGCAGCGCCTGCTCCACTTCCTTCTGCGCGGCCTTGGCGCCCAGGGGCTTGGCCAGTTGCGTGGCAAATTCCTGGGGCGAGGCGGCATGCAGTTCGCGGCGTTGCGGGCGGCGCACGTTATCCACCGCGCAGGCTTCGGCGGCGCTGGTTTCTTCGGGGCTGGCGTTGGTGAACAGGGAAATCAGGGTGAACATCAGCACGTTGGCCGCCAGCGAGGCGATGGCTGCCATGTGCCAGCTGGTGTCATCCAGCACGTAGATCATGTTCAGCAGCGGGATGTAGAAGCCCTGCAGGTTGCCGACCAGCGGCAGCAGCATGGTCACCAGCCATACCAGGATCCCCGCCAGCAACCCGGCAATAAACCCGCGTCGATTGGCGGTTGGCCAGTACAGCACCGAGAGAACGCCCGGCAAGAACTGCAAGGTGGCGACGAACGCGACAATGCCGAGATTGGCCAGGTCCTGCTCGGCCGCCATCAGCAGGTAGAAGCCATAGCCGGCCATGATGATCGCCACGATCAGCGCGCGGCGTGTCCATTTCAGCCAGCGGTAGATATTGCCTTCGGCGGGCGGCTGGTACAGCGGCAGCACCAGGTGGTTAAGGGCCATGCCCGACAGCGCCAGGGTGGTGACGATAATCAAGCCACTGGCCGCCGATAAACCGCCGACATAGGCCAGCAGCGCCAGGGATTTACTGTTGGCGGCGATGCCGATGCCGAGGGTGAAGTATTCCGGGTTGGTGGTGGCCCCCAGTTTCAGGCCGGCCCAGAGGATCAGCGGCACCGCCAGGCTCATCAGCAGCAGGAACAGCGGCAGGCCCCAGCTGGCGCTGACCAGCGAGCGCGGGTTGAGGTTCTCGGTGAAGGTCATGTGGTACATGTGCGGCATGACAATGGCCGAGGCAAAGAACACCAGCAGCAGCGTGCGCCACGGGCCTTCTTGCAGCGGGGTGTGCAGGGCGGCGAGGGCGGTCTGGTTCTGCAGCAGCCACAGTTCCAGTTGTTGCGGGCCGTCGAACACGCCGTACAGTGCATACAGGCCCACGCCACCGATGGCGATCAGCTTGATCACCGACTCGAAGGCAATCGCAAACACCAGGCCTTCGTGTTTTTCCCGGGTGGCGATATGCCGCGAGCCGAAAAAAATCGTGAACAAAGTGATCAGCGCACAAAAGCTCAGGGCCACCCGATGTTGCACCGGTTCATGGGTGAGAATACCGATGGAGTCGGCCACGGCCTGGATTTGCAGGGCCAGCAGCGGCAGCACGCCGATCAGCATGAAAATCGTGGTCAGCGCGCCGGCCCAGGTGCTGCGAAAGCGGAAGGCAAACAGGTCGGCCAGCGAAGACAATTGGTAGGTGCGGGTGATCTTCAGGATCGGGTACAGCAACACCGGCGCCAGCAGGAAGGCCCCGGACACCCCGAGGTAACTAGATAGAAACCCATAGCCGTATTGATAGGCCAGGCCCACCGTGCCATAGAACGCCCAGGCGCTGGCATACACGCCCAGGGACAAGGTGTAGGTCAGCGGGTGGCGAATGATCGCCCGCGGGATCATCCCACGCTCACTGATCCAGGCCACCCCGAACAGCGCGGCCAGGTAGGCGGCGCTGATCAGCAGCATCTGGGTCAGGCTAAAGCTCATCGGCATCTTTTTGGCTCTGCAGGATGAAGGTCACGACGATCAGGATCAGCCACAGTAGATAGGGGCGATACCAGGCGCCTGTGGCGTCGATCCACCAGTCCATGATGGCGGGAGAAAACAGGTAGATCCCGACGACCAGCAGCAGGACCAATCGATAGATGTACATGTTGGCCTCTGATTGAAAAACTGCGGCGATGTTAACGGATGGCTGGCAGGCTGCAAGCGCCTTCAGTGCAATTGCGCTTCGGCCAGGGTCAGTGTGCGCGGGATCCGGCTGGCATCCCAGTGCTGGATGCCCCAATCCAGCAGTTCCCGTGGGCTGGCGTAGAGCAGTTCATCCCCCGGCATCTGGCCGAGGGCGCGCAGGGCCCTTAATAGCAAAGGTATGGCCTGGTCCGGTGTCAACGGTGGGGAACGGTAGGATTTGCCCAGTTTGTTGCCGTCCGGCTGGATGATCAGCGGCACATGCAGATAGCGCGGCTGGCGCAGGCCCAGCAGCTCTTGCAGGTACAGCTGGCGTGGCGTGGAGTCCAGCAGGTCGGCACCGCGCACGATATCGGTGACACCTTGCCAGGCATCGTCGAGCACCACGGCCAGTTGGTAGGCATACAGGCCGTCGCGACGACGGATGATGAAATCGCCTACATCTCGGCCCAGATGTTGTCGGAATTGGCCTTGTGCGCGGTCGGTGAAATGGTATTCCAGCTCAGGGACCCGCAGGCGAATGGCGGCATCCAGCTGAGCGTGGCCGGCATTGCGGCACAGGCCAGGGTAAATGCCGTTATACGCTTCCAGTTGCTTGCGCGAGCAGGTGCAGGCGTAGGCCAGGCCATGGTTGAACAGGTCGTTCAGCACTTTGGCGTAGGCATCATGCCGCTCGCTTTGTCGGACCAGTTCGCCGTCCCATTCAAAACCATAGCTTTCCAGGGCGTGCAGGATCGCTGCCTGGGCGCCGGGCTCTTCACGGGGTGGGTCGAGGTCTTCCATGCGCATCAGCCAGCGGCCGTGATTGGCGCGGGCATCGAGATAGGAGGCGAGGGCTGCAACCAGGGAGCCGAAGTGCAAATGGCCGCTGGGCGTGGGGGCGAAACGCCCGATATAGGGAGAGGCTGTCATGGCCAGGATATTACTGGAAAACCGCCAAACCCCAGAAACAAAAATGGGGCGTTTGCACGCCCCATTCGTTCAGCCCGGCAGGGATTACTTGCCGACCTGTTTTTCCTTGATTTCTGCAAGGTTCTTGCAGTCCACGCACATGTCTGCGGTAGGACGGGCTTCCAGGCGACGAATACCGATCTCGATCCCGCAGGATTCGCACCAGCCGTATTCTTCGTCCTTGATCAGTTGCAGCGTCTTGTCGATCTTCTTGATCAACTTGCGCTCACGATCACGGGCTCGCAGTTCGAGGGCGAATTCCTCTTCCTGGCTGGCACGGTCGGCCGGGTCAGGAAAGTTGGCGGCTTCGTCCTTCATATGGTCAACGGTACGGTCGACCTCCTGCATCAAGTCCTGTTTCCACTTGTTCAGGATCTTGGTGAAGTGCTCGCGCATGGGCTCGCCCATGTACTCTTCGCCCTTCTTTTCTACGTAAGGTTCGAAGCCGCCGAGACCTTGAGTCTGCTGTTGCTTTGCTTGGGTGGACATGAATAGACCGCCTCTCACTCTTCTAATCCATTGCGCAGGATTGCAACATCACCGACACCTGCCGGCCCTGCGGCTGCAAGCGGGCGAACTTACCAGATAGCTTCGGGGTGCGCCACTCCCGGTTGTCGAGGCAGTGTCCTGTTCGTCTGCAAAACACCGCAGGGCGCCGCGCAGCGGGTGCGTACTGTCTCGATTATGGATTTTAGCCGTTCTGCACAGGGTTGCTGGACGTCTGACGCGGGTCTTGGGGGAATACAGCAGGTTTTGTGGCGCCGGTTGGGTAGAATCGAGGTTTGTATTCAACCGTTAAGGAAGGCTAATGGCCCAGCCCTATAGCGCTCGCAGTCGCGCGATCGAACCTTTTCATGTCATGGCGTTGCTGGCGCGGGCCAATGAGCTACAGGCTGCCGGCCATGACGTGATCCACCTGGAAATCGGCGAACCGGACTTCACCACCGCCGAGCCGATCATCCAGGCCGGCCAGGCCGCGCTGGCCAACGGCAAGACCCGCTACACCGCCGCCCGTGGGCTGCCGGAACTGCGTGAGGCCATCAGTGGTTTCTACCAGCAGCGCTATGGCTTGAGTATCGACCCCGAGCGCATCCTGATCACCCCGGGCGGTTCCGGGGCCTTGCTCCTGGCCAGCAGCCTGCTGGTGGACCCCGGCAAGCATTGGTTGCTGGCGGACCCTGGCTACCCCTGTAACCGGCATTTTCTGCGGCTGGTAGAAGGGGCGGCGCAACTGGTTCCGGTTGGCCCCGAGGTGCGCTACCAACTGACCGCCGACCTGGTGGCGCGTTATTGGGACCAGGACAGCGTGGGGGCCTTGGTTGCCTCGCCGGCCAACCCGACCGGGACTATCCTGACCCGTGATGAACTGGCCGGTCTGTCCAGTGCGATCAAGGCCCGCAATGGCCATCTGGTGGTGGATGAGATCTATCACGGCCTGACCTACGGCACTGACGCGGCCAGCGTGCTGGAAGTGGATGACGAGGCGTTCGTCCTCAACAGTTTTTCAAAGTATTTCGGCATGACCGGCTGGCGTCTCGGCTGGCTGGTGGCGCCGCCCGCGGCGGTGGGTGAGTTGGAGAAACTGGCACAAAACCTGTACATCAGTGCGCCGAGCATGGCCCAACACGCGGCATTGGCCTGCTTTACCCCGCAAACCCTGGCGATTCTCGAGGAGCGCCGCGCCGAATTCGGGCGCCGGCGTGACTTTCTGCTGCCGGCCTTGCGCGAGCTGGGGTTCGGGATTGCGGTCGAGCCTGAGGGGGCGTTTTACCTGTATGCCGATATCAGCGCCTTGGGTGGCGATGCCTTCGCGTTTTGCCGGCATTTTCTTGAAACCGAGCATGTGGCCTTTACGCCTGGGTTGGATTTCGGTCGCTTCCAGGCGGGTCATCATGTGCGCTTTGCCTACACGCAGAACCTCGATCGCCTACAGGAAGCGGTGGAGCGAATTGCCCGTGGCTTGCGGAGCTGGCAAGGCTGATGCGCTTTCATCCTCCCCTCGAAGAAGGTCGGCTGATTCGCCGCTACAAGCGTTTTCTGGCCGACATCGAAACCGCTGCCGGCGAATTGCTCACCATTCACTGCCCCAACACCGGCTCGATGTTCAACTGCATGGTCGAGGGCGGGCCGGTCTGGTTCAGCCGCTCCAACGACCCCAAGCGCAAGCTGCCGGGCACCTGGGAGATCGCGCAAACCCCCCAGGGCCGGCTGGCGTGCGTCAACACTGCGCGGGCCAACCCGTTGGTTGAAGAGGCGCTGAATGCGGGGGTGATCACTGAGCTCAACGGCTTTACCGCGTTAAAGCGTGAAGTGCCCTACGGCCAGGAGAAAAGCCGGATCGACTTTCGCCTGGACTACCCCGACGGCGCGGCCTATGTCGAAGTCAAAAGTGTCACCCTGGGCTTTGACGGCACGCCTATCGCGGCGTTTCCCGATGCAGTGACCCAGCGTGGTGCCAAGCATTTACGGGAGTTGGCGCACTTGGCCCGTAACGGTGTACGAGCCGTGCAGTTGTACTGTGTGAATGTGTCCGGCATCGATGGCGTAAGGCCGGCCGAGGAGATCGATCCCGGGTATGCCGCTGCGCTGCGTGAAGCCAAGGCCGCTGGGGTGCAGGTCCTGGCCTATGGCGTGAATGTCAGTGCACAGGAAATCTGCATTGATCGCCCTTTGCCTGTGCTGCTCAACGACTAGAGTTGCACCCACAGCCCCTGTGCGTCTTCGCGGCCGGGCAGGGGTGTCAGGCTCTGGCCCGCGCAGGGGCCGGCCACGCATTCGCCGCTTTCGATCAGAAACAACGCGCCGTGGGTGGCGCATTGGATCATGCTCGCGCTGGGGTCGAGAAACCGGTCAGGTTGCCATTCCAGCGGGACGCCGCGATGGGGGCAGCGGTTGATATAGAAATACACCCGGCCTTCGCGGCGCACGGCAAGTAACTTGCGGCCATCGATATCGAAGCCGCGGCTGCTGTCTTGGGCAAGCTCGTGGGAGGGGCAAAGAAACTTCATGAATACTCTCAGCAGGTACAGATCAAGGGCCGCAGGACAATCCAGGGGTTGCGGGCGAGCCTGGTGCTTGACGTTCAAATGCAAACAATTATCAAATGCCGGCTTCGCCCGTCAGCCGACTGCGTGCTCAGTACGATGCCAGACGGTCACATGACTGGCTCCACCCCTAGGAAGGAAACCCTTTTATGCGCCTGAGTACCAGCGCTATTGCGCTTGTTGTCGGACTGCTGGTCAACCACGTGGCGCAAGCCGCTGAGCTGCCGCAACGCTGGGTCAGCGCCGGGGGGGCGCTGTCGGAGTGGGTGACGGCCCTGGGCGGGGAGTCGAAGCTGGTAGGCGTCGACACCACCAGCCAGCACCCGCAATCGCTCAAGGCGCTGCCCAGTATCGGTTACCAGCGCCAGCTGTCCGCCGAAGGGATCCTGAGCCTGCGCCCGCAGATCCTGGTAGGCACCGAGGAAATGGGGCCACCGCCGGTGCTGGCGCAGATCCGCAGTGCGGGGGTGCAGGTGGAGCTGTTCTCCGCGCAGCCGGACCTGCCGACCCTGCAAGGCAACCTGCAACACCTGGGCAAGCTGTTGGGGGCTGAAGACAAGGCTGCGGCCCTGTTCGGTACGTATCAACAGCAACTCGACCGGCAAAAAGCGGCCGTGACCCAGGCGCAAACCCGGCAAAAGGCCCCGGGCGTGCTGCTGGTGCTCGGGCATGCCGGTGGCAAGCCACTGGTCGCCGGCAAGGACACGGCCGCCGATTGGGTGTTGCAACACGCCGGCGGGCACAACTTGGCGACGCACAGTGGCTACAAGCCATTTTCCGTGGAATCCCTGGCGGGGCTGAGTCCTGACGTGCTGGTGTTCTCCGACCGCGCCCTGAGCGGCGAGGCCGCCCGCGCGGCCTTGTTCAAGCAAAACCCGATTCTGGCGAACACCTCGGCGGCCAAGACCGGCCGGGTGTTTGAGTTGGACCCCACCTTGTTGGTCGGTGGCCTGGGCCCTCGTTTGCCAGCCAGCCTGCAAGCCTTGTCCGCCGGGTTCTACCCCGCTAAAACCCAAGCCGCCCCATGACCACTCTGGTTAAACCTCGCGCGCTGTTTATCGGCTTGAGTTTGTTGTGTGCCGTGGCGATCTGGCTGTCCCTGGCCCTGGGGCCGGTCAGCTTGCCGTTGCTCGACACATTACGTGCCGCGTTACGCTTACTGGGCGTGCCCATCGAGGCCCAAGGCCTGGAGCAGGCTGAACTGATTCTGGGGCAGATCCGTTTGCCGCGCACTTTGCTGGGGCTGGCGGTCGGCGGGGTGCTGGCGCTGTCGGGGGTCGCCATGCAGGGGTTGTTTCGCAACCCGTTGGCCGACCCGGGGCTGGTCGGCGTATCCAGTGGCGCGGCGCTGGGGGCGGCGGTGGCCATCGTCGGCGGCGCGGCCTTCGGTGGCCTGCCGGACGCCGTGGGGCCGTATCTGCTGTCGCTGTGTGCATTCCTCGGTGGCCTGAGCGTGACCGCGCTGGTCTATCGCCTGGGGCGGCGCGACGGCCAGACCCATGTCGCGACCATGTTGTTGGCCGGCATCGCCCTGACCGCCCTGGCGGCCTCGGCGGTGGGCCTGTTCACCTACCTGGCGGATGACGCCACCTTACGCACCCTGACGTTCTGGAACCTTGGCAGCCTCAATGGCGCCAGCTACTCGCGGTTGTGGCCGTTGCTGCTGGTCAGTGTCGGTGTGGCGTTGTGGCTGCCGCGCCGGGCCAAGGCGCTCAATGCCTTGCTGCTGGGGGAGTCGGAAGCCAGTCACCTGGGGATCAATGTCGAGGGGCTCAAGCGCGAGCTGGTGTTTTGCACTGCCCTCGGGGTTGGCGCAGCGGTCGCCGCCGCAGGGCTGATCGGCTTTGTCGGGCTGGTAGTGCCGCACCTGGTGCGGCTGCTGGCGGGGCCGGATCATCGCGTGCTCCTGCCGGCGTCGGTGCTGGCGGGGGCGAGCCTGTTGTTATTCGCCGATTTGGCGGCCCGCCTGGCCCTGGCGCCGGCGGAGTTACCCATTGGCATTGTTACTGCCTTTATCGGCGCGCCGTTTTTTCTTTACCTGCTGTTACGAGGGCGCGCCTGATGCTGCGAGTGGAAAACCTGCAGATCCGTCGCGGTCGCAAAACCGTATTGGCCGATGTGACCCTGGACTTGAAACCCGGTGAAGTTCTGGGTGTGCTCGGCCCCAATGGCGCCGGCAAAAGCACGCTGTTGGGCGCGTTGTGCGCGCAATTGCCCGCGGATGAAGGGCAGGTCTGGCTGGACGACCGCGAGCTCAAGGAGTGGCCGGGCGCGCAACGGGCCCAGCGTCTGGCGGTGCTGCCCCAGGTGTCGACCCTGGATTTTGCTTTTCGCGTCGAGGAAGTGGTGGGCATGGGGCGCTTGCCCCATCAGACCGGCCGGGTGCGCGACGATGAAATCATCCACGCCGCCCTACAGGCCGCCGATGTGGGCCATTTGAGCGGGCGCAGCTACCTGGCGTTGTCCGGCGGTGAACGCCAGCGCGTGCACCTGGCGCGGGTGCTGGCGCAACTCTGGCCGGGCGAGGCGGGGCAGACCTTATTGCTCGACGAGCCGACCTCGATGCTCGACCCGTTGCACCAGCACACCACCTTGCAGGCCATCCGCAGCTTCGCCGATCGCGGCGCGGCGGTGCTGGTGATCCTCCATGACCTGAACCTGGCGGCGCGTTACTGTGACCGCATCCTGCTGCTGGAGGGCGGGCGGCCCCATGCCCTGGAGACACCGGCGCAGGTGTTGCGTCCCGAGCTGCTCAAGGCGGTGTTTGGCCTGGATGTGCTGGTACAGCCCCATCCTGAGCGGGGCCATCCCTTGATCATCGCCCGCTAAAAACCTGTAGGAACCGGCGAGGGCGGTGGGTCAGTTGGCCCATGGGTTACGGATAGATCGCTATCGCAGGCACGCCAGCACCCACAAGGAATGTATTCATATGTCCGGGTCATAAAACCCAGGCAAAAAAAGACCCGGCAAGAGCCGGGTCAAATAACCGTGATTAGCCTGATGAGGAGATAAGCTGAGAGTCCGAACCAATGGTCTTTCAGTTATCGGCTGATCTCGCGACCAGTTGTGATAATCATAACGATTCTCATTTGAGAGTCAACATTTGTTTTCATGTCCCTTGGGAGTTTCCTCAAACGCCTGTTTGGAGTCTGCGCAAACACTGGGCTTTCTCAGTTTTTGTTGTGCGCCGACAGCGCTTCCAGCTGGCGATTCAAGGCTTCCTTGCGCTCGGTGGGAATATCATTCCAATGCACATCCATCAAGGCGCCTTCGATGGCATACAGCAGGACTTTGGACGCCCTGAAACCGCGGGTGCGTACCGCCCGGTAGGCGTCCACTGCGCCTAGGCGGCGCAGGTCCGAAGCGCTATGGATGCCCACCGCATGCAGCCATTGCGCCGAAGTCTTGCCAAGGTTTTTCAGGTGTTGCAGCTCATCATTCATCAAGCCTCCTTGCGATGGCCGAATGGTTCGGTGGGTATCGTGACCAGGCAAGCCTGAAAGGAGTGTAGCGCTCAGTAGGAAAAGCGTAGTTCTTTGCTCAGAAACGATGTAAACGCTTCTAAGGCTGGCGCTGGAATCTTGACGGTGGTGGGCGCAAGCCCCCAGCCCGCGTTGCGCGCAGCCGGGGATAAGGGGGGGCTGTCAGCGGGTGCGGTAACGCAGGCGAGTACCGAAATTGACCGACATAAGGATCTCGTCAGCGCTCAATTCGGCCGGGAAGTAAGTGCCCGAAATCTGCGCATGGGCCAGGCTGGCGCCTTCCAGCGAGCAGCCGCGCAGGTCCAGGCCACGCAAGTCGGCCGAACGGAAGTAGGCGTCGGTGAAGTCCACGCCCTCGGCGTCCAGGTGGCGCAGGTCAAGCCCACGGAAGTCGCCGCCCTGCATATCAATGGGGCCATCCTTGGGGCGTTCCTGATTGAAGCCACGGATGTCATCTTTATGCAGCAGCGCGTAGAGCGGAGTATCAAGCAGCTTCGGCTGGCCCATGGCGGCATCTCCTGTTGGATGTATGACGCCATTATAGTGCCACTATTTTAGGCCGTGAGCTGTTAACCGCATCACGGCCGTGAAATATTTCCTACAGCCCTGGCAGGCGCTGGCGGACATGGGCAACCAGCGCGTCCAGCGTCCCGCTTTCATTGGTCTCGACCCGCTTGCTCAGCAGCAGCTCTTCAGTGCTCAGGGGATCGCGGCTGGCTTGTTGCTGTTCAATGACCGCCAGGGTAGCGTCAGACGGATCGTTTTTATCTGCCTGACGTTTCGCCAGCCAACTGGCGATAACGGCTTGCGGTGCATTGCAATCCAGGATCAGGAAGGGCGCACCGGTGGCTTCTGCGACCTGGGCGGCGGCGGCGCGTTGCTCGCGCTTGAGGTAGGTCGCGTCCAGTACCACCGGGAAGCCTGCGCGCAGCACGGTTTCGGCGAGGGTATGCAGGCGGGTGTAGGTCGCGGCGCTGGCGTCCGTGGCATAGATCCCGGCTTGCGGAGTGTTTTCGACCTGTTGCTCGCCAAACAGGCGCTTGCGTTCTACATCGGAGCGCAGGCGAATGGCGCCGAGGGCGTCGACCAGGCGCATCGCTACATGGCTTTTGCCGGTCGCCGACACGCCATGGGTAATGGCCAGGAAGCGCGAGGGGATGGTGCTGTAGCTTTCAGCCAGGTTGGCGTAGTTGCGGTACTGGCGCAGGGTGGTTGCGCGCTCCACGGGCGTTGCCTCGGGCGGCATGCTGAACAGTGCGACCTTAGCCCGCACCAGGGCACGGTAGGCCTTATAGAAGTTCAGCAGCTCCAGGCTCTGGTAATCGCCGGTCAGTTCCAGGTACTGGCTGATAAAGCGCCGGGCCAGGGACTTGAGGCCGCGGTCTTCCAGGTCCATGGCCAGGAAACCGGTGTCGGCACACACGTCGGTGAAGCGAAACGGCTCGTTGAACTCGATGCAGTCGAAGATCACCACGTGCCCGTCGATCATGGTCGCGTTGCCCAGGTGAATATCACCGTGGCACTCGCGGATAAAACCATTGAGCTTGCGTTGTTCCAGCAGGGGCTTGAGGCGCTCGAAGCTGCTCTCGGCCCAGGCTTGCAGCGCGTCCAGTTGGGCCAGGTCGGCCTTGTCGCTGAGGAACGAACGGATCTGCTCGAAGTTCTGCCGCACCGGCGCCATCACCTCGTCCGGGGTGCCGGCGGGGTGCGCCTCGGGAACCTTGGGCGCGTTGAGGTGGAATTGCGCAATCTGGCTGGCCATTTCATCGATATGGCCGCAGGTCAGCTCGCCATTGGCCTGCAAGGTGCTCAGCAGTTGGCTTTGCGGGAACTGGCGCATTTTCAGCACATATTCGATGGCAGGGCCTTCGCCGCCCAGTTGCGGCGCTTCGACGCTGCCGGTGATCGGCAACACGTCAAGATACAAATCTTGCGTCAGGCGTTGGTTGAGGCGCAGCTCTTCGTTGCAGAAGTGGCTGCGGGCGTCCAATTGGGTGAAGTCGAGGAAGCCGAAGTTCACCGGCTTCTTGATTTTATAGGCATAGGGACCGGTGAGCAGGACCCAGGAAATATGGGTTTCGATGACTTGAAACGCTTCTACCGGATGAGGAAACAGGGCCGGGTTTTGCAGGGCGGCAATCAGTGGCTGGCTCACAGGCGATCCTTCGGAGTCTGGGAAAAGAGTGGAGCGCATTATGGCCGCTCAAGCCGGTCATGCAAACCGCCGTCCGGTTCATGTTGATCATCAATAAAATGCGTATAATCCGCCGCCATGACTCGTACCCGATCTCCCCGCTCCCGTAAAAAACCTCCTTCCCGTAGCCTGCGCCCCTGGCTGGGCTGGGCGCTCAAGCTCGGCCTGGTTGGCCTGGTGGTGATCGCAGGCATCGCGGTCTACCTCGATGCCGTGGTCCAGGAGAAGTTCTCTGGCAAACGCTGGACCATCCCGGCGAAGGTCTACGCTCGCCCGCTGGAGCTGTTTACCGGCCAGAAACTGAGCAAGGCAGACTTCCTGACCGAACTCGACGCGCTGGGCTACCGGCGCGAAGCCGTGGCCAACGGCCCGGGGGCGGCGGCGGTCAGCGGCAATACCGTGGATTTGAATACCCGGGGCTTCCAGTTCTATGAAGGCCTGGAAACGGCGCAACCGGTGCGCGTGCGCTTCTCCGGTGATTACGTGGCCGAACTGTCCGCCCTCAATGGCGGCAAGCTGCCGGTGGTGCGCCTTGAGCCGCTGCTGATCGGCGGGATTTACCCGAAGAACCTTGAAGATCGCATCCTGATCAAGATCGATCAGGTGCCGCCGTACCTGCTGGAAACCCTGGTTGCGGTCGAAGACCGGGATTTCTACAGCCACTGGGGCGTCTCGCCCAAGTCCATCGCCCGCGCGGTGTGGGTCAACACCTCCGGCGGGCGGATGACCCAGGGCGGCAGTACGCTGACGCAACAATTGGTCAAGAATTTCTACCTGACCAGTGAACGCAGCCTGACCCGCAAACTCACCGAAGCCATGATGGCGATGTTGCTGGAGCTACACTACAGCAAGCAGGAGATCCTGGAGGCCTACCTCAACGAGGTGTTCGTCGGCCAGGATGGCCAGCGCGCGGTGCACGGTTTCGGCCTGGCCAGCCAGTTCTTCTTCGGCCAGCCATTGTCCGAGCTCAAGCTGCACCAGGTGGCGTTGCTGGTGGGCATGGTCAAGGGGCCGTCCTATTACAACCCGCGCCGTAACCCGGAGCGGGCCCTGGAGCGCCGCAACCTGGTGCTCGACGTCCTGGAACAGCAGGGCGTAGCCACTGCAGAGCAGGTAGCCGCCGCGAAGAAGATGCCCCTGGGCGTCACCACCCGTGGCAAGTTGGCCGACAGTTCATTCCCCGGCTTTATCGATCTGGTCAAGCGCCAGTTGCGCGAAGACTATCGCGACGAGGACTTGACCGAAGAAGGCCTGCGCATCTTCACCAGTTTCGACCCGATCCTGCAGATGAAGGCCGAAGCTTCGGTCAGCGACACCTTCAAACGCCTGGCCGGGCGTAAAGGCTCGGACGAAGTCGAGGCGGCCATGGTAGTGACCAACCCGGAAACCGGTGAAGTCCAGGCCATGATCGGCAGCCGCCAGGCCAGCTTCGCCGGTTTCAACCGTGCGCTGGATGCCGTGCGCCCGATTGGCTCGCTGATCAAGCCGGCGGTGTACCTCACGGCGTTGGAAAAACCGAGCAAGTACACCCTGACCAGTTGGCTGTCCGACGAAGCGTTTTCGGTCAAGGGCGCCGACGGCCAGGTGTGGAAGCCGCAGAACTATGATCGTCGCTCCCACGGTACGGTGTTCCTGTACCAGGGCCTGGCCCATTCCTACAACTTGTCCACGGCGCGGCTTGGCCTGGAGCTGGGGGTGCCGAATGTGCTCAAGACTCTGGCGCGACTGGGTGTGAGCCGCGAGTTCCCGGCGTTCCCCTCGATGTTGCTGGGCGCGGGGGGGCTGAGCCCGATGGAAGTCGCGACCATGTACCAGACCCTGGCCAACGGTGGCTTCAATACGCCGATGCGCGGGATCCGCAGTGTCCTCACGGCCGAAGGCGAACCGCTCAAGCGCTACCCGTTCCAGATCGAGCAGCGCTTTGACCCGGCCTCCATCTACCTGATCCAGAACGCCATGCAGCGCGTCATGCGTGAAGGCACGGGGCGCTCTGTGTACAGCGTGCTGCCGTCCAACCTGACGCTGGCCGGCAAGACCGGCACCAGTAACGACTCCCGTGACAGTTGGTTCGCCGGTTTCAGCCAGGACCTGCTGGCAGTGGTGTGGCTGGGGCGCGATGACAATGGCAAGACACCGTTCACCGGTGCGACCGGCGCCCTGCAGGTCTGGACCAGCTTTATGCGCAAGGCCGACCCGCTGCCCCTGAACATGCCGCAACCTGACAATATCGTGCAGGCCTGGATCGATCCCCATACCGGTCAGGGCTCCGACGCCAACTGTCCGGGCGCGGTGCAGATGCCGTATATTCGCGGCAGCGAACCGCCAGCCGGCGCGCCGTGTGGCACAGGTGTGCCCACGGATGCGGATTCGGTGATGGATTGGGTCAAGGGCTGGATGAATTAAGCAAAGAGGGTTTCAAGTGAACAAGTGGTTGATTCCAGCTGTTACAACATTGGCTTTGCTCAGTGGTTGCTCCACCGTGCAGCGCGGCTCCATCCCGGTGGTGGATTCCGGTACGGCCGTATCCAACAATGACCGGATCTCGGCCAATGGCGGTTTTCGCCAGACCGTGGTCACCCGTCCAAACCCTGCCACGACCCAGGCCGTGCCCCAGGATTCCGGGGTGGTGGTGATGGTGCCGGGCGGTGGTGCCACCACGTCTGCGCCGATCAGCTCGGCACCCTGGACGCCGGGCCCGATCACACCGGGGCCGTCGACCTCCGCGCCGATTGATACCGCGCCGGTCAACCAGGGCACCTACAACATGCCGTCGACCCCGAGCGGGATTCCGTCCGCCAATGCCGGCGGCCTGTCTGCCGACGAGCAGTTGGATGGCCCGGTCCTGGCCTTGCTCACCACCGCGCAGCAACAGCAGGCCGGTGGCGACCTGAACGGTGCCTCGTCCAGCCTTGAGCGCGCCCAGCGTGTCGCGCCGCGTGAACCGCAGGTGCTCTACCGCCTGGCACAAGTGCGCATGGCCCAGGGTGACGCCGCGCAAGCCGAGCAGTTTGCCCGTCGTGGCCTGACCATGGCCAACGGTCGTCCTGACCTGCAAGCCAGCCTCTGGGGCTTGATTGCCCAGGCGCGCGAGAAGCAGGGGGATGCCGCCGGTGCCGCCCAGGCTCGGCAAAAGGCCAAGGTCAGTCTGTGATGGATGTGCGTTTTCCGGCGATTGCCGAGCAGCTGTTGCTGATAGAGCGTGAATTGCGCCTGGCGGGCTGGTGGGATGAAGTGTCCCCCAGTGCCGAGGCGCTGAGCAGTGTCGAGCCGTTTTCCGTGGATACCCTGGATTTTCATCAGTGGTTGCAGTGGATCTTCCTGACCCGGATGAAACAGATCCTCGAACAGGACCTGCCGCTGCCCAATGCGTCGGGCATCCTGGAGATGGCCGAGATGGTCTACGCCGATCGTCCCCGGGAGAGCCTCGGCTTGCGGTCTGCGCTGAAAAAGTTCGACCAATTGATCGTCGGCGCTCGTTAATTGCCTGACTGCCGGGTTTTTCGGCAGTCTTGCGCACATTTCTACCGCTTGACGACATTCAGGCGAGTTTTATCCCTCCTCAAAGCCCTTTCTTCTACGTTCTCATGCGCTTAGTTGGAAAAAAGCGCAATTATTGCTTGACTTGAAGGGGCTGAAACAGAAGAATCCAAAGTCCGCTGTATCGGGACTGCCAGAAGCAGGCCCGCTCAGCAGATCATGAGGCGCACATCCGCGCCGACCTGTTACACCCGCAACGCGTTACCTCGCGCTGGGTGGGAAAAGCCCGCAACACTTGGGACGATCCCAATACTTGCTCAGTCAGTGCTGACGTAGTCGGCGACCACCGTCGCTCATGCTCTGTTGAGAAGTAAACCTATTAAGACCCGTCGGTTTTCAACGGACGGTATTCTGGCGTTTTAGAGGTGAACAACGTGGAGCTTTTATCTGGCGGTGAGATGCTCGTCCGCTTTTTGCGTGACGAAGGCGTCGACTATATCTACGGGTACCCGGGTGGTGCTCTGCTGCATGTCTACGACGCACTGTTCAAGGAACCGGCGGTCAACCATATCCTGGTTCGCCATGAACAGGCCGCGACCCATATGGCTGACGGTTATGCCCGTGCCACCGGTAAAGCCGGCGTGGTGCTGGTAACGTCCGGCCCTGGCGCAACCAATGCCATTACCGGCATCGCGACTGCGTATATGGACTCTATTCCGATGGTGATCATTTCCGGCCAGGTGGCGAGCACCATGGTGGGCACTGATGCATTCCAGGAAACCGACATGATCGGTATTTCCCGGCCGATCGTGAAACACAGCTTCATGATCAAGCACGCCTCGGAAATCCCGGAAGTCATGAAAAAGGCCTTCTACCTCGCGCAATCCGGTCGTCCGGGGCCTGTGGTGGTCGATATCCCGAAAGACATGACCAACCCGGCGGAAAAGTTCGAATACGTCTTCCCGAAGAAAGCCAAGCTGCGTTCCTACAGCCCGGCCGTGCGTGGGCACTCGGGGCAGATCCGCAAGGCGGCAGAAATGCTCCTGGCGGCCAAGCGCCCCGTGCTGTACTCGGGTGGCGGCGTGATCCTGGGCGGCGGTTCCGCGCCTTTGACCGAACTGGCCAAGCTGCTCAACTTGCCGGTGACCAACACCTTGATGGGCCTCGGTGCCTTCCCGGGTTCGGATCGTCAGTTCGTCGGCATGCTCGGCATGCACGGCAGCTACACGGCCAACCTGACCATGCACCACGCCGATGTGATCCTGGCCGTGGGCGCGCGGTTCGATGACCGGGTAATCAATGGCGCGAGCAAGTTCTGCCCGAATGCCAAGATCATCCACATCGACATCGACCCGGCGTCCATCTCCAAGACCATCAAGGCCGACGTGCCGATCGTGGGGCCTGTGGAAAGCGTATTGACCGAGATGGTCGCTGCGCTCAAGGACATCGGTCAGACGCCGAACAAAGAATCCGTTGCCAGCTGGTGGAAGCAGATCGACGAGTGGCGCGGTGACCGCGGCCTGTTCCCTTACGACAAGGGCGACGGCAGCATCATCAAGCCACAGACCGTGATCGAAACCCTGTGCGAAGTGACCAAGGGCGATGCCTTTGTGACCTCCGATGTGGGCCAGCACCAGATGTTCGCTGCGCAGTACTACAAGTTCGACAAGCCTAACCGCTGGATCAACTCCGGTGGCCTGGGCACGATGGGCTTTGGTTTCCCGGCGGCCATGGGGGTGAAGCTGAGTTTCCCGGAGACCGACGTTGCGTGCGTCACCGGCGAAGGCAGTATCCAGATGAACATCCAGGAGCTGTCGACCTGCCTGCAATATGGCTTGCCGGTGAAGATCGTCTGCCTGAACAACGGTGTGTTGGGCATGGTTCGCCAATGGCAGGACATGAGCTACAACAGTCGCCACTCCCATTCCTACATGGAGTCGCTGCCTGACTTCGTCAAATTGGTTGAGGCCTATGGCCATGTCGGCATGCGCATCACCGATTTGAAGGATCTCAAGCCGAAGATGGAAGAGGCGTTCGCCATGAAGGATCGCCTGGTGTTCCTCGACATTCAGGTCGACACCAGCGAGCACGTCTACCCGATGCAGATCAAAGACGGCTCAATGCGCGATATGTGGCTGAACAAGACGGAGCGAACCTAATCATGCGGCACATTATCTCCCTGCTTCTGGAGAACGAACCGGGCGCTCTGTCTCGTGTGGTCGGCCTGTTTTCGCAGCGTAACTACAACATTGAAAGCCTGACCGTGGCGCCGACCGAAGACCCGACCCTGTCGCGCCTGACGTTGACCACCGTGGGCCACGATGAGGTGATCGAGCAGATCACCAAGAACCTCAACAAACTGATCGAAGTGGTCAAGCTGGTCGATTTGTCGGAAAGTGCCCACATCGAGCGTGAGCTGATGCTGGTCAAGGTCAAGGCCACGGGCGCCCAACGTGCCGAGATCAAGCGCACTACCGATATTTATCGTGGGCAGATCGTCGATGTGAGCGCCAGCGTTTATACCGTTCAACTGACCGGTACCAGCGACAAACTGGACAGCTTCATCCAGTCGATCGGGACGGCCTCGATTCTGGAAACCGTACGCAGTGGTGTCACCGGGATTGCCCGTGGCGACAAAGTACTCAGCATCTAACCCAATTAGCGAATGGCCTTACGGCCTGGATATATAGAGGAACCTCATGAAAGTTTATTACGATAAAGATTGTGACCTGTCGATCATCCAGGGCAAGAAAGTCGCCATCATCGGTTACGGCTCCCAGGGCCACGCCCAGGCGTGCAACCTGAAAGACTCCGGCGTCGACGTCACTGTCGGCCTGCGTAAAGGCTCGGCCACTGTGGCTAAGGCTGAAGCCCACGGCCTGAAAGTGACTGACGTGGCTTCCGCTGTTGCGGCTGCCGACCTGGTCATGATCCTGACCCCGGACGAGTTCCAGTCCGCGCTGTACAAGAACGAAATCGAGCCGAACATCAAGAAAGGCGCCACCCTGGCCTTCTCCCACGGCTTCGCGATCCACTACAACCAGGTTGTACCGCGCGCTGACCTCGACGTGATCATGATCGCGCCGAAAGCACCGGGCCACACCGTGCGTTCCGAGTTCGTCAAGGGCGGCGGTATCCCTGACCTGATCGCGATCTACCAGGACGCCTCGGGCAACGCCAAGAACGTTGCACTGTCCTACGCAGCTGGCGTTGGCGGCGGTCGTACCGGCATCATCGAAACCACCTTCAAGGACGAGACCGAAACCGACCTGTTCGGCGAGCAAGCCGTTCTGTGTGGCGGTACCGTTGAACTGGTAAAAGCCGGTTTTGAAACCCTGGTTGAAGCGGGCTACGCACCAGAAATGGCCTACTTCGAGTGCCTGCACGAACTGAAGCTGATCGTTGACCTCATGTACGAAGGCGGTATCGCCAACATGAACTACTCGATCTCCAACAACGCCGAATACGGCGAGTACGTGACCGGCCCGGAAGTGATCAACGCCGAATCCCGTCAGGCCATGCGCAACGCCCTGAAACGTATTCAGGACGGCGAATACGCCAAAATGTTCATCAGCGAAGGCGCTACCGGCTACCCTTCGATGACCGCCAAGCGTCGTAACAACGCCGCACACGGTATCGAAGTCATCGGCGAGCAACTGCGCTCCATGATGCCGTGGATCGGTGCCAACAAGATCGTCGACAAAGCCAAGAACTAAGTCGCACGTGTCTACGAAAAAACGCGGCCCAGGCCGCGTTTTTTCGTTTGAGAGCCGGTTCTGGTATAAAGCTGCATCGTTTGCGGGCGAACACTCGCCGCAAGTGTCTGTCGAATTTTTTCACACCGTTGCAAGGTAAAGTCCATGAGCGAACGCCCCGAAGAGCCAAACCAGGCCTCTGACGCCGAAAGCCTGCTACCGATCGATGAGCATGTCGAAGAAGGGCATGACGCACAAGGCCGCAAGGTCCGGCATCGTGGCATCTATCTTCTGCCCAACCTGTTCACCACGGCGAACCTGTTTGCCGGTTTCTACTCCATCATCAATTCCATGAGTGCCCAGAGCGCGCTGGCGGCAGGTGATGCGGCGAGCGCGAGCAAATACTTCGGTTTTGCGGCCATTGCGATCTTCATTGCGATGGTGCTCGACGGCCTTGATGGTCGCGTAGCGCGGATGACCAATACCCAAAGTGCCTTTGGTGCCGAGTACGACTCGTTGTCGGACATGGTTGCCTTCGGGGTTGCGCCGGCGTTACTGGCATTCGCCTGGGCCCTGGGGGATATGGGCAAGGTCGGCTGGATGGTTGCCTTCATCTATGTCGCCGGTGCCGCATTGCGCCTGGCTCGCTTCAACACCCAGGTGGGGACGGCGGACAAGCGCTACTTCATCGGGCTGGCCAGCCCGGCTGCGGCAGGCGTGGTGGCGGGTATCGTCTGGGCGTTCAGTGATTACGGCATCCAGGGCTCCAAGATGTCGTTCCTGGTGGCGTTGATGGTGGCGGCAGCAGGCATGCTGATGGTCAGTAATATCAAGTACAACAGCTTCAAGGAGCTGGATCTCAAAGGGCGCGTACCGTTTGTGGCCATTTTGGTGGTGGTGCTGGTGTTCGCCGTGGTCTTCAGCGATCCACCGCGCATTCTGCTGCTGGCATTCCTGGTGTATGCGGCGTCGGGGCCGATTCAGTACCTGTTGCATCTGCGCCGGGGCAAAACATTGCCTTAATGTAATTTCCCCCATACTCCGCAGTCTATTGGTGCATCAGTTCTCCAATGCTGCGGAGTTGCCATGTTAATCAAGTTACCCAAAGCGTCCGACTGCCACGAATCGGATGTCACCCCGCAATCCCTCTATTTCTCCCGCCGCAGTTTGCTTGGTGGCGCGCTGGCTGGTATTGCTGCCAGCAGCCTGCCGCGTTGGGCAAGTGCGGCTGATGCTGCGCGTTATGCCGATGTCGAACCTGGCAAGGCTCCCGGCTGGTTTGTCGAGAAGCTGCCTGGCACGCAATGGCAGGCGGTGACGGTCAAAGACGAGGCCATCACGCCGTTCAAAGATGCGACCCATTACAACAACTTCTATGAGTTCGGTACGGACAAGGGCGACCCGGCGGCAAATGCCGGTTCCCTCAAGACCGAGCCATGGAGCGTCGTGATTGATGGTGAGGTCGCAAAACCGGGGCGTTACGCCCTGGAAGACTTCATGAAGCCCTATCAGTTGGAAGAGCGAATCTACCGTCTACGCTGTGTCGAGGCGTGGTCGATGGTCATTCCCTGGATAGGCTTTCCCATATCGGCTTTGCTTAAACAGGTGGAGCCGACCTCCAGTGCCAAGTACATCCGCTTTGAAACCCTGCAGGACCCCAAGAGCATGCCGGGCCAGCGTTCAAGTTTCGGCCTGATCGACTGGCCCTATATAGAAGGGTTGCGCCTGGATGAGGCGATGAACCCTTTGGCGATCCTGGCCGTGGGCATGTATGGGCGGGAATTGCCCAACCAGAACGGCGCGCCGCTGCGTTTGGTGGTGCCGTGGAAGTATGGCTTCAAGAGTGTGAAGTCCATCGTGCGGATCAGCCTGGTCAGCGAGCAACCCAAGACCACCTGGCAAAGTATTGCAGCGGATGAATATGGGTTTTATGCGAATGTGAATCCTACGGTCGATCACCCGCGCTGGACCCAGGCGCGGGAGCGGCGTCTGCCTAGCGGCTTGTTCAGCCCGAATGTGCGCGAGACGCAGATGTTCAATGGCTACTCGGATGAGGTCGCTTCTCTTTATACGGGCCTTGATCTGCGGAAAAACTACTGATGCGCTACCCCATCTGGCGCCTCGGCGTCTTTATCGCAGTGGCGGTGTGGCCGTTGTACTGGTTGTATGAGGCTTGGAGTCTCACCTTGGGGCCTGATCCCGGCAAAGTGCTGGTGGATCGCCTGGGGTTGGGAACCCTGATCCTGTTGCTGGTCACACTAGGGATGACGCCGCTGCAAAAGTTGAGCGGTTGGGCGGGGTGGATCGCCGTGCGCCGGCAGTTGGGGTTGTGGTGCTTTGCTTATGTGGTGCTGCACCTTGCGGCTTATTGTGTATTTATCCTTGGGTTGGATTGGTCGCAGTTGGGCGTCGAGCTGCGCAAACGCCCCTACATTATTGTGGGAGCGTTGGCGTTCCTGTGCTTGCTGGCGTTGGCGGTGACATCCAATCGCTATAGCCAGCGTCGATTGGGTACCCGTTGGAAGAAGTTGCATCGCCTGGTGTATGTGATTCTGGGGCTTGGTCTGTTGCATATGCTGTGGATTGTGCGTGCCGACCTGAAGGAGTGGGCTATCTATGCTTCTATAGGAGGGCTGCTTTTGGTCCTACGGATTCCACCGGTGATGCGCCGAATTCCCCGCCTTATTGCTAAAAAAGCACCTTCTGCAACAAAAGCGTAATTAACGCTTGACGGCAGATTCTGGAAGTCTATAATTCGCCCCACTTCCGGCGCAGTCGAAACGGAAAACTCCTTGGTAAACAAAGAGTTATGCAGAATTCGACAGCGAGTTGCTTCAGTCCATCGAAGCCCAGAAGGAGTTGGTAGAGCAATGTTGTTTGGCTCTATTAACGTTTCGATCCTCTCGGTCGAAAGCGGAGAAAAAGAGGTGTTGACAGCAGCGTGTAACGCTGTAGAATTCGCCTCCCGCTAACGAGAGATCGGAAGCGCAAGTG
>NZ_MNPU01000063.1 GCF_001983165.1 Pseudomonas gessardii | reverse complement strand
CCTCTGGCTAACACTTCCCCTTGCCGGGTGTGTAGAGGACTTTCACCTCCCAGTCACCAGCGTGGCCACCACAGCCAAGCTGGTTGCGCTTGCGCGCAACGCGCCATGCCTGGCGCACCAACAAAAAAGGGCCCACCTTTCGGTGAGCCCTTCTAGACCGCCCAGCAGAGCGGATTTTGTTTGGTAGGCGCGATTGGACTCGAACCAACGACCCCCACCATGTCAAGGTGGTGCTCTAACCAACTGAGCTACGTGCCTGCTGTGAGGCGGCATTCTACGGAATTCCCAAGGGGTGTCAACACCTTTTTTGCAGCTAAGCCTATGAATATGCGAATTTTTTATTTTTTATCAGCCATGCTGATTTTTTCGGGTGGCTGGCAGGGTATTTTCAACTCAGGTAGGATCGGCGCACTCGTAAAAAATATAAAACAGAGGTTCCAGTATGGCGAACACCCCCTACCCCCAGTCCTATTACGCCGCATCCGCCAATGCGGCTCCTCCCCGGCCCGCGCTACAAGGTGAAATCGAAACCGACGTGTGCGTGATCGGCGCCGGCTATACCGGACTGTCGAGTGCGCTGTTCCTGCTGGAGAACGGCTTTCGCGTGACGGTACTGGAAGCCGCCAAGGTGGGTTTCGGTGCGTCTGGGCGCAATGGTGGCCAGATCGTCAACAGCTACAGCCGTGATATCGACGTGATCGAGCGCAGCGTCGGCCCCCAGCAGGCACAACTGTTGGGGCAAATGGCGTTCGAGGGCGGCAGGATCATTCGTGAGCGGGTCGCCAAATACCAGATCCAGTGCGACTTGAAAGACGGCGGTGTCTTTGCCGCGCTCAATAGCAAGCACATGGGCCACCTGGAGTCGCAGAAGCGTTTGTGGGAACGCTACGGCCATACCCAGCTGGAGCTGCTCGACGAGCGGCGCATCCGCGAGGTGGTGGCCTGTGAGAACTACGTGGGCGGCCTGCTGGACATGAGTGGCGGGCATATCCATCCGCTCAACCTGGCCCTGGGTGAAGCGGCGGCCGTGGAATCCCTGGGTGGCACGATCTACGAACAGTCCGCCGCCGTGCGTATCGAGCGTGGCGCCAACCCTGTGGTTCACACCGCCCAAGGCAAGGTGAAGGCTAAATTCATCATCGTCGCCGGCAACGCCTACCTGGGCAACCTGGTGCCCGAACTGGCGGCCAAGTCGATGCCCTGCGGCACACAAGTGATTACCACGGCGCCCCTGGGCGATGAACTGGCCAAAACCCTGCTGCCCCAGGATTTTTGTGTCGAAGATTGCAACTACTTGCTCGACTACTACCGACTGACCAGCGACAAGCGCCTGATCTTCGGCGGTGGCGTGGTGTATGGCGCGCGGGATCCGGCGAACATCGAAGCCATCATCCGGCCGAAGATGCTCAAGGCCTTTCCACAACTCAAGGATGTAAAAATCGACTACGCCTGGACCGGCAACTTCCTGCTGACCCTGTCGCGCCTGCCCCAGGTCGGTCGCATCGGCGACAACATCTACTACTCCCAGGGCTGCAGCGGCCATGGCGTGACGTACACCCACCTGGCAGGCAAGGTACTGGCCGAAGCCCTCAGGGGCCAGGCAGAGCGTTTTGATGCATTTGCCGACCTGCCGCACTACCCGTTCCCGGGCGGCCAACTGCTGCGCACGCCATTTGCGGCGCTGGGCGCGTGGTACTACGGGCTGCGGGACAAGCTGGGCTTCTGACACAAGCATTGCAGGCGCCGGTTTGCCGGTTCCTGCAAATCGCCCGATCAAATCGCAGACACAAAAAACCCCGGTCTTTCGACCAGGGTCTTTGCTATCGATCCAGTCAAGCATAAAGCTTGTCTTGGCGCTCTCAGGGTGTTCAGTGGACCCTGGAACAGATATGGCGCAGCGGACGGGACTCGAACCCGCGACCCCCGGCGTGACAGGCCGGTATTCTAACCGACTGAACTACCGCTGCGTATCGCTCAGACTGCCGAAGTGTCACCTTCAACCGCCTTCAAACATCTGACTGATCAGCCTTGGCTGTTCAATCTCAAATCCGAAACATCGGACCTGGAAAATATGGCGCAGCGGACGGGACTCGAACCCGCGACCCCCGGCGTGACAGGCCGGTATTCTAACCGACTGAACTACCGCTGCGCGTCGGTGCAACCTTTAGCGTTGCGTCTTGCCCGAAGGCAAAACTCTCAAGAAGTGGTGGGTGATGACGGGATCGAACCGCCGACCCTCTGCTTGTAAGGCAGATGCTCTCCCAGCTGAGCTAATCACCCTTTGCTTCGTTGAGGCCGCGAAATTTACGCAGATGGCGGACCTAAGTCAATAGCCTGCTTGAAGTTTTTCTGAAAAAGAGTAAATAACGTCAAGCACGGGACCCGCCCTACTCGCTGTAAATCATCTTCTTGCTCATCCCACCATCCACCACGAACTCCTGCCCCGTCACAAACCCGGCGCTGCGCGACAGCAGCCACGCCACCATGGCTGCCACGTCCTCAACCGTGCCTACCCGGCCCGCAGGATGCTGCGCATGATCGGCGTCGCTCAACGGCTCGGCACGGCGCGTTGCGGGATCACGGGCGTCGATCCAGCCAGGGCTGACGGCGTTGACCCGCACCTCCGGCCCCAGGCTGATGGCCAGCGCGTGCGTCAGGGCCAACAGGCCGCCCTTGCTCGCCGCGTAGGCCTCGGTATCCGGCTCCGACTGTCGGGCCCGGGTCGAGGCCAGGTTGACGATGGAACCGCCGTGGGCGCGCAGGTAGGGCGCACAGTGCTTGGCCAGCAGCATCGGCCCACTGAGGTTTACCGCCAGCACCCGGTTCCAGTAGGCCAGGTCCAGGCTATCCAATGTGATATTGCGCGGATCGGCCACCGCGGCATTGCACACCAGAGCATCCAGGCGCCCGAACTGGCCAAGCACCTCAGCCACCCCAAGGGCCACCTGCTGCTCATCGGCCACGTCCATGGTGATAAACCAGGCGTTATCGCCCAACACCTTGGACACCTTGGCGCCCCGCTCGCGATCCAGGTCGGCCAATACTACTTGCCAACCTTCGCTGACCAGCCAGGCCGCGATCCCCAGGCCGATGCCCCGGGCCGCGCCTGTTACCAACGCGACCCGGCCATTAGTAGCGCCAGCCGCCTCCAGGGACCACTCGATCACAAGGCCGCCAGCCCGCGAGCCAGGTCGGCCTGCAAGTCAGCCACGTCTTCCAGGCCCACCGCCACGCGGATCAGGCTGTCGCGGATACCGGCCGCCTCACGCTCCTGCGGGGCAAGGCGACCATGGGAGGTGGTGCCTGGATGGGTAATGGTGGTTTTGCTATCACCCAGGTTGGCGGTGATGGAAATCAGGCGCGTGGCATCGATAAAGCGCCATGCGCCGTCTTTGCCGCCCTTGACCTCAAAACTGACCACCGCCCCGAACCCGCGCTGCTGACGCTGGGCCAGCTCGTGTTGCGGGTGGCTCTTCAAGCCGGCGTAGTGGACTTTCTCGATGCCGTCCTGCTGCTCCAGCCACTCGGCCAGGGCCTGGGCATTGGCGCAATGGGCTTTCATCCGCAGGCTCAGGGTTTCCAGGCCCTTGAGGAAAACCCAGGCATTGAACGGGCTCAGGGTCGGGCCAGCGGTGCGCAAGAAGCCCACCACTTCCTTCATCTGCTCGCCACGGCCGGCCACTACGCCGCCCATGCAACGGCCCTGGCCATCGATGAACTTGGTAGCCGAATGCACCACGATATCTGCGCCCAGCTTCAGCGGCTGCTGCAGGGCTGGCGTGCAGAAGCAGTTATCCACCACCAGCATCGCGCCCTTGGCGTGGGCCACTTCGGCGAGGGCCGTGATGTCCACCAGTTCTGCCAACGGGTTGGACGGCGACTCGACGAACAGCAATTTGGTATTGGCCTTGATCGCCCCATCCCAGCCCGACAGGTCTGCCAGCGGCACGTAGTCGACTTCAATGCCAAAGCGCTTGAAGTACTTCTCGAACAGGCTGATGGTCGAGCCAAACACGCTGCGCGACACCAATACATGGTCGCCAGCACTGCACAGGCTCATCACCACCGCAAGGATCGCCGCCATGCCGGTTGCCGTGGCGACGGCCTGCTCTGCCCCTTCCAGCGCCGCAATGCGCTCTTCAAAGGCGCGCACCGTCGGGTTGGTGTAACGGGAGTAGACATTACCCGGCACTTCGCCAGCAAAGCGCGCCGCCGCGTCCGCCGCAGTGCGGAACACGTAGCTGGAGGTGAAGAACATCGGGTCGCCGTGCTCACCTTCCGGCGTGCGGTGCTGGCCGGCGCGCACAGCCAGGGTATCGAAAGCCACACCATCGAGGTCGCTGTCCAACCGACCGGCATCCCATTCCTGACTCATGCTGCCACTCCTTCACTCAATTCTTTATTTAAGATACAAAACCGGCCCCTCAGGGCCGGTGATTACTCAGTTGTTGTACAGATCGATGATCGCGCTGACCGCCTGGGTCTTGATCTTCGAGGAGTCGTTGCGCGCCTGCTCGATCTTGTTCAGGTAAGCCTCGTCGACGTCACCGGTCACGTACTTGCCATCGAAGACCGCGCAATCGAACTGCTCGATCTTGATCTTGCCGCCGCCCACCGCTTCGATCAGGTCAGGAAGATCCTGGTAAATCAGCCAATCAGCGCCGATCAGGTCAGCCACATCCTGGGTCGAACGATTGTGTGCGATCAGTTCGTGGGCGCTCGGCATGTCGATACCGTACACATTCGGGTACCGCACGGCAGGTGCGGCAGAACAGAAGTACACGTTCTTCGCCCCGGCCTCACGGGCCATCTGGATGATCTGTTTGCACGTAGTGCCGCGCACGATGGAGTCGTCCACCAGCATCACGTTCTTGCCGCGGAATTCCAGCTCGATAGCGTTGAGCTTCTGGCGTACCGACTTCTTGCGAGCCGCCTGGCCCGGCATGATGAAGGTGCGACCGATGTAGCGGTTCTTGACGAAACCTTCGCGGAACTTGACGCCCAGGCGGGTGGCCAGTTCCAGCGCGGCGGTGCGGCTGGTGTCCGGGATCGGGATCACCACGTCGATGTCGTGCTCCGGGCGCTCGCGCAGGATCTTTTCGGCGAGCTTCTCGCCCATGCGCAGACGCGCCTTGTACACCGAGACACCGTCGATGATCGAATCCGGGCGCGCCAGGTAGACGTGCTCGAAGATGCAGGGGGTGAGTTTCGGGTTGATCGCGCACTGACGGGTGTGCAGCTTGCCGTCTTCGGTGATGTACACCGCTTCGCCCGGCGCCAGGTCGCGCACCAGGGTGAAGCCCAGCACGTCCAGGGACACGCTTTCGGAGGCAATCATGTACTCGACGCCTTCGTCGGTATGACGCTGGCCGAACACGATCGGGCGGATGCCGTGGGGGTCGCGGAAACCGACGATCCCGTAGCCGGTGATCATTGCCACGACCGCGTAGCCACCCACGCAGCGGTTGTGCACGTCAGTCACGGCCGCGAATACATCTTCTTCGGTCGGCTGCAACTTGCCGCGCTGGGCCAGTTCGTGGGCGAACACGTTGAGCAGCACTTCCGAGTCGGAATTGGTGTTGACATGGCGCAGGTCAGATTCGTAGATCTCCTTGGCCAGTTGCTCAACGTTGGTCAGGTTGCCGTTATGCGCCAAGGTAATGCCGTAGGGCGAGTTGACGTAAAACGGTTGAGCTTCGGCCGAAGTCGAGCTACCGGCAGTCGGATAACGCACATGGCCAATGCCCATGTGCCCGACCAGGCGCTGCATGTGACGCTGATGGAACACGTCACGTACCAGGCCATTGTCCTTGCGCAGGAATAACCGGCCGTCGTGGCTGGTCACAATACCGGCAGCGTCCTGGCCGCGGTGCTGGAGGACGGTTAGCGCGTCATACAGCGCCTGATTGACGTTCGACTTACCGACGATACCGACGATGCCACACATGCGACGCAACCCCTACTTAATGAATCTTGACTGAACACGACTTACTGCGGCGCATTGCCCGGCAAGAGGTGTTCCTTGAACGGAATATCAGCGGGTACGCTGATACCGCTGGCCAGCCACTGACTGCTCCACCCCAATATGAGGTTCTTGGACCAATCTGCAACCAATAGAAATTTTGGCACGAGACTCGACTCCTGCCACCACGAATCCTGCTGTACCGGGCCCAGGCTCAACAGCCCGACCGCAACAACCACCAGCAACGCGCCACGCGCGGCGCCGAAGGCCATGCCGAGAAATCGATCGGTCCCGGAGAGGCCGGTGACACGTATCAATTCGCCGATAAGATAATTGACCATTGCTCCCACCAGCAGCGTGGCGATGAACATGATGGCGCAGCCCGCGATGACACGGGCCGAAGGTGTTTCGATATAGCCGGCCAGGTAAACGGCCAGAGATCCGCCGAACATCCAGGCGACGACTCCTGCAACGATCCAGGTCAGCAGCGATAAAGCTTCTTTGACGAAGCCGCGGCTTAGACTGATCAATGCGGAGATGGCGATGATGGCTACGATCGCCCAATCAACCCAGGTAAATGGCACAGTGCAGCCTACAGACGGATAAGGCGGCGCATTTTAGCAGAGCGCCGGGCTATCGGTAAGCGGTGTTTGGTGGTCCATTGCAAATCAATGGGTTGTGGCCAGCTGCGGCCATCTCAAGACAGGCAGAAACCAATGTGGGAGCGGGCTTGCCCGCGATAGCGGTGGGTCAGCCAATTATAATATTGACTGATGCACCGTCATCGCGGGCAAGCCCGCTCCCACACAAGCCTGCCCAGTGTATTGCCAGAATCAGCCGCGTTCTGGCTGGAAGCGCACCACAAAACCCTTCAGGTTCTGCTGACGCCCCAGCAAGTCACGCAGGCGGTCAGCCTCGGCGCGCTCGATCAGCGGCCCGACAAATACCCGGTTCTTGCCATCGGCGGTACGGATATAGGCGTTATAGCCCTGGCTGCGCAGGGTTTTCTGCAAGGCTTCGGCACTTTCACGATTGGACAGGCTGGCGAGCTGCACCGACCAACTGATCGGCAGGCCGTTGGGATCAATACGACTCTGCCCCACCTCCGGCTTGCCCGGGGCTGCCGGCTGCGGCGCAACCGGCTTCGGTGCCGGGGCTGGCGCAACGGGCTTGGCCGCCACCACGGGCGCAGGGGTCGGCTTTACCACCGGCACACTCGGCTGGATCGGCGTCGAAGGTGCTTGCTGTTCGGCAATCTCCAGATCAGTCGGCACCGGTTCTTCCTCGGGCAGCGCCTGCGGCTCAGGCACCACCACCGGCTCGACCTGGACCTGCGGCATGACCGGGGCCTGGGGTGCGGCCGGGGCCTCCACCGTAACCTGGCGCTGCTCGTCCTGGCGAGAAAACAGCATCGGCAGGAAAATCACCGCCAATGCCACCAACACCAGGGCTCCGACCATTCGCTGCTTGTATGCGCTATCCAGTAATGCCATGTGCAGCTTCCTCCGTGGAGCGCCGGGCCAACCACTCAAGCGCCTCGGCAACACAATAAAATGATCCGAACAACAGAATCTCGTCTTCGGCCGTTGCCACCGCGCACTGAGCCTCCAACGCAGCGGTCACGCTTGCATGGGACGTCACCGTCGCGCCAAGGTTCTGCAATACCGCCTGTACCTCATCGGCCGTACGGGTGCGCGGTGTGTCCAGCGGGGCAACCGCCCAGGACTGCACACTGCCCAGCAAGGGCGCCACCACACCGTCCAGGTCCTTGTCCGACAGCAGACCGAACACGGCCAGGCGTCGACCCGCCGGTGCCTGGCTCGCCAAACGGCGCGCCAGGTACTGCGCAGCATGCGGGTTATGCCCAACATCCAGCAACAGGTTCAATCGCTTGCCCCGCCACTCGAACGAGCGACGATCCAGGCGCCCGACCACCTGGGTACGCTGCAAGGGATCGGCGATCTGCGCGGCATTCCACGGCAGATCCAGCAACAAGTAGGCCTGCAGGGCGAGTGCCGCGTTTTCCATGGGCAGGTTCAGCAGCGGCAGGCCGTGCAACTCGACGACCTGGCCCCGTGCATCGACACCGTGCCACGACCACCGATCGCCTGCCACTTCCAGGCCGAAGTCCCGGCCCCGCAGGAAAAACGGGCAGTCCAGCTCGCGCACCTTGTCCAGCAAGGTATGCGGCGGATCCAGGTCGCCACACAGCGCCGGCTTGCCCTGGCGGAAGATCCCGGCCTTTTCATAGGCCACGGATTCACGGGTATCACCCAGGTAATCGGTATGGTCCACGCCAATGCTGGTCACCAACGCGAGGTCGGCATCCACCACATTGACGGTATCCAGGCGGCCACCGAGGCCGACTTCCAGCACCACCGCATCCAGCTGTTCGCGCTCGAACAGCCAGAACGCGGCCAGGGTGCCCATCTCGAAATAGGTCAGGGAAGTTTCGCCACGCCCGGCCTCCAGCGCGGCAAAGGATTCGCACAATTGCTCATCGCTGGCTTCGACACCGTTGAGTTGCACACGCTCGTTGTAGCGCAACAAATGTGGCGAACTGTAGACGCCTACTTTCAAGCCCTGGGCCTGCAGCAATGCTGCGACAAAGGCGCAGGTAGAGCCCTTGCCGTTGGTGCCGGTGACCGTGATCACCCGTGGCGCGGGCCGCCCCAACCCAAGGCGGGCCGCTACCTGCTGCGAGCGCTCCAGGCCCATGTCGATGGCTGACGGATGCAACTGCTCAAGGTAGGCGAGCCATTCGCCCAGGGTTCTTTGGGTCATAGGTTTGCAGGGATCGGTGGGACTACGATTGGCTCGACAGGCGCGGCGACGTATTCAGGCGTCGGCAGGCCCATCATCTGCGCCAGCAGGTTACCCAGGCGTGGACGCAACTCGGAACGGGCGATAATCATGTCGATGGCGCCGTGCTCCAGCAGGAACTCACTGCGCTGGAAGCCTTCCGGCAGTTTTTCACGTACGGTCTGCTCGATCACGCGTGGGCCGGCAAAGCCGATCAGCGCCTTGGGCTCGCCGACGATCACGTCGCCCAGCATCGCCAGGCTGGCGGAAACGCCACCGTAGACCGGGTCGGTCAGCACCGAGATGAACGGGATACCTTCTTCACGCAGACGCGCCAGTACCGCAGAGGTCTTGGCCATTTGCATCAGCGAGATCAGCGCTTCCTGCATCCGCGCACCACCGGAGGCGGCGAAGCAGATCATCGGGCAACGGTTTTCCAGGGCGTAGTTGGCGGCGCGCACAAAACGCTCACCGACAATGGCGCCCATGGAGCCGCCCATGAAAGAGAATTCAAACGCCGACACCACCACGGGCATGCCCAGCAGCTTGCCGCTGATGGAGACCAGCGCGTCTTTTTCGCCGGTCTGCTTTTGCGCAGCGCTCAGGCGATCCTTGTACTTCTTGCCGTCGCGGAACTTGAGGCGGTCCACCGGCTCCAGGTCAGCGCCCAGCTCGGCACGGCCATCGGCATCGAGGAAGATGTCGATACGGGCGCGGGCGCCGATACGCATGTGGTGGTTGCACTTGGGGCAAACGTCCAGGGTCTTTTCCAGCTCCGGGCGGTACAACACCGCGTCGCAGGAGGGGCACTTGTGCCACAGACCTTCAGGGACCGAGCTTTTCTTCACCTCGGAACGCATGATCGAGGGGATCAGTTTGTCTACTAACCAGTTGCTCATGCTTTCTTTCTCCAGTACCGGTGGCTTGAACACAGCCCCGCGTATGCCCTTGAGCTAAATTCATTGATGTGGCGATAACCGCTGCAGGACGGGGTCAGACGTTCGACCAGCCATTTCCTGCACCTGCCCTCAGCCTTCCAGACAACCCGCCAGTGCGGGGTTGCCACTTCATTGGCGCCGCCCGAGGGCAACACCGGCCTGTTTTACACAGGGGTAGTTACTGACGGCGGCAGACTGCCAGCCGTCACATCGCGCCACTGCTGCTGCGCACTGCCTGCATGAATGCGTGAATCCTGCCAGGGTCCTTGATGCCCTTGGCCTGCTCTACCCCGCCACTGACATCGACAGCGTACGGGCGGACCCGGGCAATGGCCTGCGCCACATTGCCGGCGTGCAAGCCACCCGCCAGGATGATCGGCTTGCTCAAGCCCTGGGGAATCAGCGACCAGTCAAAGGCCTCGCCCGTCCCGCCAGGAATGCCCTCGACATAGGCATCGAGCAAAATCCCGCTGGCCCCGGTGTAGGCCGCGCAACGGGCGGCGATATCATCCCCGGCCTTGACCCGCAGGGCCTTGATATACGGGCGATGGTAGCCGGCGCACTCGTCCGGGGTTTCGTCGCCATGGAACTGCAGCAGGTCCAGGGGCACGGCATCCAGGGTTTCGTTGAGTTCACAGGCGCTGGCGTTGACGAACAGCCCCACGGTGGTCACGAATGGCGGCAGGCCGGCAATGATCGCCCGCGCCTGCTGCACCGTCACCGCCCGCGGGCTCTTGGCATAAAACACAAAACCAATGGCGTCAGCCCCCGCCTCGACTGCCGCCAGCGCGTCTTCCATGCGGGTAATCCCGCAAATCTTGCTGCGAACGCCTGACATATCGTCAAAACCTCAGGGGCTGTCCAGGAAAGTCCCGGATGGTAACAAATGCTTTTCCGGGCGTCAGCCGCCAAGTTCAGTGAAACCTGTGAGGAAGTGTGGCCCGATGAAACGCTGCGGCAACTCGAACTCGTCGCGGTACTCCACATCCACCAGATACAGGCCGAACGGGTGTGCCGTGACCCCACCGGTACGCCGTACCCGGCTTTCCAGCACTTCCCGGGCCCAGTCCACTGGGCGCTCACCGGTGCCAATGGTCATCAGCACCCCGGCGATATTGCGCACCATATGGTGCAGGAACGCCCCGGCGCGGATATCCAGGACAATCATTTTGCCGTGACGGGTCACCCGCAGGTGATGGACTTCCTTGATCGGCGACTTGGCCTGGCACTGGCCGGCACGGAAGGCACTGAAATCGTGGGTCCCCACCAGATGCCGGGCCGCTTCGGCCATGCGTTCGGCGTCCAGGGGGCGGTGGTTCCAGGTGATTTCTTCGTTCAAGTGGGCCGGACGGATCTGATCGTTGTAGATCACATAGCGGTAACGCCGGGCAATGGCCTTGAACCGCGCATGGAAGTGCGCCGGCATGACCTTGGCCCAACTGACGCTGACATCGTGGGGCAGATTGATATTGGCGCCCATGACCCAGGCTTTCATCGAACGCTCGGCCTGGGTGTCAAAATGCACCACTTGCCCGCAGGCATGCACGCCCGCATCAGTGCGCCCGGCGCACATCAAGGAAACCGGCGAGTCGGCGACCTTCGACAGGGCCTTCTCCAGGGTTTCCTGCACAGTCGGCACGCCGGAAGCCTGGCGCTGCCAGCCACGATAGCGCGAGCCTTTGTATTCCACGCCCAGGGCGATTCTGAAAAAGCCGGCGGCCGCCATTTCGGCGGCCGCGTTATCTATATTTGCCAAGAGCTGAGAGCCTGATGAGTTGCGCAAAGGTCGCCATTATATATGGCTTGAAGCTTTTTGCAGGAGCGGGCTTGCCCGCGAAAAACCCAAGGACGCCGCGATCATCCAGGATGGGCGCATTATCGTTGACGATTTCGCGAGCACACTCGCGCCTACAGAGGGTACGTGGCGTCAGGCCAGGTTGCTGAGCATTTCCTTGGCTTCACCCCGTTGTTTTTCATCGCCTTCGGCCAGGACTTCGGCCAGGATGTCACGCGCCCCGCCTTCATCGCCCATGTCGATATAGGCCTGGGCCAGGTCGAGCTTGGTGGCGACTTCATCGGAGCCCGAGAGGAAGTCGAACTCCGGCTCATCATCGCCCTTTGCAGCATCTTCAGCGGTGAAACTCGGTTCGATCGACGGGTTTTCCAGGCTCTGGGACAGGCGTTCGAGCTCGGCGTTGACATCGTCAAGCTCCGAGGCGAATGCGTCCGGCTTGTCCGATGGCGCGGGTTCGTCGGCCAGGGACAGATCGAAGTCTTCCGGCAGGTCAAAATCATCCAATGCACTCGGCGTCAGGGTCGGCGGCTCGACCGGCGGCAGGTCCTTCATCTCTTCCTCCAGGCCCGAGAGAAAGTCGTCGTCGGACTGGGAGGCTGGCGCATCCAGCTGCAAATCGAGGTCAAAATCGGACAAATCGTCCTCGCTGGCCTTGGCTTCGGCCTGCTGTTGCAACACCGACTCGAAGCTCAGCTCATCGACCTCGGGGGCAACCACCGCCGGCGACGCGGCTTCCAGGTCGTCCAGGCTCAGGTCGAAGTCGGTATTGAACGCATCCGCCTCAGGCGTGGCCGCAGGGAGCGGCTCTTCCTGGAGCAGGTCCTTGACGTACTGCGCATCCAGCGCGGCAGCCGCGACTGCAGCGCTGACGCCGGCAGCCAGCACAGCCATGGCCGGGTAGCGGTTTTTCAACAGTTCGACCTGGGCGTGGTTCTCGCCATTGGCGACCAGTTGGCGCTCCTGGGTCACGAAACCGTCCTTGTCGCCTTGTTGACCGTAGACCTCCAGGAGCTTGAGGCGCAGGTCGCTGCGCTTGGGCTCCAGCTTGATCGCCTCCTCCAGCACCGCGGCCGCCTGGTTCAAGTGGCCACGGTCCAGATGGGACTGGGCCTGCGCCAGGGCGTCGGAGGAGCCGGGCTCGATGATAGGCTTGCTCGGCGGCGCCATGCTGGTCGCCGGTGCCGGCACTGGTGCCACGGCAACCGGCTCTGGAGCTGGAGCTGGAGCTGGAGCTGGAGCCAGCTTGACATTGGCTGCAGGGACTTCAAGGCCTTCAAAACTGTCCGACGGCATGTCCTGGTCAATGTTCGAGGAAAACTCCGGCTCTTCGGCCAGCGCCCGCGCCATGCGCAGGTGTTTTTCTTCTTCCAGGCGCGCATTGCGATGACGCGCCCACAGCAGCAGGAGCAACAGCACCAGCAGGCCGGCGGCCCCACCAATCACCCCGAGGACGATAGGGTTGGTCAGCAGGTCATTGAATTTGCCTTCGGTACTGGCAGCGTCTGCCGGTTGTGGCGGTGTTTCCACGGGGGCAACCACCGGCGCTTCGGCTGCCGACGCGGGTGTGGCCGGCGTCGCAGCCAACTCGGCGGGCATGACCGCAGGCTGCGCCGGGGCGCCGCCCTCGGCCTGCAACTTGGCCAGTTGATTGTTCTTCAGCTCGATCAGCCGCTGCAGCTTGTCCAACTGACTTTGCAGGTCAGCCATGCGGCTTTTCAGCTCTTCATTTTCGCGACGGGTGGAGTCCAGGCTTTCCTGGGTTACCGCCAATTTGTTGCTCAAATCCTTGCTATCAGCTGCGGCGCCTTTGACGCCCGTCTTCGCGGCCTCGGCCGAGACCAGGCTCAGGTTATCCTTCGCCGCCGTTTGCGACGGCGCGGCGCCAGCCTGAGTGCGTTTGGTCGCGTCCAGTTGCTGGCGCCCGGCAGCCTGATTGATGGCGCCACGACGGCCCTGACGCCAGGCCGCATTCTGCACAGTCACTTCGGCTAGCGCCTGGGGTTGCGGCAGGCTGGTGCTTTGTACCGGATCCGGCAGGCGCAATACCTGGCCAGTCTTCATACGGTTGATGTTGCCGTCGACAAAGGCCCCCGGGTTCAGGGCCTGGATCGCCAGCATGGTCTGCTGGATCGACCCACCGTTGCGGTGCTTGGCGGCAATTTCCCACAGGGTGTCGCGGGAAGTCGTGGTGTGTTCAGCGGCCTTGGTCACGCTGGCAGCAGCAGGCGTGGCAAGGCGCGGCGCCGGGGCGCTGGCCTCCGGGGCCTTTTGCTCGAACTTGGCCGGGTCCAGCAAGACGCTGTAGTCCCGCATCAACCGACCGTTAGGCCATTGCACCTGCAACAGGAAGCGTACGTAAGAGTCGGGCAACGGCTTGCTGGAGGTGACGCGCACCACACTGCGACCGCTGGGGTTGAGCACTGGGGTAAAGGTCAGTTCGTCGAGGAATGCCTGGCGATCGACCCCCGCATCCACAAAGGCCTGGGAAGATGCGAGGCTGGGCACGATATCGGAGGCCGTCAGCCCACCCACGTCGAGCAGCTCGATCTCCACCGACAACGGCTGGTTCAACTTCGACTTGAGGGTCATCTCCCCAAGTTGCAGCGCTTGCGCCATACCGGAGGACAGCGCCGAGACGGCCGCTATTGCTAACACCAGTTTGCGAACTTGAACCATAGCCTCATCCTTTGTTTGAACACTCCTCGGCCCGCGAGAAGGTTGGGTACCGCTTGCCATTCGGCATGGCGAGCCGATGGGTCACCGACGCGCAACTTTTCCTGCATGGGACCAAGCATAGCGCTTGGTTAGAATCAATCTACAAATTGCCGCCAAGTATCTTTTACACAAGGTGTTTTATCAACAATTGTGCCAGTTGTACCGCGTTAAGCGCCGCGCCTTTGCGTACGTTATCTGACGTCAGCCACACGTTTAGTTCCGCCGGGTCATCAATGCCGGCCCGTACGCGCCCCACGTAGACCACGTCCTGACCGACCGCATCCCCAACCGCTGTAGGGTAATCGCCCTCTTCCACCAGCTCGATGCCCGGCGCCGCCTCCAACACGCGATTTACTGCGCCCAGGTCCACAGCGCCCGCCAGTTGCAGGGATACGCTCAGGCTATCGCCAAAAAACACCGGAGCTTGAACACAGGTCGCGGAAATTTTCAGTAACGGTAATCCCAGCAGGCTACGCAGTTCGTGGACCAGGCGCTTTTCCAGGGCGGTGTGGCCCTGCGCGTCGGGCGTGCCGACCTGGGCCAATAGGTTGAAGGCCATCTGCCGATCAAAGAACTTGGGCTCCAGGGGCCGCACATTCAGCAGCTCGGCGGTTTGCCGGGCCAGTTCGCTGACGGCTTCACGGCCCTGGGCAGACACGGCCAGGTTGGCAGTGACGCTGACGCGCTGGATGTCCAACAGGCCGCACAACGGTGCAAGGACCACCGCCAGGTGGGTGGCGCACGGGCTTGGGCTGCCCACCTGGAACGGCTTTTTCAAAGCGTCCAGCACCTGGGCATTGGCTTCCGGCACCACCTGGGGCGCCTGTTCGGCCGGCAAGGCGCCGGACAGGTCGATCAATGAGCAACCCGCTGCCGTGGCACGCGGAGCGAAACTCAAGGTGACCGCCGGGCCTGCGGCGAAAAAGGCCAGTTGCACCTTGCTGAAATCGAACTCATCGACTTCCCGCACCCGCACATTCTTGCCGCGAAACGGCACCGACGCGCCCGCTGACTCGCTGCTGGCCAGCAGGTGCAGGGTACCCACCGGGAAGTCCAGTTCTTCGAGGATCTGCACCAGGGTTTCGCCCACCGTACCGGTGGCGCCGATCACGGCGATATCAAGGGTCTGGGTCATGAAGGCTGCCTCGGGCATTGCGGGGGGAGCGGCACTTTACCGGGTGGTGGGGGGTGAGGCAATGATCGTTCCCATGCTCTGCGTGGGAACGCTGCCATGGACGCTCGGCGTCCGTTCTTGAGGCTGTGACGCGGAGCGTCAGGGGAGGCATTCCCACGCGGAGCGTGGGAACGATCACGGCCTCAGGCGCAATAAAAAACCCGCGCCTGTCACCAGGGCGCGGGTTTCTTCCAACAGCACACAGCGATCAACGTTCCAGCAGGATCCGCAACATCCGACGCAGCGGCTCGGCCGCGCCCCACAGCAGTTGGTCACCCACGGTGAAGGCGCCCAGGTACTGGGTCCCCATGTTCAGCTTGCGCAGACGGCCCACCGGTACATTCAGGGTGCCGGTGACCTTGGTCGGGCTCAGCTCCTGCATGCTGATTTCGCGGCTGTTGGGCACCAGCTTGACCCAAGGGTTGTGCTGGCTGATCAGCCCTTCGATATCGGCGATCGGCACGTCTTTGTTGAGCTTGATGGTCAGCGCCTGGCTGTGGCAGCGCATGGCGCCGATGCGCACGCAGATACCGTCCACCGGGATCGGGTTCTTGAAGCGCCCGAGGATCTTGTTGGTCTCGGCCTGGGCTTTCCACTCTTCGCGGCTCTGGCCGTTCGGCAGTTCCTTGTCGATCCATGGGATCAGGCTGCCGGCCAGGGGCACGCCGAAGTTCTCGGTCGGGTAGGCTTCGCTGCGCATGGCCTCGGCCACACGGCGGTCGATATCGAGGATCGCGCTGGCCGGGTCGGCCAGTTGATCGGCCACGGCCGCGTGGGTCGCGCCCATCTGCTTGATCAGCTCACGCATGTTCTGCGCGCCGGCCCCGGAGGCCGCCTGGTAGGTCATGGCGCTCATCCACTCCACCAGCCCGGCTTCAAACAGGCCACCCAGGCCCATCAGCATCAGGCTGACGGTGCAGTTGCCGCCCACGTAGTTCTTGGTGCCGGCGTCCAGTTGCTGGTCGATGACCTTGCGGTTGACCGGGTCGAGGATGATCACCGCGTCGTCCTGCATGCGCAGGCTGGACGCCGCGTCGATCCAGTAACCCAGCCAGCCGGCTTCGCGCAGCTTGGGGAAGACTTCACTGGTGTAGTCGCCGCCCTGGCAGGTCAGAATGACGTCGAGGGTCTTGAGCTCTTCAATGTTGTAGGCGTCCTTGAGCGGGGCGATATCCTTGCCCACGGACGGCCCTTGGCCACCGACATTCGAAGTGGTGAAAAACACCGGCTCAATAAGATCGAAATCCTGCTCTTCCAGCATCCGCTGCATGAGCACGGAACCGACCATACCGCGCCAACCGATCAGACCTACACGTTTCATCGCAACTACACCTTGTTAAAAAGTGGGCCGCCTTGCAGCAACAACTGCCAGCGGGCCCGAGAGATTACAGATTCCGCAGCGCGGCGACTACTGCATCGCCCATTTCCTGCGTCCCGACCCTGGTGCAACCCTGCGACCAGATGTCGCCGGTGCGCAGGCCCTGGTCCAGTACCCGGCTCACTGCCTGCTCGATGGCATCCGCCGCTTCGCTGAGGTTGAAGCTGTAGCGCAGCATCATCGACACCGACAAAATAGTCGCCAGCGGGTTGGCAATGCCCTGGCCCGCGATGTCCGGCGCCGAACCGTGGCACGGCTCGTACATGCCCTTATTGTGGGTGTCCAGGGACGCCGACGGCAGCATGCCGATGGAACCGGTGAGCATCGAGGCCTGGTCGGACAGGATGTCGCCGAACAGGTTGTCGGTGACGATCACGTCAAACTGCTTGGGCGCACGCACCAGTTGCATGGCGGCGTTGTCGACGTACATGTGGCTGAGTTCGACGTCCGGGTAGTCCTTGGCCACTTCTTCGACGATTTCGCGCCACAGCTGGCTGGAGGCCAGGACGTTGGCCTTGTCCACCGAGCAGACCTTCTTGCCGCGCACCCGGGCCATGTCGAAACCGACACGGGCGATACGGCGGATTTCGCTCTCGCTGTACGGCAGGGTGTCGTAGGCCTGGCGCTCGCCATTCTCCAACTGGCGCACGCCCCGTGGCGAGCCAAAATAGATACCGCCGGTCAGTTCACGCACGATCAGGATATCCAGGCCCGCTACCACTTCCGGCTTGAGGCTCGACGCGTCGGCCAGTTGCGGGTAGAGGATCGCCGGGCGCAGGTTGCCGAACAGGCCCAGTTGCGCGCGGATTTTCAGCAGGCCGCGCTCCGGGCGGATGTCGCGTTCGATCTTGTCCCATTTCGGCCCGCCCACGGCGCCCAGCAGCACGGCATCGGCAGCACGGGCACGGTCCAGGGTTTCGTCAGCCAGGGGCACGCCATGCTTGTCGATGGCCGCGCCGCCGATCACGTCGTGGCTCAATTCAAAGCCCAGGCCGTACTTGCTGTTGGCCAACTCCAGGACCTTGACCGCTTCGGCCATGATTTCCGGGCCAATGCCGTCGCCAGGGAGAATCAGAATCTGCTTGCTCATGCGTTCCTCATTTCATCAAGCGACCCGCCCGTGGGCAGGTCGGGAAAAATCAATCAGCGTTCAGCGAACACCACCAGCACGTCGGTGCTGAAGGTGCCGTCGGCTTGAATTTCATAGTAGTCGCGCACTTCCTGGCCCATCGCCTGCTGCAACGCCAGGATTGCTGCGCGCAACACTGGCGGGGTGCGCATGCGCTCGACCCACGAGGTGTACTCCAGGCGCAGGCGCTGGCGACTGCTGTTGCGTACATGCAGGCCGGCTTCGCTGAGCTGGCGCATCCATTCGCCGGCGCAGTAATCGCGCACATGGCTGGTGTCGCGCAGCACTTCGACGGTTTGCAGGTAAGTGTCCAACAGCGGGCTGCCCGGTGACAAGACATCGACAAACGCCGCCACGCCGCCTGGCTTGAGCACCCGGCGCACTTCGCGCAGGGCCAGGCCCAGGTCGCTCCAGTGGTGGGCCGAGTAACGGCTGAACACGAAGTCGAACTCACCATCGGCGAACGGCAGGCGCTCGGCGGCGCCGTGCAGGGTACGAATATTGCCCAGGCCACGCTCTGCGGCAGCGGCGGCGACCACGTCGAGCATCTGCTGCGACAGGTCGTAGGCCACCACTTCCTTGACCAGCGGCGCTACGTGGAAGCTCACATGCCCGGCGCCACAGCCCAGGTCCAGCAGGCGCGCGTCACTCTGCCCGGCCAGTTCGGCCTGCAGCAGTGCGAACTCGCTGCCCTGGGCGTGCACGGCACTGCTCAGGTAGGCCGAGGCCTGCTCGCCGAATTGTTTTTGCACGACTTGGGTGTGGGCGGTGCGGGTCATGGTGGTTTTCCTTGGGTTTTGTGGTGTTAGTACTGGCGCTATCGCCGGCAAGCCAGCTCCCACACTTGACCGTGTTCACAGATCAACCTGTGGGAGCGGGCTTGCCCGCGATGGGGCCCGCACGGCCTACCGCAAATCAGGCATCACGAAACAACCAAGGCTGGCTCGCCCGGTGCCTGGCTTCAAACGCGGCAATCGCCTCGCCGTCCTGCAAGGTCAGGCCGATATCGTCCAGGCCGTTGATCAGGCAGTGTTTACGGAAGGCGTCCACTTCAAAGTGGTACACCTTGCCATCTGGACGGGTCACGGTCTGTGCGGCGAGGTCGACGGTCAACTGGTAGCCGACATTGGCTTCCACTTGCTGAAACAACTCATCGACTTCTTCATCGGTCAGGATGATCGGCAACAAGCCGTTCTTGAAGCTGTTGTTGAAGAAGATATCGGCGTAGCTCGGCGCGATGATGCTGCGAAAGCCATATTCTTCCAGGGCCCACGGCGCGTGTTCACGGCTGGAGCCGCAACCGAAGTTTTCCCGGGCCAGTAACACACTGGCACCCTGGTAACGCTCGGCGTTAAGCACAAACTCCTTGTTCAACGGGCGCTTGGAGTTGTCCTGGTAGGCGTAGCCCACGTCCAGGTAGCGCCACTCATCGAACAGGTTGGGGCCAAAACCGGTGCGCTTGATCGATTTCAAGAACTGCTTGGGGATGATCTGGTCGGTGTCCACGTTGGCACGGTCCAACGGTGCGACAAGACCTGTGTGTTGGGTAAAAGCTCTCATCGGGTATTCCTCAGATCAATTCGCGAACGTCGATGAAACGACCGTTGACGGCAGCGGCCGCGGCCATGGCCGGGCTGACCAGGTGGGTACGCCCGCCGGCGCCCTGACGCCCTTCAAAGTTACGGTTGGAGGTGGACGCGCAATGCTCGCCCGACTCCAAACGGTCCGGGTTCATTGCCAGGCACATCGAGCAGCCCGGCTCGCGCCATTCAAAACCGGCTTCGAGGAAGATCTTGTCCAGGCCTTCGGCTTCGGCCTGGGCCTTCACCAGGCCCGAACCCGGCACCACAATGGCTTGCTTGATGGTCGAGGCCACCTTGCGGCCCTTGGCGATCACCGCCGCGGCGCGCAGGTCTTCGATCCGCGAGTTGGTGCAGGAACCGATAAACACGCGATCCAACTGGATGTCGGTGATCGCCTGGTTGGCTTTCAAGCCCATGTACTTCAAGGCGCGCTCGATGGAGCCGCGCTTGACCAGGTCGGTTTCCTTGGCCGGGTCCGGCACGTTCTGATCAACGGCCAGGACCATTTCCGGCGAGGTGCCCCAGCTGACTTGTGGCTTGATCTGGGCCGCGTCGAGCTCGACCACGGTGTCGAACACCGCATCGGCATCGGACACCAGGTCTTTCCAGGCCTCTACGGCGGCCTCCCAATCGGCGCCCGCCGGGGCGAAAGGACGGCCTTTGACGTATTCGACGGTTTTTTCATCCGCCGCCACCATGCCCACGCGGGCACCGGCTTCGATGGACATGTTGCAGATGGTCATACGGCCTTCGATGGACAGGTCGCGAATGGCGCTGCCGGCAAACTCGATGGCATGGCCGTTACCGCCAGCGGTGCCGATCTTGCCGATCACGGCCAGCACGATGTCCTTGGCCGTCACGCCAAACGGCAACTGGCCTTCGATGCGCACCAGCATGTTCTTCATTTTCTTGGCCACCAGGCACTGGGTGGCAAACACATGTTCCACCTCGGAGGTGCCAATACCGTGGGCCAGGGCGCCGAATGCGCCGTGGGTCGAGGTATGGGAGTCGCCGCAGACCACGGTCATGCCCGGCAAGGTTGCGCCCTGCTCCGGGCCGATCACGTGGACGATGCCCTGGCGCACGTCATTCATCTTGAATTCGGTGATGCCGTACTCGTCGCAATAGTCGTCGAGGGTCTGGACCTGCAAACGCGAGACCTGGTCGGCAATGGCTTCGATGCCGCCCTTGCGCTCCGGGGTGGTAGGCACGTTGTGGTCCGGGGTGGCGATGATCGAGTCGACGCGCCAAGGCTTGCGCCCGGCCAGTCGCAGGCCCTCGAACGCTTGGGGCGAGGTCACTTCATGGATGATGTGACGGTCGATGTAGATCAGCGACGACCCATCATCGCGCCGTTTCACTTCATGGGAATCCCAGAGCTTGTCGTAAAGCGTTTTGCCGGCCATCAGTCGGTCCTCATCAGCGTCTTTCTATGCCCCGGGCCTTTCAATAACCCTTTGGCTTGTGAGGCTGATGCTATGGCGTTACATTAAATAACTCAAATTCATATTTTTTATGCTTTGGATAACCTACTGGAATACCACCATGGACCTGGCCAACCTCAATGCCTTTATTGCCATCGCCGAAACCGGCAGCTTCTCCGGGGCCGGGGAACGCCTGCACCTGACGCAGCCGGCAATCAGCAAGCGTATCGCCGGCCTGGAGCAGCAGCTCAAGGTGCGTTTGTTCGACCGGCTGGGCCGTGAAGTCGGCCTGACAGAGGCCGGGCGCGCCCTGCTGCCCCGCGCCTATCAGATCCTCAATGTGCTGGACGACACCCGGCGCGCCCTGACCAACCTGACCGGCGAGGTCAGCGGGCGCCTGACCCTGGCGACCAGCCATCACATCGGCCTGCACCGCCTGCCCCCGATATTGCGCACCTTTACCCGGGAATACCCGAATGTGGCCCTGGATATTCAGTTCCTGGATTCGGAAGTCGCCTACGAAGAAATCCTCCACGGCCGTGCCGAAGTGGCCGTCATCACCCTGGCGCCGGAGCCCCACAGCCTGGTGCGCGCCACCCCGGTGTGGGACGACCCCCTGGATTTCGTAGTGGCCCCCGAGCATAGCCTGGCCAATAACGGCACTATCAGCCTGGCCGATATCGCCCGGCATCCGGCGGTGTTCCCCGGCGGCAACACCTTTACCCACCATATCGTGCACCGGCTGTTCGAGGCCCAGGGCCTGACGCCGAACATCGCCATGAGCACCAACTACCTGGAAACCATCAAGATGATGGTCTCTATCGGCCTGGCCTGGAGTGTGCTGCCGCGCACCATGCTCGATGAACAAGTGGCCAGTATCGCTTTACCGGGCATACAACTCAGTCGCCAGCTAGGCTATATCGTGCACACCGAAAGGACGCTGTCGAACGCTGCACGGGCTTTTATGAGTCTATTGGATGCACAGGCCGATCCGGCAGGGATGCCAGCATAAGGCCGTGCGGCCCGTAGACCCTGCTCCCGTGCCGAATGCCCATCGAGCCAAGGCCCCTTGATAATGCCCAACCCCGTCGATCCCGTGCCGCCGCTGCCCCGCATCCACGCCCTGGACCCCCAGCAGGCAGAGCAAAGCTGGGACAATGCCCCGCACCTGCTGGCGGCGCTCAATGGCGCACGGCTGGGCGCCTGGAGCTGGGATATCGACAGCGGGCGGATCAATTGGTCGCGCGGCACCCAGGCGCTGTTCGGTTTCGATCCCCGCCAGCCCTTGCCCAAGGACCTGGACTACCTCGACCTGTTGGCCGCCGAGGACCGCGACCGTGTAATACGGGCCTTTCATGCGGTGCTGGCCGGCGAGCCCTTTGAACAAGCCATGCATCACCGCATCCAGTGGCCGGACGGCAGCCTGCACTGGCTGGAAATCAACGGCAGCCTGCTGCCGGACGCCTCCGGGCGCCGGCGCATGATCGGGGTGATCCGTGAAACCACCCGGCAGCGCGAGCGCGAATATGCCCTGGGCCACTCGGAAAAACGCTTCGCCACCCTGTTCCACCTGTGCCCGAACATGGTCCTGCTGACCCGCCAGGAAGATGGCCTGATCAGCGAGGCCAACCAGTATTTTGAAAGCCTGTTCGGCTGGCCGGTGGCCGATGCCATTGGCCGTACCACCCTCGACCTTGGGCTGTGGGTCCACCCGGAGCAACGGGCCCTGCTGGTCAAGGCGACCCAGCGCAAGGGCGAACCCATCACCATGGAGGTGCAGTTTCGCGCCAGCCATGGGCAAATCCATGACGGCACCCTCAGCGCACAAAAGGTCGAGCTCGATGGCCAGGCCTACCTGATCAGCACCTTCCTCGACACCACCGAGCGCAAGAACGCCGAACAGGCCTTAAAGGACAGCCAGGAACGCCTGGACCTGGCCCTGGACTCGGCCCAACTGGGCACCTGGGACTGGCATATCCCCAGCGGCATGCTCTATGGCTCGGCGCGGGCGGCGCAGTTGCACGGCCTGGAGCCACAGCCGTTCCATGAGTCGTTCGATGCATTTTTTGAAGGCATGCCCGATGAAGAGCGCGCCAGCATGCGCGATGCCTATCGCACCTTGCGCGAAGGCCCGGCCGGCAATTACCAACTGACGTACCGCGTGCAATTGGAAGATGGCAGCTCGCGCTACCTGGAAAGCCGTGCCCGCCTCTACCGCGACGCACAGGGCGCGCCGCTGCGCATGGCGGGCACCCTGCTGGACATCACCGACCAGGTGGAACGCGAACAGCGCTTGAGCGCCTCTGAAGAGAAGTTCGCCAGCCTGTTCCTCGTCAGTCCCGACCCGATCTGCGTCACCCGCCTGGCCAGCGGCGAGTTCATCGAAATCAACCCCAGCTTCACCCAGACCTTTGGCTGGGCCGCCGCCGAAGTCATCAACCACACCGCCGAGCAAATCGGCCTGTGGGATGAACCCACCCAACGCCTGCACCGCATCGAGCAGGTGATCCGCGAGCAGGCGCTGAACAACGTGGCGATCATCGTCCGCCACAAGGATGGCCAGCGCCTGACGTGCATGATTGCCAGCCGCTTGATCAAGGTCGACAACCAGTCCTGCGTGGTCACCACCCTGCGCGATATCACCCAGCAACAACGTTCCGAGGCGGCGCTCAAGGCCAGCGAGGAGAAGTTCGCCAAGGCCTTTCATTCCAGCCCTGACGCGGTGTCCATTACCGAGCGCAACACCGGGCGCTATGTCGAGGTCAATGATGGCTTTTGTCGCCTGACCGGCTACCGCGCCGAGGAGGCCATTGGCCTGACGCTGTACCAGATCGGCATCTGGGCCGATGAAAACCAGCGCGCCGCACTGCTGGCCGAATTACAGATCAAGGGGCGCATCCATCACCTGGACATGCTCTGGCATAACAAGCGCGGCGAGTTGCTGGCGGTAGAAGTGTCGGTGGAGCCGATTACCCTCAATGAAACGCCGTGCCTGCTGCTGACGGCGCGGGACGTCAGCCTGCTGAAAAGCGCGCAGGCGCAGATCCGTCACCTGGCCTATCACGATCCGCTGACCAACCTGCCCAATCGCGCCCTGCTGATGGACCGCCTGAGCCAGCAGATCGCCCTGCTCAAGCGCCACAACCTACGGGGCGCGCTGCTGTTCCTCGACCTGGACCACTTCAAGCACATCAACGATTCACTCGGGCACCCGGTGGGCGACACCGTGCTGAAAATCGTCACGGCACGCCTGGAAGCCAGTGTGCGCCTGGAAGACACCGTGGCGCGCCTGGGCGGCGATGAGTTCGTGGTGCTGCTCAGCGGGTTGGAGGGCTCGCGGATGGAGGTCAGCAAACAGGTGCAACAGCTGTCTGACACGTTGCGTGAACTGCTGTCCGAACCGATGTTCCTCGATGGCCATCGCTTGCAGGTCACCCCCAGCATCGGCGTGGCATTGATTCCCGACCATGGCTCGACCCCGGCGGATTTGCTCAAGCGCGCGGATATCGCCCTGTATCGGGCCAAGGATTCGGGGCGCAATACCACCCAGATGTTTCATAACAGCATGCAACGCACCGCCAGCGAGCGCCTGCGCATGGAGACAGACCTGCGCCAGGCCTTGTCACGGGGCGAGTTCAGCATGCATTACCAACCTCAGGTCGATGCCCGGGGCAATCGCATTGTCGGCGCCGAGGCGTTGGTGCGCTGGCAGCATCCGCAACTGGGCGCGCAATCCCCCGCCGAATTCATCAAAGTCCTGGAAGACAGTGGGCTGATCCTGGAGGTAGGCACCTGGATCCTCGACGAAGCCTGCGGCGCGTTTGCCCGCTTGATTGCCGAAGGTCTGGTGGAGCCCGAGGGCTTCAGCCTATGCGTGAATATCAGCCCCCGGCAGTTCCGCCAGAATGACTTTGTTGAACGGGTGGAGCGCAGCCTCAAGCAGCATCACTTGCCGTTCAGCCTGCTGAAACTGGAAATCACCGAAGGCATCGTGATCCAGAACCTGGATGACACCATCGGCAAAATGCGCCGCCTGAAAAAACTCGGGGTCAGCTTTGCCATGGACGATTTCGGCACCGGTTATTCGTCATTGACCTACCTCAAGCGCCTGCCGGTGGATGCCTTGAAGATCGATCAATCCTTTGTAAGGGACGCCACCCACGACCCGAACGACGCCGAGATCATCCGCGCCATTGTGGCCATGGCACGCAGCCTCAACCTGGAAGTGATTGCCGAAGGCGTGGAAACCCCCGAGCAACTGGCCTTCCTGCAAGGGCTGGGCTGCCATTTATATCAAGGCTATCTGCACAGCCGCCCCCTGCCCATGGAAGCGTTCATGCAGCTATTAAGGCAAGGCGCCGGGACCTGAGAGCTCCCCCCTCGGCCCCGGCGCCGCGCATTACACTAATTTCAATGCCCGGATGAAATAGCCTTTCCAGTCCGACTGCACCAGGCTGCGCTTTTGCCCATACATGTCCACCATCCCATCAATGACCGCCACTGAGTGGCGGGCATCGGCCAGGGTTCCAATGGCGCCCTCTGCCAGTTCTTGAACGCTGCTTTCACAGACATAAGCGGACAACCCTAACCTGTGCAGCGCTTCTCCTGGGTACTCACCGTCGTTAAGCGTTTGCATGGCGACATCAAACCCTTGCCTGCCACGGAAGTCGTTGTCTTCCAACTCTGCCCGCTTGGCGCTCACACAGTATAGAAAGTTGGCATCGTCAAGCAGCGCCTGATTGTTGCCCTTCAAGCTGGAGGCCTCACGAGCCTTTCTCAGTTCCTCGTGTGTCACTCTCAACTTAAAAGAATCCCTCATGATGATTTCATAACCATCCGTGGTGGCCGAGATTTTTTTATAGATGCCTTGTGGGTTCTGCCCAAATCGCATCATCGCCGCCTTGATCGCAGACACGGTGACACAGTTGCCTTCCACGCTCTGATAAAAACCACTCCAGATATCGGTGGGTTTAGTACCTACTGGGACACTGAATAAATTCAGATCATTGCGATCAATGGCTACAGGTGGTTCGTCAGGAATTTTTTTGTTATCGAACAACATATAACCATAGCGGTTATCAACACTGCGTTTTTCAGCATAACTGTATTGGGCGTTATTCATTACAAGCGCCCCGCCAAAGTTATGGGTTCCCACCACCCCTGTTGCACCGCTAGCGGCCATTTCACTGGCAGGCATATACTGGGCCAGAGCACTCACCCCCATTCCCCGCAAACAGTTGAGTAGCGTTTCTCCTTCCAGGGTCTTCGTCAGGGCCTTCTCGAAACTGCCATGCTTGCCTGCAAGCTGTTTACGCTTGGCAAAAGCCGCGAGCACAAAGTTGGCATCCTTTATGACCGAACTATCATTACCCGCAAACCGCGACGCCTGGGCGACAGACTTTAATTCCTCTTGAGACACATGCACCTTAAACTCATCTTTCATCGTAACGTCATACCCGTCGCCGGAGGCCTTCACCTCATCAAATAGGTCGAGCGGGCTTTGCCCAAATGTCATCATCATCATTTGGATAACTGCCGCATGAGTACTGTTGTCAAAGTTTTCGCCGAAATGGCGCCTGGTGGCCGTAAGCGCACCCAGAATATCGCTGGGTTTCTCATCCCGCTTCGTTGAAAACACAGGTGGGGGCAACGTTTTATCAACATTATTTTCTGTACTCGGTGCCACCCAGGACAGCGAAGTGCCTTGGTGGGTGAGCAACTGCCTGACAGAACGAAGCCCTTCGGAAAGTCTTTGCTCAATCGCCTCCCACCCATCGATGCTGACTCCCTCTCCATTGCGTTTCTCAGGGGCGGCAGGGGCACTCATTCCACTGGCAGGCTCATGATTCAAACTATAATTCCCAAGAAACAACCGACCACCCATATCGATACTCATGACAACCCCCATAGTTAAACTATTAAATTCATGACCACACAGATGCCGCCAAATAACGACAAAACCCATAAAGTAGAAATCGACAAACACAACAAACAACAAAAAAACCTGCGCAGGAAAAAATCACACAATATTAATTATTATTAATACAAGACCTACCCATAACCTCAATCACCGATTAACGCCACAGCGTTCCCACGCGTGGGTGCCTTTCCTTTGCGCCCCCACAACTCTTCCTTGCCATCAATCACCGCCACCGAATGAAAGGCCCGATTAACCATACCAACTTGCCCACGGGCCAAAGTACTGACAGGAACTTGCTTCATATACTTCTTCAACCCCAACCGCAGAAATCCTTCTCCCGGCGCCCACGGGTTCTCATCCTCACCGTCGTTGAGGCTGCGAATGGCCGCACTAAAACTTCTAGCCGCTCTGCCATCGTTGTTTTCAAGATGGGCGCGCTTGCAACTGACCGCGAACAGGAATTGGGCGTCCTTGAGCATCCCTCTGTCTCGGCCATAAAACTTTGCCCCCTCCGCTGCTTGCTTCAACTCCTTGTTTGTCAGGACCAGGCGAAAACCATCGCGCATCGTGACCTGATAGCCACTCTCGGTTTTACTGACATTTTTATAAATATCGGTCGGGCTCTGCCCAAACTTATACATGGCCGCCTTGATCGCCGAAACAGTCACGCAATTACCATCAGGCCCTTGGCGAAAACCTCCCCAGATGTCGTCAGGCTTTGCACCATCACGCTTAGACGATAGATCGGGAAGGTGCGCTGGGGTCGATTCAGGCTTTGGCACAACCGGTATTGAACTCACCTCAGGCTTGACAGGCTCGGGAACACTATCAACCTTGACTTTTTTTCCCTTACTGTCTGACAAAAGGGCCAATACCTGATCTAAAAAAAGCCTGAGCATTGAAATAACACTGTTTAAATCCACATCCTGATCCGCCATATAACCGCTCTCTTCAATGCGACTATTATTGACAGCGTAATTATTTGAAACCCAACTTACACCTGCACCAGATACCCATGGGCGTTTAGTCGCAACATCAAACGCACTCCCCCCCCCACTTAAACACGCATACGCGCTGCTTGAAGGACTACTGATATTTAAAATAGACATACAGTCTTCTCCCACAAAGCGCTCCTCCGGCCGGCAGTTGACCGGAGAAGCAACTCTTTTGGTTTAAGATTTTTAGTTATCGTTTATTGACTCGACTGGCGCACTACGACCGGCGATAAAGAGCCTCAACCCCGCTCATTTCATCAGGACCACAGCCGGGGCCCGGGGCAGTCAAGTCAGACTCTGGCGTGGGCTTGTTCGGCAGTACCTCGGGGGCATCCGGCTTCACCCCCGCATGAGTTCTGGGTACGGCCGGCTCATGCACCAAACCGGGCTTTACCTGAGGGGGAGTACCGGGTATGAGAGCGGGCTTTGGCTCCAAACCGGGCTTCACCTGGCCCTCCGGGCCGGGCACCACTGCAGGCTTTATCTCCACGCCCGGCTTCACCTGGCCCTCCAGGGGGGGGACCACTGCGGGCCTTATCTCCACGCCGGGCTTCACCTGACCATCCGGGCCGGGCACCACTGTGGGCTTTATCTCCACGCCAGGCTTCACCTGGCCCTCCAGGGGGGGGACCACTGCAGGCCTTATCTCCACGCCGGGCTTCACCTGACCATCCGGGCCGGGTACCACTGTGGGCTTTATCTCCACGCCAGGCCTCACCTGACCATCCGGGCCGGGCACCACTGTGGGCTTTATCTCCACGCCAGGCCTCACCTGACCATCCGGGCCGGGCACCACTGTGGGCTTTATCTCCACGCCAGGCCTCACCTGGCCATCCGGGCCGGGCACCACTGTGGGCTTTATCTCCACGCCAGGCCTCACCTGACCATCCGGGCCGGGCTTTAGCTTCACGTCAATCCCTGGAACCGTTGGATGGTCGTGCCCTGGGCAGTGGCAATTGTTCACCTTGACGTCAACGTTCACCCGCACAGAGGCGTCAGACTCCACTTTGGAGTCGGTGCCTGGCAGAACCTTGATCTGCGGTATCACCACTGGTTGCTTGCCAGCATCCAATAGCCCCTTGAGGTCATTACCCGGAATCACAGGCTTGCCGTCGGCCTCCAACTTGTTCGGCAGCGGCTTGTCGGCCTCAAGCGGCACCTTGGCCTCCTTGCCTGGAATCGCAGGCTTGCCGTCGGCCTCCAACTTGTTCGGCAGCGGCTTGTCGGCCTCAAGCGGCACCTTGAGATCATTGCCCGGAGTCGTAGGTTTGCTATCAGTCTCCAGTTTTTTCTGCAGCGGCTTGTTGGCGTCAAGCAGCATCTTGAGATCATTGCCCGAAACCGCAGGCTTGCCATCGGCCTCCAGCTTTTTCTGAAGTGGCTTGTCTGTCTCAAGCGCCACCTTGGTCTCCTTGCTCGGAGTCAAGGGCATGCCCCCAAGCGAGGGTTTCGCCTCAGACGACTTATCAGGAGAGGGCTGGAGCTCAGGAGGATGTTTTTTGCCAGACAAGATATCTCGCATTGCCTTAAAGAGAAGCTCAAACATATCAAGTAGCTTTGAAAGAGCATCGGTATTACCAACTGCACCTTCCCGCCCCGTGTCAACATTGCGGCTATATTCCGGCAAGGCACTCTGTTTTTTGTCAAGAACCTTACTGGCATCCCCCCCTCCAAGTGCGCTGGGTAAGGGCGTAGGAAGGTCTAGTGGGTGGTTTGCGAGCTTAGTGCTCAGCGGAGTATTAACAGACATATAAGACATTAGTCATTCCTCTTCTCAGAATAGCACCTGGGTTTTTTATTCACGGCGGTTGCAGGAGCTGAGTGCAACACGGTTATTGAATTGACGCAGGAGCATCATATTGCATAGCCAAGGCTTTCTGCATCACTTCGCTCATGACTTCGATAGGACATTTGAAATCGAAGCGCTTAC
>NZ_MNPU01000062.1 GCF_001983165.1 Pseudomonas gessardii | reverse complement strand
TACTACAACCAAGACCGCATAAGCCTCAGACTGAATGGCTTGAGTCCGGTACAATTTCGTATCCAGACGCTGAATCAATAGCGTCCCTGTCCAACATTCGGGGGGCAGTTCACGTAAGGGCGGAACCCTAAGTGGCCGTGACCGCAGCAACGGATATGTACACAACCCCAGAAAGGAGTTGTGTAGATACCTATAGCCACCGCAGGCAAGCTCGCCCTCACCGTGTGAACCTTACAAACTGATCTGCCCCCGCTCCTCATCCGTCAGCCGTGCCTTGGCCTGTTCGCTCAACGGCCCCGCCCCCAGCACCTGCACCGGGCTGTCGGGGTTGTAGGTCGGCGCCCGGCGTGCTTCTTCCTCCCGGCGTTGCACCGGCTCGGTGCCAAACCCCAGCACTTCCACCGTGACGATCGACGCCCGGCCCTGGCGCGCTGCAGCCTGTTGGTTGCGGGCCGCGTCTTCGGCGGCCTGGGATGCCGCTGCCCCCGCCGCGCTGGCTGAGCTCATGGCCGCGGTGTTGACCGCCGCCGACACCGGCACCCCGGACGATTTACCCTGGGTCTGGATATTCGCCGCGTTGACCACCCGCAGCGCGGCAATGTTGATATTGCCCGACACACGAATCCCCGCTTCACCGGCGTCGATGGTGCCCAACGGCGCAATCAGGTCGATGTCCCCTGCCGGCACTTCCGGGATCGGGTTAAGCGTGGCGATCCCCGCACCGGTACTCGGCACCGACGGCGACAGGCTGACGTTGCCCCAGTTGTCATACACACGCCGTGGCGGGGTGTAGACCACGGTGGTCTTGGAACCCCGCCCGGCGTTGATATCGCCTGCGGCGGACCAGCCCATGATCGAGCCGCCAAAGGTGGTCATAATCCGGCTCTGGCCCAGCAGGATGCTGTCCAGGGAATACAGCTGGATATCCCCCGCGCCCTGGGTAATGACCCCGGCGGTGGACGGCGGTGCCGCCCCCTCGATGCCGAATGTCTGGCCACCACCCGGGGTGAGCATCTGGATCGAGCCACCGAAATTGGTGTGCACCCCGGCACCGCCGAACAGGGTGATATCGCCCTTGTAGGCGATGGCATTGCCGGCCACGTCCTTGTCCGGGAACAACCCGGCAATCGCCGCCCGCCCCCGCACATAGCTGCCCTCGCGCACGCCGCCAGCCTGGTTGTATTCGCGACCGGCGGCCTTGAGTTCGGCAAAGTACACCTCACGGGCAAACACCCGCTGCTGCTGCGCCGACAGCGCCGCGTAGTAGGCGCGGGCCTGTTCACTGTCACCGACAAACCCGAAGCGCTCGGCCAGCCACCCGGCCAGTTCGCGTTCGTAGGTCTTGGCGACTTTGCCTCCCAGCAGCGTCAAAGGCTCGCCCGTCTGCAGTTGGTTCTCAGGATTCAGGTAAGTCTCGACAAAGCGCCGGTAGTCCGGACCGTTGGGGCCAACACCCGCCAGCATGACGATGCTCGCGCCGGGACGGCTGTCACCTGCGGCCACGGCGCCAAGGCTGTTGACGCTGACCTTGTCCTCCATAAGGAGGTTGCGCCCTGCCGTCAACTCCAGGGTGCCGGGCCCTGCGACATTGAAGTTGCTGTAGAGCATGTCGCGCCCGGCACTGACAATGGAGATGTCAGTCAGGCCGTTATGCACGAACAGGTTGGCGTCGAAGGCATATTCACCGGTATCCACTTCGCCACCGCTGGCGCCCCCCAGGCGCGTGCCGCTGCTGACGATGTCACGCCCCGCCCGCATCCAGACCGGGCCTGCGCCCTCATAAAACGTTTGCCCCACACGCGGGTCTCCGGCGCTGGTGATGGTCAGGGCACGCCCACTGTTGACGCCCAGCAGGTCACCGCTCAACGCATAAAAACGCGCAGGTTCCAGGGTATCGCCCCACGACGTGCTGGCCGTGTTGGCACCGAAGGTGAACAGCGGGAAAAGCCCCAGGCGCGCAATGTTGCTATCGCCGGAAAGGTTGCCGCTGCCCGCGATGGGCAGGGAGTTGACGAAGCCCAGGAACGCCGGGTTGAGGATCGTCGCCATGCTGTCCGGCGCGGCGCTGGAACGGCTGACGGTGAGGTCGCCGCCATAGATCGAATCCCCAGCCAGCAATTGCAATTGACCGTTGGCCGATGGCGCCAGCACCAGTGCCGCCAGCGGTGGCAGCGAGCCAGGGTTGGCGGTCGCGGCACGCCCGTAATACAGGCTGCCGCTGGCGGCCACCGCGCGCAATGTGGCGGGATAGACCGCCGCCATATCCGTCTCCAGCGTTTGCGTCAGCGGCGTAAGGTTGCCACCGGCCGAAAACAGGTCCACTGCCGTGTTGCGGGTCCACAGGCTGAACCAGCTCTGCCCTACGCCGTTGACCCCGTCGTTAACGTAGGCCAAGGCATTTGTCTGCGCGACGCGCCCTGGATCGGCCACATCCTGCAGCACCAGGTCGCCACGGGTGGCCAGGTTGAAGGTGGCATCACCGGGTAACAGGCTCAAGCCACCGGCCGCCGCGGCTGACGTGGCGCGCAGTGGATCATAGGCGCGGACTTCGCCGGGGCTCTGGTCGATCACCCGGCTGCCATAACGCAAGGTCAGGCTGCCCAGGGCGCCGCCGGTCAGTTGCACGTGCCCACGCAGGTTTACCAGCGTGCCGTTGAGGTGGTCCTGGGTAATCTGACTGCCTGGGTTCACGGCACCGCCGACCCGCAGGTTCAAGTCGCCACCGCCGGTCAACTGCAGGCTGCCGTCAGGCGCCACGCGCCCGGTGCTGCCCACCGCCAACACCAACCCCTGGCTGCGCAAGTTCACCGCCTGGGGCACATAACCGGCAGCCAATGGCCGGATGATCCCGGCATCGCCGCCCACGTCGACATTCAGGTTGCCCCCGCCCAACGTACCGAAGCCGGTGAAGCCCACCATCTGGTCGGCGCCCCCCGCCAGGGCAAGGTTGCTGGCGTAGGTACCAAAATTGATCCACCAGGCCGTCGCTTGTGCCGCCGAGCCACTCAAACCATTGCCCTGGCGCCATAACCAGTTGCCGACATTCGCCGAATCCTGGCCGCGATCGTTGCGGACCGGACGCCCCGAGGCACTGAGTGACGGGCTGGTGATGTTACCGGTCAGGTTCCCACCCACTTTCAACGACAGGTTGCCGCCTGCCTCCGGATACCAGGCGCGGTACACACTGTCTGCGCTGCCATTGACCAGTTTCTCGTTGCCACCCACGCTATTGCCCAACACCTTGGCGTTTTCGCCAAGCGCCCGCGGCAGGTTGTAGGGGTCGTTGGCCGAGGTACCCGTGGAAGAACTGCCAGCGGTGTAGACCCCGTACAGCGATTCCATGCTCAGATTGCCAGCGGCCAGCAAGTCCAGGTCGGCGGCGCCGGTGCGGACCACGCTGAAACGGCTACTGCCCCCCGCCACCAGGCTGTAGGCATCACCGCCCGACTCACAGGAGCCGGGGTAGTCCGTGCAGGTTCCAAGGTTGCCAGGGCTCACGGGCTTGCCGACCATGCTGGTGTCGCCGTAATTGTCGATGGAACCCTGCTCGGTCCAGACCAGCACGCCCTGGGCGAACATGCCGTAATGGCTGTCGGCCAGACGCAGGTTGCCGGTCACTGGAGAAACTTGCAGCCTGCTACTGTCGGCCGCCTGGGTGTCGGCCCCGGCCACCAGGCGGATCTCCCACGCCTGGGAGCCTTCCGTCAGCATCGGCGCAACGCCCCAGTTCTTGCCCTGGCGGCCGGCCTCCTCGACCCGCAATTTCACCGACTTCGCATTGCCTGCCAACTTCACATTGGTGCCGGCCGGCAACAAGGCGCCACGGGGCAGTGCCTTGCTGCCATTGAGGGTCACGAACGCAGTGCTGCCCAGACGCCCGGGCAATGGCACGCCCTTGGGCCAGATCATCGCCCTGACACTGGTGTTGCTGGTCAACAGGGTACCGGCCCCCAGAACCGTGCCGGCCTCCAGGGTCTGGCTCTGGCTCAGCAGCGTCCCCGCCGCGAACAGCTGCGTGCCCGAGCCGTCGAGTATCGCCGCCGCCAGTACCGTACCGGCAGGCAGTACCAGGGGCTGGCTGAGGGTCACCGGCACCGGCAACCGCGTACCGTTCGCCAGGCTCAGGGCCTTGATCGACACATCGAAGTTGAGGATCGCGCCCGCCGGAAACCTGGTGCCGTCGGCCAGGGTCACGCCCGTGCCTGGCACTACTTGGGTGCCGCCGGTGTAATTGATCCCGGGGAGCAGCACCCAGCCGTTGTCATCGTCGCTCGGCGGTGGCGGGGCAAAGCCGTCGTTGATGCTGCCGTAGATATTCAAGTCGCCGCCGGCGCGCAGGGTCAAGCGGCCGACTTCGCCGGAGCCATACACATCCGGGTTTTTCTGGGTATGTGGGTTGAGGCTGGCGTAGCGATAACCGGACAGGTCCAGGTCGCCCTGCACCACCAGGTCACCCTGGGGCGTCTTGCTGACAATCTCCACCCCCGGCCGCAGATGCAAGGCGTCGGCGTACGTGGCGTTATTCAGGCCCGCGAGCTTGTTATTCAGTAGGTCGTGGTTGCTGAGGGCTGCGTTGATAAACAGCACGCTCAGCTCATGTTTTTTGTCCAGGTACTTCTGGTCGATCACCTGGTACGGACGCCCACTGGCCGTGGCATCGGTCTTGGTCGGCGCATCGTCGTAGCTGATCATGCCGTTGAGGGCAATCGAGCGCGCGCCCTGGATATCCAGGCGGCCACGGGCATCAATGGCAATGTCATCACTGTTCAAGCGCGGAGCATTGAGCTCCAGGGTGCCACGGCTGCGACCGTCATGGCCCACGCCCCCATCGGTCCCATGGCGCAGGTCGATACGCGCGCCATCGGCCAGGGTCAACTGGCCCTGGCCCGAACCCAGCACCACCATGGCGCGGTTCGGCGCGTCGATGATCTGGCCATGGCTGTCCACCCGCAACTGGCTGCCATGGGCATCGAGCACGGCGCTGCCGTCCAGGGTCAGGCCGGTCTTGGCCGTCAGGTTGATGCTGCCCACCCGCTCGCCACTGGCATCCACCCGCCCGGTGACGCGCAGGCTGCCATTGTCCAGCGAGACACTGACGCTGTTGGCCTTGACCTCATTGCCGATGCTCAGGTCGCCCTGCTTGAGCTGGAAGCTGCGCGCCCCAAACACCTGGCCTTGGTTGAGCCGTTGGTTGAGGGCGGCAAACTGTTCGTCCAGGATGCCGCTGGTGCCCAGGCGCTGGGCCTGGATTTCAACCGTACCGGCCAGGTACGGCACTCGGGTGCCGCCGGCATCGTAATAACCGCTGCTGCCTGCCAGAAGCTTGCCTGCCAGGTCAACCACACCGCCTGTGTCACCCACGGCCACGGCCCGCAGCTTGCCCGCCTGGTTGTGCTGCGCCGACAGGTCGATGGTTGAGCCGGTGGCCTGCAGCACATTGCCTTCGCGGCTTTGCAGCGATACCTCACCCCCCACGCCATATTTAGTCAGGTCGTTGAAGACGATGGCGCGACCGGCCACATCAATCAGTGCGTCATCGGTCAACACCACGTCGCCACGGGCGTCGAGGGTGACCTTGCCGCTGGGCAGCACCACCGCGCTGGCCAGGCGAATGCTGTCGCCCTGCAGCGACAGCTCGCCGCCCAGGCCCTCGACCTTGCCCCGGGCCCCCGCCGAGGCGCCGATATCCAGGGTGCCGCCGGCGGTGATGCGGTTTACCGAGCCCGCCTCGCCGGTCAGCAGTGGCGTGAGAATGCTCAAGTCGCCGCCGGTATAGGCAAAGCCCTTGAGCGGATCATAGGCCCCCTGGCGCTGATAGACCGACAGGCTGCCCTTGTGGTTGGCGGTGATGCGCTCACTGGCACTGAGGTTGACGTGGGCAAACCCCAGCGCCAGGCGATCGAAGCGCTTGGTCGTGCTCGGCTGGGCAAAGTCGCCATAGCCGAACTCGATGCGTTCGGCCTGGATATCCAGGCGCCCATTACCGCTGCCGGCGCCGCCGTCGATGGCGGCAACGGCCGGCGTTTCAGCGCCGAGCCAGATCAGGTTGGCGGTGTGGATGCTCGCCACATCACTGGCGCTGCCGGCCCCGTAGATCGCCGGGGCAGCCAGCATCAGGCGGCTGAGCAACGACTTGCCGGTCACCGCGTCATAGGTGTCGAGGGCACTGGAGCCATAGAAGTTGAAGCTGTCGCGGGCCGAGAGTTGCAGGGTTTCCAGGGCCGGCGCGCCGAACTGCGTGTCACCACGCAACAAGCGGTCCAGCACCTGCTGGGTCAGGGTCATGCCGGCCGGCAGGCGATTGCCGGCCGCCGCTGCAGCCAGGGCTTCAGGGCTGCCGACGTTAATGCTCGCCAGCCCCAGGTTGAGGTGACGGGTGCCGTAGCGCACCTCATCCCCCATCTGCAACGTCTTGTCGGTCAGGGCGACGATACTGCCCTCGGAATACAGGGCAGTCTGGCCGCTACAGGGCGCGCTGTTGCACGCCCCCAGATTGATCCCGCCACTGGCTGCGCCGCCGGCTTGCACGGCGTTGACCACGTTGAGCAAACCGTTGGAGACCGCCAGCATATTCGCCACCTGGTAGACGAAACCGTCTCGTGCGTCATAACTGGCCTTGCCCCGGCCAAGGGTATTGATCGAGGCGCCCTGCTCCATGACGATCTCGCCGGTGGAGCTCACCAGGAACACTTCCGGTGCGGCCAGGCTCGCCCCTTCACGCAAGGTAATAGAGCTACTGTTGGCGCCGACCACGTTGATGTAGTTACCGCTCTGGCCATACGAAACCTGGGTCATCCCGCCAATCATCAGGCGTGCCGCGCCCAGCGCATTGAGGCTGGCCGCCCCCACGCTGACGCCCTCGAACCCCTCCGTGGCGGCCTTGCCTGGCGCCATTACTTCGATCCCGCCGGTTCCCATGTTCATCACTGCAACAGTGCCGGCAAAACCGTCGGTGGCCGCCTCAAAGCGGCCGATACCGGCGAACGAAAAGGCGTTCGCCCCACCACCGGGGTGCAACGCCAGTTTCAGGGTCTTGGCATCCACCGGCAGCAACGCCCGTGGCACGCCGAGCTTGGCCGCATCAGCCACGGCGAACTGCGCATAGCCGGTTTCGTTGTACTGGGAGTAGCGGCGCAGGGTGTCGGCCGAGGTCAGGATTACCTGGCTGGCGACCCGGTTACTGATCCCGGTGTTGACGATGGACAAGCGCCCGGCAGCCGACCAGGAGCCATTGCGCAGCGCCTGTGGCACCTCTTCGGTGCCGCGCCCCGCGAGGCCGTTGATTTCGACACGGAACGCCCCCGGCATCAGCGCATAGGTGGAGGGCATCAGGGTATAGGTGCCTGCGGCCAGCCCCGGGACGCCAGCGTCCAGGGTGATTTGCTGGCCGAGCAACGGATCGACTGCGCCCCCCTCCGGGGCCACCGGGGCATAACCCGGTTGCGCGCCGGGCACGATGGCGTACACCGGGTTACTGCCCAGGCCCGGCAGGACAAAGCCGCCGTGGGTGCCGACCTGCATCAGTGGGTTATAACGCGCATCGGTGGAGCCGCCACGGCCGGAAATAAACCCGGCACCGAGCAGTTCGCCGCCGCCGGACAGGTCCAGCGTGGCCTCTGGCAGCACCGCCACCGATTGCCCACCGAGGATTACCCCCACGCTGAGATCGCCATTGAGGTTGGCAATCGCCCCCTGGCCGAGGAACGACACCGTCTTGCCGTTGTACTGGTAGACCTGGCCATCCACCGTGCCGCCGTAGGGCAGCACCAGGCCCTTGCCGCTCACCGAAGTCAGGCTGCCGGGCAGCAGTTCGACCTTGTGGGTGCCCAGGATGCCGACCTCGATCAACCCCAGGGGCGCACGCACCACCCCGCCCTGCCTGATGCTCGGGCCGCCCAGTTGCAGGCGACCGAAGGCCGAGTAAGGCACCGCGCCCGTCTCGTTGCCGGCACGGGCGATGGTCAGGGTGCGCGTCGGGTCGTAACCGTCAACCCCATCCAGGTAACCGGCCAGCACCCGCGCGCCGACTTCGGTGGCCGGGTACAACTGCGCGGCCTGCAGGGTCATGTCGCCCCGGGTCATGATCTGCGTACTGATCCCCTGGGCGACCGCATCGGCGCTGGCCCCCGCGAGAAAACGCAGGTCGCCCTGGCTGCTCAGCTGCACGTCATCGAAACCACGGCGGTCGACGCTCAACTGGCTGTTGTCGGCCTGGGTCAGGTTGCTCTTGTTGCCGAACAACACATTGCCGCGCACCTCCAGCAGATTGGCACTGGCAGTGAACTGCGCCTGGCTGGCGCGTTGCGACATGGCGCTGGTCAACACCGGATGCTGGTATTGGTCCTTGGCCTCCAAGGGCGCAAGGATGCCCGCCAGCAGCAGGTGCGGTGCCGACAGATTGACCCGGGCATTCTGCGCAGCCTGCTCACTCAGCCCCAGAGCGCCACTGTACAGACGCAGGCTCTGGCCCATGTGCAGCGACAGATCACCGTCAACATTCAGCAGACCATTGCTCAGCAAGGCCAGGTTGTCGAACCCGCCGGCGCTGACCTGGTCCACGCCCAGGCGAGCATGCCCGTACTCCAGCTCCGCAGCCGCGGCCTCGGCAGTGCCCGCCAGCGTGCTGGGCTGGTGGGTCTGGCTGAGTAACAGTTCCCGCGCCTTGAGCACGCGGTCGCTGACCGCGCTCCTGAGGTAGTAAGGGCTTTCCAGGGCCAGGGCCAGGCTGCCGCCCGAGGCCCCGGCACCACCGGCCCGGGCCACAAAGCGCCCGTCCAGGTACAGGCCATTGTTGGAGGCAAGGCTGATACTGCCGCCATTGCTGGCCACCGGTACCCGGCCCTGGCCCGGCAGGTCCAGGTCCGCCTGGGCCCCGGACGCCTCCAGGCGCGCACCGTCACGCACCACCACAAACACATCACTGGCCTGGGCAATGCCGGTAGCGAGGTTGATCGTGCCACCGAGGCTGATACTGCCGCCATTGCGTACCAGGCCATAGTGGCGGCCACGATTGTCCACGGCGCTTGCCGCCCGCGCCGCCACGTCGATCAGCGCCTGCTCGCCGACCCAGATCGAACGCCCATGACCTGCGGCATTCACCGCCTCGGAACTGGCCACGTTCAGCCCGCCCAGGCTGACGCTACCGCCCCAGGCGTTGAGCGAACCGTTGACGGTCAACTGGCCGACGCTGCGCAAATTGATGGCCTGGCCCGGATCGACCGTGATAACCGCGCCCTGGCCGACGCTCAGCGCGGTGCTGGCCAATTGCGCAGCGCTGGAGTCGAGGTGCCCGGCCGTGAGGCTCAAGCTGGCACCGCGCCGCTGGCTCAGCACGCTCTTGAGCGCGTCCTGCTGATACAACTCAGGTGTCCACACCTGCATCAGGCTCGCCGGATCAGTGCCACTCGGCAGCGTCTGCACCTGCTCGCCAACCCGGTACACCGGCACCTCGACCCCGACCTGAGTGCCGTCAGCAACAATCAACCCTTCGTTGCCGGTGATGTCATACGCCGAGAACCCTTTCTTGAAAAAGTCCCCCGCCAGGTGCAGGGTGCCCGCGTCCGGGCTGCCTGCATCGCCGATCAATACCTGGCGCGACTGCAACGCCAGGGTGCCGCCACCGCTGACGCCATAACCGCGAATCTCACCGCCCAACACCAGGGCGCCCTGCGCGCCCAACGTCACGCTGCCGCCCTTGCCACCGCTGACCTTGCCATCCTGGCCGACCGTAGCGCCCGAAGACACCTGCACCAGGCTCTGTGCCCCCAGGCTCACATCGCCGGTGCCACGCAGCGCCACCTTGCCGCCATTGGCATAAGCCACACCCTCGGTGAACGACGGCTGCAGGGCCAGGTTGTTCCAACGCCCGGACGCATCCAGCACCACCCCGGCGGCCACCGCGACGTGCCCGCTGCCCGCCAGAATCACCTCTTCAACGGCATTCTGCCGATTGAGGTTGACCTGACTGAGCACGTTGCCGGCGTGGAGGCTGCCACCGTGGGCGGTCAGATTGGCGTTGACCGCCACCTGGGGCCCGTACAGGGTGATATCGCCACCGTCGGCCACCGACAACCCACCATTGACCGTAATCTGCTGCTTGGCGCCGACCTTGATCGCGCCCAACTGGAAGCCGTTGAGTTGCGCGCTGTCGAGCACCAGCGTGCCCTGGCGCCCGGCCGGCAGCGCGGTGCCCAGGTCGAGGCCGGCGGCGATTTTTTGTGTGCCGCCTTCGATCAGCACCTGCTCCATACCCGGCGTCAGGGCGTAACGCAGAGTGCCGGTGCTTTTGTTGAAGATCGGCGTGTACTGGCCAATGATCAGTTGCGCACGTTGGGCCTGGGCCTTCTGCGACTGTTGGTAACCGTCGAGGTTGATGTTCGGCGCCTGGGTCTGGCGCTCGCCCTGGAACACATCACTGATCAACTGCCCTTCAAGCACCGCATTGCCGGTACCGATCACCAGCTTGCCGGCATCGCGGCCCACGGTATAACCGGCCTCGAAACGTCGCTGGGGGGCGATCAGCGGGTTGTAGTACAGGTCGGTACGGCCCCAGCGTTCGCTGGTGTCTGCAAAGCCTTTGTAAAGCCCGGCGTAGAGAATATCGCCCGGTGCCTTCGACAGCTCATACAAGCGCCCGTCCGAGCCCTTGAGCCAGGTTTGCTGGACATAACCGCCCTGCACATCCACGGTGCCGCCCGACAGATTGATCTGCGCACCCTGTTGGGTTACCACGTCATCCCCCGTGAACGTCACGCTACCGCCCTGGGCCATCCACTCGCCCACCGAGTGCCCTTGCGTGCCCAGATAGCCACCGACTTCCAGCAGGCCGCCGGCGGTGTACCAGCGGTCCGTCGCGTAGCCGTTGGTACCCGCCGGTACAAACACCAACTCGCGCAGATCGACCCACACATCGTTGTTGATCAATTGCCCGCCATCGCGGTTGACCGGCGCATCGCGCTGCTCGTTGCCCTGCACGTTGATCTTGATGTTGTTGGCTTGCATCGCCACCTTGACGCCGATGGCGCCGGACACGTCGATCATCGCCCCCTCGCGCACCAGGCTGCGCTGGCCGGCGCTGACCGCGACCTGGCCACCGGTGGCGAGGGTTATCGAGCCTTTCTGGAAGTCCACGGTGCCGCCGCTGACGATCTCGATGCGCGACTGATCGGTACGGTCGGCCACCCTGCCCAGGTTATTGAACTGCCCGCTGGCCTGGGGGTTCACCAGACCGTCGAGATTGACCAGGCCATTTTCGCGCTGGTTGTTGAGCGCGGTGGTGCCGCTGCTGTCGAGCAGGATCGCAGTGGTGCTGCCTTCGCCCAGGCTGACGCTGCCGGTGGTGTCGCTGGCCGAGTTGAGTAAGTGAAGGGTGCCACGGGTGTCCACCGACGTGCTGGCCAGGGCTACGCCGTTTTGCTGCACGGTGTGCCCGGTCAGGGTGATGTCGCCGGTAGCGGCCATGATCAGCCCGCTGTTGGTCACGCTGCCCGCGCTGCTGCCGGCCTTGAGGCTGCTGGCGACTTCATTGCCGCGTGTGGTGGAACGGGCATTGCCGGCGGTACCCACGCCCTTGCGGATGTAAAAACTGTCGCCGGCGGCCAGGGTCGTCTGGCCTTTGGCGGTGATGAGGGTGCCGGCGTTTTCCACTTCCGTACCCAACAGCAAGGCATAGCCACCGGCATCGGTGGACGTCGCCGCGTCATGGGTCTGGATCAGCGCCCCCCGCTGCACCTGGACCTTGCCCGCGGCATCGGTGAACGTTGGCTGGGTGCCAGTGGCGTCGAAGTAGATCCCGCGCTGGGTGAATTGCTCGTCGGTGATCGCCGCCGCCGCCGCCACCAGGTTGCGCACGTTGACCTGGCTGCTGCCGCTGAACACCACGCCATTGCGGTTGATGATCATCACGGTGCCAGCGCCCTTGATCTGGCCCTGGATTTCACTGGGGCGCGCGTTGGGGTCATTGACGCGGTTGAGCAAGGCCCAGTTGGACTGCTGCTGGAAGTCGACGGTGGTGTTGCGCCCGACGTTAAAGGTTTCCCAGTTGAGGATGGCCTTGTCGGCGGTCTGTTCGATGCTCACCGTGGTCTGGCCACCGGCCTGGCTTTGGGTCGGGCCCTTGGCGTTGATCCAGCCTTGGGTCAGGCTGTTATCGACCTGCAAACCGCCCTTGCCCAAGCCGTCGGGAATCGTCGAGACCTGGCCCAACGCGGCCTGGCGCCCGGCCGCCTGGGCAGCCTGCTGGGCGGCAATCGCCGCTACGCTGTTGTTGAGGGTGCTCAGTGAGCGCTGCATCTGCTGGTTGACCCGCGCCTGCTGGGACAACGGCGGCGGCATCCCCGGCACCTGCGCCCCCGGCCGCGCCGCCGTGGCTGCCTGGGACGCGCCCTTGGCGGCAAACCAGCCGGAACTGAACGCCGTAGCCCCCTGGGCACTGCCCGCCACCAGCAACAAGGCAATGGCATGGGCCAGCGGCTTGAGGCGCAAGACAGTCTGGCCGCTCGGGCCGCGGGCATTCAGGTTTACCGGTGGTTTGCAGCGGACCATCTGGAATCATCCTTCTGTGTGGAGATGCACATCACGTATGGGAGGTAGGCGGTTGGCGAGGGGCAGCACTGAACTTCTGTCATGGAAAATTCATCTGGGCTCGGCAGCGGCTACGGGGTGAGCCAATAAAAAATCAGCAACGGCACAGGCCGTTGCTGATCAGGGGTTGCAGGTCGAGGAACGCGGGCGTTACAGCGGACGACCGATACCGTTGCAGACGTCGGTCTTACCGATGCTCAGCGGGTTGCTGGCGGTCAGGAAGCTGCTGCGGATCGCGCTTTTCCAGGAGTCTGGCAGTGGCACGAAACGGTTGGCGCGGATGGCGTCATCGTTGTTCACGGTCTCGCCGTAGTGCTGGGCAAAGAAGTCACGGACCTGGTTGGACTGGGTGCCGTTGATATAGCACTGGCTGAAGATCAGGTTGGTGAAGCCCAGGATCGGGTAGCCCGACGTTGGGTAAGGCACCACGCCGGCCACGCCGTTTTTACCGAACACAGGTACCCACTTGTCCGGGTTGCCACGGTCAGCCACGGCGGGCACCGAAACGTTATCAATCGCCTCGGAAACGTTATCCGGAGCAGGCGATACACCTTCGGTGTTGCTTGCCACGTCCTTGCCGACGCGAGCGACCTTGGTCGCGTCGTCCAGGCCTTCCAGGGTGGTGGCCGCGTAGTCAGGGCTCATGTAGGTGATACGGCCTTCGGCGACAGTCGTATCGTTCAAGGCACTCATCACGCCCTGGCTGCCGGCAGCCGCAACGGCACCGGCCGGCAGGCCACCGCTGTAGCTGTTGGCAAAGGTGGTGGTAACGGCGAAGCTGCCGGTTTCAGCGCACTTGGCGTTCAGGAAGCGCGTGAACAGTTCGGTGGTGCCGCTGCTTTCGCTGCGGTAAACCACGGTGATTGCACCGCTACGGCCAGCGCCGGTGATCTGGCTCCAGTTGTTGATACGCCCGGAGAACACACCGCACAGCTCGTTGACGCTCAGGTCAACCGCATTGGCACCGCTCTTGCGGAAAGGAATGGCCACCGAAGTGGCCACCGACGGCACCTGGATCAGCTTGCCCCAGCCTGGCTGCTTGGCAGAGGCATAGGTGGACAATTCAGTGGCGCTGAGCTTGGAGTCGCTGCCGGCCCAGTGCACGTTCTTGGTGGTCACGCCGGGTACGAGCTTGTCGTATTTGTTTTCCAGGAACGCGGCCTTGCCGTTGCCGCTGCCGACACCGATGTAGGCGGCGAAACCGGCAGTCAGTACGCCGGGCGTCTGGTACAGCGGCTGTGGCAGGGTTGCGCCACCGCCGTTGACATCAGCGAATGCAGCCTGGGCCGAGCAGAGGGCCGCGAGGGTCATGGATACCGCGAGAACGTTGCGCTTAAACATGAAGAAGCTCCTTTCGTCGTATTCATACGTTGAGGTAGATGGCTCTTGCATGACGCCATGGCACTCGGTTCACACGCCGTGATCCAGCGGGCTTGCGGGGCGAGGCCATGGACACGAAGGTCGCAGTTTCCGATGACAGATAAGGGAAAAAACCTCGGGAGGAACAGCTTGATTTTTAAAAAGATTCTCGGGTGTTTTGGCAATGATTGTGGCTTTTATCGGGGTGGGTGACAGCGAGGTTTCAGGGAGTGTTTCGACGATGGCGGGCGGGCCGTGCGCAGGGGGGCAAAGATGACGCAATGACGAACCCGAGGCGGGGTGATGGGCGGGTCGGGTAATTGACTTGCAGCCAGTCACCACCGATACAAATGTGGGAGCTGGCTTGCCTGCGATAGCGGTGGTTCAGTCACTGTTTCTGCCGGCTGATACGCCGCCATCGCAGGCAAGCCAGCGCCCACATTTGCACCGGCGCAATCTTCACAGGTCAGGTAACCAATTGGTTGATCTCGATGATCGGCAACAGCACCGCCATCACGATCACCAGCACCACCGCGCCCATCACCACGATCATCAACGGCTCCAGCAATGCAGTCATGCCCATGGCCCGCCGTTCGATATCCCGCGACAGGGTCTGCGCCGCCCGCTCCAGCATCGGCGGCAGGGCGCCGGTTTTTTCGCCGCTGGCGATCAGGTGGATCAGTACCGGCGGGAAGACCTTTTCCACCGCCAGGGCCGGCGCCAGGTTAACCCCTTCGCGAACCTTGGCCGTGGCATCGCTGACACACTGGCTCAGACGGTCGTTGGACAGGGTCTGGCGCGCCGCTTCCAGGGCGCGCAGCAAGGGCACGCCGGCACCGCCGAGGATGGCCAGGGTCGAGGCGAAACGCGCGGTGTTGAGCCCCAGCACAAACCGCCCGAGCAGCGGCAGGCGCAAGACCCGGCTGTGCCAGTTCAAGCGCGCCACGGGGTTGCGCAGGTACAGGCGCCAACTCCAGAAGCCCGCGACCAGCCCGGTAAAACACAGCCAGCCCCAGGCGCGGATAAAGTCACTGGCGTTGAGCATTGCCAGGGTCAGCCCCGGCAGGTCCTGGCGCGCCTGGGAAAAGGCGCTGACCACCTGCGGCACCACGTAGCTCAGGAGGAAAATCACAATGCCGATGGATACCAACCCCACCACCCCTGGATAGATAAAGGCCGTGAGAATCTTGCCCCGCAGGTTGTTGCGCTCTTCGATGTAGTCGGCCAGGCGCTCCATGACCTGGGCCAGGTCGCCGGACTCCTCCCCCGCCGCAATCAACGCCCGGTAAATCGATGGGAAGTCCCGTGGCCGCGCAGCCAATGCATCGGCCAGGCGCATGCCGCTGCGCACATCGGCGCGCACTGCGCTGAGGGTCTGGGCGATATGCTTTTTTTCCGCCTGCTCCACCGTGGCACTCAGCGCCGCCTCCAGGGGCAGGCTGGCACCGAGCAGGCTGGCCAGTTGGCGGGTGGCCCAGGCCAGGTCGTTGTCCGACAGCTTGGCGCTGAACAGGCTGCTGCCTGCCACGTTGGCGTTGCCTTCGAGCTGCACCAGCAACGCGGTCAGGCCACGGCTGCGCAGGCTGGCAAAGGCCGCGCCCTGGCTCTCGGCCTCGAGGTGCCCGGCTTCCAGTTTGCCGCTGGCATCGGCGGCCTCATAGCGATAGCGATTCATCAGGCGTCCCGTGTTACACGCAAGATTTCTTCCGGCGCAGTGGCACCGCTGCGCACCCAACGCTCGCCATCCTCACGCATGCTGAACATCCCGGCGTGGCGCGCGGCGACGCGTATCTGCTGCTCGCCGGCCCCCTGGTGGATCAGGCCGCGCACCGCGTCATCGACGCAGAACAATTCATGGATGCCGGTGCGGCCGCTGTACCCGACCTGGTTGCACTGGCCACACCCCACCGGGCGCCAGGTGCCGGGGGCCGCCGGGTCAGGCTGTTTGCAGTACGGGCACAGGCGGCGCACCAGGCGCTGGGCCAATACACCGAGCAGCGACGAGGCCAGCAGGAACGGCTCGACCCCCATGTCGATCAGGCGATTGACCGCCGACACCGCGTCATTGGTGTGCAACGTGGCCAGCACCAGGTGCCCGGTGAGTGAAGCCTGCACGGCGATCTGCGCGGTCTCCAGGTCGCGGATTTCGCCGATCATGATGATGTCCGGGTCCTGGCGCAGGATCGCACGCAGGGCCAGGGCGAAGGTCATGTCGATCTTGGCGTTGACCTGGATCTGGCTGATCCCCGGCAGGTCGTATTCCACCGGGTCTTCCACGGTGAGGATATTGCTCGTGCTGGCATCCAGCCGCGCCAGGGCGGCGTAGAGGCTGGTGGTCTTGCCGCTGCCAGTGGGCCCGGTGACCAGAACGATGCCGTGGGGCTGGCGAATCAGGCCATCGAGACGCGCCAGCAGCTGCGGGTCCATACCCAGGGTTTCCAGTTGCAGGCGCCCGGCCTGTTTGTCGAGCAGGCGCATCACCACCCGTTCGCCATGGCCGGTGGGCACCGTCGACACCCGTATATCAATCGGCCGCCCGGCAACCCGCAGGGCGATGCGTCCATCCTGGGGCAGGCGTTTTTCGGCGATATCGAGCTGGGCCATGATCTTGATCCGCGACACCAGCGCGCCATGCAGGGCTTTGCGCGGCGACACCACATCGCGCAGGGTGCCGTCGACGCGGTAGCGCACCACGGAGTGGGTTTCGAAGGGTTCGATATGGATGTCACTGGCCTCGTCGCGGGCGGCCTGGGTCAGCAAGGCGTTGATCATGCGAATCACCGGGGCGCCGTCCTGGGTGTCGAGCAGGTCGGTGATTTCCGGGATGTCCTGCATCAGGCGGTCGAGGTCGACTTCGTTTTCGGCGGCGCCGACCACGGCGGCGGCGCTGCCGGTATCGGCGTAGGCACTGGCCAGCAGGCCGTCGAGCTCATCGTCGCGCACCTGCTCGATGGCGGCCTCGCCGAATTGCCGGTGGACCTCGCTGATCGACCAGCCGGGGGTCGAGGGGCAGATGGTCAGGCGTGGGCCTTCGGGGGTGGGCTGCAAGAGGATGCGTTGGGATTTGGCCCAGGCGTAGGGGAGCAGGCTCATAGGGACCCGCCCTTGCGGCGGCTCAGCGCACAGTAAGCCAGGGCTGCGCCCATGCTCGGCAGCCCGATTCTCGAGGCGACCGCATCCCCCTGTGGGAGCTGTCGAGCCCCACAGGGGGAATGGGTGCGACTCACGGGCGTGTACTCCCCGGCATCGCCTTCTCCACCGCCGGCAACTGCGGCGCCTGCACATCCGGCAGTGCCCAGCTGTGCTGCGGCTGCAAGCCACCCTGGGCGCGGCGCATAAAGTCGTAGCGATTGCGCGTAATGCTGCGCCCCGCGCCGCTGTCGCGAATGATGTAGGGCCGCAGGAACACCATCAGGTTGGTCTTGTTCACACTGCGCGACTCGTTGCGAAACAGCGCGCCCAATCCCGGGATGTCTGATAGCCACGGCACTGCGTCGTTGCTCTGGGTATAGCCATCCTGCAACAGCCCGCCCAGCACCATGATCTGCCCGTCATCCAGCAAGATGCTGGTATCAATCGCGCGCTTGTTGGTCACCGTGCGCGCATCCCCCGACGCCCGGGTATCGACGCTGCTGACTTCCTGGTAGATATCCAGCTTCACCGTACCGCCCTCGGAAATCTGTGGCCGTACGTTCAACTTGAGCCCCACTTCCTCACGCTGCACGGTCTGGAACGGGTTATTGCTGGTGCCGCCCCCGCCGGTCACGTAGCTGCCGGTGATGAAGGGAATGGTCTGGCCGACGAAGATACTCGCCGCCTCATTGTCCAGGGTCAGCAGGTTCGGCGTGGATAACACATTGGTCCCGCCCTTGCTCTTCAACGCCCGCGCCAGGACTTTGAGGTCCAGCACCCGGCCGATCCCTGGAATATCCACGGTACCGTCCACCAGGCCGATGTTCAGGCCCTTGGGCAGCACGTCAATGCTGGTCTTGCTGGTGGGGGTGCCGTTGATCCCGCTGCCGCCCAGGTTGACCCCGCCAAAACCACCCTTGCCCCCCAGGTTGCCGGCCTGCCACTGCACGCCGAATTCGCTGGCATCGTCTTCGTTGACTTCGACGATCAGGCTTTCGATCACCACCTGGGCGCGGCGCTGGTCGAGCATGTCGATGACTTCGCGCAGGTTGCGGTACAGCGGATCCGGGGCGGATATCAGCAGGGTGTTGGTGGTCGCATCGGCCTGGATCGTCACACCGCCGGCACTGAAGGCAGTGTTCTGCTCACTGCCGGCAGTGCTTGCGCCGGTGCTGTCCTTGGCATAACCGCTGGATGGCGCCGCGCTGGCGGTCGGCGTGCCGCTGCTGTTCTGGGTGCTGCCCTGGCTGGTGCTACCCGCGCCGCCCATCGCACTCAACTTGGAGCGGGCCTCGTCACTGACGCCACTTTCGCTCTCTCCGGTCAGCATGCCGCGCAGGGATTGGGCCAGCTTGCCTGCCTGGGCGTTGCGCAGGTACACCACGTGCATGTTGCTGGGGTTGCTCTGGGCATTGTCGAGTTTGTAGATCAGGTTGCGCGCCAGCTCCGTGCGCTCGGGGCTGCCGGCACGAATGATGATCGAGTTGGAACGCGGGTCGCCGATCACGGCGATTTTCTGGGTCTGGTCGTTGCCCTGGGTTTCCAGCAACTCGGCGACCATTGCCGCGATATCCACGGCGATGCCGTTTTGTACCGGCACCACGTCGGTGTCGATGGCGCTTGGGGTGTCGATGCCGGCGATGATTTGCCCTACCCGTGCGAGGTTTTCCGCGTAGTCGGTGATGACGATGCTGTTGTTGCCGGGGTAGGCGTTGATCGGGTTGTTCGGCGAAACGATGGGGCGCAACACCGGGATCAGGTTCACCGCGTTTTCGTATTGCAGGCGGAAGGTGCGCGTCTGCATGCCATTGCCACTGGGGCTGGCGGCGTTGTAGATCGGCCCGCCCAGCAGTTTGGCGTCGGCTTCCGGGACCACCCGGGCCACGCCCCCCACGTCCACCACGCTGAAGCCCTGCATGCGCAGCGCCGCCAGCAGCATGTCGTAGGCCTGGTGCGCCGGGACCTGGCCTTCGCTGACCAGGGTCAGGTTGCCCTTGACCCGGGGGTCTACCAGGAACTGCTGGCCGGTGGCGCGGGACAAGGCGCGTACCACCGCCTGGATCTCGGCGTCGACGAAATTCAATTGCACCGGCTGGTCACCCAGCGGGTTGCGCACCTTGGCCGGCGCGGCGACCGGGCCGCGGGCACGGTTCCTCAGCGGGTGCTGGACCCGCGGCTGGGGGCTGATTTCGCGCTGGCGATCGGGCAACGGCACGCCATTGCGCCGGGTGTCGGCCAGGGGCTGGCCGAGTTCGCTGTCCACCAGCAAGGGCGCAGGTGTAGGCGCCGGGGTGTGGCTGCAGGCACTGAGCGCCAGCAACAGCAGCGGCGCCACCTGGCGAAACGGCGCTGAACGGGGAAGTGACCACTTCATGAAGCTTCCTTAGCGCCAGGCGCCTGATCCATGCGAACGGTCCCGGACACGCTGCCGGCCGGGTTTTCTGGGGTATCGCCCACACGCTGCAAGCGCGCGTGGGACACCTCCAGGGAAAATGCGCGCGGGCTGGTCAGCAGCCAACCAACCAGCGCATCCGCCGGCGCGTCGGTAAAAGTCAGGCGCCAACCGGCGGGCGCCACGCCCTGCAACTGATAGCGGTCTTTAAGTCCGGCAGCGTCGAGCGCCTGGCGCAGCGCGCCTTCCAGGTCTTGCCCGGCGCGCGCACCGGCACTGGCGCCCTGCAGCAGCACCTGCAAGGTGGCGGCCTGGGTGCGCAGCTTGGGGGTTTCGGCCTGCCAGAAATCAATCTGCTGCAAGGGCGGCTCAATCAGCAGCAACCACACCAAAAAGCCCGCCAGTACCGCCCCGCTGCCGCCGAGCAGGCGTTTTTCGCGCAGGGCCAGGCCGCTCCAGAATCCCTGGAGCTGGCCGCGCAGGTGCGGATAGCTGAACTTACTCATCGGCGCCTCCCGTGTTGTCGAGCGGCCCGAGGGTCCAGCCGTGCTCATCGCGGGTGGCAGCGAAACCCGCCTCGGTCAACGCCGCCTGCCACTCCCCTGGGGCGGCCGGGCTGCGACTGTCGGGCAACAGCTCCAGGTGCAACCGGCCTTGATCAAATGCCAACGCCTGGACGCTGCCGACCATAAACGGCAGGTGGTTGCCCGCCAGTTGCAACAGGCTGCTGAAACGCTGGCCGGGATCGGCGGTGGCGCCTTGCCCGGCGGCCAGTTGCTGCCGGGCCTGTTGCAGCGGATTGAGGATCACCGGCAAGTGCGGGAAGGCCTGCTTGACCTGGGCAATCATCCGCGCCTTGAGCTGTTGCCCTTCGTCCACCTGGCGCGCGGCATACAGGTTCAGGCCCAGGGTCCAGACCGCCACCGCCAGGGCACTGAGCCCCAGCGCCCGGCCCCAGCCACCGCTGCTGGCACGCTTGAGGCGGCCATGCAAGCCCCAGGCGGGGACCACACCCTGCCAGCGCGCGGGCGTGTGTTCATCGACCTGATGCAACTGCGCGCCAGCCTGCACCAGTTCCGCCAGGGCCTGTGGGCCCAGGGGATGCAAGGCGCTCTGGTGCAGGCTCTGGCGCAGCAGTAGATGCCCGTCGACGCAGGCCACGCTCAAATGCCCCGCCGGCGGCACAGGCAAGGCATAGGGCGCCGGGTACAGGCCGCGCAAACTGATAGGCACCTGGGCCAGGACCCGCTGCAACTGTTCCAGGCCAGCCGTCGGCAGCCAGCCCACTTGCACCTGGCCGTTGCTCTGCCGTGGGCTGTGGACCACCTGCATTTGCGCGACCGGGCCGAGGATCAGCGCCTGGGCCGCGCAGGCCACGGCTGCCGCCACTTTAGCGGGCGGCAGTTGCGGCAACTCCAAGCTGCTCAGCAAACTGTCCCGGGGATGCAGGAAACACTCGGCCGCCAGGCTCTTGCGCGGTTGCGCCAACTGCCCAAGGCTGGCCTGACCTTGCCGGCTGACCTGCCCGGCGCGGTCCAACCAGGCGTAGTGCACCAGGCTTTCGGCGCTCAGTTGGGCCAGCGGCGGCAAGGCAATGCGCAAGCGCGTCATGCGCCCACCCGCCACCAGATCACTTGGGGTTGCCGGTCTTCAGGGCGATACAACAACGCTTCGACCGCCACCCGCCGCTGCTCGCGCCGCGCGCGGCCGTGCCAGCGGAACCACTCACTGGTGATTCCCACCTGCACCGAGTCCACCAGCAACTGCGGCATGCGCAGGCGGTTGACGAAATCCCCGCGGTTGATAAACCAGCGCCCGCTGTCCCGCTCGGCCACCAGCCCCTGGGCCTGGGACAGGCTGAGCCCCGGCACCACCGCACTGAGCACTTCGGCGCTGGCCGTATTGCCATTGACCCAGGTGTTGTCGGGCAACACGCTGACATAGGCCGCCAGGCGTTGCTGCACCCCCGGCTCAAGGGCAAGGTCGTCAAGGCTGCGCAACATCGGCGCCCTGGCCGGCAGCAAGGTCTGCGCGGCCTCGGGCGAGGTGCTGCGCAGGCTGCTCACGTCACTGCCACCCGCGCGCTGCGCATAGGAGGCAAGCACCCGTTGGCTGATGCGCTGGCTGGTGTTGGGGTCGATGCCGAGCAACTGGCACAGACGCTGGAAACTCTGCAACTGCGCCACATCCGGCTGCTGCTGGCTGACCAGATTGCGCAGGTTGAACTTGCCCTGCTCGTCATCCAGGCGCCCTTCGACCACCCCGGCAAAGGGGCGCGCCCAGGGCTGGTCGAGACGGGTCAGCACCTCTTTGCGCCGCGCGTCCCACAACTGTTGCCGGCTGGCCTGCAGCGCGCCCTGCAACAACCAACTGCCCTGGACCCGCAGTTGTTCGGCCTCAAGGCTGCGGGTGAACACGCTCTGGCGGGTGAGCATGGCCCCGGCAAGCACCGCCACCACGGCGGCGATCAGCAACGCGCTGATAATCGCCATGCCGCGCTGCTTCGCCGCTCTGGGCAAATGGCTGTTCATGGCGCGCCTTACAACTGCCAGGAGCCGATATCGGCATTCACGCCCTCACCGTCCGGTTGGCCGTCGGCGCCCAGGGAGAACACATCGACTTCACCGTTGGCGCCAGGGTTGAGGTACTGGTACGGGCGGCCCCAGGGGTCGTTGGGCAAGCGTTCGAGGTAGGCGCGCCAGTTGCTGTTCTTCCCATCGGCCGGGCGCTCGACCAGGACCTTGAGGCCCTGGGTCTGGTTCGGATAGCTGCCGTGGTCCAGGCGGTAGAGTTTCAGCGCCTGCATCAGGCCACCGATGTCTTGCCGGGCGGCCGTGGCGCGCGCCTGGTCGGGGCGGTCGAGCACCTTGGGCACCACCATGGCGGCGAGGATCCCGAGAATGACCACCACCACCATGATCTCGATCAGGGTAAAGCCACGCTGGCCACGAGCGCCTCGCGGGGTGGATGTGAAGTGCGCGATATCCATCTCGACATTCCTTGGCTTGAGTGCTTTTCGTCGCGCAGTGTTGCAAGACAACATGTCAGGCGTATTGAAAATCCTCGGGAGCTTTGGTCGCCAATCGGTCAAGTGCAAGGGCTAGTCTGCGGGCCTGTTTCCCGGCATTGAGCAAGCCATGCGCGCCCGCAATAGGAACCAAGGTTTCACCCTGATCGAGGTGCTGGTGGCCCTGGCGATTATCGCCGTGGCCATGGCGGCGGCGGTGCGGGTGGCGGGGTTGATGACCCAGAGCAATGGCCTGTTGCGCGACAAGTCCATCGCCATGCTGGCGGCCCAGAGTCGCCTGGCGCAACTGCGTCTGGAGGGCCGCGCCAGCCCCGGGCGCAAGACATTCGAGTGCGACCAGGGCCGTTTGAAACTGCGCTGTGAACAGGTGGTGGCAGGCGCTGGCGACCTGTGGAAAGTCAGCGTGCAAGTGCTGGACGCCACACGCGAGGCGCCGCCCCTGGCGCGCCTTGAGACCCTGGTGGCCCGCGCGCCGGCGTTAAAGCAGGTTACGGCCGAGTGAGCCGGGGCAAGGCCGGGGCATCGGGCAACTTGTCGAGGTTGACCCGGACCTTTTCAGCGCCGCGCTCGATCACCACCCCGTCGCCCTCGATGGCCGCCAGGCGCACGCCGGGACTGAGGCGTTCACCCGCTAGAAAGCTGCGCGGCGGCCCGTCGTTGAGGCTGAGAATCGCCACCGCGCCCTGGGCGCCGGCCAGCACCCCGGAGACCTTGATCTGCAGGGCCGCCGGCATGTCGGCAAACCATTGCAGCGCCGGGTTATCACTGCGCGCCGCCAATGCCTGGGGGGCAAGCGCCGGGGTATGGGACTCGGCAGACGTCAGCAGCAACGGTGTCCATGTAGCGACCCCGGCCAGCGTCGCCAGCACGGCCAGGGCCTGGATGCCGTGGGCGGCAGATACGCGATGGATGAATGCCATGGGCGGGACCTCCTGTTTGTCCGTGCAGACAGCCTACAGGGCAATTCTCACGGTTTTATTTCAGTGGCAGATCCCGTTGAGGGCACACCCATGACGAATCGCCGGCAACAGGGGTTCACCTTGATCGAGTTGATGGTGGTGCTGGTGATCATCGGCATTGCCAGCGCGGCCATCAGCCTGAGCATCAAGCCCGACCCCTTGCACCGCTTGCGCAAGGACGCCGAGCGCCTGAGCCAGGTGCTGCAGATCGCCCAGGCCGAAGCCCGTGCCGATGGCCGCACGATCACCTGGCGTGCCGATGCCAAGGGCTACCATTTGAGCCGCCGCCGCGACGATGGCCGGGGGCTGGAGGACTTCAAGGATGACCCACAACTGCGCCCACGGGCCTGGGATACCACGCCGATGCTGGTGCGGATCGAACCCCGGCAGACCCTGGTGCTGAATGCCGAATGGATCACTCCGCCGCTGCAGGTGTGGCTCTCGGACGGGCAACACGGCCTCAGCCTGCAACGTGATGCAGCCGGCACCTTGCGCGTGGTGAGCCAGCCATGAACCGCGAGCAGCAAGGCTTTACCCTGATCGAAGTGATGGTGGCGATCATGCTGATGGCGGTGGTCAGCCTGATTGCCTGGCGCGGCCTGGACAGCGTAACCCGCGCCGACGCCCACTTGCAGGCCAGCACCGAACAGACCCAGGGCCTGCTGCGCGCCCTGAACCAGCTGCAACTGGACGTCAGCCTGCGCGCCGGGGTGGAACTGGCTGCGCCACCCACCGAGGACCAGCCTCCCGCCGCCGACGCCTTGCCGGCGGTGACCGTGCGCAGCTCCGACAGCCAGGGCTTTCGTCTGGAGCTGATCCGCAGCGCGCCAACCCCCGGCGACGGCCTGCAACGGGTGCGGTGGTGGCTCAAGGGCGACACCTTGTACCGCGCTGCCGCACCGGCGCGGGATCGCTATCCGCTGCCGGCGCCCAAGGAGGCGGTGGCGGTGTTGAGCCAGGTCAGCGACCTGCAAGTGCGGGTGTGGGACAACGAGAAAGGCTGGCGGCAGTTGAGCGGCAATCGCCAGGACAATCCATTGGGGATGGAAATCACCCTGGTGCGCCAGACGCCCCAGGGGGTGGAGCGCTATCGCCAGGTGCTGGGGCCGTTGGACTGAACCTGTGGCGAGCGGCCCCCCGTCTCCAGGGCTAGCTGAGCAACACCACCCCGCCCGGCAGTTCCGTGCATTTGGCCCCATAGGCATCGCGGATCAGCAACGCCACGCCCGGCAGTTGTTCGAGACTGAAGCGCGCCTGCACCCGGCGCTTGCCCAGTTCGCGGTTGAGCAATACCAACATCCCTGGGCGGTAGCGGTTGATCTCGTCGATCACCGTATCCAGTGTGGCGTTATTAAATACCAGCACCTGTTCCCGCCAGGCGATCACGGCGTCGGTGTCCACCGTCACCACGGGGCCCAGCCCGGCCGCGTCGTAGGTCAACTGGCGCCCGCTGTCCAGGCGCACGCTGCGCCCCTGCACTTCAACCGCCAGCCAGCCTTCAATGCAGGTCACGCACACACTGTGGTCGGTGTTGCGCACATTGAAGCGCGCCTGGCTCGCGCTCAGCCAGCCCGCCCCTGCCTGTACGGTCAGCGGCTGTGCCACCTGCACCTCGACCTCGCCTTCAAGCAATTCGATGCCCTGCTCGCGCCGGCTGATGCGGGTCTGGGTGTTGAGCTCCAGGCTGATGCCCTCGCGCAAGTCCACCCGCCGCTGCTCGCCCACTGCGGTGTGGTAGTCGGCGCCCAAGCCGGCAAAACCACCGGGCACGCTGATGTGCACCATCACCAGGGCCGCCGAGGCCGCAAGCGCCCCGCCGAGGAACGCCCTTCGGCCAAAGTGCCGGGGGGCCTGGGCCTCGGTCAGCGCCGGGGTCAATTGTTGCCACAGTCGCTTGGCCTGTTCGAAGGCCTGGGCATGCTCGGGGCTCTGGGCGCACCACTGGCGCAGGGCCTTGGCATCGGCCACGGTTGCCTGGCCCGAGGTCAGGAGGACCAGCCAGTCGCGCGCTTCACCGTGCAATCGGCTGTCGGGCGTATCCCGGGAAGTGGGAAAGCTAAAAATATTCAAGCGCGCAGGTACTCACGGATTATCAGGGACTCAACACTAAGACGGTTTTCCGGCGCCGGGACCGAACCGCTGGATGACTTTTCTTTCCAGACGCTGGGCGCAATGCCCCAGGGCGGCCTTGATTTCCTTCTCGACCATGCGTGTGGAAATGCCGAAACGCTGGGAGATTTCCAGGTGTGGCGCTTCCTCCAGGCGCGCGGCGATAAGGATCTTGCGCCGCCGGGCAGGCAGTTCGTAGAGGGCTTTGAGCAGGGACTGGATTTCTTTCTGGCCACCCACCACCCGCGAGGGGTCCAGGGCTTCATCGCTGATATTGAGCAACTCCTCGACTTCGCTGCCGGTCAGCAGGCGGGCATCGGCCTGGCGCCGGTCGGCCGCAATGTTCAGGGCCATGCGGTACAGATAGGCATTGGGTTGTTGCAGGTTCGCCGGCATGTCCATGCGGTCGACCCGCAGGTAGGTTTCATGCAGGACGTCATTGGCCAGATCCTCCGACCCCAGGCGCTTGCGCAAACGCACCTTGAAGTCCTCGTAGGAGGCCAGGAACAACCTGACCATTGGCGTGTGCCCGGTATCCTTCATGCCCCGGAAGCTCCTTGCCGTGCTGTGCATTCCATGCGTTTTCCTGTGGTATCGGGCATTAAAAGCAGGGTCAACGGCAACCGCATCGAGCTGGGTGCCGGGCGCTCTATCCATGTGCTGCCGAGGCTGCGCACCAGCGCTTCATCACGCAGTACATCGCCAGTGGAGCTGACCAGGCGGCTGTGTTCAATCAATCCGTCACGGTTGACCCAGACCTGCACCAGCGCCCGGAAACTGCCGGGGCGGGTCAAGGGTGAACGGCACAGGCTGGCTTCGACGGCCTGCTGCACGGCGCTGGCATAACTGCGGTTGAGCCGTGCGGCGTTACGTGGCGATACCCCGCGACTGGCCAGCGGCTGGCTGACTTCAGGCACCTGCAGGGTGAATGCATCACTGCGTGCGTAACGCGCCATCAGGCCACTCCCTGTCAGTAACAGGCCCAGGGCCTGCTGGGCGCTGTAGTGCCCGTGCACACCCATCGAACGTCGTCCATCGCTCAACTCGCGGTCCACCAGCACAGCCATCCCGGTGGCCCGGCTGAAAGCTTCCAGGGCGGGCGCCAGGTCTTGCGCAGGCAGATCCAGGCGCAACAACGGCGGCTCCCCCGCTTGCACCCTGGGCAGTGGCAGCCACATCCAGGCCAACAGCAAGACCAGGCAGCAGTGCGTGCGCCTCCAAGCCCACCGTTCGACCCCTGCTCTGCCTTGTTGCACGGCTGCCGTGTCCTGGGAAAAGCGTCATCCTGAGGCCAATTTATGAACCTGATGTTACGGTGATGGCAAAAAAAACATCACGGTTTCGCCAGCGCCACCGGGCTAGACTGGCAGGCACTAACGGCCCACTCCCCAGGGCCTGCCAGGAGGCTCTGATGAAGCGGTTGCTGATGCTGTTGTTATGCGCGGGCCTGGCGTCGACCGTGCACGCCGAGGAAACGCCGGGCGGTTGTGTCGAGGCCAGGGTGGATGGGTACAAAGCGCCTGACTATGGATGCCTGAGCCAGCAGATGGGCGCTAAGGCAGCGCAGAAAAACCGCGAGGCGCGGGAAAAACCGGTGCACCAGCGGCCGCCGAACCAGATTGGCTTGTCGACGCCGGCGGCGACCAGTGTGCGGATGGGCAATACGTTCGGTACGGGGGTAAAGCCGCAGCGGCCGTGATCTGGGGGCCTTCTAGAAGCGCCACTCCTCGGCCCTAACCAGTTGGCAGAACGGCCCATCCAGCGTGGCATTGTGATGAGCGACGATATGCTCGGCTTTCATCACGGGAGTGTCCGAACAGGTATGGCCATCGGCGATAAGTACCGCATCGAAGCCAAGGTCACGGGCAGCGCGGCAGGTGCTGTCGACGCAGTATTGCGTTTTCATCCCGGTGACCACTACACCGCTAGCGCCGCATGCGCGCAACTGGTCAGCCAGGTCGGTCGACTCAAAGGCGTTGGGCCGGCGCTTTTCGAACACCCTTTCGCCACCGAGCAACTTCAGTTGCGGTACCACCTTCGTCAGCGGGCTGCCGGGTTCGATGGGCGAGCCCACGGGCCCGATATGGCGCGCCAGAAAAATCGGCGCACCGGCGTGGCGGGCCTTATCCATCAGGCTATTGAGTGTTTCCAACAACGCTTCGCAGCGCCATGGTTTTTCCGGGCCGTGAACTAGCCCGACTTGCATATCGAGAATCAACAGGGCGTACATGGGTGCATCTCCTTGCGTTTGAGCCAGCGACACAAGGACAAGAAAAAAGGCCCTGTCCATCGCTGGCGGGCCTTTGAAGTTCGTCTGCTATTGGCTCACGAAACCTCGCACGCTCCGCTTGCAGCGGTCGTGGTGGTGGTCGTCGAGGTGAGGCAATAGGCAGTCATGCATCGACACTAGCAATACCGCAACGCCCTGACAAGCCAGGATCCTGGAGCGCCCCCCCGAGCTGCAAACGTGTTCAGTGCTTAAACCGAAAATGCGGCAATAAAGCGCAATGGATAGGAATATGTCGGGACTTTTGCCAGAATGCGCAACTTAGAAACATTCGCATTCGCAGGAAGATCCCATGCACGCCCCCCACCCGCTCCCCGCTGCGCGCCGCATCCTTGCCGTCGAGGATGACCCGTTGCTCGCCGCCCACCTGCACAGCCACCTGGGCCAGCGTGGCTTCGAGGTCACGTTGCGCCATGATGGTGGAGGGATTGTCGAGCTGGCGCGTACCCAGGATTTCGACCTGATCCTGATGGACATCATGCTGCCCGGCAGCAGCGGCCTGGAGGTGCTCGCGCAACTGCGGCGGCATCAACGGGTACCGGTGATCCTGATGTCGGCCCTCGGTGCCGAGCAGGACCGCATCACCGGTTTCAGCCAGGGCGCCGACGATTACCTGCCCAAGCCGTTCAGCATGTTGGAGATGGATGTGCGCATCGACGCGATCCTGCGCCGGGTGGCCTATGAACATGAGGTGCCTGGCACGGCGCGCAATGAAGATCCGCAACTGACGTTCGACGAACAGCGCACGGATGTGCACCTGGATGAACAGTGGGCCGACCTGACTACCACCGAATACCGCGTCCTGGAAACCCTGGTGGCCCATGCCGACGAGGTGCTGACCAAGGCATTCCTGTATCAGCAGGTCATGCACCGCGCCTATTCGCGACATGATCGCAGCCTGGACATGCATGTCAGCCGTATCCGCCGCAAGTTACAGGCCATCGGCTACACCGCCGGGCGCGTGGAAACGGTCAGGAGCACAGGCTATATGCTGACCCGGCTGGAGCCATGAGGCTGCCCAACCGCCACTCGCTGTTGTGGAAATTGATCGGCTTGCTGGCGGTGTTGTGCCTGCTGGTGGTCAGCCTGCAAGTGGATGTGAGCCGGCGCATCTACGAAGCCACCGCGCGCTTGCCCGCCCCCACCCGTTACATCCTCAGCGAGTACTCACGCCAGGCCGAAATTGCCTGGCGTGAACGCGGTGCAGTGGGGGTCGATGAGTTCCTCAAGAATCTGCGTGCCCAGGAGCAGGTATGGGCGGTGGTAGTGGACGACCACCAGTCGCTGTCCTCCCAGGCCTTGACCACGATTGAGCGGCGCAAGCTGGATTTTGTACGCCAGATCGACTGGCCAGTGGGCCGCCCCGGCGGGCGGCCGACTTTCTATATTCCGTTCAGCGACGGTGCAGCACGCCTGGTCATGGAGTTGCCACTGCACCTGGACCCCCGCCAGGGCCGTGGCCTGTGGGACATTTTGCTGCGCCAGGTACTGCCGACGTGCCTGGCGCTATTGTTTGGTGTGCTGTTGTACCGGGTGCTGATTTCGCCGCTGGTGATCCTGCGGCGCCAGGCCAATGCCCTGAGCGCCGGCGACCTGGCGGCGCGGGTCGGGCCCCAGGTGACGCACCGCCGTGACGAACTCGGTGAATTGGCCCGGGCCTTCGACCATATGGCCGAGCGCCTGGAAAATACCGTGGTCCTGCAACGGCGCCTGCTGCGGGACTTGTCCCACGAACTGCGCACGCCCTTGAGCCGGCTGCGGGTGGCCGGGGAGCGCGAGCCCGATCCAAATGCCCTGCGCCAGCGCCTGGAGCGCGAAGTGCAAGGCATGGAACGCTTGATCGGCAGCACCCTGGAGCTGGTCTGGCTGGATACCGAACGCCCGGCGATGCCCGTGGAAGCAGTCGAGATGGAACCGTTGTGGGACTTGCTGCGCGAAGACGCCTGCTTTGAAAGCGGCTGGCCGCGGGAGCGCCTGCCCTGCGAACTGCCCGCCAACTGTTGGGTCCTGGGCAACCTCAATGGCCTGGCCCAGGCCCTGGAAAATATCCTGCGCAATGCCATCCGCCATTCCCCCGAACACGGTGTGGTGCGCTTGACCGGAGCATTGGAGGGCGATTTCTGGCACTTGTGCATCCAGGACCAGGGCCCAGGGATCGAGCCGGACAAGCTGGAGCAGATCTTCCTGCCCTTCACCCGCCTCAATGCCGCCCGCCCCGGCGGTGACGGCTATGGCCTGGGGTTGTCGATTGCGCGCAGCATCGTGCAGTTGCAAGGCGGCCAGTTGTGGGCACAGAACACCACGCCCGGGCTGTGCCTGCACCTGCGGCTCAAAGTGTATAAGTTGTAAATTGCGTTTACTCACATATGAGAATCACTAGCATTCGAGCCATACGTTTCTTGTGACCCACTCGGTCTATGTGGGAGCTGGCTTGCCTGCGATGCAGACGCCTCGGTCTAGCAGGTCATTCCGAGGAGATGCCATCGCAGGCAAGCCAGCTCCCACACAAGCCTGCCCCCCAGGGCAATGGTGTTGCCTAGTCTGATGCTGATGAGCCCTCCATGAAAAGCAAATCCCCTGCCTGGCCGACCCTCTCGCGGATGGTCGCCGCGCTGATCGGCGGTTACCTGTTTACCTATGCGTTTACCGCCGCCCTGGCGCGCCTGTTGCCCATGGACAAGGTGGATGCCCTGGTGGTCGCCAGCCTGCCGTCCTTCTTGATCTACACCCTGGCGATCCTCTGGGCCTTTGCCTGTCGCAACGCCTGGCGTGCGTGGGCCGGGATGGCCCTGGCGCTGCCCCTGGCTGCCGTCGGTTTCTGGCCACACTGGCGCGAGGTGCTGGGATGAAACACAAGACCCTGACCCAGGCCATGGCCTGGCTGCATACCTGGAGCGGGCTGGTGTTCGGCTGGCTGCTGTTTGCAATCTTCCTGACCGGCACCCTGGCGGTGTTCGACAAGGAAATCGACGGCTGGATGCGCCCGGAAATCCCCACCGCGCCCCTGTCGCAAAGCGCCGCCGCGCAGCAGGCCCTCGACTACCTGGCGCGCCAGCACCCCGAGGCGAAGACCTGGAACATCGGCCTGCCCGGCGAACGCTCCGACACCCTGACGGTATCGGCCGGCGAACAACGACGTGGCGGCGGCACCGCACTCGACCCACACACCGGCGAGCCCTTGGCCGTGCGCGAAACTGCCGGGGGCGGGTTTTTCTTCCGCTTCCACTTTACCCTCAACCTGCCGCGCGACCTGGGGATCTGGACGGTCGGCCTGGCCGCCATGGCGATGCTGGTCGCGTTGGTCAGCGGGATCGTGATCCACAAGAAATTCTTCAAGGAGTTCTTCACCTTCCGCCCCGCCAAGGGCCAGCGCTCATGGCTGGATGCGCACAACGCGACAGCGGTGCTGGTGCTGCCCTTTCACCTGATGATCACCTATACCGGGCTGGTGATCTTCTATTTGATCTACATGCCGGCGGCGGTGGACGTGCTGTTTGACGGTGACCGCGACAACCTCTTCCGCGCCCTGCGTGGCGCGCCCGCCGAACAACAAGTGCGCGGCGAACGCCCCAAACACAGCGAAGCAGCCGAGCTGACGGCACTGGAACCGCTGCTGGCCGAGGCCGAGCGGGCCATGGGGCCGGTGTCCAGCTTGTCGATCCACAACCCCGGCCGCAGCGACGCACGCATCGAGGTACGGCCGGTACTGGGCAACCGCATCGAGCTGACCAAGGGCCAGAGCATGCTGTTTGACGGGGTCAGCGGTGCCGTCCTGCGCCAGCCTGCGGTCAGTCGGCCCAGCCTGTTGACCCAGAAGGTCATGGCCGGCCTGCACTTTGCGCAGTTCGGCGGCTACTCCATGCGCTGGTTGTACTTTGTCTGCGGCCTGGCCAGTTGCGCAATGCTGGCAACCGGCGTGGTGCTGTTTACCGTCAAACGCCGCCGGCGCCACGATGGCGAAGGCGCTCTAGGCGCCCTGCTCTACCACATCGCCGAACGCCTGAATGTGGCGGTGGTGGCCGGGCTGACGGTGGCGTGCGTGGCCTTGTTGTGGGCCAACCGCTTGCTCCCAGTGGAACTGGCCCAGCGCGGTGGCTGGGAAGTGCGGGTGTTTTTCCTGGTGTGGCTGTTGAGCCTGGGCCATGCGATTGTCCGCCCCTGGCGCAGTGCCTGGCGCGAGCAACTGGGCCTGGCGGCAGTGCTGTGTATCGGCCTGCCGGCCCTGAATCTGCTGGGGGAAAGCCTGGGTGATTACGTCTACCTGGAATTGACCAGCGTCGCCCTCGGCCTGCTGCTGACCTGGCCGTGCTGGAAGCTGTACCAGGCGCCCAAGGAACGCAGCACCCGGCGCGTGGCCAAGCACGCTGTGGCAGAGGTCAATTGAGATGGCGTTGATAGTCGCGTTGTTGCTGGCCTGCGCAGGGATGGCGGGGTTATGCCTGGGCTTGGAGCGCCATTACAAACAACTTATGCAGCGCCTGCCCTCGCCGGTGCTACGACGTGGCCTGCGAGTGCTGGGCTGGGGGATGCTGGCGGCGAGTTTTGCCGTCAGCGTACTGGGGTGGGGCTGGGCCATGGGGCCGGTGGCGTGGTTCGGCTTGATTTCGCTGGCTGGGCTTGGCGTGGTGTTTCTGTTGCCCTACACCACCCGCTGATGGGCCAAAAAACCTTGTAGGGGCTGGTTTACCGGCGATTGCGCCGGGTTATCCGATACATGCGGCGACTGATACACCGCCATCGCGGCATAGGTATCTACACAACTCTTTTCTGGGGTTTTGTACATATCCGTTGCTGTGGTTACGGCGGCTATTGGTTCCGCCCTTACGGCGGGTCACTTTTGGAAAAGAGCCCCAAAAGTAACCAAAAGGGCTCTTGCCCCACCACTCGGTGCCTCGCCTAGGCTCGGCATGCCCGCAGTCAGGCATTGCTCCGTGGGCCCGCCGCGATCGGCCATCCATGGCCGTGTCGCGGCTACCCCGGCATCCATGCCGGGGTGCCCACTGCGCAATACCTGCCTGCGGCCATCGTGGTTTAACGGGGCGCCTGAGATCAAGATCAAAAGCCAGATCAAAAGCAGAGCAACAGCAACAGCAACAGCAAAGCTGGGGTGCGAAGCTGCATTCCCCTGTGGGAGCTGGCTTGCCTGCGATGGCGGTGTATCAGTCGATCAATGTATTGGCTGGTACACAGCCATCGCAGGCAAGCCAGCTCCCACAGGTATATGCGCACGCCTCGACGATCAGGTCGGCTGTCAGGCCGCCTCGCTTTGCTTTTGATCTGAGGCGCCCCGTTAAACCACGCTGGCCGTCATGCGATTTTGATTTGGGGGGTAAACCGGCAGGACGCCGGTTTAGCCGCGCTGGGCCATGGATGGCCCAGCGCGGCGGCCCCCCAAATCAATGTCGGATGACGGGCACACCGAGCCTAGGCGAGGTGCCGAGTGGTGGGGCAAGAGCGCTTTGCTTACTTTGGGGCTCTTCCAAAGTGAGCCGCCGTAAGGG
>NZ_MNPU01000061.1 GCF_001983165.1 Pseudomonas gessardii | reverse complement strand
TGACCGTCGAAGCCGTCAATCGGACAGTAGCGAGGATCAATCTACGCCCGCGCAAGCGCTTGGGCTGGAAGACGCCGTACGAAGTGCATACAGGGGTGAGCGTTGCACTTATGTGTTGAATTCAGGATGGATATTTTTGTTCGATGCTCTCTTCATAGGTGTAATTAGTGTCTTCCCAAAAAAGGCAAATGTTATCCACGAAGTCTTCTAGCATCCCTCTTGGGATTTGCATTGATTGCACTGGTGGGGCTTGGTCTGCCAATGTCGAGTGTAAGAACGTGTTATCAGAATCGTGGTATATAGGCCAAAGATCAGGGCAAACACCCCACAGCCTTGCACTAGAGTTGCCATCACCGTGACGACACACATTGCCTACCAACATAAGAAGATCAAGTGACTCAAATGATGCGAATGAAGGTAGGGCGATACCCCGCAACCTCGCAAACACCGTGTTCAATTCATCGCCCCAATACACAGTCTGAACAGAGTTAGCACCCCGGCGATTGGATACAGGGAATGGATTTATGCCCAACTCCTGTTGGCAATCTGCTAAGTAGGTTCGTATCTGTTGTTCCCAGAGAGACTGGATAGAAAGACAGAATGCCATGCGTGTTTTGAAAATCAGCTCGCTGAGGTCAGAAATCGAGAATCCGGCAACAGGATCATCTGATTTCTTCCACTCTGTTACCTGAGCATCAAGAGCATCAAGCGAAGGGTTTAAAACGAGAGTTAAGAACTTTTTGGCGATTGCACTATAGCGATAGTTGTAAACATCAGCCATGCAGTTCTTCCATGTGAAAATCTCAGGCATCACCACACCCTCCGAAACTGGCTGTTACAGCCTAAATGGTATTGTGGAAGGCACGATCTTATCAGCCAAAGCCGGTTTCCCCTTTTTTTGTAGGAGTCGCTTAACAGAGTTTGCGGCTATGACTGTAGAGGTGGTTGGGCCAAGAATGATCCTGTCAATGATGCCTTCTAGGGAGAGGTGTTCTCCAAACAACCCATCAAGAGGCTTCACCTTGAATTTTAACTTTGGCTCAACTCCCCTCTGAGTGATTGCATACCCCAACATATCTTTGAGCTTGCCTTCATTGTCTCGCTCATTCATGTAAACAATCCGCCACTCTTGTTCTTCATGAAAACCTTGGTGCTTGGTAAAGAGTGAAAAAACTTTGAGTCGTTCGATCCAATGATATGCGATACAATACAAGTCTCGGTCAGTGGGCGTTGCACCAGTCACCACCTCTGCTATTCCCTTGATCTTCGCAGCTATCCACTCCAACCGTTTTGCAGTTGTCTCGTACCGAACCGCACCTATGATAAAGGGTGACTCGTTGGTGGCACTGATTTTAGATGTATCGAAAACGATAGCTACACCACTTCCACCTGCACCATACCCTCGCCACATTGAAAGTAGCCCATCTCGGTCTTCAGGTTCATGCTTCGCTAAACACATGATATAAGTGTCAAATACGTGATTTAGATCGAACTCTACGAAGAGATTATTGAAATGAGCTATCAAGTTGTCGTATAGCTGATCATCTGTAAACGCAGCTTTCAGCTCAGCACTGTTTCTGAAAGCGTTAGCACCTTCAATCATGCCGAAGCGAAGCTCTTCTAGATCATTCATGTAGAGTGGATGAGAGAACCAAATTTCATCATTGGCCATCATCCCTTCCAACACTGCGACAGAAGTGTAGTGAGACAGGAGAGGACGTTGGCTAGGGAAATCACCCTCCGCTTCAAGATCACCCCACACCATTGAGTAGATATTATCTTCGATACTCATTTCAAAATCGTCCTTGTTCAAAAGTGAGGCGGGTACGCCTGTCGGCCACGCTCAACGCCCTACGTCTGTGGTGAATCCTGAACGCTCTATGTTCTTCCGTAGGGCTGGCGGGGACGTCTTTCTAGGGGGGTAGGGGGTATAAGGTGGGGTGCTTATATATGCAATGGTACTTCTGAATTTCTAATCAAAACCCTAGGGTGCGGCGTGCACTAACCGAAGAAAGTGAGAGCAGAGTTACCCCCTGCTCTCGGCCTACTCTTAGGCATATTGCGTCAGCTTCCAGGTAACTGATTTACCATCGTAAGGTGGGAAGCGATTTCCCTTTGCGATAGGTGCAGTGGTGCTTGGTGCTCCGACTACTGTCCAAACTCCGCTTTCTGGACAGCTTTGGCCTGTGGTCCCCGTGGTGCCAATTGGTGCTTTCGACATTTCTATTTCGCTCCTGTGATCTAAATAGCAATTACATAATTGCTCAAGGAGCGTAGGCGATGATTTCAATATGGCATCATGATGATAGTTTTATATCTGATTGTTTTGTAAGGAAGTATTTCTGATGAGGTGGATGACGGCGTCAATTGTGTTTGCTGCGGCGGTTCTCTCCTACGCTATCAGTATGCCGTTTCGTGACTGCGTGGCTGGTTATGTGACTCAAGCAAAAGCCTGTGATGCCGCGACGCGTGCATTGGCCGCTATGACTTGCCAAGTTAGGCGGGGCTAGGGTTTGACGTTACTTGCTCCAAGGCGTACATAGCTATTTGAGCAAATGCTAGTTTCGCGCCTGTCTACATCTGCCTCCCGATAAGCGAACGCTGATGCAATAGAAGCAGGGTAGAAGGCATGCAACCGTCTGCTAGGCTTCATTCTCCTGGGAGAAAGGCTGGTCCTTTTACCCGCATTGAATGATTACTTGGGGAAAAGCTATGTCGGTCTACTCCATTACCATTCCCTGCTTCGCGCAAATGCTGCGCGCGTTAGCGTCTCTTTTGTCCAAAGGCCAAGCCTCTGCCCTGGAGCGCGGGTATGACCCGGAAATTTTGTTGGGGGCTCGACTGGCGCCTGATATGCATGATCTGGCCCGTCAGATTCAGTACGCGTGTACGCAAGCGCAGGAGGCGGTTCAGCGACTGACACGGCAGCCGGTGCTATTGCTCACGCCTCCCGAAAGCCTGGCAGCAGCGCAGGTATTGATCGAGCATACGTTGGCCATTCTTGATGCAGCGGACCGCGCTCAAATAGAGGAAGGGGCAGGGCGCGAAATCGCTATTGAGTTACCCAATGGCATGGCCTTCGATATGACCGGCAGTGAGTACGCTGTGAACTGGGCTATTCCACAGTTCTACTTTCACCTGGTTACGGCCTACAACATCTTGCGTCATAACGGCGTGCCCCTTGGTAAAGCCGATTACGTACAGCATATGTTCGCCTACTTGCGGCCGTAGTTTCTGCTTGCCCCATCTTTCATTGCCGGGCTACCCAGTGACGCAGCGCAGGGGTCAGGATCTTTGCTTCAAATGTAAAGTATTCGCATTTATACTGCGCGCAATTGCCCTCTCTCCAGGGCATCCGCTTCTCTCATTGCGCAGGTCATCGTGCAGGTCGACCCTCCCAAACCCACACTGCTGGCAGCATTGGTTCGGCACTACGACGAGTTGGTGGATCATGTCCGCCGGCGTTTTGGTGAGCGGATATTTGCCCGCGAAGTGATACACGACTTGTGCCTGCAGTTGCTTGAGCAGGATGAGAAACCAGGTGTACGCACGCCAGTGGCCTTGTTGCGCAAGATCGCCAGCGATATGGCGATCAGCCGTTATCGAAGCGAGCGTCGGCGTCAGGGCTGGGTTGTCGGCGTTTCGGTATTGCCGCAAGTGGCCTGCGGTGCGCCGAGCCAGGAGCGCCATCTGGCTGGGGAGCGGGCCTTGGAGTTGCTCACCGAGGCGATTGCCAGCCTGCCACCGCGCTGCCAAATGGTGTTTGTCATGCACAAGGTGCATGAATTGCCCCAGGCCGAAGTGGCCGCGCGCCTGGGGATTTCCCTGAAAACCGTCGAGAAGCACCTGCGCCTGGGCATGGGGATCTGCCGTACGCATCTAGGGACAGAGGTCTTGCCATGAATCGCGACCCACACAAGAGCAAGGACTTCAGCCAGGAGGAGGAGGCCATTGCGCGGGTTCGCGAGGACCTCAAGCAACGTTTTCCGCTGCCCCCGTCGACGCCCGCGAAAAACAAACGCCCCACAGGGAAAACCCTCGGGCTGTTGCTGCTGGCGATGGTTGCGGGGGTGGCCTGGGTCGATCCGGCCTACCGCAGCGAACACTTTGCCAGCCAGGTAGGGCAACGCCAGGCGCTGCAGCTGGCGGATGGCTCTCGGGTGCTGCTCGACAGCAGCACGCAGATGACGGTCAGCTGGCATCTGCGCAGCCGCCAGGTCGAATTGAAGGCGGGGCAGGCGTTGTTTGAGGTGTCGCCGAGGGTCTACCGGCCTTTCCTGGTCGATGCCGGGTTGGTTGGGGTGCGAGTCGTGGGCACGCGTTTTAACGTCAGCCGTCAGGAACAGGATGTGCAGGTCAGCGTGGCTGAAGGCAAGGTCACTGTGCGGGCGGCCGCTACCGGTTTAGTCACAGCGCTGGAGCCCGGGCAGCAATTGCGTTTGCAGAAGGGGCAAGAGGCTCAGGTGAAACGGGTTGACGTGGATGACGTCACCGCCTGGCAACAAAGCCGGCTGGTTTTTGAAAGCACTCCGCTTGAGGAAGTCATCGGCATACTGCAGCGCTATCACCGTCAGCCTATAAGGCTCATGGACCCCAGGCTTGCGCGCCTGCCGGTTTCCGGTGTGTTTGACAGTGGCCACGTTGACCGCTTGCTGGCGCTGTTGCCCGGGATCCTGGCGTTGAGCGTTTCCACTGCGGCCGATGGCTCGGTCCTGATCGATTCCCCTGGCAAGAAAAATAATCTTCAACCGAGGTAGGGTTGCGCCGCAGTGCTGACGGCTATCTCCCTGTAACCCAACTTCGTGGAGAATAAAAACGTGAGTCAGTCCTTCCTGCGCGCGCCGGTGCGCATGTCCTTGCTGGCCGGCAGCTTGCTCTTGAGCCAATGGTCGCTGGCAGAATCGGCCCCGGTTGATTTCGATATCCCGGCCGCATCGCTGGAGAAATCCCTGAATGCCGTAGCCCGGCAATCCTCGGCACAGATCCTGTTCGCCAGTGAAATCACGGCCGGCAAGAGCGCGCCGGCCTTGCGCGGGCGCTACACGTTGCAGGAAGCGCTTGAGCGGTTGCTCGGCAAAAGCGGGCTGACGGTGCAGGCGCGTGACGAACAAACATTCCTGGTGGTCCAGGGGGGCACCGCCAATGTCTCCCCAGCGTCGGACCCCGCGCCGGGCACAATGGAGCTGGCCAGCCTGACCATCAGTGCCTCGCGGCTCGACAGCGACCTGGTGCCCCAGGCCCGCCAGGTCAATGTCATCGAACACAAGCAGCTGGAGCAACTGCGCCAGGGCTCGGACAGCCTCGCCACGTTGCTGGCCAAGAGCATCCCGGGCATGGCCGACTCAAGCCGGACCATTACCGACTACGGGCAGACCTTGCGTGGACGGACGATGCTGGTGCTGGTCGACGGTGTTCCGCTCAATACCAACCGCGATTCTTCGCGCAACCTGGCGAACATCGACCCGGCGCTGATCGAGCGTATCGAAGTGATCCGTGGCAGCAGTGCGATCTACGGCGCAGGCGCGACCGGGGGCATCATCTCGATCACCACGCGGCCGGCCGGTGGCGAGCCGCGGGCGAGCACCAGCCTGAGCGCCGTCTCGCCCTTGAGCAAGCTGGGCAGCGATGGCCTGGGCGGCCAATTGCAGCATCATGTTGCAGGGTCCCAGGGCCGGGTGGATTACGCCCTGGACTTCGGCGCCCGCCACATTGGCGCCTCCTACGACGCCAACGGGCACCGCCTGGCGCCAGAGCCCAGCCAGGGCGATCTGTTCGATGCCAATACCTTCAACGTTGGCGGCAAACTGGGCTTGCGCCTTGATGATGTGCAGCGCATTCAACTGTCTGCCAGCCATTACAATGCCGAGCAGAACACCGATTACACCTCCGACCCGTCGGTGGCCATGCTTCCTGCGGGCTCGGTGCCTGCGCGCCCGTTGTCCGGTTTGTCGTTGGCCGAGCAGAACCAGATCAAGAACACCTTGCTCAACCTGGAGTACGCCCATACCGACGTACTGGGCGGCACGCTTAATGCGCAACTCTACTATCGGGACTACTTCACCCGATTCACGCCGTTCGATGCCCGTGCAGTGGCGACCCGTGGACGTAATGTCGACCAGGTCATGCAGAACAGTGAAGTGTTCGGCAGCCGGGTCACCCTACGCACGCCGCTGGGGAGCCAGGGCAATACGGAGTTGTTATGGGGCGCTGACTTCAACCAGGAGCGCAGCGACATGCCCATCGACATCTTCGACCCGCGAACCTATGACGCCAGTGGCGGCAGGGTGTTTGACAAGATCGGCAAGCTCACCTACATGCCCGACCTGACAACCCGCAGCCTCGGCGGCTTTGCGCAGTTGCAACATAAGCTCAACGAACAATGGTCGGTGGAGGGCGGCGTGCGCTATGAATACGCCACCGCCCAATACGATGACTTTATCCCGCTCTCGGAGTCGGCAGCGACCCAGCCGTCGACTGTCCGCGGGGGCAAGGTGCATTACGATTCAGTGCTGTCCAATATCAGCCTGACTTACTCGCCGGTAGCGGGCCAGGAGATCTACGCGGCGTTCAGCCAGGGCTTCCAGTTGCCCGATATCGGGGTGCAGCTGCGCAATGCCCGGCGAGGGTTCGATCTTGGTTCCTCCAACCTGGAACCGGTGAAAACCAACAACTACGAGCTGGGCTGGCGTGGTGGGTTGGGCGATCAGACATTGGCCTCGCTGGCCGTGTTCTACACCACCTCCAAGCTTGGGGATGTGCAGAGTTTCAACAATGGCCTGATCCTGACCCGCACCCAAGAGCGAATTTACGGCGTAGAAGGCAGTGCCGACTGGTTGACCGACGATGAGCGCTGGGGCGCCGGCGGCACCTTTACTTGGATGAAGGGCCGGGAGCAGCCCGAAGGCCGTGACTGGCAGGACATGACCGGGTACCGCATCCCGCCGCTCAAACTGACCGCCTACCTGGAGTTCAAGCCGACCGAAACCTGGAGCAACCGCCTGCAGGCCAACTATTTCGACGGCGCCGACTATCGCCTGGATGGCGTTGCCAGCTTTGGACGGCGCAAGGTCGACAGTTACACCACCGTTGATCTGATCAGCCAATACCAACTCAGCGAAAATGACCAGCTCGGCATGGGGATCCAGAACCTGTTCAATCGCAGCTACTACCCGCTCTACAGCCAACTGATGCGTAGCAGCAACAACACCAGCCACTTGCCAGCGCCGGGTACGGTGTTGACCGCAAGTTACACCCATCAATGGTGACCACCCTGACTGCCCGGTGCCCCTGATGGGGCGCCGCAGCACTAGCAATCCTGCGTTGGCGACGTGTCGCGGTTTTGCGTGCGCTAAACCCTTGCGCGAAGATCGGTGCTCATCCCCTCACAAACTTTATTGATTTGCAGCAACAATTTTTCTTGTTGGACACTCTCCGTCCCAAGCAGCAAAGATGCCCGCCAGTGACCCTCGACCTACCCGGTCAATAATAAAAATCCGCGTCGGGCTGCCCGTTATCGTTTATCGGCGATGCAGGCGTCGCAGCACGCAATCAAGGACTCAACGTCATGCAAACTGTTGTGAACCTTTGGCCGCTGATTGGCGTGCTCGTCATCGTGGTCGGCTTTGTGTTGCGCTTCAATCCATTGCTGGTGGTGACAGCGGCGGCGATTGCCACCGGGTTTGCCGCCCACTTCCCCCTGGAAAAAATCCTCGCCACCATGGGCGATGGCTTCCTACAGACCCGTGCCTTACAACTGATCCTGCTGCTGCCCCTGGCCGTTATCGGCCTGCTGGAGCGCCATGGCCTGCGTCTGCACGCGCAGAACTGGATTGCACGCTTCGAGCGGGCCACCGTCGGGCGCTTGTTGATCATTTATCTGTTTGTTCGCGAATCCACGGCCGCCATGGGCCTGACCAGCCTGGGCGGGCATCCGCAAATGGTGCGCCCGTTGCTGGCGCCCATGGCGGAAGGGGCTGCCGAGAAGCGCTTCGGCAAGTTGCCGGACAAGGTGCGCCACAAAGTCCTGGAAATGTGTGCCGCCACAGACAACGTGGGGCTGTTTTTTGGTGAAGATATCTTTGTGGCCTTTGGGGCGATTGCCCTGATGCACACCTTCCTGCTGGGCTCCGGCATTGATGTCGAGCCGCTGCACATCGCGGTGTGGGGCATCCCTACGGCGATTTGTGCGTTCATTGTGCACGCCATACGTTTGCACCGCTTTGACCGAAGGCTGACGCGTGAACTGACGGCCACTGCGCCCGTCAACGCTCAGTCGGAGGCCGCGCAATGATCATTTCCATCCAATACCTGTACTGGCTCGCCGGCGTTTTGTTGCTGATTACGGCGGGCATGATCCTGGCTGACCGCACCCACCCCAAGCGTTGGTCAACCGCGTTGTTCTGGTTGCTGTTCGCCATTCCGTTCCTGGTGGGCGAGCACCTACCGTCGGTGGTGGTGGGCATTGGCGTGGTGCTGATGGCGCTTATCGCCGGGCTCGGCGGGGTAGGGCGTGGTTCACATGCCGAGTTGCATGACAAGGAGTCCCGCGCCAGTGCTGGCCGGCTGGGGCATAAACTGTTTATTCCGGCCCTGGCCATTCCGTTGACCACGGTGATCGGCTCGGTGCTGCTCAAGCACACCGAGATTGGCGGCGTACCGCTGCTGGATCCGAAGAACACCACGTTTGTGTCCCTCGGCCTCGGTTGCCTGATTGCCCTGGGGTTGGCCTGCTGGCTGACCCGTGATACCCCGGTGCAGGCTTTGCGCGAGTCGCGCCGCCTGACCGAAGCCCTGGGCTGGGCCATGGTGCTGCCGCAGATGCTGGCAATGCTCGGCCTGCTGTTTAACGAAGCCGGCGTTGGCACGGCCGTGGCTCACGTCACCACCACCTATATCAACCTGGATTACAAACTGGTGGCGGTGATGGTCTATGTGTTGGGCATGGCGCTGTTCACTGTGATCATGGGTAACGGCTTTGCCGCCTTCCCGGTCATGACCGGGGGGGTGGGCGTGCCGGTGCTGGTGGGGATTTATGGCGGCAACCCGGCGGTGATGGCGGCCATCGGCATGTTCTCCGGCTACTGCGGTACGCTGATGACCCCGATGGCGGCGAACTTCAATATTGTGCCCGCGGCGCTGTTGGAGTTGCCGGACAAGAACGCGGTGATCAAGGCGCAGATACCCACGGCGCTGATGATGTTGCTGGTCAATATCGTCCTTCTTTATCTGTTGATGTGAGGTGGTGATGGGGACTGTGTTGCTGACGGGGTTCGAGCCATTCGATCAAGACCCGATCAACCCATCCTGGGAGGCCGTGCGCCTGCTGGACGGGGTGCAATTGCAAGAGGGGGTGACGATCGTCGCCCGCCAGTTGCCCTGTGCCTTTGCCACCGCCGGCGTCTGTTTGGACCAGTTGCTGGCTGAGCATCAGCCGCAACTGGTGATCGCCACGGGGCTGGGGCCCGGGCGTAGTGACATTTCCATCGAGCGGGTTGCAATCAATCTCATCGATGCGCGGATCCCCGACAACCTCGGTGTGCAGCCCATCGATACGGCGGTGATCCCTGAAGGTCCGGCGGCCTACTTCAGCACCTTGCCGGTCAAGGCCATGGTCAAGGCGGTGCGCGAGGCAGGGGTCGCGGCTTCGGTGTCGCAAACGGCGGGCACCTTTGTGTGCAACCAGGTGTTCTACCACTTGCAGCATGCCCTGGCTGGGTCGGGCGTGCGCAGTGGGTTTATCCATGTGCCTTTCCTGCCAGGGCAAGGGGGGGCGCATCAGCCGTCGATGGCGTTGGCGACGACAGTTGCAGGCTTGAGGGTTGCGCTCCTGGCTGCCTGGAATACGCCGCGTGATATCTCAGAAAGCGGCGGTCAGGTGTGCTAAGGCCTTGAACAAGGCCGGGGTCGATCCAGAGTGCCTTATCTTTTAAAGACAGGATCCAAATGCTGTTTCAAGAGGGGGGGGTCTGGCGAGCATGCCTAAACGCACGGCGATTGAGCTTTCGCTGGATGGCCGCCTGAATGGGCTTGAGGCAGAAGCAGAACAGATAGCCATAGAGAAACAGCGCCAGGTCAGGCCACGATTCGGCGTCCTGCACGGTGGTACTGCCTTCCATGTAAAACCTGAGGCTATATCCGAGCGTCACGAAGGCCAGGGCAATCAGCAGGGCAATTATCCAGGACTTGAAGGTATAAGGCTCTTTGCGGGATCGCCTCATCAACGCGCTCCAAAGGCACTGTAAGGTTTTGATACTTTCTTGGAGAGATTTGTCTGCCAAATGTCCAGCAAGTTCCGTGGCTGAACCTGTGTGCTGACCACCGGCGGCCGGGCCTGGCGCGAATGCTGCGCTGATCACGGAATACCGTAGACAGGCCAAGGGGGCTTTCGCCAGCCGTTACAGGGGACGAGCAGGCTGGCTACTGAGGAGGCTTCAAGGTGTTTCGCGTTTGTCCGGTGCAGTCAGGCCAGCCTGGATGCGCTGGTAAATCTCTTCGCGATGCACGGCAACATCCTTGGGAGCATTGATGCCGATTCTTACTTGCTGGCCGCTAACGCCCAGAATGGTGATCGTAATGTCATCACCGATATTTATGCTTTCACCGACTTTGCGGGTGAGTATCAGCATGGACTTCTCCTTGATTGCTTTGAAGGACGCATGTTTCTAACAGGGCGGATGTCGGTTATGTGTAGCTTACTGTGAAGCGCTTCCCTGTGGCTGCCTCTTTTAGGACGCATGGAGGCGGCATTAATTCCCATGGCGCCATCATACAGGTCTGGGAAACATCCTTCGCAATGTTTAAGCCAACGTTTATGACGGCCAGAATAGACAGTGAATGATAAAGTTGCCTCTTTGATCGTTAAAGGGGCAGGGCAGTGCGTAAAGTAGCGATGGCAATTGTGGTATTGGCGTTGGCCGGATGCGGTGACGGGCCCAACCTCGACACCCCCCGAGACAAGGCTGAGGCTGCCAAGGCCCAGGCGCCTGCGGTTGCCGCTGTGCAGTGGGATATCCTGGTGCGCTCGCCCGACAACAAATTGCAGGCACTGACCGACCTGACCGCCTGGTTGCTGGAAAACGGCTTCCCGTTCTACCTGGCCAAGGAAGACGGCAAGGACCTGGTGCTGTTGGGGCCATTCGCCAGCAAGGCCGAGGCAGAGGCAAAACAGACCCAATTGCAGGAACGGCTGGTGAAAAAGAAGAAGACCGACGCCGAGTCGCTGGTGATCGAGCACAAGGCTCGTCCGTAATACGGTGGCTGGCGGGGTCGGCGGACCCCGCTCGCGTTTATCCGCAGGCCTTCAGGTTCACCGGGCCGACGAACTCATTGCCACGCCCCATCACGCAGGCCACGGTCTGGTTGCGCTGGCGTTCCCAAGGCTGCACGGGATAGGTGCGGTTCCAGGCTTCATACAGTTGGCGGTCCTGTTTCGACAGGCGCAGGCCGTATTGTTTACTCATATAAAAGTATGTCCGGGCAATCATGCCGCGGATGGATGGCCTGGGCATGACCTTCTTGGCCTTGAAGTCCACCTGGGTCAGGCATGAACCATATTGCCCGCTCTGCACCGGCAACCAGCCAAAACTGAAGTTGTTGCGATCGCCATTGACCTCGCCGATGCTCGGCACCAGGTTGTGCAGGTCGGCTTCGGCGCGCTTGAAGACGGTGTCGGTACGCGTGCAGTTCTTGCGGCCGCCGTCTTGCCAGCATTGGCGCTGATGGCCGATCTGCCACGCCGGGACAATGTGTTCCCACTCGATGCGCGCCGCCCGGTTGGCATTCTTGCGCGGGATGTAGCCGCAGGCTTTCAGGTCTACCCGGTTCCCCGTGTATTTGCAGCCGCAATAGAACTCTGTGGATTGCGGGGCGTAAAGTTTCCAGGCGATTTTCTTGGCTTCGCTAAAGGTGCGTGGGGCTTGGGCGTGGGCGGCGGTGGTAAAAAAGACACAGAGCAGGGCAATAAAACGGACACTCATTGACTCAATCTTCCTTCGGTACGACCCAGAAAATCTGCACGCCACCATCATCGCGATAGGCGAGGGTGACGTTGTCGTTTTCTGCGATTTCCTCCAGTAGTCGTGCCCACTCGTCCTCCGGTTCCTCCGGCAGGCGAAAAATCAACGCAGCCTTGGCTTTTTGGGCGTTGGTGGAATTGATGATTTTTTGCACCCGGATTGCCAGGCGTTGGTAGGCGTCGGGAGGTGTCGGTGCTGCGGAGGAGGGCTTGGCCACGAAGGAATCCTTAATTAGCTGTACGAACATACAGTATTTAACTGTGAGGAAATTCGCAACTGCTTAAAATTCAAGAGGTCCGTGTGACAACGGTTTGTGCGGATTGGTGTATGGCGAGGTTATTTTGTAGGCACTGATTTGCTGGCGATGGCATCCCTGGGACCACCATCGCCGGCAAGGGTTATATCAGTGACTCAGTATTCCCAGAACATGCGTTGCAGTTCTTTGCTGTCCTGGGTCTTGGTCAGGGCGACCATGGCCAGGATGCGGGCTTTTTGCGGGTTCAGGTCATGAGCCACGACCCAGTCGTATTTGTCGTCAGGCTGTTCGGCATTGCGCAGAACGAAACCGCCGGCATTGACGTGGGAAGAACGAATGATCTGTACGCCTTCCTTACGCAGTTCCTGCAGGGCAGGCACTACCTTGGCCGGTACCGAGCCATTGCCGGTGCCGGCATGGATGATGGCTTTGGCGCCAGCCTGGGCCAGGGCTTTGTAGGCGGTGTCGCTGACGTTGCCATAGCCGTAGGCAATTTCAACGTCCGGCAGGCTCTTGATGTTCTTGATATCGAACTCCGAGTTCATGGTGTGACGCTTGGCCGGCTGGCGGAACCAGTAGGATTTGCCTTCTACGACCATGCCCAGTGGGCCCCAGGCGCTTTTGAACGCTTCGGTCTTGATGTTGATCATCTTGCTGACGTCGCGACCCGATTGGATCTCGTCGTTCATGGTCACCAGTACGCCTTTGCCGCGTGCGTCTTTGCTACCGGCAACGGCCACGGCGTTGTACAGGTTGAGCATGCCGTCGGCCGACATGGCCGTGCCTGGGCGCATGGAGCCCACGACCACGATTGGCTTGTCGGTCTTTTCCACCAGGTTGAGGAAGTAGGCGGTTTCTTCGAGGGTGTCGGTGCCGTGGGTGATCACGATGCCATCCACGTCCTTGCTGTCGGCCAGTTCCGCGACACGGCGGCCCAGTTGCAGCAGGTTCTCGTTGGTGATGCTCTCGGAAGCAATTTGCATCACTTGCTCGCCACGCACGTTGGCGATCTGGCTGAGTTCGGGAATGCCGGCGATCAGTTGTTCGATACCGACCTTGGCCGCCTGGTAGGTGGCGCTGTTGGCCGCACTGGCGCCAGCGCCGGCAATGGTGCCGCCAGTGGCCAGCACGACTACGTTGGACAGCTTGGTCTTGGATTCAACTTCCTTGGCCTGGGCGGCAACCGGGAAGAGCAGCAGCAGGGCTAAAGCGCCCGGAACAAAGTTCTTGAGTGCAGATTTCATTATTTTTCTCTCTAGTTTTGATGAGTGCGTGTGCAGGTTCATCCAGAACACCCCGGGCTGCGCTGAGCGCCACAAGGTGCGGATTAGCAGCAGGATTTGTACCAGCCGTATTTTGTTTGGGGCTTGATTTTAACTTATTGATTTAAATCATTTTTTTATCGTTCGCTGATTTGTTGCCTTCCACGCGTGTCCGAATTTCCGAACGCTGGAGGGCTCCGGCGTTCGGTTGTCCGAAAATCACCCTGGAAAAATCCGGGTGACTCTCCTGAAATGTTCCAGCGGGCCTGTCGTTTTAGAGAACGATCCCCCGGCCCGGATGTTTAGCCACGAAGGCGCGCGAGTTGTAAGGCAGGAGGTAGAGCCTGCGAGGAAAAAGCACTTTTCTTTCGTTGACAAATTTCGGCAGCCTTCGCATAGTTTGTTCAACGCAAACGTTTGCGAGATGTTTCACGAGCACTCCGTGAGTGAGGTGAAGGTGCAGGCGTTGCTCACAATAATCATAAGATCGGAGTGAACCCATGAAGCTGCCATTTGCTGGACGTCTGCTGTCTGTCGCTGTACTGGCTGCCGCATCCGCTGCCCTGCCTCTGTCCTCTGCATTCGCTGATGACGCCACCGCCAAACCCAAGGTCGGTCTGGTGATGAAATCCCTGGCCAATGAGTTTTTCGTCACCATGCAAGACGGGGCCAAGGACTATCAGAAAGCCCATGCCGCCGATTTCGACATGATCACCAACGGGATCAAGAACGAAACCGATACGTCGGCCCAGATCGATATCGTCAACCAGATGATCCTCGCCAAAGTCAACGCGATCGTCATCGCGCCCGCTGACTCCAAAGCCCTGGTCAACGTCCTGAGGAAAGCCTCCAAGGAAGGGATCAAGGTGGTCAACATCGATAACCGCCTCGACCCTGAAGTGCTGAAAAGCAAAAATCTCGACGTTCCCTTTGTCGGCCCGGATAACCGCAAGGGCGCGCGCCTGGTCGGCGAGTACCTGGCCAAGCAACTGGCGAGCGGCGACAAGGTTGGGATTATCGAAGGCGTGCCAACCACCACCAACGCCCAGCAACGCACCGCCGGGTTCAAGGATGCGATGGATGCGGCCGGTATGAAGATTGTTTCCGTGCAGTCCGGTAATTGGGAAATCGACCAGGGCAACAAAGTGGCGGCGGCCATGTTGAGCGAATACCCGGACCTCAAGGCGCTGCTGGCCGGTAACGACAATATGGCCCTGGGCGCCGTTTCTGCGGTGCGCGCCGCGGGCAAGGCGGGCAAGGTGCAGGTAGTGGGCTACGACAACATCGCCGCGATCAAGCCGATGCTCAAGGACGGTCGCGTCCTGGCCACGGCCGACCAGGCCGCTGCACAGCAAGCGGTGTTTGGCATCCAGAATGCGCTGAAGCTGGTCAAGGGTGAAAAGGTCGAGTCCGTGGGCGGCGTGATCGAAACGCCGGTAGAGCTCATCCTCAAGCAATAATCCCTGGTTGCGCATTACAGCGCCCGCTCCCGTCGAGCGGGCGCCTGGAGATTTTCCTATGTCATCTTCCGCACCGGCCACTGTCCTCTCGGTCCGTGGTATCGGTAAGACTTATGCCCAGCCAGTGCTGTCCGACATCACCCTGACGCTTAATCGCGGTGAAGTGTTGGCGCTGACCGGTGAGAATGGCGCGGGCAAAAGCACCCTGTCGAAGATCATCGGCGGCCTGGTCACGCCCACCACCGGGCAGATGCAGTTCAATGGCCAGGATTACACCCCGGCCAGCCGGACCCAGGCGGAAAAGCAGGGCGTGCGCATGGTCATGCAGGAGCTCAACCTGCTGCCGACCCTGACCGTGGCCGAAAACCTGTTCCTCGACAACCTGCCCAGTCGCGGTGGCTGGATCAGCCGCAAGCAATTGCGCAAGGCCGCGATCGAGGCCATGGCGCAAGTGGGCCTGGATGCGATCGACCCGGATACGTTGGTCGGCAGCCTGGGCATTGGCCATCAACAGATGGTCGAGATTGCCCGCAACCTGATCGGTGACTGCCATGTGCTGATCCTCGACGAGCCGACGGCCATGCTCACCGCCCGTGAAGTCGAGATGCTGTTTGCGCAAATCACTCGCCTGCAGGCCCGGGGCGTGGCCATTATTTATATTTCCCATCGCCTGGAAGAGCTGGCGCGGGTGGCCCAGCGCATTGCCGTGCTGCGTGATGGCCAGTTGGTGTGTGTCGAGCCGATGGCCAATTACAACAGTGAGCAACTGGTCACGCTGATGGTCGGCCGCGAGTTGGGCGAGCACATCGACCTTGGCCCGCGCACCATCGGCGCACCGGCCTTGACGGTCAAGGGCCTGACCCGTGGGGACAAGGTTCGCGATGTGTCCTTTGAAGTGCGTGCCGGTGAAATCTACGGCATTTCGGGATTGATCGGTGCCGGCCGCACCGAATTGCTGCGTCTGATCTTTGGCGCCGACCTGGCCGACAGTGGCACGGTCGCCCTCGGTTCGCCGGCGCGGGTGGTGAGCATTCGTTCGCCGGTGGATGCAGTAGGCCATGGCATTGCCCTGATCACCGAGGATCGCAAGGGCGAGGGCCTGTTGCTCAGCCAATCGATCAGCGCCAACACGGCCCTGGGCAATATGGCCAAGGTGTCCAGCGCCGGCCTGGTCAATGGGCGCGACGAAACGGCCCTGGCCAAGCGGCAGATCGACGCCATGCGTATTCGCAGCTCCAGCCCGGCGCAATTGGTGTCCGAGCTGTCGGGCGGCAATCAGCAAAAAGTGGTGATCGGCCGCTGGCTGGAGCGCGATTGCGCGGTGATGCTGTTTGATGAGCCCACCCGTGGCATCGATGTGGGCGCCAAGTTTGATATCTATGCGCTGCTTGGCGACTTGACCCGCCAGGGCAAGGCGCTGGTGGTGGTGTCCAGCGACCTGCGCGAGCTGATGCTGATCTGCGACCGCATCGGTGTGCTGTCTGCCGGGCGCTTGATCGAGACCTTCGAGCGTGCCGACTGGACCCAGGACGAATTGCTTGCGGCCGCATTTGCCGGCTATCAGAAACGTGACGCGTTGCTCAATGAAGCCGCGCCCAGGACAACCCCATGAAATCAGCAACTTCTACTACAAAAGCCGGCGGCAATTTCTACGGCCTGGGCACTTACCTGGGCCTGGCAGGCGCCTTGATGGCCATGATTGCGCTGTTCTCGGCCCTGAGCAGTCACTTTTGGTCCTATGACACCTTCAGCACCATCGCCAACCAGATTCCCGACCTGATGGTGCTGGCGGTGGGCATGACGTTCATCCTGATCATCGGCGGCATTGACCTGTCGGTGGGCTCGGTCTTGGCCCTGGCCGCGTCTGCGGTCAGCGTGGCGATCCTGGGCTGGGGCTGGAGCGTGATCCCGGCGGCATTGCTGGGCATGGGCTGTGCGGCATTGGCCGGGACCATTACCGGCTCGATCACCGTGGCCTGGCGGATTCCATCGTTCATTGTGTCCCTGGGTGTGCTGGAAATGGCCCGTGGCGCGGCCTACCAGATGACGGGGTCGCGTACCGCCTATATCGGCGACTCCTTCGCCTGGCTGTCCAACCCGGTGGCCTTTGGGATCTCGCCCTCGTTCATCATTGCGCTGCTGGTGATTATCGTGGCCCAGGCGGTGCTGACGCGTACCGTATTTGGCCGCTACCTGATCGGCATCGGCACCAATGAAGAGGCGGTGCGCCTGGCAGGCATCAATCCAAAACCCTACAAGATCCTGGTATTCAGCCTGATGGGGTTGTTGGCCGGGGTGGCGGCGCTGTTCCAGATTTCCCGCCTGGAAGCGGCCGACCCGAATGCCGGTTCCGGCCTGGAGTTACAGGTGATTGCCGCCGTGGTGATTGGTGGCACCAGCCTGATGGGCGGGCGTGGCTCGGTGATCAGCACGTTCTTCGGGGTGCTGATCATTTCCGTACTGGCGGCCGGCCTGGCGCAGATCGGCGCGACCGAGCCGACCAAACGCATCATTACCGGCGCCGTTATCGTGATTGCCGTGGTGCTCGACACCTACCGCAGTCAACGCGCCAGCCGGCGGGGCTAAGCCATGGCAACCATCAAGGATGTGGCGGCGCTTGCGGGCATTTCCTACACCACGGTCTCCCATGTGGTGAACAGGACGCGCCCGGTCAGCGAGCCGGTGCGGCTCAAGGTCGAAGCCGCGATCAAGCAGTTGGACTATGTACCCAGCGCAGTCGCCCGCTCGCTGAAAGCCAAGACCACGGCGACCATCGGCCTGTTGGTGCCCAACAGCCTCAACCCGTATTTCGCGGAGCTGGCCAGGGGCATCGAGGACTACTGCGAGCGCAATGGTTATTGCGTGATCCTGTGCAATTCCGACGATAACGCCGAGAAACAGCGCAACTATTTGCGAGTATTACTGGAAAAACGCATCGACGGCTTGATCGTCACCTCGGTCGGTGGCGATGACAGCGGCCTGGCCACGGGCCTCAAGGCGGTGCGCACGCCCATGGTCATTGTCGACCGTGGCCTGGAGGGCATTGACGTGGACCTGGTGCGCATCGATCACGAGCAGGGCGCGTACCTGGCGACCCGGCATTTGCTGGCGCTGGGGCACCGGGATATCGCCTGTATCGGCGGGCCCGCACATACGCGTGTGGCACAGATGCGCTTGGCCGGTTACCAGCGGGCGCTGCTGGAGGCCGGGATCACAGTGCCCGCCAGCCGTGTGCTGGAAAGCGATTTCACCAGCACCGGTGGCTATGGGGCGGCGGTGCAGTTGCTGGCGGACAACCCGCCCAGTGCGATCTTCGCCGGCAACGACATGATTGGTTTCGGTGTGTTGCGGGCGGCGGCCGAGCGCAACCTGCGGGTGCCGGCCGAGCTGTCGGTGATTGGTTTTGATGACATTCAAATGAGCCGCTATGTGTACCCGGCGTTGACCACCGTGGGCCAGTCGATCCTGCAATTGGGGGAGATGGCGGCGGAGTTGTTATTACGACGGATTGCGACCCCGCAATTGCCGGTTGACCAGCGCATTGTCACGCCGAGCATTGTCTTGCGTGAGTCTACGGCGCCATTGGCTGCTGTGTTTGCCTCCAACCGTTGAACGAATTGATGAGTATTGATGTATGCCAGCAACAGTAGTGGTAGTAGGCAGCCTGAACATGGACCTGGTGACCCGGGCCAGCCGGCTGCCCCGTGCCGGTGAGACCCTGGTCGGCCAGTCGTTTGCCACTGTCCCGGGCGGCAAGGGCGCCAACCAGGCGGTCGCGGCGGCGCGTCTCGGTGCTGAGGTGGCAATGATCGGCTGCGTGGGCAGCGATGCCTATGGCGCGCAGTTGCGCGATGCGTTGGTGGTTGAAGGTATTGACTGCCAGGCCGTCAGTGAGGTGCAGGGCTCCAGTGGCGTCGCGCTGATTGTGGTCGATGACAGCAGCCAGAATGCGATCGTGATTGTGGCTGGCAGTAATGGCCAACTGACACCTGCCTCGCTGCTGGCGTTCGATGCGGTGCTGCAGGCGGCCAGGGTGATTGTCTGCCAGTTAGAAGTGCCCATGGACACCGTGGGCTATGCCCTCAAGCGCGGTCGCGAATTGGGCAAGACGGTGATCCTCAACCCGGCGCCGGCCAGCGGCCCATTGCCGGCAGACTGGTACGCCGCCATCGATTACCTGATCCCCAACGAAAGCGAAGCGTCGGCCTTGAGCGGCGTACCGGTGGATTCCCTGGACGCGGCGAGGGTCGCGGCCACTCATCTGCTAAAAGCCGGGGCGGGCAAGGTGATCGTGACTCTTGGCTCGCAGGGCGCGCTGCTCGCCGATGGCCGGGGTTTCGAGCATCTGCTGGCGCCCAAGGTCCAGGCCGTGGATACCACGGCGGCGGGCGACACTTTTGTCGGCGGCTTTGCGGCAGCGCTGGCCAACGGCCAGAGCGAGGCCGAGGCCATCCGTTTTGGCCAGGTTGCGGCGGCCCTGTCGGTCACCCGTGCCGGGGCGCAACCCTCTATTCCTACGTTGCACGACGTTCAAGGCTTTGTTCACCCATGAAAAAGACGCCCCTGCTCAATATTGCCCTGTCGCGACTGATCGCCTCCCTGGGGCATGGCGACATCCTGGTGATCGGCGATGCCGGCCTGCCGGTGCCGCCGGGTGTGGAATTGATCGATCTGGCGCTGACCCAGGGCATCCCCGATTTCATCAGCACCCTGCGCGTGGTGCTCAGCGAGATGCAGGTTGAAAGCCACGTATTGGCCGAGGAAATCCTGCTCCGGCAGCCGCCGGCCCTGGCTGGTCTCAACGCGCTGGATGGCGAGTTGGGTGAGCGCCATCTGCTCAGTCATGAAGCGTTCAAATCGCTCAGCCACAAGGCGCGCGCGGTGGTGCGTACTGGCGAGTGCCAGCCCTACTGCAATATCGCGCTGGTGTCTGGCGTGACTTTCTAGTTTTTCCCACAGTGACAAGGAGTGCGTCATGCAACGTAGAACCCCAACCTTGCGACATCTGTTTCGGAGTGTGCTGCTTTTGTCCGTGCTAACTGCTGCAAGCGCCCAGGCGGCGGAAAAAATCGACCTGATCATTGATACCGATCCGGGCGCTGATGACGTAGTGGCGTTGCTGTTTGCGATGGCGTCGCCGCAGGAGCTGGACATTCGGGCATTGACCACCGTGGCCGGCAACGTGCGGCTGGACAAGACCTCGCGTAATGCGCGCCTGGCCCGTGAGTGGGCAGGGCGCGAAGAGATCCCCGTGTATGCCGGCGCGCCGCAGCCGTTGCTGCGCACGCCGATCTATGCCGAGAACATCCATGGCAAGGAAGGCATTTCCGGTGTCACCGTGCACGAGCCGAAAAAAGGCCTGGCCGAAGGCAATGCGGTCGACTACCTGATCAAGACCTTGAGCACCGCCAAGCCCCATAGCATCACCATTGCCATGCTCGGCCCACAGACCAACCTGGCGCTGGCGCTGACCCAGGCGCCACATATCACCCAGGGCATCAAGGAAGTGGTGGTCATGGGCGGCGCGCACTTCAATGGCGGCAATATTACGCCGGTGGCCGAGTTCAACCTGTTTGCTGATCCGGTGGCGGCTGAAATCGTGCTTAAAAGTGGCGTCAAGCTGACCTACCTGCCGCTGGATGTGACCCACAAGATCCTCACCAGCGAAGCGCGCCTGCAGAAAATCGCTGACCTGAAGAACAATGCCAGCAAAGTGGTCGGCGATATTCTCAACGAATACGTCAAGGGCGATATGGAGCACTACGGTATGTCGGGTGGCCCGGTGCACGATGCCACTGTGATCGCTTACCTGCTCAAGCCTGAGCTGTTTACCGGGCGCCAGGCCAATATGGTGGTCGATAGCCGTGAAGGCCCGACCTTCGGCCAGACCATCGTCGATTGGTACGATGGCCTCAAGCACGACAAGAATGTGTTCTGGGTGGAAAACGGCAATGCCCAGGGCTTTTTCGACCTGCTCACCGAGCGCCTTGCGCGCCTGAAGTAAGCCACTTGTCGGTCGGCGCTCGCTGGCCGGCGTCTATTCGCGCAGGGGGTCTTCGACCCCCATGTGCTCGGCCGGGTATTTCTCGAATACCTGGCTGATAAAGGCTTGCGCGGCCTGGGTGCCCAGCTCCTTGACCAGCAGGTCTATGCCGATGATTGCCAACTCTTCCGGGCTGCCAGGGCTGTAGGAACTTTGCCCTTGGGGCCACTTGGCCTTGATATCGGCATTGATGGTAACGATGGTCATCGGGTTCTCGCGGCTCGCATAGGCTGGACTGGCCTGCAGAGTTAACCATTTTGCGCTGCGTTTGGCACGGCTACTTAGGCATGAGGGGAGCGCTGTGCGACACTGGTGCTCTGTTTAACTGCCAGGACAAGCCGCGTGCACATCGATTTGACCAACCCCAAGAACCTCACATTGGCAGCCGTTCGCCAAATGATTGCCAGTGCCAGTGACGATCAGCACACCCAGCTACGGGTTACCAAGGCCGGTATCGCCTATATTTCTTCCTGCGTGGTAGGAGGCATGCAGGTTGATGGGTTGCTGTTTCGCCTGGAGACCTGGGCGGCAGGGTCGGGCTATGTGGGCAAGGTGGCGGCCAGTGATGAGGTATGGGTGATGCAGATTTTCAATGCGCTGAAGCAGAACTGGCCGAAGCCGTCGTTTGACTACATCGATATCTACTGACACTTATTCATATCTGGTGACGATTGATTCATCGGGCCATGGTGTTGAGTCAGGCAGACTTGCCTACGGCCAATTGTGACAATTCTGAAACCAATTGGCCAAATCACGGTCGCACGATCTCTGTCCATTTTTTATCAAAGGAGGCTTCATGCCTTGGAAGCTCGCATCATTCGGTACTTTGTTGGCAGCAGCTGTCCTGGCGGGTTGCAGCACTTCGGGTACCTCTGAGCCAGCCAAAGACACGGCCGTGGCTGAGCCTGTTCATACGCGCTGCGAAGCGAAGGCTGCGCAGTTCGCAATCGGCCAGAAGGCCTCGCCACAACTGCTGGAACAGGCCCGTACCCGCGCAGGCGCGCAGAATGCACGTATTCTCAAGCCCAACGATATGGTCACCCTCGAATACCGCTCTGATCGCTTGAACCTCAACACCGATGACAACCTGGTGATTACCCGCATCAATTGCGGTTGATAGCGCAACGCTTTTGCCTGAGCCATAAAAAACCCCGTCACATGGACGGGGTTTTTTAGATCGGCGCAGAAATTACTCTGGGCGAACCTGTGCAGCTTGCATACCCTTTTGGCCTTTCTCAGCCACGAAGGAAACGGTTTGGCCTTCTTTCAGGCTTTTGAAACCGTCGCTTTCGATAGCTTTGAAGTGTACGAACAGGTCGTCACCGCCACCTTGAGGAGTGATGAAGCCGAAGCCTTTTTCATCGTTGAACCATTTAACGGTGCCGGTTTGGCGATTAGACATGGTGTATCTCCAAGAAACATATATTTTCAGTAGTGCTGTGCTGCTCAGGCCAACTGGGCACACCGGGGTATCATAGTCGAAATGTTCGACTTGGGAGCCCCCCCAAGGCACTGTTTGCTAACCAATCGCGTTGCCTGCAGTGCCGTGGTTGGCTGTAAGCCCCGGTTTACGGGGCTTTAGCGTGAAATGTCGACTGGTAAAAAAAGCCGTAAAAGCAATGTAAATTGTGAGAAATGGCGATTTTCAGGCCGTTTTCAGGGCCAATTGGCCGTCTGATTGGCTGTCTGGCTTACTTTTTCTTCACGACTTTGCAGGACGAAATAGCCGCCACTGCTTTGTTTTTAAGCTCCGGGCTGGCGTTCTTGTTGGTCATCAGTTCTTTGATTTCCGCAGTGCTCAATTCCGCGTTGATCTTGTCCGCGCCGCATTCGCAATGGGCTTTGGCGGTTTTGACATCAACGTTCTGGCTGGCGGCGGCGCTGCAGTCCTGGACGAAGCCATCCCGGGCACCGGCAGGCCAGTTGGAGGGGGCGGCGGCTTGTGCGCCAATCGAGAACAGGGCCAGGGAAGCGGCAAGGGCGAAGATCGAGGTGCTGCGCATGGTTAGATGCTCCTTGAGTCGAGATGACGGACGGCGATTTTCAGTGTGTTTGAGGCCTGGCGTACAGCCCAAGTTCACTTTTGCCTGTAAAAGCCTGGAGTTTGCCTTTGCGCGGCCGTGGGGCGGCACCCTGACCGTTCATCTGTGCTAGCATCAGCGACCTGGCTTTTTTCTGGCCAGGCTCTTTTGTTTAACTCCAGTCACTCTGGTTCGATTATCGGTTGGCCGAAAGGCTCCTGCCGCTGTAAGGCAGGCGTTCAGCAATGAGCGGCCTGGTGTTGGATCTTGTACTGGCTCATCCCAACCCACGTGACCTTTGGTAGGGGTCACCACTAGGAGAGGAGGCGCCATGCCAACTATTACTCTTCCCGACGGCAGTCAACGTTCATTCGATCATCCGGTTTCCGTAGCCGAGGTCGCCGCATCCATTGGTGCAGGCCTGGCCAAGGCCACCGTGGCCGGCAAGGTCGACGGCAAGCTGGTTGACGCCAGCGACCTGATCACCAGCGACGCCACCTTGCAAATCATCACGCCCAAGGATCAAGAGGGGCTGGAGATCATTCGCCACTCTTGCGCACACCTGATTGGCCATGCGGTCAAGCAGCTGTACCCCACCGCGAAGATGGTGATCGGCCCGGTCATCGACGAAGGCTTCTATTACGATATCGCCTACGAGCGTCCTTTTACGCCGGACGACATGGCGGCCATCGAAGCGCGCATGCATGCGCTGATCGAGAAAGACTACGACGTCATCAAGAAAGTCACGCCGCGCGCCGAAGTGATCGACGTGTTCACCGCCCGTGGCGAGGACTACAAGCTGCGTCTGGTGGAAGACATGCCGGACGAACAGGCCATGGGCCTGTATTACCACGAAGAATATGTCGACATGTGCCGTGGCCCGCACGTGCCGAACACGCGCTTCCTCAAGTCGTTCAAGCTGACCAAGCTGTCCGGCGCCTACTGGCGCGGCGATGCGAAAAACGAGCAACTGCAACGGGTCTACGGTACCGCCTGGGCTGACAAGAAGCAGCTGGCGGCCTACATCCAGCGTATCGAAGAAGCCGAGAAGCGCGACCACCGCAAGATCGGCAAGCGCCTGAACCTGTTCCACCTCCAGGAAGAAGCGCCGGGCATGGTGTTCTGGCACCCGAACGGCTGGACCCTGTACCAGGTGCTTGAGCAGTACATGCGCAAGGTGCAACGTGAAAACGGCTACCTGGAGATCAAGACGCCGCAGGTGGTTGACCGCAGCCTGTGGGAGAAATCCGGGCACTGGGCCAACTACGCCGACAATATGTTCACCACCGAGTCGGAAAGCCGCGACTACGCTATCAAGCCGATGAACTGCCCGTGCCACGTGCAAGTGTTCAATCAGGGCTTGAAAAGCTACCGCGAGCTGCCGATGCGCCTGGCCGAGTTCGGTGCCTGCCACCGTAACGAGCCATCGGGTGCGCTGCACGGCATTATGCGTGTGCGCGGCTTCACCCAGGACGACGCCCACATCTTCTGCACCGAAGAGCAGATGCAGGCCGAATCCGCTGCGTTCATCAAGCTGACCATGGACGTCTATCGCGATTTCGGCTTTACCGAGGTCGAGATGAAGCTGTCCACTCGTCCGGAAAAACGCGTTGGCTCCGACGAGCTGTGGGATCGCGCCGAAGCTGCACTGGCCGCAGCGCTAGATAGCGCGGGCCTTGCGTACGATCTGCAACCGGGTGAGGGGGCCTTCTACGGTCCTAAAATCGAATTTTCGCTGAAAGATTGCCTTGGCCGTGTCTGGCAATGTGGTACCTTGCAGCTCGATTTTAACCTGCCGATCCGTCTGGGAGCCGAATACGTCTCCGAAGACAACAGCCGTAAACACCCGGTTATGTTGCACCGGGCGATCCTCGGCTCGTTCGAGCGGTTCGTCGGGATCCTGATCGAGCACTACGAGGGCGCGTTCCCTGCGTGGCTGGCTCCGACCCAGGCAGTGATCATGAATATCACTGATAAACAGGCCGATTTTGCCGCTGAAGTTGAAAAAACACTCAACGAAAGCGGATTTCGTGCCAAGTCCGACTTGAGAAATGAAAAGATCGGCTTTAAAATCCGCGAGCATACTTTGCTCAAGGTTCCCTATCTTTTGGTTATCGGAGATCGGGAAGTCGAGATGCAGACTGTCGCTGTGCGTACTCGCGAAGGTGCTGACCTGGGCTCGATGCCCGTCGCCCAGTTCGCTGAGTTCCTCGCGCAAGCGGTTTCCCGGCGTGGTCGCCCAGATTCGGAGTAATTATTATTAAGCGTGAAATGAGACAAGATAAACGAGCTGCACCGAAAGCCCCGATCAACGAGAATATCTCGGCACGCGAGGTTCGGTTAATTGGGGCTGAGGGTGAGCAGCTTGGGATTGTGTCAATTGAAGACGCGCTTCTTAAGGCTGAAGAAGCCAAGCTCGATTTGGTGGAAATTTCCGCCGATGCTGTACCGCCTGTCTGCAAGCTGATGGATTACGGCAAATCGATCTTCGAGAAGAAGAAGCAGATTGCCGCAGCCAAGAAAAACCAGAAGCAGATCCAGGTTAAAGAAATCAAGTTTCGTCCAGGGACGGAGGAAGGGGATTACCAGGTAAAACTGCGCAACCTGGTACGTTTCCTGAGTGATGGGGACAGGGCCAAGGTATCCTTGCGATTCCGCGGCCGTGAGATGGCCCACCAGGAGCTGGGTATGGAACTCCTCAAGCGGGTTGAAGCTGACCTGCTGGAGTACGGTTCCGTCGAACAGCATCCTAAGATGGAAGGACGCCAGCTGATCATGGTCATCGCCCCGAAAAAGAAGAAGTAATCAATAGGGCACGGCAGGCCTTCTGATTATGTTTATCAACTGAATGCGGAGTATCCGAACATGCCAAAGATGAAGACTAAAAGTGGTGCTGCTAAGCGGTTTCTGAAAACTGCTAACGGTATCAAGCACAAGCACGCTTTCAAGAGCCACATCCTGACCAAAATGTCGACCAAGCGTAAGCGTCAACTGCGCGGTAGCAGCTTGCTGCATCCGTCTGACGTGGCAAAAGTCGAGCGCATGCTGCGCCTTCGTTAATTTTGGATCAAGAATAGAGGAAGTAACTCATGGCTCGTGTAAAGCGTGGCGTCATTGCCCGTAAGCGTCACAAAAAAATTCTGAAACTCGCTAAAGGCTACTACGGCGCGCGTTCACGCGTATTCCGTGTTGCCAAGCAAGCGGTAATCAAGGCAGGCCAATACGCCTACCGTGACCGTCGTCAGAAAAAACGTCAGTTCCGCGCTCTGTGGATCGCTCGTATCAATGCTGGTGCACGTGTTAACGGTCTGTCCTACAGCCGTTTCATCGCTGGCCTGAAAAAAGCGTCCATCGAAATCGACCGTAAGGTTCTGGCTGAACTGGCCGTGAACGAAAAAGCGGTGTTTGCTGCGATTGTCGAGAAAGCTAAAGCCACCTTGGCTTAAGTACCCCCGACAGTCACCCTGGGTTACTCCTGTAGCCCAAGGTGGTAAACGTCATAAATAGGGGAAGAGCCTTCAAGCTCTTCCCCTATTTTGTATCTGGAGTCTGTACATGGAAAACCTGGACGCGCTGGTCGCTCAAGCTCTTGAGGCTGTGCAAAGCGCTGAAGATATCAATGCCCTGGAGCAAATCCGGGTTCACTACCTTGGCAAGAAAGGTGAATTGACTCAGGTGATGAAGACCCTGGGCAATCTGCCAGCAGAAGAGCGCCCGCAAGTCGGCGCGCTGATCAACGTTGCCAAGGAGCGTGTCACAGAGGTTCTCAATGCGCGCAAGGCGTTGTTCGAGGAGGCCGATCTTGCGGCCAAGCTCGCCGCCGAGTCCATTGACGTGACCCTGCCTGGCCGCGGCCAGACCTCAGGCGGCCTGCATCCGGTTACCCGGACTCTGGAACGTATCGAGCAGTTCTTCACCCATATCGGCTACGGCATTGCCGAAGGCCCTGAGGTCGAAGACGACTATCACAACTTCGAGGCGCTCAACATCCCAGGCCATCACCCGGCCCGGTCGATGCACGACACCTTCTATTTCAATGCGAACATGCTGTTGCGCACCCATACCTCGCCGGTACAGGTCCGTACCATGGAATCGCAGCAGCCGCCGATCCGCATCGTCTGCCCAGGCCGTGTGTACCGTAGCGACTCCGATATCACCCACTCGCCGATGTTCCACCAGGTCGAAGGCCTGCTGGTGGATCGCGACATCAATTTCGCCGACCTCAAAGGCACCATCGAAGAATTCCTGCGGGTGTTCTTTGAAAAAGAGCTGGCGGTACGTTTCCGTCCGTCCTACTTCCCGTTCACCGAGCCATCCGCCGAAGTCGATATGGAATGCGTGATGTGCAGCGGTAAAGGCTGCCGTGTCTGCAAACAGACCGGCTGGCTGGAAGTCATGGGTTGCGGCATGGTTCACCCCAACGTGCTGCGCATGTCCGGGATCGACCCGGAAGAGTTCTCGGGCTTTGCCTTCGGCATGGGCGTTGAGCGTCTGGCCATGCTGCGTTACGGCGTGAACGACTTGCGCCTGTTCTTCGACAACGACTTGCGGTTCCTCGCGCAATTTCGCTAGTCGTAACGAACCTTTAGGAGAGCAGGATGAAATTCAGTGAACAATGGCTGCGTGGCTGGGTAAGCCCGCAGGTAAATCGCGATGAGCTGGTTGCTCGTCTGTCGATGGCCGGTCTTGAGGTCGATAGCGTTACGCCGGCCGCCGGTGTTTTCAGTGGCGTGGTAGTGGGCGAGGTGCTGAGCACCGAGCAGCACCCCGACGCCGACAAACTGCGTGTCTGCCAGGTCAGCAATGGCGCGCAAACCTTCCAGGTAGTGTGCGGAGCGCCAAACGTGCGCCCGGGCCTGAAGATCCCGTTCGCCATGATCGGTGCCGAGCTGCCCGGTGATTTCAAGATCAAGAAAGCCAAGCTGCGTGGCGTTGAGTCCAACGGCATGCTGTGCTCCCAGGCGGAGTTGCAGGTTGGCGAAGGTAATGATGGTTTGATGGAACTGCCGGCTGACGCGCCCGTGGGCCAGGACATCCGTGTCTACCTGGACCTGGAAGACGCCAGCATCGAAGTCGACTTGACCCCGAACCGTGGCGACTGCCTGTCCCTGGCCGGCCTGGCCCGTGAAGTCGGCGCACTGTACGACGTGCCTGTCACGCGTCCGGTGGTTGCGGCCGTTGCGGCAGTCCACGACGAAGTGCGTTCCATCGAAGTGCTGGCGCCAAACGCGTGCCCGCGCTACCTGGGCCGTGTCATCCGCAATGTCGACCTGTCCCGGCCAACCCCGCTGTGGATGGTCGAGCGCCTGCGGCGTGCCGATGTGCGCAGCATCGATGCCGCCGTCGACATCACCAACTACGTGATGCTGGAGCTGGGTCAACCGCTGCACGCTTTCGATCTGGCCGAGATCAACGGCGGGATCCGCGTGCGCATGGCCGAGGAAGGCGAAAAACTGGTCTTGCTCGATGGCCAGGAAGTGACCCTGCGCAGCGATACCCTGGTGATCGCTGACCACTCCCGGGCCCTGGCCATTGCCGGTGTGATGGGCGGTGAGCACAGTGGTGTCTCGGCGACCACTCGCGACCTATTCCTTGAAAGTGCGTTCTTCGACCAGATCGCTGTGGCGGGCAAGGCTCGTTCCTACGGCCTGCACACCGATGCCTCGCACCGCTACGAGCGTGGCGTGGACTGGCAACTGGCCCGTGAAGCCATGGAGCGCGCCACTGGCCTGCTGCTGGAAATCACCGGCGGTGAAGCCGGCCCGATCACCGAGACCGTCAGCGAGCAGCACCTGCCGTCGATTGCGCCGGTGACGCTGCGCGCCCAGCGCGTCGAGCAAATGCTCGGCCTGGTGATTGAAGAAGCGCAAATCGTCCGCCTGCTGACTGGCCTTGGCCTGGGCATCAGTGCTGATGGGGCAGGGCAGTGGCGCGTAGCAGTGCCAAGCCATCGCTTCGATATCAGCCTTGAAGTCGACCTGATCGAAGAACTGGCCCGCCTGTACGGCTACAACCGCCTGCCGGTTCGTTACCCGCAAGCGCGCCTGGCCCCGCAACCCAAGGCCGAAGCCCGTGCGCACCTGCCAGAGCTGCGTCGCCTGCTGGTCGCACGCGGTTACCAGGAAGCGGTGACCTACAGCTTCATCGATCCCAAGCAGTTTGAACTGTTCAGCCCGGGTGTCGAGCCGCTGTTGCTGGCCAACCCGATCTCCAACGACATGGCGGCCATGCGTTCGTCCCTGTGGCCAGGCCTGGTGAAAGCACTTTCCCACAACCTGAACCGTCAGCAGGACCGCGTGCGCATGTTTGAAAGCGGCCTGCGCTTTGTCGGGCAACTGGACGGCCTGAAGCAAGAGCCGATGCTGGCCGGCGTCGTCTGCGGCAGCCGCCTGCCGGAAGGCTGGGCACAGGGTCGCGATCCCGTGGACTTCTTCGACGTCAAGGCTGACGTGGAAGCGGTGCTGGGCTTTGCTGGCGCGCTGGATGCTTTCGCGTTTGTTCCTGGCAGTCACCCGGCATTGCATCCAGGCCAGACTGCGCGCATCGAGCGTGAAGGTCGGCTGGTCGGTTTCGTCGGTGCCATCCACCCGGAATTGTCGAAAACCCTCGGTCTTGACCGTCCGGTCTTCGTCTTCGAGCTGGTATTGGCTGAAGTTGCCGCGGGCAAGATGCCTAAGTTCAGCGAACTGTCGCGTTTCCCGGAAGTGCGTCGTGACCTGGCCCTGGTGGCCGATCGTGATGTGGCGGCCAGCGCCGTGCTGCAAGTAATCCGAGAAAATGCAGGCGAATGGCTGACGGACCTCAGGCTATTTGACGTCTATCAGGGTAAAGGCATTGATCCGCATAGAAAAAGCCTTGCAGTTGGCTTGACCTGGCAGCATCCATCGCGCACTCTTAATGACGATGAGGTGAATACCACGACGCAAAATATCCTCACCTCGCTCGAACAAAGGTTGAACGCCACGTTAAGGAAGTGACGTATGGGGGCTTTGACGAAAGCTGAGATGGCGGAACGTCTGTACGAAGAGTTGGGTCTGAACAAGCGTGAGGCCAAGGAATTGGTCGAGCTGTTTTTTGAAGAAATCAGGCACGCTCTGGAAGACAACGAACAGGTCAAATTGTCCGGTTTCGGCAATTTTGACCTGCGGGACAAACGCCAGCGGCCTGGCCGCAATCCAAAAACGGGAGAAGAAATCCCGATCACGGCTCGCCGTGTGGTCACCTTTCGTCCAGGGCAGAAGTTGAAGGCCCGAGTTGAGGCTTATGCTGGAACCAAGTCATAACGACGAGCTACCCGTCATCCCAGGCAAACGCTACTTCACCATTGGTGAAGTCAGCGAGCTGTGTGCGGTAAAACCGCACGTACTGCGCTATTGGGAGCAGGAGTTTCCTCAACTCAACCCCGTCAAACGCACCGGGAACCGTCGGTATTATCAGCGCCAGGATGTGCTGATGATCCGACAGATCCGTGCGTTGCTGTACGACCAGGGGTTCACCATCAGCGGCGCACGCCAGCGTATGTCCGGTGATGAGGCCAAAGACGACACCACCCAATACAAACAACTGATCCGCCAGATGATCTCGGAACTGGAAGATGTACTGGTGGTTTTGAAAAAGTGAAACAAGCCTTTAAAATACTTCCACATTTCAAATGCTTGCGGTATATTCTTGATCGCTTCGTTACGAAGCGAACCCAGTTTCACGCCTAGTCGGGGCGTAGCGCAGTCCGGTAGCGCACTAGCATGGGGTGCTAGGGGTCGAGTGTTCGAATCACTCCGTCCCGACCATATTTTTCAATGACTTAGCCCAATCTTCACAGGTTGGGCTTTTTCATGTCTGAAAAAATACTCCCACATTTACTCCCACGGATATTCTAGATCTAGGTAGCTTTGGTATCTCAAGGGCTGTGAGCTAGCGACAGCTTTGGCATAAGCAGCAACGTGGGCGTTAGTTGAAATCAGGAACTTCGGGTCCTTTTTCGGTGCGCCCAGCATGGGCGCAATCTTGTGGGAGAAGATCCCGCCGTAATGCAAAGCCAAGCAGCAGGCGAAAGATGTGATTCATCTCTGTCGTGGAGACGCAAAGCAAGCGGCCGAGATCTATAGCCCAAGAGAGGTGGTCGCTGAACCTATGACTGCCTGGAAGCCAGGCTACGTGTACGATCCGGGGGCCTTCGACACCAACTAGTGGTCTTGATCCTAGCTCTAGCATGTGATGGGCATACTGATAGCCATTTACCATCGGCATGGTGGTCGTTATCCTGAAGACACGAGAACAACCGGTTGTTATTTCAGGGAAAGGATATGAAGGACGTCATTGGCTTTTTTGCTTACGCGTCAACGCCTGCCGAGATAGGGCAAACCATTGAGAGTGCTGTTGCTACCAGCTCAAGAACCAATACGAAAACGGTTGTGTCTACCTGGAGGGCCTTGGACATCGTCGGTCACTTCATCTCTGACGAAGTGCTGGCAAGTATTGATGCAGCCGATTTCCTGGTTGCTGACATCAGTGAGCTAAATTTCAACGTCACGTATGAAATTGGCTACGCCCTTGGTAAATCAAAGCGCGTTCTGCTTGTCAAAAACAAAAGCCTCCAGTCGCAGGGGTTGAAAATTTCCGATGTCGGTATTTTTGACACCCTTGGGTTTCAGGAATACCAGAACTCGCCTGAGCTGAGCGGTTTCTTGAACAACGCGTCAGCCTGGAAATCGATTGACGTGTCTGCTGCGCTCAATCTCAAGGCACCGGTTTATTTGTTGGATACACCGCACAAAACCGACTGGTCGACCCGCATCATCTCGAGAATCAAAAAGGGCGGCTTCATCTTCCGTAACTTTGATCCAAACGAAACTCCCAGGCTTTCGGCCTATGACGCGATCAATCAGGTCGCACAATCCTATGGAGTTGTGGTTCCGTTGCTATCTACTGGGGCGACAGGAGCGGCCATCCACAACATGCGAGCCGCCTTCATTGCTGGTTTGGCCGATGGCATGGGCAAGGCGATGTGCATTCTTCAGTCAGGCGATGAGCCGGTCCCAGTGGATTATCGAGACTTTGTCCAGGTTACCTACCATCCGAATGATGTTAACCGCGCCATTGAGGTGTTTGCGTCCGATGTGACCCAAGCGTTTCAGCAGCTTGAGGCTTCTGGCGCGAAACCCGAGCGGTCATTTATCAAAAAACTCAACCTCGGCGCGACATCTGCCGAGAACGAAATGCGGGATCTCGAACGTTATTATCTGGAGACCGATCAGTTTCTGAAATCGTTGCGTGGCGAGGCGCATTTGGTCGTCGGTCGTAAGGGTTCTGGAAAATCAGCCATCTTTCTTCAAATCAGGGATGCCGAGCGCGACAAAAACCGTAACAAGAATATCGTTTTGGATTTGAAGCCAGACGGCTACAAACTCATCAAATTCAAAGAACGCATCCTTCAGTTTCTTTCCGAAGGCACCTACCAGCACACAATCACGGCGTTTTGGGAGTACGTGCTACTGCTGGAAATTTGCTACAAGATTTTGGAAAAAGACAAACAGCGTCACATCCATGATCATAGGCTGTATGAAGGCTATCGCGAGCTCGCCGAGCTGTATCGGGGAGAAGATTACGATTCAGAAGGCGATTTTTCTGAGCGCATGTCGATGCTCATGGAGAAAATCTACTCCGAATACCAATCCAAGTACGGTTCAACCAAAAGCGTCAATCTGAGCTCATTCGAAGTGACCGAACTCCTGTACAAGCATGACGTAAAGCAACTCAAACAAAAGCTGGGACGTTACCTTGAGAACAAGCAGGTGCTATGGCTTCTCTTCGACAATATTGATAATGGCTGGCCAACGTCCGGACTGAAGCATGAAGACCTGCTTATGGTCAGAGCTTTGATCGACGCTACGCGAAAAATTGAACGTCAGTTCAGCAGCGACAACATCAAGGTGCGCTCGGTAGTGTTCCTACGCAACGACGTCTACGAGCTGCTGGTCAAGGAGACGTCTGACCGCGGCAAGGAAGCCAGTGTGGTGCTGGATTGGACGGATTCTGACTTGTTACGCGAGCTCGTTCGTTTGCGAATCGTGTCCAACGGTCTTGAAGAAGACCTGGACTTCAAGTCGGCCTGGCTGCGGCTTTTTGTAAGCCATTACAAGGGCGAGGAAACGTCTCAGTTTCTGATAGAGCGTTCCTTGATGAGACCACGCTTTCTCTTGAATCTGATCAATCATTGCAAGAGCTTTGCCATCAACCTCAACCACGAGATTATCGAAGGCAGCGACATTGAGAAAGGCATCGCGGCCTATTCAGCGGATCTGCTGCGCGATATTGGCTACGAGCTTCAGGACGTGTCCGATGAGACTGAAGGCCTTCTCTACGCTTTCGTCGCATCATCCGCCGACCTTTCTGAGCAGCAGGTGATGGATACTCTCCTTAAGTCTGGGCTTGATCAGCAGAAGGCGAGTCGCGCGGTAGATCTGCTGCTTTGGTATGGATTCCTGGGCATTCGAATCAACTCGGACGATCCTAAGGAATCTCCGAACAAGCCTTCAGTTATGCGAGAATCCCCGCAACACCTGATCCGAGCCGCCCATGAGCCAGATGAGCTTTTCCGACTTTGAGTACGCCGGCAAGCGCAAGCAAACCCGCCGAGAGCG